>NZ_BKAG01000137.1 GCF_007992435.1 Prosthecobacter gellanilyticus | reverse complement strand
CGCGGTTAACTGTTAACTGTTAACTGTTCGCGGTGGGCCAGGCGGGACGTGATCACGTGGTACTATTTGGCAATGTCCGGTCAGTCAGGTAGGTCTTAGTTTTCGGTGACGACATGCTGCGGGTGCTTGGAGGTCATGTGCTCTTCCATGGTCATGCGCGCAAGGGCGATGGCACCCATCTCTGAAGTCCCCACCTTGATCCCGGACAAGGCATACTGGCAGAGAGGGCAGGTCCAGACGGCGACGCGATCCTGGCCCGGATTTCTTTGTTCGATGGTGATCTTGGTTTCATCACACCACTGGCTAAGCGGTTTCTTCATGGGGTTGTAAGGTGGAGCGTGATACGGTTGTAGCACAAGGCTGTCATGTCACCCTTTCGGGTGATGTTCAAAAAGGCAGACTATTTTACGTATTCGAAGTTAAAGCTCCAACACTTTTTCATGGGATCCTGGACGGGCGGCGGGGGAGTGCCCCCTGCCTTTTTCCATTTTCAGTTTTCCATTCCTCCCCTTTCCATTTCTCCATGCCTGGTAGTCACTGCCCCATGGAGGAACTGAGAATGGGAAATGGGCTGAGGGGGGAGAGAGGCACGTGGCTGGATCGGCTGATTG
>NZ_BKAG01000136.1 GCF_007992435.1 Prosthecobacter gellanilyticus | reverse complement strand
GGAGGTGGATGCCGTGCCCTGCGTGCCGTAGACACCGTTTTGGTTAGGTGTGCTGCCGCCGCCCATCCAGGCCCAGTTGCCGGTGGCGATCTCATAACGCCACACGTCATTGTAGTAGGACGTGCCCGTGTAGCCGCCGAAGAGCCACAGATTACCCTCGCGATACACACCCGCGGCGCTGCTGCGTGCTCCAGGCGTGTTGCCTGCTGCCGGGGTATTGAGAGTGCCATACACCGCAGCGGCTCCGGTGACGGTGCTGCCCTTCATCCACGTCCAGTTGCCGGTGCCACGGTTGAAGCGCCACAGGTCATTCAGCGAAGCCGCTCCTGTGCCCGTGCCCACGCCGAAGCCACCGAAGAGCCAGAGATTGCCATTGGCATCTGTCCAGGTCGTGCCGGTATGGCGGGAGCCGGGGCTGTTCGCCGCAGCCTCCACGGTGATCGCACCGTAGACACCAAAGTTGTTAGGCGTGTTGTTGCCCTTGCGCCAGATCCAGTTGCCGATCGTGCGGTCATACTGCCAGAGATCATTCTGGTAGCGCGGCGGACTGGTGACAGCCGTGGCATAGCCATAACCGCCGAACATCCACAGGCTGCCGTCCTGGCCAAGCCAGTTCATGGCACCCTGGCGTG
>NZ_BKAG01000135.1 GCF_007992435.1 Prosthecobacter gellanilyticus | reverse complement strand
CGAGCTCGAGCCCTCACCCAGGCTTCCATAGACACCGTTTTGGTTAGGTGTGCTGCTGCCGCCCATCCAGGCCCAGTTGCCGGTGGCGATCTCATAACGCCACACGTCATTGTAGTAGGACGTGCCTGTGTAGCCGCCGAAGAGCCACAGATTACCCTCGCGATACACACCCGCGGCGCTGCTGCGTGCTCCAGGAGTGTTACCCGCTGCCGGGGTGTTCAGAGTGCCATACACAGCGGCGGCACCCGTGACGGTGCTGCCCTTCATCCACGTCCAGTTGCCGGTGCTGCGATTGAAGCGCCACAGGTCATTCAGCGAAGCCGCTCCTGTGCCCGTGCCCACGCCGAAGCCACCGAAGAGCCAGAGGTTGCCATTGGCATCCGTCCAGGTCGTGCCGGTGTGGCGGGAGCCTGGGTTGTTCGCCGCGGCTTCCACGGTGATCGCACCGTAGACACCAAAGTTGTTAGGCGTGTTGTTGCCCTTACGCCAGATCCAGTTGCCGATCGTGCGGTCATACTGCCAGAGATCATTCTGGTAGCGCGGCGGGCTGGTGACAGCCGTGGCATAACCATAACCGCCGAACATCCACAGGCTGCCGTCCTGGCCCAGCCAGTTCATGGCCCCCTGACGGG
>NZ_BKAG01000134.1 GCF_007992435.1 Prosthecobacter gellanilyticus | reverse complement strand
TCAAGCGCAAGCCGGACATGACCCTGGCTGAACTGCGCGAACAACTGGGCCTCAACTGCACTCTGCCCGCGATCCACTATGTGCTTGTGGACATGGGCCTGACATATAAAAAAAGACACTCCGCGCAGCCGAGCAAGAGCGCGAAGACGTCCGCCGCGCGCGGCGGCGCTGGAAGCGCAAGCAAGGCACCTTAGAGCCCTGGCGGCTGGTGTTCCTGGATGAGAGCGGAGCCAAGACGAACATGACCCGCTTGCGCGGCAGGGCACCGCGCGGCCGCCGTCTGCACGCTGCAGCACCTTGCGGACGCTGGCAGAGCACGACGATGATCTCATCCATCCGGCTGGATGGCACCACGGCCTGCATGCATCTTGCGGGCGCTGCTGACACGGCGGCGTTCGTCACTTACATCGAGCAGGTGCTCTGCCCGACGTTGCGGCCAGGGGACATCGTGGTGATGGACAACCTGTCGGTGCACAAGAGTCCGGAAGTGGAGAGGCTGGTCCGCAGTGTGGGGGGCGAAGTGCGCTTCCTGCCAGCTTACTCACCTGATCTCAATCCCATCGAGAAGATGTGGAGCAAGATCAAGAACGTGCTACGCAGCTTGGAGGCTCGGACACCTGAGCAACTGGATGAAGCCATCAGCATGGCGTTCTCCAAAGTCACCGCCAAGGACGCCATGGGTTGG
>NZ_BKAG01000133.1 GCF_007992435.1 Prosthecobacter gellanilyticus | reverse complement strand
GTGAGGCCGTTTTGTCAGTCTGGGTCATGACATGATTGAGTGCCTGGCAGATGCGCTCTTCGAGTTCCTCTCCGGTGCGTGCGATCCAGTCCGTGAAGAAGTCGGCTTTGAGCCTTAACCACAGCCGCTCAATGGGATTGAAGTCCGGGCTGTAGGGCGGCAAAAACAGCACTTCAAAATGGTGCCACCGCAGGCTCTTGACCTTGTGCCAGGAGGCGTTGTCGAGCACCAGCACCCGACGCACCCCTTTTTTTAAGGGCACGCTTTGGGCCAGTTCATCAAGCCAGCATTGGAACACAGCGCTGTCGACTCCGTCAAACACCAGGTGGAAGCTCTCCCCGCTGGTCGGGCACACCGCGCCGACCACACTTCGCCTGAGATGCTTGCCCAGATGCGGCACCTTCGGCTTGCTGCCCGGCTGCACCCACCTGCGCCTTGGCCGGGGATCTCCCTCCACACCGCATTCGTCGCCAAACCAGAGCTCCACGCATGGATCCTGGGCCAGGCTTTTGATCTCTTCTTTAAAGGCTTGGCGCCGGACTTCACGCTCCGGCTCATCCAGAAGCGGCAAAGGCCACTTGCGCGGCACCCGCAGATTGAAATCCAGGTCATGGAGATAGCGGATGACGGTGTTATAGCTGAGCTCCACTTGCAGCTGCTCTTTGAGCCAGCCATGCACCTTGACTCCCGTCCAGTGCTCCATGGCAGCCTGGGCA
>NZ_BKAG01000132.1 GCF_007992435.1 Prosthecobacter gellanilyticus | reverse complement strand
TTCAGTCCGCGCTCCGAGACGCTGGGGAGGATCGTGGGTCGCGGGTGGGCTCGGGAAGGACTGAAAATTGTAAACTGAGAACTGAAAACTGAAAATTGGTTGGACGGCGGGAGGTTCGGGGGAAGATGGAGGAATGGAGAACTGAGAACTGAGAACTGACTTGTGACTGCATGAGAGGCCTGATCGGGGCGTCGGGACAGGGCCGGGCGGGGATGAGGGACGAATGGTTCGATATGAAAACAACTCTTCTTTTGGCTGCTGTCGTCTCCCTCTCCTCCTCCGTGGTTCTGGCTCAAAATGAAACGGTGACCCGCGGGGTGGATGTGAAGGGGGCGGATGTGAAAGGTTCCGATGTCAAAGGCGCGGATGTGAAGGGACCTGATGTGAAAGGTCCGGATGTGCATGGCGGCACGGTGACCGGCGGGACGGTGACGGGTGGATCTGTGACCGGCGGCTCTGTGAGCGGGGGGACGGTGACTCAGGGCACGGTGACACCGGGCCTGGTGACGGCGTTTGCGGAGGGGCGTGAGATCCGCGTGAGCTCGGCTCAATCAGCGACGGTGAATGTGAATGGCGCGACGGCGCAGGTGAAGCTGGGCGAGCAGATGCTGAGCATCGAGAAGGCGCGCATCGTGCTGGACGGGAAGCCGCTGGCGAACCTGCCGGAGGCGACGAAGCAGGTGCAGGTGGACGTGAAGGACAGCATGCTCATCATCAAGGGCGACGGGAAGGAAGTGACGCGGAGCAAGGTGAAATAGTTTGGTTCTCGG
>NZ_BKAG01000131.1 GCF_007992435.1 Prosthecobacter gellanilyticus | reverse complement strand
AAGGTGGAACGATGAGTGGGGTGATGACGCTGCTATCATACGTATCGAATCCCAGCGCCTTTGGGGTTGAAGAGGCGTGCGGGTAAGCTCTGCCTTTGATGGCGAAAAACCCGGCTGCGGATTCGGAGATCCGCGCTCCGTGTAAGCCTACCAAAGGATGTCGATCAGCACCGCCGCGACCATCGCGAAGGAGAGGATCAGCCTAACAACAAGTCCGACACCAGTGCCGAGCAGGGTGCCCCAGGTGCTCTTCACGGCAGGGGCCATGCGCTTCTTGGCAAAGATGAGCTCAAAGGCGAGGCCGCCGAACAGCGGCCCGAGAACGAAACCCAGCGGGGCGAAGAAGAGGCCCACGATGCCGCCCACAAACACGCCCATGATGCCCCAGCGGCTGGCGCCGAACCAGCGCGCGCCCATGGCACCTGCGGCCATGTCGACAAAATAAGAGATGACCAGCAGCAGGGCGAGGATGATCAGGCCGATCCAGCCCATGCCCTGCTCAGGCAGCAGCAAGGTATGAAGAATGCCCGCGATGAAGATGAGGAAGGGGCCGGGCAGCAGCGGCAGCACGGAGCCGATCAGGCCGATGATCAGGAGGATGATGGTCAGCGTCCACACGCTGATCACCTGCCAGGGCAGGGAGGTGACGAGGGTGGTGAACCATTCCCAGGAGTCTTGGAGCCAGTCGAGCATGCGGAGGATCTATTTACAGAGGATTACGCTGAGCGCATCTGTTCTGCGTTTGCGGTGAGGGCCAATTCTATTTTTGGGCGGGTTTTCGAATCTTGCCTGACACGGAAGTCGCGGAGCGTCCCGGAGTGCGGTGGCAAGCGCTAAGGCGCGACACCGCTCAGTGCGCAGAGAAGGTTCTCGAAATGTCAAATAACGTGTGCGCACGC
>NZ_BKAG01000130.1 GCF_007992435.1 Prosthecobacter gellanilyticus | reverse complement strand
CGTGGCTCGTGAAGTGGGCACGGAAGGCAAGCTCGGCGGCCAGGCGCAGGTGCCCGGTGTGGCCGGAACCTGGAAGGACCTCACAGACAACGTGAACTTCATGGCCTCCAACCTCACCGGCCAGGTGCGAAACATCGCTGAAGTGACCACCGCTGTGGCCAATGGAGACCTTTCCAAGAAGATCACCGTGGACGTGAAGGGTGAGATCTTGGAGCTCAAGAATACCATCAACACCATGGTGGACCAGCTCAACGGCTTCGCCTCCGAAGTGACTCGTGTGGCTCGTGAAGTGGGTACGGAGGGCGAGCTCGGTGGTCAGGCCGAGGTGCGCGGTGTGGCCGGAACCTGGAAGGACCTCACCGACTCCGTGAACGCCATGGCCACGAACCTCACCTCGCAGGTGCGAAACATCGCGGACGTGACCACGGCCGTGGCGAATGGAGACTTGAGCCGCAAGATCACCGTGGAAGTGAAGGGTGAAATTTTGGAGCTCAAAAACACCATCAACACCATGGTGGACCAGCTCAACGGCTTCGCCGGAGAAGTGAGCCGCGTGGCCCGTGAAGTGGGCACCGAAGGCAAGCTCGGCGGTCAGGCCGTTGTGTTTGGTGTGGCGGGCACGTGGAAGGATCTCACGGACAACGTGAACTCCATGGCCTCCAACCTCACCGGCCAGGTGCGTAACATCGCAGACGTGGCCACTGCTGTGGCCAATGGTGACCTTTCCAAGAAGATCACCGTGGACGTGAAGGGCGAGATTCTGGAGCTCAAAAACACGCTCAACACCATGGTGGACCAGCTCAATGGTTTCGCCTCAGAAGTGACTCGCGTGGCTCGTGAAGTGGGCACGGAAGGCAAGCTCGGTGGCCAGGCGCAGGTGGGTGGTGTGGCCGGAACGTGGAAGGACCTAACCGATAGTGTGAACTCCATGGCCTCCAACCTCACCGGTCAGGTGCGTAACATCGCGGACGTGACCACCGCTGTGGCGCGAGGTGACTTGAGCCGCAAGATCAC
>NZ_BKAG01000129.1 GCF_007992435.1 Prosthecobacter gellanilyticus | reverse complement strand
TTGTATATTGCTTTCGGTTTCCCGCATCAGGCTTGATGGCTTAAGATGCGGAGCCGGTATTCGGCACCTTGGGGCGGCCGCCCCAAGGTGCCGGGCAGAGCAGTGACCGTCGCGTCGTCGCACCGCCTTACAGCGTGTCCGAACTCCAGCTGGGTCCTGCACTGCCTCATCGGTCTGAGATCGAACAGTTGACTGAACCCGCCTCCTTGCCTCGCGGCACGGCGCGGAGTTCGCATCCACAAGGCTGATCCGTCCCATCCCAACTACAACTCCATCATCCCCTATGAACCCTGATGTTGTCTACCTCGGCGTTGATGTCTCCAAGGACTCTCTCGACGTCTGCTTCCTCTCGGAGTCCTTCACTCTGCCCTACACCAACGCTGGCCTGCGCAAGCTGCTGGCGCGCATTGCCAAGCATGCCGTCCCCGTCCATGTCATCTGCGAAGCTTCCGGCGGCTATGACCATCCTCTGACCGATGCCTTGCACGAGGCCGGTGTCACCCTCAGCGCAGTCAATGGAGCCCGGGTGCGTGACTTCGCACGCGCCAGTAAGCTCCGGGCCAAGACCGACCGCCTCGATGCCGCTGTGATGGTCCACTACGGCACCGCCATGCATCCAGCCCCCACACCCAAGCCGGATCCGGCAACACGACGTCTGGCATTGCTGATCACCCAGCGTGACAGCCTGGTGGCTAATCGCGCGGGCTACAAAACAAGACTGCTTCAGATCAGCGACCGGTTCCTGTGCGAGCAGACCAAACGCTGCATCGCGCACCTGAGCAAAGAGATCGCCAAACTGGAGGAGATGATGCGCAAGGTGACCGCTGAGAGCAGCATTTTAAGCCAGAAGTCCGCACGCCTGGACCAGGTTGTGGGCATCGGCTGGCGCAGCGCCCTGTGCCTGTGCGCGCAGATGCCTGAGCTAGGCAGCCTCAACCGCCGGGAGGCAGCTTCGTTGGCCGGGGTGGCGCCCTTCAACCAGGACAGCGGCCGATGGCGCGGGCTGAGGCGCATCTGTGGCGGACGCTCGCCCGTGCGCCGCACGCTTTATCTGGCGTGCCTGTCAGCGGTGCGCACCAACGCCATCCTCAAGACGTTTTACCAGCGGCTGCGCGCTGCTGGCAAGCCAGCGAAAGTGGCCCTGACAGCCTGTGCGCGGAAGCTCATCGTGCTGCTCAATGCCGCCCTCAAAAATCCTCAAATGTCTCTTGCCTAAAACACAGTTGCTGGAGTGCGG
>NZ_BKAG01000128.1 GCF_007992435.1 Prosthecobacter gellanilyticus | reverse complement strand
GAGGTGCAACTTATTCTTGGACCAGTGAGTGTTAGTTGAGTTGGTGGTATTGGGTTTCGAATTGGTTAGGGGTGAGGTAACCAATGGAGGAGTGTTTGCGCTGGTTGTTGTAGTAACCTTCGATGTATTCGAAGATCTCAAGCCTGGCGTCGGTGCTGTCGGCAAAGCAGCCGCCTTGCAGCATCTCGCGCTTGAGGGTGCCCATGAAGGACTCGCTCCAGGCATTGTCGTAGGGGTTGGCTTTTGCCGACATGCTCTGGCGCATGCCCGCTCCAGCGAGCACGGCGCGAAACGCACTGCTGCCATACTGGCTGCCTCGGTCACTGTGGAACACCGTGCCCTGGATACTTGCTTGCGGCCGTGTTTGCAGGGCCTGCTGCAAGGCATGCACCACCAGCTCTGAGCGCATGTGAGAGGCCAGGCTCCAGCCGACGATGCGGCGTGAGTAAAGGTCGATGACCACCGCCAGGTAAAGCCAGTGCGTGTCGGTGGGGATAAAGGTGATGTCACCAGCCCAGGCCTGGTCGAGCTGTGTGGGCGGGGGCTCTTGTGCCAGGAGGTTGGCTGAAGGCCTGTCGGCCCTGCCGTCACTGGTTTTAGGCAGGTAGTTCCTGGGCTGGATGGCACGCAGGCCACGTTGCCGCATGAGACGGCGCAGCCGTGCTGGAGCGCAGACAACACCATGATCCTTGAGTTCATGGAAGATGCGCCGGTAACCATAACGGCGGCGGTTGCGCTTGAAAACCGCCTCGATGAGATCGCCCAAATGCTTGTCTTGAGCCTGGGTCGTGGTGGCTGCGGCGGCGTGATAGAAGCTGCTGCGGGGCAGTTCCAAGGTGTGGCAGATTAGCCGGGTGCTGGCGCGTGTCTGCGCCTGGATCTGGAGGATCATCGCGCGGGTTTGGCCTGGGGTTGTGGCAGTGTGCCGAGGATGACAGCGGCTTTTTTTAAAATGTCATTTTCCATCAACAGGCGGTTGTTCTCCTTGCGCAGGCGACGCAACTCGGCGGCTTCGTCCAGCTCGCCTCCGGCTCGCTGAACTACGCCACCGAGCTGCGTGGAGGCGGACGCGCCCCCTGCGCCACGTTGAGACTGAGTCCAGCGGTAGAGGACGGTGGTGCTGATGCCCAGTTCCTCAGCCACCTCTGGAACAGGTCTGCCAAGCGCCACCAGTTCGATGGCTTGGTCTCTGAAATCATTGCTGTATCGTTTTCGGATCACGGTTCTCATGGTGCTTCTCCCTTA
>NZ_BKAG01000127.1 GCF_007992435.1 Prosthecobacter gellanilyticus | reverse complement strand
ATGCGGGATCAGCATGCCGAGGTTCGGTAAAGTGGAGGGACAACATCCGCTTCATCCGCGTATCAGCCGCCGCTCAAAAGAGAGCCGCGGCTGTCCTGGCATCCTGGTAGTGTTCACCTAAACAAAACATGGCGCCAGCAGCACGGATATGCTTTTAAAGGTGCAAAGTCAGCAGCTTCACTCAGCCGCCTCTTTTCACCATGAATGACCTCATTCTCTACACCACGGAGGACGGCCGCAGCCAGATCAAGCTACGCGCGCTGGAGCAGACCGTCTGGCTCACCCAGCTGGAGATGGCGGAGCTCTTTGACGCCACCAAGCAGAACATCTCCCTGCACCTGAAAAACGTCTTTGAGGACGGCGAGCTGGACCCCGTGGCAACTGTCAAGGAATCCTTGACAGTTCAAACCGAGGGCGCGCGTCAGGTGCAGCGCCCCGTCACTCTCTACAATCTCGATGCCATCCTCGCCGTCGGCTACCGCGTGCGCTCCCCCCGGGGCGTGCAGTTTCGCCGCTGGGCCTCCACCATTCTCAGAGAATACCTCGTCAAAGGCTTCGTCATGGATGACGAGCGGCTGAAAAATCCAGACGGCCGCCCCGACTACTTTGACGAGATGCTGGAGCGCATCCGGGACATCCGGGCCTCCGAAAAGCGCTTCTACCAAAAGGTGCGCGATCTCTTCTCCTTGAGCAGCGACTACGATAAGACCGACCAGGCCACGCAGACCTTCTTTGCCACCGTGCAAAACCTCCTGCTCTACGCCGTCACCCAGAAGACCGCCGCCGAGCTCATCGCCACCCGGGCCGATGGCGATGATCCAAACTTCGGCCTCCTCCACTGGAAAGGTGCCAAAGTGCGCAAGGCAGACATCGTCATCGCCAAAAACTACCTCACCGAGGACGAGATTGATACGCTGAACCGCCTCGTCGTCATCTTCCTGGAAACCGCCGAGCTGCGTGCCAAGAGCCGTCAGGAAACCCGCATGAGCTTCTGGAAAGGAAACGTCGACCAAATCATCACCTCGAATGGCTTCCCCCTGCTCACCCACGCCGGCACCATCAGCCATGAGGAGATGGAGCAGCGCACCGCCGAGCTCTATCTCGACTACGACCGCCGTCGCAAAACCCACGAGGCCCAAGCCGCCGACCACCAAGACGAGGCCGAGGCCGCAGCCGACCTGCAAGCCCTGGAAACCAAGCTCAAACGTCGCACGCAGAAATGACCGGCACCCGCTGATGTAGCAGTCCCGCAT
>NZ_BKAG01000126.1 GCF_007992435.1 Prosthecobacter gellanilyticus | reverse complement strand
CTTTAGTCCGCGCTCCACGGGCTTTCTGGTCAGCAAGATTCCTGCGCCAGATCAACTTCTGGGTAAAGCTCAGACCGAGGCCAGCGCAGCCACCCAGAGCCCAGCCTAACAAACAACCCGTCTAAGTTCAAAGTGATGAGTCTTCGCCCACCTCTCCAACTTTAAACTTTGAACCCTCATCACTCATCCCAAAAAAGAAGCCGGAGGACTTCACATCCCCCGGCTTGGTTCATGTTATGAGTTAGGTGAGGCCGCGCTGCTTACTTCTTCGGGGTGCTTGTCGCACTGCCGCCGGTCGTTGCGCCGCCCGTGGTGCTGCCACCCGTGGTCGTGCCGCCGGTGGTGGAGTTGTTGATCGTGGCCTTGTTGAAGTTCTTGCCTTCCACATTCAGCGTCCCGCCTGTGGTGGAGCCACCGGTGGTGTTGCCGCCCACGGTCGTGCCGCCGGTCGTGTTGCTCGTGGCACTGCCAGAGCCGGACGAGGTGGCACTGCCGCCAGTCGTCGCGCCGCCGGTGGTGTTACCGCCCGTGGTCGTGCCGCCGGTGGTCGAGTTGTTGATCGTGGCCTTGTTGAAGTTCTTGCCTTCCACACTGCCAGATGAACCATCGATGGTGGCCTTGTTGTAGTTCTGCGAGTTGCCAGGAGGGGACGTGCGGTCCTTGTTCCGGCCTGGAGCATCAGCGCTGCTGCCTTTCGTCTTGTCAGGCGTGGTGGTGTTCACACTGCCGCCCGTGGTCGCGCCACCGGTCGTGTTGCCACCCACGGTCGTCCCGCCGGTGGTGTTGCTCGTCGCGCTGCCTGAGGTGGACCCCGAGGTGCTGCCTGATGACGAAGCATTGCCGCCCGTCGTCGCGCCGCCCGTGGTGCTGCCACCGGTCGTCGTGCCGCCCTTGGTCGAGTTGTCGATCGTGGCCTTGTTGAAGTTTTTGCCTTCAATATTGACCGTGCCGCCGGTGGTCGCGCCGCCAGTGGTGTTTCCCCCGACGGTCGTGCCGCCGGTCGTGTTGCTGGAGCTGGTCTGCGCGTTCACGCCCGTGAAAGCGAGAGTCAGGGCAGCCAGGGTGGTGAGGTAGGTGGATGGTATCTTCATAGCACCCCTTTTTCGCATTCGAATCATCCTCCGCTCCTGCCGAGTCACGCTGACCGAAGCATCAGGTCAGGTGATCTCCCCATCCCCCCCCGCACCTCTCATTTCCACCTAACAAAAAGCCACACAAAAAACAAATACTCCATTCATCCATCACCGACGAACCTCCCCCCCGCCCAG
>NZ_BKAG01000125.1 GCF_007992435.1 Prosthecobacter gellanilyticus | reverse complement strand
TGCAGGTTCAAAACATGGGTAACACAAAAGGTTCAGAACATAGGTAACACATTTGGGAGCCCCGAGAGGGGCTAGCATGGGAACATGCCGTGGCACACCAGCACCCCAATGGACCAGAAGACAGAATTCGTTTTGAAAGCCATCCACAGCGACAACTTCCGCCGCTTATGCCGTGACTACGGCATCAGCGCGAAGACCGGTTACAAGTGGAAGGAACGCTTCCTGGAGCAGGGCCTCGCCGGCCTGCAGGAAGAGAGCCGAAGGCCGCAGAGCCATAGTGAAGAGCTCGGCGAGCAGGTCGTCTGCCGGATCGTCCTGCTCAAGCAGCGGCACCCGCACTGGGGACCCGCCAAGATCCATGAGATCTATGCTCGCGAGCACGGCGGCAGCCAGACCCCGAGCCTGAGCAGTTTTAAGCGGGTGCTGGAGCGAGCCGGGCTGGTGCAGAAGCGGCGCACACGCCGGGTGCCTGAGATGGGCGCCGTGCGCCTGCACAGCGGCCGGCGTGCGCAGGCGCCCAACGAAGTGTGGAGCGTGGACTTCAAAGGCTGGTGGCACGATCCGGAAGGGCGGCGCTGCGAGCCCCTGACCGTGCGTGACGAGCACAGCCGTTACCTGCTGGAATGCCAGCGCATGAGCAGCGCGCGCACGGAGGCGGTGTGGGAGCGCTTTGAGCGCTTGTTTGAGCGGCACGGCTTGCCGCAGGCCATCCGCAGCGACAACGGCCCGCCCTTCGCCACACGAGGCGGGGTGCTGGGCTTGAGCAAGCTCTCCGCACGCTGGGTGGCCCTGGGGATCGAACTGGAGCGCAGCCGGCCCGGCTGTCCGCAGGACAACGGAGCGCATGAACGCATGCACCGTGACATGAGCATCGAGTTGCAGCACAGCGCGGAAGGCTGGAGCCAGGGCGCGCTGGACGCCTGGCGCGAGCAGTTCAATCATCAGAGGCCGCATCAGGCGCTGGGCATGAAGCTGCCAGCAGAAGTCTACGCAAACTCCACGCAGCGTTACCGAGGGCTGCCTGAAGATCTGGAGTATGCACAGTGTCTGGAAAGCAGGCTGATCAGTTCCTCAGGCACGGTGAAATGGGAGCAGCAAAGCATCTTCATCTCAAGAGCCATTGCAGGCTGGAGCGTGGGCCTGCGCCCCAGCAGCGAAGGCCTGATCGATGTCTACTTTGCCAACCTGCAACTTGGCCAGATCGAACCCTCGACGAGCAGCTTCCTGCGGGCGGCTAGCCGCCCGCAGGAAGCTGCCGATCTCAGCGACATCCTCA
>NZ_BKAG01000124.1 GCF_007992435.1 Prosthecobacter gellanilyticus | reverse complement strand
GAGCCTTCTTCGTTAATGCGGACAGCAAAAGTTGGGTAACAAACACCCACTGACATGAACAAGAGTGAACCGAACAGACGCGTCTATGATGAACAGTTCAAACGCGACGCCGTCGCCCTGCTTGAGGGTGGCCGCAAGGCCGCCCAACTGGCCCGCGAGCTGGGCATCTCCCACTGGAACCTCCGGGACTGGAAAAAACGCTACGGCACTGGCTCTGCCGCAGCGAGCCTGCGCACGGAGCGTAGCGACGTAAGCACGAGCGCAGGCAGAGCCAGTGCCGTGGCCAGCGCTGTCGAGATCGCCGGCCTGCGCCGTGAACTCGAGACCACCCGCCAGCAGAACGACATTTTAAAAAAAGCCTTGGCCATAGTCGCCCAGCAAGACGGCAGCGCTACGACCTTATCCAGGCCCTCCACCTCCAGCACCCGCTCATGAACCTCACCCAAGCCTGCCAGGCCCTGCAGGTCAGCCGCAGCGGTTATCACGCCCACCTGCGCAAGTGCCAGCGTCCGCGACGCATCCAGGACGCCAGTCTCGCCGCCGAGATCCACACCTGCTTTGACGCCAGCCGCCGCACCTACGGCTCCCCGCGCCTTGTGCGCTGCCTGCGCGCCCGGGGCCTGCGTCATGGCAAGAACCGCATCGCCCGCCTCATGCGCGAGCAAGGCCTGCGTGTGCGCCAGAAGCGCCGCTTCCTGCCCCGCACCACCGTGGCTGATCCCGGCGTCGTGCCTGCCTCCAACCACCTCCTTGCACGGCCAGCCCCGGACAAGCCTAACCAAGTGTGGGTGAGTGACATCACGTATCTGCCCACAGGCGAGGGCTGGCTCTACCTGGCCGCCGAGATGGACCTGTGCAGCCGCCGCATCCTCGGCTGGCAGACCGGCGAGAGTCTGGCAACCACGCTGCCCGCCAGTGCCCTGGACAATGCCCTGCGCTCACGCGGCCGCCACCCCGGAAAGGACTTGCTGCACCACAGCGACCAGGGCTGCCAGTATGCCAGCGCCGTGTTCCGCCGCCGGCTGCACCTGCACGGCATCACCCAGAGCATGAGCCGCCGTGGCAACTGCTACGACAACGCCGCCATGGAGTCCTTCTGGGCCACCCTGAAAACGGAATGCTTTGCCAGCACCGTCCCGGCCACCCGCGCCCAGGCGCGTTCCATGGTCTTTGACTACATCGAAACCTTCTACAATCCCGTGCGTCTGCACAGCTCCCTGGACTTCCTATCTCCTGTGGCCTTCGAATTATCCTTCCTCAACAACTAACCCTCACTTTG
>NZ_BKAG01000123.1 GCF_007992435.1 Prosthecobacter gellanilyticus | reverse complement strand
TTCGCGACTTCGCTGATCAAAAATCAAATCACCGGGCCTGCCACATCCGCCCACTTGGCGTGCCATTCTTTGAAGACGATGGGGCTGATCTCGCTGGGCTTGATCTCACTCCGGCCGCCCCAGAAGACGTTGGTGTACTCGACAGGGATGCCTTCGCTGACGAGATCTTTGTCGATGGCGGCCTTGTGCGCGAGCACGGTGTCTTTGTCGGTGCCGTGGATGACGCCCATGATGTTCACGTTGGCGAAGCGTTCGCCACCTTCACGCCAGTAAGCGTGGGTCATGATGGGGTGGCGGCCCACTTCACCGCCGGCACGCTCTTCCATGCCTTTCGGCACCTTCCAGTGGAACAGGGCATTGAAGCGGGTGACGCGCACACCGGTGGCGCTCGGCTTCACGTGCTCGAGGAAGGTGGAGAAGCGACCGATCACGCCCTTTTGATCCAGGCGCTTGGAGACTTCACAGAACTTCTCGAGCGAGACACCGGCGGCCTTCGCGCGGCCTGCCCAGGGTTCGGGGCCGATCTCATCGGCGGTGAGGTCGCCTTTGAGATGAAGAAGCACATTCCACTCCTCGGCATCGAGATCGGCGATGTTCGTGGTCATCATCGTCGCGGGTTCATCCGCGCGCTCGCCCGGCTCCATGGTCTTGCGGCGCACGTGGCCGACGCCGAGGGCGAAGATGCCGTGAGCCTGCATGGTGTAGTAGTCCTCGGCACCGATGAGGCGCTTCAAGACATCACAATGCTCATGGATGGCGCGGTCCTGCGGGACTTTCAGCGTGGTCCAGAGGCGAAAGTCACTGCCGCTGACCACACGATCCGTGCTGCGCAGCACCACGTGACCGCTGAAGGGGTCTTGTTTGAAAAGGAACTCAAAGGCGGCTTCGAGTTTGTCGGCGGGCACCTTCCAGGCCACGAGAGCGCCTTCGGCCAGCTTGTTCGCCAGCAGGGTCTGGCGCACGCGACGGATCACTCCAGCACCCAGCATGGCGCGGATGCGCTCCACCACCGTGTCAAAGGGCACGCCGCTCTGTTCCGAGATGAACTGAAAGGGATACTGATGGAAACCTTTCACGCGATCCTCACTGACAGACAGGATCTGGGCGTTGGTTTCTTCGGTGTGCTCAGTGGGGATCGTGACGTCGATGGCGGTCATGGAACAGGTTGGGGGGCGAAAAAAGGCGGGGCAGAGACTAGGACGCTGCTGGGGGCGCGACTCTTAGCGCTGCCGGTGGAAATGACAAGGCGGGGCTGGAGATGCACAAGAGTGCTTCATCCAGCCCC
>NZ_BKAG01000122.1 GCF_007992435.1 Prosthecobacter gellanilyticus | reverse complement strand
TTCGCGGTTCGCGGTTCTCGGTTCTCGGTTCTCGGTTCGCAGTTCGCAGTTCGCAGTTCGCAGTTCGCAGTTCTCGGTTCTGGGAAAACAGGGAACCGTGAACTGTGAACCGTGAACTCTTCAGGCCATCACGGCCGCCTGAGCCTCCACACCAGCCCAGGCCTGGCTCACACAGGTGCGGTTCATGGAAAGGTTGGATGAACTGACCACGGGCCGCGCGGACTGCGGCAGATCTGAAATAAGGACGGGCTGTGCTGCCGGGTGCGAGGTGAGATGATCCTGCCTGGCGGCGACTCGCTCTCCAGCGCGCTCACGGGAGAGAGCGGCGTCACTGCGGTCAGGTCCGCTCAAATGTTCCTGCTGCGGCCCGGTGATGCGGCGCATCTCATGGCCGGCGCTCTTCGCTTCCTCGCGCGCCTGTTTGGCCTCGCGATCGAGCGCCTCGGATTTTTGGAAGGCTTCCCGCCGGTCCTTGCCGGTAAGCTTCGCAGCCTTCGCGCGCTCCTCTTTGGACTTTGCCTCCAGCTCCCGCGCTTTTTGTTCGGCCTGCTTCTGGCGCTCCTCGGCCTCCTTGCGCTCTTTTTCTTGTTTCGCTTTTTGTTCGGGGCTTCCCTTCGTTCGCTCGGCCTGCGCCGTCCTGCTCTTCGTGGCGCGCTCCCCGGCACGCTCACGGGCTTTGGCCGCCTCGCTCCGGCCGGTGCCGTGCAGGCTTTCATCGCGCCCCTTCGTGCGCCAGCGGCGATACTCGTCCTCATTGGCCTTGCGAGACACCATGCGGCCACGCGCCTTGTCCGCCTCGCTCTTCCCCGTGCCGCCTAGATGCTCATCGCGTCCGCGTGTGCGATCTTTCTGCGCGGTTTTGTCATTCTCGGCGCGCTTCGAAGCACGATCGCGCGCCTTGTCGGCCTCGCTCTGGCCACTGCCATGCAGGCTTTCATCACGGCCTTTGGTGCGGGCTTTTTGATAGCCGGCATCATTGCTGCGGCGCACTGCGGCATGGTCACGTGCCTTGTCCGCCTCACTCTTCCCCGCGCCGCCTAGATGCTCATCACGACCACGCGTGCGCTCTTTCTGCGCGGCGGCACTGCTGCTGGCACGCTCATCCGCACGCGCACGTGCCTGGTCTGCGGGGCTGGTGCTCTTTCCATCCAGGCTCTCACGCCGCACCCCACCGCCGCGCAGCTCGCGGTCGATGCGGCGGTCTTCACGCGCCTCCGCGCTCCGCTGGTGCGGGGCCTGACGGCGCTCCGACCTCTCCGCCGCGCGCTGCGAGCGTGTGAACGCGCGGTCCGCACGTGCCTGCTGCCCGCGTGAAAGTGGTTTGTCGGAAGAGTCGCTCATGGGGTGTCGGTTCGCGGTTCGCGGTTCTCGGTTCTCGGTTCTCGGTTCGCGGTT
>NZ_BKAG01000121.1 GCF_007992435.1 Prosthecobacter gellanilyticus | reverse complement strand
GTACGTTGTTCACGCTTTAGCGCAATGCGATGAAGGTGGAGGCGTTGAAAAGAAGGTGGAACAGGCTGGGTTTGTGATGTTTAAGATGGATTAAACAACATGAGCTCTCCTCTTTCGATGAACCGTTTTTTTGGTGGCAGGCGCGCAACAGGTGAGGCGTGCGCGTGAGGCCGCCGGGCTGCGCACTCACTGCGCCGCCAAGAGCACTCTGCCGCAGCTGTTGCAGGCCATGATCCAGCAGGCACTGGCAGGCAGCGGCAGTCTTGGCCATCATCTGCGCCTTGTCATGAACACCCGCATCTCCGACAGCGCCGCCATCCAGCGCCGTGCCTCTTTAAACTGGGAGTTTTACCAGGAGCTTTTTGGCCGCGTGCTCAAGCCCCTGGCGCGACCCAAGGACCACGCCGAAAGCTTCCACGCCGGCCTGCGTCTTCTGGCGCTGGACGGCAGCCACTTCAGTTTGCGCAACAGCGCGGCAGTGATGGCCATGACACGACCGCGCCCGGGCAATCAGCGCGCTTCGGCAGGTGCCTTCATGAAGTGGAGCACTGCCGTGCTGCTGGAGCTGGGCACTCATGCGCCCTTGAGCGTGGCGTGCAGCACGCTGGGGATGGAGCGCATGGAGATGGAGATCGACATCGCGCGGCGCACCCTGCCAACGCTGGCCACGCTGGGCCCAAGCCTGCTTCTGGCCGACAGGCTTTATGGCTGCGCCAGCTTCATGCTCGAGGTCATGGAACAGGGCCAGGGGCATGCGCACTGCCTGATGCGTGTGCGTGACAACCTGCGCGCGCAACAACTTGAGGTGCTCCATGATGGCAGCGCCTTGATGCGGGTGCGCAGCGACACCAAGGCGAGGGCCAAGGCAGCCAGCTGCGAAATGGTCGTGCGTGAACTGCGAGCCGAGGTGCGGCGCACGGGCGGCAAAGCGCAGACCTTGCGGTTGTGGACCACGCTGCTGGACGCGCGAAAACATCCGGCGGAGGAGTTGCTCAAGCTCTACGCCCAGCGCTGGGAGCAGGAGTTGTTCTTCCGCGAGCTCAAGCGCCACACCGGTGCCACCAGCATGCTGCAGGCAGACAGCGAGCAGACGGCCCAGGGAGCCTTTGCGGCGCTGGTGCTGGCAGCCAGCGAGGTGGCTCAGCGAAGGGTGGAAGCCGCCACGGAAGCGGACCTTCCGGTGCTGCGCCTGAGCATCGCGAAGATGGGACAGATGCTGGGGCAGCTCACCAGCATGCTGCAGTCAGCGGGAGACGTGCTGACGCCAGCCCAGCGCGCAGCCATGAGCCACAAGTGGCTGCAGGTCATGGTGCGTGAAGCCGTCATCCCGCCACGACGAGCACGCAGCTGCCAGCATGGACTGCGCCGCCCGCACTCACCCTGGCCAGTGATCCGAAAGCGTGTCTTCATCGACCCAGAGGTCTTGTTAACTCTCCTTCCTGCCACTTCACCTTAACGGCATTGCGCTTCAGCGTGTTCAATG
>NZ_BKAG01000120.1 GCF_007992435.1 Prosthecobacter gellanilyticus | reverse complement strand
GCTGCGGATTCGGAGATCAGTAGTGTTCGGCAGGAGATTTGCGGAGGCGGGCGGTGACGAGAGTGTCACTGTACACTTCCGTGAAGCATGGCATCAGGTTCGCTGTGACAGAGCACGATCGGCGCAAACAGCCCATTGAGGCCAGGCAACTCCTTCACTGGAGCCTCATCAAGAGGTTCCAGCAGGTGCTCGACGAGGTCATGCCCTCTCACCCTGTTCATCCCAGCGAGCATGATCCGCGCCGCACTCTGCACCAGCGCGATTACTTCTCCCTGTTCCTGCTGGGATTGTTCAATCCCGTCATAACCTCCATGCGTGCGCTGTGCCAGACCAGCACGCTTCGCCGCACCCAAAGCGCCCTGGGCACGATGCCCGTGAGCCTAGGCAGCTTCTCGGAAGCCCAGAGCCTCTTTGAGGCGCAACTGCTCAAGGCCGTGCTGGAGCGCCTTTGCCAGGACATGCCAGCGCCCAACAAGGAGTTTGGCACAGGCATTGACCCGCGCTCACTGCGGGTCGTGGACAGCACCCTGTGGTATGTTTTGCCGCGCATGGAGTGGGCCACGTGGCGCAGGAACTACAAGAACCAGCGGGCTGTCCGGCTGCATCTGAAATACCGGCTCAGCGATGGTGTGCCTGCCACGGGCATCACCGCCAAAGGCACGTTGTGCGAGCGCAAGGCGCTGCGCCAGCAGTTGCAGGCAGGCGAGTTTTATATCGGCGACCGCAACTACGGCCAGGACTACGATTATCTACAGGAGCTTAGCGCGGCAGGCTGCGGTTTTTTGATGCGCCTGAGACAGAACCAGGTCTGCGTGCAGACAGTGAGCAGTCTGCCTTTGAGCGCGGACGACGTGGCTGCGGGTGTCTGCCGTGATGAATGGGTGATGCTAGGCCGCACGGCACGCTACCAGCGGGGAGAGTTCCGTCTGATCGTGGTGGACCGTCCGGACATGGAGGAACCTGTGTGGCTGGTGAGCAACCAGGCCCCTGAGCAGCTTGCCGCCGCGGAACTGGCCACGCTCTACCGGCAACGCTGGGAGGTGGAAGGCTTCTTCCGCTGGCTCAAGTGCCTGCTGCCATGCCGTCACTGGCTGGCAGAAAGCGAGAATGGTGTGGCCATCCAGATCTACTCGGCACTGATCTGTGCGGTGCTGCTGACGCAGCGGCTAGGCCGTCGGCCGAGCAAACGGATGCTGGAGATGCTGGCCTTCCAGCAGATGCAGGAAGCCAGCGATGAAGAGGTGGCCGAGGCACTGCGTCTGGAGCACCTGCGAGCCACACGAGCGCGCCAACCGCGCTATGGAAGGCTTGTCAAAGAACGCCAGGCAACTCGTTGAAGGCGCAGCTTGATTGCAAGCCACGCCAGGGCGGAGCGTGCCCGCAAATCACGGCCAGATCCAGCGGAGGCTCCCCTGCTGACGAGCGCACAGCCCTGCCAAGCGCCACCGCACCAGCCCATATCTGAATGGCCGCGTGCCGTGCACGCCGCAGCTCCCGTGCCGAACATTACTGATTCGGAGATCCGCGCTCC
>NZ_BKAG01000119.1 GCF_007992435.1 Prosthecobacter gellanilyticus | reverse complement strand
GCGCATTGGCGTCAACTTAACGGGTTCAAGTCGCAGGCATTTCGTGTCATGGTCGTTGTTAGGTGGAGCATTTTTGTGCCTTCAGCGGTGGGTTTTCACTTGATTTGGCGGCCTGGACGCCAGGGTTCCTATGTTTAGGAACCCTTCCCAACCCGCTGCTTGTTCGCTCCTCTCACACCTGCCTTCGCCCGCTGTTCTCGATGAGCTGGCACGCTCCTGCGGCTTGATGCAGCGCCGCTCCAAAAAGCTCTCACCGGCTGTCATTCTCGCTGCCTTTCTCTCTGCTGTGCCTGCCGTGGAGCATTCCTTCTTCGGCCTCGCCTCACTAGCCTCCCGATGCTCCGGCCAGAGCATCTGCAAACAGGCCCTGCACCGCAGATTCGGAGCCTCTTTACAAGAGTTCCTCGGAGCCGTGCTCGCCCACATTCTGTGCACTCGACGGGCTGGCCAGAACCGAGGCTCCTTGCTGCCAGCCGGGTCACCCGTGCGCCGCATTCTCGTCCAGGACAGCGTCCACCTTGCCCTGCATCCTTGCCTACGACAAGACTTCCCGGGCAGTTCCAACCAGCATGGCAACGCCCGCGCCGTGCTCAAGATCCAGGCCACCTTCGACCTGCTCAACCACCGCATGGAAGACTTCACCCTCAGCGGCTTCAACCGTAATGATCAGGCTGCTGCACCGGATATCTTGCAGCACCTGCGCACGGGTGACTTGATCCTGCGCGACCTGGGTTACTTCACCCTGGATTCACTGGCAGGCATCCACCAAGCCGGGGCCTTCTTTGTATCCCGCTACTCCAAGGCCGCCCTGTATCATCCTGGAGGGCAACGCATCCACCTGGAGGACTGGCTGCTCAAAAAACTGCGCAAGGCCGCGCCGGGCACCTGCCTGGACATCCCGGTGCAATTGGGAGCTGGGATGCGTCTGCCAATGCGCCTGATCGCCGTGCGTCTGGAGAAGGACTCTGCCAATGCGCGCCGTCGCCGCGCCTTGAGCAACCGTGATGCCCGGCTCAAGCACACGCCCCGGAGCCTGGCGTTGCTGGACTGGTCGCTGTATCTGACCAACCTGCCTGCGCAGGCACATGCAGGCAACCGCATCGCAGCGCTCTACGCGCTGCGATGGCGCATTGAGATCCTGTTCAAGAGCCTCAAGAGCCAGGGCCTGCGCCTGCCAGCGCTGCTAAAGCAGCCGATGAACAAGACCAAATTGGAAGCTCTAGTGGAGAGTGCGATGATCCTCATGACGCTCAACACTCTGGCGGTGCCTGCACCAGCGTGCAGAAACACCTCGAAACGAGGCGCCGCAGCCAATGCGCGAGCCAAGCATGTGAAGCCTCCGCGACATGTCAGCCTGTTAAAAAGCGCACGTGTGATGAACCTGCTGCTCACCTCGCTGCTCGATCAATGGTTGGAGTTGCCAGGCATGCAGCCCTTTGACAGGCTCTATGCCCAGTTTGCACCAGCCATGACCTATGAAAAACGCAGGCGCAAAACCTCCGCTCACGACCTCACTGCCATTTTCACCGCCTCTTAAGTGGACGCCAATGCGC
>NZ_BKAG01000118.1 GCF_007992435.1 Prosthecobacter gellanilyticus | reverse complement strand
TGACTTCTACCCACATTTATTAAGTTTTGGGAAGCAACTTGAGGTGCGGTGGGTAAGTCTTCTGGATGGACATTGAAGCCGACTGTCAAAGCTTGGTGCAAGGCATGGAAGGTGACCAGCTCGTGCAATGGGCGCAGGCCCAGCTGGCGCAGATGGATCTGGGCGACAGCCGCAGGGACGAGCGCCTTGGCCAGTTGCTTGCCGCCATGGCCCGGCGTCCTGGCAAGACACTTCCCGAGCAGTGCGGCAGCCCGGCCTCGCTGAAGGCTGCTTATCGTCTGCTGCAATGCCAGGAGGTGCAGCCTGAGCTCATCCTCAGCAGCAGCGCCGCCGCCACGGTGGAGCAGATCCGCGCACGGCATCGGCAGGGGGTGCTGCTGTGCATCCAGGACACCACCAGCCTGGACTACACCTCCCACCCGGCCATGGAAGGGCGCGGCCCCATCAGCAACAGCACCAGCGTGCGTGGCTTCTTTGCCCACAGCAGCCTGCTGGTGGGCGGCCAGGGAGTTGTCCATGGCCTTCTGGAATGCGAGGTGTATGCGCGCGACGAGGCGGCGCAAAAGGCGCGCAAGCCCGGGGAGCGCAACCGGCAGCAGGCGCAGGCCAAGGAAAGCGCGCGCTGGCTGCGCAGCCTGGAGCAAAGCGCGCGGCTGTGCGAGCAGCTGCCCGAGGCGCAGAGCGTCATCAACATCGCCGACCGCGAGGCTGACATGTATGAGCTCTTCATCCAGGCGCGCCAGCATCATCAGGCCAGCGATGGGCGGCTGCACGTGCTCATCCGCGCCCAGCATGACCGGCAGTTGCATCCCAAGCAAAAACAGGAACAGGAACAGCAGCAAGTGCAGGCACGGCTGTGGGAGCATCTGGCCACGCAGCCCGCGCAGGCGCGCTGGAGCATCCATCTGCCATCCGCCAAAGGCATCCACGGCCAGCAAGCGCGGCAGGTGGAGGTGCTGTGGCAGCGCGTGCGGCTGGAGGCCCCGGCGCATCAGCGCAAATACCACGGAGCCCACGAGCCGCTGGAGCTCAGCGTCATCATGGTGCGCGAGCCGGTGGCCCCGGAGGGAGAGCAAGCGCTGGAGTGGGTGCTGCTGAGCAGCCTGGAGGTGGACTGCGAGCAGCAGGCCCAGGAGCTGGTGAGATGGTATGCGCTGCGCTGGCAGATCGAGGTCATGCACCGGATCTGGAAAAGCGGCTGCCGGGTGGAGCAGAGACGCTTCCGGGAGGCACGCGCGGCGCAGGCGATGATCGTGCTGGACCTGCTCAGCGCGGTGCTGTTGCTGGGGCTGGTGACGCAGTCGCGGCATGATCCCGAGGCACTGGCCGGACCGTGGTTGAGTGACAGGCAGCAGGAAGTGCTGCGAGCACGCTTTGAGAGCGAGAAGACAGGGACGGCAGGCAAGCCGCTGAAGCTTGCGCAGGCGGTGCGCTGGATCTCGCAGCTGGCAGGACACCGGGGGGCGCCCAGCTCGCCGCCTCCTGGACCCGAGATGCTGTGGCGCGGGCTGGCCAGGCTGCAGGACATGGAGGCTGGATGGCTGCTCTCCCAGATGAACCAAAAATGTGGGTAGAAGTCA
>NZ_BKAG01000117.1 GCF_007992435.1 Prosthecobacter gellanilyticus | reverse complement strand
GAGGCTGTGTGAAAACTGTCTCGATGAGCGCGATATGGCGGAAGATGAGGATAGGGCTGGCATCGGTGCTGTCATCGCTGGGCTGGCTGCGCATCCTGGACGTCATGCAGGCAGGCTTCACGTCCATCATGGCACTGATGGATCCTATCGCAGGTTTTTAGACGCTTTTAAGCCTTTCTCAGGCCAGTGCGTCCATCATGAGCCTCACGCCTTTCACATTCAGGGCACGCCGCAGGTTGTAAGCCAGCGCGCTGAGGCTGAACTCCGCGCGCACCTTCTCCAGCCCTCTCATCAGGAAGGCTCCATGTCCCCACTCCTTGAGCGTGCCAAACACATGCTCCACGCTCTGCCTTCTTAACACTGCCATGTCTTTGCGCTGCGCCAGCCGCTGCGCCGCTCGCTCCACCACCGCTTCGTTGGGCAGTCGTCTAATCGAGCGATGCTTGCCGCTGGTGCAGGCCTCTTTAAGCGCGCATTGAGCGCACGCGACCGCGTTGGCGTAGTGCAACACTTCCTTGCCACGGCATGTGCCCTTCGCGCGGTATTTGAGCCGCTCGCCCGCCGGGCAGTGATACACGTTGGTCTCGGCGACATAGCGGAAGAGTTCTTTGCCAAATACTGCGCGTCCGTCCTTGCTGCTGCGCCCGCTGGTGCTGCGCTGCGCGGGCACATAAGCCTCGATGCCGGCCTGCTCGCAGGCCTCCAGCTGCATGGCTTCGTGATAGCCCTTGTCGGCCACCACGGCCAGGGAGCTGACCTGCAGCTCCTCCTTCGCGGCGACGGCCATGGCGGCGAGCTCGCCTCGGTCGTTGGCGTTTTGCACTACGTCCTGCACGATGATGAGATCGTGCCGCGTGTCCACGGCCGCCTGCACGTTGTAGCCGGGCATGTAACCGCCGCGCTGCTTGTCGTGCATCATGCGCGCGTCGGCATCATTGAGCGAGACCTCACTGCGGCCGCTTTGCTCCAGTTCCTCCAGCAGCGTGACGTGCCCGGCACGGCTCTGGCGCAGGCGTTGGATCTTCTTCTGCAGGCCCGCGCCGCCATCACCGTCACCACCACCACTGGAGGATGAGGAGGCTGCCTCGTTGTCCTGCGTGTCGAGATCACGCAGGTAAGCTTCGATGCGTTCGTCGATACGCTGGAGGATCTCGCGCAGCTGCGCGGCGTTCACCTGGCGCTGCGGGCTGCTCAACGCCTTGAACTTGCTGCCGTCGATGGCCACAAGCTCCGCGCCGAAGAGCTCGAGCTTGCGGCAAAGCAGGTTGAACTCGCGGAACACGCCCTTGAAGGCGGCGCGGTTGTCCTTGCGGAAGTCGGCGATGGTCTTGAAGTCGGGACGCAAGGACCGGAGCAGCCAGATGAGCTCCAGGTTGCGCGTCGCCTCGGCCTCCAGACGGCGGCTGGAGCGGAGGCGGTTGAGATAGCCGTAGAGGTAGAGCTTGAGCAGGTCGCCGGGATGGTAGGCGGGGCGTCCGGTGGCCTTGGGCAGGCTGCGTGCGAAGCCCAGCTTGGTGAGATCCAGCCCGTCGACGTAAGCGTCAATGAAGCGCACGGGTGCCTCGGCGTGCACGTAGTCCTCGACACACGGCGGCAGCATCTGGATCTGGTCGCGGTCAAGG
>NZ_BKAG01000116.1 GCF_007992435.1 Prosthecobacter gellanilyticus | reverse complement strand
TTCAGTCCGCAGCAGGTCAATATCTCGCTGCGGACATTGTCCTCGCCCCAGCACTTCAAGCCGAAGACGGGTGATGGATACACCATATAAGGGGAGGTGACTCCTCCCTTGTTCATGCGTTCGAGGTGCTGCGGACTAAAGTCCGCGCTCCTTGGATCGTGAGGACTCCAACATGCGTGTGCGTGAAGAGATCAAAGACCAGAGATCACTCTGCGCCACTCACAACCTCACCGCGGAATCTCGTTCAGCGTGTAATAACCCACCGTGTGAAGCAGCGGCTGCTTCTGCGCATTGCGCACACCATCCAGATGCAGCTCATGGATGTGCCCCTTCGTGAGCGGAGAGATGGTTAGGCGCACGGACTTGCCATCAGCGGCCACCTTCGCTTCCGTGATCTTCGGCAGCACTTCCTGCACTTCATCGCCGCCGTATTGCTCGCGGTAGGCATAGGTGAACTCGCGCATGGAATAACTCTTCACATCGCCAGCAGTCGCGGGGTCCAGGGGCTGTGTGAAGGTGAGCTCGAAGCCGTCATTCTTCGCGCGCATCTCATGCACTTCGAAGGGCACCTTGCCGGTCCATTCACATTTCTCAAAGCAGTAAGGCTTGCCACCACGAGCGCCCCAGCCGCGATCACTGCCGCCCACAAACACGCGGCCCTCTTCATCCATGCGTCCGCCGATAAGGCCGCTCAGGAAACCACTGCGGAAAGGGATCACCACGCCCTGCTTGATGCCATTCACGGTCTCCAGAAACACGCGGCTCAGATTGCTGTGAGACTGATCCGCCACGAAGAGCTGCTTCTCAAACGGGCCGAACTTTCCAGCGCTCGTATCGCAGATGATCGCGGAGGCGGAGTTGCCGATTTTTCCGTGTACCAGATACACCGCCGGAGGCAGCAGTTGCTTGATGCGCTCACGCTCCTTCACCATGCGGTCAGGGTCGCCACCAGGACGAGCCTCACCACGATCACGATCTCCTTGGAAAGCCTCGGGAAGAGGATCGATCGGGCGCGGTCCCATGTTCGGAGCCTGGTCATACCAGATGTTCCCCGCAGGATGTCCCTGGAAGCTACCGGGCACCAGATGCTGCAGCGTGCATGAGCCATGCCACGGCCCCTGGTTGTCACAGTAGTAGACCTCGCCATCGGCATCGAATCCCATGCCACCAGGGCTGCGAATGCCGCTGCAGGTCGGCACCATCTTGCCATCCGGCTTGATGCGCAGCGCCCAGCCGCGGAAGGGCACATTGCTGTTGAAGGAACCCGTGAGGCAAAGGGTCACCCAGAGATCCCCCGCTTTGTCAAAGCGCGAACCAATAGCGTATTCATGGTAGTCGCCCGAGACGCCCCAGGAGTCGTTCACGTTGTCAAAGACATCAGCGCGGCCATCACCATCCGTGTCCTTGAGACGGGTGATCTCATAGCGCGTGGTGGCATAGATGTTCTTGTCTTTCGGATTGTAGGCGATGCCCAGCACCTCATGCAGGCCGCTGGCAAAGAGCTTGTAACTCACCGCGGAGGGATCGCTGCTGCCTGCGCCACTGACGATCCAGATCTCACCACGACGCGTGCCCATGACCAGCTTGCCGTCCGGCAGCAGATCGATTGAGCCGACCTCCATCGCCGTCTCCTTCGGGGTCTCAAAGGTGGTGATCTTGTAGAAATCAGCCTCCGTGGGGTCGGCGGCGAGAGCCAGCGGAGCACTGAGAGCGGCAAGCAGGGAGAAAAGACGGTTCATTCGAGGGCGAAGAAGATCGGTCACAGGAGGGTGATCCTTTCGGGGAAAGCGGTGCGGGGTCAAGCCCATGATCCCAAGGAGCGTGGACTTCGCAGGACCCGAGGAGCGCGGACTAAAG
>NZ_BKAG01000115.1 GCF_007992435.1 Prosthecobacter gellanilyticus | reverse complement strand
AGATGCCTGGACTCCGCCGACGTGAACTGGCGCGGGTGACTGCTTTGGCTTTTCCATTTTCAGTTTTCCATTCCTCCCTTTTCCATTTCTCCATGCCCGGGAGTCACCGCCCCATGGAGGAACTGAGAATGGAGAATGGGCTGAGGGGTGGGTGGAGTGAAAACCTAAAATTGGTTAGGCTGCCCGGCTTGGGGGGAATGGCCGGAGGTATTGGCTGCTGGCAGGAGGCTGATCAGACGTGTCTCTTTATCGGGGAGGGATGTTGGGGGTGGTGGGGCTGGGGATGGTGGGGGTGTTCGCGTTGTTGTTGTTGCCGTTGCCGCTGTTGTTGTTGCCTGGGTTGTTAGGCACGGGGGGACGGGAGATGCCGGGGTTGTTCGGGAGATTGGGGGTGCCGGGGTTCGGGAGGGTGTTGTTCGGGACGTTCGGGAAGATGGGGCGGTTGAAGCCGGGATTGAAGGGGATGTTCGGCGTGGTGGTGTTCGGAATGGTGTTGTCGTTGCTGTTGCCGTTGTTGTTCGCGGGGTTGGTGGGGATGTTCGGGGTGGTGGTGCTCGGGACGGTGTTGTTGTTGCCGTTGCTGCCGCTGGCGCCGGAGGCGCTCTGGGCGCGGGCGCTGAGGGGCAGGACGATGAGGGCGACGACCAGGAGGAGGTGGGGGATGGTTTTCATGGCACTAGGAAGTTCGAGGCGCGGCGGTGGAATGAGGGTCGGTGGATGGGACTAGGGGAGGATCAGGGCGGCGGTGGGCGGTGGGCGGTTCGCGGTTCGCGGTTCGCGGTTCGCAGTTCGCGGTTCTTGGTTCTCGGTTCTCGGTTCGCTGGCTAGGCCTCCGGAGGCTTGGCGAAGGAGGGTTCGCGGTTTGGCGGGGAGATGGGGGAATGGAAAATGGAGGAATGGAGAATGGGGAATGGGGAATGGGGAACTGAGGGGGAAGAAGGGGGTTCTGGGAGGACTGAAAATTGTAAACTGAGAACTGAAAACTGAAAATTGGTTGGGCGGTGGGAGGTTCGGGGGTGATGATTTTTTCAGCAGATTCAGGGAGGCCCGCAGATGGGATCATCCCTTCAGCCGATCGGAAAAATATTCTGTGGGCCTCCCTGAATCTGCTGGAGATCTGCCCGACTTTGCTGTTAGCCTAACGAAAAGTCCCACCTCAGCGCTCGAGCTGGGGTGGGACTGTCTGCCGGGCTGCGCCAGACTGGGCTGGGCTGGGCTGCGGATCTGCAACCAAATCCGTCAGTTCAGGTTCCTATTTCGGGCTGCTGCCGGAGGTGGAAGGGGGTGAGCTGTTGTTGTTGCTGCTGCTACTATTGCTCGAGCTGGAACTGCTGTTGCTGCTGCTGCTATTGCCGGTGCTTTTGCTGCTGCTGCTGGTGCTGATGGAGGGGTCATCGGTGGCGCCGGGTTTGTCTTTGTCGGTCTTGGAGCTGGAAGATGAGGAGGAGCCGCTGGTGGAGGGTTTGCTGCTGCTGCTGTCGCTTTCGATGGGGAGCGGACGGGGCTGGGAGGGATGGCGGTCGCGGTCGCGATCACGGCCGGGGTGGGCTTCGGCGCGCTTGGGGTCGGGAGTCTCGGGCGTGGCGGGGACGGCAGGATTGGCAGGAGTCGCGGGTGTGGCGGGCTCGGTGGGCATGGTGGGGGTGCCTGGGGTGGCCGGGGTCGCAGGTATGGCGGGTGTTGCCGGAGTCGCTGGAGTGGCCGGAGTCGCCGGAGTCGCCGGGGTAGTGGGATTGGCGGGGGTGCTGCCTTCGTCGACGCCGGGGGGCTTGTTGCGGTCGGCGGGGCGGATGGGCGGCAGGGGCTTGATGGTGGGGCTGAGGGGGCCGTCGGGGTTCGTGGGCGTGCTGGGCGTGGTGGTGCCAGGGTTTCCCGGGCCGGCCGGGGTGGAGCCGATGCCGCTGGATGAGCCGCTGGTGCCGGAGGAGCTGCTCTGCCCGGTGACGGTGAGGGTGATGCCGGAGAGGGCGAGCGCGAGGGTGAGGAAGGTGATCTTCATGATGCTGTGAATGCGGCGCTGGTGGGCGCGATGAAGGTCAGTGAGAGGGCTTATTTCGGGATCGGGGCTCTCGGTTCTCGGTTCTCGGTTCTCGGTTCTCGGTTCTCGGTT
>NZ_BKAG01000114.1 GCF_007992435.1 Prosthecobacter gellanilyticus | reverse complement strand
ATGCTCTAAATCTCCGCCCCTTCGGCAAAGCCTCCGAACCTCCCCCAAGCCCAACCAATTTTCAGTTTTCAATTTTCAGTCAGCTCCCCGCCCCCAAAACAAAAACAAAAAACCACCGGGCGACTCCGCGCCCGGTGGTGGTTGTTGTTGTGGTTAGAGTTTTAGTTAGGCTCAGCTAAAAGAAGCGAGGCGAAGACGAAAGCGTCTCACGCCGCCGTCCTCACCGGTCCGGGCTGTTCTCACGGCCCTTCGACTTGCGCTTGCCTTGCTCGTCACCCTTGTGCTTGCCGTTGTCGTCGGCGCGCATGCGGTCAGCGCTTTCACGTGCACGATCAGCCTCGCTGCGTGCGGCCGCGGCTGGATCGCTGCTGCTGGAGCTGCTGCGGCTGGTGGCATTGCCGCCAGTCGTCGCACCGCCTGTGGTCGCGCCACCGCTGGTGTTGCCGCCCTTGGTATCGCCACCATAGGCATTGCCGCCCACCGTGGTGCCGCTGGAGGTGTTGCCACCCACCGTCGTGCCGCTGCCACCCTTGGTGTTACCGCCGGTGGCATTGCCGCCGACCGTGGTGCTGCTCGTGTCACCACCGCGGGTGTTGCCGCCCGAGGTCGCCCCGCCCGTGGTGCCGCCACCGCTGGTGTTGCTGGAGGTGCTGCTGGATCCCGATCCGCTGCTGGAGCCGGAAGAGGTCGCGCTGCCGCCCTTCGTCGCACCGCCGGTGGTCGCGCCACCGCTGGTGTTGCCGCCGGTCGTGTTGCCACCATAGGCATTCCCACCCACGGTGGTGCCCGTGCTGGTATTGCCGCCGATGGTCGTGCCGCTGCTGCCCGTGGTGTTGCCACCGGTCGCACTGCCGCCAACCGTGGTGCTGCTGGTGTTGCCGCCCGTGGTGTTGCCACCGCTCGTCGCTCCACCCTTCGTCGCACCACCGCTGGTGTTGCTGGAGGTGCTGCTGGATCCCGAGCCACTAGTGGAGCCGGATGAGCTCGCATTGCCGCCCGTGGTCGCGCCGCCCGTGGTGGCACCGCCAGCGGTCGAGCCGCCAGAGGTGTTCCCGCCATAAGCATTGCCACCGACCGTGGCCCCGCTTGAGGTGTTGCCGCCCACGGTCGTGCCGCTGCCGCCCGTGGTATTGCCGCCCGTCGCGTTGCCGCCGATGGTCGTGCTGCTGGTATTGCCGCCGGTGGCGTTACCGCCGGTGGTGGCTCCGCCGGTCGTGGAACCGCCGGAGGTGTTGCTGCTGGTGGAGGTGGTCTGGGTGAAGCCTGGAAGGGCCAGTGCCAGAATAAAGGCTGCGAGAGCCGTGGTAGGTTTGATCTTCATAGCGTCCTGAATTCGCCGCGAAACAAACTCTCGACGTCAGAATTGCACCTGATTCGAAATAAGGCCGGAGTCAGGCGGCCCTCGATGAGCGATACCTGCCGTTAGGCCAATCTCCCGTCCTCCCCTTGTCCCGCCATGCCTAACATAGAATCAAACAAGTAATGCAACCACCACTCTCGAGGAGGTCCCGCCAAAGTGGGACAGGTTTTCAACCTGTCTTCCCCGAGATCTCCCCGCGCCCTCTTTCCAGGCCAAAAGGTAGAAAGATGGAGGGTAGAAACATTTCAGACCCAGATGTCTGCCTAACCAAAAGAAAACCAAGGGTCAGCCATCATGACAATCCTCACCACCTCACCTTAAAGTCCAGTCTTCCGCCGACCCGCGCACATGCCTCCCGATCAACCTCCGGCCATTTTCCACTTTCCATTCCTCCATTCTCAGTTCCTCCATGTCCCGGTTCTTCCCGTTGCTCCCAGCCATGGAGAAATGGAAAAGGGAGGAATGGAAAACTGAAAATGGAAACGGCCAAGGCAACGGAACACCCCACCCCACCTTAAAGTCCAGTCTTCCGTCGACCCGCCCACATACCTCCCGATCGACCTCAGGCCATTTTCCATTTTCCATTCCTCCATTCTCAGTTCCTCCATGTCCCTGTGTTTCCCTAGCTCCCAGCCATGGAGAAATGGAAAAGGGACGAATGGAAAACTGAAAATGGAAACAGCCAAGGCAACGGAAGACACCATTCCACCCTTCCGTCCCATCCCCTGAAAACAGCAAAACTGCGGACCTATCAATCCGCAGTTTTTTGCATGTCCACGAAGCTCTCCATAAGGCCCCAACTCCCAACTCCGAACCGCGAACCCTCCTTCGCCAAGCCTTCGGAGGGCTAG
>NZ_BKAG01000113.1 GCF_007992435.1 Prosthecobacter gellanilyticus | reverse complement strand
ACCGCCCACCGCCCACCGCCCACCGCCCACCGCCCACCGCCCCATCCCCGCAAATTCCCCGCTCCTTCGCGTCCAGGCATCGTATCTCCTCCCGCATTCCTCCATGACATCCCGACGTTCCCTCCCCTGGTTTCCTATTCTCATCGTCGTGCTCACCGCCATCGCCCTGGTCGCGGTCGGCATGCGGGAGGAGATGGAGCGTAACTTCAAAGGCTGGCTCATGAGCGCCATCCCGCTGCTCGCCTCCATCCTGCTCTTCCTTTGGTTCCTCATCACGCCGCGCTTTTCCTGGAAGACCCGCCTCATCGGCCTCTTCCTCGTCATCGCCACCGGTGTCGCTGCTAAACAATTGGTTCGCGTGGACGGCGTCATTGATGGCCGCGGCCTGCCCCGCTTCGCCTGGCGCTGGTCCACGAAAGCTCAGCCCGCCACCGCACCTCTGAAGGTGGATGACCCAAACACCACAGCTCCGAAGGACGACCCGCGCCTCGCCTCCGCGGCCGATGTGCCCCAGTTCTTCGGCCCGAACCGCGATGGCCTCGCCCCCGAAATCAAGCTCGCCACCGACTGGACCGCCACACCTCCGAAAGAGCTCTGGCGCCAGCCCATCGGTCCCGCCTGGTCCGCCTATGCCGTGGTGGGAGGCCGCGCCATCACCCAGGAGCAGCGCGGCGAGGACGAAGCCGTGACCTGCTATGAGCTCCTCACCGGCCGCCTGCTCTGGGCGCATGTGGACAAAGCACACTTCAGCCAGTGGCAGGGTGGTGAAGGCCCGCGCGGCACACCCATGGTCGACAAAGATCGCGTCTACACCTTCGGCGCCACCGGCATCCTGAACTGTCTCGACCTCGCCACCGGCAAGCCACACTGGCAGCGCCGCATCCTGGATGAAAACAAGCTCGCGAACATCGAGTGGGGTCTCAGCGCCTCACCACTCGTCGTGAATGACCTCGTCATCGTCAGCAGCGGCCGTCCAAATGGAGATGCCCAACCACCTTTGCTTCTAGCCTTCAAGATCGCGGACGGCACGGATGCCTGGCGCTCCGGTGAGGGCGAGGCCAGCTACTCCTCTCCCATGCTCGCCACCCTCGCTGGCAAACAGGTCATCCTCTATCAAGGTGCCCGCGGCCTCACCGCTCATGATCCCGCCACCGGCAGCATCCTCTTAACTCACCCCTGGGGAGATGAAAAATGGCCCCGCGCCTCCCAGCCTGTGGTCGTCCCCGGTGACCGCGTCTTCCTCTCCGCCGGTTACGGCATGGGCTGCTGCATGCTGCAGATCAAAGCCGAGGCCGATGGCAAACTCACCGCCACCGAGCTCTGGGCCAGCCTGAAGATGAAGACCCAGTTCAACTCCACCGCGCTGAAGGATAACCATCTTTATGGTCTCGATGACGGCCGCCTCACCTGTCTCGACCTCGCCACCGGCGACCGGCTCTGGAAAGAAGGCCGCTTCGCCTCCGGTCAAACCCTCCTCGCCGGTGACCTCGTCATCGTTCAGAGCGAGCCCGGGCCCGTCCACCTCTGCGCTGCCGATCCCGCCGGTTTTAAAGAGCTCGGCAAGCTCGCCGCCCTCGATGCCAAGACCTGGAACCATCCCGTGCTCGCCGGTCGCTATCTCCTCGTCCGCAACGACCGCGAAGCCGTCTGCTACGAACTGCCGGTGAAGTGATCCTCATCTCTCTCATCCCTCATCTCTCCCGTCGGAATGAACACAGATCTGATCACCGCAGCCGCACAAGCCACCCTCACCGGAAGCAAACCCTTTCCAGAGATCGTCGGCATGCTCATCGAGGCAGGCGTGGAGTTTTATCACGTGGACTACCTCGCGCTGAGCAAGACCTACTACAGTGGTGATGGCGCTATCGCGAGCACACCCATCCCACTGGAAGGTCTGCCACCTGTCGCGGCAGAGTTTGATGCAGCGGCCCTCCGCGCAAACATCCTGGACAGCCAGCAGAACGGCCAGAGCTGGCGGGACTTTACCCTCCGCGCCATGAAAGGCGGCGTGCAGGGCTACCTCGCCTTTCTTCGCGGCAAGCGCGTGACCTACCTCGGCCGCAACGGCGACCAGCACACGGAGTGGTTTCCGGGTGCGAAGCCGTGAAGGCCCTGGAGACGCGCTTGGACCTAATGCCGCTAAGCAATCCCGGGTTTGGAGCCTCGAAGAGGCGGCACTCCTCAGCCCAGGCCAACGGCCTGGGAGACGCGCCAACGCAACCTCGGTTACCCGACCTT
>NZ_BKAG01000112.1 GCF_007992435.1 Prosthecobacter gellanilyticus | reverse complement strand
AGTTAGGGACGAGCGCATTCGTCCTTCGCACTCTGCTACGGAGAACTAGGCTCGTCCCTACCAGGGGCGATGGGGGCGCTGCCGCGCCAGGGAATGGTGAGGGGCAGAGGGGGGCGAAACTTTGGAGATGTTCTGAAAGTCCTCATTTTAGATATAAAATCCATATGCCTGAACCCTCTGTTTATATGTATGATCTATATTTTTCAGAAAACACGTTGCAAAGTTGAGGGGCAAGTTTTAGAATTTGAGAACTGAAACGAGAGCTGTCTTGAGCAGACCCTGCTGAAGCGCGGTTTCGCGGCACAGTTCAGGCTTTCTTTTTACACCGTGGTCCATGACCTCTGAGATTCCCAGTTTCGGACATCTGGCACTGTCGCGCCGCGCGAGTGGCGAGACGGTGCGATTAGTGCGTTCGCCGGATGAGGTGGTGCTGCTGGCGTTCGACAAGCAGATCAAGCGGCTGGTGGAACTGCATCTGCTGAAGGCTGGAGAGCCGCTGGAAGGGGCGCTGAAAAAGTCTGCCATGGAGCGTGCGCGGATGGCCGCGGAAGTCCGCGGGCCGACCTTCATGCGCGTGCTGGACGTGGGTGAGGACCAGGGGGTGGTCTATTATACGAGCAACCTGAATGAAGGTGAGTTTGTGGCGGACTACATCATGCGTCGTGGCGCGCTGCCTCCGGCCACGGTCTTCTCCCTGCTGCTGCAGCTACTGGATGATGTGATGCTGCTGGCAGACAAGCAGCGGCTGGTTTCGCAGATCCGTCTGGACCGGGTGATGATCACCACGGTGGAGGACACTTTTTTGCAGCTGCGCCTCTATGATTTCGGGCTGAACTCGGCGGAGCGCGCCCCTGGTGATCATGCGCGCCAGGTGCTGCAGGTGTGCGAACTGATCTTTCTGCTGCTCACGGGCAAGCCTTTCACCGGTGAGAGCCCGGACCGCTATCCAGCCCTGACGGCGCTGCCGATGAGCCTGCGCACGACCGTGCGGGTAGCACTGTCAGATCCGGGCAACATGCCGACCTCCCTGGAAAAGCTGCGTGACGATGTGCGCGAGGCCTTTTCCGCGCAGGTGAGCAACATCCAGGCGCGCAACACGCGCAAGCAACTGGTGGTCACGGCCGCGCTGCAGCCGGCCTCCCAGCTGCAGCAGCTGCTTTTAGAAGGTGTGCCGGTGGAGCGTGTGCTGGGCAGCCGCTTCCGCGTGGAAGCTGACGACGACGGACGGCGCTACCCTTTCTCCATCGCCTGTGTGAATGCGAAGACGGATGTGCCGGTGACGGTGCATCTGCTGCCGCCGTGCCGCGTGGTGGACAAGACGGAGTATGACGCGGTGCCGCTGCAGAGCTGGCGCTTCAATCCGGAGAAGCACCCGAACATCCTGCGCAGCCTGAGCCTGTGGGAGAGCCCGGACTGGAGCTTCCTGACGGAGGAGCGCGAGCCGGGCTTCTCCCTGAGCCGCCTGCTGACGGAGCGCCTAACCTTTAATGCTTCCGAGGTGGCGGTGGTGCTGCGGCAGGTGAACGCGGGCATCGAGCAGGCGCTGGACTGCGGAGTGCTGCGTCTGGAGCTGCATCCTTCCAATCTCTTTCTCCGGGTGGGAAAAAACGGCCCGATGCTGGCACGCGAGCATGAGCGCCTGATGCAAAAGCGGCTGGATGCCTGGCCGCCCTTTCATGTGAAGCTGCGCCCGCATGTGACCATGCGGAACCTCTATGAGTCGCCACTGGCGGAGCCTCCGGATGCCGCGCAGTTTGAGGGCAGTCATCTGGTGGACCGGGAGCATCGCAGCCGTGCCTTTGTGGCGCTGGCGGTGTATCTGCTGACCGGGCAGCGCCAGATCGGTGATGTGCCGGTGTTTCCAGAGGCGGTGCCAGAGGCGCTGTCCATGTATGTGCGGGAGACGCTGGAGGCCACGCATCTGAGCGGTCTCACGCCATCCCCCACGGATTTCCTGGAGCGCTTTGAAACCTGCATGTCCGCGCCTGCGGCACCAGACCTGGCCACGCGTCTGCGCGGCAGCAAGGTGGCGTTGGAGGAGATGGAAAGCGCAGGCAGTGTGTCTGACTTTGAGGACGACACGCCTGCGGATGATTTTAGCGACGACGAGGAGAAGCCGCAGGTCTCGCCGATCTCACGCCGCCTGCATGCGCATGAGTTTGATCATCATGCGCAGTCTCCGCGCCGTCGTCTGCCCTGGCCGGTGCTGGCGGCAGCGGCGCTGGTGATTTTGGGCGTGCTGGCGTGGTTGTTCATGCCAGGGACGAAGACGGATGAGGTGGCGGCGGTGAAGCGCGTGACCGAACCTGAGATTGCCGCCATCCTCGAGGCGGACGTGACCAAGGACGAACCAACTTTGCAACCAAGTCCTCCCGTGGCGGAGAAAACGGAGGAGACGGCTGAGGCTTCTGCGCCTGCGTCTGCTCCTGCCACGGTGGCGAGTGCCATCGCCCCTCCTGCCAAGTCTGCCACGCCCGCGAAGCCTGCGGAGGTGGAGAAGCCGAAAGCGAAGCCGGAACCGGTGAAGGTGGCGACGGTTTCACCTGCCCCAGGTTCGGGACCCGTGATGCCGGCACCGGCCGCAGCCGCCGCGAAGCCGCCGGTGGTGGAACCGGTCAAGCCGCCAGCTCCGGTGCCGGTGCCGGGTCCGGTGACCATCCGGAAGGCCATCATGCCCACGCCGGACGAGATCGCGAAATTCAAGCAGGGGCAGATCAAGCCGCAGCCCGCCCCGCTGCCTGTACAGGTGAATCCGGTGAAGCCTGAGTCTGTGACGCCTTCCGCGCCTGGCTCTGACAAGGTCGGCACCGTGCCGGCGATGAAGATGGCCTCGCCTGCGGGAGATGGCGGGAAGAAGAGTTGAGGGGGGCTTTGTGTGGATTTGCGAATGTCGCGGAGCGTCGTGGACTGCGGCAGCCCTGCTCTGAGCTTTACCCATAAGTTGATTTGGAGCGGGACCTGCGCTGACCAGACAGCCCCCGGAGCGCGGACTTCA
>NZ_BKAG01000111.1 GCF_007992435.1 Prosthecobacter gellanilyticus | reverse complement strand
GGGAGGGCCGGCGCACTCCAGGACGCTACCGTGACTTCAACACCCAAAAACAAAAACGCCATCGAGGTTTTACTCGATGGCGTTGAAGAGTTTGTCTGACCTACCGGCTTACTTGGCCTGGGGTTCGTCGGCTTTGGCGGTGGTGGGCTGCTTGAGCTCAAGGAGGTCGCGCATGATGTTCACGGCTTCCAGCTTCATGGGCTCCACGCCATAGGGGAACTTGGCGGCGGCGGGCTCGGCGTCTTCGTCGTCGTCACGCTTGGCCATGCGCATGCCGGTGCTCTGCTCACGGGTGAAGTCAGACTCGAGAATGAGCTCGGGCTTCTCGACGTTGTCGAGGGTGAGGTGGTAGACCTTCAGGCCGCCGTCCTTGGTCTTGGCGGCGATGTCCTTGGCACGGGCGGAGCGCTCCTCGTCCTGCTTCTCACGGCGGGCTTTGGTATCAGCGGTGTCCTTCTCGCGTTCAGCGAGGTTGAGAGAGACGACGTTGCGGTCGATGCGCTCTTTGAGGCGCTTGGACTCCTCGCCGATGTATTGATACTCAGGATTGGTCTTCACGCGCTCGGTCATGCGCTTGCTGAGTTCCGTGAGCGGCCAGGGTTTCTCGGTGAAGAGGTTGTATTTGCGGGCCGGGATGGTGTCATACGGCAGCGGGTTGTCCGCAGAGGCTTCACCGATGTCCAGCACGTCACGGATGGAAGGCAGCACAAGGTCTGGCTCCACACCCTTGAGCTGGGTGGAACCACCGGCGATGCGGTAGAACTTCTGGATGGTGACCTTGAGGTTACCGGCGCGGTCCTTCTTGGCGAAGAAGGGCATGAAGCGCTCCACAGGAAGGATGGTCTGCACGGTGCCTTTGCCGAAGGTGGACTTGTCACCCACGATCAAGGCGCGGCGGTAGTCCTGAAGAGCGGCGGCAAGAATCTCGGAGGCCGAGGCGCTGGTCTTGTCCGTGAGGACGATCATCGGGCCATCGTAGAAGGCCTTCTCGTTTTCACACTCGCGGAAGGAGATGCGGCCCTGCCAGTCCTTGGCCTGCACGACCGGACCTGCAGGAACGAAGAGACCGGTGAGGCGGATGGCTTCTTCAAGCGAACCACCACCATTGCCACGGAGATCGAGCACAAGGCCGTCAATCTTCTCCTTCATGAGACGGGCGAGAAGCTTCTGCACGTCATCCGTGGTGGAGACGGTACCTTCCTCCATGTCAGCGTAGAAGGAGGAAAGATTGATCCAGCCGAGCTTGAGCTGCTTGCCCATTTCCGGCGGGGTGACGAGCATCTCAGCATTCGCGAGCTTCTCCTTCAGTTCCACTTCACCGCGGACGATGGAAATGATCTTCGTGGCGCCGGGATCGCTGGCAGGATTGATGCGCATGCGGACGGTGCTGCCATCCTTGCCGCGGATCATGTCCACGATCTTGTTCAGCTTCATGTACTTCGTGTCGACGAAGTCAGCATCGCCCTGGGCCACGCCGGTGATTTTGTCATTCAGACTCAGGCCGCCCTGCTTGTCCGCAGGACCTCCGACCACGATGCCCTGGATCTGGGCCACGTCATCCACCAGACCCAGCAGCGCGCCGATGCCGACGAGCTTGTGCTTCATGGAGATGTTAAAGCTGTCTGTCTCAGCGGGGCTCATGTACTCCGTGTGCGGATCATAAGCGATGGCGAGGCTGGAGAGGAAGAAGTCGACGATGTCTTCCTGGTCGTTCTCGTTGATGCTCTCGAGCAGGCGCTCATAGTCCTTCAGCACGCGCTCCTGAGGAGTCTTTTCCTTCTCCTCGTCCTTGGCGAACTCGGCCTTCTTCGCTTCATCAGCCTTGGCAGGCGGTGGCTCAGGGGTCGTGGTGCCAGCGGCGGCGGCGTTCTTTTTCTCCTCCGCTTTCTTGGCGGCCTTCTCAGCCTTTTTCTTGGCTTCCTCGACCTTGGCCTCATCGACGAGCTTTTCCTGGAGCATGTTCTCCTCCAGGATGTCCAGCCAGAGCTTGTCCTGCTCGGCGACGTCCTTCGGATAAGGTGCCTTGTCGCGCTTCAGCTCGACGGTGCGGCTGGAGTCAAAGGTGAACTTGTGGGCAGCCAGCGTCTTCTTCACGAAGTCGAGACGCTCCTGCACACGCTGCTTGTAGATGTCATAGATCTCGATGGCCGGGCTGACATTGCGCATGAGCACATGGTCATCGAGCGTGGTGTTGTACTTGCCCTTGAGCGAGTCCACGTCCTGCTGGGTGAAGAAGACGTGACGGAAGTCCAGCAGGTTCAGGTAGTTCTCCAGAAGCTTCGCGGAGAGATCGTCATCAAAGTCACGGTGCGAATAATGCTGGCTCTGCAGCATGTAGGCCACATGCATGGCCACTTGGCCGAAGTTCGTCTCGGCACGGGCAGGAACGGCCAGGGAAATGGCCGCCAGAGAGGCAGCCACAAGGGACAGGGGTTTGCGAATCATGATGTGGGGGCTGCTAGAATACGCGGTAAGGCCGTGAATATGACGTGAGATTTTGCGGGTTATGCCTTGAATTGTCCACCGGATTCCTTTTTCAGGGTGTGTATGACAACGATTTCGATGTCCATGTTCACAGGCGGAATCGCCCAAACCAACGGTTATTTGGTAAAACTCCCAGGGGGAATGCTCCTGGTGGATGCTCCCGATGGCATCGTCAGGTGGCTGAAGCAGGAGGGTGCCAAGGTGGATGCCGTGCTGCTGACCCATCAGCACTTTGACCATGTGCTGGATGCGGCGGCGGTGGCCAGGGAGCATGGCTGCCCGGTGTACTGCTGGGAGGCCTACTCCCCGGACCTGACCCTGGAGAGGTTGTTTAAAACCATGACTGGCTCTGCATTCGCGGTGCCTGAGTTCGCCGTGGATCACGTGCTGAACGGGAAGACCGAGATCGAGGTCCTGGGGCAGAAGATGCAGCTTTTCCATGTGCCAGGGCATTCGCCGGACAGCGTGTGCTTTTACCTCGAAAGCCAGGGCGTGCTCTTCGGTGGCGACGTGCTGTTTCTGGACGGTGTGGGCCGCACGGACTTCCCCGGTGGCTCCTTCGAGCAACTGGCCACGGGCATTGAAAACCATCTCTGGCCGCTGCCGGACATGACCGTGGTCTTCCCCGGGCATGGGGATGAGACGACGATCGGCCGTGAGCGGGAGGAGAATCCCTTCGTGGGGGCTGGGGCTTGAGAAAT
>NZ_BKAG01000110.1 GCF_007992435.1 Prosthecobacter gellanilyticus | reverse complement strand
CTGGTTAGGCGGGTTGGTTCTTGGTTGGGTCCTTTTCCGTGTGTTCCGTAGGCCCTGTTTCTTAGCTCTCCGCGTCTTCCCTCTCCGCGTCTCCGCGTCTCCGCGTCTCCGCGTCTCCGTGTCTCTACTTGCCGCCGCTCTTCTCAATCGAGGCCAGATAAGCGCGCGCACCTTCCTCAGAGAACTTCGCATACTCCTCATCACTCGGAGCCAGCGTGCGGTCCTGCGGCAGGGTGACCACGCTCTTCAGCAGAAAGTAAAAGTGCAGCCGCCCCTCGCCTGCTTTTCGTGCGAGGAAGGCGCGGCCTTGCCCAGCACGATACACAAAGAGATCGTTAAACTGCGCGGGCCGCTTCCCATAAGATTCAGCGCGCATGGGGATGGCCAGCATCTTCTTCGCCTTCGGGCGGATGGTGACGGGTCCGGCGATGCGCCTGAAGATGGCTCCGGTGAAGGTGATGACCGCGCCATCCTTTGTCCCCTGCCCTTTCACCAGCTCCGCGCGCTTCACCAGATAACCCGTGGGCGTGGCACCCATGCGGTTCGCCGTGCCATGGCGCTCCTGCGCGATCTTTCGCAGATACGTCCGCGTGCCCGCCTCCGCCGCGCTGGCGATGTGCTCATTCAGCTTCGTGCGGTCCGTGAGCGCCCGCTGAAGCCTCTCCAGCACGGGTGTGGCCGTGTCAGTCGTTTTGACGCTTATTGTTAGGCTCATCAGATTACGTTCTTGGATGAATCAGGATTCATGAATCAAAAATCAGGAATCAAAACAGCCCGCTCACACCTTCCCGTGTGACTCGTCTCTGTGTGGCTGAGACCACCTCCACCGTGCCCGCGCTGGCCTGCAGATCCGCACCGGCGGGGTTCACCGGCTGCACGAGCTTGATCTTCCCCTCCGCCACATGCCGAAGCTCGCTCTCCGCGCTGCGCCAGGCTTCCAGGCGGCGGTCATCCAGCAGCTTGGACATGCCCGGAAGCCGCGTGATGAAGTCATAGACCCAGAGCGCGAGGAAGCAGGTGGTGAGCTCGTCCGGGATGCTGCCCTCCGGACCGAGCAGATTTTCCGGACGTGCCGCCACTCGACCGCGAATGCGCGTGACGATGTGATCAATGATGTCCTGCGCCATCTCCTCGCCATCCTGTCCTGCTTGAGTGGCAGCACGATGCAAGGCCTGCCACTCCGCGCCGGTGATGCGCTGCTGGCATTGTGAAAGGGTGGGTGTGATCCAGGGCATGGTTTGGGGGAGGTTTGCGGTGGTTGGCTATGGTTTGCCATTGTTGGCAGTGGTTTCAGGGAAGGTTCAGAAGGTGAACCGCACATGAGATCGCTGATCTCTGAGGTGCTTGGGCTTTGGAAAAACTACCGCAAACAATCGTCAACAACTGCAAACGACTGCAAACGGCTCGGCCTGGTCTCGCTCAAGACTGCGCACCGCCATCACGACGATGCGCAGGGTTTGAACGCGCAACCAACTTTGCGCTCATATCTCCGTTCAGGAGATCGTCAGCTTGCGGATGCCGAGCGTGCTGGTGATCTTCATCAGCTCATGCACCTCCACGGCGAGCGCGAGCTTCTTCGGACCGATGTCCCAGCGGTGCACCATGAGCTCCATGCCGTTGTCACACGGGCTCCAGAAGCGCTTGATGTTGCTGGCGTCCTCCACCGTGGCGCCGCTGAGCGCATGATACTCCAGCACGAGATTGCCGAGAGCCTCGGCCTTCGCGCTGGCGCTGGTGGCATAGCGCGCCTGGCAGACGAGCACCTGCTCCACACCCAGGAACTGCGCCACCTGCTCCGGCGTGAGACCGGCGCTGGCGAAACCGCCGGCGCTGTCCTGCGCACGATGAGACAGCACGCGCTTGCTCCAGGCCGTGGGGCCATAAGCCACACGGTTTGGCCGCACGCCAGCGGCGGTGTGACCGGTGAGGATGTCCGCAAACACATCGCTGTCCGGGTCCTTGCCAGCCGCGGCATCCCAGGTCTTCGCCGTGTTCGTGGCAGAGGCGGAGAGCAGGTTGATGGCGCGACGCAATTGGTTAAGCCGCAGACGGTTCAGCAGCATGCGCGTGTAGGTCTGCTCCCAGTTCGGATTGTCCTTCACCTGGTCCGCGTCCACGCAGACCATGAGGCCGCGGTTCTGCGTCTTGGCGCTGATTTCCTCGCTGGTGAACTCCACGGATTTGAAGTCGCCACCCGGAGCGCGGAGATCATCCGTGAGCTCGGAGTAGAAGGCCTCCGCATTGTCATGCGACTTGAAGTCAAAGCGGCGAGCCACAGGCACACCGGGGGCCAGGGCCTCCAGGTCCGCGCTGAAGTCCACACCGGGATAACCCACGGCATAGGTGGTGAGGGCCTCGCGATACGTGCCCTCGGTGAGCATGTCCGCGTTCAGCTCCGTGATCTCGCCATGGCGGTGAGCGCCGGTGTAAGAGGGAGCATAGTGGAGGGTGGCGGCATCCGCCGCATTGATGAGGGCGTGATACGCCTTGCGCATGAGGGCCGCGCGGGCCTGGGCATTGATTTTCATGTTCAAAAGAAGTGTTCTTGGTTCTTTGTTCCTGGTTCTTGGTTGTCCTTGGTATGGCTTTTGATTAGGCCAGGACGATGACGATGGCTCCGCCGGACATGGCGGCCTTCACGGCGGGAAGATCAGCACCACTGGCGATGACCTTCACGAGCTGTGGCAGACGCGGCGTGACCTCAAAGGTGTCACCGTCCGCGCTGCAGGCCGTGATGGCGCGGCCCACGTGGTAATAGGTGCCGGCGCTGCCGGGCTCGTCCTGCACCTTGCCAGAGGCAGCGGTGTAGACGTCCGCCCCTGCGGCGATGGCTTCGCTCCCCACCATGCGCACGGTGCCTGGAGCGGCGCCAAGGAAGGCGATGGTGGCGGCCTCTTCTGCGCCGGAAGGTTCATCGATGCACAGGCCGAGCGGCTTGTCACCGGCTCCACAGGCGGCGAAGTGCGCGGCATCACTGCCGGTCTTCACCAAAAGATGGCGGGTGGTGAGCGCGGCATCCGCCAGTAGATGGCCGATGCGACCGGTGGCATGCGTGCCGTCCGTGAGTGCATTCACGCGCAGGATGCCGGCATGAAGACCAGCAGCGCGACGCAGCCCGCGCAGCGAAGGCAGGCCAGGCATGGACTGCCACGCCAGCAGGGCCAGGGGCAGGAGGAGAGCTGCAAGGATGAGGCAGCCCAGGATCAGGTTCGTTTTCATTTGGGTGGGTATGTATTGGGTTGTGTTTTCTGTTTTCTTGAGCTGCCTCATCAGCGTGTGCCTCGAGGCAAAGTGTTGTTTTGTTAGGCCGTTCTCGG
>NZ_BKAG01000109.1 GCF_007992435.1 Prosthecobacter gellanilyticus | reverse complement strand
GGGCGGTGGAGGAATGGAGAATGGAGAATGGAAAACTGAGAATGGCGGGAGGGGGTGCGGGCTGGTGGGGACTGAAAAGTGTAAACTGAAAAGTGAGAACTGAAAATTTGTTAGGCTTAGAGAGGGGTGATGGTGGGCAGGAGGGACGTTTTGGCGGACGGGTGAAACGCCTGAGCGGGTGGTCAGGGAGGGAGTTCGTGGGGCGCGGAAGAGGCGAGGGAGACGAATTATCTGACAAACACCCCCCCACAATTTTTGATCCTATGAACACGACGAAAGCTGAAGAGGCCCAGGACACGCTGCAGATGTATGTGAATGACATGCTGGCGGTAGAGCAGGACACGGCGAAGGCGATCGCCTCCCAAAGCGAGGATGCGAATGTGCTGAAGATGCCCGCGGCGAATCTGGTGCGCGAGCTGGCGTCCGCCGCGCAGGCCCGTGTGCAGGCGCTGGATAGCCTCTCCAATGAAATGGGCGGCGGTGTGGGCAAGGCGATGAAGGAGGCGGTGGCCAGTGTGGCCGGCGCGCTGGCGGGCCTGTATGGAAAGGTGCGCACGCACCCGGTGTCCCGCATGCTGCGGGATGACTACGTGGCGCTGTCCCTGGCGGTGGAGGGCTACTCCATGCTGCACACGACGGCGCTGGCGCTGGGCCACACGCGCGTGGCAGCGCTGGCGGAACGCCACATGCGCGAGATCACGCCGCAGGTGATGCGCCTGGCCAAGGCGATCCCGCCGGTGGTGGTGGCCGAGCTGGCGAAGGACTTCCCGGAGCTGGACCCGAGCGCGGCGAATCGCGGCGCGGTGGCGTGCCAGGAGGCGTGGAGGCAGTAGGTTCGCGGTTCGCGGTTCGCGGTTCGCGGTTCTCGGTGAACGGTGAACGGTGAACGGTGAACGGTGAACGGTTCGTTGGGGATGTCTCCGGCAGATTGGGGGCAAGGCTTCATCTTATCGGAAAAACAAATCTGTGGGCCTCTCTGAATCTGCTGGAAAAAATCATCCCTCCCCCGTGGAGGCCGAAGCCTTGGTGAAGGAGGGTTCGCGGCTTTCCGGGAGGACCGAGGGGGGGCAACGAGGCGTGCGGACGCCTAACAAACAATGCTTGGATGAGTCCGCAGGCGGCCTGCGACAACTGTCAGCGACGGCTCACGCGCTGCCTTCGGGGGTGACCTGGTCCGGGTGGCGGGCGAGCATGTGGTCCTCGAAGGTCATGCGGGCGAGGAGAATGGCGGGGTCGGGGTCCTCAACACGGAGGGCGATGCCGTCAAACAAGGTCTGGCACACGGGACAGGTCCAGGAGGCTCGGGCGTTCATGCCGCTGCTGACGATGACCGGCAGTTCGTCAGACCATTGACTGAGTGGTTTCGTGATCATGGCTCCAGGGGCGATTCATGATGATGAAGTTCACTGAGGATGGATGGAGGATGCATGCGGTCCTGCTCAGTTTTGCGATCACATCAAGGCCCTGGATCCCGGTGGGGCGGGCCGTGGTGGTGACACTCGATTCAAAAGCTTTGTCTTGGTGGAACTCAACGTTAGTCGGGTCATGGCAAGGTTTGTTTTTGGATCATTCATCCCGAATACGAAACGTGGTTTTTTTCTGGATGCGTGGTGCGTGAATTTTTTTCGAGGGGATCGTTTTAGAGGAGGGCTGGGGCGGGAAAAGGGTAAAGTGGTCCACGCTCCTTGGGCGGGTGGGTGATTTGATGACGAGGGGAAGTCTCGCGAGTCGTCAGCTCATCACACGGAGTGTGATGGCTACTTTACTGGCGCGTGCTCGCGGCGCCGTGAGATGACCGGACACCCCTGATCTAAACGTGCTTTTTGTTATCGTGAAGCGTGCAACCGAACCAGCAAAGATGCCAGGCCTTGGCCTGCAGCTGCCATTCGTGGTGGGCATAGGCGACCCGTGAATCATCTGGACCATAGGTCTCAAACCGGCACTTCAGACCCTCCTGTCCGAGGTGTTTCGCGATCTGAGCGGCAGCATCTGCAAGCGATGCGGCATCATCGCCCTCGCCGTGAACCAAGTATTCTTCATCACTGATCCGTTCGAAGAGGAATGTGACCTCGGATGCGAAATCGATCCGCACCTATTGGCCGGTCGAGTAGTGACACGATTCGCCGACCCGGGTTTGTGGAAAGGCCACTTTCGGAATCGCCTCCATGCCTGCCTCATCTTGGCATGCAAAAATCCCTCCTGAGGTCAATGGCTCCTGGTTCGTCATATCTCACGCGTGTTCGGGTAGTCGGCGCTGAAATACTTGCGGGGAAGCAGGTCGGCGATGCTGACGATCTCAAAATCCGCCGGCCCCTGCAAGATGACCCGGGCCTCTGGGCCATAGTCGCGGATCAACTCGCGGCACATGCCGCAGGGTGGCACGATGTGACCCGACTCTGTGACGGCGACGATGAGATCGACCTCGGCATCCAGTGCGGTGGCCGCGGCACCGATGGCCACGGCCTCGGCGCAAAGGGTGATGCGGCCATTCCCGGCCTCGACATGGCTGCCCAGATAGGTGCGGCCGCTCTTCGTGAGCAGCGCTGAGAACATTTGGTGGCGGCCGAGGACATAACCTCTCTCCGCGAGAGCGCGTGCCTCAGCAATGATTTGACCGGGTGACATGGAGGGGTGGAGCGATGAGGTGCTTCTGGCTTGAGCGAACGCTATAGCTCAGAGATCCAGCCCGCAAGGGCCTGAGCTACAACTATACGTTGATACCATCTCGACATCGGGCCTTTTGTGTCTTGAACCACGGAGTGGTTCGCTATGAATAGCCAGGGGTGAAGCAAGCGTCAGCGTGCGAAACCCCTGGTTAGGCGTGTTTGATCTTTCCCTGAGCATCAACTCCGTAGGAGTTGCCCAATGCGGGGCAGGTCCCGATCACATGGGTGACACATTCTCCCAACCACATGGGTGACAGTTCAACAGCTTGTGAGGGCCGGCGGAATGATGGGGGAACGTAGACGCCACGTGCATTGGGCAATCCCTACGGGATTGATACTGAGCGGTGCATTGAGGGTGGGCTACCAGGGGTTCACCCGCTTCGCGGGATCACCCCTGGCTATTCGTGGGGAACCACTCCGTGGTTCTCCAATCCAAGATCTACCCTCGCGGCATAAAGCTCAGCGCAACGCAGCGTATGGTCAGGCTACGGCGTCTTTTTGTAACGGTAGAGTCGAAATCCGGTCTTCTGCTCGAACCCGTCCAGCTCGTAGCCAGCGGCCAAAATTTTGTCTAGCAGGACCGCCATCCCCATTCCCATGCTGTCTTTCTGGCCGGCAAAGGTGAACGACTCGGAAATGGCCAGCTGAAACGAATCGCCAGAAGGCGGGTGACTCTCCAAAAACTTGATGCCTTCTTCGGCTGACTTGATGGCAGCGGGCTCATTCATGACGGGCTCCTTCTTCTCTCCGCAGCTCACGAGGGCAAGCAGCAGACTCAACAGACAAGCGATGTGTTTCATATCACCTGACGCTACACATCAGCACTCCGGCTCGCAAGGATGTGAATCAAGTGGGTTCGTGGCGGGAGCGCCGATTGCAAAGATGACGGATAGAAGCGTGGCATTCATGAGCCGATGAAATTACCAGCATCTTTTGTTAGGTTTGGGAGTGATAGTGGTAAC
>NZ_BKAG01000108.1 GCF_007992435.1 Prosthecobacter gellanilyticus | reverse complement strand
CTGAAGTCCGCAGCATCTCGGGCGCAGAGGAGAGGTGTTGAGTGTGGTTCGTGAGGTGTTCGTGCCCACGTCGGGTTGGAGAGGTGGAGTGGAAGAGCGAGCCTGTTAGTTTTGATCGACCTGCTGCGGACTGAAGTCCGCGCTCCTTGGGCGCTGTGGCGTTCGGGGGATTGAGGTGAAAATACGATCATTGTCACTTTGAGACTTGCCTCTCGCTCTCGAATCGTAGGAGCATGAAACTATGAGTGATGGGTCTGGTCCGCATCCCAATCGAATGCCGCACCGTCCTGAAGTGCGGGAGACTGTGCGCCGTCAGCGGCTCGTTTCACTAAACCCGGTGCGTGAGGAGCAGATGGCTGGCTTCCATGGCTGGCAGGAACGTGGCTATGTGACGCATCGTGATGAGCCGGGCCTCACGCAGTTTGTGACCTTTCGTCTGGCAGACAGTTTTCCGGAGGAGTTGCGGGAGGAATGGGAAAAGGTGCTGCGCATTGAAGATGACCGTGAACGGCGCACGCAGCTCGAGGCGTGGCTCGATCTGGGGCATGGAGCCTGCCATCTGAAGGAGGAACGTTTTGCCCGAATGGTGGCGAACACGTTGCGAGAATTCGATGGCCGCCAGTATCGGCTGATCGCCTTCACCATCATGCCGAACCATGTGCATGTTCTGTTTCATGTGACGACGGTGTCCATGAAGAAGATTGTGCAGGGATGGAAGGGCAGCTCCTCAAGAGCCGCAAACCAAATGTTAGGAAGGTCTGGGCAGTCATTCTGGCAGGCTGACTATTGGGATACCTACATGCGTGATCCTGAGCATGAGGGGCTGACGGTTCGCTATCTCCGCAACAATCCCGTCAAAGCTGGGCTGGTGCGTGGTTGGCGGCAGTGGCCCTGGACGTATGTTTCCATGGGCGATGGCGGCTGAGGGACTCTGGAGCGCGGACTTTAGTCCGCAGCGGGTGGAACGCGGAGGAGAGGTGTTGGGGTGGGGGCTTGAGTCGTTCGTGTCGACGTCGGGTTGGAGGGGTGGATCGGAAGAGGGAGACTGTTTGTTTTGATCGACCTGCTGCGGACTTAAGTCCGCGCTCCTTGGGTCGTGCGGCGTTCGGAGTTGCTGATGGGGCGCGGACTTTTGTCTGCAGCATTACGGGCGAGTGGGAGAGGTGTGGGGTGGGGGCTTGAGTTGTTCGTGCTGACGTCGGGTTGAAGAGGTGAGTGGGAAGAGGGGACCCTTTTGTTTTGATCGACCTGCTGCGGATTGAAGTCCGCGCTCCTTTTGTGGTGTGGCCTGAAGGCAGTGACGGGCGGAAGTGCGCGCTCAGGGAAGAAATCAGAGGCCGGGGCTTTTTGGCGTTCGACTTCTCCGGGTAAAGCAGGCATGGAATCTGCGAGATGAATGCCTGTCTGCTCCCGAATGTGCCTTGTGGCGATGCCCGCCACAAAATCTCAAAGAGAGGCGGTCATACTTCGGTTTTTTCTAAGTTAGAGTTTGAAATTGAGCAATCGCAGAAGGCTGGAACCCACCGTATTCTGAACTGATGACTTCGACCCCTCCCACTAAAGCCCCCCTTGCTAGCACGCTGGCCAAAGATCTCACGGCCTCCTTGGTGGTCTTTCTTGTGGCACTGCCTCTCTGCCTGGGTGTGGCGCTGGCCTCGAACGCGCCGCTTTTCTCCGGGATTCTGGCGGGGATCGTGGGCGGCATCCTGGTGGGCATTCTCAGCGGCTCCCACACGAGTGTGGCGGGACCGGCGGCGGGCCTGACGGCCATCGTGGCGGCGCAGATCGGCAAGCTGGGGGCGTTTGAGACCTTTCTTCTGGCGGTGATGCTGGCGGGGGTGATCCAGATGGTGCTGGGCATCTGCCGGGCGGGCTTCATCGCGGCGTTCTTCCCCTCCAATGTGATCAAGGGGCTGCTGGCGGCGATCGGCACGATTTTGATTCTGAAGCAGATCCCGCACGTGATCGGTCATGACCCGGATCCTGAGGGTGACATGGCCTTCTCCCAGCCTGACCATGAGAACACGTTCACGGAGCTGTGGGCCTCCCTCTTCGACATCCAGGGTGGCGCGGCGATCGTGGGCCTCCTTTCCATCGTGCTGCTGGTGATGTGGGACAAGATTCCGAAGCTGAAGAAGAGCCCGATCCCGGCGCCGCTGGTGGTGGTGATCTTCGGCGTGGGGGTGAACCTGATCCTGCGCAGCCTGAAGAGCGGCCTGGAGATCAGCGCGAGCCATCTGGTGCAGGTGCCGGTGGCGGAAAATTTCAGTGCGTTCCTGGGGCAGCTGAGGTTTCCGGACTTCTCCCAGATCACGAACCCGGCGGTGCTGGGAGCGGCGGTGACGATCGCCATCGTGGCGAGCCTGGAGACGATGCTGAACCTGGACGCGGTGGACAAGATCGACCCTGAGCAGCGCACCTCGCCGCCTAACCGGGAGTTGTTTGCGCAGGGGGTGGGGAATGTGACGGCGGGCCTGATCGGCGGGCTGCCGATGACGAGCGTGATCGTGCGCAGCAGTGTGAACATCAACGCGGGTGCGAGGACGAAGCTGAGCGCCATCATGCATGGTGTGCTGCTCTTTGGCTGCGTGCTGCTGATGCCGAAGTGGCTGAACGAGATCCCGCTGTCCTCGCTGGCGGCCATCCTGCTCATGACGGGTCTGAAGCTGGCGAGCCCGAAGCTGGTAAGGCAGATGTGGTCCGAGGGGAAGAACCAGTTCCTGCCCTTCATCATCACGGTGGTGGCCATCGTGCTCACGGACCTGCTCATTGGCATCCTGATCGGCCTGGGCGTGGCGATCTGCTTCATCCTGCGGAGCAACATGCGCCGTCCGCTGCGCAAGGTGATGGAGCAGCATATCTCCGGTGATGTGCTGCGCATCGAGCTGGCGAACCAGGTGAGCTTTTTCAGCCGCGCCACTTTGGAGAAGACGCTGCGCGAGGTGCCGCGCGGCGGGCATGTGCACGTGGATGCGCGCAACACGACCTACATCGACGCGGACATCCTGGACCTGATCCAGGACTTCCAGAACAAGACGGCGGATGTGCACGGGGTGAAGCTGAGCCTCAGCGGCTTCAAGGACAAGTATGCGAACCTGGAGGACCGCATGCAGTTTGTGGACTACAGCAGCCGTGAGATGCAGCACGCGCTGACACCGCAGCGTGTGCTGGAGCTTTTCCGCGAGGGCAACCAGCGCTTCCGCGAGGGCCGGCAGCTGGTGCGTGATGTGGGCCGTCTGGTGGATGTGACGGCGCAGGGCCAGTTCCCCATGGCGGTGGTGCTGAGCTGCATCGACTCGCGCACGCCGGCGGAGCTGATCTTTGACCTGGGGCTGGGAGACATCTTCAGCGTGCGAATCGCGGGAAACATCGCCCGTGACAAGGTGCTGGGCAGCATGGAATACGCCTGCGCGGTGGCGGGGGCGAAGCTGATCCTGGTGATGGGCCACACCTCCTGCGGCGCGGTGAATGCGGCGGTGGACCTGCTGGCCGCGAACAAGAGCGCCAGCGAGGCGACGGGCTGTGTGAACCTGGACGGCCTGATCACGGAGATCCAGCAGTCTGTGGACAAGAGCACGCTGAAGTCCATCGAGGGCGGGAGCACCATCGAGAAGACGGTCTACGCGAATGAGGTGTCCCGCCGCAACGTGCTGCGCACGATGGCGAAGATCCAGGAGCGCAGCAGCACGCTGAACACGCTGATCAAGGATGGGAAGATCTCCATCGTGGGCGCGCTCTATGATGTGAACACGGGGGATGTGTCCTTCTTCCAGCCGGCGGAGTCCAACGTGGTGAAGCTGGACGTGCCGGCGGTGCCGATGTTCAGCGTTTGATGGCGCTTTTGGTTAGGTTGTTCTTTTGTTTTGCAGCATGCCGCTTTGCCTGAGATGGGCGGGGCGGCATGTTTTTTGTCGGCGGGGGAGAGGTTTTTGAACCGCTAATGAGACGCTCATTAGACGCTAATGACCAAACCAGGGATGAGTGCAGGCTGGATGCGGAAGGCGCGGA
>NZ_BKAG01000107.1 GCF_007992435.1 Prosthecobacter gellanilyticus | reverse complement strand
ATTCCGCATTGCCATCGCCCCTCAAGCGCTGAAGCACCTGAGTACTGTGTCAAACCTCGCTCGGCAGCAGCTTCACCAGTTCCGGGGGCAGGGGAGACTCAAACGTCATCTCATCGCCCGTGACCGGGTGCTGGATCTTCAGGCTGGTCGAATGCAGCGCCAGTCGCTTCGCCGGATTGGACTTCGCCCCATACTTCGGATCTCCCACCACCGGGCATCCAGCCTCGGAAAGCTGCACACGGATCTGATGGCGGCGCCCCGTCTCCAGAGTCAGTTCCACCAAGGTCCGCCCCATCCCATGCCGCAGCACTCGATAGTGCGTCACCGCCAGACGCGAGTCCTCGCCGCCCCCATGGCGCACAAACACCCGGTGCGGCTGGCTTTCATCAATGTAATCCCGCAGCGTGCCGGAAGAGGCCGGCGGCGCGCCCTCTACCAGCGCCAGATAGCGCTTTTCATAGCTCTGCCACTCGCTCTGTAGCGTCTCCTTCACCTCTTCCGTCTTGGCAAAAAGCAGCACGCCAGAGGTCTCGCGGTCCAGCCGGTGCACGATCCAGACGCGTGCGGCTCCACTGTAGTTACTGTCTCGGCGATAGGTGGTGAGGAAGGAATAAGCCGTGCGCACCTTCTCCTTCTCCGTGGCCATGGTCAGCAAACCCTCAGGTTTGTGGATGACCAGGATGTCCTCATCCTCAAAGAGGATCTTCAGGCCCTCGGGCAGGTCCTCGGCGGCAGGCGGTGGAGCCTTGGTCGGGGAGATGCTCACCTTGTCACCGGCTTGCAGTTCATGATCATGGCGCGTGACCACTTTCTCATTCACATGCACGGCGCCAAACTTCAGCCACTGCTTCACCTTGGTGCGCTTCACCTCCGGCCAGCCGGCAAAGAGAAAGGGCAGCAGAGGTTGAGCTTCGGTCACGGTTTGGGCGGGAATCATGAAAAGCTCATCGCGTGCCGGGGCTGGATCGTCAAACAGCTTCATGCTATACACCGGGATGGCGACCCCTGACCAAGACGCGCTCGAGAAGCGCATGACGAAGCTCGGCATCCGTGAGGATGATCTGGAGGAGGACTTTGTGCGCGGCAGCGGCCCGGGCGGCCAGAAGATCAACAAAACCTCCTCCACCGTCGTCCTTCGGCACGTGCCCACCGGTGTCGAGGTCCGTTGTCAAAAGGAGCGTTCCCAGGTCATGAACCGCCATTGGGCACGCGTGGAGCTCTGTGACCGTCTGGAAACCGCCCTCAAAGATGCCCGCCTGGCCGTCCAGAACGAGCGCGAGAAGGTCCGCCGCCAAAACCGTCCCCGTCCCCGTGGCGTGAAACGGAAGATCCTCCAGGGCAAACGCGAGCGTGGCGAGGTGAAGCGCAACCGTGGACGAGTGAAGGACGACTAAAGTAGTGCCGGGCTTCAGCCCGCACACAGGTAGAAACACACGTTTGATCTGGCATTGGCAAACATCCTCCCGGGGAGTTTCCGCACTCCCGCACGCTGAAGAGCATGCGCACAGTGGCTTGATGGCTCAGCCCCCTTCAAATCCGGTTCTTCTTCCGATACTCTCCCGGCGTCATCCCGAAGCGCTTTCGAAACGCCTCCGCCATGTACTGCGGATGCTTGAACCCCGCCCGTTCCGCGATCGCATCCAAGGTTAGGTCAGTCTGCGCCAGCAACCGCTCCACTTGGCTGAATCGGATGCGGATCAGCTCTTCACCCGGACTGCGGCCGATCATCGTCTTCATCCGGCGCTCCAGCGCGCTGCGTGACAGGGCCACCTCTCGAGCCACATCATCCACACCGATGCCATCCGCAGCACATCGGCGGATATACTGGAGAGCCCTCGCCACCCGCTCATCCTCCACCGCTACGATGTCTGAGGATTGCCTCACGATGATGTCCCCCGGAGGCAGCAGCGTCTCCTTCGGTGGAGTGACCTTCTTATTCATCCACTCATCCAGCAGTTTCGCCGCCAGATAGCCCGCGTTCTGCCCGCGTAACTGCACACTGGAAAGCGGTGGCCAGGCTGTTTCGCACAGCGTCTTGTCATTCTCAGCACCAATCACCGCCAGCTGCTCCGGCACGCTGATCCCCGCTCGTCGCGCCGCATCCAGCACCCAGAAACCCAGCTGGTCATTCGTCGCAAACAGCCCGCACGGTTTTTCCAGGGACCTCAGCCACTCAGCCAGGTTTCCCTGATGTTGATCCCAGTTCAGCACACCCTGGCTCGGTGCCTTCGTCTCAAACACCGAGCACTCAAAGCCCTGCGCCTTCAATGTCTCGATGAAGCTCTCGCAGCGTTGCTGGAAGAACCGCTCGCCATTGTCCAGATAACACGCAAAGCGCCTGAAACCTCGATCCAGAAAGTGCCGCGCCACACGCTCCCCCACGATGTGGTTGTCCATCCCCACAAAAGGGAAGGGGTGCTTCAGCACCGTCGTGCGCAGCTCAATCACCGGCAGCTTCGTGGCCTTGAGCTCGCGCAGCAGCGTCGCATCCACCGTGCGCGCCAGAATACCATCCCCAGGCCACTTCTGCAGCCAGCCCGGAAAGCTGGAGCGCAAATCACGCGGCTCTAAATAGAGCGACCACGGCCCCTGTTCCGCCACATACCGCCGGATGCCGCGCACAATGTCACGCCCATAAGAACGTGAGGTGTCCACCAGCACAGCGACTTGGGGAATGGCAGTCATGGATTCGTTTCTACACTCTTCTATTGAGCGAACGGCTTTTAAAGTGGGAACAAACTTCTCCGCCTTGCTTCATTTCATTCTCGGATTGAAACCCAAAGGGCTTTCGCATCACAGCGAAGGGTTGGCGAGCCTTAGCGAGCCTACCCTGGTAGGTCCCGTATCTTTGGAGAGTTCACGTCAAGATCACCTGCGCCATCGCCAGCTCACGTGTGTGGGTGAGGGAAATCAGCGCCTTGGTGGCACCGATCTTCTCCGCATGAGCCTGCGCGATCGTGTGCAGCTTCAGCACCGGCTTTCCAGACTCCTCGCGGGTAACCTCGATCTGTTTCCAGTCGACCCCATGCGCCCAGAGGCCCGTGCCCAGCGCCTTTGCTGCAGCCTCCTTGGCCGCAAAGCGCGCTGCATAATGCATCGCCGGATCCGCGCACGAGTCACAGTAGGCGATCTCGCCCGCCGTGAAGGTGCGCTCCTTGAAGCGGTCACCATGTCTCGTGAGCAGGTCACGGATGCGGGGCACCTCCACCAGATCAATGCCAAGTCCTTGCGGCTGCATGAAGTCGTATTACTTGTTAGGTGTTTCCGGATACCCCTTCATCACTTCCAGCATCTCCTGGATGGCCGTGCGCAGGCCGGCAAAGATGGAGCGCGCGATGAGGCTGTGACCGATGTTCAGCTCCACCAGATGCGGCACGATGAAAAGCTCAGGTAGATTGGTTGTTGTTAGGCCATGCCCCGCATTCACCTGCAATCCCAGGCTTTGCGCCAGTTCCGCCGCGGCCTTCAGGCGCTGCGCCTCTTCCGTGCGCCTAACACCAAGTTCATTCGCAAACGTGCCCGTGTGCAGTTCGATCATGCTCGCGCCGATCTCCGCCGAGGCACGCACCTGATCGAGATCAGGATCGATGAACATGCTGACACGCGTGTTGTTAGCCTCCAGAAGGCCCACGCTCTTGCGCAGCGCATCCTTTTGACCGGCGACATCCAGCCCGCCTTCAGTGGTGACCTCCTGCCGGTTCTCAGGAACCATGCACACAAAGTCTGGCTTCACACGCAGCGCGATCTCCAGGATCTCCGGCGTGTTGCCCATCTCCAGGTTTAACAAACTTTGAATTTTACGGCGCAGCACAAACACATCCTCATCCACGATGTGACGGCGGTCCGCACGCAGATGCACGGTGATAGAATGGGCTCCTGCGGCCTCTGCTTCTAATGCCGCCTGAAGAATGGAAGGCTCCACATTATGAGCGCAGAGCATGGTCCTGTAGCGAGCCTGACGGAGTGTGGCGACGTGATCGATATTAACACCGAGATGAAGAGACATGATTGGAAGGTTTTAAGGTCGGTTTGGTGAGTCGAAATGACTTCCGATCCCTCGATTCACAAGAAAACCTTCAAAAAAGATCAAAAAGAAGTTGCGGGGTCTTCGGGATGCAGTAGTCTCTCAA
>NZ_BKAG01000106.1 GCF_007992435.1 Prosthecobacter gellanilyticus | reverse complement strand
ATGCTCTAACGAAAGTCATCGCACGCAGAATCACCCTTCGAGAGGAGCGCGGACACTCCTGTCCGCTTCATTGTCGATCTCTCCAGAGTTGCTTAGACCCTCCAAGCCTCCTCACTCTCCAATGCCCTTATCTTTCTCGGCGGGCTTGGCCTCCTTCTTCTCCTCCGTGATAAGCCTCATGCTCGAAGGCCCATGAATCTTCAGCGAGCCCGGAGAAATCAGCATCGTCGTGGACTCTCTCGCGCTGATCACCTGGCTCTTCCGATACTCCAGCACCGGCCAGCCCTTTAGTTCCAGCGTCTGCGTGCCGGGCACCCATTCGGCCCCGTTGGCATAAGTATGTGCAGGCCATCCCAGTTTCCCATCAGGAGGTGACGCGAGACCCTCCGCATAAACATGACCCGTGGCCGTAGCCGTCCCATCCGGGTGCTTGATGATCCTGTCCGCATACAGCATGGCCACATCCCCAAGCGGCATCTCTCTCCGCCCCTTAACCCGCCATGACGCGAGGTCTGCCTCCAGCCATGGGTTGGAAGGTTTGCCCGATGGCGGCTCAGAGTCCGGCTTCTTGGTCGAACAGGCCGTGGTCATGAGGCCGGCCAGCACCGAGATTACCGTCAGGTCTAAAAGGCTGTTAGGTCTCATGGCGGTGCTGTGGCGTGTTGAGCTGCTTGATGAACCACCCTCCGATTTGCAGGAGGCGGAATAATCAAAAATAGGACAACTATCCGGTTAGGCGCAAGCCTGAAGCTAGCACCACCTCACGCCAGGATCCCCTTCACCACCTTCGCCGGATCCACACCCGTCAGCTTGAAGTCCAGCCCCTGGGACCGGAACGTCAGCCGCTCGTGATCGATGCCGAGCTGATACAAAATCGTCGCATGGATGTCATGCACATGCACGGGGTTCTCCACGGCCCCGAAGCCAAACTCATCCGTCTGGCCATAAATCACACCGGGCCTGAAGCCACCACCCGCGAACCACATCGTGAAGGCATCGATGTGATGATTGCGGCCCGTGGACTCCCGCACCTCGCCCATCGGCGTGCGGCCGAACTCACCGCCCCAGATCACGATGGTGTCATCCAGCATCCCGCGCTGCTTCAAGTCCTTCACCAGTGCTGCGCCAGCCTGGTCGATGTCCTGGCACTTCATCGGCAGATGCTTCTCCAAGTTCTCCGTTGGACCCCCATGATGATCCCAGTTCGTGTCATAGAGCTGCACAAAGCGCACCCCACGCTCCACCAGCCGGCGCGCCAGCAAGCAGTTGCGTGCAAAGCTCGTCTCCTTCGGATCCTTGATGCCATACATGTCTAGCGTGGCCTGGCTCTCCCCGGCCGTGTCCATCAACTCGGGCGCGCTCGTCTGCATGCGATACGCCATTTCATACGCGTTGATGCGCGTGGCGATCTCATCGTCACCCGTTTCCACGAGCTTCTTCATGTTCAGCTCACGCACCGCATCCACCACCTGCCGCTGCTGTGCGGCGCTGATCTCCTTCGGAGTAGAGAGATTCACAATAGGATCCCCCTGATTGCGCAGCGGCACGCCTTGATACGTCGTCGGCAGCACTCCGCTGCCCCACAGCACCGCACCCCCACGAGGTCCGCGAGGCCCGCTCTGCAGCACCACAAATCCCGGCAGATCATCGCACTCGCTGCCAAGACCATACGTCACCCATGAACCCATGCTCGGACGGCCAAACAGCCCGCTGCCTGTGTTCATATACAGTTTCGCAGGCGCATGATTGAAGAGGTCCGTCTTGCATGTGGTGACAAAGGCCAGGTCATCCACAATCCTCGCCGTGTGCGGCAGCAGATCACTCACCCACGCTCCCGATTGCCCATGCTGCTTGAAGTTGATTCGTGAGCCTAACAAATCACTGCGATGACTGCTGTCCATGAAGGCAAAGCGCTTGCCCTTGGTGTAGCTCTCCGGGATCGGCTTGCCATTCAGCTTCGTGAGCAGCGGCTTGTGCTCAAACATGTCGAGCTGCGAAGGTCCTCCAGCCATGAAGAGAAAGATCACATTCTTCGCCTTCGCCGGGAAATGCGTGCGCTTCGGTGTCAGCGGATTCCGCATCTTCCCAGCCGGCGCGCCCATGAGCGAACTCAGCGCGATGAAGCCCACCCCCACACCACAGCGGCTAAAAAAATGACGACGTGTCTGGTGAAGCAGCGGATTCATGGTGAAGAAGAGAAAGTGAAAAGACTAACCAAAAGTAAGTGGACTACTGCCAGTTGTCCGTGCGGAAGGTCTGCGCAGGCAGCCCGTCCTTGTTGAAGAGATTGGCCCAGGGGGCGACATTGGACCAGGCATAGCGAACGGCCTTTGGTGCAGGCACAGCCGCGCTGGAGACCACCACGCTGTCGCCATCGATCACTGCATCGGCCCATTGAAACTTCTTGTCCGCACCCGCGATCATGAAACCCTGGAGCTTCTCGCTGTGACGTGCCGCCAAGCCCTTGCCCACATGCGTGAACTTGATGCGCACCTTGTCACCATCGATCTGATGCGCAGCATATAGGGGACCGCTGATCTCCACCGGCTTGTCATACACAAAGCCCAGCGCCACACGCGCCGCGCGAGCTCCATAACCAGACTTGTTCGTCGGATGCGTCATGCCCCCGAGATCTGTGGCGATGACCATCGCGGTCTTCGGATGCTGTTGGATCTTGATGTGCACTTCACGATGTAAGCCATCGATGTTCCGTGGTAGCTGAGTGGGCAGGGGAGCAAAGGGGCTGGCATTGATCGTCACAGGATCGCTCATGTCCCAGGCCGTGCCGCCGCCACTGACCTTCTGCACATAGATGAACGGGAAATCCTGGCCAAAAGCACCGCGCCAACCTTTGATCAAGGCGCCCATCACATGATACTGATCCACTCCTGTGATTGCCGTGCCGCCTTCACCCTGGTCCCAAAGCACGCCACGGATGGCATAGGGCACATACGGCTGGATGTATTTCTCGTACAAGTTGCCGATTTGGCCATAGGACTCACCTGCGGGTGTGGGCTTGCGCGGTTCGCGGCCTTTGGGCTGCACATTGTCCTTCTTGGCTTTCTCCTGGGTTTGCTTCCAGGCCGCCATATATCTCTCATAACCTTTCATGGCGGCGGCGAGGTCATAGGTCTTGGCAAACTCCTTCGCCTGCGCAACGCAAGCGGCATCGGAACGATACATTTCCTCCGTCAGCCAGAAGCCTGAAGGCGTGCCCCCCACGCAGCCCATCATCAAACCCACCGGCACCTTGATCTCCTCCTGCACACGTACTCCGAAGGGAAACAACAGCGCGGAAAAGGCATCCACTGTTTGCGGCGTGGCCAATTCCCATTTCGAATCACCCTGGCGCTTGAAACGCAATTTTGGATAGGGCGCACCTTCCAGCAGCTTCTGCAGAACGGCGTCTTTGCCTTTATAGGTGCGCACCGGACCTGCCATGTTGGATTGCCCCGAGCCCAGCCACACATCACCGACCAGCACATCCTTCACCTCGATGGTGTTCGTGCCTGTCACGGTCAGGCTCAGGCCTTCAGCGACGGCCAGCGGATCAAGCTTCACCAGCCACTTGCCGTTCGCATCTGCCTTGGTAGACTTCGTTTGTCCGGCGACGGAAACCGACACTTCCTCACCCGCAGCCGCTGTGCCCCAGATGGGTGCGGCGACGTCTCGCTGCAGCACCATGTGATCAGAGATCACGGCGGGCAGTTTCACCTCCGCCTGGACAGCGGAGACAGCGAGAAGGGCGATGGGGAGGAATCGGAAGTTCATGAGGATCATTCGCGGGTGACGGTCTCATCCAGATTCAGCAGGACACGCGCTGCGGACAGCGGGTCCAGCTTCTTCAAGACGTCCAGCTCGTCGGGTTTGGGCGGGCGGCTGGTGCACCGACAAAACGCTGCTTCCAGCCCGTCTTTGCGAATGATCTGCTCCAGCGCTCCAGCGAACTCAAAATACCCCCGGTCATTCAGCAGCGTCAGGGACTGCAGCGGCGTGTTGCTGCGCAGCCGGCGCGTGCAGGTGGTGATGCTGTCCGGCGCATCAAACACCGTCAACCACGGCGGCGGCGATGCCCGGTAAAAGAAGGTGTACATGCTGCGCCGGTAGCGATCCTCCCCCGGACTCACCGTCCAGATTCGCTTCACCTGACCCTGGCCCATCACACCGTCTGGAATCGGCGGGAACACCGACGGCCC
>NZ_BKAG01000105.1 GCF_007992435.1 Prosthecobacter gellanilyticus | reverse complement strand
TTCGCGACTTCAGCGTCACTCTTTGGTGATCGTTTCGTCGAGGTTGAGCAGGGCTCTGGCGACGGCGGTCATGGGGGGGAGGGTTTCGGCGTTGGAAGCTTTTTTTTGCTGATCAAGCAGGGAGAGCAGGATGCTGGACTCTTTTTCGTTAGGCTGGCGGTAGGTGCAGAGGTGGAAGCCGTGGGCGATGGCGGCTTTGTCGTTGCCTTTGCCAGCCTCGGTCATGCGTTGGGCCAGCTTCTCGGCGGCTTCGAGGCTGAGGGTTTCGTTGAGGGTCATCAGGGCCTGCAGCGGGGTGTTGCTGCGGGCGCGCTTGATGCAGCTGGCCTCGCCATTCGGAACATCAAAGGTGCTGAGGAAAGGGTAGGGTGTGCTGCGACGGCGGAAGACGTAGACGCTGCGACGATACTTTTGGTTCGTCTCCTCCACCTTCCAGGGGAAGGGGGCATAGCTCACGGGCTTCTGGAAGAGATACTCGGGCGCGGGTGGCATGACGCCACGACCGCCGACTTCGTCATTGAGCAGACCGCTGACGGCGAGCTGGATGTCACGCACGATCTCGCCCTCCACACGGAAGCGAGGGCCGCGTGCGAGCAGGCGGTTGTAGGGGTCTTTCTCCAGCAGCTCGGGCGTGACGCGGCTGTCCTGCTGGTAGGTGTGACTGGTGACGATGAGCTTGTGCAGATGCTTCAGGCTCCAGCCATGGTCCATGAACTCGCAGGCGAGCCAGTCGAGCAGTTCGGGATGACTTGGTTTAGCGCCCTGGATGCCGAAGTCTTCGGGGGTCTCCACCAGGCCGATGCCGAAGTAGGACTGCCAGACGCGGTTCACAAAGGCACGTGCGGTGGTGGGGGCATCGCGGGACACGATCCATTTGGCAAAGGTGAGGCGGGTGCTGTCGGCGTTCTTTGGCAGTGCATTTAGCATGGAGGGCACGCCGGTGCTCACGCGGTCGCCGGGCTTGAGGAAGTCGCCTCGCTTGAGGAGGCTGGTCATGCGGGGTTCATCGCGGGAGTCGAGCACGAGGGTGGTGCTGCCTTCGGGGTGCTGCTTCCACAGGGTCTCGATCTCGTCATTCACGGCTTTCCATTCGGCCACGCTCTGACGGAAGACTGGGAACTCTGGCTTCTTGCCGTAGAGCGGATCGGCCTCGGCATCTGCGGCGCTGGTGGCGCTGATGCGGTAGCGGCCGAGGTTCATGGTTTGCAGGTCATCACTGTTCCAGCCGCCGTGCTTCATGCTGAGGCCGATGGTCAGTTCGGAGTCGGCTTTGACCTCGATGGGCTTCTCCAGCACGAAGACCGCGTTGCGCGGCACATTGCGGCGGCCAGGGCCTGCATTGATGCCCCAGGCGGTATCGGGTTTGCCATCGATGGCGTAGGTGATCGGGCCTGTGACACGTTTGTCCTTCGCGGTGTCCTGATCCATGGCGAAGCCTGGGATGGGCGTGTTTTCGGTCTCGCCGAAGTCGGCGGTGGCCTTGATGAATTTTAGTGCGGTCTCCTTGCCATCGATCTTCATGGTCGCGGTGAACTCGGTGAGCGCGGCGGTGCCTTTCTGCGAGCGTCCTGGGCCGTAGGCGGGGAGGTTGGGGTCATTCATAAGCTCCAGGCGGAAGGATGAGATGGTCATGAGAGGAGGGCGGACACTCTTGTCCGTTTCAGGGCTCCCAGAGGGGGCAGGAATGCCCCCGTTACCCTCGGGAAGCTTCACCAAAAATTTGACCTCACTTTTGGTTGGGGCGTAGCCTTGGGCGAGGATGCTGCCATCGGGCTGGCGGAGGGCTTTTTCGCCGCCGCTGGGGTCGTCTTCAAAGGTGAGGGTGGTCCATGCGGGCTGCGGTTTGAGGGACTTCTTCCACTCGGCCATGCGCGCCTGCCAGTCGGGGTTCTGATGCTTCAGCATGTCCTCCAGCTCGCGGGTGCGCTGCAGGATCTGCGAGCGCTGCATCTGCTCGCTGCTGGTGTAGACCACGCGCCAGGGCTCGTTGTCGTTGTTCAGGAAGGCGAACATGCGGTAGTACTCTTCCTGGGAGATCGGGTCATACTTGTGGTTATGACACTGCGTGCAGCCGATGGTGAGGCCGAGCACGCTTTTGCCGATGGTGTCCATGCGGTCAAACATGGCTTCCATGCGGAACTGCTCGGGGTCGATGCCGCCCTCCTCGTTGATCATTGAGTTTCGCAGGAAGCCTGTGGCGACGATCTGGTCCTGCGTGGCTTTGGGAAGCTGGTCGCCCGCGATCTGCTGGATGATGAACTGGTCGTAGGGAAGGTCACGGTTGAAGGCATTGATGACCCAGTCGCGGTAAAACCAGATGAAGCGCATGGGGTCTTTTTCATAGCCGTTTGAGTCCGCATAGTGCGCTGCATCCAGCCAGTGGCGCGCCCAGCGTTCGCCGTAGTGGGGGGATTGGAGGAGCTGGTCGACCAGGGCTGGGATATCGAGGTTGGGTGAGTTGGCGGGGGATGGTGAAGACGCGGAGACGCGGAGAGGGGGAGAGTCCTTCGCCAAGGCTTCGGACTCCAAGGACGCGGAGACAGGAGGCAGACCGAGAAGATCTAGATAGAGACGGCGGACTAGCTTGTCGTCGGAGGCCTTGGGCGCGGCTTTCAGGCCTTCTTGGGCGAGACGATCTTGGATGAAGGCATCGATGGGGTGCTTGACGCCGATCTCTGGGACTTTGGGTTTCACGGGGGGCTTGAAGGCCCAGTGGTCTACTTTGGTCTCGAGTTTTACGCTGGCGCTTTCGGGCCATTCGGCACCATCATCGATCCACGATTTGATGGTGGCGATCTCGGCGCTGGTGAGGGGATCGCCTTTGCGAGGCATGCGCAGCTTGGGATTGCGACCTTCGATGGCATGGACGAGCACGGAATCTGCACTGTGGCCGGGTTTGATGGCGAGGCCGAAGTCGCCGCCCTTCAGGGCGCTGGGCTTGTGGTCCAAACGGAGGGCTGCCTCCTGCTTGCTGGCCCCGTGGCAGGCATAGCAGCGCTCCCGCAAAATGGGCTGCACGTCTTTGACAAAGTCGACGGCAGCGGCGGGCAAAGCGGCGGTGAGGGCAAGTGCGAGAGGTCTCAGCATGTGCACGGATACGTGATGAGGCATGAAATCTCATCTCCGGCGGCATGGAGGATTCCAGACTGGGAGGCGAATTTGCCGCTTGGAATAAAAAGGCGGAGCGTATCTCATAGCCCTACTCATGCATCGCGCCCTGACCCATCTGCTCCTGTTTCTGACCCTGATCGTGCCCGCCATGGCGCAGCTGGACCTCGTGGCTCCGGGTGGTGGCGGAGGTGGACCCAATGCCAAGGTCACCGCCAGCCTCGTGTCCGAGATGAAGACGGCGGCTCCGGGCCAGGCCTTCCGCATGGCGGTGAAACTGGTGCATGAGGAGCACTGGCATACGTATGGCAAGGTGCTGCCGCCGGATGTCGTCGGCAAACCGACGAAGCTCCTCTGGACCCTGCCAGAAGGCTGGAGTGTGCAGGAGCTGCCCTGGCCGCCGACGCGTGAAGTGGACTCCACCGATGGTAAAAAGTCCCAGGGCTATGACGGCACGGTGTATCTGCCCGTGAAGGTCACGCCGGCGGGCAAGGCCGGAGACAGTGCGGAGATTTCCGTGAAGGTGGATGCGCTTGTGTGCAATCCGCAGAACTGCATGCCGGCGAAGCCTGTGGCGAAACTGACGCTGACTCTGGCGGATATGGCGGAGGTCGATCCGTCGAATGCGGAGGTGTTTGCGAAGGACAACGCCAGCACTTCCAACCCAAAGGCCCTCCCGGGCAAGGCTGCATCCACTTCATCTGCCGTATCCACTACCCAAGCCTCGGCAACGAAAGCTCCAGAGCACTCTTTTGGTATCTATTTGCTCTATGCTTTCCTCGGTGGGCTGATCTTGAATGTGATGCCCTGTGTCTTCCCCGTGCTCGGCATCAAGGTGCTCAGCGTGGTGCAGCAGGCGGGTGGCGACAAGAGGCAGGTGCTCATGCATGGTTTGGCCTATACTCTGGGAGTGCTTGTGTGTTTCTGGGTGCTGGGTGGCATTGTGGTGGCACTTGGTAAGGGATGGGGTTTCCAGCTTCAAAATCCTGCATTTGTCTTTGGTCTTGCCACCTTCTTCTTGATCTTCGCCATGAGCATGGCCGGCGTGTTTGAGATCGGCACTTCTGCAGTCGGTGTCGGGCAGAACCTGCAGTCCAAGCATGGATTCGGCGGTTCCTTTTTCTCTGGTCTCCTGGCGGTGGTGGTCGCCGCGCCATGTTCAGCACCGGTTCTCGGCTCCGCGTTAGGCTATGCAGTGAGCCTGCCGATCATGGGTGCGTTGTTGATGTTTAGCGCGCTCGGTTTTGGTTTGGCGAGTCCCTTTCTCCTGCTTGCTGTTTTTCCAAAGCTGGTCGTGGCACTGCCGCGTCCGGGAGCCTGGATGGAGAGCTTCAAACAAGGCCTGTCCTTCTTACTCTTCGGAACAGCTGTGTTTGAGATCTGGGTGCTTACCGGCATGATTGAAGGCCAGCCGATGCTGTTTGTGCTGCTAGGACTCGTCCTTGTGGCCTTCGGTTGCTGGGTCTATGGCCGTTGGTATCTGCCTCACAAGTCAGCGCGTGTTCGTAGCGTTGCGCTTGTGATCACGTTGGGAAGTCTGATCGGGGGAATCAGCCTGGGGTGGCCTGCAAAGAATGATCATCCAATCGAACATAAGCCTGTGGTGGAGAATGGGCTTACCTGGGAGGTTTGGTCTCCCGAAAAAGTGAGTCAGTTGGTGTCATCCAAGACCGCCGTCTATATTGATTACACTGCGAAGTGGTGCCTCACCTGTCAGGTGAACAAGCGTGTCTATAAAGACGAGGCTTTGAAGAAGCTCATCGCTGACAAAAAGGTCGTGCTGCTCAAGGCTGACTGGACCAATGAAGATGAGCGTATCACGAAGGCGCTGGCGGATCTCGGCAAGGCGGCGGTGCCGGTGAATGTGCTGTATGTTCCGGGTGAGAAGGAGCCGGTGGTGCTGCCGGAGTTGTTGAGCGTGGACAATGTGTCGGAGGCGCTGAACAGGGTGAAGTGAGTGGGCGGGCGATTTATGATTTATGATTTTTGATTGATGATTTTGGGGAGGTGAATTCGTGGAGTGATGGAGTGATGGGTTCGCAGGGGCGGCGTTAGGTTGGAAAACTTAGGGCCTCGGGAAGATAGCTGAGTGTTGTGAGTTTTAGCTTCGGACGAGACACATTCATCCTTCGCATTCTGCTACGGAGAACGGGGCTCGTCCCTACCGGGGGTTTGGGGGGCGCTGCCGCGCCGGTGG
>NZ_BKAG01000104.1 GCF_007992435.1 Prosthecobacter gellanilyticus | reverse complement strand
TCCGCCAGCGAAAAACGGCGGCTGACAAAGCCAAGTGAAACACGAGAGTGGAGCGCTTCGAGTGAAGGCAGAATGGATCTTTCAGAGAACAGGTTAGCGGTTGAGAAATCGACTGAATAACCGAGAAAAACGAAAAGCTAAATTGTGCGCTGCGCGTGAAGAATGCGCAGCACATTCAGGAAACTGGATGTGGATAATTTAGCTGGCATTTAAAAATGCCAGCACCAATATTTTTTGGAGAGTTTGATTCTGGCTCAGAACGAACGCTGGCGGCGTGGATAAGACATGCAAGTCGAACGGGATCATTGAAGTAGCAATATGACAATGGTTCAGTGGCGAACGGGTGCGTAACACGTGGATACATTCCGGGAAGCGGGGGATAGCCCAGGGAAACTTGGATTAATACCGCATGTGATCGAAAGATCAAAGACGGGGACCGCAAGGCCTGTCACTTCCCGATTGGTCCGCGGCCTATCAGCTAGTTGGCGGGGTAAAAGCCCACCAAGGCGACGACGGGTAGCTGGTCTGAGAGGACGACCAGCCACACTGGAACTGAGACACGGTCCAGACACCTACGGGTGGCAGCAGTCGAGAATCTTTCACAATGGGGGCAACCCTGATGGAGCGACGCCGCGTGGAGGATAAGGTCTTCGGATTGTAAACTCCTGTCATGTGTGAACAAGGCAGCCGGGCTAATAACCTGTGCTGATTGATGGTAACACAAGAGGAAGAGACGGCTAACTCTGTGCCAGCAGCCGCGGTAATACAGAGGTCTCAAGCGTTGTTCGGAATCACTGGGCGTAAAGGGTGCGTAGGTGGCGTGGTAAGTCAGATGTGAAAGCCCGGGGCTCAACCTCGGAATTGCATCCGATACTGCCGTGCTTGAGTACTGGAGAGGTGACTAGAATTCTAGGTGTAGCAGTGAAATGCGTAGATATCTAGAGGAATACCAAAGGCGTAGGCAGGTCACTGGACAGTTACTGACACTGAGGCACGAAGGCCAGGGGAGCAAACGGGATTAGATACCCCGGTAGTCCTGGCAGTAAACGGTGCACACTTGGTGTGGGAGGATTCGACCCCTCCTGTGCCGGAGCTAACGCGTTAAGTGTGCCGCCTGGGAAGTACGGTCGCAAGATTAAAACTCAAAGAAATTGACGGGGACCCGCACAAGCGGTGGAGTATGTGGCTTAATTCGATGCAACGCGAAGAACCTTACCTGGTCTTGACATGCATCTTGTCGCTAGTGAAAGCTAGCTAGGGTAGCAATACCCGATTTGCACAGGTGCTGCATGGCTGTCGTCAGCTCGTGTCGTGAGATGTTGGGTTAAGTCCCGCAACGAGCGCAACCCCTGTGAATTGTTGCCACCCGGTTTACCGGCGCACTCGATTCAGACTGCCTCGATCAACGAGGAGGAAGGTGGGGATGACGTCAAGTCCGTATGGCCCTTACGACCAGGGCTGCACACGTACTACAATGCTCAGCACAATGTGATCCGATACCGCGAGGTGGAGGAAATCCTCAAAACTGAGCTCAGTTCAGATTGGAGTCTGCAACTCGACTCCATGAAGTTGGAATCGCTAGTAATGGTGCATCAGCTACGGCACCGTGAATACGTTCCCGGGTCTTGTACACACCGCCCGTCACATCATGGGAGCTGGTTTCGCCCGAAGTGCATGCGCCAACCGCAAGGAGGCAGTGCCCTAAGGCAAGACTGGTGACTGGGATGAAGTCGTAACAAGGTAGCCGTAGGGGAACCTGCGGCTGGATCACCTCCTTTCTATGGAGTATTGTCCACTGGCCCTCACGGCCAATCAATGGACAAGGTCGACACCTCGATGGTTGTTAATTCAACTTTCAGGTGTGTGAACCGCGAAAGCGCTCACAACCTTTTTTGTGTCATTTGAACACGCAGCGCGCAATTTAGCTTTTGTTTTTCTCAATTCCCATGAGCGGGGGTATAGCTCAGTTGGTAGAGCGCTAGCTTTGCAAGCTTGATGTCAGGAGTTCGAGTCTCCTTACCTCCACCAACGGCTCCGCAAGGAGTGAGCAGTGCTTTATTTTAGGGCATGTAGCTCAGTTGGTTAGAGCACCGCCTTGATAAGGCGGGGGTCACTGGTTCGAGTCCAGTCCTGCCCACCATGCTCCAGCTCATAATGGATGATGTTCTTTGATATTCCGAGGTTCTTTGACAACTGCATACAGATAAGAAAAACAATTTTACGTAGAGCCAAAAGTTGAGACCAAATAAAAATGGTTTCCAACAAACAAGTGCTTTGGTTCAATTTCGGTGCTCGCAAGAGCATCACCCGAAATGGATCAAGCAATGCAAGATATATAGGGTATGTAGTGGATGCCTTGGCACTGGCAGGCGATGAAGGACGTGGTAAGCTGCGATAAGTCTCGGATAGCCGCAAACAGGCTTTGACCCGGGAATTTCCGAATGGGATAACCTGATGTAATTCATTTTACATCGTTCCGCTCTGAACAAAATAGGAGCGGAGACGCTAAACCACCTGAAGTGAAACATCTCAGTAAGGTGAGGAAAAGAAAGCGAAAGCGATTCCGTCAGTAGTGGCGAACGAAAGCGGAACAGCCCAAACCGGAGGATTTATCTTCCGGGGTTGTAGGGGCCCGACATGGCAGTTGAAGAGTTAGGTGAAGCGTATGGAAAGGCGCTCCACAGAGGGTGAGAGACCCGTAACCGAAAACTCAACAACGCCTAGGGATTCCCTGAGTAATACGATACACGTGAAACTTCGTATGAATCTGTGCCGACCACGGCATAAGGCTAAATACTCGCCAGTGACCGACAGTGAACAAGTACCGCGAGGGAAAGGTGAAAAGATCCGCCGTGAGCGAAGTGAAATAGTACCTGAAACCACATACCTACAAGGTGTCAGAGCCGGCTTGTCCGGTGATGGCGTGCCTTTTGCAAAATGAGTCTGCGAGTCAGTCTGTGTAGCAAGCCTAAGCCCTTCTGGGGTGGAGGCGGAGCGAAAGCAAGTCCGAATAGGGCGCTAAGTTGCACGGGCTGAACCCGAAGCGGTGGTGATCTACCCATGGCCAGGTCGAAGCGTCTGTAATAGGACGTGGAGGACCGAACTGGTGGACCTTGAGACGTCCTCGGATGAGCTGTGGGTAGGGGTGAAAGGCTAATCAAACCCCGTAATAGCTGGTTCTCCCCGAAATGTATTTAGGTGCAGCGTCATGCGCTTATCGAGGGGGGTAGAGCACTGAATGAGCTAGGGGGCACACCCGCCTACCAAACTCAATCAAACTCCGAATACCCTCGAACGAAGCATGGCAGTAAGACAGTGGGGGATAAGCTTCATTGTCGAAAGGGAAACAGCCCAGCTCAGCAGCTAAGGTGCCTAAATAACGCTCAGTGGAAAGGAAGTGAGATTTCTTTGACAGTGAGGATGTTGGCTTAGAAGCAGCCACCATTTAAACAGTGCGTAATAGCTGACTCATCGAGAGATCTCGCGCCGAAAATGATTGGCGATAAGCGTTATACCGAAGCTCTGGACTATACTGTCCAAGGGCAGTATTTTGGTAGGGGAGCGTTCTGTGAGCGTCGAAGCGGGAAGGTGACTGACCGTGGAGTTCACAGAAGTGAGGATGCAGACATAAGTAACGTTAAGACGTGTGAAATCCACGTCCGCCGTAAACCCAAGGTTTCCTGGGCAACGACCTTCGTCCCAGGGTTAGTCGGGAGCTAAGTCCAGGCCAGATGGCGTAGGCGATGCACAGCAGGTTAATATTCCTGCACCGGTGATGGTTAAAGTACAGGTTCTCGGAACTTGAGAGAGCATGCCGATTGAAAGTGGCAGAAAGGTGCGGAGCGATCCAATCCTGGTCTCTTGATCTGACCGACTAGAAAAGCCTGTGCCCCTTTCCATGGCCGCCCGTACCGCAAACCGACACAGGTGGGTGAGTAGAATATACTAAGGCGTAAGAGTGAAACCTCGTTAAGGAACTCTGCAATCTAGTCCCGTAACTTCGGAAGAAGGGATGCCCAAATTTATTTGGGTCGCAGTGAAAGGGAGCAACCGACTGTTTATCAAAAACACAGCATTGTGCCAAGACGAAAGTCCAAGTATACGATGTGACACGTGACCAATGCGGAAAGATTAAGGCAAGGGGTTAGCCGCAAGGCGAAGCTCTGAACCCAAGTCCCCGTGAATGTCGGCCGTAACTATAACGGTCCTAAGGTAGCGAAATTCCTTGTCGGGTAAGTTCCGACCTGCACGAATCGTGTAACGAGTTGCTCGCTGTCTCAACGAGGGGCTCAGTGAAATTGTAATAGCAGTGAAGATGCTGCTTACCCGCAGAAGGACGGAAAGACCCTATGCACCTTAACTGTAAGCTGTCACTGGTCGTTTGGTTTCCATGCTTAGCGTAAGTGGGACACTTTGAAGCGATACTTTCGGGTATCGTGGAGTGGACGATGAAACACCACCCTTGGGTATTGAACGATCTAACCGCGACCCCTCATCGGGGCGTGGGACCATGTCAGCCGGTCAGTTTTACTGGGGCGGTATCCTCCCAAAGAGTAACGGAGGAGCGCGAAGGTTGGCTCAGCGCGGTTGGCAATCGCGTGACGAGTGTATTGGCATAAGCCAGCCTAACTGTGAGACTGACAAGTCGAACAGATACGAAAGTAGGCCAAAGTGATCCGGCGGTTTAAAGTGGAATTGCCGTCGCTTAACGGACAAAAGGTACGCTAGGGATAACAGGCTGATCTTGCCCAAGAGTTCATATCGACGGCAAGGTTTGGCACCTCGATGTCGGCTCATCGCATCCTGGGGCTGGAGAAGGTCCCAAGGGTCCGGCTGTTCGCCGGTTAAAGCGGTACGCGAGCTGGGTTCAGAACGTCGCGAGACAGTTCGGTCCTCTATCCTCTGTGGGCGCAGGAAAGTTGAAGGGTTCAATTCCTAGTACGAGAGGACCGGAATTGACGCACCTCTGGTGTTCCAGTTGTTCTGTCAAGAGCATCGCTGGGCAGCTATGTGCGGAAGAGATAAGCGCTGAAAGCATCTAAGCGCCAAGCTCCTCCTGAGATAAACTTTCCCTGAAGGATCGTGGAAGACTACCACGTCGATAGGCCTCCGGTGCAAGCACAGTAATGTGTTCAGCTGAGGGGTACTAATCATCCGTTTGTCTTGCATTGACCCATTTCAATCAATGCCAAGCACGTTGACGAAGCTTGTGTAATTTGTTTTTCATCTGTATGCAGTTGTCAGAGAACCTCTGAAACCACCCCCCACCCCCAGACATCTGGGCGGGCTTCACCGCCCAGCCGTCTGGTGGTCATGGCACAGTGGCACCACCCGTTCCCATTCCGAACACGGAAGTGAAACGCTGTTGCGCCGATGATAGTATGACGACAGGTCATGCGAAAGTAGGACACCGCCAGTTTATAAACCCCTCTCC
>NZ_BKAG01000103.1 GCF_007992435.1 Prosthecobacter gellanilyticus | reverse complement strand
TCACCGGCGCGGCAGCGCCCCCAACCCCCCGGTAGGGACGAGCCCCGTTCTCCGTAGCAGAATGCGAAGGATGAATGTGTCTCGTCCGAAACTCAAACTCACCACACCCCGCCCACGCCCCTGGAATCCCCCGAATCACTCCATCACCATCCACCCCACCGGCCCCCGTCCCCCTTTCCGTGTCTTCCGCGTATTCCGTAGGCCCTCCCTTCTGAAATCCGCCCTTCAGTAGGAGCGTCAGATCAGCGGTTAAAACCCTCCGTGCCTCCCAAGGCTCCCCCTACTTCCTCTCATAATACGCCTTCACCTCCCGCATCACCGTGTCCGGATGATCCGTCGCAAAGGACATCACGCCGAGATCCAGCAGCACCGGAATCACATCCGCCCGCTCCGTCCACGGAAACACCTGATACAGCACCCCATGCGCCCGCAGCTCATCGCCGGTCTTGCGCAGGAAGGTATCGCTTAAACCAAACAAATTGTTAGGTGGGCTCGGGTCGGCCGGTGGCGCCCACTTCTCCTTCGTGTCCTTGGGATACACATGGATCTGGATCTGCGTCACCCCGGCAAACTTCGTTTCCCGCAGCGCCGACAGCTCCTCGCTCAGCTTCGCCTCATTCCCGTGCATCCACAGCAGCGTGTCAGACTCCGGCACCAGCGCCTTCCATTCTCGCAGTTGCTCCACCTTGGGAGATGCCAGCACGATCTGCTTCTCCACCCCATGCTTCCGCACCTCCGCCGCCAGATGCGCGAACTCGATCTTCTTCACGTCCATGTAGATGTGCTTCCGCCGGTCCGCCCTCATCAGCTCAAAGACCTTCTCCATCGGCAGCACCCTCCGCCCCTTGAACGCCTCCCCCTTCCACGACCCCACATCCAGCTGCGCAAGCTCCGCAGACGTCACATCCTCCACCCCCTTCGTCTTCAGTTCCTCCGAAGCCTCCTTCACCACCCGGGCGAAGTTGTTGTCATGAAACGTCACGATCACCCCATCCTTCGTCGCCCTCAGATCCGCCTCCGGCCACGTCGCCAGCTTCCACCCCAGATCAAACGCCTCCATCGTCCCCTCTTCCGCCAGAACACCAGCGCCGCGATGGCTCTGGACCACGATGTCTTCGATCTTCACGTGATCTCGAAGGTTCCAAGTCTTCGGGCTTGATGCGGCATCCTGCGCTGAAGTCGTGAAAACGCAGAAGGAAGCAAGCAATGTCGTGAGCAGGAAGGGGCGGATCATGAAGGGTGAATGAAGCGCTCCTCGCGGTGGGAATCTTCAAGGGAATCTCGAAAGAACCGTCACGGATTCGCAGGCCAAAAGCGCTGGCGAAACCTCTTTCGCCTCTCCGAGGCTCCAAGCCATGGATAAATCTGGCCTTCGTCCGCCTACCGGAAAAACTTCCGCATCTTCGGCGAGATTTTCAAATCCTCATCCGCCGTCAAATCAATGACCACGGTGCCGGACCAGCGATCATGCCAGCCGTTGGACCCTAGAAACGAAAACGGCTCGCACGGCACCAGACGCGCCAAGGTGCGACCCAGCAATTGCATCACGTGCGGGTGCTTGCCGTCCAAGGTCACCACTTTGGTTCGGGTGATCCACTTGCCCAGCGTGCGACCGAAAATGGCTTCCTGGAAGAAGTAATAAATGACCGTCACAGACACCCCGAGGAGGAAGGGCCCAAACTCTCCCAGGGCTTCAAAGAAGCGGAGAATCCAAGCGACCGGCACGGCATCATCCACAGCGATGAAGATCGTATCCAGGTTCGCCGCCAGCGCATAGAAGGCGATCGTGTCGATCACGTAGTTGGCGAAGCGCTTGTTGTTCGAGGCAGGAAAAAGCCCGGCATCTTCTCCTTCACCCCGTGCCGGTTTTAACTCGGCGCTCGGCGGTGTGTAAGGATTGATTCCGGGCTCTTCAGTCATGCTCGTTTTCGGAGCAGAAACAGGTTACTTCTTCTTGTCCTCACCACCACCGGCATTCGCCACGGCCTGCTCCTCAGGAGGCAGGAAGCCTTTGAAACGGCCTTTGTCGATGGCCTTCATGTAGGCTTCCATCGGGCTGATGAAGCCGTCACGCAGCTTCTGCCAGATGCTGTCATCCATGAACTGCATGCCCTGCGCCTTGCCGCCGATGATGACGTCATAAAGCTTCTGGGTGGCACCTTCACGAATGATGGCGGCCACGGCCGGGGTGGCGACCAGGATCTCATTCACGGCGGCACGGCCTTTGCCATCTGCCTTCTTCATGAGGAGCTGGGCCACCACGCCTTTGAGCGAGGCGGCGAGCATCGTGCGCACCTGGCTCTGCTGCTCGGCTGGGAACACGTCGATGATACGGTCGACCGTCTTACGGGCGTTGTTCGTGTGCAGGGTGCCGAAGACCAGAAGGCCTGTCTCAGCAGCCGTGAGGGCCAGCGAGATGGTTTCAAGGTCACGCATTTCCCCCACCAGCACGATGTCCGCATCCTGACGGAGCGCTGCCCGCAGCCCGTCCGCGAAACTCGGGGTCTGGATGGGCACCTCACGCTGGGTGATGATGCTCTTCTTGTTACGGTGAACGAATTCGATCGGCTCCTCCACCGTGATGATGTGACGGCGGAAGTTGGTGTTGATGTAATCCAGAAGGGCCGCAAGCGTGGTCGACTTGCCAGAGCCGGTCGGGCCGGTCACCAGCACCAGGCCGCTGCGCAGATGGCCAAACTCCTTCACCACCTGCGGGATGCCGAGCTGCTCCAGGCTGGCGATCTTGGTGGGAATGATACGGAACACGCAGGCGAGGCCGTTTTGCTGCTTGAGGTAGTTACAACGGAAGCGGTGTTCCGCGTCCATCTCATAAGCGAAGTCGAGATCGCCACGCTCAAGATAGCGGTCGAAGCTCTTGGGGTCGCAAATCTCGCGCATCATGGACTCCATCGTCTCGGCGCTGAGGTTCTCCTCAGAGATGGGCTTGATGCTGCCGTGGACACGGACCTTGGCGGGCTGGCCTTCGCTGAGATGAAGGTCGGAACCGCCGAGTTCGATGAGAGTGTGGAAAAGCTGGTCGATGACTGGCATGGACAGGAAAAGGGAAGAGGGCTTGAATCTCGGAAAGGGAAGGGAAGTCGGGTTGTTTAAGCCGCGAAGAAGAGCCTCATCTGCTGCTTGTCCTCGGCGCGGGATTCACACTCCTCACGGGAGATGAGTCCTTTTTGGTAAAGGGTCCGCAGCGAGTCATCCATCGTGATCATGCCGACGTTTTTACCCGTCTGCATGACGCCATTGAGCATGAAGGTCTTGCCATCACGGATACAGGCGGCCACAGCGGGTGTGTTGACGAGCACCTCGATCGCCATCACTCGACCGTTGCCATCAATGGTGGGGACGAGCTGCTGGGAGACAATGCCACGCAGGGATTCAGACACCATGATGCGGATCTGGTCTCGCTGGTCCGGTGGGAACACGTCCAGCACACGGTCCAGAGTACGAGCCGCATTACCGGTATGCAGGGTGCCAAGCACCAAGTGACCCGTTTCAGCAGCCGTGATGGCCAGGGAGATGGTCTCCAGGTCGCGCATTTCACCGACCATGATGACATCCGGATCTTCACGGAGTGCACCGCGGAGCGCCGCGGCGAAGGACGCCGTATGCGTGCCCACCTCGCGCTGGTTCACATGGCAGCCCTTGGGCTCAATCACGTACTCGATCGGTTCTTCCAGCGTGATGATGTGGTCTTCGCGATCTTTGTTCACGCCATCCACCAGCGCAGCGAGCGTGGTGGACTTGCCACAGCCCACAGGACCCGTCACGAGGATCAGGCCGTTGTGATAACGGATGAGCGTGCGCACCGTGTCAGGAAGCTTCAGTTCCTCGATCGTGCGGACCGTGGTGGAGATGATTCGGAACGTGATGTCGATGCCCAGACGCTGCTGAATCACCGAGGCACGGAAGCGCCCGAAATCCGTGGAGTAGGCGAAGTCCACGTCACCGCGCTCCTCCAGCTTCTGGATTTTTTCGTCGGTGAGGAAGCTGTAGGCCAGGCGGCGGGTGTCCTCCGCCGTCAGCTGTGCGCCATTGTGCCAGATGGGACCCAGGGTGCCGAAGCGGCGCCAGATGGGCTGGCAGGCAGTGGCGAGATGCAGGTCTGAGGCATCATACTGCATGCAAAAGCGGAGATAATCATCCACAGAGCCCAGCACGGGCACGAGATCTTCGGTTTGAGCTTGGTCAGACATGGGCGGAGGGGTCGTCGGTCACTTGGGGGGAGCCCGCGTGCTTGGAAAATTGGTTGGTCAGGTAGGATTGAAGGAACTGGGAACCGTGTTTGAACGCTGCCTGCCGCGCCATGGCGAGCACGGGCTGCATGAGCAGGGCCATAAATCCGATTTTTGTACCGGAAGCGACGGAGATGTCACGATCAATTTTCCCTCGCCGTGCAGGCATCAGCGTGCGCAGGAGCAGCAGCCCCCCCACACCGGCCGCCGCCATCCAGGCCCAGGCATGCTTCTGCACGGACTGGCGCAGCAGTTCCTTCGGGTTCCAGGCCTCCGAGGCCAGGTGTACATGAGTGCCGAGCAGCGCGCGCGCCTCATCGAGGTCACGCAGGGCTTGTTGCTTCGGGGTGAGTTTTAGGGGGAGTTGCCGCTGAGCCATTCGCGATCGCGTTGGAATTGCTTGAAGGTTTCTTCAAACACCTGCAGGCGGCGCAAAAGAGAGCGCAGACGCAGGAGGAAGATCAAACCGAGAAACAAATGCGCGCCAGCGGCTCCCAGCGCCACCTTCCACCAGGGCCAGCCCTGCGTGTGGGAGATGAGCCAGACGATGGCCGGCACAGCCAGCAGCCAGCCGCAGAGCAGGAGACCGGCGGCCAGGGCTGCCAGCACGATCATCATCGTGAATTTCACCCCCGCTTCCTGGGCTTCCAGCTGCAGCAGCCGCCCGCGTGCCTCCGCATAGAGCGCCAGGGCGCGGAGCAGTGACTTCAGTCGTGAGACTTCGAGGTCCATCATAGGAGCGTGTAACTAAGGGCGGGGGAGCTTGGAGCAAAGGGCATGGAGCAGAGCGGCAGAAATAAAGATCAGTGAAGTGCGGGCACGCCTAGATTCGCATCAAGCCAAGCCTTTGACTGTGCCACTCATACTCTTTGCTCTAGGCCCTGCGCCCTGCGCTTGTCTTAGCGGCGGAGGATCAGACCCACCAGCACACCCACGCCAAAGGCGGTGAGCAGCGCCTGGCGCGGCTTCTCGCGGGTCAGGTTTTCAGCCTCGGCCAGGAGCGTTTCATAGCGCTGCTTGGCCTGGCCGAGAGCCTCGTCCGCATAGGCGCGGAGGTCTTCAGTCTTGTCCTGGAGATCGGACTTGATCTCCGCTGCCTTCTGGCCGGCGCTGGCCTTCAGCTGCTGGGCGCGTGCTTCCGCAGCGTTGCGCAGCTCGCTCGCCTTCTGGGCGGCGGCCGTGCGGAGTTCTTCAGCCGCCTTCAGCGCGCTGGCCTTGGCTGCTTGAAAGGGGTCCGCAGTCGGGGCTGCACCAAAACCGATGTCAGAGGGGAGGGAAGTATCGCTCATATGAAGGTAAAACGTGTTCGTTCGGATTTAAGACGAAGCGTTTGCGATGGCGAGGGAAAAAACAAGGAGCATCCCCCAAAGTAGTGCCGGGCTTCAGCCCGCACTGAGGCTGAGTGGCCGTACCTTGAACGTGGGGATGGCAGCGCGCCTGTGATGCGCAATGATGCCTAGAGGACTGCTTCCTTTCAGGAGCGCCAAAGGCGCGCTCCATACCAGCCGGGGGCGTCTAGCCCCAGGTTACCCGCAAACAACGCGGCTCCAAGCGCTGAAAGCGCGCCCCATGCACGCTCCATTCGATGCCAGACTCAAAACTCAAACCT
>NZ_BKAG01000102.1 GCF_007992435.1 Prosthecobacter gellanilyticus | reverse complement strand
CACGATCAGGTCGGATCCACTCGGATCGCCTCCGAAACGACCGTAAACAACGGTCAACCACTGTAAACAATCGTAAACCTTCCGAGCTCGTCCCACCCGCGATCTGGTCGGACTGGCCAAAACCACCGCAAACAACGGCAAACAATCGCAAACCACCGCAAACGGCTCCCACCCTTTCCGTAGGCCAATCATCAGTGCCTGACCTGACCTCTCCAAATCTCGCCAAACCCAAAGCATATTCATCCCCCACCATTCCTCACATCTCCGCTCCTTCCAAGTGACCCAAGCATCCCCTTTGGACACCGCGAAACCATCCTGATCCCGCCTCCCGCGAATCAGGATTCATGAATCAAAAATCAGAAATAAAAAAGCGGGCCAGATCCAAAGACCTGGCCCGCCCAAAAACTTAGCTCAAAGCCGTATTACAGGCCTTTGCCCACCATGTACTTCACAAGGTCGACCACGCGGTTGCTGTAGCCCCACTCGTTGTCATACCAGCTCACCAGCTTGAAGAACTTGCTGTTCAGCTCGATGCCGCTGCCGGCGTCAAAGATGGAGCTGTGCTGGTCGTGGATGAAGTCGGTGCTCACCACTTCGTCAGACGTCCAGTTCAGGATGCCCTTCAGGTAGGTTTCGCTGGCCTTCTTCATGGCGGCGGAGATTTCCTTGTAGCTGGTTTCCTTCTCCGTCTTCACGGTCAGGTCCACAGCAGACACGGTTGGCGTCGGCACGCGGAAGGACATGCCGGTCAGCTTGCCCTTCACTTCCGGGATCGCGAGACCAACGGCCTTGGCGGCACCCGTGCCGGAAGGAATGATGTTGATCGCGGCACTGCGGCCACCCTTCCAGTCTTTCTTGGAAGGACCGTCCACCGTCTTCTGGGTGGCGGTGTAGCTGTGGATGGTGGTCATCAGACCTTCAGCCACGCCGAAACCTTCTTTCAGCAGCACGTGCACGATCGGCGCCAGGCAGTTCGTGGTGCAGGAAGCGTTGGAAACCACGTGGTGGTTCGCGGCATCATACTTCTCATGGTTCACGCCCATGACGATGGTGATATCCTCGTCCTTGCCAGGAGCGGAGATGATGACCTTCTTCGCGCCAGCGTCGATATGTCCCTGGGCCTTGCTGCGCTCGGTGAAGAGACCGGTGGACTCGATCACGATGTCCACGCCGAGAGCCTTCCAGGGGAGGGCGGAGGGGCCTTCACGCACGGCCAGGCACTTGATCTCGTGACCGTCCACGACGAGCACGTCATCCTCAGCCACGTCGGGGCTGCTCTTCTTAGAGTAGACTTCTTCCTTAGCCTTGCCCTGGGTGGAGTCATACTTCACCAGGTAGGCGAGGTTGTCGGCAGGCACGAGGTCATTCACAGCGACGACGTCGATCTCTTTGCCGAGAAGACCCTGATCGCAGATTGCACGAAACACGAGGCGGCCGATGCGCCCGAAACCATTGATGCCGATTTTGACCATTGATATGTGGGGGTGGGGAGTTTGAAAAACCCGTCGCAGCAGTTACCACGCCGGGTTTTATGCATAATCGCAGGGGAGGGGGTGTCAACCCAGCTTTCTGGCACTTCCCGCTCACCTGCATGAGAGATTACGCATCCACTCAGCCCTGACTTCCGATATTAGAGAATATCAGGGCCATCCCTTGCTGTTGCATCAGTCACCACTCCCATCCCGAATGAATACTCTCTCCTCTCCATGTGACCTGGAGTCAGTCCTCGCCACAGAAGAGCTGAGCCGCCGCTCCAGCCCACCCTTGGACCCCGAGACGGAAAGCAACGCGCTTCTGATTCTCACCCGGGCTCTGGCCTCATCCCCGCGGGACTTTTTCGGCACGCTCGTCAGGTCGGTTTTGCGACTCTCCGGCGCTGGCTCTACCGGCATCAGCCTTTTGAACGAGGAGGAGAAGCGCTTCGTCTGGCCCGCCGTCGCCGGAAAGTTGGACAGCTTCCTCGGCTCTGGAACCCCCAGTGATTTCGGCCCCTGCGGCACCGTGCTGGAACGGGGAAAGACCCTGCTGTTTATTCACCCTGAAAAGCACTTCACTTACCTCGAACCCATCCATCCGCCTCTGGAAGAGGTTCTGCTCATTCCTTTCTATGTCGGTGAGAAAGCCGTCGGCACCATCTGGGCCGTTTTTCATGAGGCAGGCCAGCAGTTCAGCGCGGAGCATCGCCGCCTCCTCGAAGCCGTCAGCAACTTCGCCTCCTCCGCCTACGCCACGCTCGCCAACACTGGCGCCCTCACACCTCTTTTGAAGATGCAGCCCGCGTCTTCGTGATCATGGCGGTTCCGTGTCTCTGGGGCGGATAGAAGGAGACATCCCGCACCCCACAGCTGCCCGATGTAGAGGCAGGCGTGAGCATGCCCTCAATGAAGCTTGCTAGCACACCCATCACGGCAGGCGAATAGACTAGATCCATCTCTCCCAGCCCCAACGGGGCGAGACAACAAAGCGAAGGGCAAGTTGATGCAGCCAATGCAGCCCTGGAAATGCCGCCCCACCCACAATCCTGAACCAAAGCCCTGAAAGGGCGGGACAGAAGAGCTTCGTGATCTCCAGGGTCTCCACCTCACGCACCATCTTCCCTCAGCCTGTGCAGTCACAAGGCATGAGCGCATAGTCCAAAGCGCTCCCGGCAAGGTAAACAAAGGCAGGCCGTTGTGATCAAAGCACCAGCGTTCATCACTCACCACATCCCGCATCCCATGCCGCTGAACACTCGCCGCCACTTCCTGATCGGAGCCGCATCCGCCATGGCCATGCAGCGCTCTCTCAAAGCCCAGTCCAAGCCCACCACACGTCTGCGCTTCGCCGTCATCGGCATCAATCACGAGCACATCTTCCGCATGGTCAAAGCTCTGCGTGATGGCGGCGGCGAGCTCGCCATGATTTACGATCCCTACCCGGATCCCACGCACGGGACCCAGTTCCTCAAAGAGAACTTAAGCGTCAAACGGGCCCGTGCCGAGCGTGAGGTCCTGAATGCACCCGACATCCAGCTCGTCGTCAGCGCCGCCCTTCCATCGAAGCGCGCCCAGCTCGGCATCCGCACCATGCGTGCAGGCAAAGACTTTCTCGCTGACAAAGGCGGCTTCCTGAACCTCGAAGACCTTGAAGAAGCCCGCCGCGTGCAGGCAGAAACGAAGCGCATCTTCGCCATCTCCTACAACGAGCGTCTGCTCCTACCCGTCAGTCTGAAGATCGATGAACTCCTCCGCGCCGGGGCCATCGGCAAAGTCACCCACATGTGGGGTTACGGCCCGCATGGCCTCTACGGTCATGGACCGCGCGAACCATGGTTTTGGTTACGCGCCGCGCGTGGCGGCATCCTCAATGACATCGGCGCTCATCAGGCAGACCAGTTCATCCACTACCTCGGTGCAGACGGCGCCCGCGTGCTCGGCTCCTATGCCGGCAATTTCGAAAACCCCGACCACACCGAGTTCGAGGACTTCGGCCGCGTCTGGTTCCAAAGCGCCGGCGGCACGGGCGAGTCCATGCTCAGCTACACCAAGGCCAAGACCACCGGCTTCCAGCTCCATCTCTATGGAACCGAAGGCCGCCTCGAAGTCTTCAAGTCCTCCGGCCGCATCAGCCTCGTCAAACCCGACGGCTCCCGCCGCGAGTTCACCGTCCCCTCCAGCACCCCATGCCCCTGGGGCACCCACCTCGTCGATGACATCCTCCATCGCACCGAGACCGCCATGCCCCAGTCCCACACCTTCCTCGCCAGCGAGCTCGCCGTCCGCGCTCACATGGTCGCTGTGAAGTGAGTGCCGTAGATGCGTGATTATTGGTTAGGTGTGGCAGGTTGCCCGCGAGCGCCAGCTCCCTCTTGCAATGAGGTGGCTTGGCGGGCAGGGAACACTCCATGAATCTCACGCCCTCCCTCAATAGCTCGCTGGCTGATCTAGAACCGAGCATCATCCGGCGTGCGGTGAAGGCGGGCGGCGCCAGCAAGTCGCAGCTTCTCTCACAGCTCACCGAGGCCGGAGTCGGGTTGAACGAATTCGCCCGCGTCTTGTTCGCGAGCGATCTCTTCATCACCTCACCCACCGAGCAGCATTGGATGACCGTTGAAGTGTCTGTTCATGATCTCGGCTTTTCCCAGGGAGCCTGCATCCAGGACCTTCACAGCAGAGCGAGCGCCCTCGGCCTGCTCCCTCCTCCTCTAGAGTTGGCACCGCATCTCAGGCTACAGTATCTGGATCAGCCAGAGGGCTTCTGGGGTCACCCTGTCACTCAGCATCGCGCACCCCCAGGCTCCATCACCATCGCCTCCCTGCCGCTTTCCGAGGACGACGATTTCCCCAAAGGCTTCTACCTTCGCCGCATCGAAGGCACCCTCTGGCTGCGCGGCTACCGATGCCCCACAGACAACCACTGGCACCCCGACGACCACATCCTCTTCTGCCAGGCCTGATCAAAGCCCCGTAGGCGCGTTCGCCAGAATGCGGAACCGGAGTCTCCCGACCTACGCACCTCCCCAAATCACGCACTCGCGATGCACTCCGACGCGTATTCATGAGGCCATGTCACGCCGCTACGACCACATCGACCTCCGCGTCCCCAAGCTCGCTGACGTCACCGCATTCTACGAGCAACTGCTCCCCGCGCTCGGCTTTACCCGCGATGCCCGTGTCGAAGGCTGGCTCCAATTCGAAGCCGCCGATGGTGACGTCACCGAGTTCTTCGGCGTCACCGAATCCCCCACCCACGTCCCTAACGAAAACCGCATCGCCTTCTGGGCCGAAAGCCAGGCTGAAGTCGACCGCATCGCCCAAGTCGCCACCCACGCCGGAGCCCAAAACATCGAAGGCCCCATGCCCTATGAACCCGGCTACTACGCTGTGTTTTTTGATGACCCGTGTGGAAACAGACTTGAGGTGTGTCACCGCGGCGTGGCATAGCTTGAGGTTTGATCATGACCCAATCAATCGACATCCAAGCTTGGCGAAAAGACGGCGAGCAGTTGTGGAATCAGATTCAGGACCGCAAGCTGGTGACCATCTGGTGGAACAATCCGTGGTTCAGGTTTGCCGTCATCGGATTGGTGCTGCTCATCGCCGCCACAATGACCTGGCTGATCTGGCGGGACAACTTGATCTCCGGTCTGTTCGTTCTCCTGGCATCGCCTTGTGCCTATATCGCCATTAAATACTATGCAGTCCAGGCGCGGACCGGTGGCTTGTATTCATTCTTTTCGGACACGGGTTTTGGCATCGGCTGTGATGCGGACCGGCTGTCCTTCCCGTATTCATCCATTCAACTGCCAGGAATGGTATCCCCCTCGACGGTGAATGAGAACTACATCGTTCTACCGGTGAAATCTGAGATTCAAGGCGTGAAAATAGAGCGCAAGAATGGCGCAGATTCGGGTTGGGATGGGAACCCTTACAATCGAGGTATCGCCTCGATCCTGATCAAAGATGGAGTTGTTCATGCGCGGGCCTGTCCCAACGAGATGATCGTGCATCTGTTCTGCGCGATCTATCCTCTGGCCATGTACCTTGACGCCCAAGCCAAGGCGTCAAACACAGCAGCGGAAACAACTCCACCGCCACTGCAATGAGCATCAAGCATCGTATTCTAGGCACCGCAGGTCACGACAACGCCCTGCATGTGGAAGTCGACACCGGCCAGTCCGTCGAACGGCTTTTGTTCGACTGTGGCGAAGGTTGCGTCACCGAGCTTCCGTTCGCGGACGTCCTCGCCACGGATCATCTGTTCTTCTCGCACCTGCACATGGATCACGTGGCAGGCTTTGATTCCTATTTCAGGTGCCTCTTCAACCGCACTACGAAGCCGAATCGCATCTGGGGACCTCCAGGAACGAGCAACACGATGCAGCACCGCTTCCAGGGCTTCCTGTGGAATCTCCATGACGAAATGGCCGGTGCCTGGCACGTCTCAGACATCCATCCGCAACAGATCTGCACCCATCGTTTCGAGCTCGGCGAAGCCTTCGCAATCGCACACGAAGAACCCACTCCGCCAACCATGGATGGCATGGGCTACACCCTCGAGGTCCTCACCATGGACCACCGTACTCCATCTCTCGCTTACATCGTGCGCGAGAGACCGAGATCAAACCTCGATATGTCGCGTTTAGCCGCCTTAGGCCTGCGTCCCGGCCCCTGGGTGAAGCAGCTCAAAAACAGCTCGGCTATCGCAGACACACTGCTCATCGATGGCGTCGCTCATTCCACCGAAGAACTTCGTAAAGCCCTGCTCGTCGAAACTCCCGGTGACTCCATCGCCTACCTGACCGACTTTTTGTTAGACGAAGCCGCCATCGACCGTCTCGCCCCCGCTCTTCATGGCTGTCGTGTTATGATCTGTGAAGGCCAGTATCGTCATACGGATATCGACCTCGCCCACAAGCACTACCACATGACCACCGTCCTCTCCGCCACCCTCGCCAAACGCGCCGGTGTGCAGGAGCTGACCCTCTTCCACCTCTCCTCCCGCTATCACCGCGACGAGTGGCTACAAATGCTCCAAGAAGCCCGCCATATCTTCCCGAACACCAGTTACCCACCTCATTGGGGCCTATGACAAAAAAAATCGTGGTTCCCGAAACCGAGAACCACGAACAACCAACGGGG
>NZ_BKAG01000101.1 GCF_007992435.1 Prosthecobacter gellanilyticus | reverse complement strand
ACGGGCCACCGTGCCTCGGCGACACCGCTATCGTTCGCATACAAGGTCTTCCCTCATCGGGACGGCCTGCTGCGCATGCGAATGGCTCTGGGACATTAGCGTCAAATGAGCGGTTAAAAGCTGTCTTGGATGTCACGGCCATCTTGTGTAGCCTCACCCCATGCCCAACACCCGCCGCAGCTTCCTCAAGCACGCCAGCCTCGTCTCCTTCTCCCTCTGGCTGCCCTCCACCCACGCGCTCGGAACCGCCACCAAGCTCGCCCGCAGCACCCCGGAATCCCAAGGCGTCTCCGCCTCCGGCATCCTCGATTTCCTCGATGCCATCGCGCGTGAAAAGTTCGAGCTGCACAGCTTCATGATGCTGCGTCATGGCCAGGTCATCGCCGAAGGCTGGTGGGATCCCTACGGCCCTGACCTTGTGCACACCATGTACTCCATGAGCAAGAGCTTCACCTCCACCGCCGTCGGTTTCGCCGTCGCGGAAGGCAAGCTCAGCGTCGAGGACAAGGTCATCTCCTTCTTCCCGAATGATCTGCCCGAGAAGATCAGTGAAAACCTCGCCGCCATGCGTGTGCAGGACCTGCTCACCATGTCCACCGGCAATGAGAAAGAGCCCACACAGGTCTGCGTGAAGTCCGAGAACTGGGTGCGCACCTTCCTCGCCCAGACCATCGCTCACAAACCCGGCACCCAGTTCATGTACAACAGCGCCGCCACCTACATGTGCAGCGCCATCGTGCAGAAAGTCACCGGCCAGACTATTCTAGACTACCTTACGCCGCGCCTCTTTGAGCCTCTCGGCATCAGCGGCATGCGCTGGGAGAGCTGTCCCCTCGGCATCAACACCGGCGGCTGGGGCCTCAGCATCCAGACCGAAGGCCTCGCCAAGTTCGGCCAGCTCCTGCTGCAGAAAGGCAAATGGAACGACAAACAGATCATCCCCGCTGCCTGGGTCGATGAAGCCACCCGTTTCCACATCCAGCAGCCCGGCGGCGACAAACCCGACCGCCCAAAGTCTAACAACGATTGGTTGCAAGGTTACGGCTACCAGTTCTGGCGCTGCCAGGGCGCCGCCTTCCGTGGCGATGGCGCCTTCGGCCAGTTCACCATCGTCCTCCCCGAGCAGGATGCCGTCATCGTCATGACCAGCGAGAACAAAAACATGCAGGGCCAGCTCGACCTCGTCTGGAAGCACCTGCTGCCTGCCATCGGTGCTAAAGGTGGCGACTCCGCAGATCTCCATCACCGACTCTCTTCACTCAAACTCCTGCCACCTTCCGGCAAATCCATCTCACCTCTCGCCGATTGCCTGATCGGCAAAACCATCACCCTGGAGCCTAACGAATTAGGCTTCACCAAAGCCAGCTTCGACTTTGCCAAGGTCCACTGCACCTTCACTGCCGAGACCGCGGAAGGATCCCACACCATCTCCTGCGCCCTGCAGAATGCCTGGCAGCTCAGTGAAGCCACCATGCCCGGCACGCCACCTCGCCTCATCTCCGGCGGCAAGCCCAAAGGCCTCGTAAAAAGCAAGATCGCCGCCCACGCCACCTGGACGGATGAGAACACCCTCCTCCTCACCTGGCGCTACTACGAGACCCCTCACAGCGACAACCTCACCTGCCACTTCGAAGGCGACAACGTCACCCTCACCTTCCTCAACAGCATCACTGCCATGAATCCCACCGCGAAAGATGCCCGCGCACCACTGAAGGGTAAGATCGTGAAGTAGTCCGCGAGTCCCCTCGCGGCGGTTTGATCGATTCTGAATCAGTGGAGTGGTCCACACAGTCCCCTGTGCGGTCTGGAGCTCAGTGGACGCTCGTTCCGCACAGAGGACTGTGCGGGCCACTCTCCTTCGCCATCGCGACAACGTGACTGGATCTCCAAGACCTAACCAACAATAATCCCCTTTGCCTTGCGCTCCTTCTCTCGCTCCAGCAGCGGGATCTTCTCGTCAGTCTCAAGGACCGGCACACCGAGGTCACCGATCTTCGCGAAGCTCAGGCCCTGGAAAGCAGGAACCTCGGCAGCGAGACGGCTGAAGACATCTTCAATGCTGTGCAGTCCGTTCGAACCGCCGCAGGCCACCACGAGGTCACGCAGGATCTCCCACGTGTCACGGGCATTGCCCGGAGCATTCACCGCGCGGTCCATGCGCTGCAGGCGGCCGGTGACGTTGATCATGCTGCCGCGCTTCTCGGCGTAGGCATTGCCGGGAAGCACGATCTGGCTCAGCTCCGCACTGGCATTCGCCAGAATGTGCAGGGTGACGAGAGAAGGAATTTTCTCCAGGTCACGGCGCTCGAAACCACACTTCAAAAGATTCTCACCCAGAGCGAGCACCACGCGCAGACGGCCGCGGCTCATCAGTTCGGTGATGCCGGCGAGCTTCGATCCTGGCTCGCTGCCGAGGATGAGCTTCGCGCCGTTGCTGTTCGGGTTCTTGTCCGCAGCGCTGAGATAGTTGTCACCTTCACCGAGGCGCGGAATGACATCCACATTCTCCGTGCCGAGGATCTTGGCGAGCTGCTTCACGAAGAAGAGCTCCTCATTCGTCATCCGCGCGCTGGCGATGATGGCGATCTCCTCGCCCTTCACACCGACGGCGGCATTGGCCACCGCTTGAATGGCCTTTTTCCAGGAGGTGACCTCGTGCTTGCCCTGGTTCTTCACCATCGGATCCGTCAAACGGAACTCGCTGTTCACAAAGTGGAAGTCCAGACGGCCGCGATCACACATCCAGTTGGAGTTCACGTCGTTGTTCTCGCGCGGAGTCTGACGGTAGATGGTGTCGCCACGCGCGTGGGTCTCCATGTTGCAGCCACGGCCGCAGCCCTGGCAGATGCTGTTCGTCTCGGTCAGGAACCACACGCGCTGCTGGAAGCGGAAATCGTTCGAGGTCAGCGCACCCACCGGGCAGATGTCCACGGTGTTGAGAGAGTAGTTGTGCTCCAGGCGCTTGCCCGGATGCACGGCCAGCGTGGTGTAGCTGCCACGCTCGGTGAAGCCCAGCACAGGCGCGTCCGCGATCTCCGCCGTGAAGCGGATGCAGCGGCTGCACATGATGCAGCGCTCATCGTCCAGACGCACACGCGGGCCGATATCGACATTCTTCGGCTTCTTGACCTTCTCTTCGCGGAAACGGCTCTCGCCCTTGCCGTGCTCCACGCTGAACTCCTGCAGGCGGCACTCACCGGCCTGGTCGCAGATGGGACAGTCGAGCGGATGGTTGATGAGCAGGAACTCCATCACGCCCTTGCGCACTTCCTGGGTCAGCGTGCTCTCCGTGCGGATGCCCATGCCTTCCGCCACCGTGTTCGCACAGGCGATCACCGGACGCGGCATCCAGCCGATCTTTGGCATGCCATGCTCATCCTTCTCAGGCTCCTGGCCCGGGGCCGGACGCGGCGGCATGCCCATCTCGACGAGGCACATGCGGCAGTTGCCGGGGCTGGAGAGCTTCGGGTGGTAGCAGTAGTGCGGCACCTCTTTTTTCGCCTGCTTGCAGGCCTCGATCATGCGGGTGCCCTTCGGGAACTTGAGCCACACGCCATCGATCTGGACATTGACCAGATCAGCCGGGGGCGGGGCGGCAGGGGCAGGAGCAGCTTCAGGGGCAGGCATTGGGGGGGAAATCAGGGGTCTGCGCGGAGTATCGGAGCCGGAAAGGCAGCGGCAACCCGATTTTGTGAAAAATTTCACAAGCTCGCTCCAAGCTCCATAGCGCGCAAGACTACCACGGCAGCTTTTCGCACTGCCCGGTCTGATTTCTGGAGCGCCGACGGCGCGCCCCATACCAGCCTAGGGCGCAAGCCCTAGGTACCTGCGAAGCACCGCGCCAAGCGCTGAAAGCGCGCCCCATGCACCCCCAACTCCGCCAACTCCTATTACGCCGCCCGCTTCACTTCCCAGGTGTGGATCGCCGGATTGCAGATGTCCCGGACGAAAGGCGTTTCCGAGGCATCCGCCCCGAAAACGTAGATGCGCTTGCGCAGAGTCAGTTTCGTGATCGTGAAGCCAGGGTTCGAAAGGGAGCGGAAATAACCCAGGATGGTCTCCTTCTCCAGGTCCAGCGCGCCGCCCTTCATGCCGTAGTCCAGCACGAAGGCCGCCTTATCAAAGGCAGGGGTGGTGGCATCACGCACGTCCTGGCTGATCGGGTCCAGCAGCACCTGGCGGACAAAGGCCTCCACCGCAGCGGAGTCACCCTCATAGTCCACGCGATACACATTGCTCTCACGGAAGGTCAGCTTCTGCGCCAGCGGGGCATAGAGCAGCTTTTGGCAGTCACTTTCGTGGTCAAATTTGCCGAGGATTTCGAAGGCTTGTGTCATCGCGGTTAGGGGATGGTTTGCCTAGCGAGGAAGGCGGGTGCCGCAACTTTCTTCTGTCCCGCAGGTTGCACGGACTGAACCCGCCGCCGCCATGACACCCCTGCCCTTCAACCGCCGCGACTTCCTGAAAACCACGAGCAACGGCTTTGGCTACCTGGCCTTTGCCGCCCTCGCCCAGCAGCAGGCCCTCCGCGCCTCCACGGCTGCCGCCAGCCCCCTGGCCCCGAAGAACCCGCATTTTGCCAGCCGGGCCAAGCGGGTGATCTTCCTCTGCATGCAGGGCGCCCCCTCCCACGTGGACCTGCTGGACTACAAGCCGAAGCTCATGGCCGACTCCGGCAAGAGCGCGCCGTCCATCGCCGGGCGCTACGGTCAGGCCAAGCTCATGAAGTCCCCCTGGGAGTTCAGCCAGCATGGCAAAAGCGGCCTCTGGATCTCCGAGCTCCTGCCAAACCTGGCCAAACACGCCGACGACCTCTGCGTGCTGAACTCCATGGCCACAGACCTGCCTGCCCATCCGCAGGCCTTCACGGCGCTCCACACCGGCACCACACAGTTTGTTCGGCCATCCCTCGGTTCATGGGTCCTTTACGGCCTCGGTACGGGCAATGAAAACCTGCCTGGCTTCATCACCGTCAATCCTCCCGGCAATGCCACCCGCAGCTACGGCAGCGCCTTCCTCCCCGCCATCTACCAGGGCACGAAAGTCGGCGGCGCCACACTTCCAGGGGCCGGAGCCTTTGCCGCCCGCCGCTTCGGGAATGTGGACCAGGCCACCATCGCCAACATCAAGAACAGCCGCTACCCCACCGAGGCCCAGCGTACGCAGCTCGACCTCGTGCAGGCGCTGAACAAGTCTCGCATGGCCCAGGACGGCGGCGTGAGTGCCGAAGTAGAAGGTGTGATCGAGTCCTATGAGCTCGCTTTCCGCATGCAGGCCGAGGTGCCCAAAGTGCTCGACCTCTCCAAGGAATCCGCCGCCACCAAGGATCTCTACGGCATCGACGACGCAGAGACAGCCACCTTTGGCAAGCAGTGCCTCATGGCCCGCAAGCTCGTGGAAGCCGGCGTGCGCTTCGTCGAGATCACCCACGGAAATTGGGACCAGCATTTCAATCTCAAGGCCACGCTCGAGCGCAACACCAACGCCATCGACAAACCTGTGGCCGGTCTTCTCGCCGATCTCAAAGCGCGTGGCTTGCTGAAGGACACCCTCGTCATCTGGGGCGGCGAATTCGGCCGCACCCCGCACAGCCAGGGTGACGATGGCCGCGACCATAACAACAAGGGTTTCACCATGTGGATGGCCGGTGGCGGCGTGAAAGGCGGCATGAACTACGGCAAGACCGACGACTACGGTTATGAAGCCGTGGAGAATAAAATGCACATCCACGACTGGCACGCGACTGTCATGCATCTGCTCGGCCTCGATCACGAAAAGCTCACCTACCGCTACGCCGGCCGCGATTTCCGCCTCACCGACGTCTGCGGCACCGTGGCGAAAGAGATTCTAGCGTGACGTAGTCCGCGAGTCCCCTCGCGGCTCAACGGATTCGTTCCCAACATCTCCACACCACCGAGAAAGGACTCGCGGACTACGGTCGAAAATCCTTCCATGTCCGCCGAACATGGATAGGTCAGGAGCCTCATGTCCGACCAGCCCCCCGCCCCCAAACTCGCCAGCAGCAACGGCGGCCTGCCCTCCGCCGTGCGTTGGGCGCACCTGCTCATGGAGGACCGCCTGCGTCCCGGCCATGCCGTGATCGATGCCACCGCAGGCAATGGACACGACACCTTGTTCCTCGCGCAACTCGTCGGCCCCGAAGGCCACGTGTGGGCCTTTGACGTGCAGGAACCCGCCGTCCTGGAAAGCCGTCGTCGTCTCGCCGAAGCTGGCGTAACCAACAGTTCAGTCATCCACTCCGGCCATGAGACCATGCGCGATCACGTGCCCGCCGAGTGGCACGGAAAGCTGAACGCCATCATGTTCAACCTCGGCTACCTGCCCGGTTCGGACAAAAGCATCATCACGCATACCGCCACGACTCTGCAGGCCATCACCACAGCCTTGGAGCTTCTCGCCCCAAGCGGCCTTCTCACCATCGCCGTCTATCCCGGTCACGATGGCGGCACCCAGGAGCAGCAAGCCATCACCGAATGGGCTGGCGCATTACATCCACGCCAGTTCGAAGCCCAGCTCATCCGCCCCATCAACCGCAGCGCCAGCCCACCCGAATGCTGGGTAGTTTGGAAACGCGGATAAGAAGTGTCGCGTCGAAGTCGCGGA
>NZ_BKAG01000100.1 GCF_007992435.1 Prosthecobacter gellanilyticus | reverse complement strand
TCGCCGGCGCGGCAGCGCCCCCCCAAACCCCCGGTAGGGACGAGTTGAGCTCGTCCCTAACTCAAACTCACAGCATCTCCGCTATCTCGCCCAAGGTCCGAGTTTTTCCAACCCCACCCTAGACCCTACTACTATTTGGTTAGGCCGTAATGCTGAAGACTCGTTCTCGAACAGGATAAAACATTGATCCGGAGAGCCTCGCGGCCTCATTGGCAAACAAGGTGCACCACCTGCTATCAACACCATAGCAGGCAAGCGCCCGACTCTGCCAGTGAGGCCGTTCTATTTTCGGTGAGTCGATTCGGCTTCCCTGCGGGAGAGATTATTGATATTCAAAAATGCCCTCTGGCGAACCAGCCATGGGGCGGATGCCAGTCCCCCCGACATGAATCCGAATCAGTCCCCCCACCCGCAGCCATCAGAAACCAGCCCGCCACAAAACCCGGGCGCATCGTCGCGTCGCTGGCAAAGAGCCACCTGGGTTTTCGCGGTGCCCGCTGGTATCTTCGTGCTTCTGTATGTATCTCTGTTCTGCGAGCAGTATGCCCTCATGAGAAAGACCTTGGACGACGCTGTCCGCAATGGAGCAGCGAACCAGCAGTCCAGCCCCACTCAAGCCACCACGACACTGGCCACCGCCGCAGCAAACTCCGGCAACAGTCCGGTCAAACCCAGCCGGTGGTTTTCACTCGGAACACCCGCAGGTTGGCAGCCGCCGACCGACTCTGCCCACATCTGGCCGACAGAATCACTGCCAGGCCGCTTCTGGAAGTCACCGCTCGAAATCGCCCATCCCGAACAGGTCGAGCCAGATCCATTTGCACCGAAGCCTGCTCCTTCAGAGGGAGCGACAGCACTCCCCGCCCCTGCCTTGGCACCCTTGCATGACTGGAGCCTGTCCTTCGGCTCCTGGGGCATTGGCTGGGTAGATTTTGGCAAGGCCACCGTCATCAGGTTCGGTCCTTGGCAGGGATGGTGTCGCTTTTACCTGAATGAAATCGTCCTGGTGCTGGGGGTCACCATGGGCCTGCTAGCCGGTCTGTGTCACACTTGCCGGAGTCATGCGCTGCACGGCTCCTTCTGGCGCCGCACTTGGGCGCCGACCATCGTGCTCCTACTCCTCGCACTCGCCGCCCGCCTCGCGTGGCGGTGGGAGATGGAATGGGCTTGGGAGGTGAAGAAGATGGGATGGCTGAGTCACTTTTTCTGGGCGGTGCCCGCTGCCGTGGCCGCCTTCATCGGCTGGGCCGTATGGGCGGCCTCTGTGGGGCGTCGCTGGCTCCTGATAGCAGCGCTGGTCGTCCTCGCTGTCGGCTGCGCCTGGATCTCCTGGCGAGCCATCCTCAACTACACAGTGTTTGAACGCACCAGGCTGATGGGGTGGGATGCCACCTTCATGAGAGACCACATGATCCACGTTCATCGCATGCAGCTTCTGGCCATCGCCATGTGGGCCGCCATTCCGGTGCTGTTTGCCCTGACGTGCAAATGGTTCGGCGCGCGCATTTCCTGGCTGCGCGCGGGTTTCTCCGCAGCCCTCTTTGTACTGAGCTGGCCATTGGCCATGATCGCCGCCCTGTTTTTCGAACTCATTCCCCATGACGACCCAATACAAGTTCTGAAAAGCGGCACCGCCATCCCCTTTCTCATCTTTTCGTTAGGCCTTCTACTGCTCGGCACGTATCGCCGTGATGCCTGATCAGGCATCACGCCGCACATGCGCCACGATGAGCCACCCAATGCGCTCCTTGAGCCACTGGCGCAGGCCTTCGGGGATGAAAGGGATCATGCGAGAGCTCATGTGCGTGACTTTCACGGCCTCCACCACATAGCCGGAGTCTTCCATGGCCTTCGTCAGACTCTCCCGGCTGTAGTGTTTCTGATAAAAGCCGTCCGTGAAGTGGCGCTGCACACTTTCGAACGTCTCGCCCTTCAAAAACCGGCCTTTCAAGATGAGCCAGTACAGCCCCTTCAGCCAGAAGCGCGCACTGTTCCGGTGATACACCATGATGAGCCCGCGACCACCGGGCTTCAGTTTGCGACAAGCCTGCGCAAAGCAGCGCTCAGGATGCGCGCTGTGATGCATGACACCCCACGAGTAAAGATAGTCAAAGCTGCCGTCCGTCAGCGGCGAAAGGTCCTCAGCATCACACTGCAAGGCCTGCACACTGGAGATGCCGCTGACCTCGGCATGACGCTTCGTCAGTTCCACGGCCTTCGCCGTGATGTCCACCGCCTGCACGATCATTCCCTGACTGCCGAAACGGCAGGCGGCACTCCCGGCACCGCAGCCCACCTCCAAAACCTTCGCCCCTTGGCAGAGCTCAGGCCAGACCTGCTGAAGGTAAGGATTGGTGCCAAAATAGTGTCGGTCCACCCGCTCAAAATCCTCCAGGTTCACAGGATCGCGCTCTTCCTTGCCCCAGTCCTCATAGGTCATGGGCAGCGTCTCCCACCAGAGGCGGTTCTTCTCATTCACCTCCAGCGGCTGAGCAGCGATCTCGTCCCGAACCTGGTTCGTGGCCGTGCTCGTCCAGGATTCGATGTTGTCGGTTTCGTTGCTCATCAAGAAACCTAAGCGGCAATTCGCGTCAGCGCAAATTCACCGCACCACCGTCAATGGGATAGGAGCTGCCCGTGACGAAGCCCGCTTCATCACTGCACAGATACAAAGCCAGCGCGGCGATCTCATCAGGCCGTGCCATGCGACCAATGGGCTGCGCTTCGCTCAGCTTCTGAAACATCTCCGCCTCACGGCCGGGATACGTCGTGGCGAGATACCCATCCACAAACGGCGTGTGCACACGCGCCGGGCAGATGCAGTTGCAGCGGATGCCTTGTTTAATAAAATCCTTCGCCATCGAGTAGGTCATCATCAGCACCGCGCCCTTCGTCATCGAATACGCGAAGCGATCCGCCAGCCCCATCTGCGCCGCGATGCTGCACATATTGAGGATCACGCCACCACCCTGCGGCACCATGCGATCAATCGCCGCCTGCGCGCAGTTGTAGACGCCTTTGATGTTCACGTTGTAGAGCTTGTCCAGGTCCGCTTCCTCGGTGGTCAGCACCGTGCCGATGTGCGCGATGCCCGCATTGTTCACGAGAATGTCGAGGCTCGGGACACGCGAGGAGATCTCCGCGAAGACACCTTTGACCGCCGCCTGGTCTGCCACATCCACCGCCCCTGCCCTGGCGCTGCCACCTTCGGCGATGATCTGCTCCACCGTCCCCTGCGCCGCCTCGAGCTTGAGGTCCAGCACTTCGACATGGGCGCCCTGACGGGCAAAGAGCATGGCGATGGCCTGGCCAATGCCAGAACCAGCACCCGTGATGACAGCAGTCTTGTTAGAAAGGGAGAACATGGAAGGATGAGTAACGGTCACCATTAAGCAGTTTTCCATTCTGGCATCTCCGAATCACATCCGGCGGTGACATTGAAGACAGCATCTTGTCCCTCGCCCCGAATGTGAACGTCAAAAACAATGCGTTTGTTGAGGCTGGCGCAATAGGGAGACGAGAAGAAGGACTTCTGTCTAAAGGCCAGTTGTTTGAATAGCGACAAGATCATACAATGTAGTCAACCAATGAAGCGATCTGAAGACATCGAAATTACCCTTCGGGGCCATGAGGCTCTCGTCCTATTCGATTGGCTCGTATCGCTAAGCCTTCAGGGACATGAAAACGAACCTGATGCTGCCACGCAAAAGCTTTTGTGGCAGGTAGAGGGGACGCTAGAAAAGCATTTGGTTGAAGTGGTTGACCCGGCCTACAAAGCACTTTTGGAGGAAGCCAAAATCAAGTTGTTGGCCTCATAAGTCTTGCGCGCTCCTACACCTCCGCCTTCCCAAGGTCATTGGACAGGAGGAAAGGGACGCCTCGGGCGCTTTTAGGTCTCGAGACCTTCCCCCGCCCCTTTTTCACGGAAACGAAATTTTCCCGGATCTCCCTGCGTAATCTCTCCGTCATGTCCCCCCGTCTACTCATCACATCTCTCTTAGCCGCTGCTGGCCTTTCCTTCGCAGCCTACCCGGAATTCTCCGCCACGATCCCGAACGGCGGCCCTCGCGGCGCGGAATGGCAGCTCACCGTGACCGGCGCCAAACTGGCAGACTTTGAGAGCCTGATGTTCTTCAGCCCCGGCATCACCCAGAAGAGCGTGGACAAGGTGGAGGCCAACAAGGTCACGCTCACCATCGCCGTGGCTCCTGAAGTGCCGCTGGGCAATCACCTCGTGCGTATCCGCACGAAATCCGGCATCTCCCACGTGCGCCAGTTCTTCGTCGGCCCCTTCCAGAACCTGCAGGAAAAAGAACCGAACAGCGAGATGGATGCCGCTCAGACCATCGAGCTCAACAAGACTATCGAGGGCGTCGTGCTGAACGAGGACGTGGACTACTACAAGATCACCCTGAAAAAGGGCCAGCGCATCTCCGTGGAGGCCGACGGCCTCCGCCTCGGTTACACCACCTTTGACCCCTACATCGCCATTATCGACAAGGACAAATTCGAGAAGTCCTTCTCCGATGACACCATCCTGCACCGCCAGGACGGCTACTGCTCCTTCGTCGCTGAATACGATGGCGACTACTATGTGATGATCCGCGAGTCCTCCTACCGCGGCGGTGGTAACAACTACTACCGTCTCCATGTCGGCAGCTTCCGCCGCCCTGAAGTCGTCTATCCTGCCGGTGGCAAAATTGGTTCGACCACCAAGGTCCGCTTCATCGAAAAAGACTCTTCCTTTGAAGAAGACGCCGTGCTTCCAGCTGAAGTCGATCCCGGCTTCATGCTCCTGTCCAAGACCCAGGAGTCCGCTCCCTCCGGCAATCCCTTCCGCCTCGTGGATTTCGACAACGTGCTCGAAGCCGAGCCGAATGACGAGCAGGCCAAGGGCACCGTCGCCCCCGTCGGCGAGCCCATCGCGCTGAACGGCATCATCGACAAACCCGGTGACGTGGACTTCTTCAAGGTCCCCTTCAAAAAAGGCCAGCAGGTCGTCCTTCAGGCTTATGCCCAGAGCCTCGGTTCCCCGCTCGATTCCGTGGTGAACGTGTATAACGAAAAGGGTGGCAGCCTCGGTGGCAATGATGACGGCGGTGGCCGTCGCCGTCTCGACAGCAAGCAGACCCTGAACATCCCTGCCGATGGTGACTACTACGTCCGCGTGACGGATCACCTCGAGCGTGGTGGCCCGACCTTTGTGTATCGCCTGGAGCTCGTCGCCAGCCAGCCTTCCCTGACCTTTGCCTCACCGCACTACACGGTGAATGACTCGCAGTATCGCCAGTTCATGGCCATCCCTCGCGGTGGTCGCATGGTGCTGCTGGAAAACTTCAGCCGCAGCGCCGTCAGCGGTGACTTCAAGTTTGAGGCCACCGGCCTTCCGCAGGGCGTGAAGATGCTCAGCGACCTCGCTCCGAAGGACCAGCCGGCCATGCCGCTGATGTTTGAAGCCGCTCCCGATGCGCCTCTCGGCGGTGCCATCGTGCCAGTCACGCTGAAGGCCGTGGATCCCGCGCAGAAGATCGTCGGCAAGATGCGCCAGGAATTCGATATCGTCCGCGCTGGTAACGTGGTGTACTACACCGAGTTCGAGGACAAGCTCCCCATCGCCGTCGTCGAAGAGGCTCCCTATTCTCTCGAGATCGTGAAGCCCACCGTGCCGCTTGTGGCTAATGGTGTGATGAACCTCAAGGTCGTCTGCAAGCGCAAGGAAGGCTTCAAAAATGCCATCCGCATTTTCCTGCCTTGGAAGCCACCGGGCATCAGCGGCCTGGGTGAGGCCACTATCGCCGAAGGCCAGAACGAGGTTTCCTTCCAGATCGATGCCAACGCCAACGTCGCCGCCGGCACGCACAACTTCGTCGTCATGGGCGAGGTCGATGCGGGCAATGGCCGCGTCTACAATGCCTCCCCCTTCTGCGAGGTGAAGACCGATGGTGCTTACCTCAACGCACCAGCCATCCCGCTGACCGCCGTGGAGCAGGGCAAGGAGACCGTCATGGTCGCCAAGCTCGAAGGCCTGAAGCCTTTCAATGGCGAGGCGAACGCAAATCTCGTCGGCGTGCCAGACACCATCCAGATCGAGTCCGCGAAAATCACCAAGGACACCAAGGAAGTCGCCTTCAAGGTCATTACCACGGATAAATCCCCCGTCGGCAAGCAGGGCAACCTCTTCGTCCAGGTGGACGTCCCCGTGGAAGGCGGCACCACCCTCCACCGCATCGCCCTGGGTTCCGTCCTGCGTATTGATGCCCCTCGCAAGGCCCCCGCCGCTCCTGCAAAGCCAGCCGTCGTCGCAGAGGCCAAGCCCAAGGAAGAAGCCAAGCCCGCCGCTCCAAAGCCTCTCTCCCGCCTCGAGCAGCTCCGCCAGGAAGCCTCCGGCGAGAAGAAGTAAGGCTTTAAACCATCCACCATTAGTCTGACCATTGTCGGATGAGCGCTTCGCCGTTCATCCGACGATGTGCTTTAGCCCCCGTGGGCCAAACCATTTTAGGTTTGAGGGCCACAGGCCCGGCACTCCTCAGCCCTGGGCAACGCCCAGGGTTAACCAAGCCAGACGGTCATTGCTAACCCGAGCGCTGAAAGTGCGAGACTCGACTCCTCGCGCTTTGTTGTCCAACCACCTCGGAAGTCGGAACAGGGCATGGACTGGTTCTCGAAAA
>NZ_BKAG01000099.1 GCF_007992435.1 Prosthecobacter gellanilyticus | reverse complement strand
ATGCGGGACCGCTACATGGGGCCTTTAGAGGCCGACGGCCTGCTTGGCACGGGAGGTGGAGGGGGAGTCGACCATTGTGGTGGCAGTGGCGAGGGAGAGGGGGGACCAGGCGAAGTTTAGGCCGGGGGTTTCGTGGGCGGCGTGGAGGGCGAGGGCTAAGGCGGTGCAGCGGTCACTGTGGCCTTCGCGGGTGCGGGGGGAGGCGTAGTTGTAGTGACCGTTGGTGATGATCTGCTGCATCTGATGCAGGTCTTCACGGATGTCCCGGCTGATGGGGATGCGCAGGCGTGTGGGGGCCTCAAAGGAACGGCGGAGGCGGGGGAAGAGGGCGCGTTTGAAATCGACGGTGAAGGTGCAGAGGTCGATCTTTCCCATCTTATGCGCGGCGGGGTGCCACTCTTTATGGCGCTGCACGAGGTAGTCCCCGAGGCCGATGCCGGGGCCGGTGTAGTCAAAGGCGACGCGGGTGGCGGTGGCGATGCGCTGGCTGAGGAGACGCTCCTGGTCCGGGGTGCTCATGTCTCGCAACACTAAGACCTCGCGGGTCCAGAGGATGTCTCCGATGCGCTGGAGGGTCCAGCAGACAGTCGGATCATTGGTTCGGCCAAAGTCGATGCCGAGATAGACGGGATGGGCGCTGCCGGCGTGCGCGGTGGGGTCCCAGGATTCGGTGGCATCAATGGATTCGGCGAGCTGGATGACCTCGTAAGGGAGGAGGTGGTGCTGGGTATCGAGGAACTGGCACTCGAACTCCTGGGCCCAGCCGGTGTCATCATCCATGGCAGCGCGGATCTGGGGGATATCCACACTCAGGCCCATGAGGACGGCGTGATAAATATTGGTTAGGTGGCGGCTCCAGGCGAGGCCTGCTGATGTATGGGGGGCATTGCTTTGATGAGAGGGGGCAGGAATGCCTCCGCTACTTTCGTCAAAGATCTTGTCCATCATGCGGCCGCGGCCGTTGGGCGTGGAGACGACGCGGAGCTTTTTTTCGCCTCCGCGCAATGGATTGGTGATGCTGGGGAGGAGGCCGCGCCAGGTGAGCTGGGGCTGCTCAAAGAAGTCAAACTCGGTGAGGAGAATGCTGGCGCTCTTTCCGCGCACGGTGTCCGGCCGGCCGGGGACGGCGACGGTGGTGGATTTGTTATGATAACGGATCTCGGCGGCCTTCAGCAGGGCCTGGCTGCTGTCTCGATGCTCCTGGTAGTCATCGACGATGAGGCCGAAGGCTTCGGCCCAGAGTTTCTGCTGGTCGAGGGAGTCGAGGCTCTGGCGCTCTGAGGGGGCGGCGATCATCCAGCGATGGGCGGGATGGGTGATGCAGTCCTCGGCGGCCTCGCCCTCGCTGCTGAAGTCCTTGCCGACCTGGCGTGAGGCGAGCCAGGCCTTGAACCGGGCGGGGTCGTGCCAGTATTCGAGCTGATACTGGAGGAGCTGGCTTTTGGGGTTGTCCGCGGGGAAGGGATTCACCCAGCCGGTGGCGTTCTGGCCTAACAAGTGTTTCTCGCACTGATGGCGGAGGCTTTCGAGATCACGACGAAGCAGCGGGTTCGCGCTGCGGTCGGCGGCCTGGATGACACGCTGAGTGAGGTCTTCAGCTGTGCCTCTGACCTGCTGACGATGCGCGCCGGCCTGCTCCGCGATCTGCTCGAGGGCTTGCTTTTGGCGAGATGACTGGCGGGGCATGGCGTTTTCTCGGTTCTCGGTTCTCGGTTCTCGGTTCTCGGTTCGCGGTTCTCGGTTGCTGTTAGGCGCGGCTCCCAAGAGATGGGTCATAGGGGGCTGAGAGAACCCATGGGACGGATGTTTGTGGCGATGGGCATTGGACACTGAACATCGAACAGAGAACCGCGAACGCTGAACAGCGAACCGAGAACGGCTATCGTCCAAAGATGGCGCGGATCTGGGAGATGCGGTCCTGCTCGGTGAGCTCGGCATTTTCGGTTAGGCTGGCGGCTTCCTGGACCTTGGCTTCGAGGGTCTCGATGCGGCGGCGCTGGAGCTGGATGGCCTCGTCTTTTTGATCGAGGGATCGGTGCATCTGGTCCTCACGCAGGAGGTGGGTGGCGGTTTGCAGGAGATCTCGCAGGTCGGGGAGGTCCTCGCTGGCGCCCTCGAGCAGGCGCTGGGCGATGATGAGGCGCAGGGTCTGCGCGGGGCTGAGGCCTGTGAGCGCGAGGAGCTCGCCCTGGAGGCGCTGGGCGCGCTGGGCCTCATGGAGGAAGGCGTGGTCGCGGAGGAAGGTGCGCAGGGATGCCTCTGTGGCGATGATGCCGGCGCTCTTCCATTTTTTCAGCATGGGGGTGCCCGCAGGCCGGTCTGCCAGGAGGTGGCGCAGGGTCTCCTGCATGAGGCCTCTCTCCTGGAGCTGGGTGGCGAGCGGCGGCGGCGGGATGAGCGCGCCGGCTGCGGGAGCGGAGGTGGGTGAGGAGGGCTTGCTCTTCGGCGGGGCTTTGGGGCTTTGCTTGAGGCTGCGTTTGGAGCCGGGCCTGGGCTCGGACTTGGATTGGGATTTGGACTGGGGTTTCATGATGAATGAAGGGCGCGAGAGGGCGCGGCGGCCTAACTTACTTTTTAGACTCGTGACCGGCGGCGCGTGGCGCGGTGAGGCTGGCGCGGAGGGCTTCATCAATGCGGCTGTGGAGCTTCCGCACCTCATGCGTATGCTGGCCTTCGAGACGGCTGAGGCGTTTGTCGATCTGGTCGATGAGGGCGGAGGCAGCGGCGCTGGCCTTGATGAGGGGATCGATCTTCAGGTGCAGGGCGGCGAAGGCGGCGTCCATCTTGGCGCCGAGCGTGTCACGCAGCTGGGCGATGGCGCTCTCGAGATCACCGGTTTCACGATCCATGACCTGGCTGAGGCTGATGACGCGCTCCTGCCCGGCGGCGATGGCGGCCTGATGATCCGCGCGGTTGCTCTGCACGAAAGTATCGAAATCTTCCTTCAGGGATTCGAGCTCCTCCCGCGTGGCGGAGGGTGTGGGAGGTGCGGATGGCGGTGTGTCATCACCACTGGCTCCGCGCCTGATGGCGGCGGGCAGGACCCAGCCTTTGAACCTGTCTGCGATGATCATGAAGACGAGCAGATACACGAGCCACTGGGAGAAGCCCGGCTCCTTCACGGTGTCCAGAATGCCGGTGATCTCCGGGGTGGACTGGGAGAGGAGGTGAAACGAGTGCATGGGGGTGGGTGGTGGTGAGTCCAGGAAGAGTTTTATGACACGGCCACCGGCCTAACTATTTGTGCTAATGATCACATGCCCGTCAATACTGGCGCCCATGACAGGGGAAAGGAGCACGAGCATGAGTTGATAGCCGCCGGGCAGCTCGAGAAACGCAAAGGGCGCATCCATGAGATTCAGCTCGCCAGGGCCGCTGAACCATCCCCCCAGCAGGACGTAGTCCTCCTCATTCTGCTTGAGCAGAAAGCGGGCCTGCGTGCCGGCAAACGTGCCATCCACCCAGGCGCGCAAGAGGCGTGCATTGCTATTGTGCGGAATGGAATGCAGTGACACTTCCCTTGCCTCTCCTGACGGAGGTGTGTCTTCAGTGCCGTTTTCGCCTTGAGAGCTTTCCGATGAGGTCCTGATCACGCCTGCGACGATGCTCACCACCCAGGTATATGCAGCCCCGCTGCCAAAGGAAGTGATGCCGAGACTCTGCGAGTCAGGCTGATAGAAAGTGAGGGAGCCAAACTCCGCCTGAATGGCAGTCTGCAAGGCCGAGAGAGCGTCCTCGATGGAAGACAGTGGATTCGAGTCGATCCATCCGCCCGGATTTTCCCCATCGATCTCAGGAGCAAAATAGAAGTATCTCACGACATCATTGACCGTGAGATAGAGACGGGATCCGACCACGCCTCCACTGGTGCTGTAATCCATCGGGTCAATGGAGAGGAGGATGTCATCTGGTGGCAGCGCAGGATCACCCGAAGATCCTGGCTCAGTGAAACCATGCACATTTCCCGAGACGCTCGTCACACGGCTGCACAGATTTCGGATGGCATACCTCGCCCCCTGCGGTGTGACGGCCATGGTCGCATTGTTTCCATAAATGACATCCGCTGCTGAGGCCGCCGGCACGTTGATTGTCCGGTTTGAGCTGAGGCTCCCCCCACCCGTGGCCAGGCCGCTGGTGAGGATCTGGCGGCTTGTGGGCACGGCATCCACATTCGCCGCGCTAAGCACGATGACGCCGCTCTGGCCGTTCACAGAGGTGACGGGGGAGGCGGGGTAGCTGATCTGCGACCAGGATGAAAGCTGGTTAGGCGTGGCGCCGGTGATGACCCACGCGGTGCTGGTGTCGCTGCGGTTGCACCAATCTCCCGTCTGGCCGCTGAGCGCGAGCATGGCGGCCTGCGAGGCCACGCTGCCGAGATAACTGGTGATGGCGATGGCCGGGATCTGCGCGGTGGGAATGACTCCGCCCACGAGATCCGCCTTTCCCGCCAGACTCGCTGTTAGGCCGGTGACGTCAGAGGTGGTGTGCGTGTGGGAAGCGGGCGGGAAGGTGGCAGGCCTGCCCTCCAAATTTTCCCACGTGCGAGGCTCGCCATCGGCACCGTCAGCGCCATTCGTTCCGGGAACACCGGGCTCTCCACGCGGTGGTGAGACGCGGACGGTGGCGATGTTCAGCCCGGATGGCTGGATGATCTTGATGGTGTGGAGAGATGGCGCGCTCATGATAAGGTGGGGCGGGTGACGATGTCGGTGATGCGGAGGTTTCCAGTGAGGCAGGGACCCCAGCGCCGGCCTTCGTCATCCTCCAGCACGAGGTCGTAAAGGTAGTCGCCCAGGGGCAGCGCGGCGGTTTGCGTGTCGCTCATTTCAGCGATCATGATCTCGCCCTCGCCGCCACCGAGGCTGGCGCTGAGCGTGAAGGCCACGGGCTTGGTCAGGGATCTCCGCGCGGCGAGCTGCGGCGTGAAGGCGCTGAGATCAATCTCAGCACCCGCCTGGTTCAGGCACACAAGCAGCAGCCCGGCGAAGTCGACACCGCGGTCGATCTGGAAGTCATGACGTCCTGGTTTCATCTATTTTGTTCGCGGTTTACGGTTCTCAGTTCGCTGTTTTGTTAGGCCGGTTCCAGTGCCGCCAGCCGGTCTGCGAGCAGGCCGCACACCTGGGTGATGATGGCGTCCGTGGTGACGATGCTGATGTCCCCGGCATTGCGGATGAAGCCGAGCTCGATCAGCGCGGAGGGCATGTGTTTGGAAGCGAGCACCGCGAGGTCAGTGCGCAGCTTCACACCGCGATCACGCAGGCCCATGACCTTCAAAGGCTCATGCAGGGCCTCGGCGAAGCTTTGGCTGTGAGTGGTGCGGTAAAGCGTCTCAAACCCGTTCGCGCTGCTGGCGTCCGCATCATTGAGATGCAGGCTGATCAGGTGCGTGCAGCCTGCCTGCTCCGCCCGCGTGACGCGGCTGCCCAGCGGTGTGGCCTCACAGCGGTCTGTGCGGGTCATCCACACGGGGATGCCGCGCGCCTCGCAGGCCTTGCGCAGCTCATGAGACCAGACGAGCGCCAGCGCCGCCTCCTCATGGAGGGTGCCGAGGGCGCCGCTGTCATAGATGCCGCTCTTTTTGTTAGACATGCCGTGTCCTGGGTCGATGCAAAGTTTCATGGTCGTTTGGTTCTCGGTTCTCGGGCTCGCCCTCCGAAGGCTTGGCGAAGGAGGGTTCTCGGTTCTCGGTTCTCGGTTCTTGGTTCTTGGTTCGTTGTTCTTGGTTAACTGGGAACAGAGAACCCTGAACCGTGAACTGCGAACCGTGTGAGTTGTGTCCGCCCCGCCGTGATCTCCGAGCCTGGTAGTGGTCTTCAGGCATGTGCGTTCTCCACGTCACGGTCGGGGCGGTCTGCTGCCTGGTTATTTGGTGGGGTTCAGCAGAGAAGGGTTCGCGTGATCAGGATGACTGGCATCCTGGATGGAAAGAGGGGTCGCGGGTGATGGCGATGGCACGGATTCCTGCACGTCCGCAGGATGCGTGATGGTGGCCTGGCTAGCGTTTTTGAGCTCGATCACGTCACCCTCAGTGACCGTGCCCTGGCGCTGCGCCTGCTCGAGCCCGATCTCGGCCAGGCGATACAGCTTGGTTTCGGAATCCTCCGCCGAGGTGACCACAGCGACTCCGCGCTGGATCAGGATCTTGTCCCCCGGCTGGATCCACCCGCGCTGCACCGCGGCGGTGGAGAGGAGGGAGGTCACCGGCACGCTGATGGCCTGCAGCCTCTGCTGCTGCTCCGGAGTCAGCGTGCATGAGGCAGGCAGAAGCGCATAACCAATGATGAGAATGAAGATCGCAATGAGCCCGATGGATCTGCCCGTGAGCTGGAGGAGATGCTGTTTCATGGTGAGTGACTGGATGGAGTGTTGGAGTTCTGGACGAATGGGGAAGAAAGGCCCTCCCCCTTCTCCGCGCCGGACACTCCGGGGCTTCTGCATGTGTGGGCGTGTTTGCCCTGTGAAACCTGCACGCCGCCCGCTCCACCCGGAGCAGTGCAGACGTGCAGGCCCGACACATGAATGACCTCTCGTGTCCCTTGCGGAACACGCCCATCTCACCACACCGCCGCCACCTCGTCACATGACCCAAGCGGACCCTTTGGACAGCGTGAAATCACGGCCCAAAGCAGCCATTCATGGTTGCAAAGTTGGTTTAACCACGAATGCCAGCGTCAGACATGATGCTGGCATCCGAGGAGCGCGAATCTCCGAATCCGCAGCGGTTCCGAGCGCACCCGAGAGGTGGAATCGCCGCATCACGGGCCTTCGCGCCAATCGTCGGGTCTTCGGCTTGAAGACGCGTGACGTGGAAACATCACCTGCGATGAATCTTCCACAC
>NZ_BKAG01000098.1 GCF_007992435.1 Prosthecobacter gellanilyticus | reverse complement strand
TGAACGGTGAACGGTGAACGGTGAACGGTGAACGGCCCTACGGGCGTGTGAGGCGGAGCTCGCGGGACCAGGTGTTGTCGGGGTCCGGGACGGAGGTGGGTGGAGGGAGGATGTAGTGGCCGGCGCCGATGAGGGGATCCCCGGCACTGGCGGGCTGGCGGAGGATGCCGCTGAAGTGGACGGTGCGCTTGAGGGGGCTGCCCTGAGAGACGCGATCGGTGAGCTCAAAGCTGCCGGTGAAGGTGCCATTGGCCGGGGAGAAGGTCTTGGTCGTCCATTTGGTTAGGTTTGCCACGGGGGTGAGGACGCTGACGGAAGCGGTGGTGGCGCTGACGGTGCCGAGGGAGAGGCGCACGGGCAGGTCCGGGTGAGAGGCGCTGCCGGTGTCCTCATGCGTGACACCCAGGCTGCTGCCGGTGAGGCCGAGGCGCTGGGCCAGGGTGACGGCGGGTGCCTTGGTGCTGGGAGGCAGCCAGGGGTCCAGCAAGAGGGCGGTGGTGACGGGGCCGAAGAGGCCGCGGTAGAGGGGATCCTTCAGTCCGATGTCTTTCCGCCAGGTGAGCAGACCCTCTGGCACATGACGGCGGCCGGCGAGGACGGGGTGCGGGGTGAGGCTGAAGCTGCCGGCCAGCCAGACCTGGGGCCGGGTGGCTTTGTAGGGGTGCAGAAAGAGCCGGTGGCGTGGGTCCGGGGCCTCATCTGGCAGGGTGGTGGCGGTGAAGGCGGTGCCGTCCGCGAGCTTTCCGGCATAGGTGATGCCGCCGTTCTTGCCGATGGTGGCGGTGGCCCAGCCTGAGCCTGCGGGGACGAAGAGGTGCGCAGGCAGCGCGGGCTCCAGGAGGAGGGTGTGCGTGCCTGCATAAGGCACGGTCTGGCTGGCGGGCAGGGAGAGCAGTTTGCTGCCGTCCTTGGCCCGGCCGATGAAGTTGCCATCCCGCAGGAGGTGGACGGTGAGGGGGCCGAACCGGGGGAGGGTGACGTTCAGCCGCCAGGGCACTTTGGCCGAACCGGAGGTGACGAGGGTGGTGGCGCTACCGGTGGTCTGCCAGCCACCGGGACCTGCCTGCAGGCTGCCGCTGGCAAAGGAGACGGTGGCGGTGGCGGGATCCGCGCAGGTGATGAGCCTGGCGCTGAAGGTCTGGCCGCCGGGGGTGAGGGTGAGGCTGAGCTTGCCGACGGGGTGGCCGTCTTCACCGGTGAGGAGGGCCTCGTAGTCACCCGCAAAGGTGGTGACGGTGAGATGAGCGGGCAGGTAGATGAAGCTGTAGTTCACCGCGGTGGCACCGCTGGCAGTGATAGGGTAGAGGCCGCCGGGGCTGGTGGGGGTGGCTTTGGTGGTGAGGACGGGCGGCTTGGTGAAGACGACCTCCTGGGGGTCCCGGTAGACGTCGTAACTGACGACGCTGTAGGTGAGCGGGGGATTGGGCTGTCCGGCCGCTTTCTGCTGGTCATCCGGGATGATGAGGAGGGGCGCCTTGGTGATGACGAGGGTGGCGGTTTTGGTGGTGGTGCCAGCCACGACTTTCACGGGGTAGCTGCCAGCATCCGTGGGGCCGGTGGGGGTGTAAACGCCACCGACTTTATAGGTGATCTCGTCCACCGTCTCCGAACCGACGACATACACGCCTTTTTCCTGGCCGTCATAACGCTGCAGCAGGCTGGTGATGACAAAGCTGGGGGGAGTGGGGTCGGGCTTGACCTGGATGGTTCTGACCACGGGAGTGGCGGCTTTATAGAGGCCGCCGCCCGGCTGGGAGGCCTGCACCTTGATGGTCCCTGGGCCGGTGTGCGCGAGGGTGCCGTCCTGCAGGGAGGCTGCGGTGGCCGGGCCTGAGATGAGGGTAAACTGCACGGGCAGCCCGGAGCTGGCCTCTGCCACGAGCTGCAGGGCATACTCACTCTCATAGACGTAGGCGGGAGGGGTGAAGGTGATGGTCTGGGCGAGCGGGGCGGCGAGGCCGATGCCCTCGACAGCGATGGTGTAGACTGGGGTGTCCGGATCATCACTGGCGACTGTGACGGAGGCCTGATGCAGGCCGGGTGTGGCAGGATCAAAGGCGATCTGGAAGCCGGCATCGGTGTTGGGGGTGATGGTGGCGGTGGGCTGGGTGGGGACGGTAAAAGCGGGAGATCCGCGCAGGGTGACGCGCGGTGTGCCGGTGAGGTTCAGCGTGGTGGTGCCCAGGTTATTGATGCTCAAGCTGCGGGTCACGGGGGCGTCCGGGAGGGCGACGGTGCCCATGGAGACACGGCCAGCACCGGAGGGGAGATGCTCCTCACCGAACACCGTGATGTCAGGCGCGCCGTTCAGGTTCGCCTGGATGATGTAGGGGGAGAAGACGGGGTCAGGGCCGATGACGTTGTGGGTGCTTTGGAAGCTGCCACTGACGTAGAGGTGGTCCCCAGGCCCCACGGCCAGGGAGGTGACTCCTCCGCGCAGCCCACTTCCCAGGGGGAACCAGGTGCTGCCGTCCCACCGGGCGATGCAGCTGGCAGGCGTGGTGCCAGCGTAGTCAAAGAGACCTCCCACGTAGAGACTGCCATCGTGGACAGCCATGGCGGCCACTTCATTGAAGGATCCCTGGACGCCCATGCCCAGGGCTGACCAGAAGGTGCCGTCCCACCGGGCGATGTTCTTGACCGGGACACTGCCTGCGGAGGTGAGATTACGACCTCCGACATAGAGATCCGTGCCGTCCACCGCCAGGGAACTGACGACGCCGCTGACCCCGGAACTGAGGGCGGACCAGGTGTGGCCGTCCCACCGGGCCACCCGGGAGGCCGGGGTGCCACCGGCGGAGGTGAAGATGCCACCGGCATAGAGATCGGTGCCGCTCACGGCCAGGGCGCGGACATAACCAAACATGTTCATGCCGCCGCCCACGCTGGACCAGGCCTCGCCGTCCCAGCGGGCGATGTGGTAGACGAGCGTGTCATCTGCGTGAAGGAACTCGCCTGCGGCGTAGAGATAGCCGCCGCTGAAGGCCAGGGCCTGGACGTTACCCGAGGTCCCCTGGCCGAGGGCGGACCAGGTGCTGCCATTCCATTGGGCAATGTTGCTGGCCGACTGGTCGCCAGCGGTGTGAAAATCTCCCCCGACGTAGACGTCGCTGCCGTCCACGGTGATAGCGCTGACCATCCAGCCCTGGAGTCCGGAGCCGAGCGGGGACCAGGTGCTGCCATCCCAGCGGGCGATGTGGTCGGCCCTCACATCCCCGATCTGGGTGAAGGTGCCGCCCGCGTAGAGATGGCTGCCGCTGACGGCGAGGGCATAGACATAGCTGTTGATGCCTGGCCCGACGACTGACCAGGCATCTGCCTTGTAACGGGAGATGTTCCCCACCCAGGTGTCCCCGGTCCGGTCGAAGGAGCCGCCGATGTGGAGTTCGTTGCCCTGGAAGGCCAGCGCATAGATGCCCCCCTGCACCTCTGAGCAGACGCTGGTCCAGGTGCTGCCGTCCCACCGGGCCACGCTGGCCGGTATCTCCCCGCCCAGGCTGGTAAATCCTCCCCCGGCGTAAAGCTGGTCATCCTTGACCGCGAGCACGTAAACAACGCTGTCCAGGCCGGTGCCAAGGGCGGACCAGGCACGGCCATTCCATTGGGCGATGTTGGCGGCCTCCACATCCCCTGCCATGGTGAAGGAGCCGCCTGCATAAAGGGTGCTGCCGATGAGGGCGAGGGAGGTGATGTCATAGTCCGTGCCGGAGCCCAGAGCGGACCAGGTGCTGCCATTCCAGCGGGCGATGTGGGCGGCGTCCACGCTGCCTGCCCGGTCAAAGGAACCGCCTGCGTAGACGCTGCTGCCGCGGACGGCGATGGCATTGACCACCCCGGAGACGCCGGCACCGAGGGGTGACCATTTGCCGCTGCTCCACCGGGCGATGCCGGCGGCCTCCTTTCCCCCGGCAGAGCTGAAAGCACCGCCCACGTAGAGAGCGCTGCCGCTGACGGCGAGGGCATAGACCTCCAGATCCAGGCCAGAGCCGAGGGTGGACCAGGTGGTGCCATCCCAGCGGGCGATGTTTTGCGCCTCCAGGTCCCCGGCGGCGGAGAATGCGCCGGCGACGTAAAGGTGGCCGCCCATCATGGCGAGGGAGGTCACGCTGCCGCCCTGCACCCCTGAGCCGAGAGCGGACCAGGAGCTGCCATCCCACCGGACGATGCAGCTGGCCTGCACATTTCCGGCGCGGGTGAAATTTCCGCCGACATACAGGTTTCCGCTGCCGTCCACCACGATGGCGCTGACGGTGCCGTCCACACCCGCCATTCCGGGGCTGATGCTGACCCAGTCCGCGTCACTGAAGGTGGGGTCGATGCGCAGGGGATACTGTGCGCCAGTATCCTGCACCTGCACGCGGAGCCGGGTGGGTGCGGGCACGCTAAGCCGCGCCCTGAGCAGGCGGCCGCGCGCATCCACGACGCGCAGGCGTGAGTAAAGGAGGACACGCTCTGACACATCCATGGTTAGGCGGACGCCGGAACTCCGGGCCTCCGCCCGGGCGCCGCTGAGAGCGAGGTCCACGCTGAGATCCCCCTGCCCTGCCGGTGCGGCGGGGAGGATGAAGTCCTGCCGCACGCCGTCCGCGCTGACGGAATACTCCTCCACAAGACCGGGCCGTGCCCAGCGGGCGTGGGTGGTGTCTGAGGTGACCGCGCCGGTTTGCGCCAGGCTGCTCTGCACGCCTCCCGCACGGCCCACGCTGTCTGCCCGCAGGTGCAGGGTGCCACCGGCGGCGGCGGTGGACTCGGTGGAGCGCAGCCAAAGGCCGGCGGCGGTGACCTCACCGGCCAGCTTTTGGAAGCCGGAGCGCAGGACGGCTCCGCCTCCTTCCGCCCCTGGGGTGATGCCGGTAGAGCCGCTCCGATCCTCCGCCGTGGCCCTGGCCCCGAGCTCTGAGAAGGGGATGATGCCAGGGGACGAAACGGGCGCTGACGGTGTGCCGGCATGGGCTGCTGTCAGAACCAGAAGGAAGGGAGTGAGGGAAGCCAGCCCGCAAAAACGTGTGAACAAACTCATGAAAAACGTGGAACGCCGCCGAAACAGTCACGGGTGTTTGCGGACCTTAATGGGCTTCTTAGCGGGAAATGAGGCGGATGTCGAGATTCGGTTCTCGGTTCTCGGGCTTGCCCTCCGAAGGCTTGGCGAAGGAGGGTTCTCGGTTCCCTGCCCTGCCCTGGCTTGTTCCATTTTCAGTTTTCCATTTCTCCATTTTTAGTTCCTCCATGGTTTGGGTCGTGGAGGGACTTGATGGCTTTGCTTTTCGTTAGGCGGGGAGGCTCCAGGGCGGTTCGCGGAGACATGGTGAAACTGAAACTGGAGGAACTGAAGATGGAAAATGGCATGAGGCCGGGAGGGGAGATACGCGGGCCAGATCGGCTGAAGCCTTGACTCCAACTTCGGGTGGCGCGGGTCGGGGGTGGAGTCTTGCGGCTGTCTTTTTTACACCGCAGAGACGAGAAGACCGCAGAGAATACCCCTTGAATGAATTTCTCTGCGGTCTTCTCGTCTCTGCGGTGTGAAGTTCATGGGTGACACGCCGCTTATTCTTGAAGCGCTTTTTGTTGGGCAAGTGGGACGCGGGGAGGCTTCGGGGGAAAACAGGTTGGAAAACCTGTTCTACGTCCCTGAAGCCTTCACTCCAACTTCAGCTGGCGCGCTGGTCCCGGCGGCCGGAGGCGTAGGCTTCGAAGACTTTCAGGATCTCGTCGCGGACGCGGCGGAAGACGCGCATCTGATCTTCCTCGGTGCCGGTGGCGTGGGCGGGATCATCAAAACCCCAGTGATGGCGGTTCATCTGGCCGGGAAACATGGGGCAGGCCTGGTCGGCATTCCCACAGACGGTGATGACGGTCTCGATGTCCTGGGTGAGGAACTCGTTGAGATGCTTGGAGCGGTGCGCGGAGATGTCGATACCGATCTCAGCCATGGCCTGGATGGCGAGGGGGTGGACGTAACCGGCGGGCTTGGAGCCTGCGCTGACGACGGTGTAGTCAGCGCCAAGAGCGCGGCGGAGGATGCCTTCGGCGAGATGGGAGCGGCAGGAGTTTCCAGTGCAGAGAATGAGGATGGCGGGCTTCATGAGACGGGAGGGGTGCACTTGCATCTGCCACGGCCGCCACAGCAGCCGGCATCACGCACGCCGATGCACAGGGGCACGGCGATGAGCGCGCCGAGCACGGGGGCGATGAGGTAGACCCAAAGATGGTTAGGCTGGCCGCTGATGAGCGCGGGGGCCAGGGAGCGGGCGGGATTCATGGAGGCTCCGGAGACGGGACCGGCGAACATGGCTTCCAACGCGATGACGGCGCCGATGGTGATGCCGGCGGTGATGCCCTTTTCCTTAGCCCCGGTGGAGACGCTGAGGATGGTGAGCATGAGGATGGCGGTGAGGACGAGCTCAAGCACGAAGCTCTGCATGGCGGAACCTGCGGGCAGGGTGGCGCCGAGGGCGGCGGGATTTTGCGGGTAGAGAAGGTGCAGCAGAGCGCTGGCGGCCAGCGCGCCGGTGATCTGCGCGGTGAGGTAGGCCGGAACCGCCCTCCAGGAAAGGCGGCGCGCGGCGGCGAAGGCGAGGGTGACGGCGGGATTCAGGTGCGCGCCGCTGACATCCCCAAAAGTATGGATCATGGCCAGGACGACGAGGCCGAAGGTGAGGGCGATGCCAGCATGACCGATGCTGCCCTGGGTGGCGGCATTGATGACGATGGCGCCGGTGCCCGCGAAGACGAGGGTGAAGGTGCCGAGGAATTCCGCGAGGAGCTTTTTCATGACGGCGACGAGGAATGACCTAACAACATTTGGTTCCAGGTGTGCAGCAGGAGGAGGCGGCAGCGGCGGCGGCCTCGTTTTCCTTCTCTTGCTTCGGAGCCGGGCCGCAGCTTTCCGGCGTGCAGAGCTCGCGGGCGAGGCAGTCTGTGTGCTTGAGGCCGAGGGTGAAGGTGAGGGCTCCGTCGACGATGGCGGCGCTTTCCACGGGATACTGGGAGATGAGGTGCTCCTCATGCTCCACCTCCACGGGCAGGTCGTGATGCGGGAGGACCTCTCCGGCCTTGTCAAAGATGGTGGCGAGCTTTCCAGCATACAAGCGGTGGTCCACGTCATCATGCACCCAGGTTTGCAGCAGGCAGGTCTCCAGCGTGCGCGCGGTGCCGCCGCAGTCGATGAAGCGCTTCAGCACATGACCGACCTCGGTGATGTGGTAGTGAGGTGCGACGAAGCTGCCATCCGGCAGGCGGAAGGAGAGGGGCTTTTCAGCGTGGGCCCGGAGATGGGTGAGGAAGTCTGTGATGTTCATGGGGGGAGGACTCAGCAGCAGGATTTGGTTTTGGATCGGGATTGGGTCTTGGGCTTCCGCGGGGCGATCTGGTCCAGGCAGCCGAGGAAGTCCGCGAAGCAGTCACAGGCGAGGCGGTAGTAGATATTGAGCCCGTGCTTCTCCGAGGCGAGGACGCCGGCCGCCCGCATGAGGGAGAGATGCTTGGAGACGGTGGACATGTCCGCGGCCACGAGGTCCTTGATGTCACAGACGCACATCTCCCCTTCCATCAAGGCCTCGGCGATGAGGAGGCGCGAGGGATGCGCCAGGGCCTTGATGACGGCGGCGCGTTTTTTGGAGGCTGCTTTTCGGTCTGACATGCTTGGGTATTTGGCGAAATAGCCAAATAGTTCAAGCGGCAATTTTTTCTTTTTTTGGAAGGCGGGATCTGGGCTCTGGGGAGATTTGGGGAATGGAGGAATGGAGAATGGGAGGGGCTTCGGGATCTAAAGGGGGGA
>NZ_BKAG01000097.1 GCF_007992435.1 Prosthecobacter gellanilyticus | reverse complement strand
CGCGGGCTCGCCCTCCGAAGGCTTGGCGAAGGAGGGTTCGCAGTTCGCGGCTGATGGCTTGGACCTTCTCCGTGTGTTCCGTAGGCCCTTCCTCTTAGCTCTTAGCTCTTAGCTCTTAGCTCTTAACTCTTAACTCTTAACTCTTGGTTAACCGTGAACAGCGAACCGAGAACAGAGAACGGCCAACGTCATACTGCTCACCTCCTCCGCCCCGCCGCCTTCAGTCTCCTTCCGGCGGCTTCGGCCTTGCAGCGGCGCCTGAGGGCCTCCCAGGCCGCCATCTCCTGGAGGCTGGTCAGGTAGTCATGGCAGGCACGCACATCACAGAGGTCGGGGCGGGGAGTCTTCATGGCGTTTATTCCTCCTCGTCAGGATCTGTGGTGCTCACCAGCAGGTGCTTCTTCGTGTGGCTGCTCATCAGCGGACTGGTCATCCACTTCAAATCCCCCACCACGGTGTCCGTGGCATTGTAGGTGAGGCTGGCGGGCTGCAGCACCGCATTGAAGCAGCGGATGAAGGCACCTCCGGTGGTGGCATTCAGCTTCAGGTCACGACCCAGGCTGGTCTTCCGCGAACCCAGAGGCAGGTCATTGTAGAGGGCGGCGAGCACGAGCTCCTCGCTGATGTTCAGCGTTTTCGCGGTGATCTCCACGCCATACTTTTGGATCGTCACATTGATCAGCCCGTTGCGGTTGCTGAGATCTTCCGTGAGATCAGACTTCGGCGTGATGGTCACACCTTCAGCGGTGTCAATGGCATCCCACGCGCTGGCGGTGCCGAGCGGCCAGGAGAAATCCCAGCCGGGGGTGATCTCATTCGCAGGATCCCAGCCATCATCATCCCACGCCACGGTGCTCCTCTGCCAGAAGGCATTCAGCCCGGTGGGATTTCCGGAGAGGCCCACGATGCCGCGGATCACCACCTCGCCGAGAATGGTCTGCCCCGTCTTGCAGCGGACGGCCGGCTCCTGGTGAATGTAGGCGCAGGTGATGCGGCGCTGCACATTGTCCACCGTGCGCACATCCACATACGTGTCCGTGCTGCCGAGAATGCTGCCGCCCATGCGCACACTGCCATGGGTGAAGAGCTTCTCCAGCGCCTCCGCCGTGAACTGCGTGGGCGTGAACTTGATCTCCACCAGGCGGCCGGTGACGATCTGCTCACTGGCGCCGTGGATGAGATCCGGCAGCTCCACAAGGGTCTCCTGCAGCTCGCAGGAAATGCCGCTGGAGGAGTAAAAGGTGACGTTGTCTCCATCAGGGCCGAAGACGACCTTGCCGGGGGTTTTCTTGATCAGGTTTCGATTGCTCATGGGGTGCTGTGTTTTTAGTTAGGTAGGTTGACGTGAAAAAATGAACAGTGGGGGATGCGGCGCGGCGCGCTTTCGATGTGCGCCCATATCACCACAACCGCGCGGTGCGGTCACGGGACCCAAGCGGACCCTTTGGACAGCGTGAAAACACGTGTCTGGCGGTGTTTTATAGTTCCTCTTTTTGTTAGGCCTCAGACCGTGATCCACACATCATCACTCGGCTGCATCTCGCCGGCATAGGCGGCGGCGCGGATCTGGGTGGCCTCATGCACATCCACGGGCGACTCATAGAAGGCGGCCTGCGGATTCTGCGGACCGGGCCAGGTGCCGTCCTGCGTCCAGTAGATGACCGCCGCTTCCTCGCTGCATGTGAGTGTGAGCGTGCCCTCCACCAGCGTGCCGGCGGGGCGTGCGCACTTTGGCAGCGGGGCCATGCTACGGCTGAGGATGAGCCGCACCTCCTGCGCGGTGCGGTCTCCCGGCAGTGGCACCTCCTCCATCATGCTCTGCGGATGCACGCGCAAGGTGTAAAGGCCGCGCAAGCTGCGCCGATGCAGCACCTGCACCGTGTGAAGAGCGAGCTGCGCGCTGGTGATGCCCGTGCCCGTGAGCCCTTCATTGAAAAGCCGGTCCTCGATGATGCGCACGATCACAGTGAGCTCCAGCGCCGGGCCGCGAGACTCCGCGCTCTCCGCCTTCACATCCGGCAGCATGACCACGGCCACAATGCCACACTTGCCGTTCTTCATGGTTAGGCCGCCGAGCGTCTGCTCGATCTCCTCCTCAATCATGGCACTCTGTCCCACGATGGGCGCACCGTCCGCATCCTTTTCCAAAGGCGTGCGTGCGCGATACACCGGCACAGAAGTGAAGCCTGCATCATTCGTGAGGATGCCCCAGACATCGTCCTGGAGCTGCTGGATAAAATCAGTGGTCATAAGTTTAAAAGTTCTCGGTTCTCGTTTTTCAGTTTTCAGTTCAAGGGCTTGCCCTCCGAAGCCTTGGCGTAGGAGGGTTCCATGTTGTGTTATTCGTTAGGCAATATTGGCAACTGCTGAGGCGCAGGGATGAAGGACTGGAGGGGCATCAAGGACGCGCTTTGCAGATACCTCGGGCCTGCCAACGCACGCACCGCCGCCCCTCAGGCAATTTTCAGTTTTCAATTTTCAGTTCTCAGTTTGCAGTGCCGTCCCCTCTTCATCTCCGCGTCTCCGCGTCTTCCATCTCCGTGTCTTCTGCTGCTCACTCCCAATCCTCCACATCACTCCATCACCCTGGAGTTCGAAGTCCTGGCGAAGGACTCTCCATCCCGCTGAAGGTTTTTTGAGCGCATGACATGTCACGAAGCCCTTTCGAAAGGCACCTGGAGCAGCGATGACTGATCTACCTGTCCGCGCAGCGATCTGATACTCAAAAGTCCTTCAGGCTGCCCTTGCCCTTGGCGGCTTCCACAGCCGCTGCCTTGTCCTTCAGACGTTGATGATGAGCGGCGGTGGAAATGATCAGCTCGTGAGTGATGTTCCCGCTGTACATGGCCGAAAGAGTGCCGCACTCCCATGCCCGGAAGTGCGTTGCCTCATCACTGGAGCTCAGGGTCCAGGGCCTGCCGCCAGAGCTGGCCTCCATGAGCGTCTTGACCTCAGCCTCCGTCAGCGGCACCGCATCGGCACGGGGCTCCACGAGCTTGGAAAAGCGGATGCTCTCGCACTTGCCATCGAAATAGATGCACTGGATCTGGAGTCCGGCCCGTTCATGGACAGAGGTGTCACCATCACTCCGCAGCTTCAGAGAGGGGCCGTATCGGGCCTCGCACTGCGCACGTGTCTCACCGATGCGGGCCATGGCTGGTGTGCAGAGAAGCAGGAAAAGGAAGAGTGTTTTCATGAGACGGTTCTAAAACCTTGGAGATGTGCGCAGACGACGGAGCCTGGATCATCAAAAATCCTTCAGACTGCCTTTGCTGCCGCCGTTCTTATCGGCAGCATGGTCTGCAGCCTTCGCGGCATCCATCCTGGCCTTGAAACGCGCTGCATAGGCAGCCGTGTAGATGCGTAGATTGTGAGAGGTCCCGTTATGCATGGCCTCCAGCCCATCGCACACTTTTAGTTGCACTCGTAACTGTGGAACTTCACGCTTCAGGGCCCACGTTTTGCCCCCGGAATTGACTCCCATGAGCAGCTGTTGCTCAGCCTCTGTCAGCGGGAGGCCTGCCAGCTCTGGACTCGCGGCCATTTTGCTGAACGCAATGCAGTCGCACTTGCCCTCAAAGAAGGTGCATTCGACCTTGAAACCAGCCCGGACATGAATGGAGGTTTCACCACCATCCTTCACATCCACGGCAGGTCCATAGCGTGTCTCGCATTGTTCACGTGTCTCGCCAATGCGAGCCATGGCGGGTGCGCAAAGAAGTAGAAATAGGAAAAGTGTCTTCATGAGGCGGTTTCAATACTTTGGAGACAAGCGCAGAGACGACGAAGCTAGATTCATCAGAAGTCTTGCAGGTTGCCTTTGCTGCCATTCTTGTCCTTTGCGGCCTGGTCCGCCTCCCATTTGGCATCCAGACGTGCAGCATAGGCTCCCGTAGTGACTCGCAAGTTATGATCTCCTCCATCATACGCCGCCAGCAATCCATCACACTGCCACAGCTTCATGCGTATCTCAGGTTTCTCGGCTTTCTGGGTCCATGACTTGCCCCCGGAATTGGCTTCCATCAGCGTCTTTTGCTCAGCCTCCGTCAGCGGAAGATCCTCCAACCCTGGGCTCGCGGGCATTTTACTGAACAGAATGCAGTCGCATTTGCCTTCAAAGTAGCTGCACTCCACCTTGAATCCGGCTCGGGCATGGACGGTGGTTTCCCCCTCACTCCGCACACTGACAGCAGGCCCATAGCGGGCCTCACATTGTGCGCGTGTTTCACCGATGCGGGCCATGGCGGGTGAGCAGAAAAGCAGGAAGAGGAGGAGTGTTTTCATGAAACCGTTTCGATATTTTGGTGACGTGCGCAAAGACGACGAAGCTTGATCCATTAAAAGTTCTTCAGACTGCCTTTACCATCAGCCTTGTCTTTGGCGGCCTTGTCCGCAGCCCGCTTCGCCGCAAGTTTGGCGTCCTCTCGTGCGCCATGAGCATCTGTGAAAATCTCCATTTGATGATTCTTACCGTCATGCCAGGCCCTCATTCCCTCGCATCGCCACACGGTGAAATGGTGTTCAGCGTTCTCGCGGAGCTTGACCCAGGTTTTACCGCCAGAATTGGCATCCATCAGTGTCTTGTGTTCAGCATCCGAGAGCGGGAGATTGCCTTCGGCCGGATTGGCCGGCGCTTTGCTAAAGACGATGGCCTCACATTTGCCCTCAAAGTAAGTGCACCTCACTGCGAATCCATCCTTCTGGTGAACGGTGATCTCACCCTCGTTCCTCACCTCGACTGGCGGCCCGTAGCGTGCCTCGCATTGTGCACGAGTTTCACCGATGCGTGCAAAAGCAGGCGCGCAAAGAAGTAGAAATAGGAAGAGTGTTTTCATGAAACAGTTTCAATACTTTGGAGACATGCGCAGAGACGACAAAGCCGGATCATCAAAAGTCCTTAAAGCTGCCTTTGTCATCGGACTTATCATTCGCGGCCTTGTCCACAGCGTCTTTGGTCCCAAGGCGCACTGCATAAGCGCTCGTATAAACAGTGAAAAAATGAAGGGTGCCATTATGCATGGCCTGCAACCCGTCACATTCCCACTGTTGCATGCGAAATTCAGCGTCTTCACGTTTCTTGGTCCATGTCTTTCCTCCGGAATTGGCTTCCATCAGCGCCTTCTGCTCAGCCTCCGTGAATGGAAGATCGTCCTGCCCTGGACTCGCAGGCATTTTCCGGAAGCGAATGGCCTCGCATTTGCCCTCAAGGTAAGTGCACCTCACCCCGTAACCGGCCCGCGAATGGACCGTAGTCTCACCGTTATCCCGCACCTCGACCGGCGGCCCGTAGCGAGCCTCACATTGTGCACGTGTTTCACCGATGCGAGCCATGGCGGGTGTGCAAAGAAGAAGAAATAGAAAAAGTGTCTTCATGAGGCGGCTCAAAACTTTAGAGACACCGATAGATGAGGTCAATGTCCGAATGAGTTTCATCGCCGAATGGCGTGCCTGATTCCGTCGACCTCTCCTTCCAGTGACTGAAGGTATTGGGAGAGGGACTGCTGGTTGCTGATGAGTCCGCTCATGACCCGGGTAAGCGCCATCTGCATCTTGGATCCCTCCGCCTGCTGGTCTTCCATCATCTTCATGGCCTGGCTGACCATGAAAATGGGGTCAGTGTGCAAATTATTGGCTGAATGTTCGTGGCTTCATTTCATTATATTTTGTTAGACTGGGTTCCGTTCCAAAAGACCTTCACACCTGCCGCCATCACCCGATGGTCAGGCGGCATTAACACGAATCTTACAAGCACCAAGCCTTGATACTGTTCACCTAGGCCTGACGCCGGGTTTTTCTGGATTTCCAAAAACGCTTCTGCTATCACGCGCCGTAAGTCTGATCACGACGACCATGAAAGCCCTGCTCCTTCTCTCCGTCCTCATCTCCCTCTCCTCCCCCGCCCTGGCCCGCATCGGCGAAACCCGCGAACAGTGCGAGGCTCGCTATGGCAAGCCGGTGAGGAACAAGGAAGAGGAGCAAACGGTTCACTATGAGAAGGCGGGATATCATATCGTGTGCGAATTCTATGAGGGCAAGTGCGAGGATATCTCGTTCAACCATGTGGCTCAGGAGGGAGAGGGGAAACCTCTGCCGCTTTCGGACAATGAGGTTAAGGTGCTCATGGAGTCTAATTCCGGAGGCATTCCTTGGTCTCTTACCATCAAAGAAGCAGACGGTTTCGAAGCCTGGCAGTGGAACGAACTCGAAGCTTACTTCAATGAACGGCCTGTTCGGTATTTGTTCATCGCGACCAAGGCATCTGCAGCACGCCGCCGGGCCAAAGATGCTGCCGAGGACGAAAAGGCGAGACGTAACCTGAAGAATCCCTGAGAAAAGCCAGCTGATGCTTTATCTCTGCATGACGATGTGGATGCCATTGATGGCCGACTGCTGATCATTCAGCGCAGACGCCAGTTGAGAGAGCTTGGAGCCATAAGCACTCAATGTGCTGATAAGCTGCCTCTCCATCTGCGTGCCGTCGCCCTGAAGCTCACGCATGGCCTGCAATGCTTGCTGAAGAGCCTCCGCACGGTTCATCGCTCCACTAGCGATTTCCTGCCGCATCCTCTCGATGACAGCGACCTCCGCAGCAGTGTCTCCCTTGCCATCACCCACGGCGGCAGAAAGCATGCCCAGCCCTTGGGTAAATTCTTCAGGCCTGTCTGGCGATCTGGGATCTCCATGACTCAACCCCTTCGTTCCTCCGAGGGACATGTTGGCCAGGCCTTTCTGAGTTTCCTGAACTTTCTCATCTGACACGAAACGCATAGCGGGATCCGGTGGGCCGACCTTGCCCTCAGCAGCAGCTTTGAAACTTTCCGCCTGCTGTTGTGCCAGCTTCTCTTCCTCCGCCTTTTTGTAGCTGGCTGCGGCGGCGTTCACTCGGTTGTTGTCCATTCTCAGCCTTGCCTTGCCCATTGCACTTTGCCTCCCGCTCTCCGCGATCACCTCCTGCCTGTTCAGATCGGCTTTTTTGACCTCGGCGGTCGCCGACTCAAGATCACTGTCCTTGGTCTTCTTGTTCTCCTCTGCCCGAGCGATCGCCTCTCCGATTTCCTCGCCAGCGAACGGCATGGGCAGGCCCTTGAGCTGCACGTCCAGCTGCTGCTTCAATGAGTTATCCTGCGCCACCTGCTGTGGGGCACGCGGAGCCGGTGTTTGAAGTTTGATCCACCCTTCCCACATGGCGCTCGCCTGAGGTGAGACCAGCTTCATCTGCTCCGCATGCTTCAGCCCCTCTGCGCGCACGCGCTCTGCCTCGTCCAGGGCGGTGATCTTCGCCAGCATCTGCTGGATCTCCGCGCGCTTCTTCAGCCCCTGGAGCTCCTCATCCGCCTTCAGGGCCTGCCCCTTGAACGCGCTCTCTTCCTTCGTCGCCTGGTTGTAGTCGTGAATGGCCACATCCGTATTATGCTCACGCCTGTATTGCTCCTGGCGCGCCTTTGATTCCATGTGCTTCTTCTCATTCGCCGCCCACTTTGCGGTGCCACGCTCCGCGAGATTGGGGTTCTCGAGGCGAAACATCTCCTCCTTGAACTCTTTCTCACTCAAACGCTGCCGGGCACCAAACTTCAGGCTGTCACTTTCGTCTTTGAGACGCGCCAGGCCCTCGGAAAAAATGGCATCCAGTGAATCGCGATACTCCTCAGCGGCTTCACTGCCGGCCTTCCGCCAGGACTGCGGCGCATCGGCGATGCTCTGCGCCTGCTCCCCGGCCTCTGACATGCCGGTGGCCAGCTCGGTGATGCCCTTCTTCAAGTCTCCGACCCATGTGCCGTCATAGTTCACCTTGTCAAAGGCCTTGATGAGCTTCTCCACGGCAAACACGGCGAGTCCCACACCACTCGCCAGCCCCGCGCTGCCACCAAAGGCTGTGACGAGTCCAGGCAGACTGTTCAGCATGCCGCTGACACCGTCTTCCGCGCCTTTCAGCACGCCCACAAAACCCTCCATGGCGGTGATGGCCTTTTCTGTCTCTTCAGCGTCCTTGGTCTTGCTGGTCTTCAACCGTTCAATCTCCGCTTCCAGTTCACCCACCTCCTCCCTCGTTTTGGCAAAGGCTTCGGAAGCCACGTCCATGTTTTTCATGGCCGTGGTCAGCTCTTCCAACTCCGTCTCCATGGAGGCCAGGGTGCGGATGTTTGAGTCCGCGGCGGCTTCCACTTTCTTCATGGCAGCGGCCTCGGTTTCGAGGGAGGCTTTGTGCTCTTTCTCAGCGGCCAGCTGCGCTTCCAGTGCCTCTGTCTCCTCCCTGGCAGAAGCTGCCTGCGCCTCAGCGGCGACTGCCTGCTCCTCCGCGGCCTTCAGCAGCGCATCGAGAGCATCTGCCTGTTTTTTCAGCGCGGCCGTCTGCTCTTCCACCGCAGTGGCTTCTTCTTCCGCAGCATCTCTCTGCGCCTCCAGCGCAGTAGTGTGCGCTTCGCTCGCGGTGGTGAGCTGCTTCGTCTCGCGGCTCAGCTCAGCCAGCGCCTGCTTCGCCTGCTCCACGCCTTTCGTATCGGCCGTGGTGCTGATGTGGATGTCAAATTTGGGTTCGGACATGGGGTTCCTTGTTCTCGGTTCTCGG
>NZ_BKAG01000096.1 GCF_007992435.1 Prosthecobacter gellanilyticus | reverse complement strand
AACCGCCAACCGCCAACCGCCAACCGCCAACCGCCAACCGCCAACCGCCAACCGCCAACCGCCAACCGCCAACCGCCAACCGCCAACCAAGGCCCCCCTAACCTCAAATCCGTCCCTAACAAACCTTGCCATCGCTCCCCCAAAAATGGTATTTACAAAGAAATTACGATGATGCTTCCGCCTTCTCTGCGCGTCTGCCTGCATGTGCTCACCACCACCGCGGCGGCACTTCTGCCCCTCACCAGCGCGCAGGCAGAGCAGCTGCTCGGCCCTGCCAGTTACACCGGCATCATGTTCAGCGAGGGCGCCGGCCACGGCTCCGTCATCGTCAGTTCCGGGGAGTGGATGGCCGTGGGCGCGCCGGGCAATGCCATCGATCCCTTCACCACCTACGCGGGCGGCCGTGTCACCCTCTGGAAGCGTGAGGCCGGCACCTGGCAGCTCCGGCAGCAGATCGTCAGCCCGGAGAGCGGCACCGGCAGCGGGAACCAGTTCGGCCGTAAGCTGGCCATGGAGGGCGACCGCCTCCTCATCGGCTCCGTCACCACCGCCGCCACCCCCCGCGTGCACGTCTACCGGCGGGAAAATGAAACCTGGGCCCAGGATGGCACCCTCACCTCTGTCGGCGGCAGCTCTGCCAGCGGTTTTGGGGAGGGCCTGGCCATTTCCGGAGACCTGGCCGTCATCGGCTCACCCTCAGGGGATGGCGGCACCCCCACCGGCTGGATAGAGGTCTACCAGCGCACCGGCGGCAGCTGGGCATACCAGACCCGCCTGACCGATCCCCAGAACGGCCCCGGCCTCGGCCTGAACCTCGCCATCCATGGCGGCAGCATCATCATCGCCGGGCGGCCCTTTGGGGACATCCTGACCCCCACCCTCATCCAGGATGTCGGCAAGATTGCCGTCTTTGAAAAACCCGCCGCCGTCTGGCAAAAGACCCGTGAGGTCCTCTCCTCCAGCCCGACGGCGAACGAGCGCCTCGGCCTCAAGCTACAGGTCCAGGGAAACCGCCTCTATGCCCTGGGAAACGGCCCCCTTTCCCTCACGAACCTGCATGAGTTCGCCATCACCAGCGCCTTCGCCGCCCTCAGCCGGTTCACCATCTCCCTCACCAATCCCACCTCCGCCCTCCTGGCCTTGGCCTCAGACGGCACCAAGCTCGCCCTCCACAATGGCGGCCAGGCAGACCCCCTCCTCTTCCACCGCCCCAGTGTGGACGACCTCTGGCTGCGGGACACCGTGCCAGTCCAGTCCTCCTCCAACATCACCGAGACCGCCTTCCTCTGGAGCGGTGAAGACCTCCTCATCGGCGGCAGTGCCAAGCCCTACATCTTCGGCCCCCAGGAGCACACCGTGCGCGTCCTGCGCAGGTCAGACACCGCCTGGGCCATCATCGGCCACTGCCAGCCTCCGGTGGATCTCCGCCTGCAGTCAGCCCGCTTCGGCCTCAGCGTGGCCCAGGACGGCGAGTGGCTCGTCACTGGAGCCCCCATTAGCGATCCTGAGTTCACCGAGTATGAGGGCCTGGCCTTTGTTTACCGGAAGAGCGCGCAGGGCGCCTGGCAGTTCCACTCCCTCCTCCCGCAGCCCGTCCAGCCCGGGGTCAATCTCGCCCACTTCGGGGGCAGCGTGGCCTGCTCCGGCACCAGCATGGCCGTCAGCCTCTCCCGCGCGCTGAATGGAGAGCTGCTGCCCACCCCCTCCGCCGTCTTCCTCTATGCCTGGGATGCCGCCCAGGGGCGCTGGGTGCAGGACGGTAACCTCACAGCACCCGCCGGGAAGAGCGCCGTTGGCTTTGGTCATGCCATCGCCCTCCTGGGAGACCTCCTGGCCATCGGCTCCCCCCAGGACCGCACCGTCTTCCTCTACCGCCGCAGCGGAGGTCAGTGGACCCTCACCCAGACCCTCGCCGCCCCCACCTCATCTCCGGCGAGCGAGAGCTTTGGCTGGTCCCTTTCCCTGGATGGCACCAGCGTCCTCATTGGCGCGCCGACGGACAGCGCCGGTTCCGCCTACCTCTACGAGCAGAGCGGCGGCACCTGGACCCAGACCACCCGTCTCCAGCCCCCCGCCACCCCCCTTCTGGTCAAAGCAGGCATCACCGTGAATCTCAATGCCGACCGCGCCCTCCTCGGTGGCGATGGCGAGACCACCCAGGCCGCCATCTTCCAGCGCACCGGCACCACCTGGAAGCACCAGGGGCATCTCCCCGTGGATCTCACCGGCATCACCATCCACACCGCCGTCAGCGGCGTCCTGTTCGGCCCCTTTGCCCTTCTCAACAACGGCTACCAGCTCTCCCTGCACTCCTTCATCGGCAGCCAGTGGACACCCCTCCCCCTGGGTTTCGAAACCACCATGGCTGAGGCCTCCACCCTGGATCTGGACCTCCCGGCCCGCCAGGTCGTCATCGGCACCTTCTACCGGGGCATTTATGTCAAAGACCTCGCCCGGCCGCCCGGCGTGGACCTGGACGGCGAGCTCACCACCGTCCCAGGTTCCCCCGTCTTCCTGGATGCCGGTGAGTACCTCGCGGGCAAGGTTGTGAATCGTTTGTTAGGCATCAAGTTCGCGCCCCAGGGTGCCTTCACCGTCCGCACCCAGGTCAGCCTCGGCGGGGACACCGCCTCCTTCAGCCTCGCCCGGACCTCCTGGGACGTGCCTCCCGGCTCCGCCATCACTGAGGCCCTGCGCTTTGCCCCCACCACTGCCGGCGTGAAGGAGATCACCCTCACCTTCACCTCAGATGCCCCCGGGGACTCACCCGTCGTCTATCACATCCGCGCCAGAGCCGTCACCACCGCCACCCCCGTGCAGTTCCTCGGCGTGCCGGACTCCGTGCTCATGCAGGCCTTTGACCTCGAGCACGCCCAGGTCCCGCTGGAGCCCGTCATCACCGGCACCGGCCCCTGGACCTTCCGCTGGCTGAAAAACGGCACCGCCATCCCCGGTGCCACCAACCGCACCCTCTCCGTCAGCAGCGCCGGTGTCTATCAGCTCGATGTTACCAACCCCGCCGGGCGCATCCGCTCTCCGGCCATCAACATCGGCAGTTATGAACTGAAGACACCCGTCCTCCTGGCTCTGGATGGTGAGACCGTCCGCGCAGTCATGGCCGTGGCCGGTCCCGGCGTGAAGGTGCGCTGGAGCGCGGATGTGGGGCAGGGCACCGGCCCCCTCAGTGACGGCCCCTACTACACCGGCACCCGCAGCCCCACCCTCACCATCCGGAATGCCCAGTCCGCCCTCACCGGCTCCTACTTCGCCACTGTCTCCATGCCCACCGTGAACGGCCCCATTGAGCTGGACAGCGAGATGGCCTTCGCCGTCGTGGCGCGGCCCCTCATCACCCTGGAGGGCAGGGAGGATGGGCGCATGGTCATCGGCCAGCCGGCCGAGCTCTGGAGTAATGTCAGCTTTGACGGCCCCTCCGCAGACCCTCCCGTCTTCCGCGCCACCGGCCTCCCGCCCGGCCTCACCCAGGGGCAGGACGGCTTCATCCGCGGCACCCCCACCACCGTCGGCCTTTACACCCTTAGTGTCACCGCCAGCATTGGCCGCGTCACCAGCCTCCCGGTCAGCCGGCGCTTCGTCGTCGTCACCCCCGGCTCCGCCACCCCTGGCCTCTACTGGGGCTGGCTGGAGGGCCACCCCGCCTTCCCCCTGCGCGGCGCCATCACGCTCGACCTCCGGCCGGACGGCTCCTACACCGGCACCCTCCAGACAGGCCTGTATAAAGAAGCCATCAGCGGCATGTTCCCGTCCGGGCAGGAGACCGGCTTCTATGAGTCCGCCATCACCCGCCTTGCCCTCCGCTTCCCCGCCCCCCAGACCCAGCGAAACGTCTGGTTCCGGCATGAAGACGGAGCCCGTTTGATCGAGTTCCTCTCCGTGCCCCCGGGTGGCCAGCCTTCAGATCTCGAGCCCCTCAGCTCCCTGGAGCTCATCACCCCCCTCGTCCTCCCCCAGGCACCGCCTCCAGAGCTTGGGAAGCACAACTTCGTCTTCCAGTCAGACGGTGACCCCGTCTCCACCCCTGGCGGCCATGCGTTCGGCACCCTCACCGTCGCCGCGGACCGCCGGGTCACCTTCGTCGGTCAGCTATCAGATGGCAGCGGCATCACCGGGGCCGGTTGGCTTTCTGACCAGAGCTCCTTCTCCGAGGAGACCCCCAAGTTCTACTTCTACGCCACGGACACCGCCGGGAAAAACTCCATCCGCGGCCGCGTCGGCATCAGCCTCGTCAGTGGCGGCGGCGTGGCCGGACCTTCCGGAGACGTCCTCTGGACCCGACTGCCCAGCGCCACCAAGTTTTACCCGGACGGCTTTGAAGACACCCCCTTCGCCTTCGTCAGCTCCCGCTACAGCGCCACCAGCGCCGGCCTCGTCTTCTCCGAGGGGCCCTTCTCTCTGCAGGTCTCACCCGTCTATTCAGAGACCACCCCCAGCACCGTCCAGTTCAGCCGCCAGCTGCGTGCCACCTTCGGCACCGGCCCTGGGGAAAATCTCATCCGCGCGCGGCTGGACGTCTACGCCATCACCGGCTTCTTCACCGGCCAGGCCACCGTGCAGCAGCTGAATGTTCACAACCCTGACCTCCCCATCACCCGCACCCTCCAGTATCGCGGCATGCTTCTCCCAGATGCCCGGCGTGGTTACGGCTACTTCCTCCTCACCACCCCCATTGATGGCTTCGTCCCCGCCTCCGAAGCCCGCACCTACTCCACCCCCGTCCTCATCACCCCCGCCTTCAAGTGAGATCGGGGGCCGGAGGTGATGTAGCGGTCCCGCATGCGGGATGAGACTGCCGGGTTGTGGGTGCCTGGAGTCTTGGAATGCTGGAATGCTCCATGTTGCGGCCGTCGTAAGACTGCCGGGGTTTGGAGTGCTAAGGTGCCCGAGATTCCGGTAAAATTTGAGCATTCTTCCGCCGCTTCCTTTCTCTCGTTCCTAGTTCGGAAGCTCTGCAGAATCTCTCCCCACCGAAATGACTGACATGAAGCCTCACTCCCCGCTTCTCATCGTCCTCATCGCGCTCGCGGCTGCTCTTGTTCCAGCCCAGAGCTCCAGGGCAGGGGACACCGTCAAAGGGGCGGCCCAGCCATCGGATCAATCCCGGCAGCCGGTGGATTACTCCAGAAATGAAGTCCACTTTCACCTCCCGGCACAGAACTTCACAGCAGGGGACGTCGTCAAAACACTGATCCAGCCCTCCGATCTGACTTACCACCCCAAGTCCTACGCTGGAGACAGCGACTTTTTCTTCACCCTGACCGCAGGATGCACGATGACACTGTTCCAGTGGCCGGACGACCGGTGGATGCTCAACGTCGAGCCCGGCTGCCTCGTGGCCGAGGTGAAGCATGAGAAGATCGGCAGGGATGTTTATCGGTTTAGTTTGTTAGGCTGGGGAATGATCGGAGGCGTGAAAAAGGCCCTCTCCATCCAGGGAGATCACTTTGAAGTCCGCTGCTGGGAGAGGAAATCTGCGGATCTGCGGCTGCCCTCCACTCATGTCGTCACCCGGCTCACCGAGATCCCCGCTCCCAAGTCCCCGTCGAAGTCCGAATGAACCTCCGCACCTGCGCCGCCATCGCCTCCTTGCTGCTGCTCGCCGCACCGCTCGCCATGGCTGGCTGGGGCGCGTATGGCATGCTCACCTTCACGTCAAAGGCCGTGCTGATCCCCGGCGGGAAAGAGGTTTTCATGGAAAGCTTCCAGACCTATTTCGGAGCCATCTTCATTGGCTTCCTCGGCTTCATCCTCGCGGGCATCTGCCTGGACGGTCTCGGCATGCGTGACCGCTGGTATCTCCGCTCCCTCACTGCCCTCGGCATCCTCTGGCTCTTCTACATCCCCGCCGGCACCCTCTTCGGCATCGGCCTGCTCGTCTATCTTGCCTTCAAACAGCGCGCCCAAAGGCGACTCACCTCCTGAAGGTCGTTCGCGCTCTGGCAGAATCCAACCCCCATCACTCCATCCCACATGATCTCCAAAGACCAAGTCATGCCGCTGCTCATGGATGCGTGCCCATCGTATCGACCTCTGGTTGAGTATCAGGACTTGTTGCATCCCGCGGCTGGCCATTTCGTGGATCACCTGTGGCAGCTTCATCAGCAGAACCGGACCACTGACTTTCCGGAGGTCGCACGCACGCTCGAGCGCTTGCTCATCGAGGGCGACGAAGATGTCCGTGACGTCACCATTATCGGTCTGCTAGAGGGTATTCAGAACGTCTGGGGAAACAACGGCACCGACCCGGAGATATTCGCCCGTCATCTGCTTCCCGTGAGCGCCATGCAGTGGAAGAGTCTCAATGCCTTTTGGGACGGTATGAGCAAACCTGCAGACCCGAAGCATGAGCATCCATAGTTAGGTGACTCCAAACTTCGAGTGCGTGAACCACACACTTTTGTTTCGTTCGCCACCGAGTCCCTCCCACCATTTCGCGCATGAGCATCTCTCCTCCCTGGCTTGTGGTGGTCTACACGCCAGGCTTTTCCCCCATTCACCATCGCTGCCGTGCTGAGATCAGCCTCAGCGGGCACCTTGGCCAGCGACTTGAAGAACGCCGCGTGGGTCAGTGGGTTCCTGTCGCACCCGAATACGAGGCTCAACTGGAGCCCGCGCAGATGGACATGCTGCAGCAGGCCGTGGCTGCCATTGACTTCCCGCGTCTCGCGGCCCGCCTCAGACCCGCTAGAGGTGCCAGCGGCATTGCCATCGAGTGCCATCCGCCCGGCGGGTCTCTTCAGAGAGTCGAGGGCTCCATCCTCAGCTACGACCGCGGCTACCACGACTTCAAGCAGACCTTCGAACCCGCCCAGCGCTTCTGGAAACAGGTCTATGAGCTCCTGCCTCACCCCTTCATGAAGCGCGCTTGATCAAACCTGGAACCGGCAGGACTAACAACCAATCATGTAAACTCTTGGGGCAACCGAGGCGCGGATGAGGCAGGGCAATGGAGGTGCCTTTCAAATCTGCCGGGATATGCTGGCAAAGACCGCGATGTGTTGACCCTTTTCAAGGTTAGAGAAGTATGCTCTTAAGTGGTTCCCATGGAGACATTTACTGTCGATAAAGTTGTGAGCAGGTGGTTCGGATCAGACCAGACTATGTTTGAGGCTTGCACCGACGCGCCAGAGATCGCCTGGTCCGCCATCCAGCAGATTTTTCAGCACGAGCTCACCGCCAAGCAGATCTCGGTCCTGGCCGCCGGCCCTGTCGAGACACTGCTCGCGTATCACGGACCCGCTTTCATAGAGCGGGTCGAGCAAGAGGCGCGGCAGAGTGACCGCTTTCGCTACCTGCTCACCGGCGTCTGGAGAAACAGCATGACCCAGGAGATCTGGGACCGTGTCCGCCGCGCACGTGGTGAGAAGGTGTGACAACGACCGCCTTGAGTTCCGTTGCTGGGGTGAAAACAAGACCGGTCGCTTCCTAAAATCCGGAGCCCTAGCCGCTCATGAGACGCTCATGAAGAAGTGAAAACCCTTCTGAGTATTAGCGTCCTATCAGCGGTTAAAATACTGGCTCGCCAAGGCGACAAAATCACCCCCAGCCCAGCCAAAGAGAATCTTTCTACCCCAATCTTTCTACCCCAAAGATCGGTCCTCAAAACCACGCTATTGACGCTCCCAACCGTTTTGTTCACCCTTCGAAAGATCTGGCCAAAGCATTCCCATGAAACCTCGCGCCTCCTTCATCTTCCTCACCCTCCTGCTCAGCGCCATCTGGACTCTCACTCTCCGCGCCGAGCCAGCAACAGACTTCAGCCGGTTTGAGAAAACCATCGCCGCTTATGAGGAGAGTGACCGCGCCGCGCCCCCGCCGAAGGGCGCCATCCTCTTCACCGGTGCCTCGCACATCCGCCGCTGGACCACACTCGCGCAGGACTTCCCGCAGCATCAGGTCATCAACCGTGGCTTCGGCGGATCCGAGATCCGGGAAGCCACCCACTTCGCCCCGCGCATCATTTTTCCTTATGCGCCCAAGACCATCTATTTCCGCTCCGGAGGTAACGAACTTTGGAACAAAAAACGCACTGCCGAGGAAGCATTCGCCGACTTCAAGGAATTCGTCACCACCGTCCACGCGAAACTGCCGGACACAGACATCATCTACATCTCCAACATCCGCAGCCTCGCCCGCGCCAGCCAGGACGACCTGTTAAAGACCATGAACACCCTCATCGCCGACTACGTCCGGGGGAAGCCACACCTTCGCTACATCGACGTCTTCGACCTCATGACCGACTCCAGCGGCCAGCTCCGCCCCGAATGCTTCGTCGAGGACCGTCTCCATCTCTCCCCCGCCGGTTACAAGCTCCTCACCGCGAAAGTGGCCGCTGACATGGGCAGGTGAGCCCTTGCAGTGATCACGGGACCGGAGTGCCAGCCTAACAAACAGTGACGTAATCCATGCCTGTGAAAAAGATTCTTCGCATTATCGGGTGGTCAGCCCTCGCCCTGGTCCTCGCTGCTGCCGGCTTCTTTGGGTGGCTGATGTATGACTTTCACCAGAGCACCAAAGCCGATTTTTGGAGCACTGATGCTCCTCCAGATGCCCTGATGCGGTCAAGGCTCGCAGACCGTGGACTCCCACCCACGATCTCTCGTGTCGTGAGCCACGGCGTCGCCTCAAGGTTCAACGGAGATGGAGAAGACCTGACCATCTACTGCTTTCCTCCGGCTGAGCTGCCTCTGATGAAGCAAGTTTTGGGGAGCCAGGGAGTTTGGGTGGACGGGCTTCCCGCAGACGGAGGCTGGAAGTGGTATCTGAGAGACCATGCCCCGCAGGACTTGAGAATTGATGACGCGTCAAATGGCAGGCATTACATTCACATTCGCCCCAGCGAAGGATCCTCTGGCCGCACAATCATTGACACCCGACGAGGCATTAGAGCATA
>NZ_BKAG01000095.1 GCF_007992435.1 Prosthecobacter gellanilyticus | reverse complement strand
GCTGATCAAGCGAAGCCTGCCGAGCAGCCTCCACCCGCCGATCAAGCGAAGCCCGCTGAGCCTCCACCGGCCAATCAAGCGAAGCCCGCCAATCAGCCCCCCCCGCCGGAGGCAGAGACCCTGCTCATGCGCGGGCTGAACATGGTCGTGCCCACCCTGGCCCAGGCCCTGGGCACCGCCGCCGTGGTCATCCTTTTTGTGATCTTCATGCTCCTGCGCCTGGATGACATCAGCCAACGCATCGCCCGTCTCGTTGGTTACAGCCGCCTCACCCTCACCACCAAGGCCTTTGGTGAGGCCGCGGACCGCATCAGCCGTTACCTGCTCATGCAGAGCACCGTGAACGGCATCTACGCCGTCCTTCTCGCCACCGGCCTGTTCTTCATCGGCCTGCCTTACGTAGTGCTCTGGGGCGCGCTCGCCGGCATGTTCCGCTTCATCCCGTATGTGGGCCCGTGGATCGTCGCCGTGCTGCCCATCGGCCTCAGCCTCACCGTCTTTGATGGCTGGACTTTGCCGCTCATGGTCATCGCCCTCGTCATCGTGCTGGAACTCGGCACAAACATGATCCTCGAGCCCGTGCTCTACGGTCACAGCGTTGGCGTTTCAGACTTCGCGCTGCTCGTCGCCATCGCTTTCTGGACATGGCTCTGGGATGGCGTCGGCCTTGTGCTCGCCACCCCGCTCACTGTTTGCATCGTCGTCTTCTGCAAGCACATCCCGAACCTGGAGTTTGTCGACCTCATGATGGGGGAAAATCCGCCGCCGCAGCCGCATCTCAGCTACTACCAGCATCATCTCGCGGGCAATGAAGGCGCCGCGCAGGTCCTGCTGGAAGCAGCCGTCAAAAAAGACGGTCTCGAGACCGCGCTGGAGACCATCGCCTTGCCGGCCCTCGCCATCACCCGGCGTGAGGAGAGCCTGGAAAAGCTCACCCCGGCCGAGGCTCAAGACATCTACCAGTCCATGCGTGAGAGCATCACCCTCGTGGATGAAAAAGAGGACGCCAAAGAAGCCAAGGAGGCCAAAAAGCGCGAGAAGGAAAAGGCCAAGGCAGACGCCAAAGAAGAGGCGAACGGTGAGCACCATGACGAAGTCCCGCTGGAGGAGCCGGAGGCGCTTCCACCCTTCCGCATCTTTGGCCGCGCCCTCCATGGTGAGGGAGATTCCCAGGCACTGCAGATGCTCGCCACTATCCTGCCCCCGGAGGTGGAGATGGAGATCTCGGATGCACCGCGGCTCGTGGGTGAGCTCGTCAGCGAGCTCCAGGAGCGCAAGCCCGCCCTCATCTGCATCAGCGCGCTGCCACAGCGCTCCCAGCTCGCCGCCAGCACGCTCTGCCGCCGCCTGCGTGGCAAGTTCCCCCAGGTCAAGATTCTCGTCTGCCAGTGGACGCTGCCGGAGCGCGAGGTGGACGCCAGGCCACTCAAGGAATCCGGTGCCACCTGGGTGGCCTCCAGCCTCAAGGAAGCACGTCAGATTCTCGAAGAGGCCATCCCCTCCCCGCGCTGAGAAGCCGAACATCGCTGCTGAAGCCGCACGCGTGCAAAACGCGCGAGATTACTACGCTCAATCAGCCGCTCAAACCCGATGTGAAGGTGAGATCACTTCCCGATCTAATCTCATCCATGTATCTCTCCTTGAAGCCTACGAACCTCAAACGCTACCGCGATCTGCTCATGCTGTTTTACAAGTATGGGCACGGGGATCTCGTGAAGAATGCGCCGGTCATTGATGATCCCCTGCCCTTCGCGCGCACACCGCCTGTGCCGCTGGAAGCCAAGGCCCTGGCTGCTGACATTGAGAAACTTGGGCCCACCTACATCAAGCTTGCCCAGCTTCTCTCCACGCGTTCGGACTTCATCCCGCAAGGGTACATGGATGCACTGTCGCGTCTTCAAGATCATGTCGAGCCGTTCCCGTTCGAGCAGGTGCAGGCCATTGTCTCCGTCGAAGTCGGCGCGCGCATCTCCAAGGCCTTCACCGAGTTTGATCCAGTGCCCATCGCCGCCGCATCGTTAGGCCAGGTGCATCGCGCCGTGCTGCGCAGCGGACAGAATGTGGTGGTGAAGGTGCAGCGCCCTGACGCGCGTGAGACCGTGTCCCATGATCTGGAAGCCATGGCTGAACTCGCGCAGTTTCTGGATGCGCACACGGTCTTTGGTCACCGTTACGGCCTAACACAGATTGTCGAAGAGCTGCGCAAGTCTCTGCTGCGTGAGCTCGACTACCGGCTCGAGGCCGCGAACCTCCGTCTCATGCGCGAGCAACTGGCTTCTTTCCCGCGCATCCTCGTTCCGGCACCAGTGGAAGACTACTCCTCAGGCCGTGTCCTCACCATGGAGCATGTCACCGGGCAAAAGATCACCAGGTTCAGCCCGCTCGTGCGTCTCGACATCGATGGCGACGGCCTCGCCGAAGAGCTCTTCCAGGCCTATCTGCATCAGATCCTCGTCATGGGCGTGTTTCACGCGGACCCCCATCCCGGCAATGTCTTCCTTACTGAGGATCACAACGTCGCCCTGCTCGATCTCGGCATGGTGGGCCGCATTGGACGAAACATGCAGGATCTGCTGCTCAAGCTCCTGCTCAGCATCAGCGAGGGTAATGGCGATCAAGCTGCGCTCGTCGCCGAAAAAATGGGCGAGCCTGATGCCGATTACGATGCCCTCACCTTCAAGCGCAGGATTGCGGACGTGGTGAACCAGCAGCGCACCGCCAATCTGACGGAACTGCAGGTGGGCAAGGTGGTGCTGGATGTGCAGCGCATCGCTGGCGACTGCCACCTGCGCGTGCCACCGGAGTTCACTTTGTTAGGCAAGACCTTGCTGAATCTCGACATGGTCGGCCGCACTCTCTCACCCACCTTTGATCCGAATGAGTCCGTGCGCCGGAATGCCTCGAAGATCATGCGCGAGCAGGCGCTGAAAAGCTTCTCCTCGGGCAATCTATTCGGCCTCATGCTGGAGGCCAAGGAGTTCCTCGAGCAGCTCCCCGCACGCATGAACAAGCTCATGGAGCTCGTCGCGAACAACAAGCTGCGCGTGAAGGTGGACTCCTTCAATGAGAAGCTCATCATCAGTTCGCTGCAGAAGATCGCCAACCGCATCACACTGGGCCTCATCCTTGCTGCCTTGATCATCGGCGCCGCCCTGCTCATGCGCGTGGACACGGACTTCCGCATCTGGGGTTATCCCGGTGTGGCCATGATCTTCTTTTTCTTCGCCGTCGCAGGCAGTGCCGCGCTCGTCTGGCAGATCCTGCGCAGTGACATTTCCGAGACCTGATAGTGACGACCATGACCTCTGCCAAAGATGATACTCCACGCCGCCTCCCCATTGGAGCTGAAGTCCAGCCAAAGGGAGGTGTTCACTTCCGCGTCTGGGCTCCTGAATCCAAAAAAGTCTCCGTGCTTCTGGGAGACAAGGAAGAGCTGCCCGATGCTTTGGAAATTCCTCTCCAATCCGAGACCGGCGGCTACTGGTCGGGCCTGATCCCCAAAGCCACTGCGGGCATGCACTACCGCTACAAGCTGGACAGCGGAACCTATGCAGATCCTGCTTCAAGATTTCAGTCGAATGGACCTCATGGCGCCTCGGAGATCATTGATCACACCGCTTTCGCATGGTCAGATGAGGCATGGAAAGGTGTCACCACCGAGCGTCAGGTCATCTATGAAATGCACATCGGCACCTTCACGCCAGAGGGCACCTGGGAAGCCGCGACTGCGCAGTTGCCGCATCTTGCCGAGTTGGGCGTAACCTTGCTGGAGGTCATGCCCGTCGCTGACTTTCCAGGCCGCTACGGCTGGGGTTATGACGGCGTGAACCTCTATGCGCCCACACGCCTCTATGGGCGCCCGGATGACTTCCGCCGCTTTGTCGATCGTGCTCATGCGCTCGGCCTCGGGGTCATCCTCGATGTCGTCTACAATCATCTCGGCCCTGATGGCAACTACCTGAAAAAGTTCTCGCTCGATTACTTCAGCGAGACCCACAAGAACGACTGGGGAGACAGCCTCAACTTCGATGACAAGGACAGCGCCCCTGTGCGCGAGTTCTTCATCGCCAACGCAGGCTATTGGATCGACGAGTTCCACTGCGACGGCCTCCGTCTCGATGCCACTCAAGCCATCATCGACAACTCCAAACGCCACATCCTCGCCGATATCACCCAGCGTGTGCGTGAGGCTGCCAAAGGCCGTGGCACCTATGTCGTCGGGGAAAACGAGCCCCAGCATGCGCAGTTGCTCCGGCCTATCGAAAAGGGTGGTTACGGCATCGATGCGCTGTGGAATGATGACTTCCATCACACCGCTGTCGTCGCCATGACTGGCCGTAACGAAGCCTACTACACGGATTACAAAGGCTCTCCCCAGGAGTTCATCTCCGCGGCCAAGTGGGGATTTCTCTTCCAAGGCCAGCGCTACAAATGGCAGAGCGCGCGCCGCGGCACACCGTGCCTGGATCTCACCTCGGCGAACTTCGTGAACTTCCTGCAGAATCACGACCAGATCGCCAACTCGCTCTGGGGTCGCCGAGTGCACACGCTCACCAGCGCGGCAAAGTTCCGCGCTCTGACGGCCCTGCTGCTGCTCGCCCCCAACACACCCATGCTCTTCCAGGGCCAGGAGTTCGCGGCTTCCGCGCCCTTCCTGTACTTCGCAGATCACAATCCTGAGCTCGCCGCCGCTGTCGCGAAAGGTCGTGAGGAGTTTCTCGCGCAGTTTCCCAGCATCGCGTCCGAAGATGTGGCCGCCTTGATCCCAAACCCCGAACGCGAAGAAACCTTCCGGCGCTGCAAACTCGATTTCGCCGACCGCGAAAAGAATGCCGAGATCCTCCTGCTGCATCGTGATCTTCTGCGCATCCGCAAAGAGGATCCACTGCTGGCGAATGCTCAGCGCGGCACCTTTGACGGTGCCGTCCTCAGCAGTTCCGCCTTCGTCATGCGCTTCTTCGGCCGTGAGCAGGATGACCGCCTGCTCGTCATCAATCTCGGCGCTCATCTGCATCTCGATCCCGCCCCGGATCCACTGCTCGCCCCTCCACTCGGCTGCGTATGGACCACCGCATGGACGAGTGAAGATCCACGCTACGGCGGTGGCGGCACGCCTGCCATCGAGTCCGAGGACAACTGGAACCTGCCCGCTGAATCCGCCGCCCTTCTCATCCCCACTTCCGCGTCATGAACTCGCAACTCACCCGCCGCATCGACATCGCCCAAGCGCAGGCTGACAACGCCCGCGAAATCCTCCGCCGCGAATGGCTCATCACCAATGGCCTCGGTGGCTACGGCTCCGGCACCATCTGCGGCATGGTGTCTCGTCGCTACCATGGCATGCTCGTCGCAGCCCTTCCTTCTCCCTATGGTCGCATGGTCATGCTCAATCACATGGCCGAAACTCTTTGCCTGCCAAACGGCGCCCGCATCCTCATTGGTGGCGAGGAGCCGAGCGAAGCAGGCTCGGTCGGCAAACGCGAGCACTATGTTAAGGAGTTCCGCCTTGAGCATGGACTGCCCATCTGGGTCTTCGAAGCTGAAGGCTACCTCATTGAGAAGCGCCTTCTGCTCATCCACGGCCAAAACACGCTGAACATCACCTACGAGCTTCTTTCCGGCCAGGATTGTGCGCGCCTGGAACTGCGTCCCTCCGTGCACTTCCGTGGCTATGAGCATGATGTGGCGCTGCCGCTGGAGTCGCCCTACACGCTTCACATTCACGAGCGCCGCTATGAGCTCACGAATCCCGCGCTGCCCTACTCGCTGCGCATGTTCGTCCATGATGACCAAGCTACCTTCACGCATGATGGAGGCCGCTTGCGCGACATCGCCTACCCCACGGAAGCCGCGCGCGGTTATGGATCTCAAGGCACGCTTTGGAGTCCTGGTTTCTTCAGTGTCGAGCTCTGCCCAAACCACGCGGTGACACTCGTCGCCTCATGCGAAGAGTGGCCCACCATTCTGGCCATTCATCCAGATACTGCCATGGAGGCTGGCATCGCGCGTCGTCAGGGGCTTGTCGACTCGGCAGCTCCGAGCGTGCAGGAGTCACCCGCATCAGAGTTGGTGCTCGCGGCGGACCAATTCATCATCACACCGGCTAGTCGTGTGGAGGACTCAGCGCGTGCGAAGGCCGCTGGCGAGGAAATCCGCAGCGTCATCGCCGGTTACCACTGGTTCACGGATTGGGGCCGCGACACCATGATCAGCTTTGAGGGCCTGACCCTCACCACCGGTCGTCATCATGAGGCCCGCTGGATCCTGCGCACCTTCGCGCACTACATCCGGGATGGCTTGATCCCAAACTACTTCCCCGATGGCGAACGCGAAGGTGTCTACCACACGGCTGATGCCACCCTTTGGTTCTTCCATGCCGTCGATCGTTACCTCGAAGTCACCCAGGACCGTGCCACGCTCCAGCATCTCCTGCCAAAACTGGTCGACATCATCGGGCATCATCTGCGCGGTACACGCTTCGGCATCGGTGTCGATCCTGCGGACGGGCTCCTGCGCCAGGGCGCCGAGGGCTATCAGCTCACCTGGATGGATGCGAAAGTGGATGGCTGGGTCGTCACCCCACGGCGAGGCAAGGCCGTGGAGATCAATGCTCTTTGGTACAATGCCCTGCGTCTTGTGGAAGGCTGGCTCGCGGCGGAACAAGGCCCCGAGGCAGCACGCCCCTATGCAGAGCATGCCGAGCGCGCCCGTCTTTCCTTCAATCAACGCTTCTGGTCTGAAAAGCTCGGCCACCTCTTCGATGTGGTGGACGGCGAGCAGGGTGATGATCCCGCCCTCCGGCCTAACCAAGTCTTCGCCATCTCTCTCCGGCATCCCGTGCTCGACAAGAGCTACTGGGAACCTGTGATGGAAAAGGTGCGTGCCGAGCTGCTCACCCCAGTCGGCCTGCGCACACTTTCCCGCTCCCACCCGGACTACAAGGCCCGTTACTTCGGCGATCTCCGCGCGCGTGATGCCGCCTATCATCAGGGCACCGCCTGGGCCTGGCTCATCGGCCCCTTCATCGATGCCTGGCTGAAAATCCACCCCGAGGACTATGTCGGCGCCCGCCGCTATCTGGAGGGCCTCATTGAGCACCTCGACCACGGCTGCGTCGGCTCCATCAGCGAGGTCTTCGATGCCGAGGAACCCTTCACCCAGCGCGCCTGCATCGCCCAGGCCTGGAGCGTAGCGGAGGTCCTGCGCTGCTGGGCGAAGACCGCCCCGATCACTGCCGCCTGAGTTGATCCTCAGCGGCATCAGGGTTACCCTGATACATCTTTCAGGTGACGTCCTGATACTGAAATGCGCGCCCGTAAATGCCCACCGCGCTTGAGACCCGTCCCCGTGACAGTGTGCATAACCTGTGAATTAAAAAAAGCCATTCTGTCAAATCGATAGTTATACCAGCGGAAGTCCTGCAACCAAGGCTCTGACAGGCTCTGAATAACCCGCAGGAGACGCCAGCCTTGCCGGCGAGAGGGCTCAAATCTGTCAGGATGATGCCGTGATCCGACGACCTGATCAGAGCATCAGGAGGTGGCTGGCGAAGCCAGTCATTTTTGGATGACTCCACCTGACTCCCCGAAAGAATCTCCTGATCTTGTCATCAGGATACAGCCTGATAGTGACTCAGGTGCGATAACCCCTAAATTGCTCGCTCCCGCCATGGCAAAAAAATCGTTTTCCACTGCTGCTTCTGACCCTGCCGCCGCCGTCCTCGAGGCCCCGGCGAAGAATTCCCGAAAATCTGGCTCGGGCCGCAGTTGGGAGATGGAGCTCCTGGCCGCCATCATGGCCTTCCGCGACGGGGATTTCTCCGTGCGCCTGCCCACCGACTGGGAGGGAGTCGAAGGTCGTATCGCGGAAGCTTTTAACCAGACCCTGGCCAATGAAGACCGCATCACTCAGGAAGTGATGCGCCTCAGTGTTTCGGTGGGCAAGGAAGGCCGCCTCAAACAGCGCATGTCCGTGCCCGGTGCCATCGGCGGCTGGGCGGTGAAAGTGGATTCCATCAACACGTTGCTGGACGACCTCGTGCGCCCCACCACGGAGGTGGCGCGAACCATCGGGGCCGTCGCCAAAGGTGACCTCGGCCAGTCCATGGAACTCGAGGTGGATGGGCGCCCTCTGAAAGGTGAGTTCCTCCGCTCCGCCAAGCTGGTGAACACGATGATCGAGCAGCTCTCTGTCTTCACGTCGGAAGTGACTCGTGTGGCACGTGAAGTGGGCACGGAAGGCAAGCTCGGCGGCCAGGCCCAGGTGAAAGGTGTGTCCGGTGTGTGGAAGGAATTGACCGAGTCCGTGAACCAGATGGCGGGCAACCTCACCGCCCAGGTGCGTAACATCGCGGACGTGACCATTGCCGTGGCGAACGGTGACCTTTCCAAGAAGATCACGGTGGACGTGCGCGGTGAAATTTTGCAGCTCAAAGAAGCCATCAACACCATGGTGGACCAGCTCCGCTCCTTCGCCTCGGAAGTGACGCGTGTGGCTCGTGAGGTGGGCACGGATGGACGGCTCGGCGGTCAGGCGGTGGTGCCCGGTGTGGCAGGCACGTGGAAGGATCTCACCGACTCCGTGAATGCCATGGCGACAAACCTCACCGCGCAGGTGCGTAACATCGCCACGGTAACGACAGCGGTGGCGCGTGGTGACCTTTCCCGAAAGATCACCGTGGACGTGAAGGGCGAGATTCTGGAGCTCAAGGAAACCATCAACACCATGGTGGACCAGCTCAACGGCTTCTCTTCGGAAGTGACGCGTGTGGCTCGTGAGGTGGGCACGGAAGGCAAGCTCGGCGGCCAGGCCCAGGTGGGTGGTGTGGCAGGCACCTGGAAAGACCTAACCGATAGTGTGAACTCCATGGCCTCCAACCTCACCGGCCAGGTGCGTAACATCGCTGAAGTGACCACCGCCGTGGCGAAAGGTGACCTTTCCCGTAAAATCAC
>NZ_BKAG01000094.1 GCF_007992435.1 Prosthecobacter gellanilyticus | reverse complement strand
ATGCGGGATCAGCATGCCGGGCTCGGAGAATCCAGGACCGCCAGCAGGCCGAAAGTCACCCCCCGGAAACAAAAGCGGCCCCGGCATCGCTGCCGGAGCCTACAAGGCAGGTGAACGGGTGCATGTCTTGTGCACAGCTCGTTCGACTCAATCCCAGGCTACATTTTCGCGCACATGGGCCGGTTGCCGCCAGGACAGCCATTGTTCCATTTCCGGCATGCATTGCTAGAGACTCTTTGGGCAGCAGAAGTCTTCACAAGAACTTAAGAATAGCGCTAAGAACGCGGATGTGCTTCAACGTGGAGCACCTTCCGCATCGCCCAACGCAGCAAGCCATGAGCAAGAAACCGAAGCCCTCCCAAGACTCCACCGATGACATCGAATCCGAGTTCAGCCGTCTCTTCTGGGCGGCCAGGAAGGAGCAGACTGCTCGTGAGAAAGCAGCGTCCGCGAATGATCCTGCAACCAAGGTCGCTATCGATTTTGCGGATGCTCAAGGCTTGGATTGGGCAAAAAAACTGATCCATGCAAGTCGGTTCGAAAGAATAGGAGAATATGAGAAAGCTCACAAGCTATTGACGGAGATTCAGCCAGCGATCCCTGGACAGTGGCAGGGACTGCTTTACTACATCCGAGGCACTGTATTTCATGGAGACGGGAAACTTGATGAAGCGATCACAGACTATCAAAGGGCTCTCGACGATCCGAGATACGACAGGCCTGGAAACGCTTGGTTTACGATCGGTCATGCGCTCTCCGACAAGGGAGAGTTGGACGCAGCGCTCAAAGCCTACCATAATGCTTTTAATGATCCCAACTTCGACACACCTGGAGATGTATGGTATAGTATAGGCTACGATTTGTCCGAAAAGGGGGAGCAGACCGAGGCCATCAAGGCCTATTATAAGGCTCTCAACGATCCAAAATACGAGGAGCCAGGTTCAGCATGGCATAACATCGCTGTCGCACTGTCTGAAAAGGGTGACCTGGAGAAGGCTATTAAGGCCTACCGCGAGGCCCTCAAGGAGCCGAAACACAGGTGGGCTGCAAAAACTTGGGCGAACCTTGCTCAAGTGTATGTAGAGGCCGGTAAGCCGCAAGATGCAGAGACTGCGTTTAGTCATGCTCTATCCTCTCCTGATCCACAAGGCGGCGACCATGCACGAGCCCGGCTCGGCTTGCAGATTCTCCTATCCAATATCACGACACAGGCCCTCTCTCCGGACGATCGTGCTATGGTGGACAAACCCACGGCGAGCACTGCACCTGCTACTATCGAGGACTCCATCATTGCCGCTATCAACGAGGCTGGTGACACACAGTATGAGAAATACCTCGCCAAGCCTAACTCCAAGCGTGACGATACGCTGAGCATCTTGCGCGGCTGGAGCAGTGCCGTTACGCTTTTGGAAGGATCAGAGCGGCGCTGGCGCGGAGGCGGCTATTTCCTGAAGTGGCGTGGCTTTGGCATTGTGATCGATCCAGGCTTCGACTTCTTGCGCAATTTCCACGATGCTGGCTACCATGGCCGGGAGATCCAGGCGGTGGTGGTGAGTCACAATCATCCTGATCACAACAGTGATCTCAAAGATATCGATGACCTCCGCTACGAGCTATACAAGCGTCGCGCCGCTGACAAGTCAGTGGGCGGAGGACTGCCCTACGTTTTGCTTTGGGATCAAGACACAGAGCATGCGACGAAATTTGCGATCGAAAAACCGCAGCACCAGCATCCGCCGATCGTGATGCCCAGTGGTTTTCCCCAATCAGTCAATCTAGCCAAGCATGACGCAAAGGTGCCCGTGCGCGTGACGCCTTTCAAAGTGAACCACGGAAGCGATGTACAGCATGCGATGGGCATGATGGTGGAGTTGCTCGACAAGAAAGGAAAGACCGCTTTGCGCATCGGCTACACGGCGGACACGGCCTATTTTGAGGATCTCCACAAGCATCTCGAAAAGTGTGACATACTCATCGCGCATATTAGCCAGCCGAGTATTGAGGAACTGAAAGACCCGTCGAAATTTAAAGACACACATTTGGGTTATCGCGGCACTGCTAAATTGCTAAGGGAGTGCCAGCCGAAGCTCGCCCTCATCGGCGAGTTCTGGGCAGGCTTCACAGACCTGCGCATTCCCCTGGTCAAGGGCTTGCGTCTGCACTCAGGCCTGAAGAACGTCTTGCCTGCGGGCCTGTCCATGCATCTCCGTCTGCCATCCTTGGACATCGAATGCACGGAGTGCCGTAAACCGACACCCTTCACTGACATCAAGGTAGCCCCGCCCACGGACAACTTCGGTAGTCTGGCCTATCTTTGCCCAGGTTGCATGATTGGTTAGAGTCAGCCGGATGAAGAGGCTCCGTCAGGCCGTCTCAGGGGGCTCGAGAATACAAGGTTATTCCCTTTGTCCTTTAGACTATGAAGCAGGCCAAATTCCCTCTCGATCTAGCCGAGTCGCAATCACAGCTCTGTTCACTTCAAACTTGTTTGCTGCCAAATCGCAGAATGCATCTCGCATTGCTGGCGTTTGTTGGCTTCGGTTTGTGTCGAGTTGTTTTGCTTCTTGGAGGAAAGAGATAAGCTCCTTTTTGGGGACTAGGAGTGCGCCTGCAAACTCATTCGCTTCTTGTTCGATTTTGTAGATGGACCCGTCGTAATCCTTGGTCCAACGAGCATAGGATTCGACGCACGAAAAAGATTCTTCCTTTGGCAGGTCGCGATGGAGAAAATAATGACCTATCTCATGCGCAACAGAAAAGCGAAGTCGCCGGGCCCGCCAGTCAAAGCTGGCATCCCAAGCTTCATATTCATCAGCATCCACATAGATCGATTTGAAGTCGGCACTGATCGCTGCAGCAGTTCTAAATTTTGCATCGAGCCCGCGAATGGAGATAAAGTCTAACTTCAAATCTAAATCAGCAAACCTGACGACATCGACCACAGTTGGGTGTGTGCGGAGAGTTGCATATTGGTTTCGGATCTCTTCTACGCGGGCTCGAATTGTTTTCATATTACTTTGCCGGAACTGGTTCTACATCGGGAGTGTGGAGTTTTTTGAGCTCTTCAATAAACTCTGTTAGCTCCTCTGGAGACAGGTTGTCTCCCCGAGCATTTCGGAAGAACGCAGGTGCTACCCGGAGAAACTTGGAATTGCCCGCAAGATCAGGTGGCAGTTCATTCCGGGCCAGTAGGGCCTTATCCAAAAACTCTTGCCGAGTAGTCCCTTCCAAGCTGAAAAAGGCAGCGAGCCTTTCCAAGATGTTAAGATCTCCTGGTGGGGGATTAATGCCACGCTCGACCTTGCTCCAGTTACTGGGATCAAGCCCAAGCTTAGAGCAGAATTCGCGTAGCGTAACACGCTGGGAAATGCGAAGGTCTTTGACATAGGTGGAGAACATTGTGATGACGGAGGATCGATGGTGAGATGATTTCCACACCTCCTCCCAAGATCGAAGTTAACGGGGGAACAAGGATGCTTGAGACGGTCAGAAGAGGTATGAAGAAGAATTGCATTCCTCTTGTTATCATTGGGAGTGACAGCAAGCGTGGTTGGAAAATGCAAACGACCTAACGTGGACTGATTCTCGCCTGGCATCATTGGAAGTGACGAGTGGGTAGGAGAAGCAGGGTAAGGGGTTGGTAACAGGCGGTATAATGCGCCTGTGGTAAAAAATAACCACACCTTCTCGCACTTTGCAAATATATTCTTTTGAACACCATCTTTGGTGCTGCCAAATCGCTCCGTGGGTTTAGAGTTCCAGAAGACTGTAGTTCAACTCTAATAACGTTTGGCCGAGTCGATCCCTAATGGACAGATCGAAGGTGAGAACTCTCTGAATTATTATGCGATAAGACATCTTGTCAGTCCCATCTGGCCCGGAGCAGAAGGTCTGAGGGATTTTGATTGATCATCTCGACGCCCCTACCTCCCACCCTTCGCGGCCTGGTCGAAGAGCTTTTTCAGGCGGGCGTTGAAGGCTAGGTGCCTCTCGAGATCGAGGGTGTCGGGGCCGAAGGTGGTGAGTTCGGTGATGCGCTTTTTGCCGTCGGTGTAGAGGACTTCGACCTTGGCGTATTTTTCAAAGGGGAGCTGGGGGCATGTCCAGAAGGTGATGACGGTGCCGTCTTCCACCTTGCGCTTTTCCCAGGCGCAGTCGTGGCTTTCACCATCGATGGTTAGGCTGGTCTTGCCTTCTTCCAGGAGCTGGCCGGGCTTGGGCTTTTCCTTGGAGAGGTCGTAGTGGATGGGGCGGACGGACACGAGCTCGTCTCCGCGGGCCATGATGATCGTCACACCTTCATAGGAACCATCCGAACCGGTGGACAGCATGATGGTGGAAGGGGTGGGCGTGGCCTTGCCGTCTTCATAGTCCGTGTTCGTATACTCGGCGAAGTCGCCGGGGACCATCTCCATACCTTTGCCTGGCCGGACTTGCGGAGCCTGGGCCCAGGTCATCGCCGGGACGAGCAGGGTGATGAATACGGCGGCGACAACGACGATCGGGAAAGCGGGCTTCATGGTGAGAGACGGAGAAGGTGGATGAATTCGAACTCCGTGGATGAGAACCTGGGCGGCAGGGTTTGTTCAATGCGGATGTGTGCTGGCAACAGTGAGCCTCCTTGAAGCTTCACTGACGGGCGTTTTGCGAGACCCGCCTTCCCAGGCACTTTCCTGAAATTAGCGCCACCGCTATATCAAAAAATAGCGTGATATTGACATATATTGGTCGACTTTTGGAGGGTTTCTCACATAAGCTACAGCGTTAATTCAAAAAATGACTAAATTTTGACATATGGAAATCTCCGCCTTCCAATCTGGCCAGTATGAGCAGCGCCTGGAATACAAGGCATTTCTGCCTGCGAAGGTGTGTCATGAATGGGTGGTGTCTGACGCTGAGCTAACAGATCTGCTGGGACGGGCGGACCGTGCGCTGGGTGAGCTGAATGCATTTGCCCAGCTGATCCCGGACGTTGATTTTTTCATCCGCATGCATGTGGCCAAGGAGGCCACGCAGTCGAGCCGCATTGAAGGCACTCAGACAAACATTGAAGATGCCTTCAAGGAGGAGTCGGACCTGAAACCTGAGGAGCGGGATGACTGGGCGGAGGTGCAGAATTACATCCAGGCCATAAACTTTGCGATCGATGAACTGGAACGACTGCCTCTCTCCAACCGTCTGCTGCGACAGACGCATGAGGTGTTGCTGGCCGGAGTGCGTGGCAGGCATAAGCAGCCGGGAGAGTTCCGCGTGAGCCAGAACTGGATCGGAGTGAGCCTGAAGAACGCCGTCTTTGTGCCGCCGCATCATGAGCATGTGGTGGAGCTCATGAGTGATCTGGAGCAGTTGCTGCATGCGGAGCATCTCTTTGCTCATCCGCTGCTGCGCATCGCCATCTGCCACTACCAGTTTGAGACCATCCACCCCTTCCTGGATGGAAACGGGCGGCTGGGGCGGCTGATGATCTCTCTCTACCTCGCATCCGAGGGACTGCTGACGAAGCCCGCGCTCTACCTTTCGGACTACTTTGAGAGAAACAAGACGGCCTATGTGGACCACCTGATGGCGGTGAGACATGGGAATCATCTGCGTGAGTGGCTGGTGTTTTTTCTCTTTGGCGTGGAAGAGACGGCGCGGGCCTCTGCGGGAATCTTTCGTGCCATCTTGCAGTTGAAGCAGCGCATCGATGCGGAGGTGATGCCGCGCTTCAGCCACCGGCGGCTCATCACCGCGCAGGCTCTGATGCGGAGTCTCTACGCCCAGCCGGTGACGGATGTGAAAAGAGCCGCGCAGATTACCGGCACCACGGTGAACACGGCGGCGGCCATCATGAGCGAGCTGGTAGAGGCAGGCATCCTCCAGGAAGTCACAGGCATGCGGCGCAACCGTCTCTTTGTTTTCCAGCCCTACCTCGCCCTCTTCAAGTAAGGTCATGACAGCAGGGGCGGCAGAGGAGAAATAGCTTTTTGTTAGGCCAAAGGGCCAAAACGTGCCGAAAACACCGATTTTCACGCTGTCCAAAGGGTCCGCTTGGGTCCGGTGACGAAGGGGGCGGGGCGTGGTGAGATGGCGGCACCTCACTCTTCACTCCTTCCCACCTGCGATATCTGCGGGCTGTGCGCGGCACGATGCTGCGCGGGCTTTCCGGCGAATCTCTCGCCTCGGCCCTGGATGCTTTCGAATCCGGCAACCTCCGCGCGGCGGCCCTGCTCTGGCAGAGCATGTGCCAGCGGGATGATGTGATCAGCAGCGTGAAGGCGAAGCGCGAAAAGAGCGTGAGCCGCCGTGACTGGCAGGTCCTGACCACGGATGACAGCGCGGAGGCCAAGGCCCAGGCGAAGATTCTGGAGGATTTTTGGAACAGCATCCGCGTGGTGAATGCCTTTGACCGCAACCAGCGCGGTGGTTTCGCCCTGTTGGTTCGGCAGATGATGGAGGCGGCGTCCTTCAAATACGCGGTGCATCATCTCGTGTGGCAGCCGGCGGCGCTGCAGCTCGGCTGCACCTTTGAGTATGTGCCGCTGCACTTCTTTGAAAACCTCAACGGCAGCCTGCGCTTCTGCCCCACGGGCATGGAATACGAAGGCCAGGAGATGAAGCCCGGCGAGTGGCTCATTACCACGGGTGATGGGCTGATGGTGGCCGGAAGCATCGGCTACTTCTGCAAGCGGAACGCGCTGGCGGACTGGATGGCTTTCAGTGACAAATTTGGCATGCCGGGCATCCTGGCGCGCACCTCGCAGGGGAAGGAAACACCCGGCGGCATGGCCATGGCGGAGGCGGCGGAAAGTTTTGGCCAGGACTGGGCCGCGGTGCTGTATGGAGATGACGGCAGTGGGAAGATCGATCTCATCCAGGCCAGCGGCGGCGCCACGCTGCCCTTTCCATCGCTCATTGAGAGAGTGGACCGCCGAATGGCCGCGCTGTGGCGTGGCGCGGATCTCAGCAGCATGAGCAGCGGCAGCGGCCAGGGCACCGGCGCGAGCCTCCAGGGCAGCGAGACGGACCTCATCGAGCAAGACGATGCGCTGAACATCAGCGAGCGCCTGAACGAGATCGAGCAAACCGTATTGCAATGGTGGTTCGGCCCGGACGTGAAGGTGAAAGCCTATGTGCGCCTCGTGGTCCCGCAGAGCGAGGACCTGCGCCTGCTCATCAGCGCCATCGAAAGCCTCGTGAAACTCGGCGCGCCTATTTCGATTCCGGATGTGATGGAGAGGTTTGGCTTTGCCATGCCGAAGGCCGGGGAGGCGCTGCTGGGGGCTTCCGAGACGAGACACGGAGAGCCCTTCGCCAAGGCTTCGGACTCCACGGACTCAGAGGGCGGCTAAAGCCTGGACTCCAACGTGTGCATGCGTGGCTCGTGGGAGGTGCGATGACAGGTGTTGGAGTGAAGCCTTTAGGCGATCTGGGCACGCTGGAGGTGGAGTCCTTTTAGTTAGGCGGGCCTTCAAGCCGAAGACGTGGGCACGAGAGCCCCGAAGTCAGGAACAACACATCAAAACGATCGCTCGGAGTGCTGCGGACTGAAGTCCGCGCTCCGTCAAGCCAACGGCGAACCGAGAACCGAGAACAATTTTTCAACGACCATGAATACCGAACACATCATCTGCCTCATCCTTGCCTTCGCCTTTCTGGGGCTGGCGCTTTGGATCATCACGGACAATCTGCGCTGCGTGCGCCGTATCGATGCGGAGATGCAGCGGCGGCGGGACAAGCGCACGCGGATCAATGCGCGGGCACCGGAGCATCCGCTGCTGTTTGCACCGGGTGTGCAGATCCGGGTGAATGCGGACGGCACGCTGCCGGAGTGGATCCAGATCGCGCCTTTCGGTGAATGGCCCACACGCGATGGCCGCGCGGTGCAGCGCTTTCATGCGGAGGCGGCGGAGCAGATCATCTCATGGTTTAACTTCTGGCCGCGCCGCATCGCCCGCCTGGCGCACATCCAGGCCGTGAAGGTGTGGGTCGGTCATCCGGACTTCGCGCCGGAGGAGTGGCCGGAGCGCATCGAGCTCGGCAGCATCACGGAGCTTAGCGCGGACGAGCAGGGCCTGAATGCCCGCGTGAGCTGGGCCGCAGGAGCTCTCACGCATGTCACGAAGCATCGCTTCCCCAGCGTGGCGTGGGATTGTGATGTCATCGGCGATGGCATCGAGGTTCCCGCCCTGCTCTGGAGCGTGGGCATGTGGCATCAGCCTAACATCAAGAGTGTCAAGGCGGTGATCAATGCGCTCTCGGACGATGAAGGAGAGGGTGAACTCGAGGCTGAGGAGAATGCGGAGGTTGATGGAGATGAAGAGGATTCCATTGAAGACGCGGAGACGCGGAGACTGGGAGACTGGGAGACGCGGAGACCACGGAAGCCTCCTTCGCTAAAGCTTCGGAGCCCACGGAAGAACCAAAGAGTGACGGCATGCTGGGGAAGATCCTGGAGGCGCTGAAGGGCGCGGGGATCACTCGGGATGGGGATGATGAGAATACCGTGCTGGGTGCTGTCGGCTCACTGATTCAGAGCATCGCGTGGAAGCGTGAGGAGGCGGCGCGGCAGAGCAGGCTGGCCACGGAGCTGCGCACGGCTTTGCACCCCATCGTGGATGTGGAGGACATGCCAGACCGCTATCTGCCGGAGCAGGCGGTGGCGCAGCTGAATGCGCTGGTCAGCGAGCGTGCGGCCATGAAGAGCCTCATCGCCACGCTGAGCGCGGAGCGTGATCTCATGCACAACTCCCGGGTGAATGGAGCCATCGCCCATGCACTGGAGACAGGCCGCATCACCAAGGCGGATGAGGATGAGGAGCGTGCGGAGCTGAACGCGGACTTTGACCAGGCTTTCAATCGCCTCAGCGCCTTTCGCGTCCAGCTCAATGGCCAGCCTTTGAACCTTGGTGGTCACAAGCCTGCGCTCATGGAGGCTGCGGAGCGCATGACGAGGCTGAATGCCTGGCTGGATGATTATCAAACCACGCATGGTTGCAGCCGCGACACGGCGTGGAAGGCCAGCGAGACGGATCCACAGATGCGCGGGATTCATGAGGCGATGAAGGCGGCGGACTGCCTGAGAGAAGGCTGAAGACACGGAGAGGGAAGACGCGGAGACACGGAGGTCCAAGAGCCAAGAAGAAGGGCCTACGGAACACACGGAAGACACGGAAAAGGACCAAGCC
>NZ_BKAG01000093.1 GCF_007992435.1 Prosthecobacter gellanilyticus | reverse complement strand
GGGAGATGGAGGAATGGAGAATGGAGGAACTGAAAATGGAAAATGGACGGAGGGAGATCGGGAGGCATGTGGCTGGATGTTCTTTTTTTACACCGCAGAGATGAGAAGACCGCAGAGAATACCCTTTGAATGGATTTCTCTGCGGTCTTCTTGACTCTGCGGTGTGAAGGGATTGGGGTGACGCCGCTGATACTTGAAGCGCTTTTGGTTATGTAGAAAAATTAGGGTAGAAAGATTTCAGAAACTATTTCTACCTTCATGTTTCTACAGAATGGCTTCTGGGGGCGTGAGTCCTCGGCTCATCGCGCGGAGGGTGAGGGCTGCTATGCTGGCGCGGGTTCGCGGAGGCTTGGGTGGGGGCGTGAGCCTTGGGGGGCGCGGGGAGACAGGTTATAAATCTGTCCCACTTTGGGTGCGGGCGCAGTCATTACTTTTTAACACCGCAGAGTCTGGAAGACCGCAGAGAAAACCATCCGGAGGTATTCTCGGCGGTCTTCTCACCTCTGCGGTGTGATGGACCTGGGCTGCTTTTGGCCGGCGGCGCGGGCTGCATCATCCCACATGCAGGATGCCTGCGGTGATGATTTTGGCGCGCAGGCCGCCGCGAAAGGCGGTCTTGAGATACGCCTCCGCGCCCTCGGCGATGGCGCGGTCCATCCAGTGGCAGGGTTTGCACTCCTGGGTGCCCTCAAACTCGATGCCCTGGAAGAGGAAGCGTTTGCCTAACCAATCTTGCAAACATGCGCCCTGGACGATGAGGTTCCGGCGGAAGATGGAGGCGGGGAGTTTGGGCAGCTGGAACTGCTCGCGGAGCTGGTCAAAGACCTCCGCTGAGAAGAAGGTGACCTGGGCTTTATGACCAGCTTTTTTCAAACAGTAGCGATCTCCGCGCAATCCACGCTCTGGCACGCACTCGACCTCCGGGACGTCCTGGATGCCATGCTGGAGGCGGCCTTCCCCCTGGCGGCCCCAGTAGTCGTGCCCGGAGGAGATGTAAATTTTGATGAGCTTCGCATGAAGCACGGGCACGTCCTGGCGCGGAGGCGGAGGATGGCTCTCTGGATCTGTGACGCTAGGCGTGCTCATGACATAAGGAACGGAACAAAATGCAATCGTCCGAGGTCCAGCGCGCGGCCTTCACGCGATTGCGTGGGGAGATGCAAACTCCCGTCCCACCATGAAAGTCCCGGAAACGCTCGCGGTCATCGGCAGCGGCCCCTCAGCGATCTATCTTTTGAAGCACATCCTCGATCATGTGGAGGTGCTGAAACGGCAGTTTCGGGAGATCCTGGTCTTTGAGAAATGTGAGTTCACCGGGATGGGCATGCCCTACAGCCCGAACACGACGGACCGGTTCAACCTGTCCAACATCTCCTCCGATGAGCTGCCGGAGCTGCCCCGGACTCTGGCGGCATGGCTGCGCGCGCAGAGCCCCACGGTGCTGGAGTCCCTGGGCATCTCCAGCACGGAGATCAGCGAGGAGGGCATCTACAGCCGGCTGGCGCTGGGGGAGTATTTTAAGGCGCAGTACCAGCTGCTCACGGCCTGGCTGGAGGAGGCGGGCATCCGCATCACTGATCATGCGCAGTGCGAGATCACGGACATCACGGATGAGGAGGGCTTTGTGAGGCTCTTCAGCGCTGAGGGAGAGATCTATGAGGCCGGGAGGGTGGTGATCGCCACGGGGCATCACTGGCCTAACCAAGATTCACCCAAAGCGGGTTACTTTGCCTCGCCATGGCCGATCTCCAAGCTGCTGCCGGAGGACGGGGGCCACTACCCTTTCACGATCGGGACGCTGGGGGCGTCTCTGAGCGCGTTTGATGTGATCTCATCCCTGGCGCACCGGCATGGGAGCTTTGTGAAAGAGGGGAACCGCCTGGTGTATCATGCGGACGAGGGTGCGGGTGAGTTTAAGATGGCGATGCACTCCGCGCAGGGGCTGCTGCCGCATCTGCAGTTTGACCAGCGGAAGCCGAGGCGGGAGGTGTACCGGCACGTGAGCCGGGAGGAGCTGCTGAGTCTGCGGGACGAGGCGGGCTTTCTGCGGCTGGCCACGTACTTTGACCAGGTGTGCCGTCCCGCGCTGATCCAGGCACTGGAGAAAAACGCGCTGAATGATGTGGCGCGGCGGCTGGGAGATCCTGCGTTTGGCGTGGTGGACTTCGCGGAGGCGATGACGGAGAAGCATGACTACGCGAATGCTTTTGAAGGCATGCGGAAGGAGATGACGGAGGCGGTGGCCTCAGTGAAACGCCACCGGCCGATCCACTGGAAGGAGATCCTGGATGATCTGATGTACATGCTGAACTACCACGCGGGGCTGATGCCTGCGGAGGATCATCTTCTGCTGCGTGCGAAGGTGATGCCCTTTGTCATGAACGTGGCCGCAGCCATGCCGCTGCAGTCTGGTGACAAGATCCTGGCGCTCTATGATGCCGGGCGGCTGGAGCTGGTGACGGGTGCCGTGGCGGACGTCCACCCCAAGGATGGCCAGGGCGTGACGGTGAAGGTGGAGGATGAGGGAGGCAAGAAGAGCACTCTGCATTACCCGATGTTCATCGACTGCAAGGGGCAGAGCCCGGTGGGAGTGGAGGAGTATCCCTTCCCCAGCCTGGCGAAGAGCGGGAAGATCCGCCCGGCACGGGTGCCCTATGCCGGGAGCGGTGAGACACCGGAGGACTCCGCGAACCAAAAGTCTGACTGCGCGGATGCGCAGGGCCGCCAGCTCCATGAGATCGGCGGCATCGACATTGACGAGACGTATCACGTGATCGGCGAGGACGGGCAGCCGAACCCGCGTGTGTTTGACATGGCCTCTCCGCACATCGCCGGTCTCCGCCCGTATTCCTACGGGCTGCAGGCCTGCAGCCACACGGCGGCGATTGTGGTGGAAGGCTGGCTGGGGCTGGAGCCGGGGTCCCGGGAGACTGCGGAGGAGACCGGCTAGAGCCTGGACTCCGGCGTGAGCTGGCGTTGGTCGTGTGGGACGTGGCCTAGGCTCTTCCATTTTCCATTCTCAGTTCCTCCATTTTCAGTTCCTCCATGTCGGAGGAGTCACCAGCTTCCAGGCATGGAAAAATGGAAAAAGGAGGAATGGAAAACTGAAAATGGCCTGAGGCCTGGAGGCATGTGGCGGCCAGCCTTGGCTGAACTGAAAATTGGCTGGGCGGGAGAGGGCAGTGGTTTGCCATTGATCTTCTTTTTTACACCGCAGAGATTGGATAACCGCAGAGAAGACTTTCTGATGGTTTTCTCTGCGGTTATCCTGACTCTGCGGTGTGAAAGGATTGGGGTGACACGCCGATGGCACTTGAATCGCTTTTAGTTATGTCGAAAAATTAAGGCAGAAAGATTTCAGAGAATCTTTCCACCCTCATGTTTCTACAAAATGGCTTCTGGGGGCCGAGGTAATGAGACGAACCGAGGCGTCAATGGGCCATGGCGGCTGGGTGGGCGTGCTCGTGGCCATGACTGTGCTCATGCTCATGCTCATGCGCATGGTCGTGTTTGTGCTGGCGGAATTCTTTGAGGCGTTCGGTGAGGTCGGCGGCGACGAGGGCCTCGAGCAGGACTTCTTCACGCGCGCCGTCATCGCTTTCGAGAGCGTCTTCGGAGAGCTTGGTCTGGTAGAGCTGGAGGGCGGAGATGAGGACCTCCCGCTGCTCAGGGGTGCAGTTGACGCAGGCGGGATGCGGGTGCAGGCCGGGGGACATGTGGAGGTTCATGGGCTTTCAGGGGACGGGGCTGGTCTGGACTGGCTTTGACGACTGCATTTCGCACGGCGCGGAGGGTTTGCGCCTGTCTGACCTGAAGATGGGAGGAGGTCTCAATAGGGAGTTCGCGGTTCGCGGTTCGCGGTTCGCGGTTCGCGGTTCTCGGTTCTCGGGCTCGCCCACCGAAGCCTTGGCGAAGGAGGGTTCTCGGGAGCGACTGAAAATTGTAAACTGAGAACTGAGAACTGAAAATTGGTTGGGCGTGGGGTGGGTTCGGGGGCTTGTCGAGGGGGCGGAGACTCCGGGAGATGGGGGAATGGAGAATGGAGGAACTGAGAATGGAAAATGGCCGGAGGGGATCGGCATGAGAGCGGTGGAGATGGGCGGAACTATTGGACCGCTGATGGGACGCTCACAGGACGCTGATCGAGGCTGTTGAATGGCTTTTGATCAGCGTCTGATGCGCGGTTCAAAAGAGATTCGCGGAGGTGGTGGGGTGTCGTGGATGCTCTTTTGACACCGCAGAGATGGGATAACCGCAGAGAATACCTTCTGAATGGATTTCTCGGCGGTTATCCTGACTCTGCGGAGTGAGGGGTTTGGGCTTGGGCTTGGCCTGGGCTTGCTTGGAACGTTCCCCTGAGACCCACCCCCGTAAGAAAAAGTCACATCCCTTGCTCGACATCCCCGCGCCCATCTCCCATCCTCCGCGCCAGTTATGCCAGACCTCCCGAAGATGTCCCCTGAAGCGCAAAGAGCCTATGATGAGGCGCTGAGAAGAATCGAGGAGTGTCGGCAGCAGGGGGAGGAGGGGACGGATCTGGATCTGAGTGGCCTCAGGCTGACTCAGGTGCCGCCGGAGATCGGCCAGCTTTCCGCGCTGACGCAGCTTCGCCTCGACACTAACCTGCTCACAAGCCTGCCGCCGGAGATCGGTCAGCTCTCCGCGCTGACGCTCCTTCACCTCTACAACAACTTGCTCACAAGTCTGCCGCTGGAGATGGGCCAACTAACAAAGTTGGAGGAGCTTTTACTTTTCACCAACCAGCTCGCAAGTCTTCCGCCAGAGATTGGCCAGCTCACAGCACTGACGCGGCTTGACTTTTACAACAACAACCTCACGAGCTTGCCGCCGGAGATCGGTCAGCTCACAGCGCTGCGGCTGCTTGAACTCTCCATCAACCAGCTCACAAGCCTGCCGCCGCAAATCGGCCAGCTTTCCGCGCTGATGAACCTTTACCTGGACAACAACCAGATCGCAAGCCTGCCGGCTCAAATCGGCCAGCTCTCAGCGCTGACTCATCTTTTCCTCGAACACAACCAGCTCACAAGCCTGCCGCCGCAAATCGGCCAGCTCTCAGCGCTGACGCACCTCTTCCTCTTCCACAACCAGCTCACGAGCCTGCCCACGGAGCTTTCCCGTCTCAATCATCTCGAGGTTCTTTTCCTCCATCAAAATCCCCGTCTCGGACTGTTGGCTGAAATGCTGGGTCCCACGTTTGAAGAACTTCGAAACAAAAATGCCACTCCAGCAGACCCGAAAGAGATTCTAGCTCACTACTTCGCGCAGAGGCGGGGCCGCACGCGACCATTGAATGAGGTGAAGGTGCTGGTGGTGGGTGAGAGTGAGGTGGGGAAGACTTCGCTGATCCGCCAATTACTCGGGGAGGACTTCAACCCTGGCCAGAGCCAGACGCACGGGATTGAGCGGCACCGGCTCATGATGAATTGCGGGCGGCTGGGGGAGGTGCGGCTGAATGTGTGGGACTTTGGCGGGCAGGACATCATGCACGCGACGCACCAGTTCTTCCTCAGCCACCGCAGTGTGTATGTGTTGGTGCTGGACAGCCGGCAGAATGAGCGCCAGACGAGGATTGATTATTGGCTACGCCTGATCGCCTCCTATGGTGGTGATTCCCCGGTGATCGTGGTTTGCAACAAGGCGGACCAGCAGGTGATGCAACTGAACTGGACGGCGCTGCAGCGCGAGCACCCGCAGATCAAGGCCTTTGCCAAGGAGGTGTGCTGCCGCCATGTGGGAAATGTGGACGAGCGAAAGGGGCTGGAGGAGCTGAAGGGGCTGATCGCCCAGGCGGTGGAGGAGCATGTGGCGGAGGTGGACAGGCCGATGCTCAATCAATGGTTAGACCTGAAGGATGAGCTGGAGACGGATGGCCGCCCCTACCTGACTTTGCAGGAGTATCATGCGCTGGCCGCGCAGCGCGGCATCAAAGAGCAGAAGGATCGTGAGCTGCTGCTGACGGTGATGCACCGGCTGGGCAGTGTGCTGCACTTCAGCGAGCATGCCATCTTTGAGCAGGAGCGTGCACGCCAGGCCGCACCGGCGCATGTGGAGGAGCTGAATGTGCTGGATCCCGGCTGGGTGACGGAGGCCATCTACCGGCTGCTGAATGATGCGAAGCTGATCCGCGCAGGTGGCAAGATGGACCGCGGCAGCATGCGGGCAGCGCTGGCGCAGTTGCCCGGAGATCGCTACCCTGGAACAAAGAAGGACTTCATCATCGCCATGATGAAGAGGTTTGAGATCTGCTTTGTCTTTGACGGGGAGCAGGACCAGTGGTTCCTGCCGGACCTGCTGCACAAGGACGAGGTGGACACGGGTGACTGGCAGGGGGCCATGACCTTCCGCTATCAATATAAGGTGCTGCCGGGGAGTGTGATGGGCCGCTTTCTGGTGCGGCTGCATGGCCACATCGCCAATCGTTGTCTCTGGCGCACGGGGGCGAAGTTCCGGAAAGATCAGACGGAGGCGCTGGTGCGCAGCAACACGGAGGAGGCACAGGTGGATATCTTCATTCGTGGCGGCACAAAGCGCGAACGGCAGGATTTCCTGGCGCTGATTCGCGGGACGCTGGAGGACATTCATCGTTCATTCAGCGGTCATCTGGCGGTCGAGGAACAGATCTCCATTCCGAAGCATCCGGAGGTGTATGTGGATTATGAGAAGCTGCTGCTGCTGGAGGGACAGGGCACGCCCGGTGATATGGTGAAAGTGAATGGCAAGATCGAAGGTTTCCAAGTGGCCGAGGCGCTGAACCAAGTGACCGACAAGCACCGTCGCGATGCCGAGCGCCGGAAGCGTGCGCCGCGAGATGGGCATGAACCGAGAGGCGCGATCATTCACAATTACATTCAAGGAGACTACATCGAAGGAGACAAATCTAACCGCATGAACACAGACAGCCACAACCTCACCATCCACGGCAACATCATCAACAGCCAGGTCGGCCAGACGCTGACGAACTGCACGAACATGGTCCAGCAGCAGGCTCCTGGAGAGCTGAAGACGCTGCTGGAAAAGCTGCAGCAGGACGTGAAGCGAATGATGGAACAACTGCCGGAGGAGAAACAGGAGGAAGTGGCGAAAGACCTGCAACTCCTGACCCAAGAGGCCACGGCCCAGAAGCCTAACAGGAAATGGTATTCCGTCTCCTCCGAAGGCCTGCTGGAGGCCGCGAACTATGTGAAGGATTTCAGCGGCAGCATCGCCGAGACGATCGGCAGCCTGACGAAGCTGCTGGGGTTTTCGTGATGGCTGAGATGGTTAGGTCTGATCGTGCTGGGGAGGGGTTGCGCGCGAATGCCTGGAGGTTTATTTTCTTTTTTTTGTTAGGCGGCTGGGATTGGCGGGGAGTTTTTTTACTGCTGATGAGGGGCTCGCAGGACGCTGATGCTAGAGCGGGGTGGGCTTGCGGTTGGTCTTGGCGCTTGCATGTTGGAGTGACCTGACAGAAAACAGGTTGGAAAACCTGTTCTACGTCTTGATGCAGCCTCTCAGAAAACAGGTTGGAAAACCTGTTCTACGTTGGGAGGCCGGGGTCACTCGGCCCAGAGGGTGGGGTCTTCGGCGAGGTCGTGGAGGAGCTCGGCGCGGGAGCGGAGCATGGGCTCGAGGCGGGGCCATTCGTCGGGGGTGCCCATCATGTAGGCGCCGTCGCCTTCACGGGGTTTGCCGGCGGCCATGGCGGCGGCGATTTCCAGCCACTGGGTGCTGAAGTGGCGCATGGCGGCGCGGGGGTGGTCGGCGGTGCTGCTGGCGCTCATGTAGTCGGTGGGCAGGTCGCCGCTGATGGCCCACCAGCCGGTGCGGCCTTCAGCCTTGAGGGACTGGACGGCCCAGATGGCGAAGCACTGGTCGAGGTGCAGGGCGGGCCACTGGCCGACGCCGCCGTGCTGGCAGCCCTGCTGGGCGAGGTAGGCGATGACTTTTCCGCGCTCGGCGGTGATCCAGGCGGACTCGGGGGTTTCGGGAGAATCGGGGGTTTCGGGCATGGTTCTTGGTGAGCGGTTCTTGGTTCTTGGTTCTTGGTTCTTGGTTCTTGGTTCTTGGTTCTCGGTTCGCGGTTCTCGGTTCGCGGTTCGCGGTTCTCGGTTCGCGGTTCGCGGTGAACGGGGAACGGGGAACGGGGAACGATTCGCGGGGAGATGGGGGGATGGAAAATGGAGAATGGCGGGTGATGAGGGGCCGGGAAGGACTGAAAATTGTAAACTGAAAACTGAGAACTGAAAATTGGCTGACGGCAAGGCGGCGAGAAGTGGCGCGCGGGATTTGAGCATTCTTTTGGTTAGTCCCAAGCGGGATTCCAGAGGGGGATGCCGAGGTCTTTGAGGAGGGTGGCGACGGCTTTCATGTCCACGGTTTCGGAGAAGCTTCGGGGCTCGCCACGATGGCCGCCGCAGATGAAGCAGACCTCAATCCACCCCACGTGCTGGCCTTTCTCATCGCGGAAGGCGAAGGCGTGGTGGGGGTAGAAGCAGGCCATGACCGGAGGTACCTGCCCGGAGACGGTCCTGGGCTTGGGGTGATGACCGGTGATGGCCTGCTGCAGGCGGGTGACCTGGCCGGCGTTCAGCTTGACACCTTCCTTGGGGCGCCGAGTGGGGTTGAGCCTGCCTTCGCGATTCGCAAAGTCTTCCATGGCATCTTCTTCCTTCCAGTTCATGCGGTAGGCGCGCACTTCGGCGAACTTGAGGAAGCCCCAGTCGCCACCGGTGGAGGCGGTTGTGGTGGACTCGTGGGCGGGTGCGGCTGGCTGCGGGGTGGCGCAGGCACCGAGGGTGATGAGGGCGAGGGAGGCGAGGGAGAAGAGATGATTCACGGGGCGATCTTTTTTTCGAGTTCAATACCTAACAATCAATGTGTCCTAGCATGAGACCCGGGTGTTTTTATGCAGGAGGAGATCCGCGCGGAAGGTGAGCTTCATGGGGATCTGGCCATGGCAGGAGAAGGAATGGATGAGATTGTAGAGCGCATAAGCGTCGGGGCCTGACCACCACCCGAACACTGGCAGGGTGAGGCGTCGCTGGCCGGCGAAGAAGACGAGGCTGCCCTGACCGAACTCGATGCGGTCCACCTCACGCCAGGGCAGCTCGAAACGGCCGAACATGTTCGTGAGGCTGAGGGTTTCAGGAGTGGCGATGATGGTGCCGGAGATCACCAAAACCGCCGCGGAGAGAAGGATGAAGGGAATGAAATACGGTGCCACGTGTGCCTGCTCCTTGAAGCACCCCAAGATGGGGCAGAAGGAAAAGAAGGCCAGGCCAACCCAGCCGAACGCCTGGACCCTCCAGGTGGAGACACGGAGGGGCGTTTCAATCATGGGAAGGGGCATCAGCGCCGAGTTTAAGGTTCGGGGGAGGG
>NZ_BKAG01000092.1 GCF_007992435.1 Prosthecobacter gellanilyticus | reverse complement strand
ATGCTCTAAAAGTGCGGCAAAATAATCAACTTAAAACCACGCCCCGTGATCAAGCGGGGCGTGGTTTTTCATTCCCAAGCTCTTTGCTCACTTCCGTGTGAAGATCACCGGAGGACCGCATTCACAGGCCTTGCCATTGTCCCAGGCCACGCCTTCGAGCTTGAAGTGATTCGCATCGATGAAGGTGTAGGTGGCGCCGTGCATGTGCTTGTCCTTCTTCGCATTCAGGCCGGGTGTGGGTGCCAGGTCAAAGGTCAGCGAGTTCGCCGTGCTCTTCGTTAGGTGCATTCTCGGCTGGTTCCGCAGCATGCAGTAGTGCGTCATCGTGAGCTTGCCGTTCACATCGTGATAGGTGCTCAGCATCTCCATCGGCGTGCCGCCAGCGAACCGCTCCTCCACCACCGAACCTCCCGCGATGAGCCGAAACTCCGTGTTCATCTTGCCCATCTGAGGGGATTCAGCCGACCACTTGCCCACCAGGGACTTCATGCGCTCAAAAGCCGCCGACCCCTTGTAAGGCGGCATCTCGGGGTGGGGGTTGGCAGCGGCGTCAGCCGCCTTGGTCTGCCCAGACTGACAGGAGCTCAGCGAGCCAAGGGCGATGAGAGAGAGGAGGAGAATGTGTTTCATAGTCGTAGACGTTGAGTTGATGGTTTTGAAAAGCCCCACAGCTCCAATAGCAGCAGGTTCATGGTGACGACGAACAGCCCTCCGGCGCGAGGACAGGTTTTTGAAGTTTTTCAAAAATGTATTCAAGCCTGCCCAAAACCTCCCTCCCACAGTTTCAGCCGTTGCCTCAGGCAGACCGGCGTGCATCAATAGCGCGTGGCTGATTCGCTTCCTCCTATTCTTACCATGGCTGGCTCGGACTGCTCCGCAGGCGCGGGCATCCAGGCGGACCTGAAGGCCATCTCAGCCCTGGGCTGTTATGCGCTCACGGCTCTCACCAGCGTGGTTTCGGAGACTCCAGGGAAGGTGTCCATCGTCCGGTTGCTGGATCCGGAGTTCATCGCGGATCAGATCCGGCTGCTGTTTGAGGCCTTCCCCATCCAGGCGGCCAAGACCGGCATGCTCGGCGGTGTGGCGCAGGTAGAGGCGGTGGTGCGCACCTGGAAGCAATTCGCGGGCGAAGTGCCCCTGGTGGTAGACCCCGTCATGGTGGCCACCAGCGGCGGGAAGCTGCTGGAAGACGAAGCCGTCCAGGCCGTGAAATCCCAGCTCCTGCCTCTGGCCACCCTCATCACCCCGAACATGGACGAGGCCGAGGTGCTCTGGGGCAGGCCCGTGACCACGCGAAAGGAGATGGAACGTTGTGCCAATGACCTTTCGCAAACCTTCCAGACCAGCGTGCTGGTAAAGGGCGGCCACCTGCAGGATGACAGCGCGGACGATGTGCTCTGCACGGCAGATGCCATCATCTGGCTGGAGGCCCAGCGCACCCACGGCGTGCAGACTCACGGCACCGGCTGCACCTACTCCGCCGCCATCGCTGCCGCCCTGGGGCAGGGCTTTCCGCTGGAGGCCGCAGTCGAAGAAGCCAAAGATTTTGTCAGTCGCGCCATTGCCGGACACTTCGCCTGGGCGCATCATGCGGGCACCGTTCATGCTCTAAACCACCTGCATCAGGATCACGATAGCGAAAACGACTCCGATTACGAATGAACCTCTGCCCCTGGATCGCCCTGGCTGCTGCTCTCCCCGCCCTGCTCCAGGCCGAGGCAGACACCGCCGCTCCCGTGAAGATCGAGGGCATCTCCCAGGCCGCCGTTCAGAATGCCTTCCAGATCCTCCGCAGCGAATACATCCGCTCCGGCGACCTGAACTTTGACGAGCTGAACCGCGCCGCCCTCCAGGGTTTGCTGGAGCGTCTCGACCTCGGTGCCGGGCTGGTCCGCAAGATCGAGGCCCAGCGCCCAGACATCCCCACCGGCGTCATCGCGGAAAAGCTGACCCCGGAGATCGCCTTCCTGCGCCCGCAGTCCTTTGCCCCGGAGGAGGCCACCCAGCTCCTTACGAAGCTACGCGAGTTCGCTGAGGCCAAGGTGCCAAACCTCATCCTGGATCTCCGCAGTGGCGCTGCCCCCGGTGATTTTGAGATCGCCGCCTCCATGCTGGAAGGGTTCCTGCCGGAGGGAGAGGTCATGTTCAAGCTGAAGCAGGTCGGCCGCGAAAGCGCTCAGCTCTTCATCAGCCACGCCAAACCTCTCTGGACCTCCCCGCTGCTCGTCCTGGTGGATGAGGACACCAGCAACCTGGGCGAGGCGCTCGCCGCCGTGCTCCAGCAGCGGAAGCAGGCCATCGTCCTCGGCAGCCGCACCCGCGGCGCCACCGTCCGCTACGAAACCCGCCCGCTGGATGATGTCTGGCTCATGCGCTACGCCCGGGCTGAGATGCTGCTCCCGGACGATACCTCCCTGTTTGAAAAAGGCATCCGCCCTGACTTCTCCATCGACCTCCCCGCCGGGGCCAAGCTGGCGCTCTTTTCCCAGGACAAGCGCCCCCAGCTCAAGCAGACCATCTTTGACCAGTCCCGCCCCCGCTACAACGAGGCCGCCCTGGTCGCCCGGAAGAACCCTGAGCTGGAGGAATACATCCGCCGCAGCACCGGCGGCCCCGCCAACATGGCCGACTCCAACACCCAGGCCCACGATGCCGTCCTCCAGCGCGCCGTGGACATCCTCGTTACCCGCGCCCATCTGGATGCAGTCGACCTCCACTGGGATGCCCGGCCCGGAGAGGCTCCCCCCACCGTCCGCAAGGCCACCCGCGCCCCTTGATTTAGCCTCGCTTGATCTGATATGATCCCCGTCACCGTTCCTTCCATCGTTACCATCCTCGGCCAGCATAGCGACCGCACCTGGCACGCCTCCCTGCCCAATGGCAAAAAGGTCATCGCCTTCCGCACTCTGGATGAGGACACCCTGCCCCTCGCCATTGGCGACCTCGCCCACGTCGAACTGAATGTTGGCGACTTTTCCCAGGCTCACGTGTTACTCAGCCCCTCCGAAGGCCAGTTTGTTTGAGAAATCCGGCATTCGTATCCGCCCTTGCCACCTCGAAGCCGTATCTTAGACTGATTGCCCCACCCGCGCCCATGGAGGACGACACGCCCAAAGACATCCCCGAAGACATTGTGAAGGAAGCCTCCGGAGGCATCCCCACGCGCAAGACCTTGATCGAGCGCTTGGACAACTGGTCTGACTGGTCCAGCTGGGACGAGTTCTACCGCACCTACTCCGGCTTCGTCTTCCACGTCGCCCGCAAGTCCGGCCTCAGCGATGACGAATCCAGTGATGTCGTGCAGGAGACCTTCATCGGCGTGGCCAAGAACCTTCAGAAGAAGAAGTTTGATACCAGCCTCGGCTCCTTCAAATCCTTCCTCCTCAATCAAGCCCGTTGGCGCATCCTCGACCAGTTCCGCCGCCGCAAAAAGCAGCAGAGCCGCGAAGCCAACCTGCACTTTGACGAGACTGAAGAGCGCCGCACCGCTCCCATCGAGCGCTGCGCGGATCCGAACGGCATGGCCCTGGAGAAGCTCTGGGACAAAGAGTGGCAGGACCAGGTCATGGACATCGCCCTGCGCCGCGTCCGCGCCCTCGTCTCCCCCCGCCAGTTCCAGATCTTCTCCTGCTACGTCCTCAAAGGCTGGAGCCCCGAACGTGTGAAAAAGGAACTGGGGGTCAACGCCGCCCAGGTCTACCTCGCCAAGCACCGCGTCGGCCGCATCCTCAAGCGTGAGGCTGCGAGGCTTTCGAGCGAGGATCAGTGAGGTCCCTCGTAGCTTAGCGGCTGGCGTGAGCCTGCCGTCTCTGGAGACCTATGGTCAGGTAATCGGCTCATGAATTTCATGGGGAAGCGTGTCGGATAACTGGCACGTTCATCAGGGCCCTTCGGCACAGATACAACTCCGCCAGGAGGCTCAACCAGAATGCAACCGCATACGGCAGCCCGCTTGGAGGCGGATATCCAGGAATTTGGCGACGAATGATGACCATGATGATAACCAGCGCCCAAATGTAAGCAGCTACCCTGCGCCACTTACCACAAAGGGCCAACACGGCAACAAACCCAACCACGGCAAGGAAGAACAAACCCAGCCGCACTGGCTCAAGGCGGTCCCATAGCTTGGTTTCAGGCGAGACCAGATACGTGGTCATGGCGGGCGATGAAAACCACGTGCAATAAAGATAGGAGACGATGGCAACAAGCGCACCGACCAGAAATGGCCGTCGACTCATAACTTAGTATGTTTCTTCTTCACCTTCCGCTTCGGAGCCACCTTCATTGATCCCTCCAACTGCTGCTCCGTCGTGGTCAGAAACGTCTCCAGCGCACTCTCAGCATCGATCTCCATCCGTCTGGCGAGTTCCATCAGCCACCAGAGGCACTCGCCAATCTTGTGCTCCAGCCCATCAGCCGCGCCTTTCTCCACCGGCCAGCGACCCTGCTGCGCCATCGTCAGCCGGCCGACCAGCCCCGCGTCCGTCAGAAAGGCCAGCGCATCCTCCTCCACCGTCCATTCACGGCCATGGTGCTTTAGCTCCAGTTGATGATAAGCCTCCCGGATCTTGCGTGATCTCGCCACGGCCTGGCTCAAGGTAAGTTTCTTCATAACGATGAATTTCTACAATGTCAGCCTAACAAAAAATGCCTCGCGGATCACCGGAGTTCAAACTTCACCGTGACCGTCGCTGTATACTCCAGCTTCTCAAACTCCGCTCCCTGGTCCTGGGCAAAGAGGGGCTGGGAGATGCTGTTGGAGATCAGCGTGCCCCAGCCATTTTGGGACGCACCTTCCCGAATGGCCAGCAGCGGGCCGAGATCCGCCCCCGCCTCTTTCGCCAGGAAGGTAGCCTTCTCCCTGGCCGCGGCCATGGCCGCCAGCAGCGCTTGTTTTCGGAGTTCCGCATGCTTGGAGGAACGCAGATCCACCTTCACCGTCTCAATCTGGTCATCAGCCAGCAAGACCGTCTCCAACGCCTGGCGTTTGGAAAGGTCGGAGATCTCCACCACAGCAGCTCGTTCAGCGTAGAAGCCCTTGAAGACACGGGTCTCGCGCGCGTTCTCGTAGTGCTTGCCGGAGGCAATGCCGCTGAGTCGCAAAGCCTCCGCATCCAGACCTCCTTGCTTCAGCCGATCCCGGAGGGATGCCGTGGCGGCATCCAGGGCCTTGGAGGCATCCGCCAGGGAGGCTGCCTCACCACGAATCTTGATCTGCCATGAGGCTCGATCCACATCCGCGGAAATTTGAGACGTCGCATCCACCTCAATGTGTCGCCGGATATCGATCTGCTGCGCTCCGGCAGTGGAACCCAAGAGTGCTAGGGAGGCGAGAGTGAGAAAAAGAAGTCTCATGATGATCTGGAAGGTTTGCTGATTCGACCAAGGGCCTGATGACCAGCGTCATTATCCACAAAGTGCGGTGACTTGGGCAACTCAAACCCAAACCCCGCGACGGTAAACTTTCCGCCCCCATCCACGATAAACCCCTTCCGTCCTCCTCATCGCCAACTCACCACCCCTCTCTCCAACCCGACTCATCAATCAAAAATCGTAAAGCATAAATGCCCACCCCTCTCCGCATCACCAAAGCACCGAAACACGCCGCGTGGGCATGAGGTGGCATCCCCCATGCGCCGTAATGGTTTCTTCCATCGTTTCGTATTCTCAAATCATGCGCCCGCTGCTCACCACCCTCGCTGTGCTTTCCGCGTGTTCCTCGGCCCTCTTCGCCGTGGAACCCGTCACGAAGAAAGTCGACCTCCTGGAGGTCATCAAATCTGGCAACGTGGATCACCACGTGAATCCAAAGGCGGATTTTCATGATGATCCCAAAGACATCTGGACCTTCGCCAAGGACGGCACCTTCAACATCAGCGGCCGTGGTTACGGCTATGTGTCCACCAAGGACATCTACAAGGACTATCACCTCGTGCTCGAATTCAAATGGGGCACCAAGACCTGGGGCAAGCGCGAGAAAGCCGCGAAGGACAACGGCATCCTCCTCCACGGCTACGGCCCGCATGGCGCGTATGGGGATACCTGGATGGCCAGCATCGAAGCCCAGATCATCGAGGGCGGGGTAGGGGACATCCTCGTGCTTTCGCCCAAGCTCGCAGACGGCACCGAACTCACCACCAGCCTCAGCTCCGAGTATGCGCTCGACCGCGACAAAGAAAAAATCTGGAAGAAAGGCGAGCCCCGCCAGACCGTCACCAAAGGCCGCATCAACTGGAAAGGCCGCGATGAAGACTGGGCGGATAAAGTCGGCTTCCGTGGCAAGAACGACGTCGAGTCCCCTCCCGGCGAATGGAACCGCCTCGAGGTCATCGCCAAGGGCGATACCCTTCAATACTTCGTCAATGGAGCCCTCGTGAACGAGGCCTTTGATTGCAAGCCTGCTGAAGGCAAGATCCTCCTCCAGACCGAAGGTGCCGAGATGATCGTGCGTCGTTACGAGCTTTATCCCTTGGGCGAGTTCAAAGAGAAGTGGAGCGCCATTCAAGCCAGCGGCGGCAGTGATGTCAGCGTGCGTGATGGCCAGGAGAAAGCCCTTTCTCCCGAAGAGTCCCTGAAGCAGATCCAGCTCGATGGTCCCTATGAGGCCCGGCTGGTCGCTGCCGAGCCTCTCGTGCTCGATCCCGTGGAAGTCACCTGGGATGAAAAAGGCCGCATGTTCGTCGCGGACATGCGTGACTATCCGTTAGGCCCGCCGAATGCCGGAGATCCCTGGCTCTCCCGCATCCAGCTCCTCACGGATGAAGATGGTGATGGCCGCATGGACAAGGCCGTGACCTTTGCCGATCACATGGACAACGTGCAGGGCCTCCTGCCTTACAATGGCGGCCTCATCGCCACCACCCGCAGCCAGATTCTCTTCCTCAAAGACACGAATGGCGATGGCAAGGCCGACGAGATCAAGCCGCTGATCAAAGGCTTCAACCCACGCCACAGTCAGCTCCAGGTCAGCGCCCCGCGCTGGGGTCTCGATGGCTGCGTGCACTTCAACAACGGCCTCGATGCCAAGGAGATCTATCCCGTAGAACGAGTTTTCCAACTCGTTCCCGGCGAGCCCAAGCAAGCCGGAAAAGTCGATCTACCACCCACCAACGTCTCCAGCTCCAACTTCAAATGGAACCCCAAGACCGGCGAGATCACCCCCACCGGTGGCAAAGGCCAGTATGGCGGCGCCTTTGATGACTTCGGCCATCACTTCTACTGCTCGAACCGCAACCCGCTCATGTTCACCGTCATGCCGTATGAGGCCATGTCACGGAATCCCCATGCAGGCATCACTCAGAACTTTGAGGACATCGCTCCCGCCGGTGCCGAGACCCGCGTGTTCCCGCTGAAAATCACCCACACCACCGCAGACGCCCACGCCGGCACAAACACCGCTTGTTCCGGCCTGGGTGTCTACCGTGGCGATGTCATGCCTGAGCTGAAAAACAACGTCTTCGTGCCCGATCCCACCGGCCAGCTCATCACCCGCTACAAGGTCGAGCCGAATGGCGCGAGCCTCAAAGCCACCCGCGTCGGTGACCGCACCGAGTTCTTCCGCAGTAGCGATGAATGGAGCCGCCCCGTGAACTTCACCACCGGCCCCGATGGCGCCATCTACGTCTGTGACATCTACCGCCGCTGGATCGACCACGCCCGCTTCTTCCCCGAGGAGTTCGTCAAAGCCCACGACATGCGCCAAGGCGAAAACGAAGGCCGCATCTGGAAGATCGTGCCGAAAGGCACGAAGCAAAGTACTCATGGGCTTCAGCCCGTGAAAGCCCCCGAAAAACTCGAAGACCTCGTCGCCTGGCTCGGAAACGAAAACGCCTGGCAGAGGGAGACAGCGCAGAGGCTCATCATGGAAAAGCCGGAGGTGGACGCAGAACCAATGGCAGCGAAACTCAAGGGACTGGACTTCACCAAGATCGAAGCTGTGCATCTAACTTGGTTGCTCAACGCCAAAGGAACCAATCAGCAGTTCATGGATTCAGTCGTGGTGCCTTTGCTAACTTTTTTGGATAAGCGTAACCCAGCGAAAACAGGCATTGGAATGCTTCTGCTTGATGAAGGGGAGGATCACTACATCGAGAACGCCCTCCAATGCATTTCAGTCAGAAGCGATCTTCCGAGTGAACTAAAGAAAGCAGCCTTGATTCTGCTATCTGCGCCCAACAGATCTGCGTTGATGGCAGCTTTGTATGCCGATACCAAGACTCCTGGCGTCACTGATTTCATGGCCCGCGCCGCCGCCATGACGATGGCGGGCGATGGTTGGCTGTATAAAGCCATTCTCATTCAAAGCCCCTCCTCCTCGGGACAGCTCATACATCAGTATCTAACCACCCTCACCGATTTCCAAGCTGCCACAGGGGCATCTGATGCTCAACCCGCTGCTGCCTTCGCAGCAAGAAGTGAGTTTATCTTGGCTGCGGCCAGACAATCCTCGGCCGCTGCCGATTCTGAGGACATTCATCATCTGTTCCAATCATTTGAGATCGAACCCGGAAAACTCGATTGGTGGAAATCAGCATTGTTGCGTGGAATCGCCGAAGGTCTTCCAAGATCCGGCGGCAAACTCGGCGTGAAAACCCTGGCCGAGTTCATCGCCAAGCCACCCAAGGGCTTTGAAGCAGCCGCCAAAGAAATCGCCGCGCTTCAATCCAAGATCGACGAAGTCATCGCCAATCCCAAGTCACCCCTCGAGCAACGTCTCGCCGTGCTGCCACTGCTCGCCTCACGCAAATGGGACGCGGTGAAACCCACGGTGCAAAGTTTGTTAACCACCAACCAGCCTGCGGAACTTGTGACCGCCACGCTGGCCCTGATGAAGAAGTTCGCCATCACCAGCACCGCGCCGCTCATCTATGAACTGCTTCCCAAGGCCGGCCCTGCGCTGAAGCGCGACCTTGTGCCCATGCTCACCGGCAATGCAGGCACAGCGCTCGATCTCTTCAAGCGCATGGACAAGGGCGAGTTCCCCAAAGCCTGGGTGGATGTGGAAACCCGCTGGCGCTACCAGCGCGGCACCGGCGAGATGGCCGACCTCGCGAAGAAGCTGTTCGGTGAAGCGAACAGCAATCGCGCCGCCGTCGTCAGCAGTTACATGGAAGCCACCAAGCATGCGGGCGATGCCAAGAAAGGCCAGGCGGTCTTCGCCACCATCTGCATCACCTGTCATAAGCACGGCACCCTCGGCGTCGATGTCGGCCCGCCCCTTTCCGATGTGAAGGCCAAGCCACCGGAAGCCCTGCTTGCGGACATCCTGGATCCGAACCGCATGTTCGAGGCCCGCTGGAGCTCCTACCAGATCACGATGAAGGACGGCCGTATCCTCAGCGGCCTCATTCAAAGCGAAACCGGCGATGCCGTCGTGCTCGCCATGATGGGCGGCATGAAGGAAACCCTCCAGCGCGATGCCATCCAGGAAATGAAGAGCCTCGACCGCACCCTCATGCCCGACGGCCTCGAAGCCGCCATCACCAAGGAGCAGATGGCAGACCTCCTCGCCTTCCTCAGCGGCAAGTGACGTAAAACGAACTTTCCAGTTCGTTCTCCCCGATCGCGCGCCAAGCCCAGGATGCCGTAGACCTCAGAGTGCACGGGGGACAGCTGTAAAACGAACTTTCCAGTTCGTTCTCCCCGATCGCGCGTCAAGCCCAGGATACCG
>NZ_BKAG01000091.1 GCF_007992435.1 Prosthecobacter gellanilyticus | reverse complement strand
TTTCCGAGAACTGGTCTAGTTGCCTTGTGCGGCGATTCCTGCCTTGGCCCCATTCGCCTGACGCGGCTACTTGGCGGCGGTCTTGAGGGTGAGATCGATCTGGCCGCTGCCGGTGAACTCCCGCACGCTGATGCGATGAAAGCGCACGGTGCGGTTCACGGCGGCGAGGCCGAGATGCAACTTGTCACGCAAGGCCTCCGGGGCGGCGATATCGAGCGCCAGGAAGCCGTCTTTTCCGGCGCGCCAGCGGACGATCTCCCGGCCGTCGATGATGGCCCGGAGGCCGTTTTTGCGCACCTCCAGCCGTGAGACATGACGTCTGCCGTGGGCGAGGAAGTGCGGATGCATGGCGGTGCCTTCCTTGCGGTCGCTCACGCGGATTTTATTGATCAGATTGAAGCCCGATTTGACGCCGCCTTCGATCTTCACGTCCATCTGCCAGGTGAAAGGGCGCCCCTGGGCGGAGAGGATCTGCTGTATGGAATTGATGCCTGCCTCAGACGTGAACTCGATCTCGAAGTCGTATTCCTCAGGTGGCACATAGGGGAGCTGCAGGCGTGTGGTGCCTGCCTCCGTGATGGGGCCTGCCTTGACCACGAGATCACTGCCATCACGGGTCCACGCGCCCGAGATGGCGTCACGCTCCACATCGATCTGCGGGAGGAGGTCGATCACCTTTCTGGGAACAGAAACGGAGGAGCCTGCCTTCACCTCATCCCACTCCACCACGTAACCGCAGGGCTGGGAGTAGTGCACGGGTGACCATGCGGAGAGGCGGCCACCGCCGCCATTGTTATGCTGGCGCAGGCGCGGAGTGCGGGCAGGGGGCGGCTTCAGGATGGACCAGCAGGTGTAGTCGAAGGGCTCCTCGTTGATCCATTTCCACTGACCGCTTGTTTCAAGAGGCCTGCCGCCGACCCACCAGCCGCGCTCTGTCAGGGCGCGTTTGTCATTCGGCGGGAGATACGGAGAAAACTGGGTCCACACCCAGTGGTTCTCCTCAGGGCTGGTGAGTGTGACCAGATGGCCGCCGAGACTGGCGGCATTAGCCTCCGCCTGCTTCCAGGTCCAGGCGCCGGAGATGTATTGATAACGATGACCGTGAAACTCCGCGGCCGGGCTGTCCTGCGTGTCCGGCTCAGGGGTGACCTTGGGTGCCAGGGCGCTGGCGGGCGGGGCGGACACGTCCGTGCTGTACGGCGCGAGCAGGCAGGCGGCGGCCACGGCAGCCGCCACGCCAGAGCCGATCATCCAGCGCCATGGGCGCGGTGAAGATGGCAGCGGGGTGAGTGACTGCTGTGGAACGAGCAGCAGTGCGTGGCTGTGCTCCAGCTCCGACAGTGCTGCGCGCAGCTCAGCCACGCTTTGAAAGCGCTCCTCACGATCCTCCTCCAGGGCCTGGCAGATCAGGGAGTCAAAGCCAGTGCCAAGCTCCGGCACCTTTTCCGAGGGCAGCTTGAACATGCCGCGCGGGACGCTGCCGGTGAGCATCTCGTAAAGCAGCACGCCTAACGAATAGATATCTGCGCGATGATCTGCGGTGCTGGCCCTGGCGAAGACTTCTGGAGCGGCGTAACCATGGCTTCCCATGGTGGTGCCGGAGAGTGTCAGGGTGGCGGTGCTGGGGTCATCCATCTTCGCGAGGCCGAAGTCAGCGACTTTGACGAGGCCGGAGGTGTGGATGAGGATGTTTGAAGGCTTGATGTCGCGATGCACCACGCCCTCGGAATGAGCGCGCTCAAGCGCCTCGCAGACTGTCAGGATGATGCGGAGCGCCTCCGAGACCGGCAGTTTTTCCGTGCTTTGCAGCTTCTTCGCGAGGTCGGTGCCCTCGACGAACTCCATGATGTAAAAGAAGCGGCCGCTGGCGGTCTCACCGAAGTCATGAACAGACACGATGTTAGGGTGGGCGAGCCGTGCCATGGCCATGGCTTCCACGCGAAACCGGGTGGCGAAGTCCAGCTGCTCATTGTCGATCTCCGTGGAGAGGATCTTCACCGCCACGACGCGGTTCAGGGAATGCTGGCGTGCCTTGTAGACTGCGCCCATGCCGCCGCGCCCGATCAACTCGATCACGTCATATCCAGGTACGTCCCAGCCATCTTCAGGGTTCTGCCGTAACCGGTCTGTCTGCGGGAAAGACATGCACAGCGTTGTAGTTACAGATGCCTGGCAATGCAAGCTTTAGGCGCTTCTTTGCAAAGATTGTTCAGCCCAAGGCCTGGAGGCTCTTCTGGAAGGCCCGCCAGTCCTGGGCGGCGGCATCACCGCCGTAGCGCGTTTCCGCATATTCGCGGGCAAGGCTGCGCACCTGGGCGGCGAGCGCGGGCTTTGCCAAGGCCACTCGTTCCGCATAGTTCAGCGGACCTTCACTGGGTTTCCGGGCAGGGGCGCCCTGCCGCTCCAGCTTCCTGCAAAGCTGCAGCCAGAGGCGCAGCCAGGGATCACGGACGGGCGCGGGGCGGCGCAGCCAGAAGAGCAGGCCTAACAAGGAAAGCAGCATGACGACGCCGCTGATCAGGATCATCCAGTGGCCGCGCAGCTGGCCGAGGCCGAGCCAGTTCAGCCAGGCGATCTGGGATTCTTCATCAAAGCTGATGACGGTGTTGTACCAGTCATACTCCACGCTGTCCCACCACAGGCGGGCATTGGTGAGGGTGCGCCAGAAGAAGCTGCCGCGTTGTCTTTCGAGCTCTTCCTCGCCTCCCGCGAGGAGCGTGCGCAGGTCCAGGGTCATGCGCGCCGGGACGAGGGCGGCGGTGGGATCCACACGCGTCCAGCCCTGGTTCTCCAGCCAGATCTCGGTCCAGGCATGGGCATCTGCCTGACGCACGATCAAGTAGCCGCCGCGGTCAGACCATTCGCCGCCCATGTAGCCGATAACGATGCGCGCCGGGACGCCGGCGGCACGCATGAGGGTGGCGAAGGCGCCGCTGAAGTGCTCACAGAAGCCGACGCGGCGCTCGAAGAGGAACTCATCCAGCGCATTCGGACCTTCATAGGTGCCGGGTTCGAGGGTGTACTCGAACTGCTGCTTTTGCAGGTGCAGCACGGCTTGCTGGGCGATCTGGGTGTTCGTGCGTCCCTGGCCGCGAACCTCTTTGGCGAGCTCTTTGAGTCGTGGAGAAATGTTTGAGGGCAGTTTCAGCCCGGCGCTTTTCTGGCTTTCACTGATCTCACTCTCCTGCTGGGTGAGCCGGGAGGTGATGGTGAAGCGGCGGAGGTTGTCGACGTTACGGTTGATGCTGATGGTGTCATCCGCATCAGGCAGAACGGTGCCGCCGTCATCGGAGGCATGGATGGGAATGTCGAGACCGGGGAGCCACTTCTGGCCATGGGGTTCCAGGGTGATGATCTGCCTGGTGTCTGTGTTGCGGGTTGGCCAGGCGCTGGAGTGGCCCGCCACGGGAAGACCTTTCTGCCAGGTGAGTCCGTCATCACACTGCCAGAGCACGAGGCAGCGCCAGTAACGCAAAGTAGGTTCGGGGGGCGGGGCATCGGGGAACCCGACGCGGAAGGACACGGCATCACTGGCGGCGATTTTTGAGATCTTGCCGGGCTCCATCATGCTGGAGATGCCGGTGACATGGGTGCGCTCCGTGCCGATGCGCTCCAGGAAACCCAGGCTGCTGCGCGGGAAGACGAGGAAGAGCACCACGGCCACGGGCAGGGCCTGCATGAGCATGATGCTGGTGAGCTTCATGGGCGGCAGCCAGCCGTCCGAGCCGCGCCGGAAGCGCACCATGCACACGGCGATGCCCGCGAAGGTGCCGAAGGTCCACAGGGAGCGGGTGAGTGTCTGGGTGGAAAGCAGGCCGCACAGGCAGAGGAACCAGCCCACAAGGCTCAGCACCTGGAAATCATGCGGTGTGCGGGACTCGATGAGCTTTCCACCGAGCAGCACCAGCAGCACGGCGATGCCGCTTTCCATGCTGAACAAGTTTCCGGTGCTGATCTGCACCAGAATCACGCCAGCAACGAGCACGCTCAATCCTAGAAACGTGGCGCTGCGAGGGCGGGTTGGCCCCGGGGGCGGCGGGCCCTTGCCTTGGGTCCGCCAGCCTTTCTCCAGAAGCCCGAGACGCAGCCCCACACAGCCCAGAAACAAGGCCACCGTGGAGGCAGGCACCACATCCAGCATGAGCAGCGAGGCGATGGAGAGGATGATGCAAAGCACGAGCAGCGGCCAGGGAGGCAGATGCGCGCTGTGTTCGTGTCCGGCAGGCAGCCGATGGGATGCACGCTTGATGGCCGGCTGCGTGGCGGCGCTGGTTTCGGAAAGGGCATCCAGGCAGCGCTGCGCATGCGCGGGGCCGATGGAGGCTTCAATCTCCATGCCTGGAAGACGCATGGCATAAGGAGTGCCGCTGATCTCGGCCTCCTCGATCCAGCGCGCCATCTGCGAGGCACGTGCAGGATCTGGAAGGTCCAGCTTCTCCCAATCCAGCGTGACGGCCTGGGTGGAGCCGCTGGACCACTGCTTTACCAGCATGGGGCGGCCACGGGCCACGGCGCGCCAGTCGACATGCTTCAACGAATCACCGGCATGCCATTCACGCAGGCCGGCGAAGTCATCACCCTCTCTTCCAGGTCTGCCGCCTGCGGGAGAGGTGGCCAGGTTTTGCCCCGTGATGGGGCGGTCGGGTTTCGGCAGGGGCAGCTTGCCTTCCGCCTTGGGATGAATGCGCCGCGCGGCAGCGATCTCGATCTCACGTTCGGCGCTGAAGAAGCCCAGGGGATACGAGCTGCGCAGCAGCACGCGCACACTCTGCTGGACACCGGCCTGCGCGATTTTCACGGGCACGGACACTTGAGACGATTGTCCCGCGGAGATCTCCTCCAGGAAGGTCCATCTGCCGTCACCGTCCGCGCTGATCACCTCCACACCCCAGACACCCTGGCCGGTGGAGGCGTGAAGTTCCAGAGGCAGGCGTGCCATCTCCCCGGCCTTGCCGCCACCGAGACGGCCCATGCTGACCTCAATACCGCGCAGGTTCTCGCGTGCGCGCAGCCAGGACATGAGGCCTAACACAAAGGTGATAAAACAAAGGCCGTAGGCCACGCCGTTGTTCTGCACGGCACCGGCGTAGCCCATGGCCAGGACGATGCCGGTGAGTGAAACCGTGTGCAGGTTCCAGCGCACGAGCGTGGTGTTCGACTTCCGGCTTTTCATGGGGAGGGATGCAGATCCATCAATCCATCAATTCATCACATCCATCAGGGCACGGGGACTTCTTCGAGCAGTCTCTCCGCTTCTTCGACTCCATTGGCGAGGCGATGACTCATCACGGGAAGAGCCACTTCCTGCACATCTTCAGGGAGCACCATGGTGCGGCCCTGCATCAAGGCCCAGGCGCGTGCCGCGGCGAGCAGCGCGAGACCCGCACGCGGTGACATGCCATGACCGGCGGAGCGGCTGGCCGCGAGGAGGTCTTGAAGATAGTCGAGCAACGGATCCGAGACGTGCACAAGGCGTGCCAACTGCTGCATGTGCGCGAGCTCATTCCAGGTCATGACCGGTGGCATGGCGCGCAGCAGCTCACGGCGGTCCTGGCCTTGAAGCATCACTCGTTCGGCGTTGCGATCTGGAATGCCGAGCGCGAGACGCATGAGGAAGCGGTCAAGCTGGGACTCCGGCAGCATGAATGTGCCGATTTGAGTGGAGGGATTTTGCGTGGCGATGACGAAGAAGGGCACGGGCAGAGTGTGCGGTGTGCCATCGCATGTGACCTTCCCTTCCTCCATGGCCTCAAGCAGAGCTGACTGTGTCTTCGGCGTGGCGCGGTTGATTTCATCTGCCAGCAGCACCTGGGTGAAGACGGGACCTGGATGAAAGGTGAAGCTGCCAGCCTCACGGTCATAGATGGAGGCGCCGAGAATGTCCGCAGGCAGCAGATCACTGGTGAACTGCACGCGGCGGAACAGCAAGCCAAGTGATTGTGCGAGAGCCTGGGAGAGCAGCGTCTTGCCCACACCGGGCTGGTCCTCAAAGAGCAGGTGTCCGCGCGCAAGCAGACAGGTCACCGCCAGACGGACCGCCTTCTCCTTGCCCAGAATGATGCCTGAAAGGGCGCTGGTGAGTGTGGCGAGTCTTTCAGAGGAGGCTGAAGCCTCGGCGGCAGTCAAAACGAGATCGGTGGGGGAGGCAGGGCGTGAGGACACGATGGTACTTTCGCAAGGGCTGGGAGGTGACGGCAAGCAAATAGGCGCGGTGGACTTCGGAAAATACAGGGCGGGGAAACTTTCTTGCCAGGACTGTAACAACTGGGGGGCACCCAGTTAGTCCGGCGGTGCGAGCCATTTGCTCAACCACAACTGCTTCCCCCCATGAAAACATTTTCCCTCTTCACCCAAGCTCCTGCGATCCGGATCTCCGACACGGCATCTCTCCTGCTCGGTCTCAGAGCAGCACCGGTGCAGATGACCCGGCGCGTGAGCGGTCCGGTGTCTCCCACGACTGTGCCGGAGCGCTGGGTGGAAGTCTATGTGTAACAACGAAGCGCCATTTAGGTATAACCCTTCAAGCCTCCCTCGTCATGAAACCCTTCACCCTGTGTTACTGCCTTCTGGTTGTCACCCTGTCCTCCGCTGTTGTCAGAGGCTTTCATTCCGGCTCTCACGCGACGGTGGATGAGACAGCCATCTATGAACTCAGCACGGAAGCTGAGGAACCCCGTCATTTGCAAGGTGTCACCCATGAGGACTTTCTGGTGAGCGTGGTTCCTGGTCAGATGCCGATGAGGGATGAGAGTGCCGAGTGCGCGCTTGAGATCGTGTACGCCCCGGCGCAGAAGTAGGCCCCGGGTGCAAGGCTTCGTCATCTGAGCCGCCGCAGAGCGGACTCACGAAGGTGTGCTCACGGAGAATAACCAACTTTTTGGAGCGTGAGCCGAAGTTCGTCATCGAGCTGCTCCAGCGTCCGGCCGTTGAGCAGGACATCCAGATGCTTGATGCAGACCGCCCTGGGATTGGTGCGATCAGGCGGCACGGGAGGTTTGGGGGCTTCTGGAGGTGCGGCGGGCAGCTTCATCCCCGAAGGATAGGAGATCTTGCCACCTCCGAGATCCTGGACGCCGGGCTTCCGCATGAACTCCTTCATGGCTGCCTCATAGGCATCATAGGCGGGTTTCAGTTTATCGAGCCTGGCCCTGTAGTCATCCAGCTCTTTCCAGAAGGGAGGCCACTTGGCTTTCTCGGCATGGAGGGCATCGAAATACTTCTTCAAGGGCAAGCCATCGTGGTCACGAACGAAAAAGAAGGTGAGCAGGTGGCTGGAATGGTAGTGGCTGGCGATCTGCTCCATGTTGATCTCGGGTGGCAAGGGCACTCGATTGGACGGCGGTGACGGCGGAGGGAAGCCGTTTTCAGGCAGCGTGAAGGTGTCGAGTGGATTCGGTGTCGTGATGTCTGTAGTGAGCGCCCACACGCCTTTCAGCCCCACCCAGCCGGGCTTGTAAACAGGCATGGAAAACAAACCCCGGCGGCGGGACTTGGGCTGTTTGTTCGAGAGCACGGAAGCGTCCTCCTTCACTTCAAAAATGCCGCCGCGGTAAGGCAGGTTCGAGGTGTACTCCGCCAGCCCCTCCACCAGCCAGGCGGGCATGAAGGGCACATACTCATGCATCATCTGATGCGTGATCTCATGGGTGATCGTGTCGTTGTTGATCTCGCCTTTCCGGTAGTAGGCGCCACCGGCACCGGGCTGGTCCGAGATGCCGAGCTCCTGGAAGGGAATGCGGAAGACTTTTTCCTTCAGCGAGTAGACGCCTGCCGACCATGGAGGCGCGTTGGTGGCGAGGTACTGAGTCCTTGTCTCATAGAGCTCTGCCTGAAATTTGGTTCGGCCTTCCTCAGGCTTTGGCTGGATGCCCCAGGGCATGGAGCGGACGAGCTCATAGGTGCTTTCAAAGGCCCGGCACACGTCCTTCATCAAGGCTACTCCGAGCTTCGCGGTCGTCTTGAACTGAAAGTGGGTGGACTCGTAGAGACAGTTGCCTGGGTCCTCACGCACGACGTGGATGGTGGTGTAGAGGAGGGGCTCTTTCACCTGGTCCGGCATGCGGCGCTTCTCGGCCGGGATGCGGGCTGTGACGGTGGCCGTACCGGTGGCCGTGCTTGCGGTTGCGGCAGGCGTTGGTGCTGGCGTGGGTGCAGGCTTGGCGGTGAGGGGATTGATGCGCACCCAGTCCCGGTCTGTGGTGGACAGACTGGCGAGCGGGACCTGTGCCTGGGTGCCATCCGGCATGATCAGAATGACCTGCTGGCCCTGGGTTCCTCCGTATTCGGCCTGGATGCTTTTGCCGAGGTTGTTCGTCCATGAACGCGGCTCTGCGTGGAGGCTCGAAAGCCCCGCCAACGCGGTGGTTAGGCCGAGGCAAGCCGTGATCCAGTTCATGAGCGCAGGGTAAGGAGCATTGCTGCTGTGATGCAAGGGTTAGTTTGGATGGCGTGGCGGGACTTCGAAGCGTGTTTGAGGGGATGGTTCTCGTCAGGACTTCGAGAGCGCCGGAGGGCCGGCGCAGTCCAGGACGCTGGCGCGATGTTCGGTGGGGCCGTGTGACGGTGATTTTGGGTGAGAGAGTGGTGGACTCGGCGGGGCGACGGGACGTAGAAGGGCGAGGTCATTTTTATGGAATCTGCTGAACAAGTGCTCTCCGTTTCCCAGCTCACCCGCGAGATCCGCGAGGTGCTGGAATCACGCATCGGCGCGGTGTGGGTGGAGGGGGAGATCAGCAATCACCGGCTGCAATCCAGCGGGCATCAGTACTTCACGCTGAAGGATGCGGGATCCCAGATCTCCTGTGTGATGTTTCGCGGTGCGGCGGGACGCAGCAGTGTACGCCTAACCGATGGTGTGCAGGTGCAGGTGTATGGTGAGATCAGTGTGTATGAGCCGCGCGGGCAGTACCAGCTGGTGGTGAAGCAGGTGCAGATGAAGGGGCAGGGAAGCCTGCAGGCACGTTTTGAAGCGCTGAAGCGCCGGCTCTATGATGAGGGGCTCTTTGATGAAGAGCACAAGCAGTTCATCCCGAAGTTTCCGAAGGTGGTGGCGCTGGTCACCTCGCCCACAGGCGCGGCGATCCAGGACATGCTGAACATTCTCACCCGCCGCGCACCATGGCTGCATGTGCTGGTGTATCCGGTGCGGGTGCAAGGCACGGGTGTGGAGCGTGAGACCATCGAAGCGCTGCAAGTGCTGAACGATGCGGAACGCCATGGCCTGCCGGAACCTGACACGATTGTGATCGGTCGTGGCGGCGGCAGCATCGAGGATCTGTGGGCCTATAATGAGGAGTCGCTGGCGCGAGCCATCTTTGCTTCCAGGATTCCCATCATCTCGGCGGTGGGACATGAGATTGATTTCACGATCGCGGACTTTGTGGCGGATCTGCGCGCGCCGACACCGAGCGCGGCGGCAGAGCTGCTGGCACCTGATCTGGGCGAGTTGCGGAGCTTTTTTGACACGGCGGCGACGCGCATGCAGACGCGGATCATGATGCTGCTGAAGCATCATGAGCAGGTGATCGAGCTCACGGCCAAAGGGCCGCTGCTGCATGAACCTCAGCGCTTCCTCGAACGTGCTGAGCAGGGTGTGGATGAGCTGGAATCACGTCTCGCGAGCTGTGCCACGGAGCAACTGCGCGGTTTGGAAGACTGGCTGATGCAGAGCCAGCAGGTGCTGATGCAGCATCATCCACGCGTGCTGATCACGGAGGCGGGGCATCAGGTGGAGACGCAGACGACGCGGTTGCAGCAGACGCTGGAGCATCGGCTGGTGCGGATGAGTGATCGTCTGGCTTCGCGCGCGGATGTGCTGCGCAATCTGGGGCCAGAGTCTGTGCTCGCGCGCGGGTTCTCCTTCACGATGACGGAGGGCGGAAGCAGTGTGAAGCATGCGACGGATGTGAAGCCTGGGGACCGGCTGATCACAAGACTGCATGAGGGCGAGGTGCGGAGTGTGGTGGAGGGGTGAGGAATGGAGGAATGGAGGAATGGAGGAATGGAGGAATGGAGGAATGGAGGAATGGAGGAATGGAGGAATGGAGGAATGGAGGAATGGAGGAA
>NZ_BKAG01000090.1 GCF_007992435.1 Prosthecobacter gellanilyticus | reverse complement strand
AGGAATGGAGGAATGGAGGAATGGAGGAATGGAGGAATGGAGGAATGGAGGAATGGAGGAATGGAGGAATGGAGGAATGGAGGAATGGAGGATGGTCGGCGCGATGCTGATTTTGTGCGCAGAGGATGCTTTGATTCTCGAAGACGTGAGGTGCGCACGCTAGCGGTGTCGACGATGCAAGGGTGCCCTTGCATCTCTGCCACCGCACTCCGGGACGCTTCGCGACTTCGGCGCCTAACAAAAAAGAGCGGGCTGTTGGGCCCGCTCTTCTTGGTGAGTGATTGTCTTTGGATGATCAGTGGTTGAAGTAGAACTCCTTGGAGTTCATGAGGGCCCAGAAGACGTCTTCGAGGGCTTGCTGGCGCTGATCGGCGGAATTGGCGAGGGTCTGCTGGATGGTGGTCCACTCCTTATCGTTCGGCAGGCGGCCGAAGACGCGAAGGTAGAGGTCCTCGGTGATCTCGCGGTCGGTCTTCTTGTCCTTGACCATGGTGGCCACGACCTTGCCCTGCTTGATGCGGTCATTGACGGCATCACCGTTCATGAGGTGGAGGGCCTGGGAGAGGGTGGGCTCCATCTTCACCTCGCAGGAGCAGACGGACTCACGCTTGGCACGGCCGAAGGTGGTGAGGAAGTAGTTGCTCACAGCGCCGTCAGCGATCTGCACGGCGCGGGCACCGATGGGAAGACCCTGGAATTTGTTAGGCGTGTCAGTGATCTGGGAGATGGCGTCCAGCAGGATCTCGGCGCGCACACGACGGACGAGGGCGTGGGAGAAGTTCTTTTTGTCGCTGGCGTTGGTCTCGTTGACCTTCGTGCTGCGCTGGTAGGTCATGGAGGTGCAGATGTCCTTCACGAAGCGGCGGAAGTCGTATTTGTAGTCCGTGAGGTTCTGGGCCAGGGCGCTGAGCAGCTCAGGATTGGAAGGAGGATTGGAGACGCGCACGTCATCCACCGGATCGACGATGCCGACACCGAAGAAGTGGGCCCAGACGATGTTCGAGATGTTGCGGGCAAAGAAGGGGTTCTTCGGAGAGGCGATCCACTCGGCGAGCACTTTGCGGCGGTCTTCGCCGGGCTTGAGCTCAGGGGTTTCACCACCGAGGAATTTGGGCTTCATCACGGCATTGGTGAGGAAGTGGCGGGACTCACCACCCTTGCTGTTGTAGATGATGACTTCCTGCGGGTCATCCGTCTGCTTGCGGCCGATCTGGCTGAAGAAGGCCTTGAAGCCGTAGTAGTCATCCATGGTCCAGCGGTCGAAGGGATGGTTATGGCACTGGGCGCACTGGATGCGCATGCCCATGAACACCTGGGCGACGTTTTCCGTGAGCTTGAGCTGGTCGACTTCCGTCTGGTAGAAGTTCACGGCCGGGGTGGACACGGTGCCGCCGGTGGAACCCACAAGTTCCTTCACGATCTCATCCAGCGGGATGTTCTTGCCGATGCGGTCGGCGATCCAGTTGTAGTAGAGAAGGGCGTTCTTGTAGAAGGGCGGCTGGTTGTTGTTGATGGCAGAGCGGATCTGCAGGAGCTCGGCCCACTTCATGACCCAGAGTTCGGTGAACTCCTTGCGCTGGGTGAGGGTGTCGATCAGCGCTTCACGCTTCTTCGGGTTCTGATCGGCGAGGAAGCTGCGGATGTCCGCAGGTGGCGGATACATGCCGATGACGTCGATGTAAGCGCGGCGGACATATTCCTCGTCCGTGCAGATGCCGCTGGGGAGGATGCGCAGCTTGTGGAGGTTCTCATCGACATGCTGGTCGATGTAGTTCGCCTCGGCGAGCTTCGGACGCTCATACTGGAGCTTGGCAGGAATGACGAGCACCTGGGAGGTGACGCTGTAAACATCGAAACGAGCCAGCACGAAGGCCACACCACGCTCACCGCTGGTCACGAGGGCCTGCTTGTCGACGCTGGCGGAGGGATCGTTGTTGGACATGTAGAGCGCGAGCTTCGTCACGTCGCGGTCGGTGCCATCGGAGTAGGTGGCGCGGACGGTCATCTGCTGGGTGTTGCCAGCGCCTTCGAGGACGATCTGTTTTGGGAAGACCTCGATGCCAGTGACTTTCGCATAACCGGGCTGGTCGTTCTGCGCGCCGTTGCTGATCCACTCGAGCACGGTCTTGTTGTACTCAGACTCAGGCTCGTAGCACTGGTTGCCAGAGTGCGGCACGGAACCGACGGCTTTTTCGACGAGCGTGCTTTCCTCAGGGATGGCCAGGTTCACACGGCGGCCCACCATCTCACGAGTGAGGCGCATGTAGTCACCATCGGGATCCATGCCGAAGAGGCTGAGGCGGAAGCCATCCTTACCGCGGGCAGCGCCATGGCAGCCGCCCTGGTTACAACCACCGCGAAGCCAGATAGGCATGACGTCGAGATGATAGGAGACGGGGCGGTCCTTGAGGCCGTCCTTGATGGCGACAGCGGCCTTCACAGTCTGGCCGCCGACGGTGGCCACGAGCTCGGTCGTACCGGCATCCACCAGCGGCTTCAGCACATCGCCATCCAGAGCGGCGACCTTGCCGTCGGCCACATGGAGGTTGGAGAAGCGGGTGACGTCACGGGTGGTGGCATCATTGAAGGTGGCGAGGACGACCACGCGATGGAAGTCGCGCTTCGTTTCGAGGGAGTACTTGTCCGGGAAGATCTCCACCTTGGTCAGCGCAGGCAGTTTTTCATTCAGTGCCGCGAGAGCCTTCTGCTCTTCGGGGGACTTGAAGCGGAGCGCGACGCCCTGGGGCCATTTGGCACCTTCGGCGATCCACTGCTTCAGCAGGGCGATCTCATCCGCCGCGAGAGGGCCACCTTTAGGGGGCATGATGTCATCGTGATCCGCGGCAAGAACGACACGCTTGATGATGCTGCTCTCGTCAGGTTTGCCGGGGACGAGGCCTGCGCCGCCTTCACCGCCCTTGAGGATGGCCTCGGCGGTATGCATGAGCAGGTCACCCTTCACCTTGTTCGGGTTGTGGCACTCCAGGCATTTGGACTCGAGCACGGCCTGCACCTTGGCGAAATCCACGCCCGTGTGGGCGGCCGGTGCCGGTGCTGGCGCGGGTGCAGCTGCGACCGCCGCAGGAGCGGCGGCGGGAGCTGGAGCCGGGGCGGCGGCAGGCGGGTTCGCGAAGCTTTGCCCTGCCACAGACAGGAGGGCAGAACCGAGCAGAAGGGTATGACGAAGGGGGGATGCCATGGGGAGGGTGACAGTAAGGCTGGAGAAACCTACGCTGTCAGAACGGGGTTTTTCACAAAATCGGAGAAAGTCTTCCCGCCAAGCCCCTGACGCCCAGCCGGGGAGGGGGCACTTGATGGCGTACACCTCGAGAGCTGACCCTCTCCGCGGGACGTCCTTCTAGCCGCGGAAACCCCTAAAAATCGGCAGCCCCAATGCGCGGACGCAATTGGGGCTGCCGACCTGTCAATGATCACGGGTGACTGTTCAGTCGTGCTGATGATTACGGCCGTTCAGCGGCGTGGCGGCATAGGGGAAGACTTTGTTGTAGCCGATGTCATTGCCGGTCACGCGGTCGATGTCTGTGGCGGGACTGCCAAAGATCATGGGCGGGCTGGTGCGCAGGTCGCTGAGGAGGGCGATGACGGCGATATCCACCACGTCGTCCCCGAAGCGGCGGCCATTCGGCCAGCCGCCAGGAACGGTGCCACCCCCAAAGCCTGCCTGGACCGTGCTGGTCAGGGTATCACCCCCGAAGATGCCGAGCCGGTGAAAGCCTGCGTCTGATGGAGCGGCCCCGACATTGCTGCCGCCTGCGAGTCTGGCGGGGGCGGTGGACAGGTCGACCTTGATGATGTCAGGGATGAAGATGCCTGCAATGTCCGTGCGGTTCACGCGACGATCAGGCTGGGCACCGAGGATGGTGGCCAGCTCGGGAGCGGTCGCGTATTGTTTGAAGCGCATGACGTCTTCGGCAACGGGGGAGCGATTGTAGGCGTCCTTCACGAGTCCTGGGAGCAGTGCCTCACAAAAGAGGGGGTTCCCCTGACGACCGACCTGGACGAATGTGCCCGCGCGAGTGTCAGCCGCCGAGTCCTTCAGCACCGTGGTGGTCTGCCTGCAGGTCTCTGCCCAAACACCGGCGATTTTCTGGTCACCCCCGAGTTCGGTGACCGGAATGTTCAAGACGATGGTGTGGACGTTGAACCCAGCCTGGCTGTCGAAGGGCTTGTTGGCCCCGGCGAAGCTGAAGTCGAGGTCGAAGATGCTCTGCACATCCGCGTAAAAGCCATCATCACGCTGACCCGCGAAGACTTGGTAGCCTGCAAGGTTGGTATAGACACTGGCGGCGGTGTAGGTGTCGAGACCGGCGGCCATGGCCACGCCTTCCCTGGCAGCATTTTCACCGCTGTTGCCCTGATTATAGAGAGGTGTGGTGAGGCCCTGGTTATTGGGCGGCACGACCGCGTTAACAAAAAGCATGGTGGCTTTATTGTCAGAACCAATTTTCTTCACCGAATACTTCTGTGTCAGATTCTGAGAAGCATCGTCCACCGTGTTGATCACGCCGAGATAAGACTGCGCGATGGTGTTCTTGTTCTTGTAGGTTGTTTTGAAGCTGAACTCATACGTCGCGGTGGGGACGGCCTTCGGCTTGGGGATCGCGGCGGTGGGCAGGCTGGCTCCCGTGGCGACGCGGATGCGGTAGAGCACATTGTCGTCAAAGTTGTATCGGTTCGGTCCCACGCCGGGCTCCTCATGCGGATAAACCGCGAGAGCGACGGTGAGGTATTTGACCGAATTGTGCGTGGAGACGAAGGCGTAAACGTCCGTCGTATTCGCCGCCGGATCGAGTGTGATGAGCGGGGCATCCATGTGACTGGAGGCATGGCCGGTGAGCGGCAGCAGTGCGGTGAGCGCCAGGCTCAGCACGCGGGAAGGTTTGGTAGTGATCATGACAAATATTTGATTAGGGGTCCATTAGTCGTGCTGGCGATTGCGGCCGTTCAGCGGTGTGGCGGCATAGGGGAAGACTTTGTTGTAGCCGATGTCATTCCCGGTCACGCGGTCGATGTCTGTAGTGGGGCTGCCAAAAATCATCGGCGGGCTGGTGCGCAGATCACTGAGGATCGCGATGACTGCGATATCGAGCACGTCATCTCCGAAGCGGCGGCCATTCGGCCAGCCCCCAGGAACGGTTCCGCCGCCAAAGCCGGTCTGGATGTTGCTGATGAGCGTGTCTCCGCCAAAGATACCGAGGCGATGGAAACCACTGTCATCCGCAACTGCATTGGACTGGGTGCCACCGGCGAGACGCGCCGCTGAGGTCGAGAGATCCACCTTGATGATGTCCGGGATGAAGATGCCCGCGAGATCGGTGCGATTGGTCCGGCGGTCCATCTGAGCGCCGAGCAGCGTGGCAAGTTCGGGAGCGAGCGCGTATTTGTTGAAGCGCAGCGGATCATTGGCGATGGGACCGCGGTTGTACAAATCCTTGTCCACAATGGGGACGACGGCCTCGCAGAACAATGGATTGCCCTGACGACCGACCTGGACCCAACCACCGGTGATGGCGCCACCTGTGGGGCGCAACGTGGTCGTGGAGCGGCGGCAGGTGGTGGCCCACACGCCAGCCACTTGCTGATCGCCACCGAGTTCTTCGATGGGGATGTTCAGCACGATGGTGTGGACATTGTACCCGCCCTGGCTGTCAAAGGGCTTGTTGGCCCCGGCGAAGCCGAAGTCGAGGTCGAAGATGCTCTGCACATCGGCGTAGAATCCATCATCACGCTGACCCGCGAAGACCTGGTAGCCGAGGGGACTCGTGAAGATGGCGGACTTCGTGTAAGTATCGAGTGCCGCGTGGCTGGCCACGCCTTCCTTGGCGCGGTTTTCACCGTCGTCGTTCTGATTGTAGAGTGGCGTCACCAGGCCCTGATTATTCGGTGGCACGATGGCATCTGGGAACAGCGTGGTGGTCGCGGTGCCTGGGCCGATGCGCCTCACGGTATAATGTTGAGTGAGGTTTTGCGCCTCGTCATTGACGCTGCCAATCTGGCCGATGTAGGACTCCGCAATCGTGGATCGTGTCTTGAAAGTGTTACGGAAGCTGAACTCAAACGTCGCGGTGGGCGGAGCCGTGGGCTTGGGCTTGGCTGCTGTAGGCAGGCTGGCTCCGGTGGCGACGTGGATGCGGTAGAGCACACGGTCGTCAAAGTTGTAGCGATTGGGTCCCACGCCAGGCTCCTCATGCGGATAGACCGAAAGAGCCACCGTGAGGTATTTGGTGAGATTCTTTGTGGTGACGAAGGCGTAAACGTCCGTCGTGTTTGCCGCCGGATCGAGGGTGATCAGCGGTGCATCCATGTGACTGGATGCCCGGCTGCTCGGTGGCAGGAGGGATGCCAGAAGCATGGCCGCTAACAATAAGTTTGGTTGTTTTTTCATGTTTTTTTCTTGAGTTTCGGGACAGTGGAAATGGGTTCAGTTGGCGGTGCTTTCGTCGAGCAGCCTCTGCTCCGATGGCAGGAGCTGGCGGCGCATCTGCTGCGCTTTGCCAAGCTGCTCAGCGGCCAGGGAGGGCTCTCCGGCAGCTTTCGCGATGATGCCTGCGTGGAGGAAAAGCCGTGCATCACGAGTGCCCTCAGCCAGCGCGCGGCGCGTGCTGATGAGCGCTGCTTCAGGTTCTCCAGCGGCATGTTGTGCCCAGGCCAGTGCATCCCAGGAAAAAACATCACGCCGCGTCATGACCTCCGCTTTTGCCAGGTCCAAAGCCTGATCCAGCTCAACGCCCCGCGTGGCGAGATGCAGCGCAAAGGAGCGTGGATCTGCCTTGGCTCCCTGCTGCTTCAATGACACCAGGACAATCGCGGCCTCATCGTCCTGCCCCGCGAGATGAAGCGCATCAGCGAGCGCCCACTGCACCTCGGGCAGTGGCAGTGTGGCAGCAGCTTTCTTCAAGCAGGCAACGGCTTCCACAGCTTTGCCCTGGGCCAGCAACACGCGACCAATCACCAACAATGCATGAGGGTATTCGGGGACGATTTGCGTGGCCCGCGTGGCGGTCTGCATGGCCAGTTCAAGCTCATCGTTCTGCCATTGATAAAAGGCGAGCCGCGCCGTGACCCACGCGAGAGCTTCAGGATCACGATAGCTGGCGCAGGCAATGGCCTGCTCGTCCATCTCGATCGCGCCCACCACATCACCTTTCAGCCAGCGGATGTGGGCGATGCGGCTGTAGCTAGGCATGCAGGGCTTGGCATCGATCATGGACTGATACACGGGCACTGCGGCCTCAAGCTGGCCCTGCTCCATGAGTGCATCTCCGAGCAGCGCATAGTCCTGCATGTCCTGGCGGATCTTGATCAGCCGGCCCGCGATTTCTTCCGCATCATGGAACTGGTGCATCGCCAGCAGCGAGTGACCGCGCAGCAGCAAGGCGGTGGGGTTGTTCGAGTTCTGCGTCTCAAGAAGCTGACCGCAGAGTTCTGAGCGCACATAAAGCGTCTCATCTGAGGTCAGCCGAGCCTGGGCGATGAACAACTGCGCCAGTTGCTCCATGGCTTTGATGTCATCAGGCCTGGCCTGAACTGCTGCCTGCAGCTTTGTGATGGCTGGCACGAGGCGGCTGTCTCCATCCACCGATTTGAGGACTAAGGCGAGCGCCTGATCCTTGGGTAGGGATGCCGGGCGCAGCGTGTGAGCGTGCGCTTGACGACTTGCAGCCACTATCGCGACGAAGGCGATCATCATATGCGAATACTTCATTGTAGCGAGTGGTGCGCTGTCATGAAGGTATTGGATTCAAAATGCATAACATATTATTCCCATGCGATGGCGGGCGGTCCATGGCATGCGAACTCGTCAGCTTGTTAATCAACCCGCCAGGGACTCAAGCGGGGAATGAAACCACATCGAGTGCATAACCAATTATTAGTCGTGGTTACTTATTTCCCGCGCATTGAATCCGCTTCAGGCGCCTCGGGTCATGCGCTTGAACGCGGATGACCTAACAAAAAGAGTGAATCTAGAGAGGTGCCTCGAGGTTTGTCATCAGCCTTGTCAGGCCGTCTGCAACCTGGCAGCTTTGGCTGGAGGCGGTGGCTTGCTAAGGATGGCCAGTGCGTGGCAGCCATCCATGGAGAAGGCCTCGTCATGATGGGTGCCGGGGGCGAAGTGCAGGAAATCTCCGGGGGCGAGCAGGCGGCCCTGGGTCTGGAGGTGCCCGGAGAGGACGTAGAGAGCCTCCATGCCGGGGTGATCATGGGCAGGAATGCTGGCTCCGGCCTCCAGGCGGAGGATCTCGATGCGCAGGGTTTCCTCATCCCGGAGGAGTTTTTTACGCAGGCCCGGCACGCCGGTGTGATTCCAGGGCAGTTCCTCAGGATCGATGAATTCAGGCTCCTTGCCGGCTCCTTCGAGCTGCGTCTTCACGTCATCAGGAAGGGTCAGGAGGGGGCGCAGCAGACCGAAATAGCGGGACTTCAGCCAGGCGCTCAGGGTTTTCGTGTGGCTCGCAGTACCCTTTGCAGGAGGGTCGGAGCAGTCCTGCTTCGGCAGATTGGCGAGCACGCGCGCTTTCAGGTGGGCCGGAGGGGCGACGGGAGGGCTCGCCGCGAGGGCCATCATGGCGGCGGTGTCGATGTAGGCGGCTGCCTCTGCCTTCTGGGTGGGATAAGCGGCCAGGAGGCGCTCAAACTGCGCCTGCTCCTCGGCAGTAAGAGTGCCGAGCGCATTTCCGAGCGCGAGTTGTTCAAGCGTTTTACAGATCATAACTGGTCCTCCAGGGCATCCCGCAGGGTGATCATGCCACGACGTATCCGTGCTTTGACGGTGCCGAGCGGTATTCCCAGGTGAGTTGCGACTTCGGTCTGGGACATACCGTTGAAAAAGGCCAGTTCAATGGCGGCTGTCTGGTCCCGGGGCAGGGTGGCCAGGGCGCCATGCAGGCGGGTCACCGCCCCCTCACAGGGGTGGCTGGAAGCTGCGCCGGATGGATCAGCGGGCAGATCTGTCAGGGCTTCCTGGGCCAGACGCTCCATGCCATCACTCCGGCGTTTCCAGGCGCGGAGGCGGTCGATGGCCTTGTGCCGGGTGATGACGACGGCCCAGCTCAGCGGCTGTCCGAGAGATGGATTGTAGACTGCGGCGCGTTCCCAGATCGTCCGCAGGCCGTCCTGCAGCACCTCCTCGGCCTCCTGGATGTCTCCCACGACCTTGATGGCGATGGAGAAGAGCAGGGTGGCGTGACGTTCGTAAAAGACGCCGAGCGCGGCTTCATCACCACACGACATCTGGTGGAGCAGCTCTGCATCCGTGGGGCCGGAAAATCCGTCCGCGATGTCCGTGGCCAGACTCATGCTGGAAAAGAGGGCGAGGCAAAAGGCAACGAGCAGGCACCCGACTCCCGTGAGGAGTCTCGGGGCAGGGCACAGCGCACGGTCACGAACATCTGCATGGCTTTTAACCAAGGCGAACGTCTGCGACAAGGCTAAAGGCCGCATCTTCCAGATTTTGGAGAGTTCGGGGTGCATTTCAGGCGGCAGCCTCCAGCTGGTTGCGCAGCTCGATCAGGCTGCGCCGGATGACCGTTTTGACCGTGCCGAGCGGCAGGTTCAGGCTGGTGGCGATCTCCGCATGGCTCAGGTCACTGAAGAAGGCGAGGTCAAGCAGGCGGCGCTGCCTGGGGTGCAAATTGTCCAGCGCTTTGTGCACGGTCTGTCTCAGCTCGCGACGCGCAGGCTCGCCAGCGGAGTGATGGTCGACATCTGCCGCGAACCAAAAGTCTGTTCTTGAGCGCTGCAGCTTCTTTTGCCGGCGTTCGTTTCCGCGCATGCAGTCGATGGCCTTGTGCTTCAGCATGACCACGGTCCAGGAGAGCGGGCTGCTGAGTTCAGCGTCGTATCGGGCGGCCTTGTTCCAAAGGCTGACGAGGGTGTCCTGCAGCACGTCCTGGGCATCCTGCTCATCCCACAGCATCTTCAAAGCCAGGCCGTAGAGGCAGGCGCTGTGACGATCATAGAAGAGGCTCATGGCCCCGGCATCCCTGAGGGCGATGCGCCGCAGCAGCGCCACATCGATCTGGCGTTCAGGATCGTCAGCCGGGGTGGCACGTGAAACGGGGCGGGGAGCAGCCGGGATGCCTGACGGCGCTGGCAGAGGGGGGAAGCACACCAGGTTTCGCGGTGCCGTGTTTTCCTCACTGTTAGTTAGGTGGGGGGAGACGAGCTCGGTCCTGGGACGGTGCCAGACTGGAGGGGCAGGCGGTGCGGGCATCATGGTGGCAGGAGAGTGGAGGTTTCCGTTCGCGCCGACCTCTTGAGGGGATCGGCGGCGGAAGAACGCCAACTTTTGCTGACCGGATGCATCACGGGGGAAAATGAACTCGGAAGTCACTGCCACCGCC
>NZ_BKAG01000089.1 GCF_007992435.1 Prosthecobacter gellanilyticus | reverse complement strand
GATCCACCACAACCGGCGCCCTCTTCCTACCAGCATCCTTCAAGCCGAAGACCTCCCGGCTCGAATAGTCGCTTCACTCTGATCTTAGGCGGCAACGCACCCCGCTCCAAACTTACGATCCCTGCAGCGTCTCCACCCGCATCCAGCTCGGCTCGCCACGGACACAGTCCAGCGCACGGATCGCATCCAGCGCCCCCTTCACATCACCCAGCTTCGCATCATGCAGCATGAGCACGAGGGAAGTCTGCCCGCTCGTGTCTTCCAGGTCTTCCGGCTGGATCATGGAGGAGATGCCGATGCTCCGGCGGCCCAGCTCCGTGGCCACACGCGCCAGCACACCTGGCTCATCCGCCACCGTCAGGCGCAGATAATAATGGGACACCGTGTCATCCACCGGCTTGCTCTTGCCATACAGACCATGCGGCACGAAGCCGCTGTGACGGGCTCCATACACCAGTGTCGCCGCAGCTTCGCAGAGATCACTGATCACGCTGCTGCTCGTCGGGTCCTGACCCGCGCCGCGACCATAAAAGAGGGATTCGCCCACGATGTCACCATTCACCAGCACCGCATTGAAACTGCCGCTCACACTCGCCAGCACATGGCTCAGCGGCACCAGCGTCGGCTGCGTGCGCACCTCCACCAGACCTTTCTCATCCGCGCGGATCACGGACAGCAGCTTGATGGTATAACCAAGTCTTTTGGCAAACTTGAAGTCGGCGATGTCGATCTTGTCCACGCCTTCCACATGCACGCACTCCTGCGGGATCCAGAAGCCGTAGCTCAGGGAAGCCAGGATGATCGCCTTGTGCGCCGCATCCCAGCCACTCACATCCAGCGTTGGATCCGCCTCGGCATAGCCCTTTTCCTGCGCTTCACGCAGCGCATCCGCATAGCTCAGGCCAGCCTGGCTCATGCGTGTGAGGATGTAGTTGCAGGTGCCGTTGATGATCCCGTGGATGGAAAGAATGCGGTTCCCCACCAGGCCTTCCTGCAGCACCTGGATGATCGGAATGCCACCTGCCACCGCGGCTTCAAAATAGATCGGCACGCCGCACTTTTCCGCGAGGGCAAAGAGCTCCTGCCCGCGCTCCGCCAGCAGCGCCTTGTTGCCAGTGACCACTGTCTTCTTGGCTCTCAGCGCCGCGCACACGAGATCATACGCCGTGGTGGTGCCACCGATCAATTCCACGATCACCTCGATCTCCGCATCATCGATCAAATCCTGCCAGCGTGAGCTCACCATGTCTGGCGGCACTTCCACATCACGGGCACGCGAGATGTCCCGCACGATCACCCGCTTCACCCGGATGTCCGCCCCCGTGCGCTGCACGATGAGGTCACGGTTTGCATCCAGGTTCTTGTAAACTCCAGCACCGACATTTCCCAGACCGGCGAGTCCGATGTGAATGGTGCGGGAGGTGATGGTGGCAGGCATGAGCAGGAGGAAGGAAAGGATTGAAAAGGGGGCGCTAGTCATGCAGCACAGCGCCGGAAGATCAAAGGGCAATCTCACCCGTGTTCGGCTTCGCCGGCGCAGGCCTGGGGAATCATCGGTCGGCAGCCCAGGGTCACTGGCTGCCCTTCTCCTGGTTCTCCCCGCACCTCAGGCACAGCAGCTTCCGCGTGCCAGCGGGCACGATGATGTCCCCGCCTGCCATCAGCGCCTGCCATTCCAGCATCAGCGTGCGGCCGCGGCCATCGTAGAGCGCCACCCCGCGTGAGCTCCAGCGCAGGTTCTGCCATGCCCCCAGCGTCTCATCCCGGGCCAGGTCCATCAGCTCCGCCACCTCTCCGGACCAGGGCCGGGACCAGAGCGTGGTGCCGCTGACCGCATCCACCACCTGCAGCTTTTCCACCGTGGCGCACACCGCCGTGGTGCCGTCCATGGCCGAAGCAGGCATGGGGTGCTTCGTCGGCGAATTATCATGCACCTGCGTCAAGGCCAGCTGCGGACTGCGGCCATCCGGCAGCACCTTGTACAGCCCGCTCTCGGAGGTCACCACCAGCCCCCGTCCGGCCGCACCTACCACGGAGCTCGTCCCCAGGTAGTTCGATCCCCGCGCCTTGTTCGTCGCCATGGGAAAACCCAGCACCGAGTAGCGTGCCGAGGTCACATTCTGCCCCAGCAGCCACACACCGTCTCCCTGCAGCCAGCGCACGCCTTCCCCGCCCCACTGCAGCCACGGACTCACCGCGATGGTGGTGCCGCCATACATGCCCGGAAAGCCGAAGCTCGGCAGCGCCAGCGCATGACCTAACTGAAAGGATGTCAAACCTTGCCCGCCATGATGCATCATCCTCCCTGAGGCCCCGGAAATGAACAGGCTGCTTTGCATGCTCGCCAAACTCCGCTTCGGTGCGGAATCATCCAGCTGCAGAGGAAAGCTCAGCGCGTCCTCGCTCATGCTGGCCTTCCAGACCAGCGCGCCATCCCGCACACGCACCACCGCAGTGCCATTCCCCCACACCATCACCTGCTCGCCATCCGCGCAGATGCCGCTTGTGAGCCACACGGGATTCTGCGGATTCAGCGGCTCCTTTTGATTGAGCGCCGGAATCTCACGCGTCCACAGCAGCTTCCCGGTCACCATCGAGTAAGCATCCAGCCGGCCCAGCGCCGCACGCCACCACAGCACGCCAAAACCTACACGGGCCAGCACGCCCTGCGCCCCTTCTCCTAGAGAGACGGCCGGCACCTGCCAAACCAATGATCCGTCAGCGAGACTCAGGCAGCTCAGCCCTGACTCATCCACCACACACAGGTGCTGCGTGCCTGCGCACCACTCTTTCGGATAGCTCACCTGCTCGCCACTGGCCAGTCCGCGCACATACTGGGCTGGCCCCGTTGATGGAGCCTCCACCGCCCCCATCCGCTTGTGCCATAGCAGCTTCCCGCTCCCACGATCCACCCCATACAGCCTGCCCTGCGAATCCTGCACCACCATCCGCAGCCCGTCTGGCGTCATGCACCAGCGCTGGAAATCCGCGCCATTCATGGGCTCGAAGGCCCACACCAGATCACCTGGCTTCGAGTAATCTGCCTCCTTCACCGGCGGGCTCGCTGGCGCACGGCGCACCTTCTTCTTCGGCAGTTCCAGCATGCGCCTCGCTTCGCTGAGGGACAAGGAAAGACCGTCCGGCAGCATCATCCACTCCTCCTTGCCGCTCAAAGCCGCGCGCGCATCGGCCAGCCCCACTTCATCCATCATGCGCAGCGCCAGCATGCCCCGCGCCCAGGCAGTCCAGAGTCTTCGCTGCGGCACCTGCTCCGTTTGATCCAGATCTTGCAGGCACAGCAGCGCCTCGCTTGTGTCACGCTCCGGATCGGCCAGCGTGGCGCCCACCGTCCGCCAGGCACTCGCCGCCAGATGCCGGCGCAGATGATCCTGCGCCACCTCGCCCAGCTTCCACGCCACCGCACGCGCACGCATCTCGCGCAAAGCCAGCCTCAGCGTGCTCTCATCACCCGACTCCGCCAAAAGAGATGTCCAGCTCACCCAGTGCGCCTTCTCATCCGGCTGCAGCCGCACCAGACGCTGCGCCATCGCCGCGGCCACGGGTGCACGATCAAGCTGCCACGCCATCGTCACACCGCGTGTGAGCAGCGACGTGTCCTCACAGCGCTCCACCTCCAGATCCAGCAGCGTGCTCTTCACCAGGTCCATTCGCTGCGCATCAAAGTACATCAGCGCCAGCCTCAATCTGAGATCTCCCTTCCCTGCCTCGCCGCTCTCCGCCAGCGCCGTCTGGATCTCTGTCTCCTGCGCCTTCCGCTGATCCTCACGCCCGTCCAGCACACGGATCAACCGCTGCCGCAGATCACGCTTGGCCTCCAGCGGCAGCACCGCATCTGCCAAAGCCGCGCGCAGCAGTGTCTCCGCCTCCTTTTGCAGGTTTGACTGCATTGTTTGTTCGGCCAGAAGCCCCAGCCTTTGCAGGCCCGGCGCATCCCAGGTCTTTCCATCCTTGGGCCAGAGCCGCTGCCGCTCCTCCTCCACAAACTCCGCGGTTGCCTCCAGCTCCGTCGCCTGCTCCCAGGCCACGGCCAGCCACGCGGCGTAGCGTGCCTCGGTATCACAGAGCTCACGACAATCCTCCAGATGCTTTTCCGAGGCCTGCCTCTGTCCTGCCAGCGCCTCCACACGCGCCAGCAGCAGCCGCGCATCAAACTCACCCGGCTTGCCCTTCAGCCACATCTCCAGATGCCGCCGCGCCTGCGCCCACATCTTCCGCGCGATCAAAAACTGCGCCACTTCCAAGCGCACCTCCGGCGTCACCTCGGCCTCCATCTCCAGTTCAAAGAGCTTTTCCACCTCCGCCTCGCGCTTCTCCAGCACATACACCTCCGCCAGCTCCTTCCGCACCTCCCAGCGCTGCGGCTCCGCCTTCAGCGCCACCTCCAGCACCTGCGCTGATTCGCCGAACAAATTTTGCAATCTCAACCACCGCGCCGTTTGCAGCCACGTGGTGATCTTCTGCGCCGCATCACTCTTCGCCAGCAGCTCGTCCAGTGCCTCCAGACCTTCCTTCGTCCGGCCCAGTTGCAGCATCAGCCGCGCACGCCTCAGCTTCAGATCCTCACGCTCTGGCTGTGCCTGCACACGTGCCGCCAGAAAGCTCAGTAAATCATCCTCACGCCGCAGTGACTGCAATCCCTCCGAGATGCGCTCCTCGATCAATCGCGAGGGTGGCAGTGCCTCCAGCGATTTCTTCCACACTCCCAGCGCCTCATCACACTTTCCCGCCATCATCAGCAGATCTCCATGCGACAGTGCCGCAGGCTCGCTTGCTGGAGCCGCCTCCCAGGCTTTCGCAGAAGCCTCCAAAGCCGCCGTGCGCTGCGCCTCATCCGCCGTCTGCCAGTGCAGCGCCACCGCCTCCTTCCTCCGCCAGTGATCCGATGCCAGCATGTCCAGCAGCGCGCGTGCCCGCACCGCTGCCTCCTCGCGCTTCCCGATCGCCAGCGCCACCCGCGCCTGCACAAACAACGCATCCACCGCGTCTTCACCGGAGAGCTGTGACACATCCGCCCCCGCGATCACCTCCGCCGCGCTGTTTTTTAGCCCAGCCTCCAGGCATCGACGAGCCCACTGCACCCTTTGTGGCAGCGTGAAAACCTTTTCCACCACCAGCGCCTTCATGCGCGCCGCCACCAGATCATCCCGTCCTGCCTGCGCCGCCGCCTTCACCAGATCACCCAGCCACTGCGCGCGTCGCGCCGGCACCTTCGACTCCAGTTTCACCGCCTCATCCAGCGTGTCCAGCGCCCGCGGCGCAAACGTCTCCATCTGCAGTTCCGCCTGCACATGCTTCAGCAGCGCGCTCGCCGGCTGCTTCACCAGCGCCTGCTCCACAAAAGCTGCCGCCTGCGGATCCTTCAGCGCCACATACAGCCGCGCCAGCACCACGGAAGCTCCTTCATCCTGCGGATACTGCGCCACATGCTGCGCATACAGGCTCACCAGCTCCGTCACCCGCCCCTCCCGCTGGTACAGCTCCACCAGCGACCTCAGCGGTGCCTCCGCCCCCGGATCAAAATGCAGCGCCGTCCGCCACGCCAGCGACGACTTCTCAAACCCACCGCCAGCGCCGGTTCCCGCCGTCTGGCCCATCAAGCCTGAAGCCATGCACCCGCAGACACCAACCATCACCACCGCCATCCGGCGCCAGCAGCCCAGGTTCATCAGTGGAAGAGTAAAAAGCGAAAACATGCCAGCCGACAGATTCAACACAGGTTCACAGACTCCTGGAACCCCAAAGTAACGCGAATTTCCCCAACCTCACCGCCAAAAACTACCTGGATCAGGTCGGATTAGCTCGGATCCCCCCAAAGTGGCCACCTTTCCCCGAAAGTGGAGTCCTCCTCCCCAAGTCCGATCAGGTCGGATCCAGTCGGATTGAGCCAGATCGCCCTCTTCCAAACCACCGTAAACAACAGTCAACCACTGTAAACAACCGTAAACGGCTCCCGTCCCTTTCCGCGTCTTCCGTAGGCCACTTCTCCCATTCTCCAAAACTCCAATACTCCTGTAAAAAATCTCCACTCATAGCCCCGCAATCTCCACCCTCCACCGCCTGCCGAAAAGTGACCCAAGCGGCCCCTTTGGACACGGTGCCCCTTCCCAAATCATAAATCGTAAATCATAAATCTCCCCCACCACTCCACAAAAAAGCGGCCCGGGGAACCCCAGGCCGCTTTTCAAATCCAAACGCCTAACCAAAAATCACATCGCCGCGAACCGTGAGCGGCGCATGCGGAACACCAGCACCATGCCAGCCGCCATCAGCAGCAGCGCGCCGGAAGGCTCGGGCACGCAGGCCAGCACCGTCATGTTGTCGATATAAAGCGATTCGGTGTCCGAGTTCGCGCCGGCGGCCACGATCTGGAACGCGAGGTTGTCACCATCGGTCAGCTCCATCCAGGAGAAGTCATAGCCCACCAGCGTGTCACCATCGAAGTTGAAATCATTGCCATCAGGATTCGAGATGTCCCAGTGGATCTGGTTGCCCGCACCCGGGATGAGATCGATGCGCTCCGACTGCCAGACATGGCCGCCGTTCACCAGCACATTCACAAAGAAGTTCGTCGGACCGTGCAGACCGGCCGCATCGCCACCGCTATAGACGTCAAACGTGAAGCCGGAGAGCTTCAGCATGGAGTCACCGGTGTAGAGAAGGTCAAAGCTCACCGTGCCCTGCTCGCCATCTGCGGGGAATCCGGCGAAGGCACCCCACTGGCTGCCACCCTGATTCACCGTCATCGCGCTGCTCGGACCATAGATGTCCGTGGCGATCACGTCCGGATAGACCGAGCTCGGAGCGATGCTGGGCACGTACTGGCCCGTCATCTGGTTCTCAAAGTCCCAGATGGCCAGGGCAGCCTTGAGGGGAGAATTACATGCCTCCCAGTCGGCAGGCTGATTCGTCGCCAGAGCGACTGTCGCAGAACTCAGAACGGCCAGAGCCGAGAGAGTGGTGAAGAGGACTCGAAGGTTTTTCATAAAGACTAGCAACCGCAGGTTATTAATTTTGAAAACATTCACAATAAATAAACTCAATTGTGCACACTCTGCTAAAATTTCCGCAATTGCGCAACCTGATAAATATCAATTATGAATTTATTTTCATAATTGATTGTTAAAATAAAGAATCTTGAACTGTCAGGATCATATAGCGATTCAAACAGTCAGGATCGTATGGTAATTATGATTGATGGCGATATGACACAAAAATGCCCCCTTGGCCGACCTTTTGCGCACCTCTCCGCGCTCCAGCCGTTTCCCCAGTATGCTCGTTTTTGAGAGTCTCGACACGATACAGCCATTGCAGCCTCTCGAGCACGTGCCACATCTGCCATACAGCTCACGTCCATGTCGTCTCCCGCTGAAAGCATCGCCCATATCCGTCAATCCATGCCCACCGAGGGTATGTTTCGGGACAAAGAATGGGTTCTTTCGCCCGAAGCCTTCCCCCTGAGTGCCGAGACCCAAAAGCTCATCCAGGACCTCGGCCCCGCCCTCCGCGCCTTCCAGGGTGCCTGCAACGACCTCTACTTTGCCAGTGTCGACTCCACCCAGCCCGACATCGCCTGGGTCGCCCCTCTCTTAGATCAGGGCAAACCCGCCCGCGTCATCCAGCTCGGTCGCAACCAGCGCTGGCGTGCCGACCTCCCCAGCGTTTTGCGCCCCGACCTCGTCCTCACGGAAGACGGCGTCGCCATCTCCGAGCTCGATTCCCTCCCCGGCGGTATCGGCCTCACCGGCTGGCTGAATGAAACCTACTCCGCCCTCGGCCAGCCCGTCATCGGCGGAGCGGACGGCATGGTCGCTGGCTTCGCCGCCGCCTTCCCCCAGGAGGACATCCTCATCTCCCGCGAGTCCGGTGACTACCAGCCCGAGATGGAATGGCTCGTCGAAAAGCTCAACGAGCGCTCCGGCGGCTACCCACGCCGCGTCATGAACCCCTGGAACCTCACCCCCAGCGAGCTTCACGGCAGCAGCATCTACCGCTTCTTCGAGCTCTTTGACCTCGATCAAGTCGACCTCTCCTTTGAAATGCTTCGCATGGCCGAGCAGGGCGAGATCATCTTCACCCCGCCGCTGAAAGCCTTCCTCGAGGAAAAACTCTGGCTCGTCCTCTTCCACAACCCCGCCCTGCAGTCCTGGTGGGAAAAAGCATTGAGCGCCGACCACATCGCCCTCCTCCGCCGCTGCATCCCCCAGGGCTGGGTCGTCAATCCCGCCCCGCTTCCTCCTCATGCCGTCCTCCCCGGCCTGAACATCCACACCTGGGACGAAGTGAAACGCTTCGGCAGCAAGCAGCGCGAGCTCGTCCTCAAAATCAGCGGCTTCTCCGAGATCGGCTGGGGTTCCCGCAGCGTCTCCATCGGCCACGACCTCTCCCAGGAAGAATGGACCGCCGCCCTCGATGAAGCCCTAACCAGCTTTCCGACCAATCCTTTCGTCCTCCAGCGCTTCCACCGCGCCAAGGTCGTCCACCACCCCGCCTGGGATGACACCAAGGGCGCCACCGCCCCCATGAAGTCCCGCGTCCGCCTCTGCCCCTACTACTTCGTCCCTGTCGGCACCGAGGAAACCCACCTCGGCGGCGTCCTCGCCACCGTCTGCCCCGCCGACAAAAAGATCCTCCACGGCATGCGTGATGCCATCATGCTCCCCTGCATCTAAGGTGGTGCAAGCTTCCAGCTTGCCCTCAGTTTCGCGAGCCGGAGGCTCGCAAGAAATTAGCCGGGGGTGAAGGGAGCGAAGCGACTGAGAACCCTCGGACAACAGCAAAGCCCTGTCCTACTCAAAGCCCGCGCCCCGAAGGGGCGCGAGAAGCGTGATGACCACCCACCACCCGGCCTCACCGCGCTTGGGCTTGCATTGATCCACACCACTCGGACCTTCAAAGGCCCCGCCCATGATCCCCTGGCTCCGCTCCCTCTTCACCACCTCAGTGACAATCGAGGGCACCGACACCCACGGCTACATCTACGGCATCAACTATCGCCCGTTGTATGCCCACATCACCCGCATCCCCGGAGTCATCCTCCCACGTCGGCCTCACTACCTCTGGACCGGCTCCGGCACCTACGCCGAGTTCATTCTAAACGGCCACACCATCCAAATCGAAGGCGACCCCTACGAAGACGCCCTCTGGATCAGCCCCAAAGACGGCCAGCCCCATCCCGACGAAATCCGCAATATCTGCGAACACCTCGAACAGCAGGTGTCGTCACAGCACTGTTGAAGAACTCTCGCCCGGAGTCTAAACTCCCCTCATGATCAGCGCCGAAGAACTCGTGGGCGAAGAGTGGGCCGAATGGTATCGGCTGACTCCAGCTCAACGCTGGACAGAGACCTCCCGTCTCTGGCAGACTTACCTTGCACTTGGAGGCTCCCTTGATCCCGAACCCGATACGCAAAGTCCTTTCTTCGATGCGCGAGCACCAGGTCCGCTGCCTGCTCATGGGCGGTCAGGCATGCGTGTTATACGGCGCAGCGGAGTTTAGCCGTGACACAGACCTGGTGATCCTCGCCAGCGAGGACAATGCCGAGCGTTTAACCAACTGCATGAGCGCGCTCGATGCAGAAGTCATCGCCGTCCCGCCTTTTCTTCTTCAATACCTGGAGGCAGGTCACGCAGTGCATTTTCGTTGTCAGCATCCCGATGCCGCAGGGATGAGGGTTGATGTGATGTCCCGGATGAGAGGTGTGCCAGATTTCCAAACACTATGGGAACGCCGGACTACGCTGGAGATGGATGATGGAACGCTCTGCGATGTTCTCTCCCTTCCCGACCTCGTTCGGGCAAAGAAGACCCAACGAGACAAGGACTGGCCCATGATCCGCCGGTTGGTGGAGGCGAACTACTTTGCCAACCACACCTCGCCGACTCCGCAGCAACTGGCTTTCTGGTTCGAAGAGCTAAGAACGCCAGAACTGTTGCTTGCCCTCTCTCAAGCGCATCCCCAGCTCGCTACTGATGCAGAACGCCGACGAGGCCTGATAGTGCATGCCATCTCAGGAGATCTTGCAGCTTTGACCACAGCCATGGAGCATGAAGAGCGGCAAGAGCGACTCCAAGATCAAGCCTACTGGCAGCCCTTAAAGCGGGAATTGGAGAGCCTGCGTCGCGGCAAGCCTATGGTTTGAAAGACTCCTGTCAATACACCCCGGATCGCACCACCCCGTCAGCACCTGGAACAACCGCAGAAATGACATCTTCGGAGTCATGAAGCCAGGGAGGATAAAGACCCGCTGCTACTGGCGCGCCTCGACAATCCTCGAGAGACTCTCGCAGTTCCGCATGCGACTCCCCGTCGCTGTAGTGAAACCAAGAAGCTTTGCCATAGACCCGGCGAACCGTCTCAGTGACCAAATACGCGGCACCTTCTGGAATCCCTTGGAGGCACTTGGCGATGAGATCATCTTCCACTACGCCTCGGAAGGGAAGCTGCACCTGCCGGAAGACAATGACACAGGTCAGGGGAGTGAGCTCTCGTAGTTTCTGTGTGAACTCTTGAAACGACGAAAACAACTCAAACGACCGGTTTCCCCCCGCATGAGAATAACGAATCAAAACCAGAATGTCTGGCCGGACGGAAAACCACTCTTCGGCCGTCTTGAGGAATGCCGGATCACTG
>NZ_BKAG01000088.1 GCF_007992435.1 Prosthecobacter gellanilyticus | reverse complement strand
TTCGCGGGATTGCTGCACCCCTGGCTATTCGTGGTGAACCACTCCGTGGTTCAAGGCAGAGATGTTACTCCGGGCAGGTCGTGGAGGCGAGACTTGAGGGGGGAGCTCAGAGGTCCTCACCCACAGGCCAGTCCGCTCCAAACCGCTAACCAAAAGCAAGGCATGAAGCTTTCGCTTCATGCCTTGGATTGGAATAATGTCAGGCCTGACTGTGATCAGATGCCGCTGCCGCGCTTTGGCGGAGGCGTGCTCTGCGGGGGCGCGCCTTCGCGGGCACGCTCACCATCACGGTGCACGGAGCTGCGGATCTCCTCCATTTCACGGAGCTTGGTGCGGAAGGGCTCCGGCACGGCGGCGCGCTGCTCTTCATTTCCCACGGGCCAGCTGCGGGGCTCGCCATCCTTCGGAGTCACGCTGAAGGTGGCCTGCTCACCGCTCTTCTGGAGGCTGTAGATGCCGGTCTCATCACTGCGGGTGATGCTGGCGCTCTCATTCATCTCACGATGCTCGACACGGCGTGTGGAGCCCTGCTCGTTTCCGGGGCGCTGAGGCGTGTCACGCGGTCCATCAGGACCAGGGCGGCGGCCTTCGCCATCACCACGAGATCCGTTGCGGTCATTGCCACCACGGTCGCCATCGCGGCGGTGGTTGTCATTGTCAGTTCCAGGACCTCCGCGGGGGCCCTCGAACATCGGAGGTGGTGGCATGGTGCCTTTGCGGCCATCACGCGTCCAGTCTTCCATGCGCTTTTGATACTCGCGGATGCGGTCATGGAATTGCTCCGCCTGGTTGCGCCACTCATCCGGGCCGCGGCTGCTGCTGCGGCGGTCAAAGGGCATGCCAGGCATGCCGAAGCCGCGTCCATGATCCTCACCGACCTGGGCGACGCGCTCACCGAGCCTGACCTGGACCATCTTGCGTTCGCCGCCGCTGAGGACGAGCAGATTGACCGAATCGTCCTTCTTCTTGCTGCGCACCAGGGTTTGGAGCTGGTCCATGTTGACCAGCTTCTGATCTTCAAAGTTGATCAGCACATCATGCTCTTTCAGGCCTGCGACCTGGGCGGGTGAGGAGGGCATGACCTCAATGATCTGCAGGCCGAAGCCCTCCTGCAGGTTAAACTGCGCGCGCAGCTCATCACTCACAGGGCTGGTCAGCAGGCCGACGTAAGCCACGGTTTTGCCGATCTCGCGCTCCGGCGGGCGCACGGGATTCATGTCGCCCCGCGGACGATCTGGCGTGGGAGCTGGGGCAGGCGGGGCGTCCCGTTTTTCAGGGCTGGCCGGTGGTGGTGAAGGTGGTGCGTCTGGTTTGTCCTGCGCCCGGGCAGGCAAGTTGACGAGGGCCAGCAGGCCCGTCATCAGCATCAAGGCGGTGGTTTGGATTTTCATGGTGGTTCAGGTTTTGGGGTTTGAAAGGGGAAGCGGAGCAGGGGAGTGATGGAACGGTGGAGTCATGGAGTGCGGGGAAGTGCACTCCAGGTTCTCGATGATGGCTCCACGCTTATTGGAAGGAGACCGGCAGGATCACGCTGTCCTCACTGGGCATCTCGACGGTGATGTGCGCGCCATCACGCGGGTCGATCCAGGCGCGGCGCTCCATGGACACGATCTTCATGTGCTGCTCAGGCAGGCGTGAAGTCTCGTTGTAGCGGATGCCTTCATTCTGCGTGTCCACGATCTCGCGGATGGTGCTCACTGGCAGCAGCGCAGGGCTGGAGGAGACGGGCAGGTTCGTGGTGGTGGCAAAGGCGGCGGTCCCTGGATTGGAAGCAATGTTGGTTGACGTGAGGCTCATCACCATGACGGCGGCGGCGGCGCCGAGTGCGGTCCACGCCACTGGCTGAAGCCAGCGTGGGGCGCGGCGGGGAGCGGGCTGCAGGGCCCAGCGCATGTCCTGCTCGAGCTCACGATCCACGCGCTGCGCCAGGGCAGCGCTGGGGCGCGCAGGGGCCAGGGAGGTGAGGATGTTTTCGAGTTCGTGATCGTTCATGGGGGGCGGGTTTTTGAAGTTCTTGGTTCCTTGTTCCTGGTTCTCGGTTCTCGGTTTATGAGGTCAGGCAGTTCGCTTGAAAGTTGAGGACGTTGGTGGGGGAGGCGGAGCCACCGAGGAGGTCGTCTTTGAGGGGTGAGAGGTGCTTTTGCAGGTGGTTCAGGGCGTAGCGGTAGCGGCCGGCGACGGTATTGATGGAGATGCCGAGGGCGGTGGCGATTTCCTGGAAGGTGAGGCCGCCCCAGAGCTTCAGGGTCACGACCTCACGCTGATCTTCGGGCAGCTTCGCGAGAGCATCAGTCACAATGGCGGCGGTTTCTTTCTGTTCAGGCGGGACGTCAAAGGTGGGTGAATCTTCACCCGGCACGGCGATCTCGGAGGCGGACTCACGTTTCGCACGGCGGGTGTCGCTGCGGCGCAGATCCAGGGCGATGGTGCGCACGGCGGCATACAGCAGGGGGATGTTTTCTTTGTCTCCGTCCGGGAAGCGCCGCCACCAGCGCACGAAGGCCATCTGCACCACGTCCTCCGCATCGGCCGGGCTGGGCGTGAGCTGACGTGCATACAGCACCAGATTCGGGGAGATCTGGTCGAAGCACTGTTTCCAGTCGAAGTCAGGGGCGGCCATGGCGTGGCAGAGATGTGAGGAAATGAGAGACACCTGCTTAACGGCACCTGACGAATTTTTTGTGTGCCCCTCCGGGGATTTCTCTGCATGATAGGTCCGCGCCATGAACTACCCGCTCAACTTCCGCTTCAAGCTGCTGGCCCTCTCCCCCCAGATCTACGTCACGGACTCCACCGGCAACGAGGTCTGCTACGTGAAGCAAAAGGCCTTCCGCCTGAAGGAAAAGGTGGAGGTCTTCAGCACCAGCTCCCAGGAGCATCTGCTGAGCACCATCGAGGCGGACCGCATCATCGACATCCGCGCCCGCTATAACTTCCGCGATGCCGCCGGGCGTGACCTGGGCTCTTTCAAGCGCCGCGGCCTGCGCTCCATCTGGCGCACGAACTGCGAGGTGTATGGGCCGGATGCCGTGGAGGGAGCCGCGCCCCTTTTCACGATCCGTGAGGAGAATCCCTGGTCCAAGATGCTGGACGGCTTTATCAGCGAGATTCCCGTCGTGGGCTTCATCAGCGGTTACATCTGCCATCCGAAATACGTGCTCAGCCGCGCGGACGGCACGCCGGTGGCGCGCCTGACCAAGCAGGCGGCCTTTTTCGAAGGCCTCTTCAAGCTGGAGAAGCTGAGCGATGCGACGCCTGAGGAGGAGCTGGTGATCAATCTCTCCTTCCTCATGATGAATCTGCTGGAGCGGAGCCGTGGCTAAACTGAGCCTGATGCCGTCGCGCCGCCAGTCCCATGCCTGACGATCTCCTTCAGCTCGAAAAGCGCCATCAGTGGCATCCCTTCACCCCCATGCAGGCATGGTGCGCGGAGGATCATGAGCCGCTCATGCTCGTCTCGGGCCAAGGCTGCACGCTCACTGACCAGCACGGCCGCGAGTATCTGGATGGCAACAGCTCCATCTGGACGAACATCCACGGGCATAACCACCCCACCATCAGCGCCGCCATCCGTGCGCAGCTGGATCGCGTGGCCCACACGTCTTTTCTCGGCTTCACGCACGAGCCTGCCATCCAGCTAGGCAAGCAGCTTGTGGACCTGCTGCCCGGCAGTGCCCTGAGCCGCGTCTTCTATTCGGATGATGGCTCCACCGCCATCGAGTGTGCCATGCGCATGGCCCTGCAGTATTGGAAGCAAAACGGCGGTGAGCAGCGTGACACCATCCTTGCCTTTGATCGCGCCTATCATGGCGATACCCTCGGCGCCGCGAGCGTGGGTGGTATCCCTGTCTTCAAAGGCAGCGGCAACGATTTTGGTTACAAAACCCTCCGCGTCCCTCATTTGGATGCTCTTGAGCTTTTGACCTCTGATCAGGTCGAGCGCCTTGCCGCTGTCATCATCGAGCCCTTGATCCAAGGCAGCGCCGGCATGCGTCTCTGGCCCCAGGGTATGCTCGCCAAGCTCAGCGCTTGGTGCCGTGAGCGGGACATCTTCCTCATCCTGGATGAGGTCATGACCGGCTTTGGCCGAACCGGAAGTATGTTTGCCTGCCAGCGTGAAGGTGTCACACCCGACTTCCTCTGTCTCGCGAAGGGTCTCACCGGTGGTTGCCTCCCCATGGCTGCCACGATGACCACGGAGCGTGTGTTTGAAGGCTTCCTCGGCGCAGGTCGCGCCTTTTACTACGGCCACAGCTACACCGCCAGCCAGCTCGGCTGCGCTGCGGCGCTTGGGAGTTTGCAGGTCTTCCGCGAGGAGCGAGTGATGGAGCATCTTCCCGCGAAGATCGAGATATTTACACAGTTGGTTAACTCCTTGAAGGATCTTCCGCAGGTGATGGATGTGCGGCAGTGTGGACTCATCGCAGGGATTGAGATCGGGCCTTATCCGGCTGAAGAACTGCGCGGTTCCAAGGTCTGTCTGGCCGCGAGGAAGCATGGTCTGCTCACAAGACCTGTGGTCGATACGATCGTCCTCATGCCGCCTCTGGCTGTGACGGATGGGGAGATGCAGAGGATGGTGAATGCGGTGAGGTTGGGGATTGAGGAAGTCTTTGGGTGACGAAGTCGCGAAGCGACATGGAGTGCGGCAGCCTGCTGCCGCCTTAGTGTCGGGCAGCCCTGCTGCCGGGAGAAGAGCTCAATTAAACGCCTGACATTTCTGTGTTGGCGACGGCCAGCAGGGCTGGCCTGCAGAAAGCGGCAGCAGGCTGCCGCAGTCCACATGAGACCATGTGCAGCGACTAACTTGCGGGTGAAGTTCAGGGCGGACAGGCACGGTTCAACCGTGCATTGTCGATACCGCCAGGTGCGCGCCGAATACCTTCTCGTGATGAAGACACTCTTTGCGCATCTCACCTGACTTTGTTCTTGATGCCGCCCGCAGGAATTTGTTAGACAGAATCCATGCACTCCCCCCGCCTGGTGCTTTTCCTGCCGTTGCTGTTGATGGCTGCGTTCTCACGCGCCGAGCAGCCCAACGAATTCTCCATCCAGCGCTATCACTTTCCGGCCCATGGCTGGATCCATTTCAGGAAACCACCTTCGATGCCTCCAGAAGGCGCATCAGAGGCAGAGATTCAGGAGTTCATCCGTCAGAGTGACAAGATGGTGAAGAGCTATCTCGGAGAGAGCGGAGTTTCATTGCCGCCTGGTTCGTTAGGCTGCCTGGACACGGAAAGCCACACGCTGGCATTGCGCACGGCGAGGAGCACGCACCAGGAGGTTCGGGCGTATGTAGACGACCGCCTCTCCAGCGCAAAGAAGCTGCTTTCCTGGCGGTTGGAGATCATCGAGGCGGAAGGCTCCGATGTGCGGGCGATGATGGCGGAGGCGCAGGGCAAGAAGGATCATGGCGCGCTGCTGGATGCGCTCAGCGCTAAGGGGCGCGTCTTCGCCACGATGCGCGGAGAAAGCGCGGGCAGCATGGGGACGACCGCACAGCAAGGCAAACGGCTGCTGCTGCCCGGCTACTACGCGCTGGATGAGAACGGGTATGTGGACTTTGAAGACAATGAGGCCAACCAAGGTGTGGCGCTGAGGCTTGATCCAGTGCTGGGTTTCGAGGACAATGTTGACCTCAGCGTGGAGCTGAATTTTCAGGCGCAGGCTGCTTCCCGACGCTGGCAGAAGCTGCCTGCAGGAGGTTTATCGAAGGTTGAGGCATGCTGGACGGACCTGCCGAGAAACTCGATCAAGACCTCTATCAACTTTCGCTCCGGTGAGACCAAGCTGTTAGGCGTGTGGACGGACCCGCTGGCCGTCTCCAGCAAGATGACGGCGGCCTTTCTCTGTGCGCACAGCGTGCTGCTGATGCCGCCGGAGAATGCGCGCATTGAAAAGCTGCTCGGTGCGGCTGGCGAGACAGTGCTGGCCACCCCGAAGAATCCGCCGCCACTGGATCTGCCTGCCGGCATGAAAGTCAGTCGCTACAAGGTGCCGCCGGATTTTGAGACGATGGGTGAGAAGGAGGGGTCCCAGGCTCCACCCGATACCACAAAGGTGCAAAAGATCCTCGAAGGCCAAGGCATTCCATTCCCAAGAGGAGCGTATGCCAAGTTCATTTCTGAGACCAGCGAACTGGTGGTGTGCAACACGCCCGAGAACATCGATCTCGTCGACTCGTTCACGGGTGTGCACGGCTGTGGTTCTAGCTTTCCGGGGACCGTCCGCCTAAGTTTCCATATCGTTGAGGCGGAAGCTGCTGTGATCCGCAAACTGGGCCGTGAGAGCGAAGGGCTGGCCGATCATCAAGAGGCGTGGAAAGCGCTGAATCAAATGGCAGCCGGGGGCAAGGCGCGCTTTGTGCGCTCCGCGTGGATGGAAACGAGACACGGACAGCAGGTCGTGTATGAAAATGTGCTGCTGCGCCCGCGTGCTGATTCGGTCTCGGAAGTTGGGGCCGCGGAGGAGCCAGTCAAGACAAAGGAGGGTGAGGTGCCCGCCGCTGTTCCGGGCCGTAGATTTTACCTGGAAGCCGAGGAGGATAAGATTGGCTTCACCATTGAGGCAGACCTGGTGGTGGAGGACGAGCGCATGATCACATTGAATGTTAAACTGGAGAATGATCTGGCATTGCCGGTGACTCTGACGCCAGAGGCACCCGCGGATCCTTCTGTCCGGAGAATTTCAGCGGTCACGCAGGAGAACCCCGAGGCGACGTTCACGACGAACACCGTCTGTGTGCCCGGCCGATATCGCATGATCGGTGTTTATCAGCCCGATGCGGAAGATGGAAAGCTGCTGCACGCCGTGTTTGTGCGGGCGGATGTGGTGGAATACCGGGAGTGATCGTTTTACAATCTCACCTCCCCATCCCCGCAAACGCCTCATGAAACGCCTGCCGGATCGGTGAGGCATCACCCGTCGGTTGCAAGCCAGCACGCTGGATGAGCAAAATGTGAATCGTCTTCTTCACGGGATCAATCCAGCCCTGGGTGCCGTGCGCGCCGCCGTGGCCGTAGGTGCCGGAGCTCAGGGTGCCGGTGACGCCGGTGGGTGTCTGGACGATCTGGAAGCCGAGTCCCATGCCCATGCCTTCGGCGAAGCCGGCCTTGAGGTCGCCGGTGTGGTTCTGGGTCATGAGGGCGAGGGTTTCGGCCTTGATGTAGCGCTTGCCGTCCAGCTCGCCGCCGTTCAGCAGCATGCGGTAGAGGGAGAGCAGGTCCTCAGCGGTGGAGAAAAGGCCGCCTGCAGCCAGCGGGGCACGCTTTTTGTTAGAATAAGGCTCGGTGAGATATTTTACGGGCGTGGGCTCGAGGCCTTTGCCATCGGCGGTGGGTTTGTAGGAAGTGGCGAGGTGCTTCTTGAGGTCGCCGCTGCTGGGCCAGAAGGTGGTGTTCTTCATCTTCAGCGGCTTGAAGAGGCGCTTCTCCAGGAACTTCGCGTACTCCTCACCGCTGACGACCTCGATGACGCGGCCGAGCGTGTTGATTCCAGGATTGCAGTAGGACCACTGGCTGCCGGGCTGGAACTGCAGCGGGCTGAGACCATAGGTGAGCACGGCCTCTTTGAGTGTGAGGACATCTAGTGCGCCGCTCTCCAGGGGGCCGGTGCCGATCAGACCACTCGTGTGGGTGAGCAGGTCCTTGATGGTGACCTCGCGCGCGGGTTTCACCAACACTGTTTGTTCGGCGGATTTGTCCTTGATCAGCATCTGGTTGCGGAATTCCGGCAGGTGCTTGGACACTGGGTCATCGATGCTGAGCTTGCCCTCTTCCACCAGCATCATGATTCCGAGCGCGGTGATGGGCTTCGTCATGGAGGCGATCCAGAAGAGGCTGTCTTTGGACATGGGCGTCTTGCTTTCCAGATCTTGGAAACCGACGGCCTCGTGGCAGGTGAGCTTGTCGCCGCTCCACACCAGGGTCACTGCGCCCGAGAGCTCATGCTTGTCCACATAGGCCTGCATGGCTGCGGCCACGGGTGTGGGCGCTGTGGTAGTTTCAGAGGCGGCAGCCGCCTCGGGCTTCTTTGCCTGGGAGATGAGGGCGAAACTGAGGAGGCCGGTGAGAAACAAGTGGCGGGTGATCATGACGTGCTGATAGAAAACGGCGGGTTGGATGCGTCTTTTGCGTTCTCCTTGTTCGCTGTTCTCGGTTCCCAGTTTCCGAAACTGCCAATCGAGAGCAGTGAACCATTAACCGAAAACCGAGAACCAAAAACTATGAAACGCTGGCGCATCGCAGGCATCAATTTTGACCACTTCCACATGGGTGACCTCCTGAGGCAGACCTCCGAGCATCCGGACGCGGAGATCGTGGCCATCTGTGATGAGCATCCCGAGCGCATGGTGGAGGCCGCGCGGAATTTCAATCTCCGTCCTGACCAGGTCTTCACCGATCACGCGGCCTGCCTGGAGCAGACGAAGCCGGACATTGTGGTGCTCTGCCCTGCTGCCTCAAAGCATGGTGAGTGGGTGGAAAAGGTCGCTCCCTACGGCGCGCACATCCTCATGGAGAAACCCTTCGCGGGGAGTGTGCCCGAGGCCGATGCGATGGTGGCTGCGATGAAGCCGACCGGCAAGGTTCTGGCCATCAACTGGCCGCTCGTCTGGGATGCCGCGCAGCAGACCGCGCATCGCTTGATCCAGGAAGGCCTCATCGGCGAGCCGCTGGAGTTTCAGCACTGTGGTGGGAATCGCGGCCCGCTGTATCACGGTGCGGACAAGATCGAAAAGGAACCCAGCGCCGAGGAGAAAGCCGCGAGCTGGTTTTACAGCGCGAAACAAGGCGGCGGCTCCCTGCTCGACTACATGGGTTATGGCACCACGCTCGGTACCTGGCATCTCGGTGCAAAGGTGCCCGAGGAAGTCACCTGTACCTGGCATGGTGCAACCGGCTTGGAGGTGGATGAGCACGCGATTGCCGTCATCCGTTATGCGCATGGTCTGAGCCGCACTGAGACGCGCTGGGGCACTTTTACGGATCCATGGACGCATCAACCGCAGCCGAAGTGCGGCTTTGTGATCAAGGGCAGCGAGGGCACGCTGAGCTGCTATGACTATGAGGGGAAGGTGCGCGTGCAGACCCGTGCCTGCCCGGAAGGTTATGAGATCCCGGCGGACGAGGTGCTGGCGCCGAACCGCAACCCCATTGAGCACCTCATTCATCACCTGGAAACGGGTGCGCCTCTGATCGGTCCGCTCACGCTGCACATCAGCCGCATTGGCCAGCAGATCGTGGACACGGCCTTCCAGAGTGCGCAGCAGAAGAAGACGCTGAGGCTGGTGGGGTAGGTCTCCTTGGACAGTCCTGAATGGAGGTAGAAAGATTAAGGGTAGAAAAATTTTCTGAAATCTTTCCACCCTTCATTTTTCTACCTTGTCGGCTCCTTGGTTTGGTCAGCCACCGCTTGCATCGGGCCTCTCTCCCATGCATCTCAGGGGCATGAGATCCCAAGGCCAAGGCAAACGCAGCAGCACACGCATCATCAGCGGGCAGGAGGTGGCTCCACGCAAGAGCATGGGGCAGAACTTCCTGGTGGATGACAGCATCGCCAAATGGATCGCGGACCAGATCGAGCCGGATGGCGCGCCTTTCGTGGTGGAGCCGGGGCCCGGGCTTGGTGCCATGACGCAACATTTGGTTGGGCGCTCACAGCAGCTGCTTTTGATCGAGAAGGATCATTCGCTCGGGCCGGAGTTGCAGAAACGGTTTGCGACGCGTGAGGATGTCATGGTCATGCATGAGGATGCCACCAAGGTGGACACGCGCGGATGGTATCGCCATGGGGATGTGCGGGTCATTGGGAACCTGCCTTACTCGGTGGGTGGCGAGATCTTGAAGCACATGCTCACTCCGCCCACGCCGGTGACCAGCGCGGTGTTCATGTTGCAAAAGGAAGTGTGCGACCGTCTCGCGGCCAAGGTCGGCCAGGATGGTTACGGCGCGCTGAGTATCCTGGTGCAGCGTGACTGGGATGTGGAGATGCTGCGCGTGATTGGGCCGGAAGCTTTCAATCCAAAGCCTCGCGTGGACAGTGCCATCGTGAAGATGACGCCGCGTGATCCGCGCACGCTGCCTGTGTATGATCGCCGCACGTTTGAGCGTCTTGTACGTCTAGGCTTTGGTCAGCGTCGCAAGCAGATGAAGAACCTCCTTCCTGAAGCTCCCGGCGGATGGCAGGCACTGGTGGATGCGCTGGGCAAACCTGCCACGCTGCGTGCGGAAGAGCTTAGCCTGGAGGAGTGGGTGCAGCTCAGTCGCTTCTATGAAAATCGCACGGGCGCTGATGCCGGTCAGAAGGCCACGGAGATGTTTGATGTGGTGAATGAGCGCAACGAGGTCACGGGCCAGCTCACACGCGGCGAGGTGCATGCGCGCGGCCTGCTGCATCGTGCGGTGCATGTGTTCGTCATCAATGCGCGCGGCGAGATCTACCTGCAGAAGCGCTCGCATCTGAAGGATGTGTCGCCGCTCAAGTGGGACAGCAGTGCTGCCGGACATTTGGATGTGGGTGAGAGCTATGCTGCCTGCGCGATCCGCGAGACGCGGGAGGAGGTGGGTATCGAGATCTCCGGCACTGAGCTCGCGGCCGAGTTGTCTGCGGGCGAGCACACGGATCATGAGTTTGTGGAGCTGCATCTGGCTCGGCATAATGGGCCTATGAAGCCTTTCCCCGAGGAAGTGGCTTGTGGGGAGTGGTTCTCGCCGGAGACGCTGGATAGCTGGATCAACGCGCGTCCGCAGGACTTTGCGAAGGGCTTTGTGTCTTGCTGGAAGGCTTGGAAGAATACGTGAGAGTCATGAGTGAAAGCTCTGAGGAACAGTCTCCACCAGACACTGCGTTGGTGGCTCCACGTCCTCGCTATCTGCGTGGGGCGGCAATCCTCTGGGTGATCTTTGCGTTCTTGAAGCTGGTCGATAACTACGATGGCATTTTGTCCTTCATAGGAGCTCCGTTTGTAGCCACATTCATGACCCTGGTCGCAATGCCTTTGGCTCTTTTAATGGGTCTCGTGCTGCGCTGGCCAGCAGCTTGTTCATGGTGGTATTCCAGCCGTCGTCCTGCTGCGCTGATGCTCACTCTCACGATGATATTGATCTTCTTTGCCCAGAGCCTGGGGCTAGGGGAGCGGATCATTGATGAGGTCGATGGCGGCTCCTACTTCGTGATGTATGGCGCTGTCAGTCTTCCATCCTTTCTTGGCATGGTCTTCGCCATCGTCTACTGGCCTGCACGTTCTGGGCAACAAGGTCGCAAGCAGGCGTTGGAATGAAGCCTTTAGGCGATCTGGGGGGCGGAGGTTTCGATGCCTGGAGATCTGCGCAACTGGAGTGAGGTGGGGGGCGGCCGCTGCGTGCATTGGGCAATCCCTACGGGATTGATGCTGGGTGGTGGGGTAATCGTGGTTGACCAGGGGTTCCGCTCGCTAACGCTCACTGCACCCCTGGCTACTCATGGGGAACCACTCCGTGGTTCTCCAATCCAAGGACTTACCCTCATGGTGTGAAGCTATGGGGATAGCTCAGGACAAGGGTGAAGGCGTGATGCTGCTGTATGCGCAGAAAAAGCTTTCGTTGTTAGGTGACGCGGGGTGCGCGCGAGAGCGGTGTCGACGAGGCACGGCTGCTCCGT
>NZ_BKAG01000087.1 GCF_007992435.1 Prosthecobacter gellanilyticus | reverse complement strand
TGAAGTCCGCGCTCCTTGGACGCTGTGGACGTTCGATGCCGGAGAGTGTTTGTAGAAAGATTAGGGTAGAAAGATTTTCTGAAATGTTTCTGCCCCAAATCTTTCTACCTCAACCGGTTTGGATTGATGTGCGAGTGATGCCGAAGCTGCGGCAGGTATGGCGTGTGAAATGATGTGAAGACATCACTGAGTCGTGCATGGAAGAAGGGTCTCGTTCACGGTCTGCCGCCACATTTGCAGGACGGCTTCACGTGCCTCGGGTGCTTGCTGTGCGATCGACAGGTCTCTCACTTGACGGTCGATCTCCTGGGTCACCCATGGGTGGCGGCCAATCAGAAGGTCAGACTCCTTGCCCGGTGTGAGGGATAGATCGCGGTGCAGGGCATTGTCCAGAAGGGCCAGTGCTGCGTCAGAAACGTGGGCCACCTCACTGGTGTCATGTTTGTGAATGGCTGCTGCCAGGGCATGCAACATCACGATGGCTTGAAAATGGTCATTCTGCTCGGCAGCGAATGCTTCATCTGGAATCATCCTTTCCAACAATGCCGGAGCATCGTCTGGGAATTCATCCAGGCCCTTCAGGCTTTTCCACACCTTGTCCCAGAGGGCTGGGCATGCTGCTGTGGAGCTATCAAGCTGGTCCTCGCTGAGTCGGATGACACATGGAAGCGCACGCTGGCAAATGGCTGCGGCCCAACCAAAAGCACGAATGCTGTCGAGACCCGTCAGGGAGATCTGGATGAATGCCGAGTGCGAGAGGATGACGTTCATTAGAGGTTCGGAGAATGGCAGAAAGATTTTCTGAAATGTTTCTACCCTCATCTTTCTGCCTTTACCGGCTTGGAAGGGAAACCGGTAGCGGACAGCCCCTTCAAAAAACTTTTTTGGTTAGACCGTCAGGCCGGTGATGCGCTGCATGACGTCATCGGCGAGGGTTTGATACAGGTCGCGGCCGGTGGAGGTGGCGGCGGCGAGGTCGGGCTGGTATTTTTTGCCGACGACGAGGGTGATCTGGGCGGGGTGGAGGAACTTGGCGCCGCGCGGATAGGCCTCGTAACTGCCGAAGATGCGCACGGGGAGGACGGGGGCGCCGGTCTTGGCGAGGAAGAGGCCCACGCCGGCCTCGGCCTTCTGCGGGAGGCCATCGGGACTGCGGGTGCCTTCCGGGAACATGAGGACTTTTTTGCCAGACTTCAGGAGGCGGATGGTGGCCTTCAGGCTGGAGGTGTCCGGCTTGTCGCGGTCGATGGGGATGGCCTGCCACTGGCGGAGGATTTTTCCGGCGAGGGGATGGTCAAAGAGGGTCTTGCGCGCGAAGAAGTAGAGGGGCTCGTCAAAGGCCTGGCCGATGAAGGGCGGGTCCAGGAAGCTGACGTGGTTCGCGGCGATGATGGCGGAGCCTTCAAAGCGCAGGTTCTCGGCACCGACGATGCGAAAATCATAGAGCCCCCGCGCGACGGTGCGGAAGAGACTGTGACCAAGCCAGTAGGTGAAGTTCATGCGTTTTGTTCTTGGTTCGCTGTTCTCGGTTTCCGGTTCTCGGTTCGCCGTTCTCAGTTTCTGACTCTTGGCTCTTTGCTTTTAGTTAGGCAGTTTGGAGAGCACCTGCTGCACGGCTTGCTCGAGGGTGAGGTGGCTGTTGTCGATGACGATGGCGCCCTGGGGGACGACGAGGGGGGAGGTCTTGCGGGTGCTGTCCAGGCGGTCGCGCTCGGCCACCTGGTCGGTGTGGCCCTGGGCGCTGCGGCGGGCGGCGCGGACTTCCTCGCTGGCATCGATGTAGAATTTCAGGGGACTGTCCGGGAAGACGACGCTGCCGATGTCTCGCCCCTCCATGACGAGGGGGCCGATGGCGGCGAGGGCACGCTGGGCGGCGACGAGGAGGTCACGCACCTCAGGCACGCGGGCCACGTGGGAGACGGCGCGGTTCACGGGGTCGCTGTTGAGGTCGGCATCGGTGAGGGTGCGGCCATTGACCTGCACCTGGGTCTGGCCTTCGACGACGGGCGACTGGATCTGGAGGGTGGCGGCGGCGGCGCGCACGGCATCTGCATCCGCAGGATCGATGCCGGCATCCAGCACGGCCCAGGTCATGGCGCGATACATGTTTCCTGTGTTCACATAGATGGCGCCGCGCTGGCGGGCGACAAGGCGTGCGACGCTGCTTTTGCCGGAGGCGGCAGGGCCGTCGATGGTGATGACAGGATGGTCGGGCATGGGGTGAAATGCGTGAAGAGAGGCGGGCGTGATGGTCAAGGGAAGAGTTGTCAGGGTTCGCTGTTCGCGGGGCAGTTCTTGGTTCCTGGTTCTTCGTTCTTGGTGGGGGAAATGGGGGGTTTTTAACCGCTAATAGGACGCTAATTAAACGCTAATAAATGCCTTGGGATATTAGCGTCCTATCAGCGTCCTATCAGCGGTTAGAGAGTCTTGGCTGGCAGTATTCTGAACCACGAATGGACACGAAGAGACACGAATCGTTCCAATCCATTTCTGGCAGAAAAATTTGGGCAGAAAGATTTCAGAAAATGTTTCTGCCCTAATGTTTCTGCCAAATTTCAAGTCGCAGGGCCATTCACGGTTGCTTTTGAGGAGTGGTAAAAGACCGGCCAAATGATGGGCGCGAAAGTTGGTTTTCTCCTGGGTGGGGCACCGGCCAGAGGACCGGCCAAAATTCATTTCACTTCTTCGTCTGGGTCTGCGTGGCCCACCAGGCGTCGATGGAGGGGAGGTCGAAGAGGCGGAAGCGCTGGCCGACGCGCTTTTCGAAGCTGGTCTGGGCTTGTTTGACGACATCGAGCGAGGGGTCTTCGTGGAGGGTCTTGAGCAGGGCTGGGGTGACGGGGGCGTCTGGGTTTGCGCGCAGGAGGTAGGCGCAGCGCAGGCGGACTTCCCAGGGCTGCTGGTGATCGTGCATGAGCTTGATGAGCTGGTCGGATTTCAGGTCGGCCTCGGCTTTGACGGGGCTGTCTTTTCCCTTGAAGAGCTCCTGGATGGGCAGGCGGTAGTTTGGGTCAATGTTTGACGCGATCTCGAAATACGCGGCCACGCGGCGGAACTCGGCGCCGGCGGCGTGGTGCATGTTCGCGGAGTTCTGGTTGAACATGGTCTCGACGATGGCCTGCAGGCCTTCGCGCGAGCCGGTGGCAATGGCTTTGTCCGCGTAGTCGGTGAGGCGGTTGCGCTCCTTTAAAAGCACGAGCTCGCTCGTGGCGGGGGTGACGGTGGGGATCAGGGCGGCGACCTGGGAGGCATCGCTGGCGCTGAGGTTCTGCGCGTTGCCGTTGCCGCCGGGGACGAAGGAGTTTTGCTTGATGACGAGGGCCATGCGGTCCGTCATTTCCTGAAGCGTGGCCTGCATGCGCTCGCGGTCGCCACGCTGGGAGTCGATCTGCTTTTGCAGGGCGCTGATCTGGTCCTGCGCTTTGCTGAGCTTGATCTCGAGGCCAGAGGTGTCTGCGCTGGTGGCGGGGGCTGATGCAGGAGCGGGGACTGTGACTGCGGCGGGAGCTGGCACGGGCACGGGGGCGGTGGTGTGGGCCTGGGTGCCGCTGTTTCGGGGGACGAGGCTGATGACGAAGGCCAGCATGAGCAGCTGGACGATGATGAAGGTGGGCCAGCCGACGCGGTTCTGGCGGTGGTTCGTGGTCTTGGGCTTGTCTACGGAGATGCGGAGCTCGGGCTGCTGGGTGTCATCAATGTGCTCCCGGGCCGTGGAACGGCTGGTGTCCCGCGTGAGTTTCTTCGTGGCGGTATTGGGCGGGGGCGGTGTTGAGTCAGCGGGTTCGGACATGCAGGAGGTGTGAGCGGAAAGTAGAGGCGATGAGTGGGGGAAAGTCGAGCGGGAGAGGATAGATAATTAACCACGAATGGACATGAATGACAGGGAAGGTTTAACCGCTGATTTGACGCTCATAAGGAAGAATAGATGGGCCTACGGAACACACGGAATACGCGGAAAGGGACGGGAGCCGGTGTTGGGTTGGACGAGGCTGGGGAGCGGATGCCAGAGAGGTATGTAGAAAAATTAGGGTAGAAATATTTTCTGAAATGTTTCTACCTTAATCTTTCTACATGAACTGGTTTGGCATTTTTGGTTAGCCGTGAAGGGGGGCTGAGGTCCCTGGAGCGCGGATCTCCGAATCCGCAGCAAGGTTGAGCGCAAACGGGAGGTGAGGACGGGTCTCCATTGTGCTTCGCATCCATGATCTTGGGTCTGAAGGCACGGATGGCATAGCATCACCTCACTCAAGATGGCCACCCGGCTGCGGATTCGGAGATCCGCGCTCCTTGGGTCGTGGGTGCGCTCGCCGGAGATTTGGTGGAAAGATTAAGGGCAGAAAGATTTTCTGAAATGTTTCTGCCTTCATTTTTCTGCCTTTTTGGTTGGGCTGCCTGATTCACCTCACGGTTTCCACCAGGCGTCGAGCTGGGTGGTGAGGGCGGTGACTTTGTCTGCTTGCTCGGGGGCGAGGTTTTTTTCCTCGGTGGGGTCGGACTGGAGGTCGTAGAGCTCGGTGACGTCGCTGGGCTGGTTCTTCCTGTCGGGGATGATGAGCTTGGTGTGGCCGTCGATGATCCAGCGCCAGCGGAGGCTGGTGGCGGGGACATTGAGGTCCACGGCGTTGTGCGTGAAGCACTCGCCATAGATGGTTTTGCGGGCGGTGACGGCGGCTTCATCCAGGAGGTTGAGGCCGGTCATGGACTTCGTGGGTTCGAGGCCGGCGGCTTTCAGCAGGGTGGGGGCGAGGTCGATGGAGCTGGCGAGATCCGCGGACATCTTGGGAGCTATTTGGTTAGGCCAGCGGATCATGATGGGGGTGCGCAGGCCGCCGTCATACTGGCTCTGCTTGGACTTCTCAGCATAGCGGCCGGTCTTGGGGTTGGTGATCCAGCCGTTGTCAGTGACGTAGACGACGATGGTGTTTTCACGCAGGCCGTTGTCATCGAGATGCTTCAGAAGATCGCCGCAGGTTTCGTCAAACCAGTCGACCATGGCCCAGTATTTGGCGATGGGCTCGCTGGGGGTTTTGTCCTTGTATTTGTCGAACAAGCGTTGCGGTGGGGTGTGCGGGTCATGGGGCATCATGGGCGCATACCAGACGAAGAAGGGCTTCTTGGCACCCTGGGCTTCCTTGATGAAGTCATAGATGGGGGCCATGGTTTTGCGGCCGATGTCCAGGCCGTCATCACCATGGCGTCCGCCTTTCGTCATGCCGTGGGTGAAGCCGCCGCGTGAGTAGTGCTTCTGCCACCATTTGCCGGTTTGCAGGCTGAGGTAACCCTTTTGCTGCAGCATCTTCGGGAGCGTGCCGGCTTCTTCGAGATGCCGGCTCATGATCTCGCGACCTTCATCAAAGTGCGGGCTCTTGGCGAGGGCCTTCTTGGCCATGCCTTCGGGGATGGGGGGATCGTTGCTGGTGACCTTGTGCTGATGCGGATACTGGCCGGTGATGATGCTGGCGAGGCTGGGGCAGCAGAGGCTGCAGGGCACGTAACCGCGGGTGAAGGTGAGGCTTTCCTTGGCGAGCTTGTCGAGGTTCGGGGTCTGGATCTGCGGGTGGCCCATGAAGCCGTAGTCACTCCAGAGATGATCGTCCGAGATGATCATGACGATGTTTGGCGGGGTGTCTGCGGCGCGAAGCGCGGACGCGGAGAGGAGCAGGGCTAGGAGGAAGAGACGCTTCATGGGTGGAGTGGAGCGGGAACGTGAGGAAGGGGCGGGATCTAGCGGAGTGGTTTTTTCCAGCAGATTCAGGGAGGCCCACAGATTATTTTTTTAACAGAGTTTAAAACCAATCTGCTGGCCTTCCTGAATCTGCTGGAGTTTCGAACGAGATGAGACTGTCAGGAGAAAGTTTGGCAGAAAGATTAGGGCAGAAAGATTTCAGAAAATTTTTCTGCCCCCAATCTTTCTGCCTTCATCCGGAGAGGCACACCGCAAGAGGAAGGAATCACGCAAGAGAGATGGATTCCAAAATCATGAATCAGGCAAACCTTCCGCCTTTGGGGTCTTTCACGATGTTCTTGGACTCGGTGGCGATGACGCGGAGGGCGGGGTGGCGCATGGCGCGCTCGAGGGTGATGAGGTAGCAGGAGAAGCCGCAGCGCACGGGACGGCCGATGGGCTTCAAGCCGTAACGCTGGGTGGCGTCATCCAGCACGACGGCGGCGATGGGGACGATGCCGAGGCCGTCTGAGGCGGCCATTTTCATGAGGGCCACGTCGTCAAACTCGGCGACGACGCGGGGGTGGAGGCGGTTGGTCTCAAACCAGCGGTCGATCTCATGGCGCCAGGCGGTGCGGCTGGCGGGGAGGAGCATGGGGGCGTCTTTGAGAGAGGCGGGGAAGCCTTTTCCATACTGGCGCACGAGAGCGGGTGTGGCGCAGAAGATGACGGGGGAACTGCCTAACAAATGATTGAATGCCTTCACGGGCAGGGAGGAGGATGCGGGCTCGTCTGAGAGCACCACGTCCAGCCTGCCGGAGGCGAGCAGGCCCACGAGGTCCTGGGAATGCCCCTCCGCGCAGGAGAGCTGCAGATGCGGGAGGGCCTTCATGGCGGGGCGGATGTATCGCCAGGCCACAAGCTTCGGCAGGGAGTCTGTAATGCCGATGTTGAGGCGCAGGTGGCGGCTGCTGCCCAATCCGTGTAGCGACCGGACCATTTCAGTGCCGAGGGAAAAGATCTCTGCGGAGCATTCCATGACCAGGCGGCCCTGCTCGGTGAGCTTCAGGCCGCGGCCGGTGCGGTCAAAAAGCTGCTCCCCGAGGGTGCTCTCCAGCATTTTGATCTGCGCGCTGATCGTTGGCTGAGAGAGATGTAGGCGCGCGGCGGCGGAGCGGAGACTGCCGGCGCGCGCGACCTCCCAGAAGAGACGGAGGTGGTGGTAGTTGAGCTGGGGATCCGCCATAGGAAAAAACAGGTTCGGTTTTTTCGAAGTATAACTTCGAAACATCGAAATGGTCAAAGGGGCATTCCATCCGTTTCTCAGTTCCCCAAACGCGGTCTGCTTCTGGCTCCCCGAGGCAGGCTCTGCCGCGTTTTTTGTGCTCTACCCCCCATGCCCAAATCTGATGTTCCTGCCTCTTTCCCTGCCTCTTCTGATCCGATCTCTGCACACACGCTGACGCTGGCGCAGCTGGTGAGCATCACCGGCGGCGAGTATGACATGGAGCAGGCGCGGCGTGCGGTGCTGCAGGCCGGACGTGCGTGTGAGGCGGAGGATCCGCTGGCGGCGCTGACGGCTGCCGCAGCGGTGGTGCATCTGCGGGTGACGCCGGTGCGGAGACCGCTGGCAGAGCTGATCTGGCAGGTGCGTGATGATGCGCCGCTGGTGATCTGGCATGAGGTGGAGAGGCGCTGGGTGGTGATCACCTATGCGGGCTGGCTGCGGCTGCGCATCGCGGAGCGTGAGCACCCGAACCACCGCGTCACGCTGTCACGCTCCGCGCTGGCGCGCAGGCTGGGTTTGCCAGGGGTGAACGCGGTGGTGGAGGCGGGCATTGTGCAGGCAGAGAGAGCCGTGCAGGGGATGAGTGCCGCGGCGCTTTCACACGGGCATGGCCATGGGCATAAGAATGGTCATGCTCATGGACATGGGCACGGATCGGTGAGCCCGGTGCGGCGCTTCTTTGGCCTGCTGAAGGCGGAGCGGCAGGACATCCGCACGCTGCTGATTTTCTCGGTGTTTGCCGGTCTGCTGTATCTGGCGCTGCCGCTGGCGGTGGATGCGGTGGTGAGTAATCTGGCCTTCGGCGGGCAGCAGCTGCCGTATGTGCAGGCGCTGGTCATTCTTTCCATCGCGCTGTTTGCGTGTCTGGCGCTGCAGGCGGTGGTGACGGGCTTTCAATACTATGTGTCAGACGTGATCCAGCGACGCATCTTTGTGCGTGCAGCCTCCGATCTGGCGCATCGTCTGCCACGGGTGCGCGCGGAGGCGCTGGATGAGGTGCATGCGCCGGAGCTGGTGAACCGGTTTCTGGATGTGGTGACGGCGCAGAAGAGCACGGCGCTGCTGCTGCTGGACGGCGTGAACCTGGTCTTCAGCACGCTGACGGGCATGCTGCTGCTGGCGCTGTTTCATCCGCTGCTGCTGACGTTTGTGGGGGTGATGCTGGTGGTGATCATTTTGATCCTGTGGCTGTGCGGCCGGGGCGCGGTGAGCACGAGCATCGAGGAAAGCCGCATGAAGTATGATCTGGTGAACTGGTATGAGGAGATCGCCCACTTTCCCTTTCTCTTCAAAGGGCCGGCGGGTTACAGCCTGGCGGCGCAGCGCGCGGACCATCTGGCGGCGGGCTACATCGATGCGCGCACGCGGCACTTCCGCATTCTCATGCGGCAGATCGCGGGTCTGCTGACGCTGCAGGTGGTGGCGGCGGCGGCGCTGCTGGTCACGGGTGGTTATCTGGTGATCAGTCAGCAAATCACGTTAGGCCAGTTGGTGGCCAGCGAGCTGATCATCAGCGCCATCGTGGCCTCGCTCTCGAAGCTGGGGAAGCAGCTGGAGGCCTGGTATGATGCCATGGCGGCGATGGACAAGCTGGGGCACATCTTTGATCTCGAAACCGAGCGCGAGGGTGGTGAACGTCCTGCGAAGTGCGAGGGCGCGGCCTCGGTGAAGGCGGAGGGGCTTTCCTTCGGCTATCTGGAAGGCGTGCCACTTTTCGGCGGACAGAATTTTGATGTGCCACCGGGAGCGCGAGTCGCTGTGGTGGGGCCGCATGGATCCGGGGCGAGCTCGTTGCTAGACATTTTGTTCGGCCTGAGGCAGCCGGTGTCCGGCTATGTGACGGTGGACGGGCTGGACCTGCGCAGCTGGTATCTGGAGGCGCTGCGGGAGAGTGTGATGCTGCTGCGGCGGGACGAGATCGTGGACGGGACGGTGGTGGAGAACCTGCGCCTGGGCCGCACGGACATCGGCATGGACGAGATCCGCGCGGCGCTGGCACGCACGGGCCTGCTAGAGGATGTGCTGCTGCGCCCGGAGGGGCTGAACCTGCGCCTGAAGATCGGTGGAGCACCGCTGAGCGGCAATCAGCGCACCCGCCTGCTGCTGAGCCGTGCGCTGGTGCAGAAGCCGAGATTGCTGCTGGTGGACGAGCTGCTGGATGGTGTGGACGAGTCCTGCTTCCGCGAGCTGTGCGGGGCCATTTTGGACAAGTCCCTGCCCTGGACGGTGGTGGTGACCACGCGTGATCATGGCGTGACCCAGCAGTGTGACCAGATCATCCAGCTGGCGCCGTGTCATCTCACGGATGGAACGGACGCGGTGAGGAATGACGAATGACTAAATCCGAATGACGAATGACCAAGGCAGACGAGACATGATGAAGCGCTTTTTGTTATGTAGAAAAATTATGGTAGAAATATTTCCTGAAATTTTTCTGCCCTAATTTTTCTGCCAAATGGTTCGGGATGCTGATGGACGAGAGGACGAACGGCCTAACTTTTGATGTGAATTGATATGACGAATGCTGTGAAAACCATGAAACCGCAGACGGCGCCGCTGGCGTCGCGGTCCACGCTGCCGGCGCTGAATCTGGCGGGATCCGCGCGGTTCACGCGCATCTTCAGCCGGGTGCTGCTGGCGGGGTTTGTGCTGCTGCTGGCGGGGCTTTTTTACATGCCGTGGCGGCAGTTTGTGTCCGGCACGGGCCGGGTGATCGCCTTCAATCCGCTGGACCGCCGCGTGAATGTGGAGGCGCAGGTCTCCGGGCGTGTGAAGCACCTGCATGTGGTGGAAGGGCAGCGGGTGAAGAAGGGGGACCTGATCATCGAGATCCAGGACAATGACCCGGACCTGCTGAACAACCTGCGCGCGCAGCGTGAGTCTGTGGAGAGCCGCCGTGACTTCGCGAAAGGGCGCGTGGAGTCCCTCACGGCGCAGATCACGCAGCAGGAGCTGGCGAAAGGCCAGGCGATCGATGGCGCGGAGCAGCGGGTGGCGGGGGCGAAGATCGCGGCGGAGACCTCTCAGCTGAATTTCAACCGCACGAAGGAGCTGTATGACAAGCGGCTGGAGTCCCAGCGGAATCTTGAGCTGGCCACGCTGTCCCGTGACTCCACGGTGGCGGAGCTGAGGTCCTCCGAGGCCGCGCTGAAGCGCACGAGCAATGAGTTTGATGCCACGATCGCCTCCACGCATGCCTCCAAGGGCACGGCGCTGTCTGAGGTGGCCACGGCGGAGCGTGATCTTTCGGCCATTGACATCCAGATTAACCAAAACTTGCGTCAAATGGTGGAGTCGCCCCGTGACGGCATTGTGCTGCAGGTGGCGGCGACGGATGGCACGTATCTGCGTCCGGGCTCGCTGATCTGCGTGATCATTCCGGAGACGGACAGCCGCTATGTGGAGGTGTGGGTGGATGGGAATGACATGCCGCTCATCCATGCGCGCCGTGAGGAGAATGGCGTGGTGAAACATGGCAGTCCGGTGCGCCTGGCCTTTGAGGGCTGGCCGGCGGTGCAGCTGATCGGCTGGCCGCAGCTGGCGATCGGCACGTTTGGCGGGGAGGTGGTGTTTGTGGATGCCACGGATGATGGCATGGGCCGCTTCCGCGTGGTGGTGGGCCCGCTGGATGATGTGGTGGACCGTGGTGATGGCCAGGGTCCGGTGACCGTGGGCTGGCCGGACAAGGAGAGATGGCTGCGCCAGGGGGTGCGCGCGAACGCCTGGATCATGCTGAAACAGGTGCCGCTGTGGTATGAGCTCTGGCGGCAGATCAACGGCTTCCCGCCCATGCTGCCGCAGGGTGGAGACAAGCTGGACCCGACGAAGAAGGGGACAGGCGCGGCAACGTCGTATTAAGCCCTTCAATGACCTAACGAACTGCATGACTGTCAAAACGATCTCTTCTTTGCTCCCGATGATGCTGGTGCTGTGCGCTGGCCTGGACCTGCACGGTGCGGACAAACCGGCACCGCAACCGAAGCCGAGGCCGCAGGCGTTGCTGCTCTCTGAAGTGCTGGCCTCTGTGCAGGGGCAGTATCCGCCGTATCTGGCGGCCTTGATCGAGATGGACATGGCGAATGGCCGTGTGCGGCAGGCGCTGGGCAGCTTTGATCTGAACCTGAACGCGGGCGGCACAGCGAGCCTGGCCGGTTACTATGATGGCAATACTGGTTATGCCATGCTGGAGCAGCCGCTGCCTTTCTGGGGCGGCAGTGTGCATGGCGGCTACCGGCTCAGCAGCGGCTATCTGCCTAACTATAACAAGGACAGAACGGGTGTGGATGGTGAGACCGTGATCGGCTTCAAGATCCCGCTGCTGCGTGATGGCACGATCGACCGCCGCCGCGCCGCGCTGTGGCAGGCGCAGATCGACCAGGAGCTGGCGGACCCCATCATCCTGCGGCAGTATCTGGACTTCATCCGCGCGGCGGGGATCAGCTATTATACATGGGTGGCGGCAGGGCAGCGGCTGACCCTTGCTGAAGAGCTGCTACGGGTGGCGAAGGATCGTGACAATGCGATCGCGGAGCAGGTGCGGAAGGGCGCGTCGGCACCGGTGGTGCAGATTGACAACCGAAGGCTGGTGGTGAGCCGTGAGATCGCGGTGGTACAGGCGCAGCGGAGGCTGCAGGCCACGGCGATCGAGCTTTCGCTTTTTTATCGCACGCGTGACACCGCGGAGCCGATCATCCCGGCGCGCTCGCGAGTGCCTTCCACCTTTCCGGCGCATCCACGGCCGGATGATGCGCAGATGACGGCGGACATTGCGAAGGCGGCGATCTTCCGCCCGGAGATCCGGCGGATCGAGCTGCTGATGGAGAAGACGGGGATTGATCGTCGGCTCGCGAAAAACAACCTGCTGCCGAGTCTGGATGTGGGTGTGGAGGCGGGGCAGTTTCTCGGTGAGAACCGGCCGAAGGATCTGGAGCGGAATGAGGTGGAGGCGAAGATCGAGTTCAAGCTGCCGCTGCAACGTCGCGAGGCGAAGGGGCGGATGGACATGGCGGATGCCACGCTGGCGCGGCTGGAGCAGGAGCGCCTTTTCACACGCGACAAGATTTCCGCCGATGTGCGTGACAGCTACAGCGCGCTGGACGCGGCCTTTGACACGCTGCGCATGACGCGGCTGAACGTGGACCTGGCGCGGCAGCTGGAGCAGGCGGAGACGGAGCGGCTGAAGCAAGGGGCCACGGATCTGCTGGCGCTGCAGATCCGCGAGCAGGCGAGCTTTGACGCGCGTGTGCTGGAGGTGGATGCGCTGGCGGAATACTTCCGCGCGCAGACGAACTACCGCGCCGCCATGGCCGCGGATGCGCCACGGAAGGTGGGGCGGTGAGAGATCTGTGGAGCGCGGACTTTAGTCCGCAGCGGGTGGAGTGGAGAGGTGAGGTGGTGGGTGGGGGCTTGAGTTGTTCGTGTCGACGTCGGGTTGGAGGGGTGGATCGGAAGAGGGGGCCTGTTAGTTTTGATCGACCTGCTGCGGACTGAA
>NZ_BKAG01000086.1 GCF_007992435.1 Prosthecobacter gellanilyticus | reverse complement strand
TCACAGGCGCGGCAGCGCCCCCCCCCAAACCACCGGCAGGGACGAGCTGTGCTCGTCCCAAGCTCAAACTCACCACACTGCGCCACCACCCCAAAGGTCCAAGTTTTTCCAATCCCGACCTCGCCCCTGCCTTCCCCGCAAACTACACCACTCCCATAAATCACATCCGTCCCATAAGACCTATCCGCCCTATCGGCTCCCTCCCCCGTTTTCGTCCGCACACGGCACCTTCGCATAACCAAATATGATGTCCGAACGTTAGCGGTGTCGCGTCCCGCAGGCGCGGGACTTCCCACCGGACTCCACGAGGCTGCCGCGACTTCGCTACCGAAGTGACTTCACTTCCTCCGCCAAAATCTCAAGCCCCTCTTGAACGATGGATTGGGGCTGGGAGTAGGTGAGGCGGAGGCACTCGTGGGGGTGGCGCCATTCCTGGTCGAGGCCATAGGCAAAATAGTGACCGGGGATGACGAGGACTTTTTTGGCCTTCAGGCGGCGGTAGAGTTCGGCAGCGGGGATGGGGAGGTTCTTCAGCCAGAGCCAGAGGAAGAAGGCGCCCTCCTGGGCATGCAGGGCCCAGGGAATCTCGTTGCCGAGAGCATTCGCGAGCACGCCTTTGGCGAAGTCGGAACGCTCCTTGTAGAAGGGGCGGATGACATCGCGACCGAGCTTCATGAGGCGGTCGTCGGTGAGGAATGGAGCCATGAGGGCCTGGCCGACATTGCCATTCGCGAGGGAGACGATGGCGTTCATGTTCGACAGCGCTTTGACGATGGCGGGATCGGCCACGATGACAGCATTGCGCACGCCGGGGAGGCCGACCTTGCTCATGCTGATGCTAAAAATCATGCCGGGCTCCCACTGCGGACGCCAGGAGCCGTGAAGCACGCCGGGGAAGGGGTGGCCGTAGGCGTTGTCAATCATCAGCGGGATGCCGTGCTGACGCGAGAGATCACGTAATTGGTTAAACTCATCCGTGGTCAGCACGTTGCCCGTGGGGTTGGTGGGGCAGGAGACGCACATGGCGGCGATGTCCGGCGTGACCTTGAGCTTTTCGAAGTCGATGTGGTATTTGATCTCGTGCTCGCCGCGCTCCTCGATGCGTGGCAGGACGGCGGTGAACTGGCCTTCGCAGAGGGCCTGGTTGGCGTAACCAATGTACTCAGGAAGCAGCGGGAAAAGGATGCGCCGCTTGCCGGTGGCGGAGTCACCCGCGAGCATGTTGAAGAGCAGGAAGAAGCCGGTCTGGCTGCTCGGCACGACGGCGATGTTTTCGCGCGTGACATCCCATCCGCATTCGCGCTTCAGGAAGGTGGCCATGGCCTCGCGGAAGACGGGATTGCCTCCTGGCGGGTCGTAGTTGAGCAGTGTTTTATCGAGAGCGCTGCCATCGGCCAGCATCTCCTGCATGCGCTGGCGCCAGAGGGTCTGCACCTCCGGAATGGCGGCAGGCTGGCCGCCGCCGAGCATGCGCATGTCCGGGTAAAGCGTGAGGGCTTCGCCGCAGTCATCCATGAGTTCCTGGATGCCGCTGGGGCCGGCGAGACGCTGGCCGATGTGAGAGAGTTGGAGAGTGCTCATGCGCTGTGGCAAGCTTCATTCAGACTGCGGGCCTGCTCGACCCATTTTTCACGGGCGATGCGGTCTTTGAAGGCAAGACGGCTGGAGAACTCGCGCACGTGGCTGTCTTCCCACGAAGCGATCTGGCGCCAGGTGTAGATGCCGAGATCGTGAAGGCGCTTTTCCAGCACGGTGGCGATGCCTTTGATGCGGGTGAGGTCGTCTTTCTCCGGCGGGGTGATCTTGTAGATCAGGCCGAGCGAGGGATCGAACTCCGGCAGCACGCTGGGAATGGCGGGGATGGAAGGCAGAGGGGCAGGTGCGGGAGCCGCGACTGCTGCTGCAGACTGGGAGATGGATTTGACCTCGGCAGCGGCATTTTTCAGGATCTCCGCCAGGGTGGACATGGAGGGTGTGGCGGGCTCTGGAGGATCCCCCAGCAGGAAGCCGAAGGGGGCCACGTCATCGTCTTCATCCTCGGGCTCAAGCTCATCTTCCTCTTTGGAAAGCACAGCGGGTTCCGGCTCCACTTGGGAAGGGGACTCGGATGTGGAGGCAGGGGAAGGGGCTGTGGGAGCAGGCGGAGGTTCGGGGGAGTCCGGGAGGAGGAAGGACTCGGCCAAGTCTTCGGAGTCTTCCGGGGATTCTGGAACCTCGGGGGCGGTGTCTGGCTCCAGAGCGGAGGGAAGCGCAGGCTGGGTCGTGGGTTCGGTGGCTTCCTTCTTGGGCTTCACACGAACCGTGGGGCGACGAATGGCGGCGGTCTTGCGCTTGTTGGCAGGAGGTTCGGAGATGGCTGCTGAAGATGCACCCAAGGCGGAGCCCGGCATAGGCGCTGGCAAGACGGGATCAGCATGGGCTTCCGCATCCGCCACGGACACCAGCGGCGCGGGAGTCGGCGTGAGATGGATGATGGGAGCAGCCGTGGGTGCCGGGGCGAAGGCTGGAACGACGGGGATGGGTTTCGCAGGTGCCGGTGCCGGAGAAGGCGCGGCAGGTGATGGAGCGAGATCCGAAGCCAGGGACAAGGGCGCGAGCGCGGGTGCGACGGAGGATTCGAAGCTGGATCTCGCGGAGGCCGCGGAGGGCATGGAGCGAGACGAGAGCGTGGGCGGACGAGTCTGGCTCTCCGATGAGCTGCGCTCCGGGAAGATCTCATTCACAGCGGGCAGGATCTCAGTGAGCAGGGCCGGCGGAGGCTGCAGCGGACCGGAGGATGGTCGCATCGTTTGTTCGGCGAGCTTGCGCTTCAGAACGGCGATCTCCTGGAATTGCCCGGCGATCTCCACGCGGGCATTGTTGAGCTGCTTTTTATAGCGGCCCCAGATGGCGGCGCCCATCCAGAGGCCGAGGATGAAGAACACGCAGGCCAGGGCCAGCACAAAGACACCGCTGTGCAGCAGGAAGTAGATGAGCGGCTCGGATTCGAGGACGGGAAACTCGATCTTCATGGGACTTTGTTCACGGTTCTCGGTTCGCTGTTCTCGGTTTGAGGTTCACGGTTCTCAGTTCGCTGTTCGGGGCTGATGCTTTTACTGGATGAGGATTTCGACGCTGCGGATCTGGGCGGGTGCATGTTTGGTGCCGAGAGGCACGGGATCAAAGGCCACGGCCTGAATTTCAGCGGCTGGCGTGCCTTGTTCGATCAAGAATGAGACGACCTGCTCGGCTCGGCGGCGGGCCAGGGCGGCCTCCACCTTCAAATCTCCGGCGGGGTCCGGGTGGCCGCCGACGATGAGCTTCAGAGCGGGGCCGGCGGAAAGCAGGGCAGGCACAAGGCTGGCCAGGCGTGCCTGCTCCTCCGCATGCAGGGTGGCACTGCCGGGGGCAAAGACGAAGAACTGGCCGGTGAGCACATCGCGGACAGTTTGCAGCGAGTCCTCTGGAAGGGCGGTCTCGATGCGGCGGCCGGGGAAGTGGAAGCGGGAGGGGAAGTAGGTGAGCTCCATCTCGGCGCGGCGGCCCTTGGTCATGGGGCGGAGGTAGGTGAGCCAGGCGCTTTCCAGGGTGCGGGTGGCATCTGCAGAGAGGCGGGGGTTTTCATCCGCATGCACGCTGAAGTCTCCCGGAGCCAGGGTGCCGTAGAAGCTGCGCAGGAAGGGGACGATGACCTCCTCCGAGGTGAAGGGGGCGGCCAGGGCAAAGGTGGTGGCGCGGAGCTTATCGGCCTCCACGGGCAGGCCGTGGGGACCGGAGCGGATGGCGTCAATAATGGACATTTTCAGCGCTTCAGAGGGCACCATGCCGCTGATGATGAGGCGGCCGTCCTTGCGGGTGATGGACAGCGCTGAGGGCACATGCATGGCGCCGACGATGGGCTGGAGCATGGGGCTGTCTGCACGCAGGGGCAGTTTTTCACCCTCGGGGAGACGGACGAGGTGGGAGAGCTGGACGCTTTCGACATGGATCTGCAGATCGGGACGAATGGTCTGGAGGAACTCCCGCAGGCCTTCCGTGGCGGCGGCATCGGGCATCCAGCCTTCGAGGGAGAGCTTTTGCTGATCCTCATTCAGCGTGGCCTTCAGCCGGGCGAGGATGCTGAGGCGGTCATTAATCAGGCGGAGGGCGCCGATCTCGCGGATCTGCTGCCGGGCGGTGGTGATGGAGGTCTCGTCCGGGGCATCGCCCGTGATGCTGAGATCCAGGTAGCGCAGGTCCACAGTGGCACCGCGGATGCCGGCTTTTTTCAGGATCCTTTCCACATGGTCCCGAAGCTTCGGCTGCTGGCGCTCCTCAAAGTCCCACCAGTGGACCAGCATCATCACCGGCAGCAGCGCGATGAAGAAGAGGACGACGGTGAAGCGCATGACAGGGGGGAGGGAAGAGCGATTGACACACAGGAGCGACCACGGATACTCCGCGCCCCCTCCCGCTGGGTACTCTTTCCATGGTGCCCGGTGGTGGCAAGCAAGGAATCCTTCCTTCACATCTCCAAACTAAACGCTCAGCCCCTCTCCCACGCACCATGTCAGTCGTCATCGCCGGAACCGTCGCCCTGGACAATGTCAAAACCCCGCAGGACGCGCAGGACAACCTGCTGGGCGGCTCCGCCTCCTACGCTGCGCTGGCTGCCAGCATCTTCACCCAGCCGATCCACCTGGTGGGCATCATCGGGCATGACTTTCCTGAGGCGCATCTGAGCCTGCTGAGCAGCAAGGGCATCACGCTGGACGGCCTGGAGCGCAGCAGCGGTGCGTCCTTCACCTGGACCGGTGAATACCACCAGGACATGAACAACCGCACCACCCATGCCGTGGGCATCAACGTGCTGGAAAGCTGGGCACCCAAGGTGTCCGCCGATGGCGCTGGCGCGAAGATCGCCGTGCTGGCGAACATGAGCCCGGACAACCAGCTCCAGACTCTGGAGCAATGCACGGGCGCGGATTTCGTGATCGCTGACACGATGGACCTCTGGATCAGCATCGCCAATGAGCGCCTGCATGACGTGCTGAAGAAGATCGACCTGCTGGTGATCAATGACGGCGAGGCCAAGGAATTTGCTCGCACGACGAACCTCATCGAAGCCGGCCGCAAGCTGCAGGCCAAGGGACCTCGCTTCGTGGTGGTGAAGCGCGGTGAGCACGGCAGCTACCTCTTCGGCGAGAAGCCTGAGGACTTCTTCTCCTGCTCCGCTTATCCGCTGGACTCCGTGTTTGACCCAACAGGCGCTGGCGACAGCTTCCTGGGCGGCATGGCCGGCTGGCTCTCCGCCAATGGCAAGACCAAGCCGACCTTTGACGACCTGCGCTCCGCCGTGGTCCACGGCAGCGTGACCGCCAGCTACACCTGCGAGGCCTTCAGCACACACAAGCTGCAGAAAGTGACGAAGGACGATGTGGCCGGTCGTCTCGCCGAGCTGCAGAAGTACACGAGCTTCTGAGTGAAAGCCGGGAGGCCGTTTGCAATGGTTTGCAGTTGTTGGCTGTGGTTTGCCGTTGTTTCTCAAACCGCTTCCAATCATCCGTAAGCGGCCTTCTCTCCGGCTCTGTCAAACAACTGCAAGCAATAGCAAACCACGGCCAACAACTGCAAACTTCCCCCTTCCCCTCCTATGTGGACTTCGATCAAAACCTTCAAAGACATCAAGCTCGAGAAAACCGAGGACGGCATCGGCAAGCTCACGATCAACCGGCCTGAGGTGCGCAATGCCTTCCGTCCGCAGACGGTGAAGGAGATGCTCATCGCGCTGGACATTCTGCATGAAGATCCGGACGTGGGTGTGATCATCCTCTGTGGTGAAGGTGACAAAGCTTTTTGTTCGGGCGGCGACCAGAAGGTGCGTGGTGATGCCGGATACATTGGCGATGACGGTGTGCCGCGTCTGAACATCCTGGATGTGCAGCGCAAGCTCCGCACCCTCCCCAAACCTGTGGTCGCCATGGTGGCGGGTTACGCCATCGGCGGCGGTCATGTGCTCCACGTGGTGTGTGATCTCACCATCGCGGCGGACAACGCGCGCTTTGGCCAGACGGGACCCAAGGTCGGCAGTTTTGATGGTGGTCTCGGCAGCAGTTATCTGGCGCGCATCGTGGGTCAGAAGAAGGCGCGGGAGATCTGGTATCTCTGCCGCCAGTATGATGCCCAGGAGGCCCTTACTATGGGCCTTGTGAACAAGGTCGTGCCGCTGGCTGAGTTGGAAACGGAAACTCTGCAGTGGTGCCGCGAGATGCTGCAGCATTCGCCTCTGGCGCTGCGCTGTCTCAAGGCCGCTCTGAATGCTGATTGTGATGGCCAGATGGGCCTCCTGGATCTCGCGGGCAACGCCACTCTGCTCTACTACATGAGCGAGGAAGCCAAAGAAGGCAAAACCGCCTTTGTGGAGAAGCGGAAGCCTAACTTTAAGAAGTTCAAGAGAGTGCCGTAAGCCACGGGGGCGGCATCACCTCAGATCATGGCAGACCACCTCGCCTGCATTGTTTTTGCAAAGCAGGCGACCGTGGCTGAGCACGGGCTGGCACCAGCATTTGGCGGGCAGAGCTTGAACGCGGGAGATGATGTCCAGGGCATCTTCCTTCACCTTGGCCAGCACCAGTTCACCCATGCTGGTGAGCAGGATGGCGTGACCATCATCACAGAGCAGGCCAGTGCCTTTGGGGATCTCGTTGTTTTGCCAGAGGGCCTTGCCAGTGGTCACGTCGATCAGGCGCATGTCATTGCTGCCGCGAACCTGGTCATTGAATACCATCACATTCTTCTTCCAGGGCAGTCCGCTGTGGAAGAGCAGACCCACGTCGCGGTCACTCCAGAGTTCGGTGAGTGTGTCGCCTTTCCAAGCCAGAGCACGGGCACCCATGTTGCCCGTGTGGCTGATGAAGAGCGTGTCATCAAAAAGCAGCGGCGTGGCGCAGTTGCAAAAGTCACGCGTGGTGGTGGCGTGACTCGCGAGAAGGTGACCGTCCTTGGCGCGTCGTAGTTCCAGGGCCTCGCCTTTGAAAAGCATGAGGACCTCGCCATCACGCACCAAGGTTGGAGTGCTGTAGCCAGCTTCACCATCGCCGGTCTGCCAGATAACAGCGCCGGATTTGGCATCCAGGCAGGCGGTGGATTTTCCCGCGCCTCCGACATCCAGGTAGAGACGACCAGCATGTACCGTGGGGCTTCCAGAGTAGCCGTAGACGGGGCGCTTCCCGCCGAGATCGGAGATCAGGTCCTTCTTCCAGAGCAGCTTGCTGTCTTCAGAGTTCAGGCAAAGAAGTGGGCATCGCGTGGCTCTTCGTGGGAGTGTGCAGGTCGTACTTCCAGAGGGTCTTGCCCGTGGTGAGATCGAAGCAAAAGATCGTGTCCTGGTCTTCTCCATTGTTTCCCGCCGTGTAAGCCAGATTTCCTGCAACGGCAAAACTGGTTAAACCCATGCCGACCTGAGCGCGCCAGAGGACAGGTGGACCATCGGCGGGCCATTCCTTGCGCCAGTCTGCTTCCGGAGTCGTGCTGTTGCCGCGTGGACCTTGGTATCCAGGCCAGTCGACCCCATCACCAAGGCTGATGCCGTGAGCGAAGCTCAATGCCAGGAGGAACAGAGTTCTGAGGTATGCATTCATGGTGATCCCAGGCATCAGCTTGCGTGAAGGTGAAATGAAAATGGCCGCCCTTCCCCGCCAGGAATACCTGAACATGCGGGAAACGGACGGCCCATGATACAAGCGCAGATTCAAGCCGAAGGCAATGGCTTGGAATATGCCTGGTTTCTAGATCTTGCCCAGCAAGACCAGGATGATGATAATCAGCAGCACAAGGCCAAGGCCTCCGCTTGGATAGTATCCCCAGCCTGAGCTGTAGGGCCAGGTGGGAAGGGCACCGAGAAGCAGAAGAATGAGGATGATGACGAGGATCGTGTTCATGCCTCTAGTTCGCGACTGCTCGATCATTCGGACGTCAGCAAGTGATAAGAATATCCACGCCTTAGACGCGTTGATGGTTAGTCTCAGGCGATCGATTGGATGGCTGGAAGCTTCTGCTTCAGCGTCAGCACGGGAGCGAAGAGGTCTCCCATCTTCTTCACGCGCTTGAGCACATCCTTGGTCTCAAAGGAGAGCTTCTTCTTTCGCTTCAAGGCAGAGGCCACTTCATCCCAGGTCAAAGGTGTGGAGACGGTGGGATGATCTTTCGCACGCAGTGAGTAAACACAGATGGTGGTCTTGTGATCATCGTTCTGGCTCCAATCCAGGAGGATCTTTCCTTTGCGGAGCTTCTTGAGCATGTTGGACACCACCAAATCTGGAAACTGTGTCTCCAGGGCCTTCGCCACGGCTAGTGCAAATGCCTTGGTCTTTTCATAAGTCACGGCCGTGTTCAGCGGCACATAGACTTGCATGCCTTTGGAACCGGAAGTCTTGGGGAATGACTGAAGCCCCAAGGCTTCAAAGAAGTCTTTCAAATACAAACCCACTTTGCAGCAGGTGAGAATGTCCGCTGGCGGGCCGGGGTCCAGGTCGAAGGCGAGTGCGGTGGGGCGCGTGACGGCGGTCTTGCGATGGAGGAAGGTGTGAAACTCCAGGTTGGCGAGGTTCGCAGCCCAGACGAGAGACGGAAGAGTGTCGATGACGCAGTAATCGATCTGGCCATCCGTCTTCGCCACGCGGGTGGTCTTCATCCAGTCCGGGCGATGCGCGGGGCACTGCTTCTCATAAAAGAAGAATTTGTTCACGCCATCCGGGTAGCGTTTCAGAGTCAGCGCGCGGGCTTTGAGATGCGGCAGCAGATGCTCGGCGATGCGGATGTAGTAGTCGATGACGTCACCCTTGGTGAAGCCGGTTTCGGGATACATGACCTTGTCCAGGTTGCTGACCGGGACCTCCACACCTTCGATCTCAAGCTGGGTTTTCTTGCTCATGCGGAGGTGATGCGTTCGCGTTTCACTTCGCGCGCGGGTTTGTCCTCGCGCATGCCGATGAACACAGGATGGCGCAGCCGCTGGTCGCGGGTCCATTCGGTGAACTTGACCTGGCAGACGAGCTTGGGCTTTAGCCAGGTGCAGTTCTTCATCTCTGAGGTTGTGATCCCTTGTCCCCAGCGGCCACTGCTCTCGGCGGGAAGATTGGCAAAGGGGCACTTCTTCTGGATCAGCGGCTTGAACTGACCATGCAGTTCGCGCAGCGAACGTGAGTCGAAACCGGTGCCTACCTTGCCAACGCACTGAAACTCATCGTCGACATACACACCGACGATCAAGGCTCCGAAATGCATGCGGCTGCCGCTCGGCTTCGTGTAGCCGCCGATGACCACTTCCTGCTCGTGATTCAGCTTCAGCTTGATCCACTGACCGCTGCGCTTCCCAACTTCATATTCGGAGTCCTTCCGTTTACCGATCAGACCTTCGAGTCCGAGCTTCTTGGCGTGCTTGAGCAGAGTCTCGGCCTCGCCCTCCAGGGAGGCGGAATAACGAATGATGTCGTTGTCCTTGAAGAGGCGACGAAGAACTTCTTTACGCTTCAACAACGGCAGATCCGTGAGGTCCTTGCCTTTCAAGCGCAGCAGATCAAAGACGTAGTAGCACAAGGGCGGCTGCTCCTGATGCAGCTCATAGGCCTGCAGCATCTGGAAGGAGGTGCGGCCTTTCTCATCCAGCGCCACGATCTCGCCATCGAGGATGCAGTCAGGCAGTTTGAGCTTCTCCAGGGCCTCGGTGACTTCGGGAAACTTCGCCGTCATGTCCTTCTCAGTGCGCGAGAGGAGGGCGATGCTCTTGCTGTGGTTGATGGCGAGAGATCGAAAACCATCGAACTTGATCTCATAGATCCAGCCGTCATCGGTGGGCGCTGTGGTGACTGCCTTGGCCTTCATCGGCTCCACGAATTGCTTGAGCGCGGCGGTGCGGTCCTTTGGCTGTGGTGATGCTGCCTTGCGTGCCGTCTTCTTGGTCGTCGTCGTTTTCTTCTTTCGATCTGAAGACCATGGCTCTGCCTTCGCGAGCTGCTTCATGTTACGGCCGGAAGCTGCTGACGTGTCGTCCATGCGTTTGCTCACGGGCTTCATGTCATCGCCACCCCGGATGAGCAGCCATTGCTTTTCATCGCGAAGGCGCACGAGATACCATTCGCCCTTCAGCTTCTTGCCGGTGAGGGTTAAGTGCAGCTTGCCTCCGGCCAGCTCTTTCAATGGAGCCTTGGATTGAGGCTCGTAGGTGCCAGCATCCCACACCATGACGGTGCCGCCGCCGTACTCTCCTTTGGGAATGGGGCCTTCAAAGTCGATGTAGGAGACCGGATGATCCTCGACATGAACCGCGAGGCGTTTTTCGCCTTTCTTGAAGGGGATGCCTTTCGGCACCGCCCATGACTTCAAGGTGCCATCCAGCTCCAAACGGAAGTCATAGTGCAGATGCGAGGCCTCATGTTTCTGGATGACAAAGCGCCGGATGTTCTTGCCCTTGCGAGCCTCGCGCTTGCCACGAGGCTCCGCCGTCTTTTTAAAGTCCCGCTTCCTCTTGTACTCGCGCAGAGACATGGGCTGTCATCACGCCGCCTTTCTACGGCTCTTGGAGTGTTTCGCGGCGGCTTGCTTGGTGGCCGCAGGCTTCTTCGAAGCCGCCTTTTTGGCGGGGTGCTTGGTCGATGAGGCAGGCTTGGATTTGGAAGCCGCCAGGCTTTCCTGAAGCACGGACATGAGGTCGATGACATTCGACGCACGCTTGGTCTTCGCCGCTTTGACGGGCTTGGGATCGCCATGCTTGATCTTGTCCTCGATCAGATCTTCCAGGGCCTCGCGGTATTCGTCTTTGTATTCCTCCGGATTCCAGGGCGAGGTCATGCTTTCGATCAGCTTCTCCGCCATGTTGATCTCGGTCTTGAGCGGAGCCTTGCCCTCGGGGGCCTTGAGCTCGGACATGTCCCGCAGCTCGTCTGGGAAATGCATCAGCTCCAGCATGAGGCTTTTTTCCTGCGGCTTGATCGCGGCCAAGTGCTGGCGGGTTTTGATCACGACACGCGCGATGGCGATCTTCTTGGTCTTGTTCAGCGCGTCCCGGAGCAGCATGTAGGCTTTGCCACCGCCCTTGCCGACCTCGAGGTGATAAGGCTTGTAAAAGAGCAGGGGATTCACTTGATCGAGCGCGACGAAGTTCAGAATCTCCACGGTCTGGGTCGCCTCCACGTCCACGCGTTTGAAGTCGTCGTCCTTCAGGACCACGAACTTTTCTTTTTCATATTCGTAGCCCTTCACGATCTTGTCCCAGGGCACTTCCTTGCCGTCTTTCTCAGCCACACGCTTGTAGTTCACCGGGCTGAGATCGGAGCCGCGAAGCAGGCGGAACTGCAGTTCCTCTCGCCGGATCGCTGGATACAGCGACACTGGGATGGAAACTAAGCCGAAGCTGATGGTGCCTTTCCAAATCGCTCTCATAGGACTACCATGAATCGTGGTTCACCAGGGCCTCGGGCGTATCAATCCGTTGAGGGCCAGCCGCAAAGCTGCTCTGAGGAATGGCCCGGCATTCAGCAAAAGTGCGAATTTCCTGTCCAAGAACCTGCCCTGACCGCCTGTATTAGCCGATGATGACTTCCATTCCCCATTACGAAACCATGACGAACCGCCGGGATTTCCTCCGTCGCGCGGGGGGCGGGTTTGGTGCTTTGGCAGCGGCGGCGCTCATGGGCGAGGACTCGGCCTTGGCGGCGCTCGGCGATGCCGGTGGCGCTCCAGCGAGCCCGATGTCGGCCAAGCTGGCGCATCGCACGGGGAAGGCAAAGAGCGTGATCTTCCTCTTCATGGAGGGCGGGCCGAGCCACATCGACCTTTTTGATCCGAAGCCTCTGCTGCGCCAGCTTTCCGGACAGCAACTGCCGCCGAGCTTTGGCAATGTGATCACGGCCATGGGCGAGAGCCGCGCGCCGCTGCTCACGGACAAGCGTGAGTGGAAACAGCATGGCGAGAGCGGTCTGTGGATCAGCGACTGGCTGCCGCATACAGCGCGCATGGCCGATGATCTCTGCGTGATCCGCAGTTGCGTGTCAGACGGCATCAACCACGCGGGCGGTGTGTGCTCCATGAACACGGGCAGCATTTTTGGCGGTCGTCCATCGCTCGGTGCCTGGGTGAACTACGGCCTGGGCACGATGAACCAGAACTTGCCGGCCTTTGTGGTGCTGAAGGACAGCGACTCCCAGGTGGTGAACGGTGTGCGCAACTGGGGCGCTGGCTTCATGCCGGCAGTGTATCAGGGCGTGCAGTTTGAGCCTGATGGCTCACCGATCGCCAACCTCACCGCACCGAAAAGCGTGAGCCAGGACCGCCAGCAGGCGAAGCTTTCCTTCCTCGCGAAGATGAACAGCGCGTATGGTCGTGAGCGCACGGACAACACGCAGCTCGATGCGCGCATCAAGGCCTATGAACTGGCCTTCCGCATGCAGTCGCAGGCTCCTGAAGCCGTGGATCTGAAGAGCGAGTCTGAGGCCACGAAAAAGCTCTACGGTCTGGATGATCCGAAGACAGCCACCTTTGGCCGCAACTGCCTGCTGGCACGCCGCCTCGTGGAGCGTGGTGTGCGCTTCATCCAGCTCTACTCAGGCGCTGGCAGCAAGTGGGATGCGCATGACAAGATCGAGGAGAATCACACGAAGTACTGCTATGAGACGGACAAGCCGGTGGCGGGTCTGCTCATGGACTTGAAGGCTCGCGGTCTGCTGGATGAAACCCTGGTGGTTTGGGGCGGCGAGTTCGGTCGCACGCCGATGAGCGAGAAGGGCGATGGTCGCGACCACAACCCGACCGGCTTCACCATGTGGATGGCCGGCGGCGGCATCAAAGGCGGGCAGACAGTCGGTTCCACGGATGAGCTGGGCCTGCGTGCTGCCGAGCAGAAGATGCACGTGCATGACCTGCACGCGACCATCCTGCATCTCATGGGCGTGGATCACACGAAGCTCGTTTATAAATACAAAGGACGTCCTGAGCGCATTGATATGAACGAAGGGAATCCGTATACGAAGATGCAGATGGTGTGACCGCTGGAGCGGAATGACGAATGACGAAGTTTGTCGCGGGGCAGTTGAGGG
>NZ_BKAG01000085.1 GCF_007992435.1 Prosthecobacter gellanilyticus | reverse complement strand
TGGGGAGGGGAGGGGGTGATCGTGGGGGAACCTGACGTCCGGGGAGGAGGGAGGTCACGAACCTGGGGGGAAGGATGGATGCCTTGTCTGGATCCTCCGCCGCCTTTCCACCTCTGAATGAATTGCCATGCTCAAAACTCATCATCACCACTGGCATGAGTTCCTGCTCAGCAGGCCGGGAAGACGTTTTCAGGATGCGCATGCGCGGCATCTGGCAGACGAGCAGCGCGCGCATGGTCTGCAGCGCTGGCTGCTGGTGGGCCTGGGGATGCTGCTGACGCTGGCGGGCATTGTCCTGCTGGCTTTTCCGGGCCCGGGGCTGCTGGTGGCCTTCTGTGGCATGGGCCTCATCGCGCGCGAGTTCCTGGCTGTGGCACGGCTGATGGACCGGGCGGAGCTGCTGCTGCGCCCTGCCTTTCTGCGTGTCCGGCGCTGGTGGCGGGGGAGACGGCGCGGTCGCGCACGGCGGGATGAGGCGGGGCTTTGAGTTTCAAGTTCAAGGTTTCAGGTTTCTGGTTGGGGTGGATGGGGGTGGACGAGGTTTAGAGAGGACTTCTGGAGGGGGTGTCTTTTGTTGCGCTTTTTGTTATGTGGAAAGATTGGGGTAGAAAGATTTTCTGGATATGTCTGTCTACAAGATGGTTCGGGGCGGACGTGAGTCCTCAGCTCATCACACGGAGTGTGATGGCTGCTCTGCTGGCGCGGGTGCCTGGGGTGTGGCGCTGCGGCCTACATTGAAAAGGTGCGTGAACAATCAGCCGCGAAGGAGGTCTGAATGAAGGGGGTGAAAACCTTTGCTCTAGAGAGGCTGCACGAAGCTATCTGGGGTCTCGCAGGGCCGTATGTGGATGGTCTGAGCGGGACTCAGTTTGTGAACCTCCTAGAGCAACTTTGTTGTCACTTTCTTGTCAGGCACCCATCCACAGGACGACTGCGAGCCGTAGAGCGGTCACCAATCCCCCCCAGTTTTTACCCCCCGCCCATGAGTTCCATGAACGACGACGAATTTCACGCCCTGATGGCGAGATCGCGCCGAAGCATCGAGACCATGACGGAGATGACGCGCCAGACGCGGGATCTTTTGAAGGAAGCTGCCAGACGCCGAGACCTGCTGACGGAGGCCGATGCGCAGCTACGAGAGGCTCAATTGCAGAGCCGTGAGAGGCCTGCGGAGGTGGAGGTGGAGCCAGGGCGCGGACAGGTGAGGTGAGGCAAAGGCGGGCGGGAGTCTGGCCTCTTTGAAGCGCTTTTGGTTATGTCGAAAGATTAGGTAGAAAGATTTTTTAGAGTGTTTCCTTTCTCGGCTGGGTGCCTTCAAATCGAAGATGGGACGTGGGCTCGAAGGGGGCTCAGGTCTGAGGCATCACCTCACCTCGGCGTTCGGGATGCTGCGGACTGAAGTCCGCGCTCCGGGGGCGCTGGGAGGCTCGGCCTCGGTTCATTACGCGGTTCCATTTTCACTTCTCCATTCCTCCATTCTCCATTTCTCCATGGATTGGAGCGCGGGGGATGGAGGAACTGAAAATGGAGGAATGGAGAATGGAAAATAGGGAGGGACGGGGCTTCGTGATCCGCCAGGACTCTATCTTGCTTTTTGTTAGGCTTGGCTCACTGCGGCTGGCTGGCTTCAAGCCGAAGATGGGACGTGGGCTCGAAGGGGCCTCATGTCTGGGGCATCACCTCACCTCGGCGTTCGGGATGCTGCGGACTGAAGTCCGCGCTCCGGGGGCGCTGGGAGGCATGAGCCTTTCGCTCGTCACGCGGTTCCATTTTCAGTTTTCCATTCTCCATCCTCCATTCTCCATTTCTCCATGGTTTGGAGCGCGGGGGATGGAGGAACTGAAAATGGAGGAATGGAGAATGGAAAATGGGGGGGAGGGACGGGGCTTCGTGACCCGTCAGGACTCTATCTTGCTTTTGGTTAGGCTGGGGTCACTGCGGCTGGGTGCGGAGGAACTGGACCTGGCCGGACATGAGGGGGCGGGGAGCGGGACGAAGGGGGGCGGGGGTGAGGAAGTAGCCGATGCCGAGCTGGTGATCAGGGAGGAACATGCCACGGAACTCGATGGCGCGGGCCTCGGTGCTGTCTGGACCACCCGGGGCGGGGACGCGGTAGGTGCTGCGGCCGGTGAAGAGGCCGGTGGGGGCGTAGAGATCGATCCGGACCTGGCCGGGATTGGCGGTGCCGGAGCCGAAGATGGCACGCAACGGCGGGGCGAGGGTGAAGCCGGTGGTCTGCACGGGGGCATAGTCCCAAGGCAGGCCGAGATCGAGCGTGTAGCCACCGGTGAAGGTGTCGGCAGGGAGGCTGGCCGGTGGCCGTGAGGTGAGGAAGGTGAGGAACTCGCCTTCGATTCTCTCCGGCAGGAGGCGGGGGTCCGGCAGGCGGATCATGGTGACGCCGGAGATTTCATTTCCGATGGCGGGGTCGCCGTGGATGGAGGTGGTGGCGCTGTCCGTGGCGAAGAACTGGCACCTGACCTGGGTTTGATCATCCGGCGGGTAGGCCCAACTGGAGGCGGTGATGCCTTTTCCTTCGGGGGACTGGCCGACGAAGGTGAGGCGGTAGTCGGTGCCGAGGGTGAGGGTGCCGAAGCCGCTGCCCAGAGTGCCGCCATGGATCAGGCCGACGGCGTGCCGGCCGCTCTGCGGACAGGGGGCGGGCCAGCCGAGGTGGGGGCGGACGAGGAGCATGGAGCCATGATCGAGCTGGGGTTCATCACGGTCCGGAGCGCGGCTGTAGAGGCGGGGGGCGGCGGTGCCATTCAGGAGAATGCCGAAGACGCGGCCCTGGGCATCCCGGAAGGTCCCGTGGAAGTCTCTGCCCGGGACGTTGTCCTGGAAGATGCCGCGCAGAGGCTGGGTGCGGGTGCCGGTGCGCAGGCTGCCGGTGAAGGCGCCGCCGATCTGGACGGTGAGGGACAGGTGACCACCGAGGAGGGAGAGGCGGTCCGGCTGCAGGATGAGCTCATAGGTGCCGGGGAGGGGCTGGACGGGGGAGGAGACGATGAGGCGGCGGGTGACAAGGGGGCTCTGCAGGGCGCCGACGCTGACTCGGGCGCGGGGGGTGTAGAGGCCGTTCTTCGTGGGAGTGCCGGTGATGGCGCCGGTGGCGGGGTCCACGGTGAGGCCGGGCGGCAGGCCGGTGCAGGAGTAGGCGGGGAGGATGGACTGAGGGAAGTATTGGATGCCGTCCCACACGCAGGTGAGGGTGCCCTGGTAGGGGGTGCCGAGGCTGAGGTGGATGTCTGCAGGCGGATCCCAGGGGGTGCGGACCTGGGGCAGCGAGGCCACCTGGCAGGAGAGCTCGAGGAAGGTCATCTGCTCTGTGCCGGTCTCCGGCATGGCGCGGTAGATGCGCACGCCATAGGCCCCGGGGGAGGAGGGATCTATGCCCACCGTGAAGGTGGGGGAGCTGACCGTGGTCATATCGAAGTAGTTTCCGTCAGGGCCGCGCTTCACCCAGACGACGCGGAGGCCGGGGCCCTGGAGCTGGAGGTTCCAGGTGACACTGGCAGGGGGCACCCGGAAGACCTGATGCGCGGGGGTGGTGAGCTGGAAGTGGGTGACGTAGACCTCGCGGGTGAGGGTTTTTCCCACTTTGTTCGAGAATTCGGCCTGGTAGCGGCCGGCGGTGGCGGGGGTGTGGTCCGGGGAGGTGGCTCCAGGGACGGGGCTGCCATTCCGCAGCCAGCGGCAGGTGAGCGGACCGGTGCCCTCCACGCGGGCGGAGAGGGTCTGGTGGGTGGGGCCGGAGCTGGGCTGGACGGTGACGGCGAGGGCGCGGGGCTCATCCACAGCCCGGGCCACCAGCTGGGTGATGTGAGGGAGGTCCCCGGGGGCGCTGCAGGTGCGGCGGAGGGTGAGGTTATGAAGGTCGGGAGAGGCGGGCTTGTAGGCGACGGTGAACGTGGCGGTGGCACCGGGCTCGACGACGAGGTTGCGGGGGCTGAGATCGAAGTCCGAGCTGCCCTCAGCGGTCCACTGGACATGCACGGGGAGGAGTCCCCTGCCCTTCACGGTGACGCGGTAGAGGGGGGAGATGCCGCCGCTGGCCAGGGTGATCTCCGGGATGATGCCGGGGAAGAAGCGGCGCTCCTCCGTGATGAGGGGGGCGGAGGTGAGGTCCAGCACTGAGATGGTCTGGCCGGTGGGGTTGAGGGGCTGGCGGATGGCGAAGAAGAGCTGCCCGCCGGCGATGAGGAGGTTCCGGCAGTCGGTGCGGAAGAAGTCTGCCGGGATGGTGGTGCGGGTCATGTCCCGCCACTGCCCCCGGAGATGGGCGAAGAGCGTGGGTGCTTCCACGCCGGATTGAAAGGCGACGACGCCGGCGGAGGCGCTCATGCGCACGTCTGCGGTGGCGCCCGGGATGCCGGGGAGGTCATCCTCCTCACTCCAGACGGGAGCGCCGGAGGTGGTGAAGCTGCGCCGGAGGGCGGTGCTGGCACCCTGCGCGGTGCGGCGGAAGACGGCCTGGTCTCCGCTGAGGCTGACATCCGTGGCGTAACCCGTTTTGCGCAGGGTGCGATGCCACATGAGAGTCTCAGCCCGGTCAAAGATCCAGGCGGAGCCACCGGTGCCGGCGGCGAGGTTCGGCGCGCCGACGAGGGCGGCGCCATCCCCCAGGGCCAGGGCATAACCAAAAGCTTCGTCACGCGAGGAGGAGGGCTCGGGCTCGAGGAGACCCACAAAAGGCCAGACAAAGTCGCCGGCCGGAGAGGGCTCGTAGGTCCGCCGGTAAATCCAGACGCGGCGCGTGCCTGGAGAGCCGACCATGAGCTCACCCCCGCGCAGGCCGATGGAATAACCAAAAGAATCATCAAAGGCCGTCGGGCGGATGACGCGGTCCTGCACCCAGGCATCGGCGGCGTCGTCATACTCATAGAGGATGACGGCGGTGGCGGTGGTATAACCCGAAGTGGTTTTTTTGCACGCGCCGACGGCGATGTAGTTCCCTGAAACGGCGACGGCCTGGCCGAAGAGGGCGGGGTCAAGGACCGCTCCGTTCAGCAGCACGGGATCTGGAAGCCGGGAGTGCAGGCGGCGGCTGCCATCTGCCTGATGGCGGTAGACATAGACCTTGCCGATGAGGGTGGCGGTGTCTTTTTCATCCGGCTCACAGGGGCTGCCGATGACGGTCCACGCGCCCTCCGAGGCCATGCTGGTGCCAAAGGTGCCGCGGCGGACGCTGAGGATCTCCGGCGGGACGATCTCAGAGACGTGCTGCCAGTTCGTCCAGTAGGGCCAGGTCTGGCTGACGACGGGCTTGTAGGACTTGATGGTGCCGGGGATGCGGTCGTTGAGGTAATCACTCCCCGGACCGCCGAAGAGCACTTCGTCACCGGCGAGCTGGGTGCTGGGCTGATAGATGCGCAGGTTGGTGATCCTCACGTGGTTTTCAAAGGTCCAGGCGCCACCTTTGAAGACGATGGAGCTGAGGGGAAATTCGCCATTCGAACGGACGATGGAGACGCGGCTGGCGCTGGCGCTCATGGAAAGGATATCGGCGTCCAGACTGATGCGGGTGGAGCCCTGGGGGTAGGTGATCTCGGAGCCGATGACGGTGTGGGTGGTGGCGCCTGAGACATGCAGCCAGGTCCCCGTGAGCTGCATGAATCTTCCAAACCTTTGGTTAGGCCCCACCTGCATGGGGCTGAGCTCGCGGGATTTAGACAACCCCCAGCCGCCGCCATCGAACTTGATCACGCGCCCCTCATCAGGGCGTGCCGCGGCGTCATAACCCGGCGCGCCGACGTAGATGCCGTCATCCCGGAAGGCGACGGAGGAGCCGAGCGCTTCTCCGGCCTGGGGATCGCGTTCCATGAGGTCGCCGATCCGGCTCCAGCCGCTGTCCCGGCGGTAGACGTGCGCCCGGCCCGCGCCTGCCACCAGGCCATTGGCCTCCGAGGGGGAGGTGATGACGACGCGGTCACTGGAGTCGCCGCGGAGGCGGCCGATGGCCAGTGCGTGGCCAAAGCCGCTGTTCAGCGACAGACCTTCCGGGCGGGTGAGGGTGGCCTCAAACTGCCACCGGTCTCCCGCATTTTTCCGGTAGACGAGCACGCGGGCATTGGCGGTGCCCAGATGGGAGGCTACGAGGAGGAGGGAGTCTGACATGGCCAGGCGGCTGCCGAAGCGGTCAGGGGTGCCTGGGAAAGCGACGGGGCTGGTGAGCTGCTGCTTCACGACCCAGGTGCCGGCGGCATCACGTCTCCAGAGGATGACCCGGCCGCCGGTGGTGGGACTGACGAGGGGGCTGCTGATGGCCTCTGGCGCGCCAACGGCGAGCCAGTCTCCAGACGAGGCCATGATGGTGCCATAGCCATCATCGAGAATCACGGTGCCGGTGTGGTCAGAGATGCTGAGGGTCTGGTCGGCGGCCGACAAGGTGGCGGGGAGCAGGGCCAGTGTCGCGGCCAGGGACAGGGTCAGTCCCAGGCGGGAGAGGAGAGCGGTCATAAGCGGGGGGAGCTTAGGGGTAGCTTAAGGGGGGCGGTGGGCGGTGGGCGGTTGGGGTGTCTCCAGCAGATTCAGGGAGGCCAGCAGATGGGATCAATTCTTTAGCCTGTCGGGAAATGAATCTGTGGGCCTGCCTGAATCTGCTGGAGAAAACATTCTTCCACCCCGGTGGAGTCTGCAGGCTGCGGGGAGATGGGGGAATGGAGAATGGAAAACTGAGAATGGAGGAATGGAGGTGGGGAGCGGGGCCGGGAGGGACTGAAAATTGTAAACTGTAAACTGAAAACTGAAAATTGGTTAGGCTTTGGGGAGGGCTGGGGGCTGGGGCTTGCTGGGGGTTTGAGGGATGGGGTGAGGCACCCTGGCCCTTCGCCTGAAGGGCATCCGAAGCCTAACCAACGATGCGACACTCTGTTTAGATCAATTCGTTCCGGTGTCAAAAAGCACGGGGGCGGGGACGATCTGGATATCGCCAGAGACGATGGGGGAGGTGGCGAGAGTGGTGGGAGGCTGGGCGTTGGGATCAGGAAGGGTGGGAAGGAGGAAGTTCCCGGCGCCGAGGTGGTGGTCAGGCAGGAGGATGCCGCGGTAGTTCACTTTGCGGAAGATGCTGCGGGCGCGGTTCCGGGGATCAGGATCCTTAAGGGTGAACTGGCCGGTGAAGAGGCCGGTGGGGGCATAGACGTCCAGCCGGGCCGAGGTGGGGTTTCCAGTGCCGGCGCCGAAGACGGCGCGGAGACGCGGGTTCAGCACGAACATGACGCTGGGGATGTCCGAGGTAAACAGGGCGCTGGAGGCGAGGCTGGCGGAGCCTTGAGGGAACATGGTCTGGGCACGGCCGCGGTCATAACGTGAGCTGAGGAAGGTGTAGGTGGCCTCCATGCCGCCCTCAGGGATGAGGCGGCCTTTCTGCGGGAGATGCACAAGCCGGATGCCATACTGGAGGCCGGGTTCTCCCCGAAGCCGGACCTTGGCGGGGATCATGAGGCCGCCATAGAGGCAGGTGGTGGCGTTGTCGCTGGAGTAGAAATCCGTGGCCACCTCCAGGGGGGTGGATTCCAGGCCGTCATCCATGGGGTAACCCCACTGGGAGGAGGTGATGCTTTTGCCATGCGGGCTCTGGCCCACGAAGGTCCAGCGGTAGTCCGCGCCGATGGTGACAATGCCAAAGGCAGCGCCGGTGGCGGGCGGGTTGGTGTCTGGCAGGAAGGCGACGTTATGCCGGCCGACCTGGGCACAGGGGGGGATGAAACCGACGGACGGACGGACGAGGTGGAGAGAGGTGTCACCTGCGACGATCTCCCCCGTGGCGGCATCCAGGAAATCCAAGCCGAGTTCAGGGTTACTGCTGCGGACCACGACCTTGACGAGGCGGGTGCCTTCCGGCCTGGGGAGGCGGATGAGGACGGGAGCGCCTGCGGCGACGTAGGGGAGCTCTGGATCGTTCGGCTTCAGGACGCCAGCCAGGGGCACACTGCGGGTGCCGAGACGCAGGAGGCCGCTGTAGGCGCCGGAGGGCTGGATGATGATGTTTACATGCCCGCCGAGAGGCGGGAGCTCAAAGTGGCTGTAGGCGTGCTCAAAGATGCCGGGATCCGGGACATACGGGGGCATGAGGGCGATGCGCCGGGTGACGACGGGGCTCTGCAGGCCGCCCACGGAGACGCGGGCTTTGACGTTGAAGTAGCCGACGCTGCGGATGGTGCCGCTGATGGTTCCGGTGGTCTTGTCCAGCTTCAGTTCCGGCGGCAGCCCGATGCAGGAGTAGACGGGGTCCCCTGCCCCGGAGCCTGGCTCCAGCAGGGTGAGCTCGCCTGAAAACTCGTCCCCGACCCGGTGGGTGGCCCAAATGTCCCACGGGGTGCCGATCTGGGGCAGCTCTGCGGCCAGGGCGGTGGTGGTGACGGTGACGGTGATGGCGGTGGTCAGCAGGAGGCTGAGGAGCGCCAGGGGTCGGCTGAGGCGCTGATGCAGAGGCTGACGGAGACGACGGGGTGAGGGCTGGGGCTCTGGAGTCATGTCAGTGGGGGGCGGGGGGGACGGTAGCCGGTAGCCGGTAGCCGGTAGCCGGTAGCCGGTGGCCGGTGGGCGGTGGGCGGTGGGCGGTGGCCGGTAGCCGGTGGCCGTGGGCGGCCTTTTTTCGGGAGAGGGGGAAAACAGGCCTGCCCGGGGGGGATGCAGGCCTGTTTTGGGGGTTTTTTGTTTTTTTCTCTCCCACCGTGACGCAGAGAGAAAAAAAAGGGGTTGGGGGTGGGCAAACGGGGGGGGTGCCGGTGAGCGGTGGACGGTTGGCGGTGGACGGTCAGACTGCCCACAGCCTACTGCCTACGGGCCACCACTGACCGCAGGCACGGGCTCGAGGACGATGGAGCCGCTGGTGATGGGGGAGGTGGTCAGGGTGGTGGGCGGGGCGGCCTCGGGGTCGGGGAGGGCTGGGAGGAGGAAGAAGCCGGGGCCGGACTGCAGCTCAGGGAGGAGGATGCCTTTGACGGTGACCTTGCGGACGAAGGCGGGCTTGCCGCTGACGGGGTTCGGGTCACGGAGGGTGAAGGAGCCGCTGTAGAGGCCGGTGGAGGCGGTGACGGTGAGGGCGATGCCGAGGGGGTTCGTGGCCGGGGTGAAGAGGGTGCGGCCCTGGGCGGTGAGCTGGAAGGGGGTGGGGCTGATGGAGAGATCCAGCGCGTCCAGGCTGACCTGGTGCTGGGTGCCGGGGAGGGCGGCGGCTCCGCCAGGGGCGGGGTAGCGGGAGGTGCGGAGGGTCACGTCCACAGGGGGGATGCCGTCCGGGTAGAGGCGGCCGGGGAGGGGCAGGCGCTCCCAGGTGAGGTTGCGGCTGTGCTCGGTGTTGTCATCGTGCTTCAGGGGCACGGCCCCACGGAGGATGCTGCGGGTTTTGGAGTCGCCCTGGTAGAAGAGGAGCTGGCCGTCCACATACCCCCAGCCGAGCCAGGAGCTGCCGAGGAGGGCGGTGCCATCTGCCAGCTGGCCGACGTAGGTGACGCGGCGGTCCGGGGCCACGGTGAGGGTGCCGAAGCCGTTTCCGGGCGGGCCGCTCATGCCTTCTCCGGCGCGGGAGAGAAGGCCGAAGTTATGCTTGCCGAGGGCGGCGGGGCTGGGCGGGTCGGCGATGAGGGGCTTGATGAACTCGAGGGTGGCGAAGGCCTCGTAGAAATTGATGTCAAACTCGGTGCCTGCGTCCCGGACGATGAGGCCGAGGGTGGGGTAGCCGGCGTCCATGAGGAAGGCCACCTGCTTTTTCCCGCCGCGGGTGACGGGGAAGGCGAAGTCCTTGGACCGGCGGATGAAGATGTCAGGCTCGATCTCAGAGGGGGTCAGGGAACCGGCCAAGGGGGTGCGGGTGAGGCCGATCATGAGGCTGCCACTGTAGGTGCCGGTGGGGGTGAGATCGAGGGTCACGGCACCGCCCTGGGGCAGGTCCGCCGTGGTGGGCAGGAAGGCCCAGTAGGAGCCGGGGTAGAGATCGGGATATTTAGCGACGACGATGCGGGCGGTGGCGGTGGCACTGGTGTGGCCGTCTGCGGTGAGGGTGCCGGTGACGGTGTAGATGCCGGGGGTGGTGGGGGTGCCCTCAATGCCGCCGTCCGGGTTGGCCTTCACGCCGGGAGGCAGGCCGCTGAGGCGGTAGATGGGGCCGGTGGCGTAACGGCCGGTGTAGTAGGCTTCGGTGTAGATGTTTGAGCTGACATTCTGCCCGACGAAGAGGGGGGCGCTCTGGCGGATGAACATCTGCGGCCGGCTGACGATTTCGACGCTGGAGTCCACCTCGGCATACAGCGGCTCTGTGGTGGGGCCGGTGGGGAGGTAGATGGCGGCCCGGAGGCTGGTGAGGGGGCGGCGGAAGTTTTTGAGGGTGAGGTTCGGGGTGTGGCTGCCGGAGACCTCCGGGCCGTCGGTGAGGAGCTCGTATTCCAGCATGTCCTCATCCAGCATGGACCAGCGCACATAGACACCGGGGCCGGTGGCGTGGACGCTGGTGCGGACGGTGCTGCCGGTGAGCACGGCCTGGTAGGTGGGAGACTTCAGCCCGTAGAAGCCGACGGGGATGGTCTCCGTCTGGACGGTGCCCTGGGGATTGGTGATCTGCACCTGGTAGAAGCCTGCATCCTTCACTGGGTAGTAAAAGGCATTGGCACCGGGGAGGGGCTGGCCATTTTTCAGCCAGCGGTAGGTCCAGGGACGGGTGCCGGTGACGGTGGCGTAAATCTCCACGGGGCTGCCCAGGGGGGCAAACACGGGCGCTGGCTCCTGGGTGAACTGGAGGGCGCTGGGCTGGGCATGGACCTGGGTCTGGATGATGAGGATCTGGGGTGCGGCGCCGGGGGTGTCCGGGGTGAAGACGAGGGTGACCTCCTTGGCCCCGGTGCTCTGGGGCAGGAAGGTGAGGTCCAGCACCTTCGACTGACCGGGGGAAAGGAAGACGGGGTTGGTCTTGAGGGTGAACTCACCCGCGGAGTCCGCGATGTTGATGTTCACCTTGGTGGCGACGATGCCCTGATGCTGGAGGGTGACGCTGGCGAACTGGTCCACCCGGATCCCGGGCACGAACTCCCCGGCATCCACCAGCTGGGTGTTCGGGCCGTTGGCGAGGTTGAGGGCATCATAGGTGAGCGTGGGGGGGCGGTTCAGGTCCAGCACGCGGACCTCAGGCTGAAACTCAGCGGGCCGGGTGATGAGCTGCCCGCTCTGAAGGGCGAGGCCGACACGGGCTCCACTGAGGAAGGGAAAGGGCTGGGGCAGCGGCTTCCAGAGGCCGGCGCTGAGTTCAAAGAGCCGGAGGCCGGGGAGGCCCTGCTGGCGGAAGGCGGCGGTGTTTCCGGAGATGACCCCCATGCGGCTGGCCTCCAGGGAGCTGTCTGGGCCGGGCAGGACCTTCCCCACACGCCAGACGCCGCTGATGAGACTGCAGGGCACCGGGCCGGCGGGGCTGCTGACGAGCGCCTGGGTGCCTGAGAGCGCCACGGACGAGCCGAAGCGCGAGGAGAAGCTGATCACCGGGGGCAAGGTGGTGGGGTCCAGGAGGCGGGCGGTCTGCGTCCAGACGGAGTTCTTCTTCTCGTAGACAAAGGCGGCGGCTTTGATGTGGTTCGGGGCACCGATGAGCAGGCGGTCTCCATCCAGGGCCAGGGAGTAGCCGAAAGTCTGGTTTTCCTCGCCGGTCTTTTGCAGAGTAGCCTCCTTGGTCACGGTGCCGCCGGACTCGATGCGGTAGATGTGGACGGAGATGAGGTTGGGGGCGCCGACGACGAGGCGGTTTCCCTGGAGCGCGATGCTGGCCCCGAAGCTCTCCGCAGGGCTGCCTGAGGGCGGGAGGATGATGGCGGCCTGCTGCCAGGTGTCTGAGGTGGGCTGGAACTCATAAACGACGACGGCGAGCGGCAGGCTGACGGCGAGGAAGTTTCCCGAGAGGGAGACGAGATGACCGAAGTTGGCGGTGTCCAGATACGGGACGGAGATGCTGCCCTGCTCCGGAGACTGCACGATGGAGTGGTGCTGGTAGGTGCCCTGGCCGCTGCGGCGGTAGAGGTGGACCACGCCGGGGCGGCGGTTTGCTGAATTAGGGGAGCAGGGGGCGCCGACCGCCAGCCAGGACTCTGAGGAGGAGACGCTGCGGCCGAAATCGGCATCCCGCACGCGCTCGGCCTCCAGGACCCTGAGGGAGTCTACCCTCTCCCACTGCAGGGGCGGGTTGAGGCGGAGGACCTGCACGGTGTCTGGCTGGACGTGGGAGTAGATGCCGGAGCTGGGAGGCCGCTTTTTACCGCTGAGAAGGAGGTCTGGGCCGGCCATCTGCACGGCCACGGGCGGGCCCGCGAGATCGTGCGTGTAGGAGTCCAACTGCGCCTCAAGCCCCCAGCTGGAGGGCAGACGCCGATAGACCTGGACCCAAGGGAAGGAGGGTGAGTGCATGAGGACCATGCGGTCCCCGCTGACATGCCAGAGACCGTCACGCGTGTTGGTCTGAAATTCCGTGGCCAGGGTTTCCGGGCCGCCTGGGACCGGGCTGAGGGTGTATTCCTGGATGCGGCGGTCCGAACCGATGGCGTTCACGGCGACGAAGAGACGGCCCTCGGAAACCTGGAGACCGACGCCGCGGTTATTGACCTTGGGGGTGCCCAGCAGGGTGCGCGTGCCCCAGAATTCCGGGCCTTTTTCAAAGACAAGGACCCCGAAAAAGTCCGGGGCATTGGTGCTGTAGCTGGCGTAGAGGGTGCTGCCGTTCAGGGCCAGGAAAAGGCCGATGCCCCGGAAGTCTGTGCTGGGCTCCGGCTGCACAAGGCGGCTGACCCGCACCCAGCCATGGTGCTGGCGCTGGAAGAGATCCGCGCCGCCTCTCTTCACGCCATTGACCATGGCGTCCGGGGAGCCGACGGCGGCATAGTCGCCTGAGAGGGCCAGGGCGCCGTTCATGGTGAAGCTGTTCGCGGCATCTGAGCCGAGGCTGAGGGTGCCGTCTGCGGTCCAGACGCCGTCACTGAGCTGGTAGACGTAGATGCGGCCGGAGGCGCCTTTATCACCCACGAGGAGGCGGTTGCCATCCATGGCCAGGCGGTCGCCGAAGCGCTGGTCATTGTAAATGGCGCTGGGCCAGGTGAGGACCTGCTTTAACTGCCAGGCTTTGGTGACGGCATCCCGCTTCCAGAGGAGCACGCGGCCGCCTTCATAGAAACTGGGGTCTTCCCCGGGGTGGCGGAAGTGATTGAACCCCTGCCCTGGTGCGCCGACGGCGAGCCAGTCTCCCGAGGAGGCCATGACCTTGCCGTATTCGGCCGGTCCGCCGAGGGTGAAGCCTTTGTAGTCCTGAGGCTTGAGGGTCTGATCGACCGCTCCCACCTGCCCTACGAGCGCGATGAGGGAGGCGATGAACATCCAGGCCCCTAGGACGGAGGCGGCACCGCGTGGTGTTTTTCGGGATTTCATGGGGGTATTTAGCCAAAAAGCATTCACTTCGTCAATACAATGTGAACACGGGATGAATTTTTAGGGGCGATTTAGGGGGTTTC
>NZ_BKAG01000084.1 GCF_007992435.1 Prosthecobacter gellanilyticus | reverse complement strand
ATCTCTAAAGCTGGGAGCGGAGAGACGGAAGCGTGCCTGGTCAGTGCCGTTGGCCATGCATCCAGCCTTCCCTTCCGGTCATGCTCAGGTCAAACATGCGCATGGTTTAACCTTTGCCGCGCCAAGGCGCTGTGATTAAACGGACCTCCCAACCATGACCGCCCTGCCAGCCTCCGCTCCGATCTCCACCTCACGCATGGCCTGGATGGCTGTGGCGCTGCTCTTTCCCGTGGCGCTGCTGAACTATCTGGACCGGCAGATGATTGCCTCAATGAAGGCATCCGTGATGGCGGACATCCCCAGCATCGGCAGCGAGGCGAACTGGGGCTACATGCTGGGACAGTTCAAATGGGTGTATGCATTCTTCAGTCCCATCGGCGGCTACATCGCAGACCGCTTCAGCCGAAAACTGACGATCTGTGCCAGCCTGTTGGTCTGGTCTGCAATCACCTATTTCACCGGTCATGTGCAGGACTATCATGATCTGCTCTGGGCACGCACGGCCATGGGTGTGAGCGAGGCATTCTACATCCCGGCAGCACTGGCCTTGATCGCTGATTACCACACGGGAGGCACTCGCTCACGTGCGGTGGGCGTTCATCAGACCGGTATCTACTGCGGGGTGATGATCGGGGGCTTCGCGGGTTATGTGAATGAGTGGCCTGACTTTGGCTGGCGCGGTGCGTTCGACTACACAGGGCTGGCAGGCATCCTCTATGCAGTGCCCTTGCTTCTGCTGCTCAAAGACGCGCCACGTCAGGCGACAGACATTGCCACACCTGGGGTCAAGCCATCAGTAGGCACTGCCGTGAGAGAACTCCTCACCAACCGATCCTTCATCCTGCTGGCTTTGTATTTCACTCTCCCGGCCCTGGCAGCATGGGTGGTGCGTGACTGGATGCCGGCGATCCTGCAAAAGGAGTTTAACATCAGCCAGGGCAAGGCTGGTGTGTCTGCCTCTCTTTACTGGCAGGCGGCGGCGCTGGTCTCTGCCATGCTGGGCGGCTGGCTTGCAGACCGGTGGATGCGCCGCAGTCAGCGTGGTCGCATTCATGTGAGCGCCCTGGGCATGCTGCTCATCGTGCCGGCCCTCTTTGGCGTTGGCAATGCACCCGCAATGCACTCCTTCACCCTTGCCATTGCATCGCTGATCCTGTTCGGCATCGGCTGGGGATTCTTTGACGGCAACAACATGCCCATCCTCTCCCAGATCACCCGTCCCGAGCTGCGCGCCACAGGCTATGGCATCATGAACTTTGTCAGCATGAGCTGGGGTGGTGCGGCAGACTGGGGATTCGGAGTCCTCAATGACCGCCATGTTCCGCTCAATGTGACCTTCGGCATCTTCGCCAGCCTGTGCATCGTTTCGGTGCTGCTGGTGCTGATGATCAAACCGAAGGAGAACTGACTCTTTGCGAGCCAATGACTCACGAACGATGGGCGATCACGCCCCCTGCTTCTTCTTCGGTGGCTTGCCGGTCTTCGGCGTCTTGGCGCTGCTGGAGGAATCAGAGGCCTTGATCTTGGCGAAGACCTTCTGAGCGTAATCCGAGTTCTGTTCCTGAGTGAATTCAGGATGCTTCTCCATCCGTGCTCTGACGAGGTCCCTGAACTTGTCACGGGCGTCTGGAGACAGTGATGCATAGAGCTCGCGGCCTTTGTCGCCCAGCAGCGAGGAGGTGCGGAATTTGGTGCCATCCTTGCCTGAGCCGGAACCGGCCAGCTGAGACTTCGCGCTGCCTTTGCCGCCCGGTGCGTTATTCATCTCCTGGCCGTGGTAATGCATGGTGATGGTCTCGGGTCCCACCATCATGGCGATCTGGGTGTTGCTCGGATCAGTGCCGGGTTCCGCCGCCAGCAGGCGCCAGCCAAGTTCGTTAGGCTGTTCCGTCACGATCAGGCTCTGCTTGGTCTGCTTGTTCAGCACGGTGGCGACTGGATGCCCATTGATGTAGGCCACGCCGGTCAGCTGCAGCGTGTTCTCCAAATTCACGGAGCGGGTGAAGGGCGACTCGCTCAGCAGCGAATTCGCGAAATTGAAATCCAGCGGCTGCGGCAGATCTGGATCCACGGCCGGAGGTCCTTCCGCGTGAAGACAGGACACGGACAGAAGAAAAGCGCTGATGCGAAGAAGTGACTTCATGGGGGTGGTGCCCCTGAAACGAAGGCATCACCGTCCTTTATCATCAAAAACTGGGGGAGCTTGTGACGTCGCACTCCCGATGGCCTCACCTCAAGACTGCGCCTTGGATTCGCCGCCATCTTTGGATGAAGCGTCTTTATCTGCCTTCTTCACCGGTTGCGGAAACTTCGGCGCTGGAATGAAGCCGCCCTGGCCACCGGCCCAGCGGCCAGAGGCATTTTGATTGTTGAAAGGTCGTGGCGCCCGGTTGTTGATCTTCTGACTCCGCATGGATTTGAGGCGGAGTGGATAGCCTGGGAAGCACACAAATCAATGGCGGCATGGCGTGACATGACATCATCCCCCAACAACGAAGCGGGTGCTCATTAGAGCACCCGCTTGATCAGCATTCGGTGATTTGGAAGCGCCGGGTTAGATCAGCGCTTCTCTTTCTTCTGGGGACCCGGGCCTGCTGCCTTCGGCGCAGGAGCTGGACGGGCAGCCTGGGGTGCCGGGCGCGGAGCCGGGGCCGGACGTGCCTGTGGCGTGGGTCGTGGTGCCGGAGCGGGCCTTGACACCTGGGGCACCGGGCGCGGTGCTGGAGCTGGACGAGCCTGAGGCGGCGGCGAGGACCTCACCTGGGGCGCAGGACGTGCCTGGGGAGTGGGCAGCGGCCTCGCTTTGGAAGGAGCCTGGGACCTGATTTCAGGAGTGCGTGGCATTTCCTTCCTTGGCTGAGGGACGGCTGATGGGTTCTGCTTCGGTTGCGGCATCGGGCGTGGCTCGGCACGGCGAGGCTCAGGCTTCGGCATCGGAGCTGTCTTCGGCGTCACATCGGGTGTCGGCATCGGTGCCACGCGTGGCTTCGCCTCAGGAATCGGGTTTGGCAGGGCGCGACGAGTTTCCCCCTTCGGCTCGGGCATGTCAGGACCAGCTTTTGGCGGACCCTTTTTACGTTCTGGCATGATGCTGCCGCCAGGAGCTGGGGAATCAGGAGGAGCCACGCGACGAGGAGGTGTTTCCTCGGGGGTTGTGGGTCCGGCTTTCGGCCTGGAGGGCATGCCTGGAGTCTGGTCTGGCAAGACACGTGGATTCACGTCAGGACGGCCCTCGCGATCACGCTTCGGCTGTCCGTCACGATCAGGAGGTCCTTTGCGGTCCGGCATGATGCCATCAGGACCACGGCGGTCCAGCGGTCCGCCCTCACGGCCAGGGAGGCCCTTGGCACGGTCACGATCCATATCAGGAGCAGGTGCACCGCCTTTGCGATCCACACCTTCTGGCAGACCACGACGGTCCAGCGGTCCGCCTTCGCGGCCGGGAGGTCCTTTGCGGTCTACACCGTCTGGAAGGCCTTTGCGGTCAGTGGGGTCAGGAAGACCTTTGCGATCCACGCCATCTGGACCCTTGCGGTCGGCGACGCCGTCACGGCCCTTCTTCGAATCGCCTGGGGGCTGATCCTGCACTCGGCCAGGAACATTACGATCTGCCATCGGAGGCAGTCCTTTGCGAACCTCCTCATCCCGCGCGCCACGTGGGTCACCTGGACGCCCGGCAGAACCCAGACGGCCTTCACCCGGGGTGCGGTCCAGTTCCTTCGGCGGAGTCTGGCCAGACACCACCAGCGGTGTCTTTTCTGGCATCTTGTCCGGGCTGATCTTCTGCAGTTCTTCGCGATTACGTTCGCGGAGACGCTCAGCGAGTTTCGAATCGCCGACATCACGCCAGCCGCGGTCCACTTCGGGACGCTCGATGTTGTCACGCACACGACGTGGCTGACTTGGAGAGTCATCCCTTCTCACGGAAGGAGCTGCCACGAGCAGGTTGTCATTTTCAATGCGCGAGAGATTACGGAAGTCTCCTGGACGGCGATCACGGAAATCGCGGCCATCACCACGGCCGTCGACCCAGTCACGACGGAAACCATCATCATCACGGCGCAGATTCAGACGGCGGATCGGGCTGCCACCGAGACGTTCGAGACGACTTGGATCGGGACCACCGACAAAGATGTTGTTCACCACATTGTTGCGATACGTGATGTTCGTCACATTCACCGAGTTATCGATGTAGGTCACATTGCGGCTGCGATCCACAATGTAGGGTCTCAGCGAACCCTGGGAGGCAAACCTGTTCACTGGCACGAAGTTATAATACGACGGACCCACATCATAGTAGCTGTCTGTCCAGGAACTGAAGCCTGTGTTGGCATACCAGCGGGCTTCCGGCGGCAATGGTGCCCAGCCCACATGGTTGTCATTTTGTCGCCATGAGACCCAGGCAGGAGCCCACTCATAACCGGGGATCCAAGACCAGCGACTATTCAGACGGGCCCAGCGTCCATAGTGATAGGTGGCCCAGCCGAAGTCCTCATCGGAGATCCAGGTCCAGCCGGCATCGGTGTAGGCCCAGTAGCCATCCGAATAAGGTGCCCAGTCCGGTTGTCGGGAGGCAACGGGCTGCCAGATGTAGCCGTAATTGGGTGTGTAGACCCAATCACCATAGGGGTCCAGGGCATCGTAGAAGAAGCCCACGGAGACCGACACATCAGCTCGCGCTGATGGTGCCGGCGCTGTGATCGCCAGAAACGATGCACAGAATAACAAGACAAGGTGTTTCATTAGAGTTAGGGGTTGGAGTTCAGTGGTTCAGACGCAGTTCTCGAAATGAAATTCGGAGCAGGTCGATGTTTCGGTCCCACTTTCTTGCGCAGAAATCCGACCAGACCGAAACACCCTCGCAACACGTTGATTTTCAACACAACGCCACTTCGACCAAGACACCCTTCATCATGCAAGATGCATGGGCGTCATGCAAAATGAACATGCCCTGCAAGGGAATCACCTGACGCGCCCATCAGGCAAAGTTTGTTATGCCATGTCATTCGGCGCGCGTCTTCAGCCAGCCTCGCATCTTGACTGCCATCACGTGTGCCATGGCTTCATTTCCCACGGCATCAGGATGCACACCATCCTTCATCAGCGAGGCATCCGGCACCACGTCAAAGAGGCTGACGAACTCACTGCCCGTCTCCGTCGCAAGCTTCGCCAAGGCATCTCCCAGAGCGCGTAGATTGGCTTCACGCTGATCACCGATGGGCTTCGTCGGACCGAGTGCTGATTGATTAATATTGGTTGGGCCGACGAGCAGCACGGGCAGCGCTTTGCCATAAGCCTCACGCGCCTTATCAATCATCGCGCGCACATTCTTCACCGCCTTGGGCACACAGCCAGGCGTGACATCGCGAGAGTCGTTCATGCCGAGAGCAATGACGAGCGCGTCCGTCTTCGGCTGGCGTTTGAGCATCTCCGCAAACTCATTCACACTGGCCGTGGGACGGCCTCCCTTCCCTTCGTTGATCAGGATCAGAGCGCCTGCAGATTCCTTCTCCACAAGCTTCACCCACAGCTTTTCCCTCTGCTCTTTGGGCAAGGCACCGCCCGCGGTGATGGAGTCACCAAACACGATGACAGTGCGCGGAGTCTGCGCCAGGGCGAGGCAAGGCAGGAGAAGGCACAAGGCTAGCAGAGGACGATTCATCATGGACATGATCACAGCAGTGATTCATCCACCAGGCAAGAGCGCAGGCTGATGACGTGTCTCATGCTCAGCCTCTTCCATCGACTCCAGATCTTCAGACGAAGAAATAAGAGGCCAGATGTGGAAGCCGCCTGACCAGTTTCCCGGAATGTTCCAGGTGCCCCAGATGCCCGGCACAGGGCCTTCGCGAAAGCCGCGGTAGAGGACCTTGTGGCCATCGGGATAGGCTTTCACCCAATCCGCCTCTTTGCTGTCCTCATCATAGGAACCTTGGATCTCAAAGCCACCGCGTTCATCCTGTCCACCGCCGCTCATCCGGCCATTCTGAAACATGAGCAGCAGATCCTGCGAGCCGCGTTCGCCAGTCGGGTATTGATAGTAGCCCGTCCAGGGACCTGATGGAAAATCTTCAGAACTCATCCGCGGAGAAAGGGTTCACATGCGCCCGCAGTTTACCATCGACTCACCCTCTTGGCGAATAGCACCTGTAGAAATAGCCGATAGCTCGACACCGGCAGGAGTTCTCACAGGCAGTCGCTCCTTCCTTCCCACACCCGCGAATGAGACCCATCTTTCTATCCCTCATGATGAGCGCAGCCCTGTGCGCTGATGACAAAGCCGAGCCAAAACCACTTCCATCGACCGAACAGGAAAAGGTCAGTGATGGCTGGGAGAACGCTTCACCAGGCAGCCTGGGGCTCAAGACGGCACCGCTGGAGGAGATGCTGCAGAAGCTCAAAGACGGCACCTACAAGAACATCCACAGCGTGCTGCTGGTGAAGAAGGGCAAGCTGGTGCTCGATGAGTATTTCCGCGGCACGAATGCGGAGGGAAACAGCCAGGAATTCGGCCCCGATACTCTGCACACCGTTCAATCCTGCACCAAGAGTGTGACCTCCATCCTCATCGGCATCGCCATCGATCAAAAGCTGATCCGTGGTGTCGATGAACCCATCTCCACGTTCTTCCCGAAGGAGGCCGAGCTCTTCAAGGATGACAAGAAAGCGGCCATTTTGCTGAAGCACTGCCTCTCCATGTCAGCAGGTCTGTCGTGGAATGAATCAGGCATCCCCTACACCGATCCGCGCAATGATGCCATGGGGCTGAACAAGAGCCGTGATCCTGTGCGCTATGTCTTTGAGAGATCTGTCACCGGAGCTGCGGGTGAAGAGTTCCTCTATCATTCAGGCATCTCCATCAGCCTGGGCGAGGCGCTGCATCATGCAGCAGGCATGGACGTGGATCTCTTTGCGGAGAAGCATCTGTTTGGCCCGCTCGGCATCACGCGCTTCCGCTGGCCCAAGACACCCAGCGGTGCGGTGCATACCGGCGGCGGACTTTGGCTGCGACCACGCGACATGGCGAAGCTCGGGCAGCTCTTCCTGAACAAGGGACGCTGGGGTGATCAGCAAATCGTCAGCGAAGCCTGGGTGCGTGAATCCACGAAGCAGCAGGTGCCCTATCGCGGCTATGGCTACCAATGGTGGGTGCGCAATTTCCGCACGCGCGACCATTTGATCGAAGGTTTCGCGGCCCAGGGTCTCGGCGGCCAGTTCATCATCGTGCTGCCTGATCTTGAGACGGTCGCCGTCTTCACCGGCTGGAACGTCGGCGCGCTGACGGAGCAACCTTTCGACATGCTCCAGCGCTACATCATTCCTGCTGTGGATGTGAAGTAATCCGTCGCGATCGTCCGTTCATCCAACTTCCCCAATCCATCATGAAACTTCGCCTCCCTGCCCTTCTCCAGATCACCACGGCGCTTTGGCTCGCGGCCATGCTTCCCGCCACTGCGGCTGATCCTCTCCCACGCAGCACACCAGAAGCCCAGGGCGTGTCGTCAAAAGGGGTGATCGGCTTCCTTGAGGCCGTGGACAAAATCAACACGCTTCACAGCTTCATGATCGTGCGGCATGGTCATGTCATCGGTGAAGGCTGGTGGAAGCCGGAAGCTGCAGACAAGCCGCATGTGCTCTGGTCCCTGAGCAAGAGCTTCTGCTCCACGGCAGTCGGCCTTGCCGTGGCGGAGGGCAAGCTGAGTGTTGATGATCCCGTGCTCAAGTTCTTCCCGAATGAAGCACCTGCGGAACCCTCCGAGAACCTGAAGGCCATGAAGGTGCGTGATCTGCTGAGCATGTCCGGCGGTCATGATGTGGAGCCCAAAATCCCCAATCATGTGGCCACGGCGAAGGAGTTCCTCGCGCAGCCGGTGCCGCACAAGCCGGGCACACATTTCCAATACAACACGTATGGCACCTACATGTGCTCCGCCATCGTGACGAAGGTCACCGGCCAGACCGTGCTGGAGTTTTTGAAGCCGCGCTTGTTTGAGCCTCTGGGCATTGAAAACCCGGTCTGGGATGCGAGCCCGGAAGGACCGTCACTCGGTGGCTACGGCCTGTATCTTCGCACAGAGGACATCGCCAAGTTTGGCCAGCTCTACCTGCAGAAGGGCAAGTGGAATGGCAAACAGCTCATTCCTGAGGAATGGGTGGCACAGGCCACCAGCAAACAGGTGCCTAACGACAAGGCTGGTCACGCCAAGATCGGCGTGGACTGGCAGCAGGGCTACGGCTTCCAGTTCTGGCGCTGCACGCACCATGCCTTCCGTGGCGATGGCCGTGCAGGGCAGCTCTGCGTGGTGATCCCGGAGCAGGACATGGTGGTGGCGATCACGGCTGATGCGAATGCCTTCCAGACGGAGATGAACGCCATCTGGGACAATCTGCTGCCAGCATGCGGTGACAAGGCACTGCCTGAAGATGCAGCCTCCCAGGAGAAGCTGAAGCAGCTGAGCTCCGCGCTCGTGGCGCATCCCGCGAAAAAATAAAAGCACCTGCCACGCGAGAGCCAGGCTCACACAGCGCGGTGAGCCTGCAGCTCCTCCAGAGACACAAACTCCAGCGCATGCACATGCGTGGCTTCCAGCACCACGGGGGGCGCCTTGCCTGCGGCCAGCGCCTCAGCCCAGCGGCTGACGCACACGCACCACTTATCACCTGCCTTCAGACCTGGGAAATCATACTCCGGCAGAGGTGTGGAGAGATCATTTCCGCGCTGACGGGTGTAGGTGAGAAATTCATCCGTCATCACCGCACACACGGTGTGCAGACCGATGTCATCCGGACCTGTCCGGCAGTAACCGTCACGATAAAAGCCGGTCACAGGATCATTGCAGCAACCTTGCAGAGGAGTTCCGAAAACGTTTGATGGCATGAGAAGATCAGATCAAAAAAGAGAGAGTTAGGCGGCAGCGGCCATGCGTGAGATCAGACCGTGCAGATTCCAGCAGTCACCACCTTCAACGATACGGCCGTCACGCACCACCAGCCATGACACGCCGCAGAACTCATGGGGCTGCTGCGTCGCCGTGATGCCAAAGTTGTCTCCCTGATGCGTGCCTTTCGCCTTCCAGCGAACAAAGACTTTCTCCCCCTCGGCCACAGTATCCAGCAGCTCGATGCGCATGTCAGGGAAGGTTCGGATCAGATCACGGAAGAAGTTTTTAAAATCCTCGGGGCCATGGCTTTCCACACCGCCCTCATGCGTGCCGTGAGCATCCGGAGCCATGAGTTCCGTGATCGTGGATTCATCACGCTCATTCCAGATTCTCTGGAACCATTGCGTGGCGACCTGACGAGGGGTGAGAGGTTGGCTCATGCCCGCGAGGTTGCAGGTTTGCCGCACAGCTGTCAAATCTCGATGAGCGGTGATGCTTAGCCATTCTTTGAATCATTCTTTATTGCAATTCTAGAAAGCTTCACTCGGGAACGTCATTTGCGGGAGGTCTTGTAGAAAAAAGACAGTGTGAGCGGGTGGCGTAACCAAGACTCACGAAGGCATCCTTCAAATAGTCTGTTCAGATCGTCGGGACCGTCTGTTTATGGCCTTGGACTGATGAGGTCGCAACCACCCTCGCTCTCCAACCAACAGCCCCCCATGCTCAAGCGATCCAGCCTCGCCGTCTCGTGCCATCTTGTCTGCGCGTCACTCCTCAGTTCAATCCTTTTACTCTCGCCGCCGAAGGTCCAGGCAGATCCACCCGTGGTGACGATCATGCCGCTGGGAGATTCCATCACGGTAGGTTCTGGAGGCACAGCCAATCTGGGTGGCTATCGAGGCACTCTCTACACGCTGCTGACGAACGCAGGATACACACCTGACTTCATCGGCACGCAGACGAACAACAGCAGTCTGCTCACGGATCAAAACCATCAGGGTCAGGGTGGATGGCGCATCGATCAGATCGACACGAACATTGAAAGCTGGTTCAACAGTGTCGTGGATCCTGATGTGATCCTGCTGCACATCGGCACGAATGATTTTGGGCAGGACTACAATATCAACACGGCCGCGAACCGGTTCGATGCGCTGATCTTGAAGATGGCCACGCTGCGTCCAAACGCACAGATCATCGTCACGAATCTCATGGAGCGCGACGCGGCAAACAACACGGAGATCGTCAATCTCTTCAACCCGCAAGTGCCGGGCATTGTCACCGCTCATGCGAATGCCGGGCGGAAGGTGACCTTCCTGGACATGCGCGCCGCCGTGCCGCTGTCTGACATGCCGGACCAGTTGCACCCTAACCAAGCAGGTTACGACAAGATGGCCAATGCCTGGTTGCCTGCCATCCAGGCCGTGGTGCCTCCGCAAGGCGTGGCTTATGCGCCCTACGTGCAGTTTACGCGCAGCCCGCAGAGCCGTGATTCAGTCACCATCCGCTTCAGCAAGCCGGTGGCGGACAATGCCGCGGACATGGCAAACTACAGCATCACCGGGCTCGCCATCACGGCGGCCAGCCAGAGCGCTGACAAGCGTGAGGTGACCCTGACCACCGCTGTGCAGACAATCGGTACGACCTACACGCTTACCATCAACAACATCGTGGACCGGCAGACAGTGCCGATGGTCCTGCCAGCCAACACCACGGCAACATTCACCCCTCCACTACCGCGTGGCTATGCGGCGAATGTGCCGGAGTCCTCAGGATACACCCTGGTGCAGTCGATCGACCTGCCCCTGCAGCCCGGCTATGGTGCCACGACGCCGGTCTATCCGGTGGATAACCGCGCCTTGATCGCCGGTTATGACCGTGTGGCCTACTATGTGGAGCTGGAGAAGCCTGACGGCACTTTTAGTTATGCCTGGGTGTCCATGAATGCATTCACCAATGACATCTACAAGCTCGGCATTCCCACTGTTGCGTCCGGCGCCATTTTTGAGCAGGGAGTGACGAGCATCAATGTGGCATCGAACGTTCCTGGAGTATTGCAAGGAAACGGCATGGCCGGAAACATCGAGTTCTGGCCCACGAACTACACGGAGACCGCCAACAATGGCATTGGTGGCAGCAGCACGGCCGGCACGGGCTTTGACTTTGACGACACACGCTCCACGACCGGCACCTTTGGTTCGATGCAGGTGCATAACACCACGGACAAGAAGACCATTTTTGCCATCAATGACTGGGGCAGCGCCTTACCAACCCCGTCGGTCGTGGAGATCGGCATTGGCAACCAGCCGACCGGCAGTCCGGACTGGACACACTCAAACAATGGGGACTCTTTTACCTCCCGAAAGCTCTATGTCCTGGTGCGTGCCTCCATGGACTCCGTGGCTCCCACCATCGTCTCCGCCACAGCCTCCAATGGCCGTGCACGCGTGTATGTGGACTTCTCCGAGCCGCTGCTGACGCAGACGGTGGTGAATGGAAACTTCACACTCAGCCATGGCGTGAAAGTGCTGGCGACGGAACTGAGCAGCAACAAGAGGAGAGTCGTTTTAACAACGAGCCTCATGCCTGCGGGCCAGACGGTGACACTGACGGTGAACGGTATTCGTGACAACTCCCCGTCCGCCAATGTGATCGCACCCAACACCACCGCCACGGTGACCCTGCCAGGCCTGCCAGCCGAGGTGGCGAGCAGTGTGGGCACTGCGGCGAATGGTTATCAACTCGTCTACACCATCGACCTGCCGCAGGTGGGGAATCTGAACGCGCTGGGCAGCAAGGCCTACTCCTGGGATGACAGCGCGGCCACGCAGCCCATTTCACGCGTGGCGTATTACCTGGAGACCCAGAAGCCAGGAGCCGCGGCCCAGTATGTGTGGGTTTCCATGAAGACCCTCACCACCGACCGCAAGAAGATCGGTGTGCCGACTGCCGCCTCTGGAGCCGTGTTCCAGACCATCGTGGAAGACATGGAGGTGCAGAGCAACGTCGCAGGCATCACCACCGGAACTGGCATCACCACGGGCAACATCGAGTTCTGGCCTACAGATTACAGTGTGGAGAATGGCATCAGCATTCCCAACGGGGACATCGCCAAGTATGACTTCGGCGACACCCGTAAAACCACGGGCAGCTTTGGCTCCATGCAGATTCACAATCACGGAGCCTCGCAGACGCTCTTCGCCATCAATCACTGGGGCGCTGATGGCAATGCCCTCGACGTTGGCATCGGCAACAACACCACGGCGGTGCCAGACTGGACGAGTGCCGCGAATGCCGGAACCTACTACAAGCGCCGCCTGCATGTCCTGGTGCTTCCCGTCGCCACGCCCGCTCTGCCAGCAGAGGTGGTGACGGCAAACATCGCAGATGCCCAGGGCTACCATCTGGTGTATTCGCTGAACATTCCGGACCAGGGGAACATGGTGCCGCCAGCTTACACGGTAAACAACAGCTCGCAGATCGGCCCATTCACCCGCGTGGCCTATTTCATGCAGCTTCAAACCGGCACGAACACACCTGAGTGGGTATGGACTTCCATGGATGCCTTCACCACGGATCCCACACGCATCGGTGTGCCCACAACAGCCTCGGGAGCGGTCCATCAGAGGATCGTGAACAACATGAACGTCGCCTCGAACAAAGCCGGCATCGTGACTGGCACCGGCATCACCACCGGGAACATCGAGTTCTGGCCGCACTCCTACTCGGCCCCCAATGCCATCAACATCCCCAACACCACCAGCGCCACGGTTTATGATTTTGGTGACACACGCAGCACCAGTGGCACCTACGGAAGCATGCAGATCCACAATCATGGCGCATCGCAAACTTTGTTCGCCATCAGCAACTGGGGCACCGCTGGAAACGCGATCAACAAGTTTGGCATCGGCATCGGCAATAGCGCGGTGCCGGCAAATCTGGACTGGACCTTCGCGGCGAACAGCCAGTCCTTCAGCAGCCGGATCCTGCATGTGTTCGTGCTTCCGGGAGACACGGACGTCACGGGTCCCGCGATCCTTCACGCGACTGGCGCATCCACTCTGAACCAGGTGTCCATCACCTTCAATGAACCGGTGGCGGAGACAGACGTGATACCAGCTAGTTTCAGCATCGCCGGTCTGACCGTGACCGAAGCGCGTCTGCTGCCAGGCCAGCGTGAAGTAGTCCTGAAGACATCCGCCCAGACACCGGGCACGGCCTACACGATCGCCGTCAGCAACGTGAAGGATCTCACCGCCCGAGGCAATCCCGTGGCCGCCGGTGCAGCTGTGGGCTTCACCAGTTTTACCACGCCGGCGCTGATCTCTGGCATTCCACAGGCAGCCGGCTACGAGCTGGTTTACCAGGTGGCCATTCCAGCCCTGCGTCCCGGGTGGAATGCGAATGCCATTCCCTACAGCGTGGATGAGCCCAAGTTCCGCAGCCTGCAGTTCGATCGCGTGGCCTATGTGCTGGAGCTGGATAACAACTGGATCTTTACCTCGTTTGACCGGCATACATCAACCCTCAACAAGGTCGGTGTTCCAACGCTGAACGTGAGCAGCACTCCCTTCCAGATGAACGTGAGCAATCTCACCGTGGCCACGAATGTCGCCACGGGCATAACGACAGGTGATTTCCCCACCGGTGGCAACATCGAGTTCTGGGGCGGCAACTACAACGTGGTCAATGCGCTGAACATCCCGAATGCGAGCGCCACGACCTATGACTGGGGCGACCGCATGGATGCGGGTGGCTACGGCAGCCTGCAGGTTCACAACTATGCCCAGTCGCAGGTTCTGCTGGCCTACAACAACTGGGGCACTGCCGCCGGTAGCGCAGGCGATATCGGCATAGGCAGCCAGCCGACGGGCCATCCCGACTGGACGACGATCGCCAACGCCTCGAGCTTCACGAAGCGCAATCTGTATGTGCTGGTGCGCCCGGGTGTCTCCCCGATCGGTGATGCGCCCGTCATCATGGCATCCCCGGCCTCACGCACGGTGAATCCAGGTACCAGCACGACCTTTGCCGTGACACTTCAGAGCAACGTTGGAGTCACATATCAGTGGCGGAAGAACCTGGCCCCGATTCCGAACGCCACACTGCCCTGGCTGGAACTAACCAACATTGCCGGAACGCAGGCCGGTGACTATGATGTGGTCGTCACGGGCGAAAACTTTGTCAGTGCCACCAGCGCCACCGCCACGCTGACCGTGACAAACTCCGCACCGACCTTCGGCGGCTATCAGTTCAGCACGCCGATGAACACGGCGGCGGTGATTCCTGCGTCTGACATCCTGGACAACGCCATCGACGCGGATGGTGATGTCCTGATCGTGGGCAGTGCCGGCCCAGCCAGCACCCAAGGTGGCAGCGCCGCCCTGGCTTCAGGCAACGTGACCTATGTGCCCGCCAATGGTCACGTGGGTGCGGACAGCTTCATCGCGGTGATCCAGGATGGTCGTGGGGGCAGTGTGAATGGAACTGTGAACGTCACCGTGATCGGGACGACTCTTCCCTCTGACAATGGTGCCACGATTGGACGTCGTGCTGATGGCAAGATCGACCTCGCCTTCAAAGGAACCGTCGGTGCGCAGTATCTGATCCGCAGAAGTCTGACCTTGGCTCCTGGAAGCTGGAGTACCGTGTCGACTGTGACTGCGGGTGATGATGGTGTGGTGCCGTTTGTGGACCCCACACCACCCGTGGGCCGCGCGTTTTATCGGATTGAGTCGGTGGTTCCGTGAGCGAAGGCGCGAC
>NZ_BKAG01000083.1 GCF_007992435.1 Prosthecobacter gellanilyticus | reverse complement strand
AACCGCGAACCGCGAACCGCGAACCAAGAACCAAGAACCGCATTCCAGTTTGCCCTTATTTCCACCTATGGCATTCTCGACCCTACATGTCGCGCCGATCCACCCCCCGCTTTCAGCACGTCCTCCTCGCCCTCGTCGGACTCTTCTTCAGCCTCGCCACTGCCAGCACCTCCCAGGCAGCCGGCATCCGCGTCACCACCCCCTGGGATCTCTATGGCTGGCATGCCGTGGATGAGGAGTATTTCCAGGCCCTCGGCTGGGAGCCGCTCCCCGGCACAGACCCCGGGGAAGATGTCCTCCGCTTCTCCTGCACCGGCCTGCCGCCCGGCCTCATCCTGAACCCGGCCACCGGAGAGATCTCCGGCGCCCCCACCCGCGCCGGCCTCTACGATGTCAGCTCCCGCGTCACCCTTGGGCGTCTCGTCAGCCCCGTCGTCACCCGCCGCTTCGCCGTCGTCTCCCCCCACCTGCCGCTCCCCGGTGTGCATGAGACCGTCCTCCAGATCGAGGGCAGCCACCGCCTCGGCGGCTTCATCTCCATCAATGTCCTCATCAATGGCACCTACAGTGGTTACTTCCAGGTCGGCGGCCGCAGGATCCCCTTCGGTGGCGTCTTGAGAAGGCGGGCCGAGACCCAGACCTCCATCTCCGCTCCCTTCTTCATCCCCTGGGAGCCTGAAACCGGTGCCATGATGCGCGTCGCCTTCGTGGCAGATGTCTTCAATTTAGGGCTCGAGCGCGTGAATGACCAGGGCCAGCCCGAAGGTGGCACCGTCACCAGCCTGGAGCTCATGCATCCGGCCTTCGGCTACTACCCGCCCTGCCCGCACACCGGCCGCCACTCCGTGGGCCTGAGGGTGGAGTCCGGCCGCCTGGGCGTGGTCTCCGGCCACGGGTTTGGCGGCCTCACCATCAGCCCAGACTACCGCCAGAACTTCGTCGGCCAGACCCCGGAGGGCAGGGGCATCACCGCCTCTTCCTGGACCCGGCTCACAGACGACCAGGAGCATCTCCACTTCTACGTCTACGGCTCGGACGGCAGCGTCTCGATCACCGGTGGAGAAGCCGTCGTCCCCGCCGGTCCTTTTGAAGACCAGGGCATTCTCGCCTGGACCCGCCTGCCCCAGCCCGGACGCCTCTACCCGGACGGCATTGAGGCAGTCACCATGAGCTTCCTCACCTCCCGCACCAGCCCCGCCCGCATCGCCCAGGCCTTCCCCCGGACGGAAGATCAGACGCTCGAGCTTCGCGATGACTTCGGCGGGTGGACCTCCTACATCCCCTTCCGCTTCAGCTCCCGCTACACCCCCATCCTGGAGCCCCAGGACCCGAACCTCCTCAGACTCCGGCTGGACACCTACCTCCCCACCGGCTTCTTCTCCGGCCAGTTCACCCTGCGTGACCCGAATCCGAACAACTCCCTCCTCACCATCACCCGGCTCATCCACTTCCGCGGCACCCTCCTCCCGGATCACGACCTCGCGCTCGGTTACTTCCTCATCCCCCAGCTTCCCGACCCAGACACCACCATGGCCACCACCCCCATCACCTCCGGCTCCGTCCGCCTGGGTAAGGGCGGCAAAAAGTGACCCCCTCACCGTCTGAGGTCTCGGCCTTGAACCACGGAGTGGTTCACCCTGAATAGCCAGGGGTGAAGCAAGTGATAGCGAGCGCAACCCCTGGTCAGTCGCGTTGAGTCGCTTTCTGAAAATCAACTCCGTAGGAGTTGCCCAATGCGCGGCATGTCCCAATCACATGGGTGACAGAATCTCCCACGCACATGGGTGACAGCAGGTGGGCCTGTACAGCTGGCATAACGAGGGAAAACGCGGAGACCCCGTGTGCATTGGGCAACTTCGCCGGCCTCCGGTGTGCCGTGTGCATCCCGTTTCCAGCCTCACGTAGGGCCGTGTCCATCTGCCCCGGCCCTACGTCCTTGCAGATCACCTGCCGCAGCCTCTCGGGAAGGTTTTTTGCAAAGCTTAATATGCATCGTCACCACCTTGTATTGACAAAGTCACTGCTTTTGTGGCAAAACCGGGGCATGAAACCTAATAAATCCTGCGCAGATCGGCTTCGTCAGGGGGTATTCACCTTCGCCTTGGTGGCAGGCATCGCTGCTGTCACATCCACCTCCAGCGTCCGGGCAGACCAGACGCTTCGTCCTCAGGATCATCCCGGCATGGCACCGTCCAAAATGCCGGCCATGAAAGTCATCGCCACCTCGGGTGACTGGCTGGCTCTCGGGGTGCCAGCGGGATTGCCTGGCTACTCCGGCTCCACACCGGGCCCTGGGAAGGTGCTGCTCTGGAAGCGTGAGGCGGGCCTCTGGCAGCCCAGGCAGGTGCTGGAATCTCCCGACGCGGATGTGGCGAACTCGTTTGGCTTCCGCGTCACCATGGACGGCGGCCGCCTCCTGGCCTCCGCCACCTCCGATCCCCGCCGTGCCGTCTACGCCTTTCGCCTGGAGGGAGAGACCTGGGTTCAGGACGGCCAGCTTGTCATGCCTGGCCCTGGAGAAGACTTCCACTCCTACGGCGGCCATCTCCTGCTTTCAGGAAACCTCGCGATCGTCAGCGCCTCGGCTGGCCGCATCAAGCCTGAGACCTTGCAGGATGGCTGGGCAGACATCTTTGAGCGCCTGCCTTCCGGCTGGGTCCACCGGCAGAGGCTCCGGGACACCCGCAGCGGCGTGCAGGGCTTTGGCAGTTCCGTGGCCATCTCTGGCAATACCATCTTCGTCACCGTGCCCGTCGAAAACTCCTACGAAAACTCGATCGACAAGCTGCGCGGCAAGGTCTGCGCCTTCACCAAGTCCGGCTCCACCTGGGTCCGGACGTATGATATCCGTCCGGCCGTGCATCGTGGCCTGACCAGTTTCGGCCGCTGGCTCAAGGTCACCGGCGGCCGCCTGTGCATCATGGACGACGCCACGCCCCCCAGGGTCTATGAATACTCCCTCACCCCTCCTTACAAACTGCTGGGTGAACTGCTCACAGAAGTAGGCCCGGTGGATGTCCAGGGCGACACCGCCATCGTTTTCAACCGCGACCTCGGCACCAGCCGGATCTACCGCCGTGTGGCCGGTCACGGCTGGCAGGTGGCTGAGGATCTGGGCAGGGAAAGACTCCTCAACAATCAGGCGCACGAGATTCATCTGAACGGTCCGGAAATCCTGATGACAGGGAAGGCCCCCAGCAGTGACGACATCCAGCTCCGCTCCATCACCCAGTCTCCGCTCCCCCAGTTCTACGTCACAGGTCAGGTCGTCCCCAGGTCTGAGACAGACGGGGTGACCCACCTGGAGGCTGACCCCGCCTCCATCGGCACGGACGTCAATCCCCTCCTCACCCTCTCCGGCTATCACGGCGGCACCTCCCCCATGACAGTGGCGGTGACCCTCTCCGGGGATGTGGAGGGCTTCACCCTCTCCAGCCCCCAGCTCCCCCTGCCGCCCCTGAAGACAGGCAGCCTGAACCTCCGTTACCAGCCCAAGACAACAGGTGAGAAGCACCTCACCATCACCCTCACCCCGGACACACCCGGCACCTCGCCAAAGGTCTATGAGCTCACCGTCCTGGTGGAGCCAAAGCCCCTCCCACCGCAGATCGAATACCTTTCCCCTCCCAGCCTGGCTCTTCAGGAGGATCCCCCCGCCCTCCAGGTCGTGGCCACAGGCCCCGGCCCCCTGAGCTACCGCTGGCTCCGGGACGGAGCCGTCATCCCCGGAGAAACCTCAGACACCCACGTCCCCCTGAAGGGCGGCAGCTACCAGGTGGAGGTCTCCTCACCTCACGGGAAGGTGCGCAGTGCCCCCGTGCCCGTCGGCCTCTACAGCGTGCCAAAACCCCTGGTCATCGCCCTCCAGGGCAGCAGCCCCCAGGCCAAACTCACCATGTCCGGTCCAGGCATCAAGGTCCAGTGGCAGCGGGGTGGCGTGGACCTCCAGGACGGCGCGGACTACGCCGGCACCCGCACCCCCGCACTGACCCTGAAAAAGGTGCAGCAGAGCAGCAGCGTGACCGCCCGCCTCACCCTGAAAGCCGGAGACCAGACCCTGACTGCCGAAGCCCCCGTGGAGGTGCGGGTCGTCATCCCGCCCGTCATCACCAGCAGCATGGACGCCGACCCCTTCATCCTCATGGGTCAGCCCATCCATCACATGCTCTTCCTGCAGTATGAAAACCCCACCCAGGCGGAGGTTCGCTTCCAGGTCCGTGGCCTGCCCCCCGGAATGACTGCGGACATCGACGGAAACATCACCGGCACCCCCACCAAAGCAGGCCATTACAAGGTGCAGGTCACCGCCACTGTGGGGGAGTTTACCGTCTCCAGGATCTGTCCCCTGGTCGTCACCCTGAACAGCAGCTTCCCACCCGGCATCTACTGGGGCACCCTGAGCATGCCGGAGGACTCCAGCCTGCCCGGCGTGGTCGTGGCAGACCTGCAGATCTCCGGTGCCTACTCCGGTTACGTCCAGCTCGGCACCAGCCGCTTTGCCATCGCGGGCCGGCTGGATCCATCCTCCTGGACCTCCGCCGCCAGACCCTTTCCGCTGAAAATCGACGGGCATTCCATGATCTTCTGGCTGCGGGCCAATCCCGCCACCGGCACCCTCGAGCTTCTCCTCCAGTCCGTCACGGAGAGTTCCGTGCGCTACCAACTCGCAGACCTGGGCCTCATCAGGCCGCACAATGGCTCGGGTGCCGGAGACCTTGCCGGAACTCATAACTTCGGGCTCCTCAGCCGGAATGCCGACGGCAAAAACGTCCCCATGGGCAGCGGTTTCGGCACTTTAAAAGTCCTTCCGGACAAGCGCGTCACCTACACCGCCCAGCTGGCAGACGGCTCCACCCTCACCGGGTCCACCTGGCTTTCAGACCCGCCCTCGGGCTCCTATGTCTACTTCTACCAGGTGGATCCCCGCACCCGCAGCCTGCTCATGGGAGCCGCCCAGCTGGAGACAGACGCCCTCGTGGCCGGAATGCTCACCTGGCTGCGCCCTCCCACCCCTGGCCGCAACTACCCCGCCGGGTTCCAGACGGGCGAGGTTGAATTCGTCAGCTCCCGTTACACCGCGCCAGCTTCGGCAAATGCCGCCCTCCTCCCAGGCAGCGGACAGCAGATCCAGTTCATCATCCCGGACATTGTCCTGCCCACCACCCCCTTCACCTTCACCGCGCAGCGCCGGGCCCTCTTTGGCAAGGGCGATGCCAACCCCCTGAAGGTCAAGCTGGACGTCCAGGCCCCTACCGGCCTTCTTTCCGGCCAGTTCACCCTCCAGGACGAAGATCCCGTCAAACCCGCGCGCCTCATCACTCGGAACGTGCCCTACCGCGGCATCCTCCTCCAGGAGCAGGGGATTGGCGTGGGTTACTTCCTCCTGCCCACCCTCCCGGATCCAGAAGCCACCGTGCGCACCACCCTGGCCACCTCCCCCCTCGTCTCCGGCAGAGTCCTCATCGAGACCGCCGCACCGTAAAGGCCATCCTCCTTGCAGCATGCCCTGGGCAGGGGCATGACACCTTCCCTTGCAAGCCCCAGCCCGTTCATTCAGCCTTGCCTCAAGAGGAACACCCCCCATGATCAAGTTTCCCATTCTCCTCAGACTCAGGCTGGCGCTGGTCTTGCTGGCAGGTCTCGTCTCGTCAGCCAGAGCTGCGGAACAGTGGCTCAGTGCCACGCCAAACCCGGTAGACTATCAGAGTGTGGCCTCCTCCGGAGACTGGCTGGCCGGAGGTGCGGCCCTCGCGGTGATTTTGCCTCCGACTCCGGAGCACACATCCCGCAGTTCAGGGCGGGTCTACCTGTGGCAGCGTGATGCCGCCGGCACCTGGCAGTACAGGCAGTCTCTCGCCCGCTTGGTTCCCTCGAATATGGAAAGTAACTGGTTCGGCGTGCAGGTGGCCATGAGTGGCAACCGGCTGCTGGTCTCCGAGGGACTCAACAGGCAGAAGATCCACGCCTTCGCGCTCGTGGCGGGCACCTGGGTCTATGACGGCGAGTTGGTGGTTCCCGGCAATATCGCTGCCTATGAGTCTTATTTTTCCTTCGCCGCCTCAGGAGACCTGGCCTATGTCGGCAGGCCCGCCTCCCTGGAAGGGGCCGGCTGTGTGGAAGTTTTCCGGCGGCTTCCGGCTGGCTGGACTTATGAGGCGCGGGTCGTGGGAGAGAGCAATCGTGGCTTGTCGGGATACTTCGGCGCTCACCTCGCTCCCTATGGGGACAAGCTTTTCACCAGTGACCACAACGGGGGCATTGGTGACGCACCCGTGAAGGTGGCACTCATCGGCAAATCCGGCGCCACCTGGAAGGTCCTCCGGAAAATCTCGGCCAGTTTTCCTGATTCCGCCCATTACCCCATCATTCCACGCGTCTCTGGAGACCGCCTCTATCTCAGCGTGCGCAACAACTGGCGTGAATACTCCATCACCCGCGATTTTGAGCCAGGTGATGCGGTCATGGACGCCGCCTTGCATGCCGTCCGTGGAGACACGGCTGTGACCCGCCCGCCGGGTGACATTTTGTCCGCAACGATCTATCGGAGAACGTTGAATTCGCACTGGGCACTTTCGCAGGTCTTGGGCATGGGCCCGTCCGGATTCCAAAGCTTCTCAGGATCCTTTCTCACAGGCCGTGAGCTCATCATCATGGGGGGGAGGCCCCAGGGACGTGGCGCAACTGAGATCAAGTCCATCTCCTATCCCACCGCGCCGCTTCAGTTTGACTACTCAGGTCCCGTCCGCTCCATGGGGTTTGAGGCGGGTGCCTTGCGCCTGAGAGCGGGTGACCAGATGATCGGCGCGGAAGTCCGCCCGCTGGTCTCCATCTCCGCCTTCCAGCTGGACCCGGTTCCTGGCACGGTGGACGTGGTGGCCACCGGAGACACCGAGGGCTTTACTCTCTCCTCCACCCACCTCAGCCTGCAGCCAGATGAGAAAGGCATCATCGACATCAGCTTCAAACCCTCCACGCTGGGGGAAAAGCGCCTGCTCCTCAGCCTCGGCCGTCAGGGGGTGGCCATGGTCCAGTATGACATCCGGGTGAACGTGGTCCCGGCACCACCCGCCCTCACCTTCATCCAGCAGCCGAAGGGCGGGCTTTATGAAGCCAGCCAGATCCCTCCCCTCACAGCGGATGTCCGCGGCCCGCTGCCCTGGACCTACCGCTGGTTCAAAAACAACAAGGTCATCCCCGGCCAGACCGGCGCCACCTTCCAGCCACAGGAGGGCGGCAGATACCAGATGGAAGCCTTTGATGGGAGCACCCGCCTTCTCAGTGAGCCAGCGGAAGTCGGCGTCTACCGGATGCCAGCCGAGATCATCCTCCGCAAAGGCATCAGCGGCCGTGTGCCGGTCGCCGTCAGCGGTCCCGGCGTCCGCGTGCAGTGGCAGCTCGGCGGTCAGACCCTGGTGGACGGGCCGGATTACGGTGGCACCCGCACACCCACGCTCACTCTCAAAAAGGCCTTCGCCGGGATCTTTGATGTCCTCATCACCATGCCGGACTCCTCCGACCTGCTGACCGCAACGGCAACCCTTCAGGTTTACACCGTCATCCCCCCCATCATCCACAGTGACATCGAGAGTGATCCGAGACGTTGGCTCGGCCTGGAGAGCGAATTCTACTGCACGGTCGAAAATGAAGGTCCGCACCGCACGGGCCCCGAGTTTCGCATCCGGGGCCTGCCCCCCGGCCTGCAGGCAGATTCAAACGGAAGGGTCACCGGCATCCCCACAGCCATCGGCCTCTACACGATCCAGGTCAGCGCCACGGTGGATGGCTTCAGCGCCACCAAGAACTTCCCGCTCATCATCGGCAAGCAGGGTCGCGACCCCGGGCACTACTGGGGCTGGCTGCCTGCCTCCTCCGATCTCCCGGAAGCCGGTGTCGTGCAGTTGGACGTCCAGCTCTCCGGCGCCTACTCGGGCATCCTGCTCATCGGTTCGTCCCGCCACTCGATCGCCGGCACCTTGGTGGACCGTGACACCCCTCCTTCCGCAGTCAGACCCTTCCCCGTGAAGCTCGGCGGCCGCTCCCTGGTTTTCTGGATTCAGAGCTTTGATGCCGACCGCCAGCTCTTCCTCCGGACCCGGCAGGTCGGTTCGCAGGACACAGATGCCAGCCCCCTCTCCACCCTGAACTTGGTCAGAATGCAGGGTTCTACGAACGGCAGGGAATTTGCGGGCATGCGTACCTTTGGCCTCATCAATCCCTCTCCCAAGCCAGGAACTGAATGGCTGGGCAGCGGCTTCGGTTCCCTCAGAATTTCCACCGAGGGCAGGGCATCTTATGTCGGCCAGTTTGCGGACGGCACCGGCTTCACGGGAGCCTCCGTGCTAGGGGACGAGGTTGACGGCACCCTCTACCTCTACCCGAGAAGCTCCGCTGGCACCCTCCTGCGCGGGCAGGTGCGCCTCAACGAATACGTCGAATACCTCACGTGGCAGCGCCCGGCCTCGCCCGGGCGCCTCGTCCCCCAGGGCATTCCACCGCGTGAGGTGGCCTTCAAGTCCTCCCCCTATGCCGTGCCTGCCAGCGGGCCCCTCCTCCCGGTGCAGTCCTTCTCATTCCTCGTGAACTCCCAGGACGGCGTGGGGCACCCCGAAACACGCTTCCAGCTTACCCGGCAGCACACCGCCGTCTTCGGTCTCGGCAGCAGCAATCCCCTGCAGGCGCGAATGAGCATCTACGCCCCCACCGGCTTCTTCAGCGGCCAGTTCACCCTGCGGGATCCAGATCCGGGGAATCCCGCCCGCACCATCACCCGCGTGGTGCATTACCGTGGCATGCTGCTCCAGAACTACTTGGAGGCCGCCAGTTACTTCCTCATGCCTGGACTGCCGGATCCCGCTGCCACACCGCCCACCACCATCACCACCTCCCGCATCATGTCTGGCTCCGTGACCTTTGAGGAAGTTCAGGCGCCCTGAGTCATTCCCGTTGAGGTCAAACAGGCAAAAGGAGTGAAGATAAATGTATTTACAATGTATTGACATGTATGGCTGCTTCATGAGAAAGTCGCCTCATGCTCCCCCGAAAATACCGCCTCCTGATCCTGGTGCTCGTTCTGGCACTCGCCGTCTTCCTCGCTGGCCTCGCCAGCGGGGCGACGGTCCCGGGGGTGAATTCAGCCTCTGAGCAGGGCTGGACCCAGACGCTGGACAACAACGACTGGACTCATCTGGCACTTTTTTATCCTGGGTTTGGCAGAGTCACATCCTCCTCCGGAGACTGGCTGGCCGTCGCAGTCGGCCCAGGCTACTACGGCCTGATGGAGACCCATCGCGGGGGAAAGGTGCTTTTGTGGAAACGTCAGGCCGGTGTCTGGCGTCTCCGGCAGGCGTTGTATCTCCCGACCTACCGGCCAAACTCGGATGGATTTGCCTCCACGCTGGCAATGGACCAGGGACGCCTGCTGGTGGGGCGCTATGACATTCCCTGGATCCACGGCTACCGTCTTGAGGGAGACCGGTGGGTGGAGGACGGCATCTTGAGGCCTGGAGGCATTGAGTCCGCAGGTTCAAACTACGGCTCCCCGCTGCTTCTCGCCGGGGACTTGGCCTATGTGGGTGCCCCTCAAGCTCTGATCGAGGGGCGGAAGGCTGGCCGTGTGGATGTCTTCCAGCGTCAAACCTCCGGCTGGGTGCAGGTGGCGACACTCAAGGATTCCACCCCCGGCTCGGCCAGCTTTGGCTCCTCTCTGGCCGTGCGGGGAGGCAGCCTCTATGTCAGTCTTGCCGTCAATATCAGTCTCGGCGAGCCGGTCTGGCAGGGCAGGGTCGTGGTCTTGGAAAGGAGCGGTTTGAACTGGAGCCCCAGTCGCGAAATCCTCCCGCCTGCTGATCAGGCCACACTCGGATTTGGCCGTCAGATTCAGATCTCCGGGAACCGCCTGTTTGTGAAAGAAGGCGGCCACCCTGCCACCCGGGTGTTTGTCTATGCGGCGGATGCTCCTCCAGGCAGCGCTCAGCAGCCTCTGGGCGGGATCACCCTTCCTCACACAGTTTCCTTTTCAGCGCATGAAGATCTCCTCGCGGTGTGGGACGCCACTGTTACCCCCAACCGGCCGCTGTTGATCTTCCAGCGTGGCGCAGACGAGTCATGGACTCAGCAAACCCAGATCACGCCCCGGGAAAAGGGGCTGTCAGCGCTCCTGTCCGCCTCCTGGCTCGGGAATGAGCTGGTGCTCGGGGGAATTTCGGGAGACAGCTACAATGCCCGGGAGGGCAGGGTGCAGCTCCTGGAGGAGCGGGAGGGCGGCTGGGAGCTTCAGCATTCCCTGGCCCCCCTTTCTTACTATCGCCTGAGCCAGAGCTGGCCCGGTCGGCATCTTGCCGCATCAGAGGCTTGGCTTGCCGCCGGTAGCCCGTCGGCCACAGTAGGCACGCTCCTCCTGTTTCAGAAAGGTTCGGCCGGAAAATTCAGGTTTCACTCCGCCCTGCCAGACCCCATCGTCCCGGCAGGCGTGTCCTTGCAAGGCGTCGGCAGCATCATGGCACTCTCGGTGAACCGCCTGGCGCTCGGCCTTCCAGGCTGCGTCGTCATGTATGAGTATGACTATCTCTCAGACGCCTGGCAGCAGCAGGCGGTCATTCCGGCTCCCGGGGGGCACACGTCGGGCGGCTTTGGGCAGTCTCTCGCCTTGCAGAACAACATGCTCGTCGTGGGAGCTCCCTATGGAAGCAGAGTCTTTGTCTACCACTACCTGGAAAACACCTGGAAGCTGGAAAAGGGGCTGGAACCTCCCACCAGCGCCTCCCCAGGCGCTTTCGGACACTCGCTGGCTATCGAGGACAACCGCGTCCTCATCGGTACCCCTTGGTCGAGTCCGGGCGGAGCCTTTGTTTTCCGCCGGGATGGAGGTGCCGCCCTACTGCCAGAGGCCTGGAAGCTCGAGGCCTCCCTGCCGGCTCCCAAGGATGCCGGTGAGTTCGGTCGAAGGGTCTTCCTTTCCAGTTCACGTGCACTGGTGGCCTGGGAACGTGGCGTGGAGACCTTTGAACTCGTCAAGGGCACCTGGACCGCCCGCAAGCCCGTGCCGCTCCCTCCGGAGTTTTTGGGAGGCGTGGAGATCGAAAAAATCGGCCTTGGCGGCGAAAGCCTGGTCCTCGGCCAGAATGACTGGCTGGCGGCCTACACTTGGCAAAAAAGTCAGTGGGTCCACCTGCCGGAGGTTTTCCCACGCCCGGGTGTTTACAACTATTTCCATTCCCTGACGGTCTTTAAAAACCAGCTCTTCTTCAGGGACGGGGACAATCTCAAGGTCATCGACCTCGCCCGTCCGCCCGCCATCACTGTGAAGGAAAAAGTGTCGGTCCAAAACATCGAGGGCACACTCCTGGATCTCGGGGAGCATCTGCCGGGCGCGGATGTGAAGGACATCCTCACCTTCACGGTCACCCACCAGGGCACCGTCCCCATGACCCTCGACATCCAGACCACCGGGCAGCACTGGCGGGATGTCCATGCCCCCAAGGACCGCTTCCTGCTCGTCCCCGGCCAGACGGAGCGCATCAGCCTGCGCTTCAAGCCCCTGGATCTGGGTGAGCGGCGCCTCACCCTCAGCTTTGCCTCAGATGTTCCCGGCGTGCCTCCCGTCACCTACCAGCTTCAGGCCCGCGTCGTGAGCCAGCCGTCCTCCCTGGCTTTCATCACCACACCCTTGGGCGGGTTGTATGAGCGCAGTGCGTTCCCCGGTCTGGAGGTCAGGGTCAGCGGCACCCGGCCCTGGAGCTTCCGCTGGTTTAAAAACGGCCAGCTCGTGCCTGGTGCCACCTCCTCCAGCCTTTTCCCCAAGGACGGCGGCCGCTACCACGTCGAGATCACCAATCCCTCCGGGAAAATCCGCAGTGAGCCCGTGCCTCTCGGCCTCTTCCAGATGCTCGTTTCCCCGGACATTCCGATCGTCAAAAAGCTGGGGGACAGCCTCCGTCTGGCGCTGGCCGTGTCCGGTCCGGGCATCCAGGTCCGCTGGCGGGAGAACGAAGAGTTTCTCAGCGATGGCGCTGACATCTCCGGCTCCCAGACCCCAGTGCTGACCGTGAAAAACCTGCAAGACACCAGATCCTTTAGCGCGATCCTCACCATGCCCTCCACGCCGGAGGACTACATCCAGGAAGCCTCCGCTTACATCAATGTGGTGGCCCTGCCCGTCATCTATGGCAGCCCTGACGAAGGTGCCCGTCTTCAAGTGGGTGTGGAGGGCTCCATGAGCTTCAGTCTGGCCTATGAGGGGCCTGGCATCACGCCGCCCGTCTTTCGTTTCAGCGGTCTGCCGGCCGGACTCATCGCAGACCCCTCGGGCTCCTTTTATGGCACGGTCAGGACCGCAGGCGCTTACCCATTCCAGGTCACGGCCACGGTGGATGGCTTCACGGTCTCCAAAACCTACCGCCTTCTCGTCACCAAAACCACTCAGCTTCCCGGCGTCTACTGGGGCTGGTTGCCGCCCTCGGATGACCTGCCGGAAGCCGGTGCCCTGGTGCTGGATTTGCAGCCCTCAGGCGCCTGGTCCGCCGTCCTCCACATCGGTGCCACCCGCACCTCCCTTGCCGGCACGGTCAGCAACAATGAGGATGACAAACTTTCAGTTAGGCCTTTTCCCGTCAGGCTCGGCGGCCGTCCCCACGTCTGCTGGGTGGATGCCGTCTCAGACGGGGGGAATCTCGGTTTCATGGTCCTGGATGCAGCCACTCCTGACCAGGCCGGCGAGCTCATGGCCGATCTCACCCTCATCCACCGTCATGGCACCACCGCCGCGCCGGACGTCGCCGGCCTGCGTAACTTTGGCCTGCTGAATCGTGATTTCGGTGGCTACAACGAGCTGGAAGGAAACGGCTTCGGCGCCCTCCGCATCTCCGCTGACCGCCGCGCCACCTTCACCGGCCAGCTCCCGGACGGCAGCTCCATCACCGGCTCCACCTGGCTCTCAGATCCCGGCATGACCTCCGATGCGCCCGCGCGCCTATATGTCTACCAGGCCGATTCAAAAACCCGCGCCGTCCTGCGCGGCACCACCGTGCTGAATGCGGACGAGGACGATCCTGAGGCCTTCATGGATTGGCAGCGCCCGCCCACTCGCGGCCGGCTGTATGCGGACGGAGTCGGACCTCACGCCATCTTCTTCGCCAGCTCCCGTTACACCCTTCCTAAAAACGCCCCCCTGCTGCCTGGAGAAGCCCATCAGCTCACCCTGTCCGCGCTGAACACCTTCCCGGATCCCCCACCCTTCCAGCTCACCAAGGGGCAAAAGGCCCTCTTCGGCAAAGGCGATGCCAATCCCCTGAAGGCCCGGCTGGACGTCTACGCCCCCACCGGCCTCTTCACCGGCCAGTTCACCCTGCGGGATGAGGATCCCGCCAACCCCGCGCGCATCATCACCCGCACCGTGCAGTATCGCGGCATCTTCCTGCCGGATCACGGCATCGCCGCCGGTTACTTCCTCCTGCCCACCCTCCCAGACCCCAGCGCCGACCCACCCACCACGCTCGCCACCTCCCCCATCGTCTCCGGCTCCGTCTATATCAATACCCTCCCGGAACCCTGACCTGGCCTAACCAAAAGTTCATGGTTCATGGTTCATGGTTCTCAGTTCTCAGTTAACAGCAACCGAGAACCGAGAACCGCGAACCAAGAACCGTTCCCGACCTCATCCCATTTTCCATTTTCAGTTCCTCCATTCTCCCATCCTTCCCAGTCTAGCCCGCATCCTCGACAGCCCTCCCAACCCATTTTCAGTTCTCAGTTCTCAGTTTACAATTTTCAGTCGCTCCCGTTCACCGAGAACCGAGAACCGAGAACCGAGAACCGAGAACCGAGAACCCTAAGTTGAAACCGGTTGCCCCCGCCCGGAACCCGCGCAGCCTGCCTGTTCATGCTGAGCCGATCGCTGCCCGCCCTCCGGAGCCTCGTCACCCTCCTCGGGTGCCTTCTCTTCCTTCTCGCCACCACGGCCACTTCTCGCGCCGTCGTGCTGCCCAGCCTCCGCACCCCCTGGGACTCGGAGGTCATCCTCAGGCCGGGTGACGAGGTCTGGGTGAACCTGTGGCTGGATTCCGAGGGGGACGGGTCCGGGAAGGTCGTCTTCTCCTGCTCCGGCCTGCCTCCCGGCCTGAGACTGGACCCTGCGGACGGCACCATCCGCGGCACCGTCCGCCAGCCCGGGCTCTACACCGTCACCGCCCGCGCCTCCGTGGGTGGTCTTTCCAGTGCCCCGGCCGTCCGGCGCATCGCCGTGGTGCCAGAGCATCTGCCCACCCCCGGCGTTTATGAAAGAGTCCTCAGCCGTGACTCAGCACCACCCCTGGGCGGGCATCTTTCCATCCTCATTCAGCCCACGGGCAGTTACAGCGGCCTCCTGCGCACCGGCACCCGCAGGACGCCGGTGGCGGGCACCTTTAAGGAGGCTGCCCCCGGCTCTCCCTCCACCAGCACACGCTTTCTCCTTCCATATGAGAACAGGCTGTTCCTGGCCGAGTTGTTTTACTACCGGGGAGATGCCCCTGGCCTGACGATCGTCGATACCGCCTCTCCCGTCAGTAATCTCGGTCTTCTGAGCTTGGTCCGTCCCTCCGTCGGCACCCTCCCGCCCTGTCCCCAGCTCGGCCGCCATGCCGTCGGCCTGCCCTTCTCCTATGGGCCGGGGAATGGCAGCGGCTACGGCAGCGTCCAGATCAGCGCGGACTACCGGGTGAATTTCGTCGGCCAGAACCCGGAAGGCACGGGACTCACCGGCTCCTGCATCGCCGAGCCGGTCGGAGGCGAAAGAGTCCTCGGCCACCTCTTCGCCACAGATGGCGCCACCACCTCCCTCCTAGGAGACCCCCTGGTCCCCTCCACTCAGGGGCTCGAGTCCACCGTCAAATGGGTCCGCCTCTCGAGAAAGGGCTGGCAGTATGCAGACTACAGCCATGTGGAGTCAGATCTGACCTTTCTCGCCTCCCGCGTCACGCCCCGCACCCTGGCGGCCTACTTCCCCTCAGATATCTACGACCTGCGGGTCTCCCAGAACGACATAGGCCTGAGCACCAGCACAGACTTCCTCCTCACCTCCGGCTACCGTGCTCATTTCGGCAGCCCTGCGGACGACCCCCTCAGGGCCCGGCTGGACATCTACACTCCCACCGGTTTCTTCAGCGGGCGCTGCACCGTCACCCTCATGGACCCGGTCTTTGGCAGTGACCGCTTCCACACCCGCACCGTGAATTTTAGCGGCATGCTGCTGCCGGAATACGGCTTCGGCGTCGGCCGTTTCGTCATCCGCCAGCTCCCGAATCCCGAGGCCATTCCGCCCGTCACCGCCGCCCAGGCCCCCTTTCTCAGCGGTTCCGTGGACATCTTTCCCACCTTCAAGTGACCTTCGCCCCCGGCGAATCACCCCTAACAAAAAGGAAGAACAACCGTAGAATGAGAGACAGCTCCTCACTCTCCCGGCCCCACCATGCCCAGTTCCAAGTTCCCAGTTCCCAGTTCCCAGTTCCCAGTTCCCAGTTCCCAGTTCACCGCGAACCGCGAACCGCGAA
>NZ_BKAG01000082.1 GCF_007992435.1 Prosthecobacter gellanilyticus | reverse complement strand
TTAAAATCCGGACGTCTCCGCCGTCAAGAGGGCTCGCTGGAGTTTTCACACAGCCTCTGAAGTCCGCGCTCCTGGCGTGCTGTGAGAAGACCGGACTGACGGGGATAGACTAACTAATTGTGCTTATTACCCCATCTATGACTGGAGTGATCGACGGCGGGCAGTTTGGGCTGCGGGAAGGAGTCTGAAGTCTTGCCAGGCAGACTGCGAATGAGGTAAACAGAAGCGCATGCGCCTTTCCGTTCTGCCTCTCATGCTCATCATCAGCCTGCCTGCGTGGGCTCAGAGTGCGTCGGAAGGGCCGAATGCGCATGCGTGGCAGATGTCTCATCTCTTCCGGCAGATGACGAAGGGGAACTTTTGTTTCTCTCCCTTCAGTGGACATCGTGTGGCGGCAATGCTGGCGGAAGGGGCACGTGGTGACACGCAGAAGCAGTTGCTGTCACTCGCGCATCTGGACGCGGATGCGGCCAGGCGTGGGACGGACGCAGAAGCCCTGAGCCAGGGCCTCCGAAACAGTTCGAAGGGCGGTGGCATGCTGTTGGACGTGGCAAACTCTCTCTGGGCACCTCCGGTGGCCTTTCTGGAGCCTGGCTATGTTTCTCTGTTGAAGGAGCGTTTTGGCGCAGCGGTGCAGCCTCTGCCCGCTGGGGATGCGCTCGCCAGTGCCTCGGCGGTGAACCGATGGATTCGCGATAAGACCAACGGGCGAATCACGGACCTCGTTGGGCCGCAGACGTTTGCGCAGGGGGATGGCACGGTGCTCGCGGTGAATGCTGTTTATCTCCGGGCCGCCTGGCTGCGACGATTTGACCCCAGGCAGACGAGGCCGCGTGCTTTTGCCACGGCCTCCCGGTCTTCCATCATGCTTCCCACGATGGCGCGCCGAAGTGAGTTTGGTTATACGGAGGCGGCGACGTGGCAGTGTTTGGAGATCCCTTTCTCCTCGCCGGACTTTGCCATGATGTTTCTCCTGCCAGGAGCGGATGTGAATCTCGAGACGGTGGAGGCTGCGCTGAAGCCTGAGGCCTGGGCCAAGGTGTCCGGCGGTCTTGGTCCGACCGAACTGAATGTGTATCTTCCGCGCTTCAACTTCAGCTCCCAGGTTAATCTGCAAGGCCTGTGGCAGCAGCTCGGTGTGGAGGCTGCGTTTGATTCGACTAAGTCCGATCTCACCGGCATGACGCCGCAGAAGCCGTGCTGGGTGAGCCAGGTGCTGCATGAGGCGACGATCGAAGTGAATGAACTTGGCGCCGAGGCTGCTGCGGTTACCATGAGCCCGGCAGATCCTTTTGGTCCGGCCGATTCAACGCCGCCGCCCAAGCCGAAGGTGATCAACTTCATCGCCAACCGGCCGTTTCTGTGGTTCACCGTGCACAAGCCGAGCGGGCTGATTCTTTTCATGGGGCGGTTTGCTGGGGAGTGAACGGTTGTGGGAGAGGATAAAAGGGACAGCAGATAGCCAGTTATGCACGCTGGTGCTTGGGTGTGTTCCTGCCGAATGAGAAACCTGTGAGTCTACCTTTCACTATGTGGCTGCGTTGAGTTCAGGTGCTCTTGCGTTTCTTCCTTTCTCTCGCGGTGTGAGATTCCGGAGAAGCAGAGGGCCTACGGAACACACGGAAAATGACGGCAGATCCCTCGTCAGGCTGGCCTGTTACTCCCCGGTCCACCCTCTGGCTGTCTTGAGTTCAGGTGCTCTGTGAGGGTGCAGTGCTCTGGATGGCGATTGATTGATATTCTGGCTTGCTAATCCAGATTCTTATGAAGAGTGCGCTATGGGCTTTTATCTCCGCAAAAGCATTTCTGTAGGTCCTTTGCGTTTTAACCTGAGCAGATCAGGCATCGGCGTCTCGGCAGGAATCAAGGGGTTGCGAGTCGGTACCGGCCCAAACGGCAACTACGTGCATCTCGGAAGCAATGGCTACTATTATCGGAGGACTCTGCCTTTGGAGCCACGTCGATCACATGAACGTGTGCCGGTACGTCGAGCCATTCCTTCTCCTTCATCTGTGACGATGGAAGAAATTGACTCGGGAGAGGTTTCGCTGATGGCTCATTCGAGTTCCGTCGAGCTATTGAATGAAATCAATGAGAAGAAGGCGTTGATGCGGTTTGGGCCAGTTGTCACCGTCTTTGGTATTGGGCTTTTGTGGTGGCTATTTACGACAGGTTTACACCCAGTCCTTTTGTGTGTGGCCATCATGTTCATTCTTGGAGGCGTGTTCCTTGCGTGGTGGCGGGATGCGATGAAAAAGACTGTCGTGTTGTTCTATGACTTCGATCCCGAGGTAGAACATGCCTATGGGTTGTTGCACGATCACGCAGTCAACCTGTCTGCTTGTCAGGGCGTCTGGCACCTCTCGGCTGCGGGAAAAGTTCATGACAAAAAATACCATGCAGGCGCATCGGAGCTGGTAGACCGCCACACCACGCACATTTACAAAGCCTCTCCGGACTTTCTCAAAACCAACATCGAGACTTTAGCCATCAAAGCAGGACGCCAGATTCTGTATCTCTTCCCTGACCGGATACTGGTTGACGATGGCGGAAGAATTGGCGCTGTCGGATATGAAGAGATCAATGCCGACGTCCGGCAGCAAAGGTTCATCGAAAGCGCCAGACCGCCCTCTGACGCCGCTGTGGTTGACCAAACCTGGATGTATGTGAATAAAAAGGGAGGCCCCGATCTTCGTTTCGCGTCTAATCCACAACTGCCCATTTGTCTTTATGATGAGCTTCATCTGCGGAGCCTTTCTGGTGTGAACGAAAGGTTTCAGTTTTCACGTCACAGCATTGTCGGCGGCTTCGTAGCGGCAATCGTGCATCTGGGCCAATTCACAGACAAGCACCATGAGAAAGTGAATGCCTAGCTAATTATAGGCTTAATGTAACGAGACGAATTCAGCGGACAGCCTTGTCTGGCTCGCCACCGAGCATTTGAATTTGATTTCCGACCCGCCGATTGTCTGCTCATGCCCAAAACCACTCGATACCTTCTTGCTGTTCAAGGCATTATTATCGCACTGCTTCTCAATTACACCATCTATCATGAAACTCCTCGACTTATCGGGGTTGGATTGGCTGTCATGATAATCACTAACTCGGCTTGCCTCTATTTTCTTATGCGGCAGGTGGAGAATAAACGTGATGGATGACATCCATCCTTCACGAGTGAATGAACGGTAAAAAGAGGGCACGCTTTTGACGGCGTGCCCTGAGCTTTTTTTACAGTGGCTGATGGCCTAACTTGATTTGCTTTTGTTTTACTTCTTCACGGGTTCGCCGAGGTGCTTTTTGAAGAAGGTGGTGGCGATGTCGACGGTTTCGGCGCACCAGGGGTCGCTCATCCAGAAGGGGTGGGGGGCTTCTTTGAGGGTGTGGACGGCGGTTTCGATGTTGAGCGCTTTGAGCTTTTCCATCATCTCGGCACGGCCGATTTTGAGGGTGTCTTTCTCTCCTTCAATGAAGATCGTGGGCGGGACGCCGGGGCGGACGTGGGTGATGGGGGAGACGGACTTGTAGAGATCGGGCTTTTCCTGGGCGGTGGCGCCGAAGAAGAGGACGGCGCCTTCGTTGGTCTTGTCCTTGTTTGCGGCGACGAGGTCCTGGGTGGCGGCCATGACGATGGCGGCTTTGACGGTGCTGGGCTGGTCCTTGAAGGGGCCGGAGCCTTCGAACTCAGGGAGGCCGGAGGTCATGGCGGTGAGGCCGGAGAGGTGGCCGCCGGCGGAGCCGCCGATGATGCCGATGCGGTCGGGGTCGAGCTTGAGCTCTTTGGCATGGGCGCGGAGGCAGCGGAGGGCGGCCTTGCAGTCATCGAGCGCGGCGGGGTACTTGGCCTCGGTGGAGAGGCGGTAGCTGACGAGGGCGGTGACGAAGCCGCGCTGGGCGAGGCGCTCCATCATGGGCTTGTCGGCCTCGACCTGGCGCATTTTCCAGCCGCCGCCGTGGATGTCGAGGATGCAGGGCCAGGTGCCTTCGCCGTCCGGGACGTAGACGTAGAGCTCGACGGTGTGCTCGGGGTATTTGGCGACTTCGATGGCTTTGAAGGTGAAGCCTTCGGGGGTGAGCGGGAGGAGCTTTTTCCACTTGGGGCCGTTTTTGGAGACGGGGGCGGCGGTGGTGGGCTTCTTGGCGGGGGCTGCGGGTTTTGAATCGGCGGCAGGGAGCGTGGTAGCGAAGGTGAGGAGAGTGAGGCAGAGGCTTTTCATGCGTGGGAGATGAACTGGGGATGTGGGGGCGGACTTTCTTGCGAAGAGGGACTGAAAACTGAAAATTGAGAACTGAAAATTGGAAATTGGGGAGCGGGCGGGTGGAGTGGTGGAGAGATGGAGTGGTGCGGTGGTGGGCGGAGATTTTTTAACCGCTGATAGGACGCTAATTTGACGCTAATGGGAGCATTGAGTTTGACCACAGAGCGCAGACGGGGGCTTTTTTGCGGTGTCCAAAGGGGCCGCTTGGGTCACTTTGAGGATGGGTGAAGGTGGGGGAGAGTGCGGGGCTATGAGGGGAGATTTTTTACAGGAGATTTGGAGATGGGGAGACAATTACCAAGACTCAGAGGTCGGGAGCCGTTTGCGATGGTTGGCTGTGGTTTGCGATTGTTTGCGGTGGTTTCAGGGCCGGGCCGGATCAGAGAGGGCCTACGGAACACACGGAAGACGCGGAAGGGGCAGACAGGAGCCGAAGAGGGGAGGCGTTGGCGGTGGTTTTGCCCGATCCGAGTCAATCCGACTGGATCCGACCTTGGGGACGGAGGGAGGTCGGGGGTGGATCGAGGGGCAACCCCATTGGAATGGGGTTGTACGGCTGGGCGGGCGATCTTTGGGGGAGTTCGGGGGCGATCCAAGCAGATCCAGGTGGATCCAGGCGGATTTTTCACAGGAGAGTTGGAGATGGAGAGCGCCGGAGCTGTGAATCCAGTCAGATCCAGGCTAATCAAGGTGGGTTTTGAGGTGTTGGGAGGGCCTAAAGGCCAAGAAAAGGCGCGGGGGAGCACAATTCTAGATAAATCCGATAGATAATGCGGGTTTTATTTCTTGCCGCTTGCTTGCTTTCAGGGTAATATCAGCGAGTCTGACCACCCCTTTTTAGATCACCCTTATGTCCAAAGCCTCCGTCGAAGAGATCAAACTTGCCTCCGCCGGCCTCCGTGGCCAGCTCGCCGAGCAGTTCGCTGACACCAGCACTGTGAGCATTCCTGAGGAGAGCAACATTCTGATGAAGCATCATGGTTCCTACCAGCAGGATGACCGTGATGTGCGCGCGGAGCGCAGCAAGGCGAAGCTGGACAAGGCGTGGAGCTTCATGATCCGCAGCAAGATGCCGGGCGGACGCATCACGGCTGAGCAGTGGATGATCCATGATGATCTGTGCGCGAAGGCTTTTGGCAATCTGCGCCTGACGAACCGCCAGGGCATCCAGCTGCATGGCGTGCTGAAGGGTGGCGTGAAGGAAGTGATCCACAATGTGTGCCACAGCGGCCTGAGCACGATGGGTGCCTGCGGTGACGTGGTGCGTAATACCATGGGCCCGGCGGCGCCGATCAAGGATGCGGTGCATGCGGACTCGCAGAAGCTGACGGAAGAGATCAGCCAGCGCTTCTTGTGGCGCTCCTCGGCTTATGCCGATATCTGGCTCGACGGCGAGAAGGTGGAGCCGGATTGGATCAAAGACCCTGTGGTGGACGCCAAGGTGCGCGAGGCGACGAAGGCTGCCGAAGGCGAAGACCCCATCTATGGCAAGGTTTACCTGCCGCGTAAGTTCAAGATCGCGGTGGCCATCCAACCCTGCAATGATGTGGACGTGTACTCTCAGGACGTGGGCCTGGTGCCGCACGTGGTGAATGGTGAGGTGGAAGGCTACACGATCACGGTGGGCGGCGGCTTTGGCATGAGCCATGGCCAGCTGAACACGCGCCCCTTCCTGGGCCAGCCGCTGCTGTATGCGAAGCGCGCGAATGTGGTGGACGCGATCGAGGCGGTGGTGACCACGCAGCGTGACCACGGCAACCGCACGGAGCGCAAGAACGCCCGTCTGAAGTACACGGTGCAGAGCATGGGCCTGGACGGCTTCCGCGCGGAAGTGGTGCGCCGCCTGCCGGGCATCGAGACCTTCCCGCCGAAGGAGCTGAAGTTTGACACGGTGGAAGACAAGCTGGGCTGGCATGAGCAGGGTGACGGCAAGCTGTACTGCGCCGTTTACGTCAACATGGGCCGCATTGTGGACCGTGAGGACGGGCCGAAGTATCGCAGCGCGTTTGCGGAGCTGGCGACCTCGCTGAAGCTGCCGTTTATCGTGACGCCAAACACGAACATGATCATCGCGGACGTGGCGCCTGAGCAGAAGGAAGCCGTGAACGCGATCCTGGCGAAGCATGGTGTGGTGCACGCGGATGACGCTGGCTTTACCCGTGCCCGCAAAGTGGCGCACGCCTGCGTGGCGCTGCCGACCTGCGGTCTGAGCCTGAGCGAGTCCGAGCGCGCCCTGCCGGGCATTTTGGACAAGATCGACCCGATCCTGGCCGAGCTGGGCCTGGAAGATGAGCCGATCCTTTTCCGCATGACGGGCTGCCCGAATGGTTGCGGTCGTCCCTACAACGCTGACTTCGGCTTTGTGGGTCGTGCGCCCAACAAGTACGCCATGTTTGTGGGTGGAAGCATCCGCGGCAACACGCTGGCGGGCCTGGAATTCAAGTCCGTGCTGGGCGATGAGATCCCTGCCCGAGTCCGTGTGTTCCTGGAGGCCTTCAAAGCCGAGCGCCAGGAGGGCGAGATCTTCGCCGACTGGTTTGCCCGCACCCGCACGAAGGGCGCTGAGCCGACGCCGGAGCAGTTCCATGTGGAGCTGGCCGAGCGCGCTGCGAAGCTGGCCGGTGAGAAGGTGGCTGAGGCGGGCTGAGAAAGCTGACCTTGTTTTGATCTAATTCGGCGCCTCTGCTGTCTCTGATCGAGCGGCAGAGGCGTCCTAGTTTTTACGGAAGCTCGGCATGGATCCAGCGTGCAGGCTTGGGTGAGACTTGTTCACAGTCTTACTCTGCTTGCCAGTTGGTGAAGTCGGTGTAGGCTCGCCATCCCTGGCGGCCCGGCCGCGTCTCCATTTTCCCCTTTCATGTCGAGAATGCCCACGCCCATGATTTCAAATGCCGCTCGCTGCCTGATGCTGGTTCTGGCCGCCGTTTCCTTTTCCCTGACCCAGGTGCGGGCTGATGTAACCGCGACTGAAGGGGGCAACAAGCCTGGCTTCCTGAAGCGCATGTTTGGCGGCGGAGGCAGCAAGGAGACGCCACCTCCTACACCCACTCCAGCGGAGGTGAAGGAAGCACCGAAGGCGAAGTCGGCCTCGTCTGAGTCGCGCGAGAAGATCACCATCAAGCCGAAGGGCACGGTTTCGAAGTCCTCCAGCGGGTCGAGCAAGGGCAGCAGCAAGAAATCCGGCTCCACCGAGACGGCGAAGAAGTCCACTCCGGAGAAAGCAGCTGCGCCAGCGCTGCCCGAGAAGAAGTCCGAGCCGGTGAAGCCGGAGGAGATCGAGAAGAAGATGGCGAACCTGCCTGGTCAGTCCAAGGCGGGCGATGGGGAGTTTGGCACGGATGATGACGACAAGCAGACGGCAGCGACGAAGCCTGCGACACCTGAACCAGCGCCAGCACCCGTCACGCCGACCGAGGCCCTGCCCACGAACACGAAGAACACGGGCTGGCAGGTGGTGAAGGTCGGCGGTCGCGACTATGTGACTGGCGAGAGCATCAATAGTTTCTACCGCTTCAGCTCCTACAAAGTGGATGGGAAGCATGTGTGGCTGCGGTCTAACAATCTGATCCTGAAGGCCTCCATCGGCAGCCAGGAAGTGCTGATCAACAACATCAAGTTCATCATGAGCTTCCCGGTTCTGGAGTCCAACGGCGGCGCGCTTTTCTCCAGGCTGGACCTTTGCAAGCTGATCGATCCGGTGCTGCGCCCGACTTACATCACGGATGCAGAGCCCTTTGACACCATCGTGCTGGATGCCGGTCATGGTGGTCATGATGCAGGGGCGCGCGGTGTGTATGGGTATGAAAAGGACTTCGCGCTGAAGATGTCCCACGTGGTCAAGGATGCGCTGCAGAAGAAGGGTTTCAAAGTCGTGCTGTCACGTCCGGTGGACAGCTTCGTGACGCTGAGCGGTCGTGTGGCTGTGGCAAATGCCACGCCGCGCAGCATTTTCATCAGCCTGCACTTCAACTCCGGTGGCAGTGCCGCGACGGGCATCGAGACCTTCGCGCTGACTCCACAAGGCAGTTCCGCGAGCCTGGAGCGCGGCGGTGGTTTCAACTACAACGGTCTGACGGGCAACTCGCATGACTCCGCGAACATCGCGCTGGCCACGGCGGTGCACGCGATGGTGATCAGCCGATTTAAGTTTGTGGATCGTGGCATCAAGCGCGCGCAGTGGAGCGTGCTCACGGGCTGCAAACGCCCTGGCATTCTCTTTGAAGGCGGTTTCGTGACGAATGGCAATGAGTGCCGCCTGATCGCCTCGGACACGTATCGCACCTCTGTCGCCTCGGCGATCGCGGATGCGGTGGTGAACTACCGCACGGCCCTGCGCGGCGCGATGACAAAGCAGCGATAAAAAGATCAGTCGGCGGCTTTTTCTAGCAACTTCCGGCTAGTGATTTGTGTCGTGGTGCGTTTGTGTCTCCCCACCAATGAACCTCACCAACCTGCTACGCTCCACCCTCGTTGTTTTGAGCCTCGCGGCGCCTGCCTTTGCCGCAGACGCTCCGAAAAAACTGCTCGTCGTCACGGTCACCACCGGCTTCCGTCATTCGTCCATCGAGACGGCGGAGAAGGTCATCAAGGAGCTGGGTGAAAAGTCCGGCGCCTGGACGGTGGACTATGTGCACCAGCCTGAAGGCCAGCCGAAGAATCCGGGCAAGCCGCCGGAGAAGCAGGCGAAGGAAACGGATGAAGCCTTCAACGCCAAGAAGGAAGCCTACAGCAAGGCGCTGGCCGAGTACAATGAGGCTAACAAAGTTTGGAATGAGAAGATCAAGGCCTACATGGCCGAGCACATGGCGCTGGAGAAGATCAAGAACTACGACGGCTTCATCTTTGCCAACACGACTGGTGACCTGCTCTTCCCGGACCGCGATGGCTTTGTGGAACTGATCAAGAGCGGCAAGGCCATGGTGGCCATGCACTCCGGCTCGGACACCTATCACCCCTTCCGCGGTTATGTGGACATGCTGGGCGGTGAGTTTGAGACGCACAAGGCGCAGGTCGAGGTGCAGCCGATCCTTCACGATCCTTCTCATGCGGCCACGAAGCCGATTCCGAACGGCTTCAAGGTCTTTGACGAGATCTACATCATCAAGACCTTTGAGAAGTCCCAGGTGCATGCGCTGATGGGTCTCGACTCACACCCGAACCTCGGCCAGACGAAGGAAGCCGTGGCCAAGGAGAAGTCTCCTGAGAAGAAGGCGGAGCTGGAGAAGGAGCTCGCGAAGCAGGGTGAGAAGCGCTACTTCCCCATCTCCTGGTGCAAGGAGTTTGGTCTCGGTCGTGTGTTCTATAGTTCGTTAGGTCATCGTGAGGACGTGTGGGATCCGACCTGGAAGGAGGGAACTCCTGACCGCAAGAACTCCCCGGAGATTGCCCGCATCTACCAGGCACACATCCTGGGCGGCATCAAGTGGGCGCTGCGCCTCGCTGAAGGCAATGGCACGGCTGGCAACCTGGAGTGATTGACTTGAATTGATTTCGTTTGTTGTTAGGCGGCTCTTCGTGATGTGCGGAGAGCCGCTTTTTTTGGGGCGAACGACGAGCATCTGTGCTGCTTTCGGCAAGTTTGTGGGCAGACGAATCGGGGCAGGCGAATGGATGAACCATGATTCGCCTGTCCCCATTCATCTGCCAATTGCTTTACCTTAGCGCTTCACTTCTTGCGCGTGGACAGCCTCGCAGATCATGCGCAAAGAAGCTTCGAGATCTCCATTCGCGGTCTTGAAGGCATCCGCATCAATGGTTAGGGGAGCTCCGAGCACCACCAGCGGCGCGCCATACTGCGGGCACTGGATGGCCTGCTCCAGGCTGAGGCCGCCGACGGCCTGCACGGGAACTTTGACCGCGTTTACCACTTCGCGGAGCTGGTCCAGCGGGCTGGGCATGCGGTGACCGGCAGCGGCAATGCCGCGGCGCTCATCATAACCGATGTGATGGATCACATAGTCACAGCCGAGGTCTTCGAGGAACTTAGCGCCCTCCACCATGTCGGGACAGATCATGTTATCGCCCATGACCTTGCAGCCGAAGTCGGCGCCGGCTTTGACTACGCACTTGATGGTTTCCGCATGCGCACGGGCCATGACGACCACATGCGTGGCACCGGCCTTGGCCATCATCTCGGCCTCAAGGTAACCGCCATCCATGGTCTTCAGGTCGGCCACGATGGGCGTGGTGGGGAAGGCTTTGCGCATGGCGCGCACGCCGTGAAGGCCTTCCGCCAGGATCAGCGGCGTGCCCACCTCCAGCCAGTCCACCCCGGCGCGCATGGCCAGCGCGGCGGTTTCGAGAGCTTCGTCAATGTTGGTGAGGTCGAGCGAGATCTGGACGATGGGTTTCATGGCAACGGTGGTTGGCTTGAGGCTGGAGCTTGCATGTAATGCCAGACCCGCCATCCTCGTCACGACAAAGATGATGCGAAATGCGACACCGCTGAAACCTCGTGAACGTCTCCGGCGCAGTGCGGCGGAGATCGGGCGCTGGAAGACGTCGCGCGCGAAGTGGGTGGCGGCGCTGGAGCCGGCTGCGCATTTTCAGAAGCTCTTTGATCACATCCCGGGGGTCTACTTCTTTGCCAAGAACAAGGCCGGACACCTCATGTTTGCCAGCCACGGGCTGCTGCAGCGCTATCAGATGAGCGACGACTCGGACTTCATCGGCCGCACGGACTATGAGCTGAATCCGGATGCCATGGCTGAGGCCTATGTGGAGGATGATCGCAGATTGACCGCCGGTGAAGTGAGCATCGTGGAGCGCGTGGAGCTCTGGTGGGACAGCCAGGGCATGCCGGACTGGTTTCTGGTGACGAAGCTGCCGCTTTATGACACGCGCCGACAGGTGCAGGGCGTCATGGGCATCCTGCGCCGACCGGATGAGGCTGAGCGGAGGCTGCCGGTGTTTCAAACCGTAGCCGTGGCGGTGGAGATGATCCGCAAAGATTTTGGCAAAGCGCTGCGCATCGAGGAAGTGGCACGCGCCTGCGGGCAATCATTGAGGCAGCTTCAGCGGAGGTTTCAGAGTGCCTTTGGCATCAGCCCACAGGAGTTTCTGATCAAGACGCGTGTGCTCGCGGCCACGCGGCTGCTGGAGCAGAGCGCGCTGACGGTGGGCGAGATCAGCACACGCTGCGGCTTTGTGGATGCGAGCAGTTTTACCCAGCACTTCAGAAGACGTTTGGGGCAGTCGCCCGCGGCGTATCGGAAGCAGATGGCGTTGTCGTTGTAGAAGCTCCCTGATTTTAACCGCAGATAACGCAGAGAGCTCAGATCTTCCGCACTCAGTATCTGTGATTTCTGCGCTATCTGCGGTTAAAAAAGGTCGGCATCACCCCGGGCCGAACAGGCCGATGAGATAGGCGAGCTCGGCTTTCACATCACCGTCATCGCCGACCGTGGATGCCACTTCAGCTCGCAGGGCTTCGGCGTAGCGTTTGCGCAGGCGGGAGAGGGCCACACGCACGGCGCCTTCATTCATGCCCAGGGTCACAGCGGCTTCGGCATGGCCTCCCCAGCGATCACCCTCGGACAGAGCGGGGGAGAGCAGGTCAAAGAGCGGGCCTTTGCCATCACGTACATAGGTATCACGCAGGACATCACGAGTTCGCTCGAGGAGTTGCAGCGCCCACTTGCGCTCGAAGGCGCGCTCGGGATCGGCCTCCTGAGATTCGGGCTCCAGTACATAGCGGCCTTCCGCATCCGTGAGGTCCAGGGATTCCGGGATCCTGCCGCCACCACGTTTGGCGGCGCGTTCACGCTCCCGCAAATGGCCGATCTCAAACTTGAGGGAGGTTAACAAGAAGTTGCGCAGCTTGCCTTTCGCGGCTTCCGCCTGCGCCATGTAGTTTCCTTCGATCAGACGGGCGAAGAGGTCCTGCACGATGTCCTTCGCTCCGTCCTCATCCAGACCAAAGCGGCGCGCATAGACATAGAGCGGATACCAGTAGCTCTTGCAGAGATGATCGAGCGCCTTCTTCGCCAGGATGCCGCTTTCGCCGGGATCCTTCAGATGCCCCACCAGAGTCCAGCGGGTGGCTGGAAAGATGGAGGAGTCGTTCTGATTCGGGTCGCTCATGGAAAACGCGAAGCTATCGGCCCGGCTTGTGATGGCAAGCTGCCCGTCGTAAAACATATGTCGCGGATTTTGTGGAGAGATCCGGACAGTGCCATCGTTTCCGCCGCCCACCTTCACGACCATGAAACGACTCCTCCCTCTGTTCGCGCTCCTTTTAACCACACCTTTGGTTCGCGGGGCCGATGCCGGCCTGCTGATCCAGCTTGGCCTCACGGACAAGGCCACCACCGTCTGGGACGGCAGCATCAAGGTCACGCCGGGCGAGGTGCAGGAGATGGCGGGCTGGCGCTTTGAGCGCACGGACAAGCTGGCGGGCAAGGACGCCTGGAAGCTTAGCACCCGTGCGGCCGCTGGAGCGCAAAAGGGCCGCACGAACAACCCGAAGAAGATGGGCATGGCGAAGCGCGCCGCGCAGAATTTGGGGCCGGTGCTGGACAATGGCGTCTTTGTCCGCCTGCATGAGATCACGCCGGAATCCGTGGTGGAAGTGACAACGGAGCAGGGAAATTTTACCTTTAAGCTTAGTGATGTGAAGGATGGCGAGCCGCTGGATCTGCTGGACGGTCGCGTGGCCATTCAGCGCACCGCCGTGCTGGGCCGCAAGATGTCTCCGGAGCGCTCAGATGATGACTACCCAAGCCTCACAGTAAGCTCCAAAGGCCAGGGCTACCTAGTGTATCAGAGCTTCACGCCGGGCATTGACCGCGATGAGCGCGCGAAGCGCTGGGATGCTGAGCCTGCGGATCTCTCCTTCCTCAACAAGCCTGCCGGCGGTGACCAGCTCTGGCTGCACCGCCGCACGGACAATCAGTGGAAGGGCGAGCGCATTGCCGTCACGGAGCCGGGCAAGGACATCTACAAATCGGCGGTCGCCATCGATGGCAAGGGCACGGTCTGGATCACCTGGAGCGAGCGAGTGGACGGCAATTTCGATATCTTCACGCGCTCCTTTGCCGATGACAAGCTGGGTGAGATCGTGAATCTTTCGAAGTCGCCCGGCAATGACATCTCGCCCGTGGCCACCACGGATGCCGCAGGCAAGGTCTGGATCGCCTGGCAAGGCGCGAAGCAAAGTTTGTTCGCCATTCAGGCGGTGCATCAGGCCGAGGCTGGCTGGAGCGCGGCGGAGACGGTTTCCAAAAACACCGGCAACTGCTGGCAGCCTGCCATCGCGGCCAATGAAAAGGGCGTGGCCATCGCCTGGGACTGCTATGACAAGGGTGACTACGATGTGTGGCTCTGGACACACGCGGATGGCAAGGTGCAGCCCGTGGCGAACAGCGCGCTGTATGAGGCGCGGCCTTCGCTGAGCTATGACAAGGAAGGCACGCTCTGGATCGCCTGGGAGAAAAGCGGCGCCACCTGGGGCAAGGACTGGGGCGCGTATGACGGGCAGGATGGCATCGGCCTGTATCGCGACCGGCAGATCGGGCTTGTGGCATTGAAGGATGGTCAGTGGATGGAGCCGCAGGCACCTTTGGCAGATGCTCTTCCAGGCGCGCAGGCCAAGGGCAAACGTGGCAAGGCGCGTGGTGCGGATGCCAATACGCCGCCGCCACCTGCGCTGCCTGAGCTGGCGGATGGTGTGAATGCCGATGCCTATCTACAACCTGCGCAGCGCAAAGGCGCGCCGGGTGAGCATGCGGCAGGCACAGGCTGGGGCACGTATAACAATCTCGGTCGTCTGACTTGTGATGCGGAGGGGCGTGTGTGGATCGTCGTGCGCTCTCGCTTGAACAGCTTCCGTGGGCCGGTGGGTTCCACCTGGGTGAACTATGCGGCGTATCTAGACGGCGACCAGTGGGTTGGCCCCATGCTGCTGCCACACAGTGATGGCATGATCTACAATTTGCCTGCGCTTGCTGCCGGACCGCAGGTGCTCTTTGTGGCGCACAGTGGCGATCATCGCATGGACCGCTTCGCCGAGTTCAACGCGGCCAAAGCGCCTAACTCCAAGGGTGGCAATGCAGCCCTGGATGCCAGCAAGGATCCCTTTGATCATGATGTGTTCATGAGCCGCCTCCAGGCGCAGGGAGAGATCAAGCCTGCCGTGCTCAAGGAAGCCGTCATCAAGCCGCGTGACAATCCGCAGCCGAGCAACCGCACCGTGGCGGAGCGTGAGGAGGTGAAGGCCATCCGTGACTATCGTGCGAACATCGCCGGCGCGGAACTGCGCATTTTGCGTGGCGAGTTTCATCGCCACACCGAGATCAGCGGTGACGGTGGCAATGACGGTCCTCTGGAGGACATGTGGCGCTATGGCATCGATGCCGCCTCGATGGACTGGCTTGGCAATGGTGACCATGACAACGGCAACGGCCGTGAGTACACCTGGTGGCTCACGCAGAAGTCCACGGACGCCTTCATGCTGCCCGGTTCCTTCACACCTATGTTCAGCTATGAGCGCAGCGTGAGCTATCCGGAGGGGCATCGTAACTGCGTCTTCGCCCAGCGTGGTGTGCGCACTCTGCCGCGCCTGCCCATCAGTGATCAGCGTGTATTCGAAGCCGCGCCAGACACCAACATGCTCTACAAGTATCTGCATCTCTTCAATGGTGTCTGCGCCAGCCACACGAGCGTGGGCAACATGGGCACCGACTGGCGCAATCATGATCCCGTCGTGGAGCCTATGGTGGAGGTGTATCAGGGTGCTCGTCAAAACTACGAGTATGCCGGCTGCCCGCGCTGCCCGACGAAGGAAGATGCCATCGGCGGCTGGGAGCCTGCGGGCTTCATCAACAACGCCTTTGCCAAGGGCTACAAGTTCAGCTTCCAGAGCAGCAGCGACCACGGCAGCACGCACATCAGTTATGCCATGGTCTATGCAACCGAGCCGACTCGTGAGGCTGTGCACGCCGCCATGAAGCAGCGCCGCACCTATGGCGCCACGGACAACATCATCGCCGACTCACGCTGCCAGGGAGCCGATGGCAAGGAGCACATGATGGGTGAGGAATTCAGCGTCAAAGGCGCACCCACCATCACCTGCAAACTCATCGGCACCGCGCCCTTTGCGAAGGTCACGCTGATCAAGGACAACGTCGAGTTCCCGATCGAGATCGCGAAGGAGAAGAGTGTCTCCGTGAGCTGGACCGATCCGAAGCCTGAGACAGGCAAAAGCAGCTACTACTACATCCGCGGCGAACAGGCGAATGGCGAGCTCGTGTGGGTGTCTCCGATGTGGATCAAGAGTGAGTAGAGTGGCACATGCTGCCGTGGCCTATGGAAGTTGCGGCAGCGTCC
>NZ_BKAG01000081.1 GCF_007992435.1 Prosthecobacter gellanilyticus | reverse complement strand
TTGGATGCTGTGCCTTCGATGCTTGATCAGGTTGCGCAGAAGGCTTGGTGTTTTATCATCAGCGCATGGATATCCAAAAAATGATGCAGCAAGTGCAACAGATGCAGTCGCAGATGAAGAAGTCTCAGGCTGAGCTCAGCACGAAGAATTTCGAGGCCAGCGTGGCTGGCGGGAAGGTGGTCGTCACGGCGAATGGCCATGGCGATATTCAGGCCGTGAAGATCGCGAAGGAGGTGGTGGATCCGGAGGACGTGGACCTGCTCCAGGATCTGGTGCTTTCAGCCATCCAGCAGGTGCAGAAGCGCGTGAAGGACAGCCAGGCAGAGGAGATGGGCAAGCTCACGGGCGGTCTGGGCCTGCCTCCTGGGATGGGGTTCTAGTCTTCCGGATAGGTCAGCGTTTTTTAACCACTGATAGGACGCTAATGAGACGCTAATGGGGATCCAATCAGGGATTCTTTATTAGCGTCTTATCAGCGTCTCATTAGCGGTTAAAGAGATCTGGTTCCGAGAGAATGCAGACGCTCACTTTTCGAGAGCTGGCAAAGACGCGTGCTTTCCCCCAGCCTGAGTTTGCTGCATAGAGTCAGCATGACTCCTGAACGTCCTCGCAAACCCACTGGCTCACGCACGCCTAACCGATTCACGCCGCGCCGTGATGGTCCGCCGCGTGGGGCTGGTCCTGGCGGACCTGGTGGTCCGGGACGCGGTGAGCATCAGGATCAGCGGGGCGGGGGATATCCACCACGCCCGCCGCGCGGCGGTGGTCCGAAGCCAAGAGGTGGCGATCGCAGTGTAGGCGGCACGTCCTGGGAGAAGTCCGCTGACTGGTATGACAAGATTATCGGTGATCGTGGTTCGGAACTGTATCGTGAGGTGGTGATCCCGCAGGCGCTGGATCTGCTGAACCCGAAGCGCGGTGAGCGCGTGCTGGATCTCGGTTGCGGGCAGGGTGTGTTTTCACGCGCGATCTCTGAGAGCGGTGCGCTGGTGACGGGCATTGATGCTGCAAGCACGCTGATCCAAAAAGCCCGCACCTATCAGGGGCGCACGCCGATCCGTTATTTTGACCGTGATGCAGCGGAGCTCGGTGGACTGGGTGATTTCGACGCTGCCTCCGCGATTCTCTGCCTGCAGAACCTGGAGCATCTCGACAAAGTTTGTTTGGCCGCAGCTTCCGTGCTGAAGCCGGGCGGGCGCATGCTGTGGGTGCTGAATCATCCCGCATTCCGCATTCCTCGGCAGTCGAGCTGGGGCTTTGAGGAAGATCGGAAGATTCAGTATCGCCGGGTGGATGCTTACAGCAGCACGCTGAGCATCCCGATCCTGATGCATCCAGGAAAGGCGGACAGCGAGAGCACGGTGAGCATTCACCGCAATTTCCAGGACCTCATGGCACCGGCCTTTGCCGCCGGGCTCACGCTGGCAGGCCTGCAGGAGTGGCATTCCCATAAAGAAAGCCAGCCAGGAGCCCGTTCGCGGGCTGAAAACCGGGCTCGAAAAGAATTCCCGCTGTTCCTGGCACTGCTCTGGAAGAAGGCCTGAAAAAGGCTCGAAGCCTTGTACTTACGGGCTTCCAGCGTGGGGGTATGCGCGGAAATGAGAGGGATTGAGATGGGGTGATGGGCACTCTGCCAAAAAGTTGGCACGGGGGGTGCTTTGCTCTTCTTCGGAGTCAATTCCATCTCGACGCTATGCTCAAACACAACCCAACCCGAATCTGGCGCAGCCTTCTTTCCGCTGCGGTTCTCGCCACCACGGCCATCGCACTCACACCAGGCAGCACCTGGGCGCAGGATGCGGCGGCTCCTGCCCCCGCACCGGCTCCGGCTCCTGCCGCAGCCGCGGCGGCTCCTGCTGAACCTGCCGCTCCCACGATTGAGCAGCGAATCTTCGACCTCGAGAAGTATGTGACCAACGTCCAGCCTGGCAAGGATGGAGACGTCACCTGGAAGTCGAACATCGCGGGCCCTGGCCCAGGTCACAACGCCTGGCAGATGACCAGCACGGCTCTCGTGCTCTTCATGACCCTCCCAGGTCTCTTCCTGTTCTACGGTGGTCTCGTCCGCAAAAAGAACATCCTCTCCGTGATCGCGCAGTGCATGGGCATCGCCGGTCTGGTGACCATCCTGTGGTGGGCCTGCGGTTACAGCCTCTCCTTCGGCGCGGGGAATGACTTTATCGGTGACTTCTCCATGAAGTTCCTCGATGGCGTCTCCCCTGCGGCTTCAGGTGCCGGCTACTGGTGGATCAGTGACGCCATGTGGAGCATGTTCCAGCTCACCTTCGCCATCATCACCCCGGCTCTTATCCTGGGCGCCATCGCTGAGCGTATGAAGTTCATCTCCGTGCTGCTCTTCGTGCTTGTCTGGATGTTCGTGGTTTACTTCCCCTTCGCCCACATGGTGTGGAGCACGACGGGTTTCATGTGCGGACCCCTTAATGCAGGTGCCACGATCAAGGCCATCGACTTCGCTGGCGGCACTGTGGTTCACATGACCTCCGGCTGGTCCGCTCTGGTTCTTTGCATCCTCCTCGGCAAGCGCAAAGGTTACGGCAAAGAGCAGATGGCTCCTCACAGCATGGTGCTCTGCGCCATCGGCACCGGCATGCTCTGGGTCGGCTGGTATGGTTTCAATGCAGGTTCCGCCCTGGGTGCTGACGCCATCGCTTCGAACGCCTTCATGACCACCACGCTGGCTGCCGCCACTGCTGGCTTCGTCTGGGCCGTGCTTGAGTGGATCCTCAAAGGCAAACCTTCCGTGCTGGGTTTCTGCTCCGGTATCGTCGCAGGTCTGGTCGTCATCACTCCTGGCGCCGGTTTTGTGGGTGCCACCTCCTCCGTGATCATGGGCGTGGCCGCTGGTGTCATCCCCTTCATCGCTGTGGCTTACCTGAAGAAGATCCTCGGTTACGACGACGCTCTGGACACCTTCGGTGTGCACGGCGTGGGCGGCACTCTGGGCGCCATCCTGACGGGTGTGTTCGCTGATGATAAGGTCAACAGCATCCTGACCCCGCTCATGGACGGTCTGCTGATGAACCAGCTCAAGGCAGTGGCTCTGACGATCGTCTGGAGCGTGGTTGCCACCCTGGTCATCACGATCATCGTGAAGGTCATCGTGGGCCTGCGTCCGACGGACGAAGTGGAGCACACGGGTCTCGACCTTGCCGAGCACGGCGAGGCTGGCTACGAGCACTAAAATTCAATCCGTCAGGCATGACTTGACGAAGCAAGAGGCCGGAGTGCGAAATGCGCTCCGGCCTTTTTCGTGCCAGGATGCTATCGATGTTCCAACCGCAGATAACGCAGGGAGCATAGATGGATGATGCCCGAGGTTTGGAGGGCTGGGAACCGTAGGACGGGTTTTCAACCCGTCTTCTGTTAGGCCACAAAAGTCTCGCTAGCAGCCACACCCGGACAGCTGAAAACCTGTCCACTTTGGATGGCGGAGAGGCGCCACGAAGGTTCTGGAAAGAACAGGTGTGCCTCGGGGCTTCAGCCTTGTTCAACGCCTAACGTGAAGCATGGCGAGGATCGAGGGCGCTCTACCAATAGAGCCCAACCACCGGCACCAGCACCGCCACATCCGCTAGCACGCGGTAGGCGTTCTCGGAGAGGGATGCTCGGGCTCTGTCGAGGATGAGCAGGAGGACGAATCCGATGCCGCAGGAGGCGGCGAGCGTGCTCATGCTGGCGGCGAGGCTGCCCTGATACACCAGCGCCAGCGCACCCACGGCAGCGCCGAAACCAGCCGCGAGCCAGCGATAATGCAGCTCGCGAGTGGAGATGCCGGTGAGATTCGAAACAAAGAGACAGGTCAGCAGGGAGAACTCCACGAAACCACCGACGGGATCCGACCCATTGCGCACAAAGCGGCTCCAGGCGGTGCAGCCGAGCGCGAAGAGCAGGCCGCCGAGCAGGTCCTTGCTCATCGCGGATCGCAGCCTTTCCTGATACTGCTTCAGAGTGAGCATCAGAAGGACCGCGCTGATGATCAGCGTGAGGCTCATCTTGAAGTTCGGGCGCAGTGGTGCGCTTTGAATGAAGAGGATCAGTGTGACTCCCCCAAGCGGTAGCAGACCGCGGAAAAACCACTGGCTGCCTCCCGCTGCATACAGAGCGAGGTAAAAAATGACGGGCACGCTGAGCAGCGCGCTCTGCCACATGAGGTCCGCTGGCACGGTCCAGAAGCCGAACCGGATAACCAGCCCGATGCCTGCCAGCACCGCCGCCAGAAAGGCCAGACGATGCCGCCTGTGAAAACGATGACGCAGGCCGAGTTGCGCCTCGGTCTTGCCGCGCGTGTCCATGAGCCGGTCCAGCACATAAATGATCCAGGCGCAGAGGCCGAGACCGGGCAGCACGCCCGGCATGGCAGGCACGCGGTGCAGATGGGCCAGCCCCGCGGTCCAGGCCATGGCCACGATGGGGGCCTCCAGGCTCAAAAGATGGGGCCAGAGCCAGGTCGGCACCTTTTCTGAGGCTGGGGAAGGGGGGACGGACATGAAGGAAGCGCGAGAAGAGAGCTAAAGCACCGCTTTTGCAAGCCCGCCTCTGTCATGGCCGCCATCACACGAATATCGTTTCTCAGCACGGCGCTCGGATGGATTCGCGGCCCGATGCCGTAATGTGTGGCACATGCGTTCTCTCTTTCCTCTCCTTGGTCTCCTGGCTGCCCTGCCAGCCGTCGCCGTCGATCCCAACGTCAAACCTGACGATGTGGCTGGCAATGAAGCGGTGAAAAAGATCATGGAGACGCGGGCGGGTCGCGGAGTGATGCGTGATGACACGCCGCCCACGGCGCCGCTGGAGGCCGTGAAGAAGTTCAAGATGCGCAGTGATGTGGCGGTGGATCTCATGGCCTATGAGCCGGTGGTGGAGCAGCCGCTGTATGCCAGCTGGGATTCCAAAGGCCGCATGTGGGTGGTGCAGTATCGCCAGTATCAGTTTCCAGCAGGCTTGAAGATCGTCAGCTATGACCAGCACCTGCGCGCGAAGTTTGACAAGGTGCCGCTGCCACCACCGCGCGGTGAGAAGGGCGCGGACAAGATCACCGTCTTTGAAGACACGGATGGGGACGGCTTTTTCGACAAGCATGAGGACGTCATCACCGGTCTGAACATCGCCAGCGCTGCCTTGGAAGGCATGGGCCGGATCTGGGTGCTGAATCCGCCCTATCTGCTGAGTTATCCGGATGCGGATTTTGATGCGAAGCCGGACAGCGACACACCGGAGGTGGAACTGAGCGGCTTCGGTCTGGAAGACACGCACAGTGTGGCCACCAGCCTGATGTGGGGCATGGACGGATGGCTCTATGGCGCGAACGGCAGCACCACCACGGGGAATGTCAGCAGCACGAACACCAAAAACGTGAAGTGGGAGGGCCAGTGCATCTGGCGCTTTCACCCGAAGAAGAAGACCTTTGAGATCTATGCCGAAGGCGGTGGCAACACTTTTAGTTTGGACATCGACAGCAAGGGCCGCCTCTTCTCCGGCACGAATGGCGCCACGCGCGGCATGCACTATGAGCAGGGCAGCTATGGCATCAAAGGCTGGGGCAAGCACGGTCCACTGACCAATCCGTACGCCTTCGGCTGGTTCGAGCACATGCGCCATGAAGGGGATAACAAACGATTCCCCCAGGCCTTCACGGTCTATGAGGGCGGTCTGCTGGGCAGTGCGTATGAGGGGAAAATCATCGCGCCGAATGCGCTGCAGAACCTGGTGTATGTGAGCGATCGCCTGCCAGATGGCTCCACTTGGCGGACCAAGGATGAGGAAAATCTCATGAGCACCACCGACCGCTGGTTCCGCCCTGTGTGGGCTGGCGTGGGCCCGGATGGCGGCTTCTACATGGCGGACTGGTATGACACGCGTCTCAGCCACGTGAGCCCGGTGGATGACTGGCACAAGACCAGCGGCCGCATCTATCGCGTGCGCCCTGCCAGCGGCGCGCCGAAGCTGAAGCCTTTTGATCTGGGCAAGGCCAGTGGTGATGACCTCCTCGGCTACCTGAGCCATCCTAACGAATGGTTCCGCAAGCAGGCGGTGCTGGAGATCGGCTGGAGAAATCTCACGGACCTCGTTCCGAAGCTGAAGGCCATGCCTCTCACCATGGAGACCTTGTGGGCGCTGGATGCCCTGGGCGCGATGGAAGAGCAGCTTCCCATCAATAATGCTGATCCTTACATCCGCCGCTGGGCCTGGAAGATGGCTGGAGAGAAGCAGATCCTGCCAACGCTGGGTGATGAGAAGCATTTGGAAGTTTGCGCGCAGATCCTCGCCACCTCGAAGAGGCTGCCTAGTGCAGGTGCGCTGGCTCTGCTGCGTGCTGGGGATCACGAAGATGAGAGCGGTCACCTCCAGCTCCTCGCCTGGTGGGCACTGGAGGCCAAGACGGAGAAGGAGCGTGACGCCGTCTTCACCTTCCTCAAAGCCGATCCGGCCTTCCTCAAAACAAAACTCTTCACCGATCACCTCGCCGAGAAACTGGCCAAACGCTATGCGCTGGCCGGTGGCGAGGAGAATCTGAACTCCTGCGCGGAGTTGCTCAGCCTAACCAAGGATGAAAAAGTCCGCGGGCAGTTCATCGCGGGCATTGCCGGTGCCTTTGAAGGCGCGGAGATGCCGAAGCTGCCGGATGCGCTTACGAAGGCGCTGAACGACTACATGGCGAAGCAGAGCGGTGGTGACCTCACCCTGGCGCTGCGCAGCGGCAACGAGGACGCGCTGAAAAAAGCGCTGAAGATGCTGGATGACAAGAAAGCCACGAACACCGCGCGCATCGGCATCGCCAAGACCTTGGCGGAGCTCGGCAAGAAGGAAGCCGTGATGCCGATGGTCGGCATCTTGAAGAGCACGAATCCCGCGACGCTGAAGCGCGGCATCCTGCAGGCAGCGGGCAAGTTTGATGACAAGCGCATTCCGGAAGCCTTGTTGTTAGGCTGGGAAGGCCAGATCGCTGGGGACAAGGCGCTGCGCGAGGATGCGCTGCGTGTGATGGCGGGCCGCAAGGAGTGGGCGCAGATCCTGGTGAGCTTTGTGAATGAGTGGAAGGTGCCGGTGAAGCACTTCACGGTGGACATCGTCCGCCAGCTCAGCCAGCACAAGGATCGGGAGATCGATGCCGCGATCGAGAAGCATTGGAAAGGCCTCCTGGCCACTGGCCCCACGCCGGAGAAGAAGAAAGAGGCGGAGCGCATCAAGGCCGTGATCAAGACGGGCCTCGGTGATGCGGAAAAAGGCAAGCTCCAGTTCACCGCCCGCTGTGCCATCTGCCACAAGCTGTTTGCCGAGGGTGGTGCCATTGGGCCGGAACTGACGGGCTATGACCGTGCCAATGCCGATTTCTGGCTCGACAACCTCTTCACCCCCAGCCTGGAGATCCGTGAGGGTTTCGGTGCTTACATCGTGAAAACCAAGTCCGGCCAGATCCTGATGGGGCTCATGGATGCGCAAGACGCCAGCGGCATCGTCATCAAGGACATGGCCGGCAACAAAACCTCCATCAAGCAGGCCGACATCGAAAAACTCGAAGCCTCCCCCGTCTCCCTCATGCCCGAAGGCCTGACCACGGGAATGAGCGATGCGGATCTGAAGGACTTCTTTGGGTATTTGATGAAAAGGTAGGGCTGGAAGTAAAATTGGACTTGGGTAAGTCGGCATATCACCGCCGAAAGCTCATGGGTAGACTTGCCTGTTGCCTTACGCAGCCGAGAACGTCATATTCCGCCGATAATGCTGACTGCGCTACAGATCGAAAACTTCAAAGGCTTCTCGAAACTAAACATCGAGTCGCTGGCGAGAGTTAATCTTATCGTGGGAGCCGGCAATTCTGGCAAAACATCAATTCTCGAAGCTATCGCTCTCCTGCCTCAAAAGGGTGGGTTTAAGCTACCCCAGTTTAGAGACCCCGAATTCGAAGGAGGGAGTGATCGAGAGATGTGGAGATGGATGACACACAATCTATCCGAAGACGCCGTCCGAGTGAACGGGCAGGGCCACGATGGTCCCCAGATTTTTGAATTGGCTGCGAAGGATCAGGTAAGCAATTTGGCCGTCAAGCTGCGGAAGGTTCGAGACGGAAGAACTATAAGCTGGCATCCGTCTTTGTGGACCCATGAGATGAAAACCGTGACGACTAAAAGGGTTGGTTCCACGGCTCTCGCTAAAGACTACGACCGTTGGACTCGTCGAGCAGAGAACGAGGATCGATTTGTTGAGTTTCTTCGCGCGTTGGAACCCAGGTTGAAATCTTTACGTCCGATGGAACACACTGACCAGCGTCTACTTTATGCAGACGTTGGTCTCCCTGAACGTATTGCCCTTCCGTTGCTTGGAGAGGGGTTTAATCGTTTGGTGCAAATCTTTGGCGCGATCATCGGTGAGAGTGCCGATATCATCCTCGTTGACGAGATCGAGAATGGCCTGCATTGGACCGCACTCCCCCAAGTCTGGGGAGGTATTCGGGCGGCCATTATGAAGGAGGAGGTCCAGATTTTTGCCACCACGCATAGCTTAGAGTGCATCGCGGCGGCTGTAGAAGTTTTCAAAGGTGAACCAAAGAACGATCTTGCGGTTCATCGCCTGGAGCGTGGACAGGATGGCGAGATCCACTGCGTGACGATGGGCGAAGATGAGCTTGAGCGGATGCTGGAGCGCAACTGGGAGATCCGCTGATGGCTACTACTCGCCGACCACTCATTCTGGCTCAGCCTAACCTCTTGCTTTGCGAGGGAGAGGATGAGGTGAACTTTTTCTCCGCTTGGTTCTCTGAGCTTGGATGGTCGGACATCCAGATCATTGCTTACCAAGGCAAGACAAAGCTGGCAGAGTTTCTCGCAGACTTGTCCAAATTGCCTGGCACTGACAAGGTAAAGAAAGTCGCGATCACCCGAGATGCTGATGAGGATGCCGATTCTGCTTTGACAAGTGTTAGGCATCTCATTGAGCAGTCTTCTGAATGGCTTCTGAATCTGCAACCGAGTGTTTTCGTGCTGCCTGGTGGCGGTAAAAGTGGTGCCCTTGAGTCATTGTGGCTGGCGTCTTTGTTAGATGATCCCAAAGCTGTCTGTGTGGAAGAGTTCTTTCGCTGTATTCGTGAAAAGGGGTGGGAACCGTCCGAAGTTTTCGCCAAGAACGACAAGGCTCGCGCTCAACTTTGGATCGCCATGAAAGACATCCCCAACGAACGCTTTGGCATCGCTGCTTTGCACGGTCGCAAAGATGTTGAGAAGCCGTGGATGAAAGAGAAGTGGGTCGACTTTGACCACCCTGCTTTTGACTCTTTGCGACAGTTTCTGATCTCTAGTTTCCGATAATTCCCTCATGCCCGAAGGCCTGACCACCGGCATGAGCGATGCGGATCTGAAGGACTTCTTTGGGTACTTGATGAAGAAGTAGTCTTGGTTAGGTCCTTGAATAGGGCCAGCCTCTTTGACGTGAAGTTGTCTATCGATGGAATCGTAGCGCCAAAGGCGCGGCCTATACCAGCCTGGGGCGTTAAGCCCCAGGATCGGCAGATCGGCAGTAGCGGCAACAACCCTCTGGCCGAGGGCTGAAAGCCCGACCCATGCACGCCCCATCTTCGGAGTCCGCAGGAGGAACGCTATCTGTGTGAGCATAGGTCGGGCCTTCAGCCCTCGACTGAGATGGAAGACGGCTGCCGGGGGTTCCCTGGGCCGTTGGCCCAGGCTGGTATAGGACGGGCCTTTGGCCCTGATGGAGCGCCGCCGTCGATCAGACGGGGGATCTTCCGAACTGAGGCATTCGAGCGCCATTTTTATGGGCTCTTGCACGATGGATAAGCCCCATTCCGCGCCTCCTGTTTTCATGCAGAATGCAGGTCAGGCCGTGCAGGATGCATGCTTTTTGGGGGCGATTTTGACACGTTCCCCTGGGGAGAGGGGCTTGGCACACCTCATGCCCTTAGTGAGGTCTGTGGTGTAGCAAAACGCCACGCAAACCCTCAACCCTGAACTCACGATGAAACACGCTCAACTTGGTATGATGTCCCTGATCGCCGCCGCCTCACTGGCCTCCTGCGCCACGGGACCGAATGCGCAAACAGGAACGGTGATCGGTGCTCTTGGCGGCGCGGCTGCCGGCGGCATCATCGGTAACCAAAGCGGTCGCGGTTTGGAAGGTGCGGCCATCGGGGCAGGGCTTGGCGCTCTCGCGGGCAACGCCATCGGCAACTCGTCCGACCAACGCAACTACTATTACAACAGCGGTTACCGCCCGAACGGCTACTACCGCTCCAGCTACTATGCGCCGCCGCCGCGCTACTATGCCCCGCCACCGCCTTACTACGGCTACTGACGCCCGGTCTCTTTTTGGGCCTCGGCAGGAACAGCGCTCCCTGCCGGGGCTTCTTTTGAATCTCAGTCCTCCACACTTTCCGCCATGTATTCCTCCGTCCACCTGCCCAAACTCACACGCAGCGATGCGCTCTCTGCGTTTTCTGTTCAGTTCGGAAGCGCCAAGGGAGGTCATCACAGCTTCCTGTTCCTGGTGGACCATGGAGCCACGGAGCTGGACCGTATGATCGTCGCCGTCACGGCCCGCAAGCTGATGCCCCACGGTCACGTCTACATCGCCGATGTGCAGCAGCGGAACATCGAGGAATGGGACGGCATCTGCCACATGCCGCTTTATTGTGGCGGCCTGCCCCGCGTGGGCATGGTCACCACGGTGGCGGTGTTTCGTGACAGCAAGCTGGCCCTGGAGGCCGCGAAGGCCTATCCAAAAGCGGAGGTCTTTGTCATCAATCACGAGCTGACATGCAGCGCGGCCAGCCAAAGTGCGCGCGCTGCTGAGCCCGACCTGGAAAGCGTGCCGCTGTAGTCAGACCAGCGGTCTCAAGCGCACCTCCAGTAGTAACAAACGAGGGCAGAAGGGGAGACCCTTCTGCCCTCTTCATTTGCCCCGGACGAACGTGTGGCACCCATGGGAGTCTTCCTCTTCGGTAGAATCCCGAGGGCATTCATTTGATCTTCGCCCGTCCCTGGGGCATTTCCGGGCTCGTCATCGCCACCCAGGAATTCGAAAGCACCCATGGATCCCATTTACGTTATCGGTCACCGCAATCCGGACACAGACGCGATCTGCGCGGCCATCGGCTACGCGGCCTACCTGCGCCAGATGCGCGAGGACCCGGTGGTGCCGGCGTGCTGCGGTGAGATCAATGCGCGCACGAACTGGGTGCTGAAGCTGGCCGGCGCGGAGCCGCCGAAGCTGCTGCTGGATGTGCGCCCCACGGCGGGCATCGTGTGCCGGCGTGATGTGCTGACAGCCACCCCGAACGAGACTTTCCTCTCGGTGTATCGGAAGATGATGGAGCATAATTTCCGCTCCATTCCCGTGGTGGATGAGAACAAGAAGCTGCTGGGCATGCCGACGATCCAGGAGATGGCGCAGCTTTTCCTGCCGAGCGATTCCAAGCACGGCGCGGCGAACCGCGAGGTGCGCACCAGTGTGCAAAACATGAGCGCCGCGCTGGGCGGATCCATCACCGGCGCCACAGACGGCAATGACAAGGTCGAGGATCTCGTGCTCGTCGTCGCGGCTTCGAGTGTGGAGACCTCGCGTGATCGCGCGAAGCAGTTCCCTCCGAAGCAGGTGGTGCTGGTGACCGGTGACCGTCCGGAGATTCATGCGCTGGCCATGGAACTCGGCGTGCGCTGCCTGGTGGTCACAGGTGGATTCACACCGTGGGAGAGTTTGCTCTCTCAAGCCCAGTCCAAAGGTGTGAGCGTGATCTGCGCGCCGCAGGATACCGCGAGCGCCTCGCAGCTCATCCGTTTCTCGCGCCCGATCGCGGAGGCGCTGATCCACGAGTATCGTTCCTTCACCACACGCACGCCTTTGCGGGAGCTCATTCATTCCGTGCAGGACTCGCATCAGCCGCTGTTCCCGGTGATCGATGAAGAGACGGGTCGTCTGGAAGGTGTGTTCTCCAAGTCCGACCTCGTGGAGGTGCCGCGCACGCGTCTCGTCCTGGTGGATCACAATGAGTTTTCTCAAGCCGTGACCGGTGCGGATGAAGCAGAGATCGTGGAGGTCATCGACCACCATCGCCTCAGCGGCAATCTGCGCACCAAGGAGCCTGTGCGCTTCATCAACGAGCCCGTGGGCAGCACGAGCACCATCGTCGGCATCATGTTCCGCATGCGCGGCATGACGCCGGACAAGGCCACGGCCATCTGCCTGTGCGCCGGATTGATCTCAGACACGCTGAATCTCACCAGCCCCACGACCACACAGACGGATCGCGAGATCCTCGAGTGGCTTTCCGGAGTCGCCGGTCTGAACGCGGCGCAGTTTGTGAAGGACTTCTTTGCCGCCGGATCTCTGCTGCGCGAGGCCACGCCTGCGCGTGCCATTGAAGGTGATCGCAAGGTCTTCGAAGAAAACGGCTGGCGCATCAGCATCAGCCAGATCGAGGAGATGGGCCTGGAAGAGTTTTGGAAGAAGCAAGACGCTCTTCACGGCGCGCTCACCGCCCTGTGCACCGCGCACAGCCTGCATTTCGCCTGTCTCATGGTCACAGACATCACCATGCATCACAGCGTGCTGCTGGTGGCGGGTGATCCACGTGTGACCGCGGCCATCGACTATCATGAGCGCAGCCCGCGCATCTATGACATGCCCGGCGTGGTCAGCCGCAAGAAGCAGCTCTTCCCCTATTTGAGCAATCTGGTGAGCAAGCTGACGCCTCCGTGAGGTGACGGAGATCTTTTTTAACCGCAGATAACGCGGAGGGCGCAGATGGCTTTGCCAGAAGGGCTTTGTGGCGATCCAGTGTCAACTGCGAAGTCGCGAAGCGTCCTGGAGTGCGCCGGCCCTCCGGCGCTCTCGAAGGCCTAACGAAAAGCTTCGTGTCATCGAGACCTGAAGGTCGTCTGAGCTTCATTTGCCTTCAGAAGCTCGCGAATCAAACGTGCCCGATCCAAAGCGCCAGAGGACAGGCGCATTCCAGGACGCTGCCGCGACTTCAGCGATGAGAAGCGATGCTATTTCTTGGAAGCCTTCTCAATCATGGCGCTCATCAAGGCAGCGCCGATGTGGATGATGGGCCCACCCATGGCGTCGTTGGACAGGACGTCCATCGGGCCCTGGCCAAAATGGAGGCCGCTAGGGGTGAGGAAGTTCAGACGCACCTCTTCTTTGCCAGGAGGACCGGGGCGCGGTTTGTCCCAAGGGCCGATGCGTTCGACGACCTGCCGTGAGGCTTCGAACAGTTGGTCGATGTGCGCGTCGAGAGAAGTGTCGGGATGTTCCCAGATGATGGCGCCGCCGGAGAAGTTGTAGTAGCGTGCCGCGTGATCGGCATAAGCCGCGAGGAGATCAAGCCCGCCGGGCATGCTCACCTCAAGCACGACACCGAGCAGTTGCTTGGCCTGCTCAGGTGCGGGCTGCACGCCGTGCTGGCGCAGGTAATGCCAGGCTTGCAGATGGCAGCGCGGCTCTTGCGCCGGATCATTCACAATGCTCTGCCAGCAAGTGATGGCACCCGCCTTGTCATGGGCTGAAAGGCGCTGACGGGCCTCCATGAAGATGCTCCAGGGTGGAGCCTCGGCGGTTTGGCCATTGGCCTGAAAGTGATCCACCAGCATGTCGCCGAACAAAGTATCACGCATGGAGTAAGGGAGAGCTGTTGTGGCAGATTCCGTGTTCTTTTTGCCGAAGAAGGAGTCGAGAAGGCCCATGGTGTGAAGAGGTGTTTTGATGTGAACATGGGTAGCGTGACATCATTCTGGAATCGGGCAAGAAACGGCGCATGAACGGGCATCCGACTTTGGGGGGAGTGCGTGGGCGGATTTTTCCCAGCAGATTCAAGGAGGCCTCCAGATTCTGTTTTTGACCTTCCAACTGTCACATCAAAGCCAATCTGCTGGAGAAACCTGCGGGGTGCGGTGGAACGTGCTCAAGCGCGACACCGCTGTGTGCGATGTCGTCATGATGACGAACACTCGACAACCTGCGATCTCCGGGCAAACTCCGGGGTCTCTTCATTCTCTCCGTGTCTTCCTTTCTCCGCGTCTCCGTGTCTCTATTGGGTGTGCTGGCTCTCATGGCCTGCGCGCCGGAGAAGCAGCGGGCGGATCTGGTGTTCATCCAGAGCGCGGAGCCGGAGACGATTGATCCGGCGGTGGCTTCGGACCAGGTGTCGATCCGCATCTCGACGGCACTCTTCGAGGGGCTGTGTCGTGGCACGGCAGAAGGAACTCCAGAACCTGGGATGGCAGAGAGGTGGGATGTTTCGGATGATAAGAAGACTTATACTTTTCATCTGCGCAGCGGCATCAAGTGGACGGATGGACGACCAGTCGTGGCGGAGGATTTCGTGCAGTCGTGGCGGCGCGCCTTGCTGCCGACGACGGGATCCGACTATGCGAACCTGATGTTTGTGATCCGGGGGGCGCGTGCTTTTTCAGAAGAGACGGACAAGGACTTTTCGCATGTGGGTGTGAAGGCAGTGGATGACCGCACGCTGCAGGTGGAGCTGGAGAACCCGACGCCGTATTTCATCGACCTTTGCGCCTTCGTGACATTGGTGCCGGTGCCGCTGGCGACGATCCAGAAGCATGACACGGCCTGGATGAAGCCTAACAACATTGTCTCCAACGGGGCTTACATCCTGGAAGAGTGGCGGCTGGATGATTACATCCGGCTGAAGAAAAACCCGGACTACTGGGACGCGGCGAATGTGAGGATGGCGACCGTGGAGGTGAAGCCGGCGCAGGATGCGAACACGGCGCTGAACTATTTTTACACGGGCCAGTGCGACCTGCTGATGGACAAAGGCATGGTGCCGCCATCACTCACGCAGAAGCTGAAGTCACAGCCGTGGTTTCACACCGGGCCGTTCCTGGGATCATGGTTCATCCGCATCAACAACACAAAGCCGCCCTTCAATGATGCGCGGGTGCGGCAGGCCTTTGCGCTGGCGGTGGACAAGAAGCGCATCGTGGAAAAGATCACGCAGCTCGGCGAACCAGTGGCGCATGGCATGGTGCCGCCAGGGACGGGTGAGAACTACCAGCCGCCGCCGGGGCTGGTGCTGAATGCGCAACGCGCCCGCGATCTGCTGGCGCAGGCGGGCTTTCCGGGAGGCAAAGGGTTCCCGAGGGTGGAGTATCTTTACATGCCGCTGCCCATCGAGCGGAGCATCGCCATTGAGCTGCAGAGCATGTGGCAGCAGACGCTGGGCGTGACGGTGAACCTGACGAAGCAGGAGCAGAAAGTGTGGCTGAAATCCATGCGCGATCTGGACGATGACATGTGCCGTTCCAGCTGGGTCGGGGACTACAATGACCCGAGCACGTTCATGGATCTCTTCACCAGCACGAACGGGCAGAATCGCACCGGTTTCAAAAGCGCGGCGTATGACGGCCTGATCGCCGCAGCGGCTGCTGAGGTGGACGTGGCGAAGCGGAACAGCATCTTCCAGCAGGCGGAGACGCTGCTGATCAGTACGGACGCGGCCGTCATCCCGGTGTATCACTATGTCGGCGTGCAGTTTTACCATGCGGACAAGCTGAAGGGCGCGCAGGCGAACTTGATCGATGATCATCCGTTTCGGTGCATGAGCTGGAAGTGAGGGGGTTCCGGTGGGCGGTGAGCGGTAGACGGTAAACAGTGCCGGTTTGATGTAGCGGTCCCGCAT
>NZ_BKAG01000080.1 GCF_007992435.1 Prosthecobacter gellanilyticus | reverse complement strand
AGCGCGCCTTCCTTGCCATTAAGGCCGCTGCGCTCGCCGACTCAAAATGACATTCTTCTCGAGAACGAGTCTAGACCGGCGCGCTGCTCGCGGAGGCAAGTGGTGCACGCATGACAGAGCCGTCTTGTGCCTGAGGGGCGTATGATGAGCACACATCATGAAATGGTCTTTTAAAGTTGGCACGGTGGCAGGCACGGAGGTGCGCATTCACGTCACGTTTTTCATCCTGCTGGCTTTTGTGGCTGTTCAGGGCATGGATGGAGGTCGGGGGATGGCCGGGGGACTTCAGGCGGTGCTCTTCGTCTCCTCAGCTTTTCTCTGCGTGCTGCTGCATGAGTTCGGGCATGTGTTTGCTGCGAGCGGTTATGGCATCCGCACGCCGGACATCACGCTGCTGCCCATCGGCGGCGTGGCGCGGCTGGAGCGGATGCCTGAGAAGCCTTCCCAGGAGCTGGTGGTGGCCATTTGTGGTCCGCTGGTAAACGTGGCTATTGCAGCGGCGATCGCCATCTTCATTGGCTTCGGGAACACGGCGAGCTCGGACTTCCACTTTGGAGACAAGGCTCATTTCTGGGAGAACCTGATGAAGTGGAACATGGTGATGGTCATGTTCAACATGGTCCCGGCCTTCCCCATGGACGGTGGTCGCGTGTTACGTGCTTTGTTAGGCTTTGTGGTGGACTATGAGCGCGCCACACGCTGGGCTGCTACATTGGGCCAGACTATTGCGGTGGTGGTCGGACTTTCGATGCTGCTTTCCGGACATTTCAACCCGGTGCTGATGCTCATTGCCTTCTTTGTGTTCATGGCGGCGGGGCAGGAGGCCAACATGGTTTCCCAGCGCGCGGCTTTTCAAGGTATGCGTGTGCGGGATGCGATGATCACAGACTTCCGCACCATTCCGCCAGAGGCGCTGCTGCGTGATGCGGTGGATCTGCTGCTCTCCGGCAGCCAGCATGATTTTCCGATGACGAACGAGCATGGTGATCTGCTTGGCATCGTGACACGCCAGCGTTTGATCAAGGCGCTGTCTGAACACGGAGCTGGTTATGCTGCGGAGGGCATTTTGGAGCAGTGCTCCATGCAGATCACGGAGAGGATGGATCTTGTGGAGGCGCTGGCTGCGCTGGATGAGCATCATTGCCCGACACTGCCGGTGGTGGAGCCGTCCAATGGCCGGCTGGTCGGCCTGCTGACGTCTGAGAACGTGGGTGAGCTGCTGATGGTGCGCGCGGCCTTGAGGCGTGCATAGCGTTGAGTGTTGGCGATGATTGGGAGGCCGATGCTCCTCCTTCTCGAGATCCAATCTTAGTATCACCAAAAGTGCGTCAAAGAGACGTGTGATGGTGTTGTTGCTGCGACTGATTCACAGTCCAATTTTTAGGCAAACAGCATCCTTGCTTGTCGTGGGCACGTTTTCCCATCAACAATATCACACCTATGACACTGAACCCCAAACTCGCCAAGCTGCTCAACGAGCAGATCAACAATGAAATGTCATCCAGCTACATCTACCTCGCCATGGCAGCGTGGTTCGAGCAGACCCCATACATGGGCTTTGCCGGCTGGATGTTTAATCAGAGCCGTGAGGAAACCATGCACGCTCTGAAGTTCTACCAATACGTGGTGGATCGTGACGCGGCGGTGGTGCTGCAGCCGATCGCCAAACCGCGCGCTGACTTCAAGAACCCGATCGATGTGTTTGAGACGAGCCTGAAGCAGGAGCAGAAGGTGACTCAGCAGATTAACGAACTTTTCGAAGTGGCCGAGCAGGTGAAGGACCATGCTTCGAAGAACCTCCTCCTCTGGTTCCTCAACGAGCAGATGGAAGAAGAGAAGACCGTGCGTGACATGCTGGACCGTCTGAAGCTCGCCGGAAACGACCCTGCCAGCCTGCTGGTGCTGGATCGTGAAGCCGGAGCGCGCCAGGCTCCTACCGGCAGCGGTGGCGGCACGCCACGCTCCCATCCAGGAGCGTGATTGACTGCCTCACATCATCTCATCTGGCTGGAGGCTTGCCGCCTTCAGCCGGAGGTGGTGGACGTGAGCCGCGTGCCTTCTGGAACTCATGCATGGCGGCTTCGCGATAGACCTGGCGCAGACGCTGGGAGGCCTGGATGCGCTCCTCGCCACGTTTGGCGATGACTTCCTGCAGCGCTTTCTGCACCGGCTCGGTGGCCATCAGTTTCTCATGAAACATGCGGGTGGCGTCTTTGCGGTCAGGCTTGGAAAACATCATGATGTCCATGCCCAGGCGCAGGGTGATGGCCTTGGGGAACTCGTCTGAATCTACCGGCGGCATGGAAGGAACCTTGCGCATGTCGAAGCCATCATCTGGCTCGACCTTTTTCAGCAGTTCCGCTGCTTCAGGATCGTGCTTGGCCAGGCTGGTGCGGATGGTTTCACGCAGATCGGCATGAGCCTTCATGGTGCGCTCACGTGCCTCGATGACTTCTGGACGGCCCCAGACGCGGTCCATGGCCTCGCGGATGCGCTTTTTGTCCGCTTCAGGAAGCTTGTCATACTCCTCCGACTTCATGGGTGGACGACCGAAGCCTGGCCAGAAGCCGCTGCCACCACCACCGCGGCGATCGCCGCCGCGGTCACCTCCACGATCCGGGCCGTGATCACCACGGTCCTTACGGTCGCCATCATGGTCCCGGTCACCACGCTCACCGCCGGGAGGTCCGGGACGGAAGCCGCCCTCGCCTTTAGGCATCGGGGGTGGACCTGGAGGGGGTGGCTCGGTCTGTGCGCTGCCTTGTCCGCAGGCCAAGGACAGGGCGACGATCACAAGAGAAGCGGCTCGATTCATGAGAAAGGTATTTTGGAAGAAGGCGGCGGCTCTGGCAAATGCCAGATTGTAGCGTGTTCAGGGACGCGAAACCCGCTGCGGGCGGCAAAGTTGCGCGTTTGAGAGCATGCCCAAAACAAATCACCCGGCAGGGTGCTGCCGGGTGATCTTCAAAACGGTTGTCGAACGGAAGAGCTTACTTCTTCCAGATCTTCAGCAGCGCGGCGGCCATGTCAGCCGGGCTGTCAGCCACGGAGATACCGCACTCGGCGAGGATGCGCTTCTTGGCGGCAGCCGTGTCATCAGCACCGCCGATGATGGCGCCCGCGTGACCCATGCGGCGTCCTGGAGGTGCGGTGGCACCGGCGATGAAGGCCGCGATCGGCTTCTTGCAGTTGTCCTTGGCCCAGAGGCCGGCTTCGACCTCGGCATTGCCACCGATCTCACCGATCATGATGATGGCTTCGGTCTCGGGGTCTTCGTTGAAAAGCTTCAGCACGTCCAGGTGGTTGGTGCCGTTCACCGGGTCACCGCCGATGCCGACGCAGGTGCTCTGGCCGTAACCACGGGTGGTGAGCTGCCAGACGGCTTCATAGGTGAGGGTGCCGGAGCGGCTGACGACGCCCACATTGCCACGCTTGTGGATGTAACCTGGGGCGATGCCGATGCGGCAGCCGCCGTGGGATTTTTCACCGTGACCTGGGGTCACCAGACCTGGGCAGTTCGGGCCGATGAGGCGGGTCTTGCTGCCCTTCATGGCGGCCTTGACCTTGATCATGTCATTCACCGGGATGCCTTCTGTGATGGCGACCACAAGGTCGAGACCGGCGTCCACGCCTTCCAGGATGGCATCAGCAGCGAAGGGAGGTGGCACGAAGATCACGCTGACGGTGGCTCCGGTTTCCTTGGCGGCCTGGCTCACGGTGTCAAAGACTGGCACCTTGTGGCTGCCGTGCTCGAAAGTCTGGCCACCTTTACCCGGGGTCACGCCGGCCACCAGCTGGGTGCCGTAGTCGAGAGAAGCCTTGGCATGGCGGGAGCCGAAATCGCCCGTGATGCCTTGGACGAGGATTTTTGTGTCGGTGTCGATGAGGATGGCCATGATGCTGGGGGTGAGTGGGGGATGGAAAGCGAAGCCTCGGGAGGAAGGCGCGCCATCATAGGAGTGACCTCCCCAGCGTCAAGGAAGGGTGCCGAACATTTATTTTTGGGCCGGATGAGAGGATTTCATCTCAGGGCAGGCGGGATCTCGGAACTGCCTTGGATTTTGACAAAGCATTCCAGATGCAGGAAGGCAGTAGGCCCTCCCCTCATGAGACATTTTCTTCCGCTTGCCCTGGTGGCCTCCCTAGTAGTCACAGGTTTGACCAGTTGCTCCACGCCTTCCCCGAGCCGGCAGGCTTTCCCAGAGCTGGATGCGGAGCTTCAGCGCCACAAGAAGGCGGGAAGCCAGGTCGTCTATCCGGTGGTGAAACATCAGGTGAAGCCGGAGTTCACTGAAGTGAGAGCTTCTGGCAGTACGTGGGGAGTCATGAAGGTCGGGCCGACCGGCAGGGTGCTGGAGGTCAAAGTGGTGGGTGAGGCACCCGAGATGTATCAGGAGTCGATCCAAAAGGCGCTGAGCCAATGGCAGTTCCAGCCCGGCACTGTTCAGGGCAAGCCAGCGGTCTTTGTCATGCAGGTGAAGATCACGTTTGTGGGCTCACATGATCAATCAGCCAAGGTTGGAAAAGGGCAGGGCATCACCTTTGAGCCGTCTTCCACGATTACCCGTTCTCTTTTCCCCGAGCTGACGCAGAAGCTGGATGATCATCGAAAAGCAGGGCGCAGGTTCCACCAGCCCAAGCCTTGGGAAATGCCTTCGCCGGAATATCCCCAGTACATGCGTGACATGCAAGCGGAGGGCACGGTGTGGGTAGCCTTTATTGTCAATGAATCGGGCCGGGCTGAGAGCATCCACGTTCTTGGCAAATGCCCGCAGCCACTCCAGGAGTCGATCGGCAAAGCCGTGGCAGGTGGGTATTGGGAGCCCTTGCTGGTAGATGGCAAGCCTCATGCATGTCCGGTGGCAGGTCAGATGACCTTCCGCCTCCAGAGGCAGTATTATCCGGTGCCGTAGTGGTCCAGGAAATGCCCCCAAGCCGTAGGGCTTAGGGGGCTGGCAAAGGCGAACCGTCGAGTGCTTTACTTCTCGATCTTGATCTTCGGCACCTGGCTGCTGATTTTCTCCATGAGGTCGGAGAAGAGATTGCCACCTTCGGTTTCCTTGTAGTGACGCATGAAGAGGCCGGCGGCAAAGGCGGCGACGAACAGGCCGATGACGATGAGGGCGGTCACGCAGCCGCTTTCCGCGGTGCTGGGGTAGCCGGTCATGCGGCGCACAGCGCGGGGCTTGGCCGGTGGCTTGTTCACCTTGCGGTAGTCGGCAGGTGCAGGCGGCGGCGGGGCATCCTTACGAGGGATTTCCGGCACGGGCACGAAGATTTCCTGCACGGTCTCGGCCTGCGGCACATCGCCTTCCTCGCCGGGAGCATCACCCGCATAATAAACGGCCTGCACATCGCCGAAGGCCACGCGGTCGCCGTCCTGAAGCATCGCTTCCTCGATCTCCGCGCCGTTGATGCGGGTGCCATTGCTGGACTGCTGGTCGATCACCAGGCAGCCGTCATCCTGCAGCTCGATCACCGCGTGATGGCCGGAGACTGAGGCGAAGTCGAGCACGATGATGCTGTCCGGATGCCGACCTACCGTGGTGGTGCCGGGTTCCAGCGCGTGGGTCATCGACGTGGCTTCATCCAGGTAGAAAACGAGCGTGGCCATAATTCGGGAAATGGGAGGGGGTAAGCGGCAACCGTAAAGAGTCCGATGTTTGACGCCGCGCAATATCTATGTTCGCATCCAAGCAATCTTTGCGTAAGTATCTCCATATCATGTCCTCAATTTTGAAAAGCCACTCGCTCCGCCGCCTGCTCTGCCTATGGATGCTCGCTTTTGGAGCCGTGGCCGCCGCTGTCCAGGCTGACGACCGCGAGGACGCGGATGCGGCCGCCCAGGCGCTGGCCCGTGACCAGGAAAAGCTGGGCGGTTATGCCTTCCGCGCGGAATCCTGGATCGGTGATCTGAGCAAGGATGTGGGCAAGGCCGTGAAGATGCAGCTTTTCAAGGGCAACGACTACTGCATCGGCGTGGCCGTGCCGAGGAAGTCGGGTGTCTATGTGACCGGCGCGGTGCTGGATTTCCAAGGGCAGCCGGTGGGCGAGATCCAGCCGGTGCTGGATGGCTGGGGCTTCCTGCTTTTCTTCAAGCCGAAGAAGACCGGGGTGTATGTGGTGACCCTCCGCCTGGATGAGAAGGGCAAGAAGAAGGACACCGCCTGCGCCATCATCACGGGTTACAAGTGACCTGAAGGCTGGGAGGGCAGGTCCTGCACACAGGGTGACCGCAGCATTTGCCAAAGGGCGCGGAGCACTGCATAACTGCGGTCCACTCCTTTCCCCTCCATGCTTGATCTCACTGGCAAAACCATCGCGCTGCTCAAGGGCGGCCCCGGCAATGAACGCACTGTCTCCCTGAAAACCGCGGAGAGCGTGGCCGAGGCGCTGCGCAGTGTGGGTGCGAATGTGGTGGAGGTGGATGTGACCGGACCGGAGTTTGACGTGCCGGCGGACACCTTCATCGCCATGAACCTGATCCACGGGACTTTTGGTGAGGACGGCCAGCTTCAGGCCATTCTGGAGAGCCGGGGTATCCGCTACACCGGCGCGGGTGTACTGAGCAGCCGCATCTGTTTCGACAAGGCGCAGAGCAAGGACAAGTTCATCGCCGCTGATGTGCCGACTCCGCGCTCGCAGAACTATGTGCTCGATGGACCTGAGCCTCTCGCCATCGGTCTGCCATTGGTTTCCAAACCGCCGCGTGAAGGCTCCAGCGTGGGCGTGAGCATCTGCCGCACCGAGGATGACCTAACCAAAGCTTTGGTCGAGGCGAAGAAGTTTGGCAGCTCCACGCTGGTGGAAGATTTTGTCGAAGGCAAGGAACTCACCATCGGCATCCTCGGCGACAAAGTGCTGCCGATCATCCACATCGAGCCCGTCGAAGGATTCTACGACATCAACAACAAGTATCCCTGGATGAATGGCACGGGGAAGACGCTCTACCATTGCCCCGCCGAGCTGGATGCTGAAACCACGAAGCGCGTGCAGGATGCGGCCATGGCGGCTTTCAAGAGCTGCGGCACGGAAGTGTATGGCCGTGTGGACATCATGCTGCGTGCCAGTGACAACGCGCCCTTCGTGCTCGAGATCAACACCATCCCTGGCATGACCAGCAGCAGCCTGCTACCAAAGGCCGCACGTGCCGTGGGCATTGAATTCCCCGAGCTCTGCACGCGTATCATCGAGCTCTCGCTGACTGCACGCCCCTGATTTGATTTTTTCTGAACCACCCACCTCTCTCCAACCATGAAAGCCCTCGTCCTCACCGCAGCTTCTGAATTTAGTTACGACACCAGTTTTCCCGAGCCCACGCCGTCTGCTGGCGAAGTGCTGGTGAACATCAAGGCCTGCGGCATCTGCGGCAGTGACATCCACGGCATGGACGGCCGCAGCGGCCGCCGCCAGCCACCGATCGTCATGGGCCATGAAGCTGCGGGCGAGATCGTTGCTGTGGGTGAAGGCGTGACCGATTGGGAAATCGGTGATCGCGTGACTTTCGACTCCACCGAATACTGCGGTGAGTGTGATGAATGCCAGGCTGGTTATGTGAACCTCTGCCCCAAGCGCAAGGTGCTCGGCGTGTCTCCTGGCGAGTATCGCCGTCATGGCTGCTTCGCGGAAAAAATCGTGCTTCCAGAGCGCATCCTTTATCGCATCCCTGATTCACTCGCCTATGAAAAGGCGGCCTTCGCCGAGCCTGTGTCCATCGCCCTGCATGCGGTGAATTTGGCGGATGGCATCGAGGTGGGTGAAGCCTTTGCCGATCCTGTTGAGGAAGAAGACGAGGAGCCTAAAGCCGAGAGCTGCGGTCATGGCTGTGAGTGCCATGGTCCGGAAGAAGCCAAGGGTGGTGTAGCTGTGGTCGTCGGTGCGGGCTTGATCGGACTGCTCGTGGTGCAGGCGCTGAAGGCGCGTGGCTGGGAGCGTGTGATCGCCGTGGACCTGGACGAGAAGCGTCTGGAGCTTGCGAAGAAGCTCGGTGCCTCGGATGCCTTCCATGCCAAGCAGGAAGGTCTGGCCGCTCACATCCGTGAGATCTGTGGTGGTGATGGTGCTGATGCCAGCTTTGAAGTCGTGGGTGCTGCGGCTCCGCTGGATCTTGCCATCCGCAGCGTGCGCAAAGGCGGCCAGGTCATTCTCATTGGCAACCTCCAGCCGAACACGCCATTCCCGCTGCAGGAAGTGGTCACTCGTCAGCTCACCATCAAGGGCTCCTGCTCCTGCGCAGGTGAGTATCCGGAAGCCATCCGCCGCATCGAAGACGGCAGCATCCAGGTGGAGCCGCTGCTCAGCGCCGTGGCCCCTCTGGAAGAGGGTGCCGGCTGGTTCCAGCGTCTCTATGACAACAAGGAAGGCCTGCTGAAGGTGGTGCTGAAGCCTGAGTGATCCTGGACTCATGCAGCTCAATCACGGCATCCATCTCGGCTATTGCACGAACATCCACCGCGGGGAGACCTGGGAGGAGACGTGGCGTGGCCTGCGTGACCATACTCTGCGGGTGAAGGAGCGTGTCAGCGGCGGCAAGCCGTATGGCATCGGCCTTCGCCTGGGAGCGCATGCGGCTCAGGAACTGAGCGCGCCTGAAAAGCTGCTCGAGTTCCAGCACTGGCTGGAGAAGGAGAACTGCTACGTCTTCACCATCAATGGCTTTCCCTATGGCTCGTTTCACGGCACGAGGGTGAAGGAGCATGTGTTCCAGCCGGACTGGAGCACGAAGGAGCGCCTGGTGTATACTAACCAACTCTTTGACTTGCTCGCCAAGCTCTTGCCAGCGGGTGAGAGCGGCAGTGTGAGCACGCTTCCGGGTTCGCACAAGACCTTCGCCATTGGCCGTGAGGAGATGGAGGCCATTTTTGACAATGTGCGCCTTTGCCGTGAGCACATTGAGAAGGTCAGCGAGGCCACCGGGCATGATCTGCATCTCGGCTTCGAGCCGGAGCCACTGGGCTTGTTTGAGACAAGCGGTGAGGCGCTGAAGTTCTTTGCGCACTACTTTGATCGCAATCCACGGGACAAGGACTTCTTCAAGTTCATCGGCCTGAACTACGACACCTGTCATCTCGCCATCGAGTATGAGGAGGCTATGCGCTCGCTGACCCGTCTGACGGATTCAGGCATCCGCATCAGCAAGCTGCACTTCAGCTCCGCGCTGAAGCTCAAGCCGACCGCTGACATGGTGGCGAAGTTGCGTGCCTTTGACGAGCCGGTGTATTTCCATCAGGTGATTGCCAGTTACGGTGAGACGCAGCCGCTGCGCCGCTTCAAGGATCTGCCAGATGCGCTGCAGTTTGCCGACACGGCTCCGGCAGATTCGCTGGGTGAAGAGTGGCGGGTGCATTTCCACATCCCGCTGCATGCGCCGCCCTGGGATGGCTTCCAGGGCACGACGGATCACATGCTTGGTGCCATGGACTGGCTGGCCAAGAATCCCACGAAGTGCCAGCACATCGAGATGGAGACCTACACCTGGGAGGTGCTGCCTCCGGAACTGCGTAGTGGTGATGTGGTGGACCAGCTCGTGAAAGAGTATGACTGGACGCTCGCCGCCATGAAGGAACGCGGTCTGGTCTAGCGCTGCAGCCCTCTCCTCCCGGGGGAGCGCTGAAGTTTCTTAAAGTTTTTCATTCGCACCTTTTTGTTAGACAGTAACGATGCGCTACCTCTTCCTCTGCATTCTTCAAACCGCGGCGGCCATGGAGCCCACGGTAGCGCCACCCGGGCAGGTCATCCCTCCGCAGCCGCGCCCGTCCTGGAGCGCGATCGTGCTGAAAGATGACGACAAGCCTGCCTTTCCTGAGCCGCCGGCCGGTTGGGATGTGAGGCGGGAGGACATTCCGCATGGGAAGCTGCAGATGATCGAATACGACTCCAAGACGGTCGGGGCTCGGCGGAAGATGAATGTCTACACTCCTCCCGGATACTCGCCGGAGAAAAAATATCCCGTGCTCTACCTGCTGCACGGCATCGGTGGAGATGAGACCGAGTGGGCGCGCTACGCCCAGCCGGAGATCCTGCTGGACAACCTCATCGCCGATGGCAAGGCCGCGCCCATGATCATCGTCATGCCGAATGGCCGTGCTCAGAAGGATGACCGCCCCACCGGTGACATCTTCAAGCATATCCCGGCGTTCCTCGTCTTTGAGCGTGATCTGCTGGATGACATCATTCCGGCCATCGAGTCACGCTACAGCGTGCGGAAAGACCGTGAGCATCGTGCGCTGGCTGGCCTCTCCATGGGCGGCGGGCAGACGATGAACATCGGTTTTGCCCACCTCGACCGCTTCGCCTGGCTTGGCGCGTTTTCATCCGGGCCGAATGCGCGGAAATCCGAGGAACTGCTGCCAGATCCTGCGGCGGCACAGCCGTTGAAGCTGCTCTGGCTCTCCTGTGGAAACCGTGACGGACTCATTCATGTGAGCCAGGACCTGCATGCCTACATGAAATCCAAGAACGTGCCTCATGTGTGGCATGTGACTGACCACGCACATGATGCGCCGGAGTGGAAGCAGGCCTTGTATTGGTTCGTCCAGCAACTCGCCTTTGCGCCGTGATGAGGCGTTTGGTCAGTCGCTACTTCGCCGGTGCATCCTTCACCTCCGTGGCGATGATGGCGATCTCCAGGACGAGATTCTGGATGTTGCAGCCGCTGGCGGAGAATTTTTGCTGGAGGTCATCAAGCACTTTCGGGCCGTAGGCGGGGATCTGCTGCTTCACGAGATGGTTGAAGAGATGGCGGATGAAGGCGCGGTGACCGCTGGGGTTGTCCGCCACGTAGTTCACGATGTCACGCGGACCGCTGAGATGGATTTTCTTGCCCTGCTCGTCGCTGAACTCGGAGACGGGATTGACGGGCTTGTTGTTATCCTTCGTGCGCCAGCGGCCGATGGCATCGAAGTTCTCGAGGCTGAAGCCGAGGGGGTTGATGACGCCGTGGCAGGCCATGCAGGCGTTGTTGCGCGTGAGCTCGGTAATCTTTTCGCGCATGGTCAGCTTTGGGTCGAAATGGCTTTCATCAAAGCTCACGGCCATCTGCGGCGGCTTGAGAGACATGCCGACAATGTTGCGAGTCAGGAACACGCCGCGATGGATCGGCGAGGTCTGCTTGCTGTAGGCCAGCGAGGCGAGCAGATAGGGATGGGTGACCACACCGGCGCGCTGTTTGGGATCAAAGCCGACCTTCTGGAACTCCTCGCCGGTCACGGGCTTGCCGTAGAACTTGCCGAGACGTTCGTTGAGCAAAATGTAGTCTGCCTTCAGCAGCTCGCGGTAGTCGGATTTGCTGTCCCACACGACGCTGTCGATGAACTCCAGCAGTGACTCGCGCAGATCGGCCAGCACTTCCTGATTGAAGCCGGGGAAGGCTTTCGGGTCCTTGGAGGTGCTCTCGGCATGCTCCAGTTCTAACCAATGATGGAAAAATCCGTGCAGCTTCGCCTTTGTGCGTGGATCCGCGATCATGCGCAAGGCCTCGGCCTTCACTTGGTCACGAGTCTGCAGCTTTCCGGATGTGGCGGCCTGGTAAAGCTTTTTGTCGGGCAGAGAATCCCACAGGGCCAAGGCCAGGCGCGAAGCCGTGTCAAAGGCATCAGGCTTCTCGGCCATCATCAGGCCAGGATAGAGGAACTGCGGGGATTTGATCGTGAAGAGCACGACGCGCTTCACGGCTGTCTCAGGGCTTTTCGCGACCTTAAACATCGTCTCCACATAGAGCTGCTTTTGCTCCTCGGTCAGCGGGCGGCGGAAGGCGGCCTCCACGAAGGTGAAGGCAAACTTGCGCAGTTTTTCCAGGCGATCCGGTGCGTCATCCTTGGTCTGCGCAAGCTCGTTGAGGTTCTCCACCACGTGCTCGGCGGTGCTGATGGCAGCTTCGGTCACGGCGCTATCCCAATCCTTGGAGATGGTGGTGCCGCGCTCATAGCCCGAACTGCGGTCATCCGCCGGGAAGTTCGTGTTCACGATCATCAGCTCACGCGTGCGCTCGGTGCGCAGGAAGTGAGCCGGGATGATCTCCTCCACGCCATGCGGCGGCTTCCAGCGGAGCTCGACGGAGGAGGTCTTCTCCTGAAACTTGAAGTATTCCAGGCGCAGGAAGTAGGAGCGTCCGCCGATGAGGTAGATGCTTTTTCTTTCCTCACGAACCTCAGGCCCGGCGCTGACCCAGCCATCGATGAGAGCATCTGCTTCATCGTCATCATTGATCCAGAGACGGAAGCCGTTCTCCGACTTCACGATGAACTCATAAACACCGGTCTCCTCGGCGATGACACTGCCGTCCCAGTTCAGGCGGAACTCATCTGTGCCCATCTTTCCTGGCTCCGGACTCTCCGCGCCGAAGTGAAAGTTCACATGAGCATCCACGCGCTCAAAATTGTGCTTCACTCGGTCCTTCGACCGTTGGCTGGCGATACCTTTGGGCAGTTTGTCGCCCTCTTTGAGAGGCTCAAAGCCACGATAGGTGCCTTTGAGTCCTTCATTGCCACCGATGGGGCGGTCAAAGCCGACTCCCATGCGGAAGCGGCCGATCACGTCCATCACGCTGTTGCGGAACTGCGGGATGGTGAGGCGGGCGAGTTCCTGCTTGGGCGGGTTCAGGCGGGCCTGGGCCTCGACGGAGTAGAAGGCGCCATAGATGTAGTCCGCGATGAGCTTGGACTGTTCGGCATCGCAGAGATCTGGATCGTCCTCCGGCATGGTGCGGTCGATCTGCTTGGCGAGAGATTCGATGGACTTTGTGCCAGTCAGCAGGTCGTCATACTCATTCTCCACGCCCTGACCGCGATCACCGTGGCACTCGGTGCAGTGCTTCATGTACAGAGCCTTGCCCGGATGCTCCGCAGGGGCCGCCGCAAAGGCGCAGGTGGTGAACATCCACGGCAGCAGCCATGAGAAGCGGGGTGATGAGGGGGTAACAGCCATGGGGGGATCTAAACTGGCCAGCAGTATAATCCCCCCGCTACCCCCCTCTTTCAAGGTAACGCACCTCAAACACCCCACTTCCGTGGAGGCCGCAGGCGTCTATTTCCTCAAAAAGTCCTCCACATACTGCTCCACGATGGCTTTCAGCTCGGGAGGCCGTGGGATACCGATCTCGACGGCTCGCGCGCCATCCACCTGCTGGGGCCAGTTATCCACAATGCCCTGGATGCGAGCATGAAAGGCATCCACGATGGGTCCGAGGGTAATGCCCTTTTCAGCCGCGACCTCGGCGATTACGACGGCGGCGATGTGCGGGGTCACGCGATGCGCTGGGAGCACATAGGCGCGGTCCTTGCCGAGTTTGGACTCATCCACCTCGGCGAGGGCGATGAAGCTTTCGATCACGGTGCGGTAGCCGGTCATGGGGTGCGGCTGCTCGCGGCGGATGGGCAGCATGCAGGGCTCGCCATTCAGCGGCTCGCGGAACATGCCGCTGGCCCAGCTCGAGGCGGCGGCGTTCGGCTTGCCTGGACGGATGATGACGGTGGGCAGACGCACGCTACGACCGTCAAAGTGGCCTTTGCGCGTGTGGTCGTTCACCATCATCTCGCAGATGGCCTTGGTCATGCCGTAGGTGGTCTGCGGGATCTGCTTCGTGGTGTCTGACATCATCTGGGACATGTCGATCCCGCCGTAGCAGGCCACGCTGCTGGCAAAGACCACGCGAGGTCTGCCTTCCGCTGCGCGGGCGGCTTCGAAGACGTTCCGGCCACCATCCAGATTCACGCGCAGGGCATCGTCAAAGCGCTCCTCGCACTCGCCGCTGACCATGGAGGCGAGGTGGAAGATGACATCGAACTTCGAGCCGGCGGCCGCGAAAACCGTGGCGCGGTCGCTGATGTCTCCCTTCACCTGTTTCACACGGGAATCGGCGATCTCACGATGGAAGGCGGCATCCAGCAGGATGATCTCGGTGACGTCCTTTCCGCACAGGGTGCCGCGATCAATGATCTTTTGAGCCAGTTGATGTCCGAGGAAGCCACCGCCGCCGGTGATGATGATTTTCATGGTAGGAAGATGTTTGCGGAGCGAGGCCGCTTGATGTGAGATCGGCGAACATGAACAAACCCCTCCTCGGACACAAGATCGGATTCGTCGGACTCGGCAACATGGGCCGGGCCAATGCACGGCACCTGCATGAGGCCGGCGCGGAGGTCATCGTCTGGAATCGCAGTGAAGCCCCTGCGGAAGCGGCGGTGGCTCTGGGCATGAAACGGGCCGCGTCACTGGCCGAGCTGGCTCGCGAGGTGGGCCCTGGCATCATCTGCATTAATCTCACCATGACGGATGTGGTGGAGAAGGTAGTGTTTGATGAGGGCGGCTTGATTGAAGGTCTCCATAAGGATGCGCTCATCATCGACTTTGGCACCACGGGTGTTCCGGAGACGAAGCGCTTCTCCGAACGCGTGAACTGGGTGGACTCGCCCGTGTCTGGTGGTCAGGTCGGCGCGGAGGCTGCCACACTCACGATCATGGCCGGAGGCTCGCAGGAGAACTTTGATCGCGCTCTGCCGGTCTTCCAAGTGGTGGGCAAGAACATCACGCATCTTGGCCCCAGCGGCGCAGGTCAGGTGACCAAGCTGGCTAACCAATTGATTGTTGCGCAAACCATTGATGCCGTGGCCCAGGCGTTGCGTTTGGCGGAGCTCTCCGGTGTGGATCCAGCGCTGGTGCGGAAGGCATTGCTCGGTGGCTTTGCGGAGAGCCGTATTCTGGATCTGCATGGTGCCCGCATGGTGAAGCGTGACTTCGCTCCCGGTGGCCGCGCCACGCTTCAGCTCAAGGACGTGCGCCTCATGTGCGAGCTCGCAGAGAGTGTGGGGCTTGATTCACCGACGCTGAAAAACTCACGCGCGCAGTGGGAGACCTTTGTGCATGAGAAAGGCCTGGGTGACTTGGATCACTCAGGCCTCTTCAAACTCTATGAGAAGGAGGGCTGACCTACTTGTCCGGAAGCACAAGCTGGGCGACCACCGTGGTGGGAATGCCAGCCATGTGAGGATCTCGATGCACAAGGATGGCCCCATGCTCGGCAGCGGTCGCTGCGATCAAGGCGTCCATATTTGGAAGCCTGCCTTGGGATGACTGCCGTAGTAGCAGAGCCCTGTTAGATATGGCATCGTTGACCGGAATGCCTTCGCCAAGCAAAGCACGATAGATGTCTAGTGTCCGGCTCTTGGTAGCTGCGTCTGCGACAAGTTGCTCAAGGCGCACCCGAAACTCAAGCCAGGTCACGGAGCTGATACACACATGATTTTGCGGGTCTGCCGTCAATGTCTCGACGAGATCAAAGCCAGGTTCCTCCAGGTAATGGGCGAGCAGTGCCGAGGTATCCAGCACATGGGTAACTGCCTGACTCATGACAAAACACGTTCCCGCATGTCATGTTCCAGTTCGCGTTCGCGGATGAGATCTCCAATGGCATCCACTCCTTCACGCTTGTGCTTGCGACCTAGTTCCCGGACGCGCTTGAGGAGCTCTTCCCGGCTGGGCTCGATTGCCTTGACGTGAATGACAAGGCCATCGGCATCTGCCTCCCAGTCCAGTTGGGTTCCTGGGCGCAGATTGAGCTGACGGGCCAGTTCTGCAGGCACCGCAGTGGTCAGGTCAGGTGTCAGTGTCGTTATCATGCGGCCAAGATAACGACACTTTCGGAAAAAGCCAGTCCTCTCGTGAGGGCGGCACTCAGACTCCGCAGCTCACAAAGCTGCGCATTGCGTTCAGCATGACCACGATCGAGCACGCGCCAGCATCCGGGAAGCCGATGCAGGCTTCGCCGAGGGTTTTGGCGCGGCCGAACTGGGCGACCATGGCCTTGCTGGCTTCCTTGCCAGATTCAGCGGCGTCCGCGATGGCGGAGATCGCCTCAGCCAAGGGCAGGGCGGTGACTTCGCGTGCCTTGGCCGCGGCAGGCGCGAGGGCATCGATCATCGTTTTGTCGCCAGGCTTGGCGCCACCACGCTTCATGACGCCTTCAAGAGCGGCTTCGAAGAACAGCGGGAGGTCCGGTGGATCGAAGTTGCCACTGGCAGCGAGGGCTTTGCCACCCGCACGGAACAGGGTGCCAAAGAGGGCACCCGAAGCTCCGCCCATGCTGGTCATCATGGCGGTGCCGGTGGTGACGAACACCTGCTCGACGCTGGCAGCCTCGAGAGGCTCGAGCTGGGCCTTCACGGCCTCCATGCCGCGTTTCATGCCGAGACCGTGGTCGCCATCGCCAAGGTCGCGATCGGCCTGGGAGAGCATGGGTTCGGCTTCGATGATGGCGTCTGCCACTTGAAGCATCATGAGGCGGACTTGGTTAGGCGTGAGTTGCATGCAGGTCAGAGAGAGGAGAGCTGGAGTAGTGGAGTGTTGGATGACTGGAGTGATGATGGATTGGAGCAGTACTCCAAAACTCCACCACTCCAGCACCACTTGGCGTCTTACTTGCCCTTCAGATCATTGAACATCTGGAAGCCCTGCTCGGCCGTCAGGTTCTCGTGCACCACGCCGCGCACCGCCTTCATCATCGCGATC
>NZ_BKAG01000079.1 GCF_007992435.1 Prosthecobacter gellanilyticus | reverse complement strand
TGGCGCGACTTCGGGCGGGCCATGATGAACTAAGTTCCACCTCACTTACCGAAGCACTGAAGTCGGCCATCGACGGTGCTGACGTAGACGCGGCCTTGGGCGATGGTGATGCCGTCCCAGACGGGTGGGCTGGTGAGTTCGAGGCCGTCGGATTGCTCGCCGGTTTCGACGTTCACGGCCCACATCTTGGCACCACGGCGGCCTTCGAGGGCTTCGTTCTGCTCCTTGAGTTCTTCGAGGATGGCGGGGTCTTTGGCGGCGAGGCGCTCGAAGGCATATTCTTCATCGATGGTGTCCGGAGCACCGGCGACGAGCACCGTTTTGCCAGCGAGGGCCATGCTGCGGGCGACGATGGGGACGAAGCGGTCCCAGGTGTGCTTCACGAAGCTGCCACCGGCCTTCGGCGAGGTGCCGCTGGCGGCGCCTTTGAACCAGAGGGCTCCGCCGACCTTGCCTTTGCCGGTCTCTACTCCGGCACCGATGCCGTGGAAGCCATTCGGGGAGCCATCGCGGCTGTCACCGTTGTCAAAGTTGCACGAGACGAGGGCGTCCGCTGGCCTAACATCAGGGATTTCAAAGCGCTGCTGCACTTCAGCAGCGGTGAGAGCTTTGTGATAAAGCGCGAACTGATCCATGAGGCCGCTGAAGCCGCCAGCGCTGCCATCGGCCGCGCCCTGGCCATTGCCAAGATACATCGGGTTTTTCGGGCGCGCATCCACCACGGCTCCGCTGCCTTCGGAGACGAGCTTGCCATCGAGGTAAAGGCCCATCTTGCCATCAGCGGCGAGTGTGCCGACGAGGTGATGCCAGCCATCGGTCAGTGTCTCAGCGGAGACGATGCTGACCACCTTGGAGTCACTGCGCACATGGAACTGCGGCTTCTTGTCGCGGATGTCGAGCGCCACACCACGAAGCGGACCTCCATGATGATAGATGGTGCCGCTGGCCGTGTCTGGAAGCACCCAGGCTTCCACACTCAGCGCGGTCTTCGTGGGGTCTAGCGCATCTGCATCCGGGAACTTCACCGAACCGGCGAGAGGCGCACCGGCAGCGCCTGCGGCACCTTTCTTGGCGGCTCCTTTGGCCATGCCCTTCCCGGCACCTTTGCCTTTCCCCTTCCCTTTGCCTTTGGCGTCAGATTTCTCCTCATCCTTGTCTCCCTTGGTGAGCTTCGGCGGCTGGTTCGCGAGGGGCTTGCCATCAGGCCCCAGCACCACGCTGTTGCCTTTGCGCTCAGTGATGGCGTCCTCAGTAGTGTAGGCTTCCTCCGGCGCATCCTTCGGTGTGGAGAAAAGCGTGTACTCCATGGTGGTGGTCCACTTGTAGTACTGGGCCTCGCGGCCGTAGGAGTAAACATTGTTATCATCGTGGACGAGGATGCGGCCCGCAGGCGCATATTTGCCTGCTTGGTAGTAGCCGCCATGACCACCAGCGAAGCTCTTGCCATAGACCCAGTAGCTGCGGTGGAAGTTCGAATCATCGAGGAAGCCCATGGGGGCGAAGAGATGGGAACCCTCGCCCTTCTGCGCGCCGCCTTGTTTGTCAAAGTCACCGCTCACGGGACCGATCTCGACGCGCTTGCCGTCATTACCGATCTTCTGGGTGCGGAGGTAGGTCCATTTGCCATCGCTGCTGAGGATGTCATTCAGCGCCACGGGCATTTGCAGGCTCTTGTGACGGTCATTGAGGTCGCCGCCGGTTTCGGGATCGCGGTCGTTGTAGTTTTCACGGTGCTTCATCTCGCCGGTCTTGGCGTCGAGACGATAGAAATAAAGGCCGCCATCGAGGAAGCAGCTAAAGCCCGCAACGCAGCTCACAAGGCCATTTTCCACCAGCACGCTGCCATGCACCGGCCAGACGCTCTCCATCATCTCCCAACGGCCATGATGCAGCTTCTTCGGCGCGGCCTGGAACTTCCACGCGAGAGCGCCATCCTTCGCGCGCAGGCAGTAGACATAACCATCTTTGCCACCAAAGAACACGCGGCCTTTGGAATAGGTGGGCGGTGAGTCGATGCGGCCTCCGGCGATGAAGTGCCAGGCTTCCTTGCCCGTGGCTGAGTCAAAGGCGTGCAGGGTGTGCTTGTCCACCTCTGAAACGAAGGTGAGGCCAGCGGCGGTGGTGCTGGTGCTGAGCGGTGGAGTGAGCTTCACCTCCCAGGCCATGCCGAGATCTTTTTTGAGGTCAGACTTCGCTGCGCCGGAGCGGGCGTTGTCGCCACGATAAGTAGGCCAGTCACCGATGGCGGCTTCAGTCTCCTCGGTGACGGCATCATAGGCAGGGCCTTTGATCAGACGCTCGGCGTCTGGCGTGTCCTCCGGCATGGGATAGCGCGGATCGCTGGCGAGCACGGCCATGCCATCGAGCTTTGCTTCCGGATAGCAGGCGCAGTTATGCGGGCCGGCATAGGTGAGACCGTTCGCGGGCATGACGCCATAGAGGCAGGCGCCGCGCACCCAGTGATTCAGATCCCAGTGCTTCTTCTCCATGTCCACAAACTCCAAACCGGTGCGGCTGGGCATGAGGTACTTTTCCGTGGCCTTCGCCATGTAGCAGCGATGGTGGAACCAGTAGGTGCCTTCGGGCACATCCGGGAAGAAGCTCTTCTTCAGCTCGCCCGTGATCGGGTCAAAGCCGCGATACTCGCCGGTCTGATTGCCACTGGTGGTGCCGGCATTCCAAACGAGGCCCTGAGAAACGATGACGTCCTCAAGACTGCGATAACCGCTCTTCTCATGCGGGGCGGTCCACATGTCCTTGCCGGTTTCGGCATTGATGCCCTTCATCACGCCATCACCACCGGCATACAGCACCACATCGCCATGCAGCATGACACGCGGGGCGAAGTTGAACTCATAAAGCTGGCGGCGCTTCGTGGGATCCGAGGAAAACTTCACGGCACCGGTTTTGACATCACGACCGGCGAGACCATCGCCATTGTAATAGACGAGGCGCTTGTCATCGATGGCCAGTGTGATGGGCGCGATGCGGTCCTCGACTTTCCAAAGGGTCTCGCCGGTATCGGCGGCGATGGCCATGAGATCGCGAGGCTTGCCGTCCCAGTTGAACTCCGTGGTCACGCGCTGCTGGTCGCTCTGTGCCTTCACGGCGAACTCTTCATTCAAACGCCAGGGCTCTTTGTTCACGAGGGCGTAGATGGTGCCGTTGCGCATGAGCAGCTCTTCCGCGCCTTTGGTTTGCTCATAGGTGCGGACGACATTGCCCGTGGCGCCATCAAGACAGACGATGGGATCACTGATGCCGAGCGTGACGTAGACTTTGTCCCCCATGGCCACGAGTCGACGCGTGAGCTGCGTGGGGCCTGATTTGAGCGGCCAGAGATGCGTGCTCCACTGCGTGATGGGCTTCTTCCAAAGGACGGTGCCGTTGAAGGCATCGCGTGCGATGAGCACGAACTTCGCCGGCATGAGGATGGAGATGCGGCTGCCTTCATCGATGATGTAATAGATGCGGCCGCCGGCGCTGACCTTGGCACTCACGGAGGACATGCGGTCGTGGTGACGGCTCCAGCGTGGATTTCCCACCCACTGCATGCGGGTCGGCGGGCCGACGAGCATGTCTTTGGAGGTCGGGTTGCCTTTGGAATCATAGGCGTAGTGGGTCCAGTCATCCATGTCCTTCGGCCAGGGTTTGGTGATCTTGTCCCAACCGCCGCCGGCCTTGCGCACCATGGCGACGCCGAGCGGGGTGAGCACGCGGTCGATCTCTTCCTTGGCCACGGACGCTGCGTCTTCGACCACCAGCAGGTTCACGTAGTTCTCGATGTAGGGGAGGTATTTGCCGTCCCACTCCTCCACAGCGACGGTGCCGCTGACACCGGCCTTGTAGATGGATTCGCGGAGTGCGGGGACTTTGTCGGCCTCCTTCGTGAGGCCATGGACCTGGTAAGAGTCGTTCGCGCGCAGCTTCTGAGTGGTGGTGGCATCTCCGCAGCCCACATGGACCACGATGCCGCCCTTGACGCTAGATTGCGTGAGCAGATCAGCGGCATCGTCCGCCCGCAGGGCAGAACTAAAGGCCAGGAGGAGGGGGAGCAGCGCGAGACGTTTCATGGGCGGACAGGATTGTGCCGCGCTGAAACGTCGGGGAGCAAGGGGGTTTTCAGGAAAGATGGGGTATCCTGCTGACTGGTCTGGCGCGTCAGCGCTGGAGCGCGGATCTCCTGAATCCGCAGCCGGGTGGATGGCACATACGCCGGGAGCTTTCGTTACCATGTCTTCGAGCCGAAGATTGGCGTTGGGTTCGAACGAGGCCGCGGTGGTGCAACCTGCGGTCGTAGCGGCTGCGGATTCAGGAGATCCGCGCTCCGTGGAGGCCTCTTCGAGGCTCCAAATCGAGTGGTGTAGTGGCATTGGCCAGGCCTTCACCGCTACCGACTTACATCACGTCAACGCGGGACAAGGATTGACTGTTAAGAATGGGCGCTGGCTGCGTATTAGCAGGCTCGTTTGTTTGTTTCTCCTCCACCCATGCGCCTGCCCACTCTCCTCACCACGCTTTTCATCGCTTCCGGCCTGCACGCTGCTCCGCAGTGGATCTGGCTTTCCAAAGATGGCAACAAGGACCCGGAGGTGACCTTTCGACATCGGTTCGAGGTGCCGGCGAATGTGCAATCCGCCACGCTGGAGCTGACCTGTGACAATGGCGCGGATGCGCTGATCAATGGCAAAAAAGTGCTGACGAATCCAGACTGGCAGGAGCCGACGAAGGCCGATGTGAGCAAGGAGCTCAAGAAAGGCGCGGCGAATGAAATCGTGGTCGAAGGCCGCAACAAAGGCGGCACGGCGGCACTCATCGCGCGCTTGAAGGTGAAGCTGGCGGATGGTTCGGAGAAGGTGTTGATCGAAACCAGTGATAAGTGGGAAGCGGCGAAGAAAGGCACGCAGGACTTCAAACCGGCGCTGGTGATCAATGACTATGGCAAGGGCCCATGGGGCCTGGCACTGGATGGCAAGGCCCGAGGCGGCAGCAACAGTGGACCGGCGGAAACCATCGCCGCGAGCGAGGTGACAGTGGCGAAGGGATTCAAGGTGGAGAAACTCTACAATGTGCCGAAGGACCAGGAAGGCTCCTGGGTGGCACTGACGGTGGATCCAAAGGGGCGTCTCATCGCCTGTGACCAGTATGGCAGCATCTATCGCATGAGCGTGCCCGCTTTAGGTAAGACAGAGCAGCTGAAGCCGGAGAAGCTGAACATTGAGATGGGCAAGGCGCACGGACTGCTGGCAGCTTTCGACAGCCTCTACGTCATGGTGAATGAGGACGGGAAGAACAACGGCCTCTACCGTCTCACCGACACGAATGGCGATGACACCTATGACAAGATCACCAAGCTGCACACGATGGCCGGCGGCGGTGAGCACGGCCTGCACAGCATGGTGGTGAGCCCGGATGGCAAGCGCATCTACTTCAACTGCGGCAACCACACGAAACTGCCGGAAGGGCTGGAGAAAAGCCGCGCCGCGAAGATTTGGAATGAAGACCACATTGTCCCGCGCCTCTGGGATGCGAACGGCCACGCACGCGGCATCCTGGCCCCGGGTGGCTACATCTGCAGCATGAATCCGGATGGCAGTGATCTGGAACTGTTCTGCTACGGCTTCCGCAATGAGTTCGACATCTGCTTCGATCTGGGCGGAGAGCTCTTCACCTATGACGCGGACATGGAGTGGGACATCGGCAGCCCGTGGTATCGCCCCACCCGTGTGAACCACTGCGTCAGTGGCGCTGATTACGGCTGGCGCAGCGGCAGTGGCAAGTGGCCTAACTATTACCCTGACAGCCTGCCGACGACGCTGGACATTGGCCCCGGCAGCCCCACGGGCGTGGTCAGCGGCAAGGGAGCGAAGTTCCCTGCGAAGTATCAGCACGCCATCTTCATCAATGACTGGACCTACGGCACCATGTGGGCCATTCACCTGCAGCCGAAGGGCGCGAGCTACATCGCGGAGAAGGAGGAGTTTGTCTTTGGCAAACCACTGCCGCTGACAGATGTGGTCGTACATCCGCAGGACGGAGCGATGTACTTCGCCGTGGGTGGTCGCAAGACACAGTCGGGTGTGTATCGCGTGACTTATGCGGGCGACGAATCCACCGCACCGGTGCAGGCCGTGCCGCTGGATGAGGAATTCCGCATGCGTGCGGCGATCGAAGAACTGCACAAGGATGGTGTGGACACGCAGAAGGCACTGGCGGCTGCATGGCCGTATCTGAGCCACAGTGATCGCAATGTTCGTTATGCCGCGCGCGTCGCGATCGAGCGTCTGCCCGTGGATCTCTGGAAAGAGAAGGCGCTGAATGAAAAGCATCCCGTGGCGCTGGTGGAGGCGATCATCGCACTGGCACGTGTGAGCGGAGCAAAGGGCAGCTATGAAGGTGGCCGTCCTGCAGCGAAGCCCACCGGCACGTCGTCTGAAGCGATCGGCAAGGTGGCGCCAGAGAATGCGGAGCTGGAAGGCGAGATGCTGAAGGCTCTGGCACGTCTGGGAGAGCATGAGCTCAGTCTGGCCCAGAGGCTGGCTGCTGTGCGTGCGGTGCAACTGGTGCTGATCCGTCTGGGCAAGCCGGATGCGGACACCTGCGAGAAGATCGCCGAGAAGCTGGAAGCGGGCTATCCATCGGACGATTCTTCCCTGAACCGCGAGCTCGCGCAGATCCTGGTGGCCGTGGATTCCAAAAAGGTGGTGGCGAGAACGCTAGGCCTCATGGCGACGGCGAAGGATGACTTCCAGGAAGTGACGACAGATGAGGTGCTCAGCCGCAATGATGGTTATGCCAATGCAGCCCGTGCAGCCGCGGGCAGCCGTCCGAACGGGCAGCAGATCAGCTATATGTATGCGCTGCGCAATGCGACGGCTGGCTGGACTCCTGAGTCCAGAAAGACCTTCTTCTCCTGGTTCCCGCGTGCCCGCACCTGGAAGGGTGGCAACAGTTTCAAGGGCTTCATTGAAAACATCCGCAAGGACGCCATGGCCACCTTTGTGCCCGAAGCCGAAGTCGCGGAGCTCGAAGCGCTCGGCACGAAGGCTGAGGCGGTGAACATCCCGAACTACGTGGCTCCGAAAGGTCCGGGCAAGGCCTGGACGCTGGATGAGGCGGTCGAGCTGGCTTCCAAGAACATGAAGGGTCGCGACTTCGCCAATGGCGAGGCGATGTATCGAAGTGTGATGTGCGCCACCTGCCACCGCTTCAATGGCGAGGGCGGCAGCATTGGCCCGGATCTCACCGGCTCCGGCAACCGCTACACCCTGCGCGACCTTCTGGAGAACATCACCGATCCAAGCAAGGTCATCTCCGACCAGTATGACAGCCACGAGATCACCAAGAAGGACGGCAGCACCATTCTGGGCCGCATTGTCGTCGAGGAGAACGGCAAGGTCTTCGTGATGGCGAACCCCTTCGCCCCGAACGACCAGATGGCCATCAATGAGGCTGACATTGCCAAGAAGGAGACCCGCAAGATCAGCATGATGCCTCCGGGCCTGATCAACGCACTGAACAAGGACGAGCTGCTGGACTTGATCGCCTATTTGGTTAGCGGCGGGAACAAGGGGGACAAGGTGTTTCAGAAGTAGCATGGCGCGCATGCGGGCTACAGGCTTTGAAAATTGTCCGGGCGGTCCTCTGTGCGAAAGCCCGGAAAAGGTGCAAGACCTCCCAGGAGACTGCACCGACCTCATCGCCACCGGCAATCCTGGCACATCTCCTCTCACCACCTACGTCGCGCGGTTCGGATCGTCACGCGGCTTTCCAAAGAGCGGTGGTGGTGTGAGGGGGCAGAGAGTGTTTGACGTGCTCAGCAGAATTGTTTCTTCTCAACGAGTTCGTCCAATTTTCGCCAAAAAAAATGAAGACACTTTTCATCCTGGCCCTTTTGACCACAACCGCTCTCGCTGAGGAACCGACCAAGGAAGAGTTGGTGACAGCCCTTCAGAAAGATCCGGCAGATTCCTGGGCGCTCTTCAACCTCGGGCTCATGAACTATCTGGCAGAAGACTTTGCCGGGGCCATCAAGAACTGGAAGACGCTCCGAAATCTCGAACCTACCGACTGGCGGGTCAGGGAGAAGCTGATTCAGGCCTACTGGGGGGCTGGAGATGAGAAAGCGGCGACTGCGGAGATCGCCGAACTGCGAAAAGCAAAGAATTCGGGCAGGTATGAGGAGCTTGCCGAAAAGGAGTTTTTCATATGCGACCAGTTTCAGATTGGCGAGGTGAGGGCCTTTGTTCTCGAGTACTACGAACTCAAAGGAGAACGCCCGCTCGCGTGGAAATTCATTCTGAAATCGGGTGATGACACTCTAGACCATCGTTTCTCGGTGGGCAGCTACCCGTCCGCCACCGAGTTCGCGAGAGCCCAGGGGACGATAGCACCGAACGAGCGCCGATATCATCTAGATGGCTATTGGGACGACGGATCACACGCCACCTATGGATTCTACCCGAACAGGCCAGATTACCAAGACGTCCGAAACGAGGTTCAACGGATTATCAAGGGCGAAACAAAGCCGGTATCATCAATGACACCCCAAGGGAGCCAAGGCGAAGAAGGCGGTGCAGCCAACCCGCCAAAGCCGGGTCGCTGAGCTCAGCCGGCGCGAGTTCGCTCCCCCCCGTGAGTCAGGCCGCTTAATCAAAAAAAACATACCGGGATCATGTGATGCAGCAGCGTCACCAAACAGCTCATGGCGGCAAGCTCAGCCGCAATGACCCAGCGCAAACAGACTCCCGCCGAGCGCTTACACGACACTAGTAGAATGACGGCAAATGCGGCCCCGACTTCGCCGGGGCGGAAGTGAGCACGACTTCAGTCGAGAAATCCTCTTCATGATTCTCCCGCAGAGCCTCCACGACGAGGTCGAGCAACCAGTAGACATCTTCTTCTTTTCGGAGATTGATCTCCGGCTCGACGAGGATTCTCACGCTATGGGAGCAACGCGGCTCAGCGCAGGCGACATCGACAAAATGTGAAGCAAAGTAGGCCTCCAACCGCTGAGGATCCCTGATGCCCGTGAGCAAAATGTAGTCGGGGTTCATACCAAGGCCTGGACGCTACCGTTCAGCACGGCGGCGCGCAAGAGGCCATGTACTGGGGTATCGCACTTGAGCGCTTCCCACCTCAGTCCACGACGATATCGCGACTGCGGAGTCGTGGGTGAGCGCGTGGGCCTAACGAGTTTTGAGGTCGTGCAGGTCAATCCCCGAGATACGCCGCTCTCACCTGCGGATTCTTCAGCAACGCAGCGGCGCTGTCTTCAAGGATGACGCGGCCGGTCTCGAGAACGTAGCCGTGGTGGGAGATGCCGAGGGCGAGGTTGGCGTTTTGCTCGACGAGGAGGATGGTGAGGCCGCGCTCTTTGTTGATGGCGACGATCTGGTCAAAGATGGCGCGGACGAGGATGGGGGCGATGCCGAGGGAGGGCTCGTCCAGCATGAGGCACTTGGGCTGGCTCATGAGGGCGCGGGCGATGGCGAGCATCTGCTGCTCGCCTCCAGACATGGTGCCGGCGGCTTGATTGATGCGCTCCTTCAACCGGGGAAAGATGGTGAAGGCGTAGTCCATGTCGGCGGCGATGCCGGCCTTGTCATTGCGGAGATAAGCGCCCATGCGCAGGTTCTCGGCGACGGTGAGGTTGGCGAAGACCATGCGGCCTTCGGGCACGTGGCAGAGATGCTTGGCGACGATCTTATGCGCGGGCTGGTTCGTGATGTCCTCGCCGCTGTAGGTCACGCTGCCAGAGCGTGTTTTGATGAGGCCGCTGATGGCGCGCAGGGTGGTGGACTTGCCAGCACCGTTCGCGCCGATGAGGGTGACGATGCTGCCCTGCGGCACGTTGAGTGAAACACCATGCAGGGCTTTGATGGAGCCGTAGCTGACTTCGAGATCTTTGACTTCAAGCATCGATGGGCGCCTCCTTTTGAACCTCTGTGCCGAGATACGCGGCGATGACTTTGGGATCGCGCTGAATCTGGTCCGGCGTGCCTTCGGCGATTTTGACACCGTACTCGAGCACGGCGATGCGCTCGCAGATGCCCATGACGACGGTCATGTCGTGCTCCACGAGCATGACGGCGATCTGGAACTTGTCTTTGATGAAACGGATGAGGTGCATGAGCTCCTCTTTCTCCGTGGGATTCATGCCAGCGGCGGGCTCGTCCAGCAGCAGAAGCTTGGGTTTGGTGGCAAGCGCGCGGACGATCTCAAGACGGCGCTGGTCCCCATAGGGGAGACTCTTGGCTTCCTCATCGCGGGTATCAGCGAGCTTGAAGATATCGAGCAACTCCAGGGCGCGGTTCTCGACCTCTTTCTCATGCGCCTTGAAGCGGGCACCACGCCAGAGCGAGGCGCTCATGCCATGCTTGCAATGAAGCTGCATGGCGGCGCGGACGTTGTCGATCACGCTGAGCGAGCCGAAGAGACGGATGTTCTGAAACGTGCGGGAGATGCCCTGACTGGTGAGCTCGTGGGGCTTCACGCCAGCGATGCAGCGGCCATTCAGATGAATGGTGCCCTCGGTGGCCTGATACACGCCCGTGATCATGTTGAAGGCGGTGGTCTTCCCTGCCCCGTTTGGGCCAATGAGACCGATGAGCTCACAGGGCTGCACTTCAAGATTGAACTTCGACACGGCGGTGAGGCCGCCGAAGCGGATGGTCGCGTGATCGAGCTTGAGAAGAGGATGACTCATGCGGCTCCTTTCTTCCGGTTCCAGGTGAAGAGACCCTGCGGACGGGCCATCATCAGGATGATGATGAGCAGTGAATAGATGATCATGCGGTACTCGCTGAACTGCCGCAGCACTTCCGGCAGAAGCGTGAGAAGGATGGCAGCGACGACCACACCGGCGGTGCGGCCCATGCCACCGAGAATGACCATGACGACGATGTCGATGGACTTCAGGAAATCAAAGCCGGTGGGCGAAAGGAACTGCTTGTGATGCGCATACAGACCGCCTGCAATGCCGGCAAAGAACGCACCGGTGACAAAGGCGGTGACCTTGTAGCGCACGGGATTGATGCCCATGGAGCTGGCGGCGACTTCATCATCACTGACGGCGATGAAGCCGCGCCCATAAGTGGAGTTCACCAACGACGTGACAAAGTAGATGGTCACGGCGGCCAAACCAAAAGTCCAACCAAGCGTGGTGTACTTCGGAATGCCTTTCAGACCGCTGGCAGCACCGACGGCTTCCATGTTCTGCACAATGACGCGGATGATCTCGCCAAAGCCCAAGGTGACGATGGCGAGGTAATCCCCCTTCAGGCGCAGAGAGGGAACCCCGACCCCGAAGCCCGCAAGAGCGGCCAGCAAGCCACCGGCGATGAGTGCTCCGAGGAAAAGCAGGGGCTGCAAAGCAGGCGGCAGCATGGGCGAGACCACGAGCGAGATCTTCGCCGCGGTGTAGCCGCCCACGGCCATGAACCCCGCGTGACCGAGGCTGAACTGGCCGGTGTGGCCGTTGATCAGATTCAGGCTCACCGCGAGGATGATGTTGATGCCGATATCGACGATGACACCGAGATGGTAGCGGTTGAACTGGCCGCTAAACATCGACACCACCGCCGCCAGCACGATGCCGACGAGCAACCAGCGCTTCGCGCCATTGAGAAATGCAGGGGAGGAAGACATGGGTTAAACTTTCTCCACGGTTGCCTTGCCCAGCAGGCCGGCGGGTTTGAAAAGAAGGATCAAAATGAGAATACCGAAGGCGATGCCATCGCGATAGTTCGACAGGCCGGAGATGCCACCGGCGAAGGTTTCCAGCAGGCCGAGGATCAAGCCGCCGAGCGCTGCACCGGGCAGATTACCAATGCCACCGAGCACGGCGGCGATGAAAGCGCGGAGGCCGGGCTGCACCCCCATCAGCGGATCGATGCCCGGTGCCTTCATGGCATAAAGGATGCCTGCGATAGCGGCCAGCGCGGACCCGAGACCAAAGGTGAAGGAGATGATGCGGTTGATGTTGATGCCCATCAGCGCGGCGGCCTGCTGATTGTGCGAGACCGCACGCATCGCAGTGCCCATCTTCGTGCGCTGGACGATGAACCACAGCCCGGCGAGCAGAAGCAGGGTGGTGACCACAACGACGAGGTCATTGCTGCTAACCACAAGTTTGCCGAGATGGAAGTCATGCTCGGGCAGGAGCTTCGGAAAGGGCTTGGTATCCGCACCAAAGACCGCGCTGTGCTGGCAGGTGAACTCAATGAAGAGCGAGACACCGATGGCGGTGATGAGCACGGTCAGCCGAGGCCTTTTCCGCAGCGGACGATACGCCAGGAACTCGATCAAGATCCCGATCCCCGCACAGATGATGACGGAGATCAGTGACACAAGAATGGCACCCGTCAGTGACGGAAGAGGCACCACACTGCTGACCGCCGGTGCCACGAAGTAGGCCGCATAGGCCCCCAGCATGAGCACATCCGCATGGGCGAAGTTGATGAACCTCAGCACGCCATACACCATCGTGTAACCGAGGGCGATGAGCGCATAGATGGACCCCAGAGCGAGGCCGTTGATGAGTTGTTGCAGCAGCCAATCCATGGGGGAGACGGTCAGGAGTTCGATGCTGGATTAGACTCAGGGAGCGACCGTTTCCAGATACTTGAACTTGCCGTCTTTCACCTGAAGAATCACCGCCGACTTCACCGCATCCCGCTGGGCATTGATGGCGATCTTGCCAGTCACTGCCTCGTAGTCCTTCGTGGCGGCCAGGGCATCGCGGATCGCCTTGCTGTCCGTGCTGCCGGCGCGCTTGATGGCGTCTGCCAGGAACATCGCTGAGTCATAACCCAGCGCCGCCATCGCGTCTGGCATCTTGCCGTTGAAGCGCTTCTTATACGCGGCCACAAAGGCCTGCACGCCAGGGGCGGAGGAGTCCGAAGCATAGTGCGTGGAGAAGTAGTGGCCTTCCACAGCGTCCTTGCCGATGTCCAGCAGCGTCTGGCTTTCCCAGCCGTCACCACCGCAGAGCGGCACGCTCAGACCCAGCTGCTTCGCCTGGATGGCGATGAGGGCCACATCGGTATAATAACCGGGAACGAAGACGGCATCCGGTGCAGCGCTCTTGATAGCGGTGAGCTGCGCCTTGAAGTCCTTGTCACCACCGTTGAAGTCGAGTTCCGCCACCACCTGGCCACCCGCTTTGATGAAGCCTTCCTTGAAGAATTTGGCGAGGCCCTTGCTGTAATCACTCTTCACATCGGTGAAGACCGCCACCTTCTTCGCCTTCAGCGTGTTCGTCACGAAGTTCGCCATCACCGTGCCCTGGAAGGGATCGATGAAACAGACGCGGAAGATGCAGTCACCCGTTTCTGTGACCTTCGGGTTCGTCGAGGCCGGGGACACCATCGGGATGCCGTTCTGCTGGCAGATCGGCGCCGCTTCCAGGGAGCGGCTGGAGGCCACCTCACCCAGGATGGCTACCGCGCCATCTTTGGAGATGAGTTTGTTCACCACGTTGGAGGTCTCACCCGCTTTAGACTGGTTGTCCTCCGTCAGCAGATCGATCTTCTTGCCCAGGACTCCACCAGCAGCATTCAGAGTTTCGACCGCGAGCAGCGTCCCTTCATGGGAAGAGGTGCCAAAGGTGGCTTCCTTGCCCGTGAGCGAGGCAAATTCGCCAATGATGATGCCATCGCCCCCGCTTTTGTTGCAGGCAGGCAGGAGGAGGGAGGCAGCAGCGAGGGGGAGAAGGGTGCGACGGAGCATGGGCAAAAGCTAACGAGCAGTCTTCGCGCCGACAAGAACGAAAAACACAATCCGACATGCCCATTGCAGCACGCCGTTAGGAAAAGCCGAAAACGTGCAAAAAGCCGAGTGAAGCTGGTCTGGAGACACGTGCGTCATCCTCGCGGCAACTGAACAAGCCGCCTTCACCGGCTGTCAGTGGAAACTCCGTGTTTGGACACAAACTCCGCCTTTGGACAAAATGCGCCTTTTGTAGCGAATCCCGGATGCTTTCTGCCAGCCACCCAACAAATATCCCAAAAGCCCGTATTCTTGGCACAAAAGGGTTTGTCGTGCTCCGGGCGCTTCGCTTGTATCATGCCCGCCCTTTTCGGCTCCCCCCCGTTTCCCCCATCTAACCCAAAGGACTCAAAGACGTGAAATTCAAATGCCCCACCTGTGAGATGCAGCTCAAGATCGAGCCCGAGATGGCCGGAAAGGTCGTCCGCTGCCCCGGCTGCAGTTCGAAGATCTCCATCCCGGTTGATGTGGGCGGTCTGCCACCTCCCTCGGGTCTCCCTCCCCCCAGCGGTGTGCAGCTCCCTGCCTCCGGTGGTGATGCCTGGGGCCGTGATGGCGAGTCCTCCGCCCCGGATGAGCCCGTGCAGCAGTCCTTTGCCCAGCAGCAGGCCGCCCACCAGACGGAGCGTGGTGGCTGGGAGGAGAAGGACCCGACCAACCCGAATGCCTTGCTGAGCTTCAGCATCGGCTTCGTCACCTTCCTGGTGATCATCGGCATCTTGTATCCGTTCAAGGCACCGCATGACACACCTGCGGCAAACTACACCGCCATGCAGTGGGTGGCCTCGCTGTTCTTCAAGCACATGCTGGTGAGCTTCACGAACACCCTCTTCTTCACCTGGGCGTTCTCCATCATCTACCTGAAGTGGAAGAAGCTCCGCCACCAGCGCGAGGCTCTCATGCTGGACGTGCTGCCCTGGGAGCTCGGCGGTGAGATCAATGCGGACAACGTCGGTTCCTTCATCGACAACCTCTACAAGCTCCCACGCCGCCTGCGTGACAGCATGATGGTGAACCGCATGCGCAAGGCCCTGGAACTCTTCGAGGTGAAGCAGAGCGCGGATGACGTGAAGAGCATGCTCTCCAGCCAGTCTGACATCGACAGCATGCGCATCGGCGGCAGTTACTCGCTGCTGAAAGCCTTCCTCTGGGCCATCCCGATTCTCGGGTTCATCGGCACCGTCATCGGTCTCTCGCACGCCATCAGCGGCATGAACTTCTCCCAGATGGAAGACATCAAGCAGATCACCGGCACTCTCGGTGTCGTCACCGGCGGTCTCGGCACGGCGTTCGATGCGACACTGCTCGGCCTTGTCTTCGCCCTCTCGCTGAACTTCCCGCTGAACTCCATGATGAAGTCCGAGGACGACTGCCTCAACGACATCGACGCGTATTGCAATGAAGTGCTCCTTCCCCGTCTCAATGACGGCGGCACCAGCCCTGTGGGCAGCCTCACTGGTGACTCGAAGAGCGTCATGGAAGTGCTGGTCAAGGCCGTGGCAAACTCCCAGAAGGAGTTCCTCGTGGATCTCAATGCCCTCTCCGCCAAGATCAAGGAGCAGGCCGACAACCTGGACAAGCGCGCCACCGCCCACCAGGAGCGTGTGGATGCGGAGTTCTCCCGCGCCGTGAACCGCATGCGCGAGGACTTCTCCGCTGCCGTGAATGATGCCATCAAGCAGAGCACGGACTACAACCGCGCCCTGGCCAGCGGCATCCAGAGCCTGAACAATGTCCTGAAGGAGCTCGGCTCCCAGCAGATCATCATTCATCAGGTGAAAAAGAAGGGCTGGTTCAGCCGCAATAGCTGAGTTGAACCGACCGGGCTTCCTCCTGTTCTCTCTCTCTTCCCCTCACTGATTCCTCTTCATGGCCAAGCGACGACATGGCGCCAAGGACGAGATTCTTCTCGTCCCGTTCCTGGACATCCTGTGTTCCCTCATCGGCGTGCTGGTGCTGATCATCGTGGTGCTCTGCGTCTCGCAGACCCAGCAGACGGAAGGCCGCACCGAGGAGGAAATCCGCATGGCTCAGGAGGCCAAGCGCATCAAACAGGAGCTCGCTGACCGCGAGAAGCTGGACGCGATCCTCAAGGAGAAGATGGCCGAGCTGCAGAAGCTGCAGATTGAGATCGACGAGAAGGAACAGCGTTACCTGAAGTTCCGTAAACTGCTCAGTTCCTCCAAGGAGCTGCAGGACCAGAACAAGGCCATCGCCAAGAACCTGCAGAAGGAGCTGGATGACCTCCTCACCGAAATCGACGGCCTGAAAAAGCAGCAGGACGAGAGCAAGAAGACCGTCACCGAGCTCATGGCGGAGATCAAAAAACGCCAGATCCCCGAGGACAAAAAGATCCCGCCTGTGGTCGTGCAGCCCTCCGGCGGCGGCATGTCTGACAAGACGAAGGTCTACTTCGTGGAGTGCTCCACTGGCCTGAAGGTCATGGATGCCTGGGGTGCCGGTGACTACACCCTCGGTGCCAAAGCCGAGATCGTGGTGGCTGATCCTGTGTACAATCACTTCCTCACCGAGGTGGCGAAGGACAAGAACGCTCTCATCCTTTATCTCATCCGTGATGACGGCCAGGGTGCATTCAACAACGGCGCAGGCCGTGCCGAGGGTGATTATAACATCCGCATCGGCAAGCTGCCCATCCCCGGACGCGGCCAGCTGGACCTCGCCATGTTTGACAAATACCGAGGCAAGGTCCCCCCGCCGCCGAAGACACCTGCCGCCACGCCTGCTCCCGCCCCCGGCACACCTCCTGCGACTCCAGACAAACCCAAAGCATAAGCTAAGCTAGTCTCACCCTCCCATGGCCCACCGCAAAAAACATGAAGAGCAGGAGCTGCCGTTCGTGGCTCTCATGGACACGATGACAAACGTCGTCGGCGTGCTCATCATCGTGCTCGTCATGGTCGGCATCAGCATTGCAAATGCGGTGAAGACCATCCTGTCCGACCTGCCTCCCGTCACCCCTGAGGAGCATCAGCGGCTGGTCGAAGAGATGAAGAAACTGCCACCACCTCCGGCTGATCCGAAGAAGATCGAGGAGGACAAGAAGATCGCCGAACAAAAATTGAAAAAAGCCATCGAGGACCTCAAGACCATCGATACCACCCAGGTCGAGTCGCAGATGAAGTTCATGGACCTGGAAAGCTTCCGCAAGAAGCTGGATGAGGCCCGCAAATTACGTGAGGCGCAGAAGGCCGCGGTGGACAAGCTCATCGCCGAGGTGGACCGCCTGAAGGCCCTGCTGGATGCCACGCCCGTCTACAAGCCAGAGCCCTCGACGTTCGTGCGCCTGCCAAACCCGCGCCCCTTCCCTGAGGAGCCGAACGAATCACGCATCCTCGTGGCCAAGCAGGGCGTGCTTTTCCTGAACGAGAAAGAATTCATCCAGCCCGTGATCGACGGCCTCACGAAGATCCGCAGCCAGTTCGAGTACAAGGAGGTGAAGATCGACCCCTTTGCCAAGATGCTCGAAGCAGCGCTGGGCAATGCCAATGCCGCCAAAACAGCCTGGCCGGAGCTCGCTCCTCTCGTCAACACCTTCCAGCTCGATCAAGCAGCGCAGGCTTACAAGGTGCTCGTCACCGGCGGCCTTCCCGCCACGAAGCAGGTGCTGACCGCTGTCGGTAATCTCTCCCTCGCCACCCGCTCTCCCATGGCCACCGTGGCGGAGGCCATCGTGGCCACCACCAAGGGTGACCTCACCAAATGGAAAGCCCTGGATCCAAGCCGCGATCCGACGAAGCCCACCATCACCGTCACCAGTGCCGGAGGCAAAATCAACTTCACCTGGGGTGCTACCGCTGCGAGCGCCAAGAACACACCGAAGGACATCCTGGACTACTTCGTGAAGGACCTCGGTGGCCTGGACGCCATCAAGAAGCTGAGCGCGGACAAGGTGATCTATGATGCCTTCAAGCTCTCCGAGACCCTGCAGCGCGCCGCCGCCAGCCCCATGATGAACAGCTCCTCCTACACCTTCCAGCCATCGGTAAAGCCCGGCCAGGTGTATGTGCAACTCGCCCTCACACCGAAGGCCGGTGGTGGTGAGACCCGTGAACAGATCAAGGCTCAAGGTTCCGGTTATCAGCGCCTCATGCGCCAGGTGAAGGCCGACCCCAAAGGCGTGGCCGTCTACCAAGTGATGAGTGATGCCTTCGATGCCTATCTCGACGCCCGCCGCATTGCCGATGAGATCGGCGTGGCCGCCACCTGGGACTTCCTGCCCAAGCTCGACCTCACCATGAACGTCGCCGGCTTTGAAGTGCAGCGCTTCGCCTTGCTCGTTCCACGTCCCCCCGTGCCCCCAGGCACCGGCGTCCGCATCGCAGCACCAAAACGCGGCCTGGACTAACCAAAAGTTCACAGATTGTCAGCTGGCGCACCATGCGCATCCGCGAAGTCGCGAA
>NZ_BKAG01000078.1 GCF_007992435.1 Prosthecobacter gellanilyticus | reverse complement strand
CATTCAGTCAAAACATGGAGGGGACGAGGGAGGGTTTTACGATACAGCCATTACATCTTAAGATCTCACAACCCACTGAGATACAAGCTTCTGAGAGCACTTTAGAGCATTTTAAATAATACTATACCCACAAGAAGCAAACCAACCCATGGCGTCCTTGGCGGTGACTTTGGAGAACGCCATGCTGATGGCTTCATCCAGCTGCTCAGGTGTCCGAGCTTCCAAACTGCGCAGCAGGTTCTTGATCTTGCTCCACATCTTCTCGATGGGATTGAGATCAGGTGAGTAGGCGGGCAGGAAGTGCACTTCGGCTCCCACACTACGGACCAACCTCTCCACTTCCGGGCTCTTGTGCACCGACAGATTGTCCATCACCACTATATCTCCCGGTCTCAACGTCGGGCAGAGCACCTGCTCGATGTAAGTGACAAACGCCGCCGTGTCAGCCGTGCCAGACAGATGCATGCAAGCCGTGGTGCCATCCAGCCGGATGGATGAGATCATGGTTGTGCTCTGCCATCTCCCGCTAGGAGCTGCCGCGTGTAGACGACGCCCGCGTGGGGCCCTGCCGCGTAGACGGGTCATGTTTGTCTTGGCCCCGCTCTCATCCAGGAACACCAGCCGCCAGGGCTCTAAGGTGCCTTGTTTGCGCTTCCACTGTCTGCGCGCACGGCGGACGTCTTCGCGTTCTTGCTCGGCTGCGCGGAGCGTCTTTTTTTATATGTCAGCCCCATGTCCACGAGCACATAGTGGATCGCGGGCAGAGTGCAGTTGAGGCCCAGCTCCTCGCGCAGTTCGGCCAGGGTCATGTCAGGCTTGCGCTTGAGATGCTGGCGGATGGCAATGCGGTGCTCGGCGACGATGAGCTTCTTGCGTCCGGCGAGATGGTGGCGGGCTTTGATGCAGCCTGTCTTGCGGCGCTGCTGGAGGAGCTTTTTGACCATGCCCAGGGAGACATCAAAGCGCTGGGCAATCTCCTCCTGGGTGTTTTCGCCCTTGTCACAGGCTTTGATGATACGTTCACGCAGATCCAGGGAGAGTGTGGCCATCGCACTCCCTAACATACCTCCATTCGATAGCTATATAATTATTTAAAATGCTCTAGCGCCAAGTATTTGAATTTGACAATTCAAACGTAACAGCTGTTAACCAATGGCTGATTCGCCCTGACCAAAACGAAATCCGATAGACCCTACTTCCTATCCGTCAGTCGTAGGGCACATTCGATAAAACATCCCCGGTTAGGTTCGCATCATGCTAATGCTTCAACAGGGAGATGTGCGTTTGAGATCCTGCTCGGTGCGCAAAGAAAGTTCCCAACTATCCCCAAGTGGACGATTTCAACGTCAGGGGTGCAAAGTCGGGTGATCCCAGCTCATTCTTGAAAGTAGTCTGAATCCACTCTCTTCAGGGCAATGGTTCGGACGGTAGATACACCTACACCGTGTGCGATCATGAGCGCGGCCAGCCCGTTCGGTTGTGGATGGCTGTCTGTGTGCCACTGGGAAGCGTAATCTGACGCTGCTCTACGCTCAGTTCCACTGCATCCGCCACTCTTCGGGTCAATTCCGCTTGTTGCACACCTTCCCTGGCTTCACCGAGCACACGGAGAAGAGGTAGCATCAGTTTTTGGTATGTCGGAATGGGCATGTGAATCCAAGGCTACACGGGATGATGGACACTATGAATGTGCTCATCAATGACTGCACCCTTGTTGTCGAGAAGCATGAACGAGTAGGTAAGCAGAGCGTCCTCGGGTTCATCCCACTCACCGACGATTATACCATAAAGGCAATCCACGCTCACGACTGCATGATTCTTTTGGATGATCGCCTGCCAAACTGGCAAGTGCGTTATCTTTTCTGAACGCTGCCAGTCACATGACAGGACTAACACTTTTAGTGGAGCCGCCAAGTTGCATAAGCAGTTGATCTCATGAGATGCCTTGGCGTGTGCGTTCTCTGACTCGACGACGATCAGAGGAATTCCATTCTCATCAACGAAGGTGTAGTCGAACCTAAACCGCTCGAACTCCAGACCATAGCCCAAACTTTTTGTTATCATGGGCATCAACGTGCCTTCATAGAAGGATGTCTTGGCCTTTATATTTTCCCACATCTGTCCCAGCCCTTCACGACTGTTTAGATCGAGAGCTGCACAGAAGGCAGATCTAAACTCTTCCCACAATTGGAGAGGCTTTACTGTCTTGATGTCAGCTATTGACATAGGCGTTCGAGGGTCATGTTGTCAGCGATGATGTCATGCGGTATCAGTGCATACTTCCACGGCTTGCCGCCATGCTCGGCGTTGTATTCGCTGGCGTTCAGGCACCATTTCACGGCAACCCTCTTCTTGGTCTGCACCGTGGCGTCCTGCATTTCGTTCTTGGCCTTCGGTTCCAGCATGTAGATGGCTGTTTCAGTTTCCGCCACAAAGTCAGGCACATACTCGGGCTGGTTTGCACCGTCCCGGTAAATCATCTGGAACTGGCCTTTGGCGGGCTTGAACCATTTAATGGCATCGCGCTCCAGGATACAGGCCAACCGGCGCTCGGAGTCGGAGTCAAACTTCTGCACCGGATACAGGCACTTCTGAAAGCCACCGAAGAGATACTTTGCCATGTTGCTCTTGTCCGAGGGCGACTGGCGGTAGTCGAGTGGCGGCCCGTCCTTCTTGGCAGTGTAGGCGCTGTCTTTCAGCTCAGTGAACCCTTTACTGATCACTACATTATCGTCGTCCGACTTGTCTTCCCGGAAATGCTTGTGCATCTGGGAGTGAATGAACTGCGCGATGTCTTTCTGGTGAAAATGCAGCACCTGCCAGATTTCCTCTTCGGGGAGGTAGGTGCGAAAGTGGTTCACGGTTTGCGTGGCGAGGTCGTAGAGCAGATCGGCGTTCGTGTCGTAAGACACATCGTCAAAGTCCACCAGCCCGGCCACCACATAGTCTTCCATGCGTTTCTCGCGGGCACCGTCGTTGCTCACGGTAACAGCTTCGCCCTTGTTGGTGTGCAGGTTGTGGACCCACAGATCCTTGGAGGGAACGGGAAACTTTATGCTGCTTAGTTCCAGCGTGAATGGCTCAAACCAGCTTTTCACCTCTCCCTTCGGAACCACAAGGATGCGCGGGATGGGAATCATCTCGTTCACGACGAGGCTGGTGGTCTCGGTGATGATGGCGGCCATATCGAGCTTTGGCGCGATACCTTCCATCTCCATCTGCTGCGGACCCGCGTGATACTGAGCGGCGACTTCTTGAAGGATGAACTTCTGCACCTCCAGCGTTTTGAGCGCCTCCATGGTCGGCGCCTGCTCAGGCTTGGCTTCCAGCCGCTTGATCACTTCATAGGCGATCTGCGCCACGCGCTGCTTATCCGGGGTGTCAAAGGCAGGCTTGGTGTCCTTGCCTGCGTTTTCGGTGCTGCTCGTCTGGTTCTCGGGTTGAAATCCCAGCTTGGCCTTCAAGTTGGATTCTGACACAACGGTTGAGATCTTCTCCCCGGTTTCTTCGGCGGTCAGGATCACTTGCTTCATCTTGATCATCGAGCCTGGCTTGCTGGCCTCATCAATGATCTCCTGGAATTTGTCATGGGCAATGATGCTCAGGCGGTCCACGGCGGCTACACCCGTGCGCTTGCCGTAGGGCAAACGTAAACCGCGCCCGATGGATTGTTCGATGAGGATGCGGGCATTCGCGGCACGCAGCGGCACGATGGTGTAGAGATTCGTCACGTCCCAGCCTTCTTTGAGCATGTTCACGTGGATCACGATCTCCGTGGGCGACTCTGTGCTTTCCACTGCCAGGAGGTCTTGAATCATCTGATCCTCGTCGGCTCCTGTCTTGCTGCTATCCACCTGGATCACCTTGTCCTTGTAGCGACCTTCAAAGAAGTCGTCGGACTTGATTAGCTCAACCAGGCTCTTCGCGTGCGTCACATCGCGGGCAATCACCAAGACAAATGGCTTCACGATCTTGGCATCTGCCTCACGCGCATAGGTTTCGAGCAGCACCTTTGTCTGCTCGTGCATTCGCACACCGTCTTCCAGCTTCAATTGCTCAATGGCCTCTGCTGACATTCCAAGCGGACTGAAATCCTTCCGGGTCACCACAGCAGGTTCTTTGACAAACCCGTCGGTCATCGCTCGACCAAGCGGGTAGTCGAGAATCACATTCTTAAAAGGGACTGCACCCTTCGGGCCTTCCACAAAAGGCGTGGCCGTCAATTCCAGGCCCAGAATGGGCTTCAACTCATTAATGGCTCTCACACCTGCGCTAGCCCGGTAGCGGTGGCTCTCATCCATGATGAGGACAAGGTCCGGCAGCCCTGCCAGATAATCAAAATAGCTCTCACCGATGTATTCGCTTAGCCGCTTGATGCGTGGGGACTTCCCGCCGCGCACTTCACTGTTGATCTTGCCGATGTTGAAGATATTAATCTTGCAGCGCAGCAGTTGGTCAAAAAGCGTGCCTGCCTTGGATTCGTAATCGTCTCCCGTGATAATCTCTGGCGCATCCGTGGCGAACTCCGAGATACCTTTGAAGACATACTTCCGAGTGTTCGGTGTGAAGTCGGTGATCAGCTTGTTGTAGATCGTCAGGTTGGGAGCCATGACGAAGAAGTTGTTGATGCCATGCTCCAGGTGCAGGTAGGCGATGAAGGCCCCCATGAGCCGCGTCTTTCCCACCCCAGTGGCGAGGGCAAAGCAGAGCGAGGCAAATTCCCGCTCGAAGTCCGTCACCGTGGGGAACTCGTTGCGGATGGCAGAGAGCACTGCCGCAAGGTCGGGCGATTTCTTGGAGCTGCCTTTTTCCCAGGAAAGGATCTCAGTAAGGCGGTGCAGCAGTTCCAAGGAGTCTCTCTGCGGTTTGCGCAGGCTCAGACGGCCGGAGATGGCGTTGACGTTGCGGTTCATTTCTTCTTCGGGAGCTTCTTGGCTGTTTGTTCCAATTGGCGGAGAGCCTTTTCGCCTTCTGCTTCGGCCAGGGCACGACGTCGTTCTTCAAAACGGGCATACTCCGACAGGGCATGAGTATCCGCCTGGGATCGTGATCTTTTCCCAGCATCCGGCAGCACGCGGCGTTCATTGAAGGTCAGGAATCCATCAAGCTTCTCCTGCCAATCTTTCATTAAGACCTGCTTCCGTCGTTTTGCCTGATCTTCAGCATAGTCCAGGAACATCACGACGATACGGTTCAACTCCTCAATCTCCTCATTGTGAAGGTAGTTCTTCGCCACGGTGACATCTTTTTTATGCACCACCTTTCCTTCAAAGGCACATAGGCCCATGTTTGGCAGTTTGTGGTCCGCACGCTCATGGATCAACTCTGGAGCTGTTTTACCGGTGGCGGCAAAGTGGAGCTTATTTTGGATAATCTGGAAGAATTTTGTGGTGTCGGCCTCCGTGGGTTGGTAATCCGCCGCAAGGGCGAAAATCTCGCGCACTCGGAGATACATTCGCTTCTCGCTGGCGCGAATATCCCGGATGCGCTCCAACAATTCATCGAAATAATCCGGCACTCCCGCACCGGGCGGATTCTTTAGCCGTTCATCATCCATGGTGAATCCCTTCACCAGATACTCATTTAGGCGAGAGATGGCCCATTGGCGAAATTGCGTGCCGCGCTGGCTACGAACGCGGAAGCCAACCGCCAAAATTGCCTCCAGATTGTAGTATTCAATCTCCCGCATGACTTCCCGCTCCCCCTCCATTCGAACTATCCGGAATTTCCGGATAGTTGCCTCTCGCTGGAGTTCACCTTCTTCAAAGACGTTGACTAGATGCTCATTGATCGTACGAACGTCTTTCTGAAAAAGCTCTGCCATGAGGGCTTGCGAGAGCCACAATGTTTCTGCTTCAAACCGGACATCCACACGGGTTTTGCCATCCTCCGTCTGATAGAGAATGATTTCGGACTTCGGCTCCTGGCGTTCTTCCTTCATGATTCGTTTCTGTCTCCGAAGAGGTCCAGTTGCCCCGGCTTGGCCGGTGCTTTCGGGAGGTTTTCCACCTTCAGGCTGTAGTCATCCTTGCCCCACTCGCAGCGGGTAAGCACGGCCTTGGGGATCTTTTTCACGGTCAGGTTGCTGTAGCCTTCCTTGCGGCCACGGAAGGCGGAGCAGACGACGAGCAGGCTGCGGTCCAGGCCGACTTCATCGCTGAGTTGTTGAAGCTGGTCGTGACTCAGGTTAGCTGTGGTGGTGTAAATAAAATCCTGTTCGGTGCTGTGGCCTTGCTGCCAGTATAGCGTGTCACTGGGGGCATAAGTAAAACCTTCTAGCTTGCAGACCGCCTCGGCGAGCATGGGGGCGTTGAACTCCGGGTTGATAACGAGCTGGTCCCACTTGTCCCGTAGCAACAGGGAGGGAGCCAGTTTGTAGTAGCGGAAGCCGCCGCCACCCTTCCAGCCCACGGCCTCTGTGATGCCGCCAGGGTCCGTGCCATCCACCACCTTCTTCAAACGCGGCAGGCAATGCGTGTGGCAGTGCCCGCCCAATTCGATCCCGATCCACTGCCGCCCCATCTTGTGGGCCACCGCCGCCGTCGTGCCGGAACCGAGGAAAGAGTCGAGCACGAGGTCGCCGGAGTTGGTAGCGATGTGGAGGATGGTTTGAAGAAGACGTTCTGGCTTGGGTGTTTCGAATGTATCAACTTCCGTCAGTAGCTTGTTTAGATGATCTCTTTTTGCTTCCTGATTATGACCTGCCTCATCAGCAGGCCACCACGAACGAGGGACTATACCCCCCTGCACTTCGGAGAGATACCTTTTCAAAATTGGCATCCCATCACCCTTCTTGCCGAAGTAAACTCGATTGTCTGCAAGAGCTTTAGTGAAAGTGTCTTTTGAAAAGGCCCAATATCGACCCGCTGATGGGGTAACGACTCTGCCCGAAGGAGTTGTAATAGGATAACTGGACTCTTTGCCTCCACTGCGAGCGGTTGCATTGTCACCTTGTAGCCATGGGCCACGTGGGTCGTGGTCAGGGTTCTTATATCTTTCCTCTTGGCCAGCAGTCCTTGGGAGCGGGTTACGAATGTTTTTCCAGATTGCCCGATTCTTGGCGTAGAGCAAAATGTGATCATGTGCTGATGAAATGTCGGTGTCGCTTCTTCTTCCTTTGTCCTTTTCCCAGGCAATACTGGTGACAAAGGACGCTCGGCCAAACAACTCATCGCAAAGAACTTTCAAATAGTGGCACTCATTATCATCAATGGTGATCCACAACGACCCGTCATTTTTGAGTAGCCGCCACAGCAGAACGAGCCGCTCCCTGATCAACGACAGCCACAACGAATGCTCCACCCCATCATCGTAGTGCTCGAATGCGCTACCGGTATTGTACGGGGGATCGATGAAGATGCATTTCACCTTGCCCGCAAAGTCTTGCTCCAGGGCCTTGAGGGCGAGGAGGTTGTCCCCGTGGATGAGGCGATTATCGAAGAGGTCCCGGTCCGTGACCCGGTGCAACGCATGATACGACTTGTCCGCCTCCTCTAACAGAATGCGCGGCTCCAGCTTCGGCCGGTGCTCCTTGCCGATCCAGGTGAGTTCGAGTTTGGTTTTCTTCGTGGACATCAGTTCATTATGAAGGGCTACAGTTCCTGCCAGTTGGCAATGATGAAACTCATGCCGCCGCCGTCTTCGTCCCTGCCTTCCACCGCACGGCCCAAGATGGGCGGATCCCCTCCATCGTCATCTCCGCGCCACTGGTTCTTCCGTTCCGGCGCAGTAAAAGGCTTGTGCAGTGACTCCTCACGCTGGTGTTCGAGCTTCAATCCTATGTCGCCCAATTCGTCACTGAATGCGGACAGCCCATCGCCAAGTGATGCGCGGACTAGCATGGCGGGATTGGAATACAGATTGGCGTTCAGTGCTCTCAAGGCCTCTGATCCGCGCAGTAGCCCAGGCTGCTCTCGGACGATATGCGCATTGTTTCGGCGGAGAGCGCGGTGCGCCGTGTCAGAGATGAGGTCATTGACAATGGTGCTCCAGCTTTCCCGCTGAGAAGGCTCTACCCCGGGCCGATAAAACGATTCGCCAGCAATCCCAGCGAAAAGACTCCAGACTAACCGCTGAAAGCTCCACTTCACACGAGCAGCGGCCTCAGCGCGATCCTGGGAACGAGCATGTGTGGCCAGCGTGTTCCAACTAAAGCTGTGATGATGTAAGGAACGATCTGTCTCCTTGAGCAAACTCCAATACCAGAGCGCAGGTGAAGCGTCATGCAGGGACCGTTCTTTCCCTCTGAGCGGTCTCGGTGACAGATACTCGAACTTTCGGCTTTGGCAATAGAGGTGCCACTGGAGGTCTGACGGGCTGGGCTTTACCTCATCCATCTTTGACTGGAGTAACAAGGCGCTGCCCAGCGCAGCATGAGGAAGACTCGGCTGAGCAGGCGGCAGCCAGCTCGAAACAAAAGAGTCGAAGATGCTGCGGGGAGGGGAATGGAGGGAAACCAAGAGCAGGTCACCCAGTTCACATGAAGAGGTTGTTATTCCTGCCTTCCCATCTGGAATAACCTTTGGGGTCTGGTGACAAAAAATTCCACTGAGCGTCAGTTTGAACCCTTTATGCCGCATGATCTCGCATAGCTCGGCCTCCAGGCGTTGGAGCCCTTGAAGAAAGAAATAGGCGATGAAGTCAGGCTCTTGAGGCTTTTCTTTCGTGCCGGTTTCAGCAATGGTGAATGCGTGATCCACAGCTCTACCCACTGCGTATTCGATATCCCAACGCTGAGAGTCTAATGCGCGAAGAAGAGCGGGGGAAGGAAGATACGGCATGGAAAGTGGGAACGTGCGATGATGATTGACGCCTAGAACACCTGGATGAGGCGGTTGTCGAAGAGGTCGCGGTCGGAGACGCGGTGCGCGGCGTGATACGCTTTATACAACTCCTCCCGCAAGATGCGCAGCTCCAGCCTTGGCCGGTGGTCCTTGCCAATCCAGGTTGGTTCGAGTTTGTTTTTTTTGGAAGACATCAAGGCTAGGCGTCAGGGTTCTGCATCATCTTGATGAGGTCGATCTTTTGCCCGAGCACCTTCTGGCCTTCGGGCGTGGTCCCCTCATCGAAAATTTGCTTCCAAAAATCCATGTTGCGTTTGCCGCCGAACACCGAGGTCGCCATGTCCTTGTTCACCCACAAGGGCAGGCGCCGCAGAGCCCGGATGAAGTTACGCACGTTGTTCCAAGCGTTGGGTGGCAGATGCTTCTGGAGCGGAGCCTTTTCATCAAAGGGCGTGCCAGAGGTTACAAAAGAGGTCTGAATGACCTGTTTCACGAGCCGCAGCCAGTTATAAATGATCTCCTCCTTGGCCATGCGATAGGCAGCAAGATGGGCCTCGGGCACGTCCTCGCCTTTGGACACTTTGTTCTCGATACGGCTGGTGCCAATATCGAGGTCAAACTTGTCGATGAAGATCTCTTCCGCGATGATGTTCATGAGGGTGACCATCTGATCGACCTCCAGCATGCGCGGGTTGAGCCCTTCTTCCGCGCGGTGATTCAGGCGCGTGGGAAGCAGGTCAGCACCAATGAAAAAGGAATAGAAGGTCTTTTCCACAGTGCTGTAACTCAGGGGGAAGTCGGAACCCCGCCCTCCATACTCGATGAAATCGAGCAACTTGTTCTCTTTGTGCTGGGTGATGCTGGAGCGGATGCCATCGAGGATGTAGCGCTTCATCTCCCGCTCGCCCTTGAAGTGCCGCTGAAGATCCTGCTCGGAGAAGTCTTCGCTATCCTCGGGAAGGCTGCGATCCTTGCGATAGCGCTCGATGCGGTCCGCCAGCAACGCGCTTCCCAAGCTGCGCTGGACTGACTTATCGAATGCCACCTGCCGCAGCGTGGTCCCTGCCAGGGTGTTGGCGGTGAGAAGCACATCCACATCCGGGTCCACGAAGACGCGGACAGGCAGTTCCTTCGCCCCGAGCATAATCTGCGCAGCCGCTTTGTGCTGCCCGTCGAAGATGCGGATTTCCGCCTGATCTCCGTCTTTCGTGCTCAACCAACCAAGAGCTACATGCAGCTGCGGTCGCTTGGTATGAAACTCCTTGATGAGCTTCTTGATGTTGGGGCCGATGGCTCTCGGGTTGAGCTTTCCGTCGTGCTGGATGTATTCAATGGGCAGTTGGGCGAAGAAGAATTTGAAGCCTGACAGGCGATCCTCATAGAGAGGCACGGACTCAATGTCATTCCTGCCTGAGGCTGCGAGGGAGTAGGAAAGCTTGCTGCCATTGATGGTGACCGGGAATGGATGGCTGGCTCCACGAAAGGCTGCGAGCACATCTCCCAGATTCGCAGCACGGCTTTGGTCTTCCACTCCCTCATTGATCTGATCAAACCTCGCAATGATGCGCGCGACGCGGAGGTCGCTGTCCTGCTTGCCACGATTGCAGGAGTCATGGGTGAGCGCGAAGTTGCCTGGGTTATCCGGTCCGTTCAGCGATGTCGGAATGACATGATCGACATCAATGGAGTCCTTTTGAAGCTTAAGATCAATGGGCTTGCCGCAAATGAAGCAGTTGCCGCTTTGGCGTTCGTGCAGCTCCTTTAGCAGGGCGCTGCGATATTCGGGCTGGAGGCGGTTGAGATAAAGGGATGGCATGCTGGAAAGGGGTAAACACTAAATGTTTCAGCTCAGGGGCTTAAGAAGCGGGTAAAGTCTTCGGGTGACAGTTCCCCGGTTTGTCCAGCTTTTGCCGTCTTTTTGACTGTCAGGCAACTCGTCGTTCTCATCACAAATCGCATCCACGAGCCCTAGGGTCGCCTGACCGAGTTTCATGGCCTCGCCAAGTTCATTGAAGCAGCCTGCCAGCTCCTTGTAGTGACAGCCGATGGCATTCCTGAATTGGAGCCGAGAGAAGATATTGGTGAGCAGCGGTTCCAGCATGTGGGATTCTATCGGTTTGCCCTCGGTGTCGAAATGGTCGCACTGGAGGGCTGGCAGCAGCTTCTTCTCACCCTGCAAGCCGCCTTTGTAATGATCGAGCGTCCAGCGCTGCTCAGCACCCGGATTGCGAGGCAGGCGGCACTGGTAAATGCCGGTGAGGAAGTCAAACAAGCGCTCAAGAACCAGCCCGGACTTGGCGGCAATGGTCGCTGCATCCTCGCCTTCATGGACATACCGGCGCAGAAATTTGATTTCGGAGTTAGGTCCTTTGGCCAACGTGATGCCCTGGTCCAAAGACCAAGCCCCCAACTCGATGAAGCTCACCTTGGCCTGAGTCAGCAGACCCCAGCGGAACTTGAAGCGCAGTGGCTGGTAGTGGCTGGTGATGATGACGTGGCGGAAATTCGGTGCCTCCGCTAGGAACAGATGATACAGCCGCTCCATGTGCGCCTCGTCCACGGAAGCGATGGCATCATCCAGATACAAAAGGGTATTCTTCGGGTCTTCCTTCTTTTGCAGCGCAAGAAACAAACAGAGCCCGAGGGTGTCGAGGTGGGATTCCGAAAGGCAAGCCACCGGTGACATCTCTTCATTGCCAAACAGCGTGCCATCAAAGCGTGCTGCCCCCTTTTGAGTGGGGTGCAAATAAAGACGGATATTCTCGATCTCTTCGCCGGGATGAATGGAGTGGTAGAGCCGGGCAAATTCACCGGAGATGGCCGTCAGTGTCTCATTGGCATGCCTTATCCGGTGCTCTCGGAGCATGGTGGCAATCTGCTCCGCCTTTTCGATCATGCGGCTAATCTCGGCATGTTCCTGACGGGTGTCCTTCTTCCGGCTCAGAATCGCCTTCAACTGGCTTTGCTGGTCCTTCCGCTGAAGCAGGGCGGTTCTTTGCTTCTCCACATGCTCGGAGAGAGGCTTCAATTGGGCTGCTTGCGCTGCCAAACCCTGAAACCACTCCGCCGTCAGGTGTGCTGCTTCCGTGGATTGAAGCAAGGATGGGACAAGCCCCGGCAAACCCTCTAGTTCATCCTGGGCGGCTTGGTGGACCTGTCGAAGTTGATTAATGATGGCAAAAAAGCCCTTTTGCAGGGTTTCAACGGCAGTCGTGGCATTCCGCTGTGAAGTCTCCGCCTGCTTAACCTTGGCACTCTGTGCACTGAGCGCTTTGAGACGCGCCAGCTTACCAGACACCTTTGCCACGAGTTCCTGATGGCCGATTACAGTGTCGCAGACCGGGCAGGCATCACGGCTTGTTTTGTCGAACAGCACCTTTGCCTGCTCCAAAGTGTCCAGAGCTTCAGCGAAGTCGTCCGTGGATTCAGAAACCAACCGGACGAGTTCGTTTTGTGCTGCTACCAACTCGTCCCTTGCGAGCGCGACTTGGGAGTAGGACTCCTTCAACGGCTTGAAGTCGTCACGAAGCCTCGTGATCGAGTGATGCAAGTCTTCAAAAATTTGAAGCTGCTCATCGCTGGTCTCGGAGCTCTGCGCGAGGATGCCCTTGATCCATGCCTCCCGTGCAGGCGCCACGGGATCGCTCTGAGTGGCTCTTTGATGGAGACTGTCGAGATCAACCTCGACCTGCTGAGCAAGGCGTTCCTGGCTTTCCAAGAGCCGTCTCTGCCCTGTGGCAAAGTTTCGGAGTTCGGCTTCCTCCCTCTCCAAGTCCGGCAAGGTGACGAAGTCCTGAATGCGTTCGAAGCGTCTGCTGGGTGTCTCCTCAACCAGCTTAGTGATGTGCTTTCTCGACAGCGTGTGGAGCTTGCCCTTCACCGTGCCGGTGATCTGCGGTTTGGTGGAACCAATGCGGGCCGTCACGGTGTCACTGCCATCCTGCCACTGCACGCGGAGGTCTTGCTTTTTCCGACGGGCATGCACCAGAGCCAGAATTCGGGTCTTTCCATCCAGCGACTTTTCTTCCAGCGAGCCCGACGTCTCATTGAAGAGGAACTCCAGCGCATCTGAGATGGTCGTTTTGCCCGATCCATTCTCCCCATAAATGATGGAGAGATGGCTTCTCGTGTCGAAGTTGAGGTTAAACTCTTGGTTTACCCCTCGGAATGCTTCAATCGTCAGCTTCATCCACTCCCTCCTTCTCCAGTTGAAGTTGCCGGGCGAGAATGAGGTTCCATTTGATCGGCTTGCCGGACTCCAAGCCATCAATGACCTCCTTTACCAGAGACGCGTCGAGCAAATCGCCCTTTGTGAGGGACCTTTCAAGGCGTGAGGGCATGTCTTCTGGCAAGGGCATAGAGTTAATTAGTTAGGTTCCAGCGCAGAGTGAATAGGTTCATTGAGGTAGTAGCCTGCTGAAGCTTCCCTTCCGTCTTGCCAATCAGCTCATCACGTTTCTGGTCGATAGCGTCTTGGGCATCGAAGAGGGTCCGGCGTTTGTCGTTGCGTTGGGCTTCGACGGTTTTGATCTGCTTTTGGCTGGCGAGCTTTTCTTCCAGGGTGAGAGCAGTGGCGGCGGCGCGGCGGGCTTCCTTGATGAGGCGGTCCATTTCCTTGATCTCGCGCTCCAGGCCGACTTTGAGGTCGTCCGCCCACCCATCGAGCTTCTGCGCCTCGGCCTCGTAGTAGTGGGCGTTCCGTTTGGCGATGATCTGCTGAATCTGCTGCTGTCGAGCGCTGGCAATCTCTCCGAGCACGGCAGGCGCGGGCAGGTCGAGCACCGGACCTTTGAAGGTTGCGGGAAGGCCCAGTAGACGGCGGGCCTGCTCCTGATCCAGTGCGGTGCCGTCATCCGTGTAGGCGGCATAGATGAGGTGATCCTCCGCCTGATCCATGGACTCGACGGTAAAGAGCGAAACCATCAGCGTGCCGGATTGACCGCGCAGCGGTTCCAGGATGCTGATCTTGCTGCCGTGCTGGGCGTAGTGAAACTCGAGCTCCGCCGGAGGGAGCTCCCGTGCCTTGGCTGTGGTGACCAATTGCTCGGCCAGCGGGTGGCCGAGGCGATAGACATGGGCCGTGCTGCTGCTGCGAGGCAGGACATATAGCCCTGTGGGAACCTGTTTCCCCACCGAGGCAGGCAAGTGATGAAGCTCGAAGGCGGAATCACTGTGGAAGGTGGCGAGGTCCCGCAGCTCGTGCCGGGTGAGGGTCATAAGCTGCTTTTCAAAGTGGCTCAGCAGCGTGCGGGAGCTGTCATCGCGCAGCTTGAGCTTGGCCTGCACTTCCTCGTCGAAGTTCTCCAGCAGCTTTTGCCGGGTGAGGCGAAGGGCTTCATTGATCTCGAAGTTCAGCTCTAACTGAAGCTGGTCGAAGGCCTCTTTGATGTGCTCCGGCTTCCGGCAGGTCTGATAGATGGCGGCGATGCGCATCTCGAAGTCCACGCCGGACTCGATGGTGCCTAGCACCTCGTCACTGGAGCCGAACACCCCCCGGAACAGCTCAAACTTCTGGTCGAGCAACTGGTAAACCCGGAGGTCGGCCTCGTTCTTCTGGTTGAGGAAGTTCACCACCACCACGTCATGCTTCTGCCCGTAACGGTGGCAGCGGCCGATGCGCTGCTCTATCCGCTGGGGATTCCACGGCAGATCGTAGTTCACCACGAGGGAGCAGAACTGGAGGTTGATGCCCTCCGCCCCGGCCTCCGTGGCGATCATGATGCGGCCTTCCTCGCGGAAGTAATCCACCAAGGCGCTGCGCATGTCCGCCGTGCGGGAACCGGTGATCTTGTCCGTGCCGTGATGCTTGGCCACCCACTTGGCATAGATGGCCTTCGAGCGGTCATCGGTATTCGTGCCATTGAAGAGCACGATGCCTTCCGCATACGGGCTGTCGGCCAGCAGCCGGAGCAGGTAGCTCTGCGTCTTCCGCGACTCCGTGAAGATGATGGCCTTCTCCGCCGCTCCAATTTCGCGGGCTTTGGCGAAAGCGGTGGTCAACGCTGTGATCAGGGCTTTCCCCTTAGCGTTGTGATCGATGCTCAAAGCAAGGCGGGTGAATTCTTCCAAATCCTCGATTTCCGCCTGAATGGCTTTGCGGTCTTCGATGGTTAGGGGTTCAGCCTCTTCCTCCTCGTCCCATTCTTCAGCAGTGTCTTCGAGGCCTTCGTAGTCCTCGCTCAGTTCTTCCCCCAACGGAAGAAGCATGGCAGCGCTCCTCTCGTCGTCGGCCTTGAGGCGCGCCTTCATGCGGTTGGCCATGGAGGTGAGCGCCCCGGCAATGGCGAAGGAGGAGGAAGCGAGCAGCTTCCGCAGCACAAGCGTCATGAGCTTTCGCTGGCTGGGTGGAAGTGCCTGAAGATTGTCCCGCTGGAGGTAATCGGAAACGAGGTCGTAAAGCGCGTCCTCATTGTCCGAAGGATCGAAGGGCTGCACGATGGCGTGGCGCTTCGTATAGGGCACGTAGGCCGTAACCTGCCTGCGCAGCGTGCGGTGGCACAAGGGCCGCAGCCTGGCCTTCAGCAGGTCGTAGGTCTGCGCATTCGGATTGGCAAATTGCTCCCGGAAGCTGCGCACATCGCCAAAGGTGTGCTCGTCGATGACACTCACGAGGCCAAACAACTCCAGCAGGGAGTTTTGCAGCGGGGTGGCCGTGAGCAGGAGCTTATGGCGCTGGTTAAGTGCCATCTTGAGCAGGTTGGCGATCTTGTTGTTCGGCTTATAGACGTTCCGCAGGCGGTGCGCTTCGTCGATCACCACCAAATCCCAATCCGTGCGATGTACGTCGGGCGACTTCGTGGCCGCAAACTGGTAGGAGCAAATGACCACGGCATCCTCCTGTGGTTCAAAGGGCCGGAAATGGCCGCGCTTCACCGCAGCATTGTAGGACTTGGCCTCAAGGATCTCGCAGTTCAGGAAAAACTTCTCGTTCAACTCCTGATGCCACTGCTTGCGGAGGTTTGCCGGGGTGATGACCAGGATACGGCGCTTCCGCTCCGCCCACTTCTGCGAGATGACCAATCCGGCCTCGATGGTCTTTCCAAGACCAACTTCATCCGCCAGGATCACGCCCTTCGACAACGGCGACTCAAACGCAAACAACGCGGCATCCACCTGATGCGGGTTCAAGTCCACCTGCGCCCCCGCCACGGTTGCCGCCAGCTTTTCCTCACTGTCCGAAGCGCAGCGCTTCGTCAGTTCGTAGGCGAGGTATTTGGCTTGGTAATCAGTAATCGGCACGCAAAGCCTACTCAAGAGTCTTTCTTACAATATGGCAAGCTTTGGTATCGGTCTGGCCATTCATTGCCTAACCACACGGTGTAGGCTTGGAAGTCAGGTGCTCAGATAAGGAAGCTGTCACGCTCTTCACTGTCCGCAAATAGGTTGGAGAATCGGCAGCAGCCCACCGGTAGAAATGTTTCAATCACCGCCGACGCTTACCTTGGACGTGCAATGCCCCCCAAGCCAGAAGTGCCAAACCCAGGACGAGGATAGCAGAACGCGTGACTTTCAGCCCCTCACCTTCAAGCACAAAGCGTTTCTCAGAACCGAGGATTTCTACAAGGAGACCTCCCAAATAGAGTGTTGGCAGGATGAGGGCTAAGCCCAGAACCACCCCAAACACGGACAACAGCCCTTCAACGATCAAAGGAATTTGTGTGTGAGACGAAGGGGTCTCAGTGGTGGACTGGTACGCCCGAGCTGTCTGCGAGGGGAGATCGAGGAACGGTTTCACCACTCGTGTTGCAACGCCTCTGCCCAGTGTCCCTTGCTTCAGGTGAAACTCCCGCGCTCGTTTTACTTTTACATGTGCAGCCCAAACGTTTGTGGCTCCGATAAGGATCAGGAACCCGAAAACACCCGGAATGGGAAGGCCTCCATGTGTTGCTGACCAGCCCACGCTGAAAAGGAGCCAGGCAAGCAAACACCAGTAGACGATGCGACCAGCACGCCCCGGCGGGAAAGTGCTTTTATGACCGCAGTGGCAGGTAAAATGGCGGCTCCCAAGGAAGGATGATTTTACCTGCGCATTGAAGGCTGTGCCACAGCGACAGCAGAAGAGGCTTTCGTCATTCATGGAGATAAGCATGTTGCTTGGTCAAGCGTCACGCTCCTCCGGCCCCAGGTGGTCTGGGGGTAGTAAAGCCGCTCTAAGACGACCATGACAGTCTTTACCCATCCGCCGCGAGGGAAGATAGGCTGGACATACACTGCCATCCCCCAGGCCATGTGGCGCGAGGGTGTCGTTTTTCGTCCACACCTGGACGCTTAGAAGACGGGTTTACTAGGCCCGGATCAGTGTGTTGCTGATCAAGTCACAAGCTATGAAACAGGCGAGTGAGTGTCAACTCTCTTGTCCACGAAGTCTGAGCAAAGACTGCCGCAAAGTTGAAAACCTCCCTTTGGTTAGGATTTGGTAAGTCACAAAACCAATTGGTTGATTGAATGGCGGGCTCCTAGCCCTAGCCCGTTGTGGCGAGTTATTTGTCTTCCAGCTGGTGTGGCGGCGGCTTTGCCTGTTCTTGGCGCAGAACAGCCAGTTCGAGTAGCGGTCGGAAAGATGTTTGGGGCAATTCGGTCCGTGAGCGGTTGTCGGTGTTGGTGACTCGCAAACGGTTGTCGAGGGATCCGCAACTTCTGCGGTTATTGGTACGGATGCGTGCTCTCTGTCGAAAGGGGTTGTGTCCGTGAGTTGTTTGGCTTCGAGTGAAATCACACGCTCACCGCAGTAACGCCGCCGCCTGAGGCCTCTCTGCGCGCATAGGATGGCACCCTCACTAGCCGATCGTCTCTTGCTGCCGACAACGAACCAAAGGCGCATTTCCACTCGGTCTGGAAGCCAAGGGGCGGCATATTTCACGAAGTGGCTCCGTTGCCCCCGAACGCGACGAATGTCTTTAGCTAGATAGTCCTGAAGTTGCACGCCTCCGCTATCGGCCCTGTGATCGAAAAGATGGCCTTGGTTATTTTCAGCCTCGTTTTGCTGGAGCCACCAATCGGCGAAGATCCCTTGTTGCTCTTCGGATAGGGGACGTGCGCAGCCGATGTGAAAATGAGCCCAGCACGTCTCTTCTGAATCGCCATCAAACTCGGTAACCAAAAGCATGGCCGGGAACGCCTTACGTCTGCGCCAGTTTGCCAATGCCTGCTTGAGCCTCTGAAGGGTGCTGTGCAGCGTTGGCCAATCGGTAATTCGACGCTTTGGTGGAGTGGTCAAAGTCACCATTGCCTGCCAGTTCACTGCGTGCGCTGTTGCCAATAGACCGTTGATGTCCGCCCGAGAATAGGGACATGGCCGGCTCTCCCCGATCTTGGGCCGAGGAGGGACAATACGGCCTCGTCTGTGGGTAACGGCTACGTGAGGGCGGAGAACGTACTCCATGAATCAATGGTTGTTGTGTTCGGTGCATGGGCAGCCCATTCACATCACGGTGCTCAAAGTCGCAGCGCGCCGTATGAGGCTGTGGAAGCCCACCGTGCAGAGGCTTTTGCAAGGACTTGGATGGCGTGTTTTCAGTAGGCTTCAGCCCACCGCTCAAATGTGAGCCATCCTAACCTTGTCGACGAGCCATTCGGCCCGAATTGCGGCGTCCAAATGAATTCGTTTTGTCCACCACGAATTGCCGTTTTAACGGCCGTCGTAATTGATTCAATGCGAATGGAATATGTGGCCGAAATGGCTGTGATTTCGCCTGTTGGAGGCAGTCTGAAACGCAACCAGACGGTGATCTCATTGTCTGAGATCGTTAGCTGTGGAGCCCTCAAGAAATGCACGAATGCTCGCGCAATCAAAGAGACGTCGGCCTCTAGTGGCACCAGGCTTTCGGATGCTTACCGAGCGGATCTTGCCCTCGCTGGCGAGGTTATAGAGGTAGCTGCGTGACAGCCCGAAAAGGGCACGGGCATTTTTGTGATCTGCGAACTCAGGCAATGCGGTGACTGTCGCTGAAGATGGTGTGGTGTCGAGTTTGCTCATAGCTTTCGACGTGGATAGATATAG
>NZ_BKAG01000077.1 GCF_007992435.1 Prosthecobacter gellanilyticus | reverse complement strand
GGGGTCGGGTAACCGGCGTTGCGTTGGCGCGTCTCCCAGGCCGTTAGTCTGGGCTGAGGAGTGCCGCCTCTTGAGGCTCCAAACCCGGGGTTGCTTAGCGGCATTAACTCCAGAGCATACCTCAACTCTTCAGCGCCACCGGCGCGCCCCATACCAGCCTAGGGCGTCTAGCCCTAGGTTCTCCGCACGCACCCACCGCCAAGCGCTGAAAGCGCGGCCCATTCAGGATCCACCTTGATCCACCAACGCGGCCACCTTTCTCCGAAAGTTAATTCTCCACGACAATCGCCGCTGCCGTCCTTCCCGTCCTCCTTCCAAACGACCGTAAACAACGGTCAACCACCGCCAGCCATCCATTCTCCGAAGCATTCCGCGAAAGACGAACCCGTCAACAACTCACGCTCGCCTCTCCTCTCCCCGAACTTCAGCCATTCCGCCTCATCCCCAACAGTCCCATTCGGACCCATTGGACACCGCGATCTCATCATGCCGAAGAGTTCGCGAAGACAGTCGGGGGCAACACGCAGCAGTTGATTTGATTGATCGTTAGGCCACATCAACGAAGGCATCGTCAAATTTTGCCTCCTGTTTTTCTTCACTTCCGTTGGCTGCCACATTTCTTTACACCTGAACCACAGGTTTGGTTTTGATGAAGCCTTTCAGTCCGGCTCCAATGGCAGTATCCAGCAATTGCTCCGACACAAAAGTGTCGCATCGTCGCTGAGGGATGCGAAACATATGACGCCCCTCAACTAAATCAGGTCTGAACACATAATCCAAGACTCGATCAACCTTGCCGTTGCGGAAGAAAGTGCACTTGGATCTTTGCTCATCCAATGCCGGAATGAGGGAAAGAACATTGATTGCGTAACATCTGGGCGAGATATTAGTTAGCCTAACGGCTTGAACGTCTCTCGATAGAAGATCTCCAAGCACACTCCAGGCCTTTTCACTGAAGGCAAATATTCCGTAGTTCATAATCGGGCAATCATGGAGCTGCGAATCACCAAATTCCGACCATTCCACAGCCTCTAAGCTCGCTTGAGAAACTCTCGTCCCAACCTCGAACAATGATGTTGTCTCGATCCCTTCCTTAAATCTTAGCTGCGCGTATTTGCCGATCAATGGCGTGAATTGGTAATATTTCATAGCTGTCATGGTTTCAACCTGCCTTGAATTCCCCTCACCATTTCTTTATTTGGACGCCTTCCGAACCTGAGTCATCGAGATCCAGCCCAGAGTCGCTCTCTTCACGCGGCAAGCTGCACCAAGCTTCCGCAAACGCATCCAGGAAGCCTTCGAGTATCGAAGCTCCTTCACTTCTGTGTTACATCTCTTGGAGTTGCCAGTCTGCCCAACTTCGCCGCAGCAATTCGCCTGACGAAAGATCAGCCACCCGGCCTCTAGGCGAAATCAACTTTCTTCCATGACTGTGGAAAGACCATGATGTGCCCCCGATCCCCTGGGGTAACGTGGTCACAAGCTCTCGCCTTCCCGTCAGGTAGACGCGCCACACTTCGATGAACTTGGCAGCACCATGAGACGCCACCAACAACGCATCTTCCTTGGTGTCATACGACAATGCATCAATAAGCTGAGAATCAGGAACGACCACTCGATCAACCAATTTGCCAAAGAACGGATCCAGAAAATAAACCTCGGCAGGCGCATCAAAGCCAACCGCCGCGAAAAAGTGCGGAGTGAAGATTGATAGCTTAAGGCTTGGCAGAGCTGCTTCCAACAGCATCCCGGGTCTGGATGAATGTGAAAACAAATACCTTTCTTGGGTCTTGTTTTTCATACAGAAACAACCGTTGCCTGAATCAAGGTGAGAGTGGCAGTCCGTGATCACGGAGGTCGTCGGAGAACCATCAGCAAGCTTCAGCACTTTGGCGGATCGTCCGGCTATGACCACATCTTGAGACGCGTCCAATATGCAAACACGGTTAATCAACCTTCTGTCCTTGATTTGCCAAAGCACCTTTCTCGTAGAAACCTGGATAGCGGTGACAATTCCTGGGGCGACTGCGGCCACGAAAATGTCCCACTTGGGAGAATAATCACCGACAGGCGGGAACGCTTCGCCCTGGCGGTCCAAAGACAGGGAACAATACGTCTTTCCAGAGTCGTCAATGATGGTTAGCGAGTCCTCGGTTAGACCAACAACAATATCGGTATCAGTTCCCCAAATTGAAGAGAAGAAGTCGGAGTCAGATTTCAAGTTCATGGGGGTGAAAATGCGCCGCACATATGAGCCAGCACATCCGGCAATGGCTCGAAAGCAGATGTTGGCCGCACTGTCGGAGTTGTGTGTCCAAAGATCTGGAGACAGCTCAACCCGAGTCACGCAGTTTGTCAATTTTTGGCACACTGACAACAGTCATGCCTTCAGACTATGGAGACGCTCTTTCATCAGGGCGACATAGTCGTCCTGCGCCCCTCGAATGACTGGGAATTGCTCAACCGCCTCACGCATGTAATCACGGGCTTCAGGGAATCGACAGGCTTTCTCCAGCACGATCGACATCATCACATTTTATGTCGCCAAGTGCTCATTTCCAGAAAGCTCTCGGCCCCACACCTCCTCGTACTGAAGTGATTTTCGCGCCATGCGTTCAGCAGATTCGATGTTTCCACCCTTCACATAGAGGTCAGCCAGAATGTTACAAATTTTAGCCACCTCTTCCGGCGCATCGGCCATCGCAAGTTCTAGTGAGGCATTCAGTGTGCTGATCGCCTCGCCCACCTTCCCGTCCATCCTTTGACGGCGAGAGATGTCCTTGAGTTCTCTCCACGTAGGTATCATGGCCTGCAGGTCTGTAATTGTAGCATGCTAGATGCGTCCGAACTCACAGTGTCCACCATGTTCGGAGGATCCGAAGATCATGCCAACCAACACCGAGAACACCGGAAAGGAAATGCATTCAGCGCACAAAATAAACAAGCTCCGCCCCCCCTTACTCGTGCCTGAGCGCCTCCACCGGATTCATGCGGGCGGCGCGGCGGGCCGGATAAATACCAAAGGCGATGCCCGTGAACACAGAGATGAGGAACGCGAGCGCGGGTGACCAGAACTTCACCACCGTGGTGACGCCGGCAAAGTGCTGCACCGCAATCGGGATGCTGATGCCGAGGATCACCCCCATGATTCCACCCGCTCCGGAAAGCAGCACGGTCTCGATGAGGAACTGCACCACGATGTCCGCCTGTCGCGCGCCCATGGCGCGGCGGATGCCGATCTCACGCGTGCGCTCGGTGACGCTGGCCAGCATGATGTTCATGATGCCGATGCCGCCGACCACCAGGGAGATCGCCGCGATGCTGCCAAGCACGATGCTGAAGATTTGCTTGGTGCGCTCGGCCTGCCTCAAAAGCTCCACGGGCACGATGATGCGCCAGTCTTCTTTTTTATGATTGGTCCTCAGGATCTGGCGAATGGCCTCGGCACGGCTCTCGACCTGATTGACATCGACGACACGCACCACGGCTTCATGGAACTCCACTTTCTCAGCCTCGAAACCGCCGCTGCGATAGCGGAAGAAGGTCTCGCCATACTGGTCCATCAGCGTGGCGTAGGGGATGAACATCTGCGACCCTGCGGAGCCCGTGGGACTGTCCTCACCGCCGACACGCGCGCCTTCATTCTGGATGACGCCAAGCACCTTGTAGTAGTAGCCTTTGACGCGGATGGATTTGCCCACCGGTGTGGAAAGCGGGAAGAGCTCATGCGCGGCGGTCTCGTTGATCGCACACACCGGCAGTTTCTCGTTCATTTCCAGGTCGGAGAAGAAGCGGCCGCTGAGCATCGGGCGGTTGCGCATCTCAGGGTAGATCGGCAGCGCACCGATGATCTGGCCATCCACACTGCGCTCAAAGTTCCAGATGTTCTCCGTCAGCACGCGGGAGGGCACCACGACCTCAATGCCAGGCACCGTCTGCCGGATCTGCTGCACATCCCGCAGCGTGAGGCCATAATCGATCACCATACTTCGTGTCTCGGCCGCGGAGCCCTGGCCATCCGGCGGCTTCACACTCTCGAGGATGATGTTCTGGCTGCCCAGACGGCGGATCTGCTCCTGCGCCTCATGGCTGGCCCCTTCCCCGATCGCGAGCATGGCAATCACCGAAGCCACGCCGAAAATCACGCCCAGCGCCGTGAGAAAGGAGCGCAGCTTGTTCAGCCAGATGCTCTTCAGTCCCAGGGACATGGTGCGCCACAGATGCTGGGGCGAGGCAAACAGGCGGAGAATAGGATGACGGGCCAGGAACGACATTAGAAGGGGGGAGAGATACCACGTCCCCAGGGGAGCGTTTCTGTCATCGGGGGGTGGAATCCAGGAATCAGCAGCCTAATGAGACATGATCATCCTCATCTCAAATTTTCCACAATAGATGTGCCATCTGGAAGGCCGCCCCAATTCTTGCCAGACCACTTCCAGACTTCATCAAAACGCATCTCTCTCGGAGCTTCAAACTCCGGTTCGGGGATCAAGCCTTTGGAGACATAGAGCACGTTCACGGTCCGGACACGTACCGTGATATACCCTTCATCAAGCCTGGCGGCAGACACAATCAGAATTTCCCTGCGAACATCGCGAGCAATGAACCCCGAAAGCGTCCGGCCTTCGCGGAACTTCCGCCGACGAATCCAGTTCTGAATGCTCTTGAACATATGGCCGATGAGTAACTACTCCTCACAGTAATAGATCTCCAGCCGGTTGCCCGAAGGATCCTCAAAATACACGGCATGATAGATCCGCGAGTAGGTCATGTCTTCCGGACCTTCAATATTCCCTGCCCCGGCGGATCGAATGATTTCAGCCAGTCGATCCACCTCCTGGCAGCTTTGGGCGGCGAAGGCGATCCTGGTCTTGTTGGGGACGTGATCCTTGTCTTCGAGAACACCAAACCATGATTGGTTAGGCAGCTTGCCTTCGGTCATGAAGAAGGCTCCCTCCCCTCGCCATTCATGCGGGAAGCCCAGCTCGGGAAGCAGCCTGGCGTAGAAGGGATAGACCGCCTCCAGATCGCGAACTCTCAAGTCAATGTGACCGAAGGGAAACATCGGGTGGGTTGGGCTGGAGGTTTATGGCCAGGCATCTCACTTCGTCACTGCGAGACGGATGCCCAGAAACACAAAGAGCGCGCCTGCGGTCCGGTTGAGAACCTCCCCAAAAGTCGGGCTGCCGCGGAGGCGGTCGCCGAGGAGGGAGGCGAACCAGGCGAGGCACAGGCACCAAAGTGTGCCGGTGACGACAAAGGTGAGGCCCAGCGTGATGAAGGCAGCAAACTTGGATGGGCTGTCCGCCGCGATGAACTGGGGCATGAAGGCCAGGAAGAAGAGCGCCACCTTCGGATTGAGAACATTCGTGATCAGCCCCTGCCGGAAAGCCGCGGAGAAGCCAGACGAGCTGAAGCCCGCGGGAATCGAGGCCGCCGACGATGCACGGCTAAGCAGCATCTTAGCACCGAGGTAAACCAGATAGGCCGCGCCCGCGAGCTTCACCGCCATAAAGGCAGTCGCCGATGCCGCAATCAGTGCCGAAAGCCCCAAGGCAGCCGCCAGCGTGTGGACCAGCGCGCCTGCGCCAATACCGAGCGCAGACGCCACGCCCGCGCTGCGCCCTTGGGCCATGCTACGCCCAAGAATATAAAACGTGTCCGGCCCCGGAGTGAGGTTCAGGATGATGCCAGTGACGATGAAAACGCCGAAGTCGTGGATGCCGAACATGGTGAATGTATGGACGTGCGGAGAAAAGGCCGAGGAACACTTGAATTGCAACCGTGATGCGAGCACCACCTTCCCTGCATCTCAGGTGCGGCCCCAGATTCAGTGCGGCCACAGATTTTCGTTACTGCCGCTTTCGTAACTAACAGAAGCCTCAAATGGCCACTCAGATTGATCCTTCCCCGTGAGATCAGACCATGCAGCACGATGCGCATACAATAAAGACTCACACCAATGATCGAGTGTCTTCGGCATCAGCTTGGGGTTCTTGAGGGCCGCCTCGTGATGCGCCCTGCCCTTTGCGACGACATAGCAACGTGCATAGAGAAATGCATCGTCAGAATCGCTCGACTCTCCGGACTCGTCCGCGAACACCTGTCCGTCCAGGACATGCAGACACTGCGACAAATGCTCCTCGAAGGCCTCCAGATCAGGCTCGCTCAGAGAGCCCATCATCTTCTGAAGTGGTTCAATGGCCGCGTCTTCATTTCCGGCATCCAATGATTTGCGGTCAATGCTGTCAATAAGCGTCCAAAAATCGTCCCGAGTCATGATGTGCGAAATGGCCTGACTAGTTGAGGTGATACGTTACCCATGGAAAATGACACCGCGTGTTCTGCTATGGTCATCCTACCGGAAAGAGACTGGCAAAGTCCGATTCTGACGACAACGACAATCTGTAGACTCCCTGAAGACTGACGATCGTGGTGAGACGTCCGTCCACCACGCCTCTCACCGCCCTCTCAGCCTTCTTGGATCTGTAGGTCAGGCGCGTCAACATCTCGGCAGGAAGCACGTTATCGAGATTCACTGGAGTCGATCTCTCAGCCAGCACCACATGGTCCGAGCACGTCCAGTTCAAGGCTCGAAGCCATGGATGCAGTTCGACACCCGCATCAAGCGTCTCGAAAGGCCATTTGCCATGGCGCTCCGGTGGATAGAGGTCGGGACGAGACGCGATGAAGTGATCCACCGTCACGATCTCGCTGGTGACAACTCTTGAGAGAATGTGAACCATGCCGTCTCGAACAAAGATCGGGTAAATGATGTCACCTCCCACTACACCAGCTCTGGAAAAACTAGGCTGTGACGTGTGCGGGCCTCCAAAAAGAAACTCAATGCCTTTGCCTGCAAGGCCATGCTTCTTGGCAATCTTCACTCGATCACTATTCCAAATCACTGTGTAGGCACTGCTCACGATACGGGGCGTGTTGAAGTTCGGCGGATTAGTGAATGAGACGCAATTCTGTCGAGTATGTCAATGCTCCCGCAAACAACAGATCACCCGATTTGCCATTGAAGCAGCCAGGCATTCTGTCTCTGACAGTCAGCCGATTCTCCACCACCGCCTTATTCGTCTAGGTTTCTGTCTCAGATCTTCACGAAGGTGACATCGAGGTGATATTCACCTTCAGGACAGCCTATCACACGGACGAATTAAGCATCAATCCAATCCGCGATGGCCTTCACTTCAAACTCAGCGAAGTCAAAGGTCGCGAACTTACAGGCTTCCCAACTGACGAGCTTTGTCGAAAGCAGTGGCAGCCCCAGTCTGCCAAGCCTCTCTTCTGGATTGTCCGAATGCGGGTAAGCCGCGTTGACGGTCTGGTCGACAACCTGCAACCACTTTTGAGGATCGTCGTCGGCTTCGAGTGTTGCACAGGTGTCAGGCGCGCCTTCGATAACTTCTCGGAGGACGGGACGAATCTCAGCAAGCTGGTCGGCGTTCATAAAGTATTCAGCCTAACAAATGAATGAAAAAATTCTTGCTCCAATGCATCACACCCTTCTCCCCTCAATCCCCATCAGGGCAGAAGCATCCGCATTCTGAAAATGCGTGATGCCCACGGCCAGCGCATCCGCAGCATCAGACGGCGGAGTTTCATCAAGGCGGAGCTGGGCGCGGATCATGAAGGCCACCTGGTCCTTCTGCGCGGCACCACGGCCCACGGAGGCATGCTTCACTTCCTTCGGCGCATACTCATAGATGGGCAGGCCGTGCTCTGCGGCGGCGATGAGGCAGGCCGCGCGCGCGGTGCCGAGCACGATGGCGGTCTTGAAGCTCTGCACGTAGATCGTGGACTCGATGGCACACACGGTGGGCTTGTGCTGGCGGATCACATCACCCAGCTGCTCGCGGATGGCCACAAGGCAGCCGGAATGCAGCAGCTTCGCGGGATTGGAGATCACGCCCCATTCGATGGCCTTCAGCTCGCGGCCACTTCTCTCCAGAACGGCCCAACCCGTATTGCGTAAAGCGGGGTCGATCGCCAGCACGCGCTCACTGGTCAGCGGCAGGCGGCCGGTGGTGCCGCCTTGAGGCGCCGCACGCGGCGCGGAGGCGGACCGGTCCGTCACACGACGGCCAGTCTTCGCCGCGTTCGCGAGGACGCGCTTGAGATCAGCGGCAGTGACACGGGCCATGGGAGCAGGTTACCAGTTCTTCTTCTTTTTCGGCCGGCTGGCCCAGCTCTCACCGATGTGGAAGAGCTTGTCCAGCGAGATGGCGCCAGACCCGAAGAGCAGCAGGGTGAAGGAAATGAAGAGATACAGCCACGCGGTCTCCACCTGCGCCGCGCCGACCTTCTGCGCGTAAACCAAAAACAGCGCGAGCACCGGCATGAAGACGATGGCGAAGAGCCTCGTGAGAAAGCCCACGGTGAAGCTGACGGCCACAGCGGCGAGGATGATGGCGGCAGCAGGCGCGGTGAACTGCGGGTAAGGCAGGCCGGCATCACTAAAGGCCGTCACCCAGTCCCAGGCCTGCTCCTCCCACAGGAACTTGTATGCGCCGATGGCGGCGAGCCAGGCATGCTGCGTCAGCAGCAGCGCACCGGTGCCGATGCGCAGGATGGCGATGGATTTGAAAAGACTGCTGAAGGAGCTTTGATTGACGGCGGCGTTGCCACCCAGGTAATCGGCCATGAGAGATTAGATGTCGGAGGAAAGTTCGATGATGTCGCCAGGCTCGGGCTCGAGCTCGTTGGCGGATTCCAGAGAGGAGAAGTAACGGCGCTCGCCCTCGCGGATGAGATAGACACCATGCGCGGTCGAACCAAGTTTGCGTCCACCCGCCACGCGCACGGCCTGCTCGATGGTCATGTCTTCCCAGGCAGGAATGAACTCGTCCGAGATCACATCTCCACGCACGGAGACCACGGGCGTGTCCTCCACGGAAAGGATGTGCACGGTGGTGGTGCGGCCGAGGGCCAGGTTCACGCGGAAGGTGGTGGCGATGGTGGCCGCCGCTTTCGCCAGCGTGGAGCCGCCGATCCTCGCCGTGCCAGCCTTGCCCAGATCAATCACGCCATGCGAGTCGATCATGACCACGTCATTGTAGATGCGCTTCGGAGAGCGGCTGCCCTCATACACATGCAGGCGCAGCGTGTGGCCATAACCAAGAGTTCCGCGCGCATTGAAAGGCATCTGCGGGTCATCCACGCTTTCCTTGTCCGTGTCCGGCATGCCCGGGATGATGTTCGTGATCTTCTTCAGCGAGGAGAAGTTTGGCATGGGCGGCATCGGCACCTTGATCTTGGGCAGCTTGATCTTGCTGAGGTCAGGCGTGAAACGTTTGACGGTGGCACAGGCGCTGACGCCGAGGGCGACCACCAGCAGGAGCGGCAAGGAATGGAACAGACGAGTCATGAGCAATGGAAACGGGGCTGCGACCATGTCTCCCGCAGGGAAAATGACAAGGCGAACGTCATGCTGGAGTTGTCTCCGCAGGCCTCCACGTGCGAATCTGCTGCGCAGCGGCCTCCAGCCCCTCCAGCACTAGCAGGAGATCATCCACGCGCCTCAAGCCAAGGTCCGTGGGGCCGCGCTGGCGCAGGATCTCCGCCGCATGCTGGATCGCCTCCTCAGCAGCGATGTGAAAGTCCCGGCTGATGACACGATCCGGGCGCGGCCGCAGCACATCCAGCATGAACTCCCCCAGAAAGTGCGGCTGGAAGGCCAGATAGATGCGGCAGCCAAAGCGGAAGAGCTGCAGCGTGATCTCGGTGAAGTCTGCACGGCCCTGCCAGTGCTCCGCCAGTGCCAGCCCCTCTTCCACATGATCCGTGGCAGTCATGATCCAGTCATCGGCCTTGTCCACAGGCACCGGCGGTGTCTCCAGAAGCATGGCGATGGCCTGGCAACTGCGATGACGGGCCTTCAGCGCCGCATCCGCCGCCACGAGATCACTGCGCTCTAAAGGCACTAGAGAGGGTAGCGCTTTCAGGGCCGCTTCCAGAGCCTCGGCGGGGCGGACGGGCTGCGTCTGCATCAGCAAGGCGGCGCGATTCATCCAGGCACAGCCCAGCGTGCCGAGATCACGAGGCGTGGTCAGCGCGGGATGGCTGAGCACCTCAATCGAAGTGTCCAGTGAGGCGAGCGCAGCTTCATCATGTGCCGGCCCGAGATCATGCAAAGTGAGCGCGCGGTTCATCCATGCCAGGCCAAGCCGCCAGCGGAAGGCAGGCTCCATCTCCAGGGGCAGCTTCTGTAGATGCTCCAAAGCCCGACCATAGGCCGCCAGGGCTTCCTGCGCCCGTCCGAGCCGAGAGAGAACATCCGCCCGGTTCATCCAGCCCGCCGTCAGCCCCCAGCGATACCATGGATTGACCTCCAAAAGCAGCCCCTGACGCAGGTGGATGGCTTCATCAAAGCATCCCAGCGCCTCGATGAGGTCGCTTGAGACCGGAGAGCTTAGCAGGGAGATACCGCGCTGGGTCCATTGATTCGCCAGGGCATGCTTCTCCTCATCCGCCGCCGTTTCAGACGGCGGGCGGACGGCATCGGCAGCCTGGAAACCATTCCCCATGCGGCCCCTAACCACACATTGCGCCCAACTTCACCTTTTTTGTGCGATAGCGTCTCAATAGCGTTTGACGCTCTGGGAAGTTGGTCCACTTTTGTCGTCCGTTTCCGCCACTTTCCCCCCTCATTTTATGACCTCCACAGCCGCCTTTGCTCTCCAGTCTGTGGGAACACCTGTGGCCAAGGGGGTAACCGGGCTTCCCGCCGCCAGCGTGCGCCTCGGGCTGCAGCAGGCGAAGGATCACTGCTTCCTCTGCTGGATGGTGTCCATCACCTCCTGTTTCCTGGCGGTGGGCGTGATCGGGGTTTTTGAGGGAGATGGCTATGTGCCCCTCATGCTTGAGGGAAAAAAGGGCGATCCAGGCGAAGGCCGCACGACTCTGGAAGCGGCTATGGTGGAGGTTCAATCTGAGGAGATCTCACCTGAGACCGTCGTGGAAGAAGTGGAGGAGATCGAGGTGCCGCCCCCTGTGGAGGTCCTTGAGGTGCCCCAGGAACTGCCAGAAATCGTCCCGGCAATGGTCACGGAGGACGTGTTCACCATTCCCACACCACCCCGTGTGGAGACGGCCCTGCGTCCCGTGGAGCCAAAGCCTGAGCAGCCGAAACCCAAGCCCAAGGCCGTGGCCAAACCCAATGCGCGTCGTGGTCCGACCGCCTCCCCGGCACGTGGTCCGCAAGGCTCCGCCACGACTGCCTCCGGCGGTGGCGGCAGTGGTGGCATGGGCACGGCAGGTGTGGGCCTCTCGTCCGCGAACTTCAAGCTTCCTACACCCGCCTACCCGAGCCACCTGAAATCCATGGGGGTCACTGGAACGGTGCGCCTGCTCATCTTCACCGGAGTATCAGGCCGGGTGGAGAGCGTCTCAGTCATCAGCAGCAGTGGAAATTCCGCCCTCGATGAGTTCGCCGCATCCCATGCCCGTCGCAATGGTCGTGGGCCGACGGGGGTGTCTGGTAAGATAGTGGCCCCGCTCACTTTCAAACTTCGCTGATTCGTTTTCTCCCCCCACTTCATGTTAGCTGCCCCCCCTCCCGCTCTCCTCGCCAACGCTGTCGTCGAACTCATCGTCAAAGGTGGTCCCATCATGTATCCCATCCTCGTGGTGGGTGCCTTTGCCGTGTGCATCGTGCTGGAGCGCATCTTCTGGTGGCTGCGCTTTAGTGCGAAGCGTAAGCCCAAGCTTCTGGACCAAGTGTATGCGGAGCTCGAGGCCGGCCAGATTGACAAGGCTGTCACCACGTCCGCAAACAGCTCGGATCCCGTGGTGCGCATGATCCATCACGGCCTCATTCATCATCACAGCTCCATGCAGGGCGCGCTGGAAGTGGCCGCTGGCCGTGAGCTTCAGGGCGCGGGCCGCTTCCTCGGCGCCATGGACACCGTCGTCACCCTCGGACCTCTTCTCGGCCTTCTCGGCACCGTCACAGGCATCATGGGCTCCTTCAGTTCCATCGGCAGTTCCGAGCTTGCCGTGGAAAAGGTCACCGGTGGTATCGGTGAGGCCCTCATCGCCACCGCCGCAGGTCTCGGCATCGCCATCACCACCCTGGTGCCCATGAACTACTTCCACAGCCGCCTCGCCAAGCTTCAGTTTGAGCTCGAGGCTGCTGCGAACAACGTCCTCATCCTCGCCGCCCAGCACGGCTACGACAAGGTCGGCACCAAAGCCGGGCACTGAGAACCACGAACCGCGCACGTCCGTGAAACTCCACTCCCCCATCCCGCACAAGAAGACGCGGCTGGAGATCATCCCGCTGATTGACGTGATGTTCTTCCTCCTGGCCTCCTTCATGATGGTCAGCCTCACCATGACCAAGCAGCAGACCATCAAGGTCAACCTGCCCATGGCCTCCGCCAGCCAGCCCGACTTCAAGCCCGACATGATCAACATCGGCGTCAGTGCCACGGGTGACATCTACCTGGACACCCAGCTCACCGCCCTGCCGGAGCTCGAGCGCAAGCTCACCGCCCGCCACGCCAAGGATGCGAACACCCCCGTCTACATCAGCGGAGATGCCGACACCCGCCACGCTGACATGGTGAAGGCTCTCGATGCCGTCCGCCGCACCGGCTTCAACAAGGTCGCCTTCAACGTCAAAGCCTCTGCCAGCGGCGCCATTCCAGGTCCCGCTCCAGCCCCAGCTTCCGCGCCTGCGCCTGGCGCAGGCGCAACACCGGCACCTGCACCAGCCCCAACTCCCGCTCCTGCCCCAGCGAAATGAAGCGCGCTCTCATCTCCCTGCTCGTCCTCATCTCGCTCGCGCTCTGCGGCATCTGCGTCTTCCAGTGGCAGCGTGAGTTCCGCCTGCGCGCCACCATCGAAAACCTCTCCAACCTCCTCATCGCGGAAAACAAGGCGCGTGTGGCCGCCGAGGAAAAGGTGGAGCAGTACGGCCGTGAGATCGAGCGCCTGAACACCCTGCGCAAAGAGATCGAAGTCCGCCTCCTCGATGCCACGGAGCAGATCCAGCTGCTCAACGACGACCAGGCCGCCCGCGGCTTCAGCATCGCCGTGCTCATGAACGAGACCATCCGCTCCAGCAACGAGCTCGAGGCCTACAAGCGCCTCGCCGGCCAGGGCAATGACGCGCTGAAGAAGCACAACGACACCGTCACCGCCCAGAACAGCGCCATTGAGAAGGCGAACACGCAGCTCAAACAGCTCGTGAAAGAGCGTGATGATGCCATCACCCAGCTCAATGCCCGCACCCAGGAGTTCAACGAGCTCGTGCAGAAGTATAACAAGAAGTGATTTAATTCACTTCCCGTCCCAAGACAGCGAGAACTGGTGCTGCTCCACCTCATGCACATGGCTGGTGTCCTCCACAAGGAAGCCTCTCTTCACCTCATAGGTGAGCACATCGATCTTCTTCTCCGCCGGAAGGAAGCGCATCAGCCTCAGCGCGGGCTCGCTCATGTAGTCACTCAGCAGACCATGGATGATGTGCCCGTCATCCGCTGCGCGATCCAGCTTTAAAGCCGTGACGCGGCTTTGATCACCGCACAGCACCAGGAAAAGGTTCGCATGCTTCCGGTAAAGCTTGTCCCACATCTGCTCACCCGTGTTCCCGCGTGCACCGTGAATTTTGACCCACTTCATGCGGCCTTTCGGATCCTTGATGTAACCCGCCTCCTCCTTCGGCTTGTCCAGGATGCCCAGGTCCATGTGCGTGGTGATGATCGCACGCCGGTCCGCATGCTTCGTCAGCACACCGTCCGCCCAGGCCAGCACATCATCCGGTGCATTGCACTCAAGACTCAGGTGGATGAAGTCCACACCACCCGCGCTGAAAAGCTGCGCGCTGTTCACATTGTTCGCGGACACCTTCTGGTTTTCGCGCTCATGCGCATAGGCCCCCGCATACCAGGGATAGTCCTTGAAGCTCGCCGCCGGAAAAGTCTCCTGAAACAGGTGCGCGTCACCCTTGCTGCTCATGTCATGGTTTCCCACCGTCAGGCTGAAAGGCACCACGCCACGCAGCTTGTCCAGATGCTGCTTCGCCACCTCCCACTCAGGCTTGCGGTCATACTCCACGATGTCTCCCACGTGGCTCACGAAGACAATGTTCTGCGCCTTTTGGTTCGCCAGGATCCACGCCACCTGCGCTTCGAGATGCGCATTCTTCACCGGCTCCTCCAGTTGCTTGCCACTCCCCTTGCTCACCTTCGTCCCCTTCCCCGTGTAGTGCTGCGTGTCCGGTATAACCACAAACGTGAAAGCACCCGCAGGCAGCGGTGGCAGCGGCTTCGTCCCCTTCAGCTTCGCCGGTCCCTCAGGTTTCACCTCATCCGGCGGCGGCTTCTCCGCATGCAGAGGAGTGATGATGGCAAGCCCCAGAAGACAGGTGAACAAACGGCGACGCATAGACATCCCCTCTCAACGGCCCCCACCGTGCATTCTTCAAAACAATCATCCAGCCGCATGACCATCACCCTGGGGCCCTTAGCCTTGGCGAAGGACCCTCCATCATTCAAAGCTCGCCCACTTTCGCCGGCACAGAAGCCTGGATGGGCTGGCGCTCCGTCAGTCGTGTGGCGTGATACTCACGACCGCTCCAAAGCTTGCGCTCCCAGCGTCCGCCCACCGTGCGCATCGCCTCCATGCCGATGTCATCCTGGCCCACAAACACCGCCAGCAGCCCGAGCCTGTTGCGCAGATGAGAGCTGCCTGGGGCTGATTCCAGCAGAGCCCGCATGCTTTCCCGCAGATCCTTCAGAGGCAGTCCCTCCGTCAGCACCATCACGGATTTTTCCGGCAGGCATGTCAGGATGCGCGCGGCCTGCTCCACAGTCTCTTCATGGCTCGCCAGCTCTCTCAGCATGCTGCGGCAGTGGCGCTCACCATTCTCCTCAGCAGCCAGACGCATCAGCATGAACATGTGAGTCGGCGTGTAGTCAGGAAACTTCTTCTGCGCTTTCTGGTAGATGCTCGCGATCTGGTCCAGCCTCTCCTCCAGAGCGATGCTGACGATCATCTCGATAAACGGCATCTGTGGCGACACTGGCCCGATCTCCTCCACAGTGCGCCGCAGCTTCAGCAAAGCCTCCTTCGTGGAGCCGGCCAGCTCCACCTCTCCCTTGAAGCGATAAAGCGTAAAAATCACGTTGGCGATCCGGGCATCCACAGAGGTCGGCTTTTTCTCACGCCACTCATCGAGACGTCCGCCCATCTCATCCCAGGCAGCAGCAGACCAGCTCTCACCTTCCAGCGGATGAATGCCGCTGTAAATGGCATCAGAAACCCATTCACCATCCGCCGTCTTCAGCGCCCGCAGACGAGCCTGTGAGGCCAGGTGGTCGAGACCATCGAAATCACCCTCGCGGAGGCGCAGCATGGCCATGTCCTCGGCCGCCCGCTCCTGGGCCCAGGCATCGTGCTCATCCATCTCAGGCGGAAACTCAAAGTCGTACATCTTCCGTTCCCGGATGGCACGGTAGATCGCACAGGCATGCATGTGATAGCGCAGGCTCCGCCGCACCAGGATCACCCGGCGGTCAGGTCTCAGCAGGAGTGCGTGCGGAAACTTGTCGTTGATGAGCTTGATGCTCTCCTTCGCCTCGTTCTCACGGCCATAGTAGAGCAGCGTGTAGCAGCGGGCCAGCAGGATGGCGCCGGCATCATGGTAGGCCTGCACCCGGTGCGCCTCCTCCCAGCTCGGCACCTCGCTGATCCAGGCAGACTGGCGCAGCGCGTTTGGCAGCACACGTGCCAGGGCGGCGTCTATCTCCGGCAGGTTCTTCGGGTTTCGGCTCTCATACCAGTAGTGCGCGGCCTTCTGATTGTCGTCATGCTCCTGGCGCGCCTCGGCGGGCAGAGACTCCCGCTGCTTCATCTGGGTCACGTGATCTGGACTGCGAAGCTGCAGCTGCCCCCACATGTTCCCTGCCCACGCTGTCAAAAAGACGATAGGGAGAAACAAGGAATAACGCGGGAGGTGCATCTATGGAAATTATAGCACCTAATCCCTTCTGGCAAGGAAAGGACTGCATCATCCACGCTTCTTCACGGTCTCGTCAAACTCACCGCCACGTGATCACACCCCGGCAGGATCCGCTTCTTCAGCTCGATCGTCACGCTCTTCACCCCAAACTCCATGATCAGGCACTGCGCCATCTCCGCGGCCAGGGTCTCGATCAACTGCCGCGGCCTCTCCGCAGCCAGTGCGCGCAGGCGCAGCGCCACGGCGGCATAGTCCACCGTGGCCTTCAGATCGTCCCACAGTTCCTCAAAGCGCGAGGCCAGGGTAAAGGACACATCGGCCTGCAAAGTCTGCCACATCTCCCGCTCCGCCTCCGGCACGCCGATGCGCACCGGCAGGTCGAGGCCGCGGAGATGGATGGAGTCGTCGGGGGAACTCATGGAGTGAGAATACGGAGGCTTTTTCAAAGATCAGCGCTGGCCACCACGCTCACGCTGCAGTTTCTCATAGCCCATCTTGATGAAGCTATAATCACGGCAGTGCGCCTTGGCATCCTCCAGCGTGATGAAATCATAGGTCAAAAGATGCAGCAGGCTGTCATCGATGGTGTGCATGCCGTCACGACCGCCGATCTGGATCAGGCTCGCGAGCTGCTGGATGCGCTGGTCACGGATACAGGACATCACCGCGTTGTTGATCGTCATCACCTCGGAGGCCATCACACGGCCCTCACCATCCGCGCGGCGGATCAGGTGCTGGCACACGATGCCGCGCAGACAGTGGCTGAGCTGTGCGGCCACATACTCCTGCTGCTCCTTCGGATAGCTGTCCAAAATACGAGTGATGGTGGCCGGCACATCCGTGGTGTGCAGCGTGCTGATCACCAGATGCCCCGTCTCTGCCGCGGTCAATGCCGTGCGCATCGTCTCCAGGTCACGCAGCTCAGACACCGTGATCACATTCACGTCCTGCCGCAGCGCGCTCTTCATCGCACGGGCAAACTCATGCGTGTCAAAGCCCACCTGCCGCTGGCGGATCAGGCTCTGACCATGCTTGAAGACGAACTCGATCGGATCTTCGATCGTCACGATGTTGCAGGACCGTTCCGCCGCGATCTGCTGCGTCATGCTGCACAGCGTCGTCGTTTTACCACTGTTGCTCACCCCCGTGATCAGGATCAGCCCATCACGCATGTGACAGAGCTTCTCCACCGTCGGCCCATGGCCCAGCTGGGTGAGCTCCGGAATCGCATCTGGAATATAGCGGAAGTTCCCCTCGATCCGGCCCATGCAGAAGCACGCATTGCCACGGAAGCGACCCAGGTTTTCCACCTCGATGGCGAAGTCCAGCTCCCACTCCTGCTCCAGCTTCGCGCGCTGCGCGTCCTTCAGGCCGCCCAGCACCAGCTCGCGCACATCCACAGAGTCCAGGATCTCCTCCGTCACCGGTGTCATCTTCCCGTGCAGACGCATCGTGGGCGCGGCGCCCGGAGAGAGATGCAGGTCCGAAGCTCCGGCCTGCATGGCCATCGCGAGATATTCGATAAGGTCGTATTGGCGCATAAGAAAATCAGGCCGCACTAAATCGGCTGCCCCCCAGGATGTCGAGGAAGAATGACCAAGGACCATGGGGCATGCCCCATGCTCAGGAACCGGAAACCGGGAACTGAGAACCGCGAACCGTTCCCCCCTTACAAAAAGGTTGAAAACCTTCGCCATCGCGGCCCGATTAGTCACCCCCCCTCTACCATCCCATGAAAAAACTCGCAGCTATCACCGCCCTCGCCGTGTTTGCCACCTTCGCCTCCGCCCAGGATGCTGAAGTGGCCGCCATCGAACTGAAGCCCCACGCCTCGAATCCTCTTGGCTATGACAAGACGGACCTCTCGGTGAAAGCCGGCCAGAAAGTGAAGCTCACGCTGAACAACACCGGCAGCATCGCCCCGCAGCCGCATAACTTCATCCTCATCAAGCCCGGCAAAGACCAGGCCGTGGGCGCCCAGGCAAATGCCATGATGACCGACCCCCAGGCCATGGCCAAGAGCTACATTCCTGATGCCTCCAAGGAAGACATCATCGCCAACACCAAGCTGGTCATGCCGAACGCCACTGAGACCATCGAGTTCACCGCTCCTGCTGAAGCTGGCGACTATCCATTCATGTGCACCTTCCCCGGCCACTGGCTGCTCATGAAGGGCGTCATGCACGTCACGAAGTAATTCTTCCCTTTGTTCCTTTTGAAGGCGGGCGCTGAGCCCGCCTTCATCGTATCCAGCCCAGCTCTTATCCATCCTACCATGAAACGCCTCCTGTCCCTCCTCGCCCTCGCCGCACTCTCCACCTCCGTTCTCGCGGAAGACGGCAAGCTCGCCGTCGCCGGCCTGAACTTCGCCTACCCGGCCACGTGGACCAGCGTGCCCCCCACCAGCCCCATGCGCGCCGGCACCCTGCAGATCGCCGTGGAAGGCGCGGAAAAGCCCCTCGAAGCAGTGTTCTACTACTTCGGCGCCGGTCAGGGAGGCGATGCCCAGGCCAACATCACCCGCTGGCTCGGCCAGTTCGCCAGCCCGCCTGAGTCCAAGACCGAGGAGATTGATGCCAACGGCACCAAAGTGACCCTCGTCACCGCCACCGGCACCTACAATGACGGCCCCATGATGGGACCCAAGACCCCAAAGGACAACTACACCCTCCTCGGTGCCATCGTCCCCGGCAATGACGCCCCCGTCTTCATCAAGCTCACCGGCCCCAAAGACGCCGTCGCCAAGGTCTCCGACTCCTTCAAGTCCCTGCTCAAGAGCCCCTTCCCCGCGAAGTGATCTAGACTAACCAATCATTCATCCAAAAGGCCGCTGGTGACCAGATCATCAGCGGCTTTTTCTTGGGCGCCGAAGTCGCAACGCGTCCTGGACTGCGCCGGCCCTCCGGCGCTCTCGCCAGAGTGATTGATTCACAAAGTCTCCCAGGAAGAAATATAG
>NZ_BKAG01000076.1 GCF_007992435.1 Prosthecobacter gellanilyticus | reverse complement strand
ACTGCAACGTCGAAATCCCTTCATCACTTCTTGAGTGTGTCGATGAGATACTCCGCCGTGCCCTTGTGCTTTACGTTAGGCGCATCCTTGTAGACCAGTTCGCACTCCACGCCCAGCGTGTCGCAGTGCTCCTTCAGCTTCACGCCATAGTTGGAGGTATGCGTGGGATCCTTCTGCGGCATCCCGATCGCTGGTGAGTCGCTGTAGATCAGATACACCGGCGGATCATCCTTGCTCACCAGCTCATAGGGCGAGTACATCTTGATCCACTTCAGCACCGACTCGCGCTTCTCCAGAAACTCCGCGAAGCGCGTGTCACGCGTGGCCTTGTTCGTCGGGTCCATGAAGCCAAACGCATGACCGCCATACCGGCTGTTAGGCGTCCACTCGATCAGCTGCTTCGGATCCAGGGATGTCTGAGCGCCCACCACCGCCGCGCACCAGAGCCGGGTGGACTCACGCGCCACCGGGTCACTGCTCTTCGGCTCCGCCATGTCATCATGAAAGGCCAGATACAGGCTGCTGCACGCACCGGCGGAGCCACCGCTGGCGCCGATCCGCTGCTTATCGATGTTCCACTCCTTCGCCTTGCTGCGCACAAACTGCAGCGCCCGCGCCGCATCATCCAGCGGAGCCTTCACCGGCGGCACCACCCCGTCGATCTGGGATTGGTGCGAGTAGCGGTAGTTGATGGAGACCACGGAGATCCCCGCTTTCAAGCACTCCTCCAGACTTCCCGGGTTCGCCTTGTCACCATTCACCCAGCCACCGCCATGGATGAAGAAGAGCAGGGGTGTCGGCTTGTCAGACTCCGCCTTGTAAAAGTCCAGCACCTGTCGCTCATGCTTGCCATAGGCCACATTCGCCTCCGTCGGCGGCCGTGAAGGTTTGGGCACCGCCTTCGGAGCCGCTGGCGCAGCTGGAGTTGCGGGAGCGGCAGATGGAGCCGGAGTCTGGGCAGACACCGAAACAGCACAAAGAAGCGACAGAAGGGGCGCGAGGTTGGGACGCATTTGGAATGAACGGAGACCAAACGCGCCTCTTGCTCAGGAAGAGCCTTGATCAAACTCCATCTGTCCGGCATCTCTGGAAGCAAGATCGTCAGGAGATGATGGTGCGCATTCGTGTCATCACTGTCGGTTTTGTCGACCATCCATCACTCCTGCCAAAAGATGACCATACACGAGATGCCAGTTAAGTGGGACGCGATCCAGTATCTTCCTGACGAATTGGTGTGGATGATTCCGAGTTCTACCTATCAGGGGTACGAGATCATTGTCGCAGGAGACTCCAGGCAGCCAGATCAGCACCTCTTGGAGTTTGCGAAGCGGATCATGGAGTGTCGTGATCACTGGGTTTCACAGTCGAGAGATTTCCTTTGGAGCTTCATCGACCGCTCCAAATTTCCGCCAGCAGATGAAAATTGGTATGCGGACGCATTCCGGTTTGAATCCCCAGGTTTGTTCACCATTGAGTTCTCTCACGTCGCTGATCCCTACGGTCTTTGGACCGTGATGCTACGCCTGTGCCGCCAGGATGAAGAAGGGCTCGGCTCTTATGCCGTTCATGAGTTTCGTCGTTGCAACTCATGACAGCAAAACAGCCGCCGAAGTATTGGTGATTTACTTTTTGTTAGGTTATTGGGGCGGCCTCGCAGGCCGCCCCCTGCCTGCGGAGCCTCAGTTCACCGCCTCGATCAACACCGTTCCTGAGCGGCCGGTTCCAGGGAAGTAGCCGCGGCCATAGCCGTAGTTGCCCTGGAGAAAGACCCCGTAGAAGTTCGTGAACTTGGTGGAGCCTGGAGCCTTGATCTTGCCGCTGAACCAGCCGGTCTTCGGGTCGATGGTGATGGCGCAGCCCTGCGGATTGGCGCCGGGGAAGGTGACCTTGTTCGTCTCCGAGAGGAGCAGGGTGTTGCTGGTGCCATCGAGAGTGGTGCCGCCGCTGATGAAGCGCACGCTGCCATCTCCCAGGGAGGCCTGGATGGGTGCGGTGACCCGCTGCCCCGTGGCCGGTGGCGTGTAGCGCACGGCCTGGGAGTCGATGTATTGGAACGGCAGGGCTGGATAGATCGCATCCGTCGGACGCCAGGGCTTCAGCCAGTAGAAGGTGGTCTGCCCGCCGGGCTGCTGGGGGCCGAGGCCGAAGTCACAGAGACCCCAGAGAGTTCCGGTGTTCTTGTAGAGCGGCAGGACGAAGGCACACTCTCCCGCGATGTAGCCGTCTGGGTCAGACTGGCTGATGCGACTGGAGGCGGTGATGGTCTGCTCGTCCGAGGTGCGGCCCACAAAGCGCACGCTGCCGTCTCCGAGCACCTTGCTGGTCATGACGCCTGGCATCCTCACACCGTCACCACCAAACCCCTGCAACCAGTGGGTGTAGTCTCCCATCTGCGGGGAGATGCTGGTCTTGCCGTCATACACCAGCCTCCGGATGGTGCCTCCGGCGAGGTCGCCCTCAGGATCACGCAGCGTGACAGTGCAGCGTGCCCAGCCTTCCGCAAAGGTGAGAAGCAGGCCGATGGACGGGCGGCCATTGCGGGCAAAGCTGGCCACCAGCCGGCCATCGGCACCAAACACACCGCTGAAGCGGTAGGTCACGCCCATGTGGTCCACCGTGCCGCTGGCACCACCGATGCCGGTGACGGTGCATTTCACCAGCGCTCCCTGGCCATTCATGGTGGCCAGCCCGCAGTAACCGCCGGGATTGGGCACGAAGAAGTTGTTATCCTCCACCAGGACGGTGGTGGTGTTGCTGTCATAGGGCACGATGCCCAGCTCCGGATTGGTTGAGAAGGTGACGGTGAAGGATTCCGGGCCTTCAAACACGCTGTCGTAATACACCGGCACCGCGATCGTGGTGCTGAGCTGCCCGGGTGCCAGATAGGCCGTGCCCGAGAGGTCCTGCATGTCCGTGCCCAGGCGGCAGGTGCCGCCATTCACCCGCCACGGCACGAGAATGGCGCTGTCACTGGCTTGAAAACGGCGCAGCTCGACGTAGGCGGTCTGGCCCTCACTCACGCGTATTTCACGCTGGGCGACACCGCAGTAGGGGAAGGTCCGCTCCTCACCGATGAGGATGGTGTTTGAGAGGCCGTCCTGGGCCGTGATACCACCGGTGACATCCGCGAAGCCGATCCCGATGGCCTCCTCAGGCTCGGTATTGATGTCCGGCAAAATGGCGATGTTGGCATAGGCGGAGCGTTCACCAAAGGGCAGGATGATCGGGGCGGCCGGGAGCTGATAGTCACTGCCAGCCGTGCCCTCCGGCAGGCCGTTGTTGAGGGGGATGCCGGCCACACGCACGGAGCCCGCGGTGAGTCCGCGCACCTTCAAGATGCGCGGGTAGACCACACCTGTGGTTTCAGAGGTGCGGTAGCTGCTTTGCGCCCAGACCAGCTCGCCGGGGTTGTTTTGCGGATACCAGGAGAGCCAGATCTGGCTGTTCGGAGAGGCCAGGGCGCCCTGGCAGGCGATGAAGTAGACCTTCCCGGCGGTGGCGTTGATGTTCACCACGGTGGAGTTGTCCAGCGCACTGCCGCTGGCCGTGCCCACGAGGCTCCCCGGTGCTCCAGAAACCACATCATACATCCGGAGGGCGAAGTTCACATAGGCAGCGCCATCCCACTGGCGCGAGCCCACGAGGTCCATGTAGTAGGCACCAGTGCTGGGAGCGGTCCACTCAAACCAGATCGCCGGATTCGCCAGGCCCAGAGTGGCTTCGGAGCTGCTGCGTGTGGCACCCTGGTCATTGACGACGACGGTGCCGCTGGCCCCGCTGATGGAGGTGGCATCGCGGTAGTAGTCATTCATCACCGTCACGAACCGCCAGGTGAAGTTGAAGGGCTGCGCCGCATCCACCACCAGGTACACCTCCTGGGTTCGATCGAGATCCACGGAGAGGCGCTCCGTGTCAAAACTGGCCGTGTTGCTGGTGCCATCCACAAAGGTCTGCAGCGGCATGGTTGTGACCGGGTTGCCAGGGAAGCGCAGCTCCGCACGCAGGCCCTGATTGTCCGTGATCTCGACAATGAATCGCCCGGTCGAAGGGGCCACGTATCGATACCAGACCGTGTTTTTGGCGGGCAGACCGGCCACGGGCGGCTCTCCCACCTCCGCCGTGCATTTGCTGCCGCCTTGATTGCCATAGCTGCCTTCACGCTCGCTCAGGAGCAGCGTGTTGCTCAGGCCGTCATTGATGGACCTCAGCTGCGCCATGGCCGCTGAGGCCAGGCAGAGCCATGAGAGGCAGGTGACGAGGAATCCTGGAGTTTTCATAGATGTGTCAGGGTTGATGTTGATGAAAAACCGCGCGGCTCCGTGAATCCAAAAGGTGAGCCAGACGATCCTCCAGCATGCGGATGCCCGAGCATGAGGGAACTTGCGCCGAAAGTGGAGAAAAAACCGCGAGCTGCCGTTCTGTCGTGTCCCTACCTCTCCGACAGTCGGAGTGTTGCATTTTGCCCGGCTGAAAATTGAGGGATGCATTCGCTTTTTAGAAAAAGTTTCAGAAATTTGTAATCACGAATTCCTTTTTCGGTAGGTGGGAGGGACGCGCTCCCTTTCGTCATCGGCACTTCTCAAAACCGCCCACTGAACCACTTTCCGCGCCCCTGATTCCATGGTGACCAAACTTCTCCCCGCCCTCGTTTCAACAGCCCTCCTGGCAGTCTCCTCGCTGCTCCATGCTGACCCCGGAGACCTGGATCTCAGTTTCATCAGCACGCTCGGCACCGGCATCACCGGGGAAAACTACCCCAGCCACAGCCCCACCGGAGCGGTGAATGCCGTGGCGCTACAGCCAGACGGCCACATCCTGGTGGGCGGAAACCGCTCCCGCTATGACAACGCAGGCGAGCTCACCGCGCTGAAACGGCTGAACACGGACGGCACATTGGACACCAACTTTGCCCCCAGCGAGTTCTACACCAGCGGCCCGCATGAGTCGAACACCAGCTTCTCCTCCGAGATCAATGTGATCCTGGTGAACAGTGACGGCTCCTTCTACATCGGCGGCGTGTTTGACAGCTATGGCAGTCCTGCCGTGGCACGCACCGCGATCGCAAAGGTGAATGAGGACGGCACCCTGGACACCGCCTTCGCCCCACCGGCCTTCAGCGGCTCGCTGCGTTACGTGAAGAGCCTGGTGCTGGACGGCCAGGGCGGCCTGCTGGTGGGCGGTGCCTTCACCGTTTCCGGCAAGCGCAATCTCGTGCGCCTGAATGCTACCACGGGCGAGCTGGACAGCAGCTTCACCGCCACCGGCGGGGCAGGGGATCTGAATGCCACGGTGGACTGCGTCAGCCTCGGCGCAGACGGGCGGATCTACGTCTCCGGCGCGAACACCCAGGGCCGCCCGTTGGCGCATCGTTTGTTCGGCAATGGCGCACGTGACGGCTCCTTCGCGGTGCCTTTTGCAAATGACTACGGCCGCGTGAACCAGGTGCTGGCGCTGCCGGACGGCCGCGTGGTCATCGGTGGTGGTTATGACCTGGCCGGACGGCCTAACGGAGACTTCATCAACGGTCTCACCAGCTCCGGCGCCCTTGACACCGCCTTCCAGACGAAGATCGGCACCGGCACGAACGGCTGGACCGGGGGTGTGCTGAAGCTCACTCCAGATGGCCGCATCCTCGCGGCGGGCATCTTCACCTCCTTCAATGGCACGCCGGTCTCCTCCATCGTCATGCTGGCCCAGGATGGCACGCGGGATGAGAGCTTCGCCCCTGCGCCTTACACCACCACGCACAATGGCTACCTCACCCACTTCTACTCCGCCGCCGTGCAGACAGACGGCATGATCGTGGCCGGTGGCTGGCTGGACCGCGTGAGTGATCCGGACCTCGAGCTGCGCAATCTCGTGCGCTTCAATGGTGACAGTGAAGTCGCCGGCGCAGGCACGCTGAAGCTCACGGCTCCGCTCGGCGTGACCACGGTGGAAAATGCAGGCAGTGTGAAGGTGCAGGTCGTGCGTCTCCCGGGCCTCTCAGGCGAGGTCACGGTGAACTACACCACCGGCGGCGGCAGCGCGGTGGCCGGCACCCACTACACCACCACTGCAGGCACACTGACCTGGGAAGATGGTGAAGGCGGTGTGAAGGAGATCAGCATCCCCCTAACGAACAATGCCGCCAACGGTGGCAGCAAGACCTTCAACGTCACGCTCTCCGGCGAGACCGGCGCTGATCTAGCGCTGCCAGCCGTCACACAGGTCACCATTCTCGATGACGAAGCTCCGCCCCTCATCACCACACCTCCGGCGAATGTCACCACGAACCAGGGAAACAGCTTCACCCTCGGCGTGACATATAACAGCGTCACTCCCGTCACTCTGCAGTGGCAGTTCAATCCCGGCACCGGCTTCACGGACATCCCTGGCGCCGTCTCCGCGAGTTACACCGTGGCCCTCTCGAACCCCGCCACTCACAACGGCACCTACCGCGTGGTCGTCTTCAATTCCGGCGGCTCCGTGACCTCCAATCCTGCCACCGTCACCGTGCTGACTCCGGCTGGCTCCTTGGCCACAGGCTTCACCTCCGGCGTGCTCAATGGCGGCATCACCTTCGCCCAGCCGGATGCCAGCGGCCGCACCATCGTGATCTCCACAAGTTCCGGAATCACGCCTCTGACACTCATCCAGAGACTGACCGCCACAGGCGCGCTCGATGCGTCCTTTGTGCAGTCCAGCCTCGGCGGCACCATCGGTGGCAGCCCCACCGGCTTGGTGGTCCTGCCAGACGGTCGCTTTGTGGTCAGTGGTTACTTCAACAACGTCACCAGCCCCTATCCTGGCAGCGCGGTGAACCGGAACATCCTGGCACGCTTCAATGCCGACGGATCCTTTGACAGCGCTTACAGCCCCAGCCTGCCGGCCAATGCGGGCACGAGCGTGTATGGCACCGCGCTGGCGCCAGGCGTGAATGGCAAGTTCTATGCGGGCTTTGACAACTCCGGCGGTCTGCGCCGCTACAATGCCGATGGCACGCTGGACAGCGGGTTCACGGCGCCCGCCGAAGTGGGTTCCGATCTCCAGGGCATGGTCCTCTCCGTGCGTGAGCTCAGCAACGGCAAGGTCCTCGTGGCGCACCGCATCGGCCGCAATGGCCAGGGCTTCACCTACAACCTCTGGCGCCTGAATGCCGACGGCACACGGGACGCCAGCTTCATCAGCCCGGGCGCAAACAGCAACATCCAGGTCATCGAGGTGCTGCCAGACGGCCGCGTGGCCATCGGCGGCCAGTTCACTTCCTTCAGCACCGCTCCCGGCATCGCGATGGAGCGTCTGGCCTTGCTGGATGCGAATGGCGCGCTGGACCTGAGCTTCCGCAGTCCGGTGCCGACGGGTGGTTCATCCAACCCGATCACGCAGATCATCCACAAGCAGGGCCGCCTCCTCGTCAGCGGCCAGTTCACCGGCTTCACGAATCCGGCGCTCACCCAGGGCGGCATCGCCAGGTTGAACCTCGATGGCACGGTGGACAGCAGCTTCGTCGTCGGCGCCGGGGCAAACAACGTGGTCAATTCCATCTTTTTGGTTGGGAACAATCAGATCTTCGCCGCCGGTGCCTTCACCCAGTTCAATGGTCAGAACGTCAACCGCGCTGTGATGCTCATTGATCCTCCGGCGCTTGGCTCCGTGGGCTTTGTGCCGCCGCGCATCACCGTCACCGAAGCCGCCACGGAGATCACCCTGACCGCGCAGCGCTTCGGCCCGGCCACGGATGCCATCTCGATCGACTGGTCCACGGCGGAGGTGACCTCCGGCACCGCCACGGCGGGCGCGGACTTCACCGCAGCCAATGGCACCCTCGTCTGGGCCGCGGGAGACACGGCCAGCAAGAGCATCCAGATCACGCTGCTGGATGACAGTGATCTCGAATCCACCGAGACCTTCCGCGTGCTGCTCGGCAGCACCAATGGTCCCGTGACCGCTGCCTCCAGCGCCACCATCACTATCCTGGACAGCAACACGCCCGTCACCTTCCCCACACAGCCGGTTGGCACCTCGCTGGTGGCCGGAGCCACGCTGAACCTCCCCGCCGCCGTCTCCAGCCCCACCCCGGTTTCCCTGCAGTGGTTCCGCAATGGCGTGCCGGTGGCAGGCGCCACCTCGGCGAATCTTTCCCTAACCAATATTACAACCTCAGGCGCCGGTCTCTATGTGCTGCATGCCACGAATGCGGCGGGCACCTTCCTTTCGAACACCGCGCAGGTGGTCATCACGCAGAACCCGGCCTCCATTGTCGGCAGCTGGCCGCTGAACCTCACCATCAATGCGGCGGTGCGCGCCATCGTCACCACGCCGGATGGCGGCGCTTACATCGGCGGTGACTTCACCAACTTCAATGGCAACACGGGCCGCAACTACCTGGTCAAGGTTTCCGCATCAGGCGTGCTCGACACCACCTTCAACCCCACACCTGATGGCACGATCTTCAAGCTGGCGCTCAGCGGTGATGGCAAGCTCTTCGTGCTGGGGAACATCACCCAGATCGGCGGCGGTGCGGCGCTCGACAACATGTTCGGTGCGGTGGATGCCACCACGGGAGCCAGGCTCGGTGCCTTCATGACGGCTCTCGGAACCGGTGCTGACAGCTTCAATGCGATCCGCTGCCTCACCATGCTGAGTGATGGTGACCTCCTGCTGGGCGGTGACTTCACCAGCTTCAACAACAACGCGAACCACAAGTATCTGGCCAAGCTGAATCCCGATGGCACGCAGGATGCCGCCTTCAACACCAGCACGGCCACCGGCACCCCAGCTCTCACCGTCACCGCAGTTGGAGCCACCCCCACTGGCGGCGGCTTCGTCGCCGGCGGCTCTATTGGTTATTCCGGCGCCACACGCTTCATCAAGTTCAATGCCGACGGCTCTCGCGATGCGACCTTCGCGCCGACGGTGAGCGGCAGCTCCAGCTTCAGCCGCATCCGCGTGCTGGCTGATGGAAGAGTCATGGCCACGGGCAGCAGCCTGCCTCCTGGAAACCGCACCATCACACTTGTGAGCGCGACAGGTAACTACGACTCCGCAGTGTATTCTGGTGCCAGCAACAACTCCTTGTCTGACTTTGTCTATCAGCCAAACGGCCGCACCATCGCTGTCGGCAGCGCTGCCTTTGTGCGCTCTCCCAGCAGCCTTGGCACTGCCGGCAGTATCGCCTCTTTAAGCACCGCCGGGGTCTATGATGGAACCTGGTATACCGGCTCGGCCTTCGCGGGTGAGGTCATCGTCGCCGAACTTGGCCTGAATGGCGAGATCTGGCTTGGCGGTGACTTCGGCGCTTACAATACCACCAGCGTGCAGCGCCTGCTGCGCATCGCTGGAAACCAGGGGGATCCTGCCATCGTGAACCCGCCGGTGACCATCGGCGTGAATGGCGGTGCCACGGCCCAGTTCGCCGTCGGCGCCATCGGCACGAACCTGACCTATCAGTGGTTCAAGGACGGCGTGCCGCTAACCAATATTGATAACGTCTCTGGCGCCACCTCCTCCATCCTCACCCTCTCCAATGTCACTGTGGCGGATGATGACACCTACACCGTCAGCGTCACCGGCGGCACGCCGTCCACCATGGTGGGCAGCGCGCCGGTGCGGCTGAACGTGCTGGGAGCACCGATCGTGGTCACCAGCCCTGGCAACGTCACACCCGCTCTGGGCTCCACCATTACCCTTGCCGCCGAAGTGCTCGCCGCCACACCCGCCAGCTATGTGTGGCGCCGCAATGGCGTGCTCATTCAGAATGGCGGACGCTACTCAGGCGCAGACACCGCCACACTCGTGATCGCCGCCGGCAACAGCGCTGACAATGGCGACTACATCCTCACCGTGACGAACTCACTCGGCACGGATGCCAGCACCGCCGCCACCGTGACGGTGAACCAGACGGCGCAGGCCCGTGACACCACACTGAGCGCGCTGAGCGCCGTCAGCGCGGGCAACGGTAGCAACAACGTCAATGCCTTCCTCCATCTGCCGGATGGCCGCACGCTGCTAGCTGGGACGAACAACTTCCGCGGTGGGGACAATGTGCAAGTGGGCGGGCTCTCCGTCATCTCGACGTCGGGGAATCTCTCGGCCCTGCCCGGGGCTTTCAGTGGTGAAGTCCGTGCCCTGCATCTGCTGGCCAATGGCAAGGTGCTGGTGGCGGGTAACTTCACCCAGGTGGGCGCGGTGCCGCGTAACCGCATCGCCCGTCTCAATGCGGATCTTACCCTGGACACCACCTTCAATCCTGCTGGCTCTGGTGCCGGCAATGTCATCAACCGCCTCGCCGTGGACACCGCAGGCCGAATCTATCTCTCCGGCAGCTTCTTCAATTACGATGGCATCAACGGCTACAGCAACTATGTGCGCCTGCTGCCGGACGGCACACTGGATCTCGACTACAAGGTCAGCTTCACGGGAGGCGTCGCGGCCATGGCTCCGCTGCCAGATGGCAAGATGCTCATCGGCGGTGTCTTCAGCCACACCTTCAACGATGTCACCACCAACAACCTCAATAATCTCTGCCGCCTGCTGCCGAGCGGGGCCATCGATCCGACCTTCACCAGCGGGCTTCCTTCGAACTATGGCTTCAACACCTTCGATGTGGATTCCATGGGCCGCATCGTAGTGGGTGCGAACAGCGTTAACGGGCAAGCCTTCTACCATCTCCTGCGCCTGCTTCCAGGTGGCGGACTCGACCCGTCCTTTAACCTCCCTGACACCATCAATAGTGAAATCTGGGTGGTGAAGGTGCTCGCAAATGGCCAGATCCTCGTCGGCGGAAGATTCACCGCGCCGACCAACCGGCTGTTCATGGTCAACACTGATGGCACCCGCGACACCACTTTCAACGTGGGCACGGGCTTCACCCACACCTCGGGATCTCCCATCGTGACCGTCATCTCACAGGACCCGCTCGGACGCATCTGGGTCGGTGGCACCGTCTTCACCAGCTACAATGGTGTGACGGCGAATGCCATCGCCGTGCTGCAGGGCCAGGGAACGCCGCTCTCCATCCTCGCGCAGCCTTTGGGCCAGACGCTGGACCTCAGTGCGACAGCCACCTTCACCGTCGCGGCCACGGGCAACAACGGCTTCACCTACCAGTGGCGCAAAGGTAATGTGGCGCTGGCCAATGGCGGCCGCATCAGCGGTGCCACCTCCGCCACGCTGAGCATCTCTGACATCGATCTCATGGATGTCGGTGCCTACTCCGTGGTCATCACCAGTCCTTCCGCCAGCATCACCAGCGCGAATGCGGAACTGGCCATCCTCTCCACGCCGGAGATCCTCAGCAATCCGGTGGCACTCAGCCGTGATGTGGGCGGCACGGCCGTCTTTGCCGGCAAGGCCAAGGGTGCAGGCACGCTGCTCTATCAGTGGTTCCTCTTTGACACCGCTCTCGTGAACGGCACCGGCATCGCCGGCGCCACTACACCCACACTCACACTGACTGGCGTCGACTTTGCGGATGCCGGTAATTACCGCCTCCGCGTGCAGAACCACCTCGGCACCGCCTTCACCACCACCGCGAACCTGCGCGTGGAGAAGCGGCCGGGGGCGCTCGCCGCCGGTCTGCCTGGCGCCACCACCGCCAACGGCGCTGTGCTCGCCATCCTGCACCTTGCCGACGGCTCCATGCTCATCGGCGGCCAGTTCACCACCATCACCGTCAACGGCGTCGCCAACAATCGCAGCCGCCTTGCCCGCTTCCTCGCCGACGGCACGCTCGACCCGCTCTTCACTCCCACCGTGCCCAGCACTGTCCGCGCCATCGCGCAGGATGGCGCCGACCGTGTCTTTATCGCGGGCGACTTCAACGGCTCAGTCACCATCGGCGGCGTCACCGCCACCCGGATCCGCGTCGCCCGCCTCACCAGCGCGCTCGTGCTCGACACCGCCTTCGACACCTCCACGGCCGGCCCCAACGCCAACATCAATGCCCTCGCCCCCACCGAAGACGGCGGTGTTTATGTTGGCGGTTTCTTTGGCTTCAACGCCGTGGGCCCCACTGCTGTAAACCGCGTCGCCCGACTCAACGCCTCTGGCGCGCTCGACACCGCCTTCAACGTCCCCAGCAGCGTCGTCAACAATGAGGTCAAGGCACTCCTCCGCCGCTCTGATGGCGAGCTCTACATCGGCGGCACCTTCGGCACAGTTCTCGTTACCACTGTCGGCGGTCGCGACACCGCCTTCACAGCTTTCACCACCGGCCTTTTCGTTCAGGCCCAGGCCTTCCTCCTCCTTCCCGACGACTCGCTCCTCGTTGCCGGCAATAGCATTTACCTGCGACGCCTCAACGCCAACACGGGGGCCAGCCTCGCCGACTACTCTGCGGGCCACTCCAGCCAAGTCAATGCCCTCGCCCGCCAGGCGGACGGCAAACTGCTCTCTGGTTCTATCGGCCCCTTCAAGCGCACCAATCCAGCGACAGGCCTCGATGACACCGGCTTCGCCAACTTCAACTCCACCATTTCCGCCCTCGCCGTGGACGGTTCCGGCCGCATCTGGGTCGGCGGCTTCTTCAGCCAATACGGGAGCGTCTCCCAAAGTAACTTCGCCATCCTGAACGGCGGCGAACTTGACAGCCGTGATGGCCTGCTCACCCCGCAGACCATCACCTTCGACGCGATCAACAACCGCACCTTCAATCCAGCGGCGAACAGCTTCACCATCACCGCCCCGACCTCCACCTCTGGCCTAACGGTAAGTGTGGCAGTGACCAGCGGCCCTGCCACCATCAGCGGTAACACGGTCACCATCACTGGTGCTGGCTCAGTGACTCTCACGGCCACGCAGGCTGGTGATGCCACCTATGCCTCCGCCTCCCTCGCACGCACCTTCACGGTCGGGAAAGCGGATCAGACGATCAACTTCGCCGCGCTGGGCAACCGCGCCGCCAGCAGCGCTCCCTTCAACCTGAATGCCACCGCCACCTCGGGGCTGGCAGTGTCCTACAGCATCTCGGGTCCGGCCACGCTGAATGGCAACCAGGTCACTCTCACGGGTGCAGTCGGCACGGTGGTGATCCAGGCCACGCAGGCTGGTGATGCCAGCTGGAACCCGGCCGTGGCTGTGCAGCAGAGCTTCGAGACCACGGACCAGCCGGTCATTCCCGTGGCGCAGGCCATCACCTGGGCTCCACCCGCCAGCCTTTTCCAGAGCCAGCTTCCGTTCGCCCTCGGCGGCACCGCTTCCTCCGGTCTGCCCATCACCTACACCGTCATCTCGGGAACAGGCAGCGTCGCCAATGGCAGCCTCACCAGCGCCATCAATGGCACGCTGAAAATCCGCGCCACGCAGGCTGGGAACAGCAACTACCTCGCCGCCGCCGTCGTGGAAAAGACCATCACCGTGAAGGCAGACCCGACCACGCTCACACTCATCAATCTCTCCCAGGTCTACACCGGCACACCACGTCCGGTCAGCATCCTCCCCAGCGGGCCCGGCACCATGTTCTACACCATCAACAAGGTCAAAGGCACCACCGCACCGGTGAATGTCGGCACCTATGCGGTGGAATACGTCAACGGCAGCGTGAAGAAGGCGGGCTCGCTCGTCATCACGAAGGCGCCTCTGCGTGTCATTCCAGACAGTCTGCGCCGCTTTGTCGGCCAGGACAATCCCGCCCCGCTGCCCTTCAGCTATGATGGCTTCCTCGGCAGTGACACCAGCGGGAACTCCGTGAGCAAAGCCCCGGTCATCACCACCACCGCCACGAAGACCAGCCCTGGTGGAACCTACCCCATCAAGGCCACCGGCGGCACCTCGGCCAACTACGCCTTCGTCTATGTGAACGGCACCATGATCGTGGAGACCTTCGCAGGCATGTATGAGGCTCTCCTGAAGGCACCCGACACCGCGCCTGATGACTTCCGCCCCGTCGGCAAGGTGGAAATCACCGTGCTGGCGAACAGCACCGGCTTCACCGGCAAGATGACCACCGCCAAGGAACTCACGGCCGTGTCCTTCAAAGGCAGCCTCACACCTAACTATGGAGCTGAAACAGCCACCGCCACCGTCAGCACCGTGCTGGGCAAGGCACCGAACACCGTCACCTACACCTTTGAGCTGAACTTTGAGCTCAATGAAGACACCGGCATCGTCGTCAAGCGCGCGCAGGGCGTGGCAGCCGCCCAGGACTTCGGCTCCAACCCGAATGGCCGCAAGCTGCAGCTGCTGACTGGCAAGCCAGCCGTGCTCTATGCGGGGGCCCACACCATCCTGCTCACACCCACCGCGTATCGCACCTCCGGCGTGCTGCCGCTTCCCGCCGGTTATGGTTACGCCACCGGCGTGATCGATGCCAAGGGCAAGCTCACCGTCACCGGCGCGCTGGCAGATGGCACCAAGATCACCGCCGCGCTTCTGCCAGATGCGGATGCGGGCTACCGCCTCTATCTCGTCCCCTACACGGGCCGTCTCGACAGCTACTTCGCCACGGAGTTCCTGCTGGAGGCGCACCCCGACCTTCCTGGCCGCATGTATGTCCCGGGCGGCACCCAGGGTTACGAATGGTCCAAGGCCGCGAAGACCACGGATGTGAACTACAAGAACGGCTTCCAGGACACACGTGGCTCCATCTTCTTCGACCCATGGCAGGCACCCGTCACCAAGCCCGCCGTCATCACCCTGCGCCAGCGTCTGGATCTCAATGCCACCGGCGACCTCGTGATCGCCTATGACGGCCAGCCCCCGACCCTCAACATCAGCGGCCAGGCCTTCGCCGCCGCTATCGATGCCACCGGCAAGGTCACCGCGGAGGCAAACACCCGCGCCTGGAAGATGACCGTCGCCGCCGCCACCGGCATCTTCACCGGCAGCCACACCGCCACAGACACCAACAACAAGCCCGTCACTGTGAACTTCACCGGCATCATGCGCCAGCCCCCGCTCGCGGAGCCGTCACCCGAGCTCATCGGCGGCGGTTACGGCCTCACCCCGCAGCTCAGCGGCCAGCTGAACGGCACCACCTCCAGCGCCATCTGGTTCGAGTGACCGGCTTGACCTGACCCTCCTCCAATCAGCGGCGCATCGCAAGATGCGCCGCTTTTTGTTAGGCAATGGATCCTGAATTTCGCGAAGCGTCCCGGAGTGCGCCGGTCCTCCGGCGCTTTCATCAGGGCGGGTGATGATCAATGGCCGGAGGACATATTGACCTCAAATGACCTTCTCGGCCAGCTTGCGCGCGAGTCCCTAGTCAGGCCTTCCAGAGCGCCAGAGGACAGGCGCACAACGACGCTTCGCGACTCCTGCTCCCTGTGCCGAACAAATAATGTGGAAATATTTGCTGAAATTTTTCTACCCTAATCTTTCTACATTATCTCTTTGCCCACTCCCCAATCACCTCTTCTCCAGCGAGATCGCCTTGTAGCAGTAATGCTCCAAAAGAGACGACTTCAGCCCCTTGACCTCCGGACGCAGCAGGAAGTTCCGCACATACCAGTAGATCGGCAGCACGGGCAGCTCATCCAGCAGAAGGGCCTCCGCCTCCTTCAGCATTCCCAGTCTTTTAGTGAGGTCAGGCTCGCGCAGAGAAGACTGCATGAGCTCGTCATAGCGCTTGTTAGACCAGCCCGTCTGGTTGTTGCCATCGCCCGTCTGCCAGAGGCTGAGGAAGGTGAAGGGATCCAGGTAGTCTCCCACCCAGCCGGCGCGGCACACCTCGTAGTTCCCCTTGCGCTGCGAGTCCAGATACACGCTCCAGTCCTGGTTTAGCACAGACACCTGGATGCCCAGGTTCTTCTTCCACATCTCCTGGATCGCCTCGGCGATGGTGCGGTGCGCCTCCAGCGTGTTGATGAGGATCTCAAACTTCGGAAAACCCTTCCCGCCAGGGTAACCCGCCTCCGCCAGCAGCCTCCGGGCCTCCTCCGGATTGAAGCTTAATACGTTAGGCGGCTCATAGCCTTGCCCGGCCCCCGGTGGTGTGAAGCCCGTGGTCGGCTTCTGTCCCGCGCGCAGCACATTCTTGATGAGCCCCTCGCGATCGATCGCCAGCGCCAGCGCCTTGCGCACCAGCTTGTTGTTCATCGGCGCCTTCGTCGTGTTCACCCGGTAAAAGTAGGTACTCAGCAGCGCGTTCTCATGGAAGAACTCCGGCTGCTTTTCCCGATACACCGGCACCTGCGCCAGCGGCATGGTCTCCGTCTTGTGGATCTGCCCGTCACTGAAGGCGCGCTCCTCCGTGGCATCACTCACGATCGGGATGAAGCTGATCTTGTTCAGCTTCACCGTCGCCGCGTCCCAGTAGTGCGGATTGCGCTCCACCGTGATGCTGTGCGTGAACCGCCACTCCTTGAGCTTGAAAGAACCATTGCCCACATGATTGCCCGCGCGCGTCCAGTGCGTGTCACGATCCGTCATCTGGCCAAAGCGCTCGATTACATGCCGTGGCAGCGGATACCACGCATAGTGCTTCAGCATGGACGGCAGATACGGCGCCGGACCATTCAGCGTAAGCTTCAGCGTGCGGTCATCCACCGCCTGCACACCCACCTCGGCAAAGCTCTTGACCACGCCCTTGTTAAACTCGCTGGCATTCTTCAGCAGGAAAAGCATCTCCGCATACTCCGCGCCCAGCGCTGGTGAAAGCATGCGTTGATACGACCACACAAAATCATGCGCGGTGAGCGGCGTGCCATCACTCCACTTCGCCTCAGGGCGGATGTGGAAGATCCACGTGATGTAATCCGTCGTGTCCCAGCTTGAGGCCACCCCCGGACCATCCGCATCCGAATTCTCCACCGTCGGAGCCACCAGACCTTCGAAGAGCGCATCGAAGATGTGATGCTCCGGCGTGCCCGTGGCCAGATGCGGATCCAGCGTGGCTGGCTCGGCCCCATTGCCCACAATGTAGTGCCCCTCGCTCGTGGCCACATCCACCCGCAGCGGACGCTGCGAGCGGCTGCGATGAAACTGCATCACCCCGAAGAGGATGAAAGCGATGAGGAGACTGCGGACGATCCAGGCGCGCATACGTGAAAAGAGTGACGAGCCTGGGACTCTGGAGGAGAATTGTCAATGCGTCCGGCGCATCACATTCCTGAGTGTTTCTGCCACAGTGCGGCGTTCTTTGGCACCATCATGAACCGCCGCTCCATCCTCGCCGCCCTGCCTGCCGTCCTAGCCACCGCGCCTGCGTTCGCCGCAGATAAAAAATGGCGCGTAGGCGTGATTGGTCACACCGGCCGCGGAAACTACGGGCACGGGCTGGACACCATGTGGCTGCTGCTGCCGGAGACGGAGATCGTCGGCGTGGCAGATGCCGATGAAAAGGGCCTGGAAGCCGAGCTGAAGAAGCTGAAAGTCAGCGCAGGCTTCGCCGACTACCGGAAGATGCTCGCCGAGACCAAGCCGGAGATCGTGGCCATCGGCCCGCGTCACATCGACCAGCATCGTGACATGATCCTCGCCGCCATCGAGGCCGGGGCCAAAGGCATCTACATGGAGAAGCCCTTCTGCCGCAGCCTGGTGGAGGCGGACGAGATCCTCGCAGCCTGTGAGAAGAGCGGCGTGAAGCTCAGCCTCGCGCATCGGAATCGCTTCCATCCCGTGATGAAGACCGTGAAGAAGCTCATCGAGGAAGGCCTGATCGGCCGTGTGCTGGAGATGCGCGGTCGTGGCAAGGAAGACCCGCGTGGTGGCAGCCTGGACCTCTGGGTGCTCGGCACCCACGTCATGAACCTCGCCTTCTATTTCGGCGGCGATCCCGTCTCATGCAGTGCCGTGGTGAAGCAGGACGGCCACCTCGTCACCAAGGCAGATGTGAAAGAGGGCGACGAAGGCATCGGCCCCTTCGCAGGCAGTGAGGTGCATGCACGCTTTGAGCTGAAGGACGGCACCACCGCTTACTTTGACTCCATCAAGGAGGCCGGTGTGCGTGAGGCAGGCTTCGGTCTGCAGATCATCGGCACCAAGGGCATCCTCGACTTCCGCATTGATAAAGAACCGCTCGTCAGTCTGCTGCCTGGAAATCCCTTCCAGCCCGTGGCCGAGCCGCGCGCCTGGGTGCCTGTGACCACCGGCGGAGTGAACAAGCCCGAGCCCATCAAGGACCTCGGCAAGTTCCTCTCCAGTCACATGGCCGCCGGTCGCGATCTCATCGCCGCCATTCAGGAAAACCGCGCGCCTCTGTGTGACGTGCAGCAGGGCCGTCAGACCATTGAGATGGTGAGCGCCGTGTTTGAGTCCCATCGTCTCGGTGGCGAACGTGTCACCTTCCCGCTGAAGACCCGCGTGAATCCGTTGACGCTGCTTTGATTCGTGGCAGTTCATCGGCGCACCGCTTTTCATGCACCTGCTGCGCCGCTTCATGTTCCTGGGCCTCACGCTGATCCTCCTCGGCTTCAATGGCGCTGTCTGGTGGGCGGGCCATGAGCTCGCCTCGCCCGGGCGCAGACCATTGCACGACTATCACCAGGAGTTCCTCGCGAATCCCGCCGCGCATGGTGTGAGTGTCACACCCTTCAAGCTCACGGACGGCACGCCCTGCCTGATGATGGAGCCGCTTTCAGATGGCCGTCTGGGCCAGCGCGGTGTGAAGGTGCGTGAGCAGCTCACTGCTGGAAATGCCCCGCTGCCACAGGCCGGAAAGATCATCGGCACACTCGTGCTCGTGCATGGTCGCAAAGGCCGGAAGGAAGACTACCTCTTGATCGGCGAACGTCTCTGCGCCGCCGGCTTCCGCTGCCTGCTGCCAGACATGCCCGCGCATGGCGAGCACCCCGCCACCACCATCACCTTCGGCCTCCGTGAGTCAGAGCTTCCCTCCCAGGTCCTCGCCGAAGCGGCTAACCAATTTCAATTCAACGCTCAACCCTGCGGCCTGCTCGGCATGTCCATGGGTGGCGCCGTCTCCATGCATGCCGCCGCACGTGACGATGCGCCGTGGCAGGCCCTGGTCATCATCAGCAGCTTTGACCGGCTGGATGAGACCATTCAAAACAACGTCTCACGGCGGGTGGGCTCCTGGTTAGGCCCCGTCTGGCAGTGGGGTGCCGGCATCATCTATGAGCACCAGACCGGCATCGAGCTGAAGGACATCCGCTCTGACCTCGCCGCTTCCCGCCTCAAGATTCCCGTGCTCATGGCGCATGGCACCGTGGACAAAGTCGTGCCCATGGATGCAGGACGTCGTCTCTATGATGCGCTGCCCGCCACCCTGGAAAAGCAGTGGGTGGAGATCCCCGGCGCGGACCATGACAACGTGCTCATCACCGACTTCCCCATCTACGCCACCGTCGCCCGCTGGATGCTCGACCACGTGAAACCTGCCCCATGAAGCTTTACACCTACCAAGCCTGCTCCACCTGCCGCAACGCCGTGAAGTGGCTCCGCGCCAAAGGCATCTCCTTTGACGAGATCCCTATTCGCGAGACCCCGCCAAGCATCCCCGAACTGCGCGCCATGCTCGCCGCCCATGACGGCGAGCTGCGCCCGCTCTTCAACACCTCCGGCCAGGACTACCGCGCCATGGACCTCAAAGACAAGCTCCCCTCCATGACTAAGGACGAGGCCCTAAAACTCCTCTCCGAGCACGGAAACCTCGTCAAACGCCCCTTCGCCATCGACACCAAGCGCGGCATCCACCTCACCGGCTTCAAAGAAGACGCCTGGGCCAAAGCATTGGGATGAACTGAGAAACTTGATGTTAGGTCATCGGCCTCGATTATCGCGGA
>NZ_BKAG01000075.1 GCF_007992435.1 Prosthecobacter gellanilyticus | reverse complement strand
CTAAAGTCCGCGCTCCGTGCGTTCTTTAGTCAAAACCACCTTCATCTCCGGAAGCACGACCGGGCTGTTCAGTCGCTGCTCAAAAAGCACATCCCACAACCCGAGCTCCGCCTCGATCTCACGGCCATTCATGACCACCACATGCCCCTCCACATGGTAGCTGGAGCTGCTCTTAAAGAGAGACTTGTAACCACCACCGGCAAAAGAGGCCTTGAAGGCAGACACACCCGCATCATTGGTTAGTCTCACGCGATCCGCATGGGCGGAGTCCGCCATCCACGCCTCGCGCTCGGCACCGTCCCAGGTCTTGAAGAGACCCAGCATCTCACGCGAAAGAAACAGCACCCGCGCACCCGGCACCGGCATCTCTCCCGGCTGCCTCACCACCCTGACCTGAACGTCCTTCTGGATCGTCCCCGTCCAGCTGATGGCGGTCCAGGCATTCCATACCCAAAGCCCCAGCCCGGCTGCAAACAGCAACCCGAAGGCGATGAGATGGTGACGCTTCATGACTAGATGATGTCTCATGTGATAGCCCTCGGGCAATCCGAAAAGCTGGACACCGCTTCGCTTCAGCGAGCACTTCCGATCATCGCGAAGCCCCAGGAGCGCGGACTTCAGTCCGTCCCGGCCTTCGAAGCTTTAGCGGAGAATGCAGCAGGTCATTTGGAATAAACAGGCTCCCTCTTCCGCACCGCCTCTTCAACCCGACGTGGGCACGAAGCGCCTCCCATCGGCATCACCACTCTCCACTCTGCGCCCGCAATGCTGCGGACTGAAGTCCGCTCTCCATCAGACCTCTGCCTCCGCTTGAAGGCACCGCCATCCTCGCTGACCATCCAGACCCATGGCGGCTTCACTTTCCATTCTCCAAAGAGCAGCAGGACCCACACTCCAGCCATCACAGGTGGAGGCCTTTGACCATGAACTATGACATTCATCTCACGGAAGCCCTTCCGTGTGATGTGGCTGCATCCACCGGACTACCTGGCACAGCAGGCATCGCCAGGCTCTCTCTCGATCATCAAGCGGCAAAAGCACTCTACCTGACTTTGTGTTCTCGCCGGGTTGGCTGCTATGTGGTCCCCACCATTTATCGCGAGACTCTGAACATTGACGTATTGCAGGATCTCGCCGCGGATTGGTTTGCGACCCATCACCAAGCGTTCGACTCAAAGATTTGTAACTCCTTGAGCACTCCCATGTGGGCCACCTTTGGAATCAAATTGTCCGAAGACCGTTTCCGCTTCGTCTCACTGGACCGCGTGGATGGTCATGTGTGCTCCGGCGAGGCCCAGGAAAGGTATTTCCTACAGTGGCAGCATGACAGTGAGTTCCAGCTCACGGTACTGGACTTGACCCTCGCATCCCAGGAGGACGAATGGACTCGCATCATCACTCACCTGGCCACCATTGAACACCCCTCAGTCGATATCATTCTGCGCCTGGAAGCAAAGAAACCCGCCAACGCCACCCCGCCGAGAAGCAGCCTGCTCGCACGTCTTCAAGCAACACGCGCCGCCGCTCCATCTCAACACCCGAAGAGCGGACAACACCAAGCCGAAGAGGCCAAGGAAGCCCCATGACCTTCCACCCCGCCTCCCGAACCACGGAGTGGTTCCCCGTGAATAGCCCGGAGTGAAACTCCGGGTTACCGCAGCCCACATCTCCCTTTCAGGCTCAACTCAGGAGGAGTTGCCCAATGCACGCAAAACTGTCATTCTCCCCAGCACGCCCTCATGAGATCAAATATTTGGTTAGTCTCCAGCATTGCTCTGGTCCTGCTTGGAACATGGCTCGCGTTTCGCTATCCACGGCTTGATGTTGTGTTCCCAGAATATTCCTATCCCGACAGGCATATGAAGGTGGTCTCCCTGGACTCGGCAGCCGAGAAAAAGATTCAATCTCTCATCAGCGCTGCCAAGCAGGATCCCGAGCAATGGTATGCGCTGGATACATTCGTTTCCCATCTTGCCGACACATCGCTCGTGAGGCATTCCCCGATCAATGACCTGCGCTACACGACACGCATTCCCGCAGGCTCCTACCTTCTGTTCTCACCCGACAAAGGGAATGCCTTCATCAAGTTGCTAGACCTCAAATCGGATACCGTACTGACGCTGACCATGGACGACCATGTCAGCAACTAGCGACTGAATGGATCCCCAACCTTCTCCACACAAAAGAAGCCGGAAATCAGAACCTCTGTGCTCCTCCGTGTCCTCTGTGGTGAGATCATCAATGTTCCTCCAAGCCGGCAACGGCAGAAAGATTTGGGGCAGAAACATTTCAGAAAATATTTCTACCCTAATCTTTCTACAAACACTCTCCGGCATCGACCACCCCCAGCGCCGAAGGAGCGCGGACTTCAGTCCGCAGCAGCTCGAACGCAGAGACAAGGTGTGAATGCCCCTAGAGCATCTTCGCGCCCACGTCTTCAGTCTTGAAAACACCCACGACGCAACATCAGCACGCCCCAGCGCCCACCTGGGCCCTGGATCTCACCTAACAAATTATGCATTCACCTCAACCCGGCCTTCTCAGCGTTGGCTCGCGGGACCAGAGGCGGCCGTTCCTGGCGGCGAAAATGTATTTCGCCACGGCCTTCTCCTGCACGATGGGCAACACGCCCTCGTCCGCCTGCACACCGGCCTTGTCCAGCAGCGGCTGCGTCTCGGGCGTGTGACCGATGAACTTCAGATGCGCAAAGGCGTTCGCCACCCAGTCGACCGGGCCGGCCTGCGCCGCCAGGTCCTGCGCGCCAGCCTCAGACGCCAGGATCACCACCGTGTCAAAGATCACCGACGGCGCGCCGGAGATGGGTGCATCAGCCTCCTGGAGCTGCCCCTCCGCGTCCGTGGCACCACCGACCTTCGGGGCCACGATCATGAGGGAGGCCTTTTCCTTCTTCGCGGCCTTCTGCACAGCGGCGAGGAGCTTCGCATCAAACCCGTCCGTGATGAGCACGCCGATCTTCCGCCCCTGCAGCGTGACCGGTGCCTTCTGAATCAAGCTCAGCGAGGGTGAAGGAGCGAGATCACGCGGCGGCAGCGCCGGGGTGATGCTCTCCGCCTCCTCCTGCATGCCCAAGGCCTCCGCCACACCGGCGTGCAGGTCTTCATCAATGATGGTTAGGTGGCCGAGCATGCGCAGGCGGATCGCCTTCGTCTCCACCTTGGCCAGTTCAAAGGCGAAGGCGCTGATGATGTGCTGCTGCTCCGTCTCCGTCATGGAGCGGAAAAACAGCCGCGCCTGCGAGTAGTGGTCCGCAAAGGTCTCCGAGCGCTTGCGGATCTTCTCCCCCTCCATCACCTCAGGCACGCTGGCGAAGCCGTGCATGGGGCACTCGCGCGGCTTGTTGCCATCAAAACTGTTAGGCTCATAGTTCACCCGGCCTTTCGGCACCTGCATCTGGCGCAGGCCATCCCGCTGGAAATTATGCATGGGGCAGCGCGGCGCATTCACCGGGATCTGGTGAAAGTTCGGCCCGCCCAGGCGTGAGAGCTGAGTGTCCTGATACGAGAAGAGGCGGCCCTGCAGCAGCGGGTCATTGGAGAACTCGATGCCCGGCACGATGTTCGATGGCAGGAAGGCCACCTGCTCCGTCTCGGCAAAGAAATTGTCCACATTGCGGTTCAGCACCAGCTTGCCCACCATGCGCAGCGGAATGATCTCCTCAGGGATCAGCTTCGTGGCATCCAGCACATCGAAGTCCAGGCTCGCGGCCTGCTTTTCATCAAAGACCTGCAGGCCCAGCTCCCACTCCGGGAAGTCACCGTTCTGAATGGAGTCCCACAGATCCCGACGATGAAAGTCCGGGTCCGCGCCATTGATCTTCACCGCCTCATCCCACAGCACCGAGGCCGCGCCGAGCTTCGGCCGCCAGTGAAACTTCACAAAGCGTGACTCACCTTCTGCATTCACCAGTCGGAAGGTATGCACGCCAAAGCCCTCGATCATGCGCAGTGATCTCGGGATGGCACGGTCAGACATGGTCCACATCAGCATGTGCATGGTCTCCGGGCTCAGCGAGACGAAGTCCCAAAAGTTATCATGCGCGGAGGCCGCCTGCGGGAAGCCACGGTCCGGCTCCATCTTCACGGAGTGCACCAGATCCGGGAACTTCATCGCGTCCTGGATGAAGAAGACGGGGATGTTGTTGCCCACCAGATCGTAGTTCCCCTCGCTCGTGTAAAACTTCGTGGCAAAGCCGCGCACATCACGCGGCATGTCACCGGAGCCCGCGCCGCCAGCCACCGTGGAGAAGCGCACGAAGACCTCTGTCTTCACCTTCGGATCCTGGAGGAAGGCGGCCTTCGTGATATCTGCCAAAGATTCATACACCTGGAAGTAACCATGCGCGCCTGAGCCACGCGCATGCACGATCCGCTCCGGAATGCGCTCATGGTCAAAATGGGTGATCTTCTCCCGCAGCACAAAGTCCTCGATCAGCGTGGGACCGCGCACCCCGGCTTTGAGAGAGTTTTGGTTATCCGAAATCGGCACGCCATGATTGGTCGTGAGCGCCTGCTTCAGGTCCTCCGTGGTCTGATGCGTCTCCGCCGGCAGACGGGCCGCGTTCCGGGGGCTGGACTTCTTCGAGGAAGGTGTTTGGCGTGCGGGCATAGGGATGCGTGGCTGAGTGGGTGGATGGGCGCGCTGCGCCTCCGGCAGTCATGCTGGAGGGTGCGCGCACCTGCCAATCGTGCGGAGATGGCGCGCCGGACCTTGGGATTTGCTCTGATCAAAGGATCAGGTGGGCGGTGCGTGGCATGGTAGGTGAGCGGGAGTCTCCGCACTTCTGATCCTCGGTGAATCTGACGTCCAAAGACAGGCAAGAACGCGAAGTGTGGCGGATGTCTTGTCACCTCAGATCGTTCGCCTCTTCTCTTCATGCCCAAAATTGATCACCGTGGGTGGCGTGAGTTTTTGCGCGGAAAGCCTGGGAGACGTTTTCAGGATGCGCATATCCGTCACATGGAAAGAGGGCAGCATGCTCAGGGTCTGCAGCGCTGGCTGCTGGTGGGCCTGGAAGCTTTGCTGATGCTGGCCGGCCTTGTGATGCTGGTGCTTCCTGGTCCGGGGCTGCTGGTGGCCCTGGCAGGTTTGGGCCTGCTGGCGCGCGAGTTTCTGGGACTGGCGCGGGTGCTGGATCGTGGGGAGCTGGCGCTGCATTCAGCATTCCTGCGGGTGCGGCACTGGTGGCGGCAGCGCGCGCCGCGCGGATAACACATCCACGAAACGGCAACGGTGCGATGAAACGGTGCAAACGGAAACCACCTACTAACCAACCAACACTATGAACAAGCTCGAAATCAAAGGCTCGTGGAATGAGGTCAAAGGCAAGCTGAAGCAGAAATATGCGGATCTCACGGATGACGATCTGCTCTTCGTCGAAGGCAAGGAAGATGAGCTGCTGGGCCGCCTGCAGAAGCGCACCGGTGAGACCGAGGAAAAGCTGCGCGAGCACATCCGCGATCTGTGATCTGTTTTTTACAACGGCTGACCTGGCAGGTCTAACTTCTTGTTATGCTTGTCCACAGCTTCAGAAAGCCCGCTGCCACGCTGCTGGCAGCGGGTTTTTCGTCTTCCTCGCCGATGGCCTCAGGTTTGATGCACTCTGCATGAGTGGAGGTCAGGTGGACCTGAAACGCCAGGCGTGCGAGCGCGATGGCACCGTGCTCCGAGGAGCGGACACGCACGCCATCAAAGCGGCAATGACAGAGCGGACAAGCCCAGGTGGCCATGCCTTCCCTGCCCGGGCCGACGACGACCTTGATGCCGTCACTCCAATCATGGAGCAATTTGAAGTTCATGCCCTTGAATCGGGCGGGGGATGTGAAATTTTGCACACCTTTACCCTTAGTCACACCTAGTGTTAGGCTCTCAGGCCGTCCATGAACGGGAGTCTCTGCGATGAGTCGGCACTTATGAAACTCAATACCCTTCTGGATCTGCTGCATCACGAGCTCAAAGATCTCCACAGCGCAGAGAAACAACTGGTGCAGGCTTTGCCAAAGATGGCCAAGGCGGCGACGAACGAGGATCTCAAACAGGGCTTCCTGGATCATCTGGAGGAAACCAAGGTGCATGTGGACCGGCTTGAGGAGATCGGCAGAGCTCAGGATCTGGCTCTGGGCGGTCACAAATGCAAGGCCATGGAAGGACTGATCAAAGAAGGCGCGGAACTCATCAGCGAAGATGCGGTGCCTGAGGTGAAGGACGCCGGACTGATCGGTGCTGCGCAGCGCGTGGAGCACTATGAGATCGCAGGCTACGGCACGGCCGCCGCGCTGGCAGCACGCCTGGGCCTCAATGACGTGGTGCCCCTGCTGGAAGCGACCCTGGCTGAAGAAAAGGCCACCGATGCGAAGCTGACGGAACTGGCCGAATCTTCCGTCAACGAGGCAGCGGCGGCAGTCTAACCAAAAAAGGATCAACCGAGATGCGCTGCTCATGTCGCAGCACATCTGGCTAAAGAGAGAGGCAGGCTGTGATGGCCTGCCTCTTTCTGCATTCTGGGTGGTGATGAACCACGGGATAGGCCGATCCAACGCCTTTGACTGGAACGGCAACCTGGTGCTTCACGATCATAACTGATGACAGATGCAGCGAGCTTCATGCCATGAGCATCAGGGAGATGGATGGTTGGCTCATCAGCGCTGCTCATGACTGCGACACATACAGCCACTGTCCTCACGGATGTCGAAGGCAAGATGCCACAACCATCGGCAACCCACCCACCATGAAACTCACATCGTTCACTCGACCTATCTTGGTAGCGCTCGCTGCGTTCACCTTCTCCGCGACAGCGGCGGACCAAAACTCAACCCCTCCGGACAACACGGAGAAGAATGAGCGTGACCGCTCCGGTGACAACAAGACACCGATCGACCAGTCCAACAGGCCGGAAGACATCAAGCTGGTGGCGGAGATCCGCAAGGCGGTGGTGGCAGATGACTCGCTGAGCATGACGGCGAAGAATGTGAAGATCATCACCACGCCCGGCAAGGTGACCCTGCGCGGCCCGGTGAACACGGCGGATGAGAAGACAAAGATCGCCGCGCACGCGAAGGCGAAGGCAGGCCAGTCCGAGATCGTGGACCAGATCGAGGTCAAGGCCGCTGACTCCACCAAGTAACACCCTGTTCAAAACCTTTCCCCAACCCTCTTTTATACCTAACATTATGTCCAACAAATCTGTTTTCTGCATCGCCACCTCCGTTCCCCAGGCTGAGCAAATCGTCACCAACCTGCAAGCCAGCGGCTTTCCGTCGGGTGATATCTCCGTGCTGCTGCCGGACTCGGCTGCCACGGGTGATTTCGGCTATGTGAAGTCCACCAAGGCTTCCGAAGGCATCGCCGCAGGTGCTGCCACGGGCGGCGTGGCAGGCGGCGCGATCGGTCTGCTGGCGGGCATTGGCGCGCTGGCCATTCCAGGCCTCGGGCCCTTCATCGCCGCAGGTCCCCTCATGGCAGCGCTGAGCGGTGCCGCGGTGGGCGCGACGGCCGGCGGAGTCGTGGGCGGCTTGATCGGGCTGGGCATCCCGGAGATCGAGGCGAAGCGCTACGAAGACCATCTCAAGAAGGGCAACTACCTCATCTCCGTGCACGCGGTGAATGGCGACCGCATTGACCGTGCGAAGGAGATCTTTGAGGCCGCAGGAGCGGAGGACATCAGCACGGTGTCCGAGGAGAAGGCTCCGAAGGCTTGATTGAAGTGACCTAACCGTCTTTGTGTCAAGATCCTGCGCATGAAGAGTGCGCAGGATTTTTTGTTGGTGGTGGGTCGTCGAGCAGCGGGCGACAGGGACCCTCCGCCATCGAACGTCCACAGCGCCCCAAGGAGCGCGGACTTCAGTCCGTCCCGGCCTTCGAAGCTTTAGCGGAGAAGGCAGCAGGTCATTTGGGATAAAAAGGCTCCCTCTTCCGCACTACCCCTTCAAACCGACGTGGGCACGAAGGGCCTCCCATCGGCATCACCTCTCCCGACTCTGCGCCCGAGATGCTGCGGACTGAAGTCCGCGCTCCATCAGCCTCTCAGACTCCCGCGCCGTGGATGTCTCAACCACCCATTCTTTCCTGCGTTTCCGATACAGCACATGCAGCCGCAGCGGATGCCCTTCCGGCAACGAAGGATGCAGAAAATCCTCCTGCGGATCACGCGTGAAACCCAGGCGCTCCATGAGCTTGCGGGAGCGATCATTCCCAGCCGCCGTGAAGGACACCAGCTCCTCCAGGCGCAGCACGTCAAACGCATGATTCATGGCCTGCAACGCCGCTGCATGGGCGATCCCGCGCCCCCAGAACGCCCGCCGCAGACGCCAGCCGATCTCCACGCACGGCGTGAAGGGGGCGATGAACCTCGGCTCCGCCAGGCCCGTGAACCCAGCCAGCTCCCCCTCCACCTGCACCGCCCAGAGTCCCCAGCCGCGTTGATCGATGCCCTCGCGCAACCGCTGCAGGCTCACACGGCTCTCCTCCGCCGTCAGCACCCTCGGGAAAAAGCGCATCACCTCCGGATCCGCGTTCATCTCCGTGAACGCCTCCAGGTCCTCCTCACGCCACTGGCGCAGGAGAGTGACGGGGAAAGATGGAAGACCTAACGACATTTGATATGAATGGATTCAGGGATCTTGGATGGCGAAAAGGACGGGCGGTTCAGCATGGGGATGCTTGTCTTTCTCTTGCGTGAATCTTTTCTCTCGCGGTGATTTTCAAAGAACACCGCAAGAGAAAGGAATAACGCAAGAGGTCAGAAGCCAGAATATCTTTCTTTTCGCAGCTATTTGCGGTGAAAACAACGGGCACCGGATCTGTGAGCTTCATGGAGAATGAATCAGAATCCCATCTTTTTTGCCCTCAAGAAAACCAACACATCACGCACACTCCAGCGCCCCCAGCACCGCCACCTCCTCAAACGCCAGCGCCTTCAGTGCCTGGTCCAGATGCGCGGGGCTGCGTCCGCCGATGAGCACGCTGGCGATCCCCGGCTGGTGCAGCGCCCAGGCCAGGGCGAGCTGTGCCTGCGCATGCCCCGTGCGCGCGGCCACGGCCTCCAGATGCGCCAGCCGCCTCCACGCCGCCTCATGAAAATACACGTCCTGATGCCCGGGGATCACGTCAAACCGGGTCCCCGCAGGCACACCTTCACCACGCCGGTGCTTGCCCGTCAGGAACCCGGCGCCGAGCGGGCTGTAGGTGATGATGCTCATGCCGCGCTCCGCGCACACGGCGCGCAGCTCCGGTGTCACATCACTCACGGCCAGGTTGTGATTGTTCTGCACGGCGTGAAACAGCGGTGGCAGCGCCTGCAGCTGCGCCGAACCAACATTGCTCACACCCAGCGCCCGCACCTTGCCGCACTGGAGCAGGCGCTCCATGGCGGACACCGCGCTCTCCCGCAGCGCGCTTTCATCCCAGCGGTGCAGATACAGCAGATCCACCTGCTCCAGGCCCAGGCGGCGCAGGCTCGCCTCCACACTCCTCTCCAGCGCGCCGTCATCATACGGCGGCAGCACCTTCGTGGCGATGCTGATGCGGACACCACGCTCTGCGGGCCGCCGTGTGGCCAGCCACCTTCCCAGGATCTGCTCAGAAGCCCCTGCGCCATAGGCAGCCGCCGTATCCAAATGACACACGCCATGCTCCAGCGCATGATCCAGCAGGGCAAAGGAGCTCGCTTCATCGATCTCCCGCCCAAAGGTCACACAGCCCAGCCCGATCTGGCTGACAGGCAGGGCGGCGGGAGTGATGCGCGTGATCGTCATGAGCTTCAGAAAACGCACCCCGCGCGCCGTTTGCTGCTGGTTCAGACAAGGAGCCACGGTTCGAGTTCCAAGTTAGAGGTTTAAAGTTTAAAGTTCCAGACCCTGCAAAGCAGACCATGGCTTCAGCCTAACCAACTTGAAACTTTAAACCTGAAACCTGAAACCTGAAACCTGAAACCTGAAACCTGAAACCTGAAACTTTAAACTCCATCTCACGGCGGCGGCACGATCCAGCTCGAGACCTCCCCAAACACGCCTGTGAAGGAGACACGGAACCAGCCTTTCAGATCCACGCGGTCACGGAGCTGCAGATGCGCGGGGTAGCCCACCGTCAGCTGCGCCATGCCGCTGGCCGGGTCCCAGCTCACGCTCTGCACCCAGAGCTGGATGCCGGTGAGCTGCGGATCACCGCTGAGGCGGATGACCATGCCGGGCCGCAGACCCAGGGTGAAGTCACGGTCCACCACCGTCAGGCTGCCCTGCGCGCGGAGCACGGCCAGGCTTTGATACACCTGATGCGCGATGCCCGGGATGTAGTCCATGTTGTCCGTCACCGTGTGCAGCATGACCCCGGGCTGATGGCTCGCCGCTCCCGCCGTGGTGGAAAAGGCCCGCAGCACCTGCTTGGTGGTGCTGCCTGGCGGCGTCGGGATGCTGCTCACCGAGGCACTGAGGGTGAAGGAGGTGCTGCTGATGATGGTGCCCACCGTGGCTGCCGCCGGGAGATAGAATCCCGTCACCCGCATGCCCACCTCCAGCCCTGCCGTGCTGTCCGTCGTCACCACAGTGCTGCCATTGCTGTAGCTGCAGTTGGTTAGGCCCACAGAGCCCGGATAGTAGTCCGCCAGATACGGCCTGCCCAGGCCGGTCACACTGGTGTTCATGCTCCCGGCCCCACTCAGCTCCCGCTCCCAGCGCACCACCACCCCGCTGGGCACCAGATCATCCGTGACCTTGAGCTGGTACCCGCTCAGCACCTGCTGGCCGATCCCCAGCTCCAGCGGTGTCTCCAGACTGGCCACACGCGCCTGGATGCTGGGCACACCACTGCCGCTGTAGTCCCACCACACCGCCGCATCCGGCTTCATCGCCAGCACCTGCCGCAGCACCTCGCTCACCGGCTGGTCCGCGATGGTGCGCGCACGCGGTGCGATCAATCCGCCTAGCTGCACGGAACCCACGCTGAACACATCAGGATTGTTCGTCACCGCCATGAAGTTCATCACCCGTGACCACTCATCCTGCAGCGTCGTGTAGACCTGCCCCAGCGTCCCTCCAGGCCGGAAGAGCCAGCAGCGGGAGGCCCAGGCCATGTTCACGTCCACCGTGCCCGTGGTGGCCGGATACCCCGCATAACTCGCATACGTGCTCACCGTCCAGGTGATCGTGTGGTTCGCATCCAGCGCATCCCACTCCGTGCCCGTCCAGATCTCCGTGCCCATGGGCCAGGTCTCCGTGAAAGTCTGCCCCAGCACCCGCCCCCCCGGCGTGCCGAAGCTGCCGAGCAGAAGGCTGAGCTGGTAGATCTGCTCGTCCAGGTGCGACCACGGCCCCACGATCTGGATGCCCATGCCCTCACTGGTCACCGATCCCAGCCGTGCGCGACCGCGAAAAATCCGCCGCGCGTCCGCAAAGATCTCCACCGTGTCGTTATGCGCCAGCGCGCATGCCTCAGAGGCACGCCGCCGTGTCCAGCGCAGGCTGGCCCTGTCTGCCTGCATGTTTTGCAGCTCCAGCCCCGTGAAGCTCAGGCCCATCTCCCGAGCCTCCGTCATGGTGCCGCCGTTTTTGGTCAGGTAATATTTCATACTTTTTGGTTAGGTTATGTGGTTCTTTAAAAATGGTTCGCGCCCCTGCCCTCCGAAGCTTTGGCGGAAGGGGTTCTCGGTTCTCGGTTCGAAGTTCGCGGTTCTCGGTTCGCAGTTCGCGGGCTTGCCCTCCGAAGCCTTGGCGAAGGAGGGTTCGTGGTGCTTTGAACGGGACTCATGAGTCTCATGCGACCCATGGGACTCATGGTTTGGAAAAGGGGCGACAGCCTGCGGGCCCCCTCAGCGCCTAACAATCAATGATTCATCCAACGCCCCTCCGGACAATTTTCAATTTTCAGTTCTCAGTTTACAATTTTCAGTCCGCCTACTGCCCACCGTCCACGGCCTTTCTGTCTCCGTGTCTCCGTGTCTCCGTGTCTCCGCGTCTCCGCGTCTTCTCCCCGGGTTTTTCTGGCATTCCAAAAACGCTTCTGCTATCACGCGCCGTAATTTCGATCACGACGACCATGAAAGCCCTTCTCCTTCTCTCCGTCCTCATCTCCCTCTCCTCCCCCGCCCTGGCCCGCATCGGCGAAACCCCCGAACAATGCGAGGCGCGTTATGGGAAGCCGGTAAAGATAAAGGCGGAGAATAGTGTCAGCTATCAGAAAGCGGGGATGCGTGTGGACTGCGAGTTCATCGACGGCAAATGTGCTCGCATCTACTTCGCCAAGTTGGAGAAAGATGCGCAAAATGCAGCGCTCCCAATAACTAGCGAGGAGGCAAAAATCTTGATGGAAGCCAACTCGGACGGCACGCCATGGACAAAAACGGGGGAGCTTGTCGAAGAGGGTTTTGAGACGTGGAAGAGTGGTGAGCTGGAGGCCAGCCATCTTAAGAATGCATACAGTAGCTTGAGCATCAATAATCTGGCCTATCGGAAGCTGCAGGACGCTAAGAAAGCCGATGAAGAGAAGGGAAGTCTCAAGGGATTTTAGTCCAGGAAATGGGGTCAGTGTGCAAATTATTGACTGAATGTTCGTGACTTCATTTCATTATATTTTGTTAGACTGGGTTCCGTTCCAGAAGACCTTCACACCTGCCGCCATCACCCGATGGTCAGGCGGCATGAACACGGATCTTACATAGCCGGATCTCGATACTGTTCACCCAGGCCTGACGCTGGGTTTTCCTGGATTTCCAAAAACGCTTCTGCTATCACGCGCCGTAAATCTGATCACGACGACCATGAAAGCCCTTCTCCTTCTCTCCGTCCTCATCTCCCTCGCCTCCCCCGCCCTCGCCCGCATCGGCGAAACCCGTGAACAGTGCGAGGCCCGCTATGGGAAGCCGGTGAGGGTTGATGAAAAAGATCAGCGGACTCACCATGAGAAGGCAGGCTTTCAGGTCGAATGTCATTTCCACGAGGACAAATGTGACCATCTTAAAATTTCGCACGCAGACAAGGATGCCTCTGGTGAGCCCCTGCCACTCTCGGATTCCGAACTGACAACTCTTCTGGAAGCCAGTTCCAACGGCAAGGCATGGGAAATTGTGGTCAAGGACGATGCCGCGGGTTCCGTCTTTTGGACCAGCGGAGAGGTTTTGCAGGCATTTTACAGCACACGCCCCCGTTGCGTTCTACGAATCGAAACCCAGGGCTACCTTGATCGTATCAAACCCGCGCAGGCCGCGCCGAAGACGGGAACGATCAAGGATTTCTAGTCTCTTCTATTTTTGTGAACGGTGGAAGTTTGCTGAGCGTGCAGTCATAGATTGTCAGGCATTCTCTCACCTCCTTTTGTTGTCTCGCAGGATCTCCACCTCGATCTCCATCTGTTCCAGCAGGAAATGAGGTCAGCGTGCAAATTCTTGACTGAGGATCGTGGGTTCGCTTCATTTTGTTAGTTCATTTGTTAGGCTTAGTCTATCTCGGAAGGCTCTCCCGCCTGTCACCATCACCTGAAGCAAGGCAGCGTGCGTAACCCTGAATCTTACAAGCACCAAGCCTTGATACTGTTCACCCAGGCCTGACCCCGGGTTTTCCTGGATTTTCAAAAACGCTTCTGCTATCACGCGCCGTAATTCCGTTCACGACGACCATGAAAGCCCTTCTCCTTCTCTCCGTCCTCATCTCCCTCGCCTCCCCCGCCCTGGCCCGCATCGGCGAGACCCCCGAACAATGCGAGGCACGCTATGGGAAGCCGGTAAAGATCGAAGAGGAAGGCCAGGCATTTCGCTATAGGAAGGCGGGCTTCAACGTGACTTGTGTCTTCCGCAACGGCGCTTGTGTGCATATGGCATTTTCACATGTGGCAGATGCACAGAATGAAGTTGCCCCGATGTCAGAATCTGAGATCACCACCCTGCTGACCGCGAACGGAAGCGGTAAGACTTGGGTCAAAGACGAGAAAGCATCAAGCCCTGATTCTGGCGTGTGGACATGCGGAGAACTCAAAGCCAGTTACGCTGGCTACGGGCTCAATTCATTGCACATCAACACCAAGGCGTTTCGAGATGAAAAGGAAGCAGAAAAAAATGGGAAGCCCAAGGACCCGTTGAAGGACTTCTAATGGGTCAACGCTTGCTGTTGATCTCGATGTAGTTCGTCCGGGACTCAAGGTCATTCATGGCGGAGGCCATCTGCGAGAGCTTGCTGCCATACGTGTTGAGAGTGTTGATGAGCTGACGCTCCATGTCACTGCCGCCTTGCTGAAGCTGCAGCATGGCTTGCAGGGCCCGATGCAAGGCCTCTTCACGCGTCGCCGTCCCCTCCCTGACCGACTGCTCCACCTGATAGACGACTCCCATTTCCGCATTTGCATCGCCTTTGCCGTCATTCACGGCATCCCGGAGCGTCATTCTAGCAGCGTTTGTGGCTTCATTCGCAGGAGTCAGCTTCTCAGCCGGAGCCTGGGGTGGTGGTGGCGGGGGAGGCGGCAGCGAGACTGGTTCCATGGGTGCCACGAGCGCTTCACGTTTCGCGGTGAGCTGTCCAGCCTGATGCTTCTGTCCGTGCTCGCTTGAGATGTCCTCAAGCTTACGCTCGGTCGTCATGTCGTCCTGCTTTTGCTCCTCGGCGAGGAGGGCTGACCTGCTCTTCATGTCCTTTTGCAGCTCGTCGAGCTTCTCTTTCTGCAGCTCTGCATTCTTCTCCATTTGCTGAAGCTTTCCCCGTTCAGCGGCTGCTGTCCCAAGCCCCTTGGCATTCTCCTGAGCTTCACTTTGGAGTTTGAGGGCACTTTCCCAAGCTTTCCTGGCGGTGGCATCGGTCGCGATGTTTATTCCTTCTTTGTCGTATCTGGCTTGAATCTGATTCTTTTGATTGTTCGCCAGCTCCAAGGCATCAGCCCGCTTCACGCGGTCCTTTTGCCCAACCATCTCACCATCTGCTTTCTTCAAAGACTCCTCGCGTTTCACCAGCTCAAGCTGCTGGGCCTCCAACCCGGCTCCGCGCTTCTGCTTGCGCAGGTCATACTTTTTGAGCTCGATGTCGGTCTCGATCTTATGGAGCTTGGCCTGCTTCGTGGCTTCATCATCACCTGAAGCCTCCACGGTCTTGCGGGCTTTGTCGGCATCAAGCTCGGCCTCGACCTCGGCGGTGTCGATCTTGGCTTCATGAAGGTCCAGCTGGTCCTGCAAGGCAGATTTCACGTCATCCAGGAGATCACGCTCGTTCTCGAGTGCGTCATTGAATTTCTCCTGCTCGGTCCTGGCTTCCTTCATGGCCTCCCCATACATGCTGAGGGGCTTGTTCAGCTCCTTCATGGCGGCGGTCTCACCACCGAGAGCCACCGTGATGTCATCCAATAAATCAGCCACGAGATCTCCCTCACCGAGCATCTCCCCCATGCCGTCCATGAAACGGTCAATGCCTCCGCTGACGGCCTTTTCGAGAGTGTCCGTGAAACTCTCCACAGAGCCTTTGAGCCGCTGATTGTTTTCATACCACCGCATGAAGCCTGCCGAGAGCTGCTCGGTCAGTTTCAGCAGGATCTCCATCGGCGCAGGCAGAAACTTTCCAGCCACCGTGCCGAGTTGCTTGAGGCCCGCAGCCGCCATGGCGGCGCCCTTGCCCAGGCGCTCGCTCACCATTTTTCCGGGGATCTTCGGCTGGGCCACGTCCGGTGTCCGGGATGGCAGACCAAGCTTCGGGGCAGACGGAGGAGTCGCAGGCGGTGGTGCGGCAGGCGCAGGCTTCAGCACTGGCACCGGCGCTGCCTTGGGTGGCGGCACAGGGATGGGTGTTGACTTCGGAGCAGGCTTTTCGGCAGGGGCTGGTTTCGGCGTGGAGTCTTGCGTTACTTTTGGCTTGGTCGGAGGTGTTGCCCTGGGCTTCGCTTTCGAGTTTGCGGAAGACTTTGATTTGCCTGTGGATTTCTTGGCCGGAGAGCGCTTGGGCTTTGTCCCCTCAGACGGGGTCTGTGACGGCGCTTTTGGTCTGCTGCCGACAGCGGAAGCCGCCGCTGAGCGCCTGGCTGCGAGCATGGCATCGAACTTCTTGGTGTCTTCCACCAGCTTCTGCATGTCTGACTTTACCTGACCTGTCCCGCTGGTCTTGAACGGGACATTGATGGGTATGTTGATAGGGTCCATAAAATATCATTTCGCGGTGAGCCAGTCCTCCAGGGACTCGCGCTGGATGCTGTGGAGGAGGTCGGGGGTGAGGAGGGATTTCAGGCGCTTCAGCGCTGGTTTCGGCCAGGCCTTGAGCGCCTTGCCTAACTGATGTTGCGGTGACGGTGAGAAGCCCACGGGTTCCTGGATGACCTCCACCGAGGTGGCGGGGTCACGCTGCATCACCTCTGCCAGCACGCTGGTGACGTGGTCTGCCGCCTCCGGCCTAACTAAATCCTCATAAAGAATGACGGGGATGCCGGCACGCCGCGCCTCCTGCCAGTGGTGCAGCCAGTATTGCAGCGGGTCATGCATGCTGCCGCGGCCCACCTCCAGGCTGTCTGTGGGGCGCGTGCGGTGGGAGAGGAAGCCGAGCACCTTTCCCGCCTTCCCGGCCAGCCAGTCGGCAAAGGTGATGCCGCGCATGAGCTGCGCGATGTCCGGGTTCACCCCCTCATCCAGCCACCAGCGCCAGGTGCTGTGCAGGCAGTCCACGGGATTGCGCAGCACGTAGACGGGCGGATGCATCTGCGGCAGCAGGTCCGGGAAGTGATGCGTCTTCAGCCAGGGGGTGTCCCAGTGGCGGGAGATCACCTCGCCTAACAAATGAGTGCCGCTGCGGCGGTGGCTCATGACCACCGGCATGGGGCCGGGTGTGCGCCGTGTCTCTCCCACCTGCTCCAGGCCGGAGCGCAGAGGCTGCATGCTGGGCGGCAGGAGGGTGAGTATCTTGCGCGCAGCTGCCGTCTTGGGTGCCGCCGGCAGCTCACCCAGCGCCGCGGCCATGAGAGCGGTGATGCGCTCCGGATGCAGCAGGGCCTGCACCTGGCCGCGTGCCGCGCTGCCGAGCGTGCGGCGCAGCTCCGCACTCTCCGCCAGACGGCGGAGCGCGGTGATGGCGGCTGCCTCATCGGGCTCCAGCCACTGGCCGGCACGATTCAGCGGATCCTCCATGCGGGAGGGGATGGACTCCCCCGGGATCAGCAGAGCGGCATCCCAGGCCTGCTCCGCATCCCGCAGATAATCCAGCACACCGCCCACGGCCGTGGTGACGATGGGCAGCCCCCAGGCCGCGGCCTCGGCCACATGCATCTCAAAAGCACCCGCGTGATGCAGACTCAGGAAGATGTCTGCACGCTCATACAGCGGGCCCAGGTCAGGCAGATCCGTGGAGATGATCTCCACACGGCTGTCATCACCTGCCAGCAGCTTCACACAGTCCAGCACCGCAGGGCCTGCGAGGCGCATCTTGATGATGAGCCTGGCGCGGTCGTCCCCCAGGAATGCCTGCTGCCAGGCGCGGATGCTGCCTTCCGGGTTCTTCCGCTCCCAGCCCGGGGCGAAGGCGATGAGCGTGGTCACGGTCTCGCGCCCTGACCGGTCCGGCACCCTGGAGGGAACTGGCACGGGATGCGGGATGACAAACACCGGCGTCTCACTGCCGAGCGCGCGGATGGCGCGGGCGCTGGCCGCGCTGCTGGTCCAGATCTGCGCCAGCGCATCTGCCGTGGCCTTGAACGGCGGCGCGGCTGCGGAAGACTCCACGACCCAGTAGCCGATGACACGCTTTCCGTTATACCAAGGCGGCGGCACCGGTGGAGGCGCCGCGTGGTGATACACCACGCCATGCCTGGCATGCGGCCCATCACAGACCTGGACCTGAGAGCACAGTGGCTGCAGCAGCTGCGCATGCTTTTGCGCCGCCACGCTGATGCCATACCGGCCCGCGAGATTCCCGACGACGGAGATGCTGAGAGGATTCTTCATGAAATGCTGAGGTGAAAAGAGATGTGATGGGTGTGTGCGTGTGAGTGCGCTTGTGCGCATCAGGCCTTGGTGTCTCCCCACATGACCCAGGCATTGGCCGCTGTTTTCCGCAGGGTGAACACACTGCCGCTGACGTTTGCCTTGGGCTTGCCGGCATCCTTGAGGGTGATGCCGGAGGCGATGACCTGCAGATTGCCCGCTCCATTGCGCATGATCTCCACACACTCGCCCACCGCCCATGAGAGGCTGGCATCTGCCTGGATCGTGAGGGTGGAGTCTGAGGCGCTGGTGTGGACGATCATCTTCCCTGCATCCGAGGCACCGAGAGTGTAGGCGGTGGAGCTGGTGGTCTTGATGACACGACGGCCACGGGTCCAGGGCCGTGTGTCCACGACCGCCGCGGAGCCGTCTGATTTGTAGATGACGGCGTGGCCGTCCTCCGTGGTGATGGTGAGAGTATTGATGTTTTTTTCGGCGGTGGTAGGCATGGGAATGCGCGTTGAGTTTTTTCAGGTTTCAATCAGGCCCGTGAGCTGGTCGTCAGTGCCAGCATGCGTGCCGGTGAGCCGGAAGGGGTCTTGGAGTATTTCGCCTGGCTTGGAGTAGATCAGCTCATGGTGGGAGCCGTAACCATCTGTGTAGTAATGCTTGATCTCGACAGTGATGTAGGCAAACGCGCTGGCCGGTGTTCCCACGATGCTGAAGACGTCATCAGTCACCGTGAAGTCCATGGCGCTGAAGATGCCGAAGGTGTCCTCCAAGTCCGCCGCCACAGCTGCGCCGCATGAGGAGAGCGGCAGCGCATACTCACCGAAACCTGGCGTGACACCAGGCGGCACCAGGGCGTTGCCGTAGGAGGTAAATGCGCCGAATGCGTACTCCACCGTCACAAAGATCATGAAGAAGTCAGTGGCCGGAGTGGTGGCGGCGGCCATCAGCGCATCCAGCTCGCTGATGCTCATCATCATCCCCAGCGCCGCGGGTGTGGAACCCTGCAGCAGGAACTGCATGCTGGTGCCCAGGTGGCTCACGCCGCTGAAGCCGCCACAGCTGACGGTGTAGGCCATGCGCAGGCCGATGGCGCCGTCCAGCTCCGTGCCGGCCACGGCCACCACGGCATCCTCCAGCAGCCATTCAGAGAAAGTGGCGCCGTCCGCACCATCCAGGCGCAGCCACACATCTCCCGCCCAGCGGTGCAGCTGCTCATCCGGCTCCAGACGGGCCAGCCGCGCCATGAAGTCCATGCGCTCCCACTCGCTGGCAAACTCACGCCGCACATTCGCGGAGAGCTGCACGCGCTGGTTCTTCCGGTCCATGTGGACCTGGGTGTCCCACTCCGCCCCCGTGACAGACTGTTGGTTACGCGTGACCTGGATGCGCTCATTGAGCGCCAGGGACATCTCTCCCCGCGCGGAGAGCGCAGGATCTCCGATGATCCAGAAGGGATCACGATCTGTGGCGGCAAGTCTGAGTCTCATGTGCGGACAGGCATCTGGGGTGCGGGTTCATGAAAAAGAGAAGGCGGCTCGGCATGCGCGCTCAGGTCGTGGAAGTGTCTCCAGTGAAGACCCATGTGTTCGCGGCGATCTTGATCAGCTCTCCCACCGCGTAGACATTGCTCAGATTGTCCTTCGCGTTCGTGCTGACGTTGGCAAAGCGCACCGTGGCTCCGCTGCCCACCACGGTGATCTGACCGCCCAGCCGCATGATGCGCACACGCGCCCCCACCGGCACGGCCAGCCCTGAATCCGCCGGGATGCTGTAGGTGGTGGCGGAGCCATGGGAGAAGGTGACCAGGCAGCCCTCATGCGAGGCCAGCATGGTCTCTGACGTGCTGCTCAGCGCGATGACGCCAGGGAGCCGCTGCAGTGTCCACGGGCGCGTCTCCCAGGCGGCGAGATTGTTTCCCACGGTGCCCAGGGCCTTTCCGTGCTCCGTCTGAGCGGAGATGTCCTTGATGTTTTTGCTGCTCATAGTGATGATCGTATTATTCGTTAGGAATTCAAAATCTCCTCCACGCCGGTGAGGCCGGAGGTCACGCCTGCCAGCGTGCCGGTGAGCTCGACGAGGGTGCCGGACGGAGACTCCCCGCCTATGAGGCTCACATGCTCAGAGGTCCCCTCCCGCACCTCACTGCTGAAGCCGCCGCAGCTCACCGTGTAGGAGATGCGCAGGCCCACCTGCCCCTCCAGCTCCGTGCCTGCCAGGCCCACCACCGCGTCCCCCAGCCGCCACTCGCGAAAGCCCGTGCTGCCCGGCTGGTCCAGCCGCAGCCAGACCACGCCTTCCCAGAGGTGCTCCTGGGCCGTCTCATTCACGGCGGCCAGCCGGCAGAGAAAGCTCATCCGCTCCCAGTCCGTGGCAAACTCACGCCGCGCCGTGGCCGTGATGACCACGCGCTGGTTCATGCGGTCATAGTGGATCTGGCTGTCCCAGCCAGCACCGGTGGCAGACTGCTGGCTGCGGGAGAGCTGCACGCGCTCTCCCATGGCCGTGCCAGCCTTATCCAGCGCGGTGAGCGCAGGATCCCCGACGATCCAGAAGGGATCACGATCTGTGGTGACTAGGCGTAGGCGCATATTTTGTTA
>NZ_BKAG01000074.1 GCF_007992435.1 Prosthecobacter gellanilyticus | reverse complement strand
GCTGGCCTGCGCTCCGCCACCCTTCGCCTGACGAGCAATGACGCGAATGAAAACCCTTTTGACCTGGTGCTCGAGGCCACGGGTGTCCCGCCTGCGCCGCCCAAGTTCACCACGCAGCCCCAGAGCCAGCTTGTGCTCCTGGGTTCGCCAGCAGACTTTGCTCCGGTCGTCACGGGAGATCCAGTGATCAGCTATGAGTGGAAGAAAGGCACCGCCACACTCAAGCAGGGCATCCAGCCCGGGTTCAGCATCGCCCTCACCAAGCTTGCGGATGTAGCCGCCTACACCGTGCTGGCTGACAACCCCGTCGGGCCCCCGGTATCGTCCGATCCCGTCTACCTCGGCCTCATCACGCCCAACCAAGGCACGCAGATCCTCAAGGCGGGCACAACCCTGACCGTGAAATGTACCGTGACAGCGCCCGCAGCGCCTGGTGTGAAGGTCAAATATTCCTGGCGCCGGGTCGGTGATTTGTTGCCGCTGGAAAATGGTCCGCTGGCGGACAATGGCCCGGTGGTCTCCGGGGCTGACAAGGCCACGCTGAGCATCTCCAAGATCCGCGCGGCAGACGCAGGAGCCTACACCTGTCTGGTCACGCTCGACACACCCGGCAATGATCCAGAGCTCACGAACGGCCAGGTGCAGTTGGTGGTGGTGGATGCCGCGTCGGTGATCAGTTCCATCCCTCTGCCCGCCTCGGTTTCCGTTAGCGAGAGCCTGGATAAAACCATCACGGCCACCCATTTCCCCACAAGCTTCACCGTCACCGGACTGCCCAAGGGATTGAAGATGGATTCCAAAACCGGCCAGATCACCGGCAAGCCCACGGAGCCGAGCAAGAAGGACAAACTGGGTGTCTACATCCCGAACAAAATCACCTTCAAGGCCACCAATGTCTGGGGGACCGGTCCGGGCGTGGATTTCTACATGACCATCGAGGCGCTTGACCCCTCGGTCGTCGGCACCTTCCACGGCATCGTGGCGCGCTCTGCTCACTCGAACTTCGGTCTCGGCGGACATGCGCAGATCACCGTCAGCTCCACGGGAGCAGTGTCGGGCTCCGCCACGCTCGCGGGCCAGAAGCACACGCTGGCCGGTGCGCTTGATAGTTCGTTAGGCGATGGCCCGACGGCGAATCTCACCATCAAACGGACCCCCGCCACACTGGGTGACTTGCAGTTTGTGATGAGCATCGTCACGGGTGAGAACCTGCTCCAGGGCCGGATCATCGACCCAGGCTTTGAACAGACCACGAGTGAGATCGCCCTCGGTGATTCATCTGCGCCAGGCCTGGTCAATGGTTCTGCGGAAGAGGCGCGCTTTAACACCCCGGGTGGCATCGCCATCCTGCCCGGAGGCTCGGCCTACGTCTCTGACACGGGCAATCACGTCATCCGCTTCATCAGTTCCCCCGCAGACTCTGTCGCCAGCTTTGCTGGCTCGTCATCGCCTGGTTTCATTGACGGCAACGGCACGGCGGCGCGCTTCAAAAACCCAGAGGGTCTCGCGCTGGATGGTGCGGGGAATCTCTTCGTGGCGGACACTGGGAATGCCACCATCCGCAGGATCACACCCGGCGGTGCGGTGGTCACCATGGCTGGCTTCGCCGGTCAGACCGGCAGCACCAATGGCATCGGCAGCGAGGTCCGGTTCGTCGCGCCTTGCGCCCTTTGCTTTGATCCGGCTGGCAACTTGTACATCGTGGACCGCGGCAGTCACCTCATCCGCAAAATGACCCCTGCTGGCGTGGTGAGCACCCTGGCCGGCAAGGCTGGCGTATTTGGACACAAAGATGGTTCGGGCGTCTCCGCCCTCTTCAAAAGCCCGCGTGGCATCACCTATGATCCGGTGCTCAAAGCCCTCTTCGTCACTGACACTCAGAACCGTGTGATCCGGAAGGTCACTCTGACCGGTGCTGTCACGACGTATGCCGGATCACCCGGGGTGGAGGCGTATGCGGACGGGCTTCTGGCCAATGCACGCTTTGTGAAGCCGCTGGGCATTCTCTCACTCGGGAACGGCACGCTCGTCGTCGGAGATTCCCGGCTGGTCCAGATCCATGTCAGCGGCGTCGCTGCCGCCATCTCCGAACTCTTGGACACGGAGAGCTCGCTCGATCACCCGGTGGCCCTCGGCTTCGATGCCAGCAGAGGCACCCTCATGGCCGTGCATGACCGTCTGCATGTGCTGACCCGCCATGAGAGTGATGAACCGCTGCAGAACGCCCGGATTGATGCGCGGCGCAGCACCTGGACCACGACGAACCTCGTCCTTCCGGCTCAGCAGGGCCTCTTCAACGCTGTGCTCGAAACCACCGCACCGTCTGACGACACCACCTTCCCGTCGGGTGACGGCTATGTACAGGCCAGCATCAGCAAAAACGGCGTGGCCACCTGGGCAGGCAAGGCCGCTGACGGCTCCACCCTGACCTTCGGCACCTTCATGTCCTCTGACCGCAAGATCCCGCTGCACGTCTCCCTCTACCAGAACACCGGCAGCCTTCAGGGGGAAACCTTCATCACCACGCCTGACCTCGACCTCATCCGGCACAGCACACCGGCGCTTGATTGGTACAAAATCCCCCAGTCGTTGATCAGCAAGGACCGGAGTTACAAGAGCGGCTTCCCGCTGCACGCCTTGGAGCTCTACGGCGGCAAGCATGTGCCCAACCATCTTCACACCTGCCTTGGCCTAACGAACAGTCCGGCCACGCTCGGCCTCGGCTTCACCGCGTCCCTCATCAGCGGCTTCACGCAGAACTTCACACTCACATCGCCGAATGCTGTGGCTGTGTCTGCAAACACCCGGAGCTTTGACCTGAAGATGGATCCCAAGACCGGCGTCTTCACTGGCAGCTTCAAGGAAGGCAGTCCTGCCGCCACCGTGCCTTTCTCCGGAGTCCTTATTCGCTACGCCGCCGGCGAGAACCTCCGTGAAGGTCGCGGCCACTACCTTGTGCCCGCCTCCACCTCCAGCACCGCGCCTGTTCAGTCCGCACGCGTCCGGCTGGGAACACCTCCCTGAGACGCGCCTGCGAAAATCACGGCGTGCCTGCCACGTGGCCCAGGAAGGCCTTCACCAGGATGTCAGCATTGTACTCGAGCAGCTTGAGGTAGGTCGGGGCCACACCATTCGCCTCTGTCAGCGAATCGACATAGAGCACGCCGCCAAATTTGGAGCCCGTTTCCTTGGCCACCTGCTGCATGGCCTTGTCACTGATGGTGCTTTCGGAGAAGACGACCGGGATCTGGTTCGCGCGGATGCCATCCACCACCTTGCGCACCTGCTGCGGAGTGCCTTCGGAATCCGCATTCACGGGCCAGAGATAAAGCTCCTTCATGCCATAGTCGCGGGCCAGATAGGAGAAGGCGCCCTCGCAGCTCACCAGCCAGCGCTGCGCTGCGGGAATGGTCTCCAGCTTGCGGCGCACCGGTTCATCCACCGCCTTCAGCTTCTCCGTGTAGGCAGCCGCATTGGCCGTATAGGTGGCTTCATTTGCGGGGTCCAGCTTCACCAGCGCGAGGCGGATGTTCTCCACGTACTTGATGGCATTCGCAGGAGACATCCACGCATGCGGGTTGGGTTTGCCGTTGTAGGGACCTTCACTAATGCTCATCGGGGCCACGCCCTCGCTGATGACGGCCGCAGGCACCTTGCGCACCTGCTGGAGGAACTTTTCAAACCAGCGCTCCAGGCCCAGGCCGTTCCAAAGCACCAGATCCGCCCCCTGAGCCTTCACCAAATCCATCGGCGTGGGCTCGTAGTCATGGATCTCCGCACCGGGCTTGGTGATGGACTCCACGATGGCTGCGTCTCCGGCCACATTCTGCGCCATGTCCTGGATGATGGTGAAGGTGGTGAGGACGCGCTTCTTGCCAGAGTTGTTGGTCGCGGTCTTTTCGCCGCAGGCAGGCAGGAGGGCGAAGACACCGAGGATTAGAAGCAGGCGGGCGAGCATGGAAGGAAAAAGGAGGCGGGGATGATTTAGAAACGAACGCTGACACCGGTGAAGACGCCGAAGTCTGGTGCGGCCCGGTTCAGGCCGATGCGCACGCCGGTGTCGAGGATGAGGCTGTCCGTCACAGCAAAAGTCAGGCCGGTATCAAACAGCGCCTGGTAATCCGTATCCTCACCGGCGATGCCGACCAGTTCCAGATACATGCCGAGCTTCTCCGTGAGAGTGATGCCCATAGTGGCGGAGTGCAGCCACTCGAGATCGTAACCCTGGGTCTCCGCATCGTGCACCATGTCCATCTCCCCCATGAAGCCGAGCGAGATGCGGTCCGAGACCGAAACGCCGAGCGGCATGATCAAACCTCCTGACCACGCCTCCTCACTCACCTGGGTGTAGGTGGGAATGCTCACATAAGGCATCAGCGCAAAGGCCGTGGTGCCGCTGTCATTGCCCCAGAGGTTCTGCTTGTAGCGCACGGTCACGTCTCCAAAGCCACTGGCACGCGGGCTGCCGGTCTCACGGGCCTGCGTGTAGCTGTCCACGATGATCTGCAGATCCGAGTCATGGGTGACGCCGATCTTGAAATTGATCTGTCCAAAAATCCACTGATCGGCCGAGCCTTCACCGCGGTTGGCGTCACGGCTGTAGTCAAAGAAGCTCGCCTCGATCTGATACAGGCCTGCAGGCACGGAATAGGGGGACTCCGTGGTATCTGGGCGGTCCGTGCTCATTTCACGCACCGTCGGCTCCAAGGCGGAGAGAGGTGAGAAAGCGGCGATCAGGCTGAGAAAGGAAAGCTTGGCTGACATGGAAAACTTAGGTTGGCCTAAATCGTGTGCCTTCACAGTCAGCGCAAGTACATTTTAGGCTGGGCTAACTTTGCTAGCTCGGCCTCCAAAGTTCCCCTTTGCCAGAAGCGCGTTCCAGATGCTTCTTCACCCTCACATGCCAGCCGCCAAGCGAAAGGAAACCACCGCTCACGTCCATTCCCCCGCCATCGAGGACTACCTCGAGCAGATTCACAATCTGATCGAAGGGAAGGGCTATGCCCGCGTGGTGGACATCGCGAAGAACCTGGGCATCTCCCAGGCCAGCGTGACGAACATGATCCAGCGCCTGGATGCCGAAGGTTACGTGGTCTATGAGCGCTACCGCGGCGTGATCATGACCGAGTCCGGCAAGAAAATCGGCCAGGAAATCGCCCGCCGTCATGAGGTGCTCACGCGCCTGCTTTCCGGCTTCGGCCTGGACCCCAAGACGGTGCATGAAGACGTGGAAGGCATGGAGCACCACATCAGCCGCCAGACCCTGGACGTGCTGACCCTCCTGATGGAAGAGCTCGAGGGCAATCCCGAGCTGCTCAAAAAACTCAAGAAGCGCCTGAAAAGCAGCAGCTAGAGGTGCGAACCGCCGAATGGATGGCCAGCTTCTTTAACCACCAATGGACACTAATTTACACTAATGGTCCAATCCCTCTGCGGCTTGGTCATTAGTGTCCATTAGTGTTTAACAATTTTTGCTTTGACCCAAGGTGATGACTCACCCCACATACTCACGATAGAGTCCGCCAATCATGGCGCCTAACGGAATGTTGGATTTGCCAGGGGCGAAGTTTCCACGCGAGAAGAGCGTGATCGCATACGGCGTGGAGCCGTTGTAGAAGAAGACGGCCTCATGGTCCCACTCACCATAGTTGCCGGTCTTGCTGCCCGCGTAGGTGATATGGCGTGGCAGGTAGAGCCTGCCAAAGCTGTACTGGTCACGCCTCATGCCTTCCAGCAGCAGCTCGCAGCCATGCTCGAGGCGATAGTTCACACATCGCTCGAGGAACTCCGCGTAGAATCGCGGCGAGAGCTGATTGCCGAGCACATCCGCCTGCGGCAGGTGGTAGCGCCACTTGAACATCGCCTCATCTGAAGGCGTGAGCCGCGACTGCAAGGCCACCCAGGAAGCGTTCACACTCTTCTCGCACACATAGACGATGTGCATGAACTCGTTATAGGAGCACGCACCCTGGCGCTTTTCCAGCAGCATGGCCGCGATGGGTGGCTTCGGCATCGAGCCGCCAAAGAAAAGACGATCTGACTGATGCTCCACCAGATACTGGCCGGTGTGCAGGTTCTTCACGGCATAACCAATTCTGGAATCCGTGCGATGAGCTCGATAGAAGCGATCCAGCTGCGTGGTCCAGGCTCTGCCAAGACCCCCATAGGGCCGGTAGTGAAAGCGCGCGCCTGAGGCCAGGAAGCGCTCATGAAACTCCCACTGCGCCGTATTGCGCCGCGTGGCTCCACCACCGGTGGTCACGCATCCCGTCAGCGCTGCAGGCGCCGAGGCGAGCATGGCGCGAAGCCAGTCACGACGGGAGTGGGACATGAGAGAGGGAGGACCAGGGAACGAAGCTACAGGTCGGCACCTTCACGAATCTCAGTGGCGGTGATGCCACTGCGGACGATGCAGCGCTTCAACCGGGAGCTGCCCGTGACGCGGGCGCCAGGCCAGAGCACGCAGTCCTCCAGTAAAGCGCCCGCCTCGACCACCGCATCGGGGCCGATGATGTTCAGGCCGCTGAGTTGCGCTTCGGAAGAAACCTGCGCCGTCGGGTGGATGGCAGGCGCGGGATTGCGACCGCTTTGCGCGAGAGCTTGATGTGCTTCCAGGTAAGCCGCGCGGCTGCCGAGATCCCACCAGTCACCTTCGTCGAGCACGATGGCGCCGAGTTTCCCCTGCTGGATCAGCGTCAGGAAGATGGGGATGACGGACTCCACCTTTCCTGGCGTGAGCCACTCATGAAACTCCGGCTCACAGATGTAGATGCCCGTGAAAAGATGCGTGCCGTCATTGCCCGTGCCGAGCTTGTTGCGGATGTCGATGACGCGGTGCGTCTCCGCATCATAACCGATGTGCAGCGCCGGGCCGCTGCTGCGCAGAGCCAGGGTTACCAGATTGCCACGCTCTCTGTGTTCACGGATCAGCGGCTCCAGCGGCAGCGTGGTGAGGATGTCCCCATTGTAGACGATGAAGGGCTCCTCACCCAGCAGGTCACGCACATTGGCGATGCCGCCGGCGGTTTCCAGACGCACCGGTGCCTCGTGCCGGAAAGCCACCGGAGACTCGCCATATTTGCCCTCTGGAAAAGTGCGCGCGTAGGCCTCGGGCAGGTGATGCGTGTTCACCACAAAGGACCGCACGCCTTCGGCCAGGAGGTGGTCGAAGGCATAGGTGATGAGCGGCTTGTGAAAGACGGGGATGAGGGGCTTGGGGAGCTGGTCGGTCAGCGGACGCAGCCGCTCTCCGAGCCCAGCGCCGAGGACGAAGGCTTTTTGCACCGGCGCGCTTTAGGCGGGGCAGGGGAGGCATGCAAGCCGGGAAGAGTTGAGGATCTCCCGCGCATTCTCAAATGCCAGAATCCACCGGTGCCGGTGGCTGCCGCGTCATTCTCCTGGATGTCTGAAAAACCTTGGATGAAGCTGCCCGGAACCTCGTTTTGCTCTACCCCCATGATCCGTCCGCTCGTCTGCCTCTTCCTTCTTCCCCTGCTGGCCGCTGCTGCTCCGCGCACGGAGCATGTCTTCATCTTCAGCTTTGACGGTGGCAACCCGACTTACATGCAGAAGGCCGGCATGCCGAATTTCCAAAGGCTGGCCGCCGAGGGTGCGCACACCTTTGTGGCGAACACGATCATCCCTTCGAAGACCCTGCCATCCCACACCTCCATGCTCACGGGCGTGGACATCTCCAAGCACGGCATCGACTGGAATGTGCTCATGCCGCTGAAGGGTCCCGTGAAGGTGCCGACCATTTTTGAACTGGCCAAAAAGGCGAACCCGGCCACCTCCACCGCCATCTTCTGCGGCAAGATCAAGTTCCGCCATCTCTGGAAGCCCGGCACGCTGGACATCCTGGACTGCGATGGCCCCTATGATGACACCCCCGTGCCAGCGACTGAGGAAGCCAAGCTGGTGCCCGCCGGCACGGTGGCCGAGCGCGCCGCTGCCTACATCCTGGAAAAAAAGCCCGTGCTCTGCTTCATCCATCTTCCGGACGGCGACACCTTTGGACATAAAATTGGTTGGGGCAGCCCGGAGCAGCTCAAGGCATTCCAGGACTGCGATGCAGCCCTCGGCAAGGTGCTGGAAGCCATCGACAAGGCAGGCTTGAAGGACAGCAGCACCCTCATCCTCACCGCTGATCATGGCGGTCGTGAAAAGAATCATTTCTGGCCTGTGTCGGAAGACATTCACATCCCCTGGGTGACCTGGGGCAAAGGCGTGAAGAAAGGCCACGCCATCGAGAAAAAGACCATCATGACCTACGACACCGCCGCCACTGCCCTCTGGCTGCTGGATGTGCCATTGCCTCCCGAGTTCGACGGCGAGCCTGTGGAAGAGGCTTTTGAGAAGTGACTGCGCGCGCTCGTGTCATTCCCGGGAAAGTCTTTCTAACCACGAATGGACACGAAGAAACACGAATGACCAAGCCATCGAGGCGACACTCGCATCCATTGTAGAGGCAGGCGTCAGCATGCCTTCTGGGAGGATGACAGGCGTGGAGAGCGCGAGACGCATGAAGGAAGACTCACGTCTTCCTCTACATCAAGTTTGGGACATTCGTGGTTGTATTTCCGGCTTCCGATACCATCCAAGGCGATGGTCACTACATTTGTAGTTGTCATTTCACGACAAATGTAGTGGAATGAGTTTAATCCAAAAAATCACACCGTCATGCCCACCCCACCTGACATCTCTGATTCCGAATGGTCCGTCATGGAGGCGCTCTGGGAGCGTGCTCCGCAGACGGCTTCTGAAATCACCAAGACCCTGCGTCCGGTCACAAAGTGGGCGGAGAACACCGTCCGCACCCTGCTGACACGACTGGTTGAAAAAGGCGCGCTCAAAACGGCTGAGAACGACAGCGGCACGCGCACTTATGCTCCGGCCGTGAAGCGTGAGGCCTGTGTGCGCGCGGAGGGCGAGTCCTTCATGCAGCGCATCTTTGGCGGAGCCGCAAAGCCGCTGCTCGTCCACTTCGCCCAGAACAGCAAGCTCACCGCCGAGGAGGTGAAAGAGCTGAAGAAGCTGCTCGACCAGTCGCTGAACAAATAGGTCACACCCAACCAACCATCTGCCATGAACTCGCTTGATCTGATTTTTGACTGGCTGCTTCAGGCCAGCCTTCGCGCGTCCATCCTCACCGTGGTCGTGCTTGTGACTCAACATCTGCTGCGCAGACATCTCAGCGCACGTCTTCTACATGCGCTGTGGCTGCCGGTGCTCATTGTCACGCTGATGCCCGTCTGGCCGCAGAGCCGCTGGAGTGCTGAGAGCATGATCATGGAGGCACGTCCCGTGATCATCAGCGCTCCGGCAGCACCAGCCAAACCGACACCTATGGCAAATCAGGCACCAACTGTCGTTCGAGCCGAGCGAAGCCTGCCCTGGGCTCAGATAGGAGCCTTCATCTGGGCTGCTGGCAGTGTGGGTTTCACTACCACGGGCCTGATCTCTCTCAGCTCCACACTGCGGAGATTTCGAAAAACTGCATGCACGCCAGATGCCGAGGTCATTGATGTGGTAGCATCATTAGCTAGGCAGATCGGACTCAAGAAGACACCCTTGATCTGCCAGTCAGAGGCCATCTCAAGCCCTGCAGTGGCTGGTTTGTTCCGTCCTGTGCTTCTGCTGCCGGCGAACTTCGCGCAAACCTTCACCGCTCACGAAGCGGAGCTCGTGCTCAAGCATGAGCTCATGCATCTCAAACGCGGAGATCTGATCATGAATGCGCTGCTGTGCGTGCTGATGGCGCTGCATTGGTTCAATCCACTGCTCTGGCTGGCCTTTCATAAAGCACGCATCGACCGCGAGGCCGCTTGTGATGAGGATGTGCTGCGCCACGGCTCACCTGATGAGCGCTGTGCCTATGGTCATGCGCTGCTCAAGGCCGAGTCCGCCTTCTGCCCGCGTGGATGGAGCCTGGGTTTCGTCGGCATCTTTGATCGCGGTGCGGGTCTGCGCACACGCATCCGCGCCATCGCCAGCCCGGGCAGCCGACATCCTCAAATGAAGCTTCTCGCGTGCATTCTGATGGCTCTCATGACCTACCTGGGTTCCACCCAGGCTCAGTCAGGCAGCGCAGAGAAGAACGGGTCCGGTCCCTTGATCGATACCACGTTAGGCCCGGATCTCAGCAAAGGCTCTGCCAGTGTGAAAAGCAGGGCAGATCTCAATGGTCCGGCAGTGGTGATGGACGTCCAGGTCATCGACATGCCCTCGAATGCCAAGCTCAAACTGCTTTCTGACCGGGTGACTCAGAGGAAGGGCATCACGGTCATGAATCTCCCCGTGGGCACCGCGAATCGTCAGCGGGATCAATTGATCGACGAAGCCGGCGGCACCAGTCTGTCCCGGTCACGCGTCTACACTGTCAGCGGGAACGAGGGGCGCATCGAGGTCAACACAGGCGGCAAGCCACCTGTCGATGCGGCCTCCTTTGTGGGCACCCGCTGCTCCCTGCTGCCAACGATTCAAGGCAACTCCGTGAACCTCGACGTGAAGATCGAGCACGCCACGGCTTCGGGACAGGGCATGGTCATTCAGACCACAGAGACTTTGGAGAATGGTGCCAGCATCTTGATGGGCAATCTGCACGACGTGGCAGGCAAGCCCACCTTCCCGCTGTTTCTCATCACTCTCGCCTGGAATGCTAAGGAGGCACCGATGACGAAGAAGATGCAGAGCATCATCATTCCCAAGGTGCAGTTCCGTGACGCGACTTTGGACGAGGCGCTGGAGTTCCTTCGAATCAAAGCCCGGGAGCTGGACACCAGCGAATCTGACTCCGACAAGCGCGGTGTGAACATTGTGCTCAAAGCCAAAGCACCAGACGCCAGGATCACCCTGGACCTCATCAGCGTGCCTCTGGATCAGGCCCTGAAGTACACCACCGAGCTCGCTGGTCTGGACTACTGGATCGAAGGCAGCGCGGTCGCCATCACGGCCAAGGCCAAGGTCTCAGGAGGTGAAAGGCCGGATCAATCCAGCGCCCCCAAAGGCGAGGCCGTGGACAAGGCCAAACAAATGATTCTACCCAAGGTGCAGTTCAGACAGGCCTCGATGGAAGAAGCTGTGGAGTTCTTCCAAGTCAAAATGCGGGGTGATGCCGGCATGGCAGGGATCAACCTGCTCCTCAAACCTGGAGGCCCCAAGGCGCTGATCAGCATCGACCTGCATGACATTCCGCTTTGGGAGGCCCTGCGCTATGTTTCTGAACTGGGAAACCTCACTCTGGCAGCCGAGGACAAGACCATCACGCTCAGTCCTCCGGCGACGAGGTAAAGGCGTGAGTCAGCGGACGGAGAAAGGCACCAAAATACATGGAGAAAACTGTTAAAAGTTAGGTCGGCCTAACGTCTAGACTTGCCTTCGTCGCAGGCCCTAGTCCATTTTTGGTGCATCTAGGCCAACCAACCCGTTTTCTCTGCCTTCATGCTCAAACGCTCTCTGATCAGCGCGCTGTCCTTTTTGACCGTGGTGGCGACCACGCAGGGCGCGAATCTCACCTGGAATGGCGGGGGTGCGAATGACAACTGGTCCAGTGCGCTGAACTGGTCTGGAACGGCTTTTACGGCAGGGGACACCTTGCAATTCAGCGGCAGCACGCGGCTCACTCCGGTGAATGACCTGGCGGCGGACACGGTGGTGGGCAGCATTGATTTCCTGAACAATACCCTCGCCAGCACCGCAGCCTTCTCGCTGAGTGGGAATCGCATCACGCTGGGCGGCAATATCACCACCACAGCGGTGACGGGTGGCACGTTCAACGCCTCGATCACGGACCAGATCAATCTGGACATGGTGCTGAATGCCACGCGGAGCATCACCGTGAACAACAATGCGGACAAGACTCACAACCTGACGATCAATGGCGCCATCAGCGAGACTGGCGGCAGCTTTGGGCTGGATGTGCTGGGAGGTTCGCGACTGACGCTGGCTGGCTCGAACTCCTATTCAGGGCCGACAACACTCGGCGGCACTGCGGTGGTGGTATTCTCTCATGCAAATGCTCTGCCCGGTGGCATGGGTGCCACCGGCGGCACTAGCGCGCTGACCATTTCCGGTGGCATCGTGGGTCTGGGTGCCGGTGACTTCACACGTGGACTGGGTACCGGCGCGGATCAGGTCAGGTGGACTACGGCAGGCGGCTTTGCGGCTTTTGGTGCGGACCGGGCGGTGAACATCGGCGGAGCTGGTGCCACGATGGTGTGGAACAGCGGAGGCTTTGTGCCGACGGGACAAGCGCTGCTCTTCGGGTATAGCAATGGCACGGACTCGCAGGACTCGTCGCACATGGTGAGCTTCCAAAATCCGATCGATCTGAATGGCGCCGTGCGCACGATCACGGTGAATGACGGTAACAATGGGACGACAGCATTGATTGATGTCGACCTAACCGGTGGTGTGATCAATGGCACGGGCACGGGAGGCCTGACGAAGAATGGCCCCGGCACGTTGAGGCTCTCGGCGGCGAGCACCTACACAGGCCAGACCTATGCGAATGGCGGTGTGCTGCTGCTGAACCATGCGAATGCGGTGCCGGGAGGCATCGGCACCACCGGCGGCACGAGCAATCTGCGCATCGGTGGCAGCGGTGTGATCGGTCTTGGCGTGGGAGATTTCACCCGCGACCTCGGCACTGGTGTCACCCAGGTGCAGTGGACCGGCGGCGGCGGCTTCTCGGCGAATGGCGCGGACCGTGTGGTGAATATCGGCGGCGCGGGTGCCACGATGACCTGGGGCGTGGGCGGCTTCGTGCCGAATGCGAGTGCCCTCAATCTCGGCACCACCTCGGCAACTCACACGGTGGATTTTCAAAACCCGATTGATCTCGGCAGCACCACGCGCTCCGTGGACATCGGCGAGGCGGTGGCTGTGTCGCTGGATGCGATCATCAGCGGAGCGATCAGTGGCACGGGTGGCCTAACCAAAAACGGTGATGGGACACTGGCGCTGACCTCTGCAGCCAGCAACTACACGGGCCAGACCTACCTGGCGATCAACACCACGCGGGTGAACAAACTTTCGAACTTCGGCCAGGCAAGCTCGCTCGGCGCCGGCACCGCGGGAACACCGATCATGATGAGCTCACAGTTCCGCACCGGCACGCTGAACTATGTGGGCACCGGTGACAGCAGCGACCGCACCTTCATGTTTGGCCCGAGCAACACCACCTATACGAATGGCGGCATCATCCAGAACAATGGCACGGGCGCGCTGACCTTCACAGCAACGACCTTCAACGATGCGATTCCCGGCGTCACGGTGGCACGCACGCTGACTCTGGGCGGCGCCAACACTGCCGCGAACACGATCTCGGGTGTTATTCAAAACTCCAGCACCGGCACAGGCGGCCTGTTAAACGTGACGAAAGTGGATGCAGGCACCTGGGTGCTCTCTGGTGCGAACACCTACAGCGGCACCACCACCCTCTCGGCAGGGGCGCTGCATATCAATTCCGCCTCCGCCATTGGTCCGGGACCGTTCACGTTCAGTGCCAACGGCACCACGATTGACAACAGCAGCGGCGGCGCCATCACACTGACCACGGCGAACGCCATGACCATCAATGGCAGCTTCACCTTTTCAGGCACCCAGGATCTGAGCTTCATCAACGGTACTTCCTTGATGTCCGCCAGCCGTGTCTTGACGCTGAATGGCACGGGCCGCACGCTCACACTCGGCACGCTGACGCTGACCACCGCGACCAGCACACTGACGGCAAACCAGACGGACGGCAGCCAGCTCAAGATCAATGGCATCGTGCTTTCGGAGAGTAACCAGTCACGCTCGTTGACCATCGCCGGCAGCGCCAATGTGGAGGTGATGGCTGGGGTGACCGATGGTCCAGGCACTGGCGCGGATAACCTCAGCTACACGGGCAGCGCCCATCTCAGGCTCAGCAGCAACAACACCTACACCGGCACGACCACGCTGAACGGCACTGGTGGCATGCTGACGCTCGCCGGCTCGAGCGCCACAAGTCTGGTGACCTTGACAGCGGGCACGCTGAACATCAATCACACGAATGCCATTGGCTCCGGCACGCTGGACATCAATGCCGGCACGATCGACAACACCAGCGGCTCCGCCATCACGGTGGCCACCGGCAATTTGGTAACGCTGGATGGCAACTTTGCCTTTGGTGGCAGCAATGACCTGAGCCTGGCCAATGGGACTGCCTCCACCTCAGGTGGCCGCACCATCACGCTCAATGGCACAAACAAGACCCTGGCCTTTGGCCCCCTGAGCATGACCAACACGCTCACCACCACGGTGAATGACACGGGCACGGGTAACAAACTGTCCTTCGGCGGGCTCGTGCTGGCGGAGAACAACCAGGCCCGTACGCAGACCTTCACCGGCAGCGCTGCGATTGACATCACCGGCGCGGTCACGGATGGCACGGGCACCGGCGCGGATGGATTGAGCTACACTGGCAGCAACGTGATGCGCCTCATGGGTGCCGGAAACTACACCGGCACGACCACCGTGAACACCGCGACTGGCACGCTGCGCACCACGGCCACTGGCAGCATCGGCAGCGCCGCCCTGGTTTTAACGCAGGGAACCGTGGAGCTGAACAACGCCGCGCAAACCGTGGGCGCCATCACTTTTGGTTCGACCACCACCACGACCCAGACCGTGGCAGCGACGATCAATCTCAGCGCGGGCACCACGCTGACCCAAACAGGCACGCTGCTGGCCAACGACAATGTCAACGGGCAGGCTTCCTTCATCAATGGCGGCAGCATCGACATCAATGGCACACGCACATGGACGGTGGATGACAGCGCCGGTGTCGATGCGGATCTGACGGTCTCCTCTGCGATCAAGAATACAGGAACGGCCGGCACCTTCACCAAGAACGGACCAGGTCGTCTTGTGCTCAGCGGCAACAGCACCTTTACGGACACCTTCGCCATGGCAGATGGCGTGGTGCGAGTCGAGCACGCGAATGCCCTGGGCTCCACAACCGGCGGAACCACGCTCACTAGCGGACGCGCGCTGGAGCTCTCTGGCGGCATCAGCTTTGCGGCAGAGAACCTGTCTCTCACAGGCACGGGTGTGAACTCTGGGGGCGCGCTGCGCAACGTCAGTGGCACGAATGTGTGGACGGGCACCATCGACCTCGCCGGTGATGCGCGCATCAATGCAGATGCAGGCACGCAGCTCACCGTCTCCGCCATCACCGCAGGCGGCACCAGCCGGGACGTCACTTTCGGCGGCAGCGGCGATATCATCGCGAGCGGCAGGATCGGCTCCGGCGGCACCACGCCAGTCGATCAAGTCATCAAAGATGGCGCAGGCACGCTGACGGTGAGCAACGCTAGCAACGACTTCACCAGCACCTTCACCGTGAACAACGGCACGCTGAAACTCGGCGCTTCACAGGTCATTCCTGACGCGGAGAACCTGGTGATCAACAAGGGCGTGGTGGATCTGAACGGCTTCACGGAAACCATCACCGCGCTGACTCTCGGCAATGCCACGACGACCGTGGCCGGCAACACCGCGAGCATTGTGGACAATGCCGGCGGCGGCATCCTGAGGCTCACGAACCTGGTGACCTACAATCCGGGCAGCGCCGGATTTGAAAACGGGCAGGCACTGATCTCTGCCGGCCTGGACCTGAACAATGCCACGCGCTCCCTGGTGGTGAATGACAATGCCACGCTGAGCGAGGAGATGCACATCTCCGGCGTCATCAGCAACAGCGGCGCCAGCGCGGCTGGCATCAACAAGAACAATGCCGGCACCCTGGTGCTCTCCGGAGCCAATACCTACAATGGCAACACGGCCGTGAATGCGGGCGTGCTGCGTGTCGCAAACAACCAGGCTATGGGCACCATCGGCACGGTCTCACTGGCCAACACGGACGCGGTGCTGGAGCTGGCGAACGGCATCAACATCTCCCGAGGGCTCACCGTTTCTGACACCGGGAATAACAAAGAATTGCGTTTGCAGGCCGGCGCTGCCAGCGCGGAGTACAGCGCCAGCATCGGCATCTCCGAGACCACGGCGGGCAATTTTGATGTGTCGGCCGGAACAGGTGGCCGCTTCATGCTCAGCGGAGTCATCGGCGGGACCGGTGCGGCAGGGCTCTCGAAAGAAGGTGCGGGCACCGTGGTCGTCACCAACATCAACACCTACACCGGTGGCACAAACGTCAATGCAGGCACGCTGGAGGTGAACAACGCCAGCGGCAGTGGCACGGGCACCGGAACCGTCACCGTGGCCAGTGGAGCCACGCTGGCCGGTGACGGCGGCATTACCGCGAACAGCGGTAATTTTGTCTTCATCAATGGCACGCTGCAGGTGGGGGCTTTCGGAGCCTCGCAGGGTTCGGATTTCAGCCTGACGACAAGCGGTGCCGGCAGCGCGGATTTTGAGGCTACCAGTGTCCTCTTGATGGATCTTTGGTCCACCACGGGCACGGATCAAACCGCATTGCTCGCGGCGGCGGACATGCTGCGCTTGTTCGGCACGGTGGACATCACCGCAGGCGCCACGTTGAAACTGGACAACCCCAACGCCGTCGCCTTCCAGTCTGGAGATGTGTTCCGCTTGTTCGACTGGACCGGCGCCACGCGCACGGGAACCTTCACGCTGGATCATAGCGCGCTGAATCTCTCGCCTGGGCTGAGTGTGGATACGACAAACCTGTACAGCACTGGCACGGTCAGCATCACAACCGGAGCCATCCCTGAGCCCGGACGTGTGGCTCTGCTGATGCTGGGACTGATGGCCATGATGAGACGCCGACGGGCGTAGGGGGGCGTCTTTCCACGCCTTTTCTGCCAAAGTCACGGCTTCTGGCCCGTTTCAGCCAGTGCTCCGCCTCGCACCGCCATGAACATCGCCACCAAACGTCATCTCGACCGCCGCGCCTTTCTGCGCGGCACTGGAGCTGTGCTTTCACTGCCGTTCCTGGAGGCCATGGTGCCAGCCTTTGCCACACGTGCCCAGGCCGCTGTGGGACAGCCTCCACCGCGCTTTCTGGCCATGTGCGCCACGCTCGGCTTTCACACGCCGTTTTTGTTTCCGCAGGAGACGGGTATGGACTACACGCCCACACCTTATCTGGAGCCGCTGAAGGATCTGCGCGGTGATTTCTCCGTGATCTCAGGCCTCCAGCATATGGAGCAAAATGGCGCGAATGGTCATACCTCGGAGATGACATGGCTGACCTCGGCCAAGCATCCGGGGCTCGCTGGATTCAAGAACACGATTTCCATCGATCAGCTCATCGCCGAAACCGTGGGCACGCAAACACGCTTTCCAAGCTTGGTGTTAGGCACTGGCAATGAGTCGCTGTCGTGGTCGGCCAGTGGCGTGCCGTTGCCGGCAGAGAGCTCCCCTTCGAAGGCCTTCCAGCAGCTCTTTGTCGATGGCACGCCGAAGGAGATCGAGGCACAGGTGCGCGGCTTGAAACGCGGACGTAGCATCCTGGACACCGTCATGGGCCAGGCGAAGAAACTGCATGGCGAGCTCGGCAAGCGCGACCAGGAAAAGCTGGACGAGTACTTCAGCGCCGTGCGTGATCTCGAAGGCCGCCTGGTGCAGAACGAAGAGTGGGCTCAGAAACCGAAGCCCAGGGTGGACGCCAAGCCACCGACGGACATCCAGAGCCGTACCGATGCGATCGGGAAGATGAAGCTTCTGCAGGATCTCGTGCTGCTCGCCTTGCAGACAGACAGCACGCGCACCGTCACCCTACGTCTCAGTGGCATGAATGCCGTGCCTGAGATCGAAGGCGTGAAGAACGACTGGCACAACCTTTCTCATCACGGCCAGGACCAGGCGAAGATCGATGAGCTGAAAGTCATCGAGACCGCTGAGTTCGCCGCGCTCGGCGATTTCCTGCGCAAGCTCAAAGCCACGCAAGACAATGGCCGTCCACTACTTGATACGACGTCCGTCCTCTTCGGTTCGAACCTCGGTAATGCGAGTGCGCACAGCACCGCGAACATCCCCATGCTCTTCGCCGGTGGTGGCTACAATCACGGTCGCCACATCGCTGTGGACAAGGAGAAGCATGTGTTTTCAAATCTCTTTGTATCCGTGGCCCAACGCATGGGCGTGGAGACAGACAAGTTCGGCTTTAGCACTGGGGTGCTGGATATAGATCAGGCGTGAGGAGCGAACCTCACAGCTTCAGCTTGCCTTCGATGGAGTCATCCAAGGTCTTCCCGAGAGCCGCACCCACCATCATCTTGATACCGGCGACCATGTTCCCGTGCTTGGTGTCCCAGTAGTAGCCATCCGTGGGCGTGACTTTGATCACGGTGATGCGTGGATCATCCACACCTTCGGTGAACCAGGTCTTCACCACGAACTCCCACAGCTCTTTGATCTTGGCTTTGTCACGCGAAACAGTCGCGTGGCCATTCAGCATGAGGAAGTCAGAATGCGCCGACCCTTGGAAGAAAAGCCTCACCGAAGGATCCGCCGCGATCTCGAGGTTCTTGTGACTGTCGTCTGCACTGAGAAACCAGAGGTTCCCTTCATCGTCCACTTGCTGCACACTCATCGGCCGGGCACCGCTTGATCCACTGGTGGTGACGGCGGTGCAAAAGAAGCAGGTCTGCGCTTTTTTGACGATCGTTTTGATCTCGTCGATCGCGGCCTTTCCACTGAGGTCCGCATGAGTATCTTCAGGCTGCTGGCGATTGATGGAGTCCATGGTGTTTACCCATCTATCGGCTCAGCGGAGGGTGGGTGATTGTCTGAGCGGAGCCTCAGGGCGTGATTTTAGACCCGTTCGGCAGTATCAAGCGAGGAGCATGCAGATCATGGGTGATATGCTTGAGGGCCAGATGAGTGATGCCAGTCTCTATGCCAGCGTGGCGATTGGGGGGTGCTCCTCACCGGTTTACATACCCTTTTCCGTCGAGCATTGCGTTCTAGTGGACAATGAAACATCGCAGGATACTCATGGACCCGGGTGGGCGTGTTCTTGCTTTGATTCTCAAAACGGGGGGTCATGCGCCACTTACGCTCCAACTCATTGGTTATCAGCCGTCCCCGTAGTTCAATGGATAGAACGAGGGTTTCTATCCTCCCCCGGCCAAAACGGCCGATTCTATCGAGGGAAGACAAGCTCAGACACCCAAAAACAAGGGTGGACATTCTTACTTTTATTCTTACTTTTTTGGCCACTTCGCATGGCCTCACTTTGGAAACATCCGAACTCGCCCTTCTGGACGGCTTGCTACACCGATGAGACCGGCAAGCAGGTCAAGAAGACCACCAAGCAGACCGACCGACGTCTGGCGATGAAGGCCGCTGATGCGTTTGAGGAGTCAGCCAAAAAGGCCCGCGCCGTTGAGCTTACCGGCGCCGCCGCTGTGAAGGTCCTCAACGAGCTGATGGAGCGAACCCACGGCGAAGGACTCGATACCCGTTCCACCCGGCAGCACTTCACGGACTACCTTACCGGCCTGAAAGCTCGCGGCACCAAGGAAGCCAGTCTCAAACGCTACAAACCCATTTTCGACGGCTTTCTAGCCCATCTCGGCGATGCCAGGGCCAACGCTCGTCTGGCGAGCGTTTCCGGCCAGGAAATCGAAGCATTCAGGGATCACGAGATGCAGGCTGGCAAAACCGCAGCCACCGCAGGCTTTGCTCTCAAGGTACTCAATGGCGTCTTTGAGGACGCCCGGCGCAAAGCTGCCATCCTCCACAACCCCGTGCCCGATGTGCTCAAGCGCATGGCGCACACCGCCAAAGCCACCAGCGAGGAACGCCACCCCTTCACGAATGATCAGGTGACTGCACTTCTAACTGCCGCCGACACAGAATGGCAGGGAATGATCCTCCTCGCCTACCACACCGGGATCCGCCTAACCGATGCCGCCAACTTGACCCGCACCAACCTCGACGGCAAATTCCTCCGCTTCCGCGAGGCCAAGACCGCCCACCGCAAGCAGCGAGCCAGCGAACGCGAAACCGTCGTCGTCCTGGCCGCAGATCTCGTGGCCTACTTCAAAAGCCAGCCAGTCCCGATGAAGAAAGACGCCCCATTGTTCCCATCACTTCACGGAAAGAAGCCAGGCAGTGCAGGCGGGCTCTCCAACACCTTCGCTCGCCTCATGGACACAGCTGAAATTGATCGAGGCCAAGGCAAAGCACGAGAAGGCAAAGGCCGCCGCTTCTCCGCGCTGTCATTCCACTCTCTCCGGCACACCATGATCTCACGCCTCGCCAACTCCGATGTCCCCGAGTCCGTCGCCAAAGCAATGTCGGGCCACTCAACCGACGAAGCCCACCGCCGTTATGTCCACCTCGACACCGAGGCCCAGGAAAAGGTGGTGGCGAAAGCGCCACGTCTTTGGAGCAAACAAGGAGCCGCAGCATGAGTGGTGGCCAGCACGAACCCCCCTTACCATTCAACCTTTCCAAGGAAGGTCTTGCATCAGCCATTTACACGCAAGCATTGAATGTTTGGGACGCCAACACGCCTCAGACAAAGGCAGAAGCCAAGCAGTTGTTCGACACACTTCGCGAACAAACTGGATGGCACTTTGTCGACTGCCTCCAAGGCCTCTTCAACCTTTACAGGCACAAAGATGGGCGATGGTCAGCACAATTGTCTCTTGAGCTGCAAGCGAGGGTCAATTCAATCAAAGCCAATACTCACACAGACACAGAGGCTAAGGCGGTCACAGAGGCCATTTATACCTTGGGTGCGTGCGCCAATTTCCCGCCCGGTGCTACTCAGAACCGCCTCCAGACAGTTAGCGCAAAAGTCGTCTACGAAACGCTGCATGAGCATTTGATGCCGCGCCTCCGCGCAATCATGTTGGCAGACCCGAAGTCCAAAAAGTCTCTCGCAAAAAAACTAAAGAAGGATCTAGCGGACGCGATTGATAGTTACGCATCTCCCGATGGCACTGAGCCACGGCAAAATGCGTCGAGCGTAAATGTGGGTGGGTCTCATGGGGAGCAATCACGGCTTCTCATCGAAGTGCTCGCCATTGAAGTAGTACGGCAATATGTCGAGCGACGTCAAAAGCTGCCCACCAAACAAGCCGTTCAAGAACTACTGATAAAGAAGTATCCCAAAACAGGCGAACTCAGCAGCGCGAAGTGGGCGAAGTTGTGGAAGCAAGCAGGGCTGGAGAATCTGCCGAAAGCAGCGCGTTGGACGAAGAAAAAATAACCTCACGATTTTGGCCCACTTTTCGTGAGGGTGATTGATCGAGTCCATTGTTGTCCCTGCGAGATTCTGG
>NZ_BKAG01000073.1 GCF_007992435.1 Prosthecobacter gellanilyticus | reverse complement strand
ACCCGGCGGCGGCTCGCAGCAGGGAGCGCAGGCTTCTGCTGAGATGAAGCACAAGGTGAATCAGAAGAAGCGCACCAGCCTGAACAAGACCGTGCCGATGAAGAAGATCGTGAGCACGAGCAGCAACTCGGCGATCTCACTTCCCGATGCGCCGCCTGATCTTCTGGATGTGCCGGATGTGAGCTCCATGATCGGTGGTGGCTCCCTGGGCAGCGGTGGTTTCGGCAAAGCTGGTTCGGGCGGTGGTTTCGGCACGGGCATGGGCATGGGCGCCATGCAGGGCTTCGTGAGCCTGCCACCTTCCATGCGCAGCCGTTGCTCACCGCAGGAGCGCTTGAAGAAGCTGGCGGAGAGCGGTGGCAGCCCAGAGTGCGAGCGCGCGGTTTCAAACTCGCTGGAGTGGCTGAAGACGAAGCAGAATCCTGATGGTTCCTGGCCCGGCCCGAACAAGGCTGCCATGACCGGCTTGGCTCTGCTTTGCTACCTGGGCCGCTGCGAGACTCCAGATTCACCCTTCTATGGCGACACGGTGCTGAAGGGCATCAACTACCTGATCGAGCTTTCCCATAAGAACGAGTACGGCTACATCGGCGAAGAGATCAAGAGCGGTGGCAGCACTTATGCGCACGGCATCGCGACCTATGCGCTGGGTGAGATGTACACACTGGCACGTCTGGGCAACAAGGAGCTTCCAGGCATGAAGGACGCCTTCGTGAAAGGCGTGAAGCTCATCATCGACAACCAGAACAAGCGCGGCTCCTGGACCTATGGCGGTGCTGAGAAGGGCAAGCCCTATGCTTATGATAAAGACAGCGGCGGTGAAGACCTTTCCGTGGCGGGCTGGCAGTTCCAGGCGCTCAAGGCGGCCAAGAACTCCAGCTTGAAGATCGAAGGCCTGCACAGCGCGCTCGACAAGATGGTGGAGTACGTCATTTCGAAGCAGACCAAGGACGGTGGTTTCGGCGGCGCGAGCCGTGATGCCCACTACAACCAGTGGTCCCTCACCGGTGCCGGCTCCCTGGCCCTGCAGACGGCGGCTAAAAACAAAACCGCCGCCACCAACAAGGCGATCGACTTCCTTCATCGCTTCCTGGAAGCCGAGCCTCTGGACTGGAACAAAAACTGCAACCCTTACTGCTGGTACTACTACACCCAGACCTTCTTCCAGGCAGGTGGTGAAGAGTGGAAGTTCTACAACCAGCAGTTCCTGCCGCAGATCCTTTCCGCCCAGCAGCCCGATGGCAGCTTCAAGAAAGGCCGCCCCAACTGGCCTGCCGGTGATGCTCCTGATCCAGTGTACCGCCAGGCTCTCTGCACTCTGATGCTGGAAGTGTACTACCGCTACCTGAAGGTCGCAGACCGCGAGGAATCAAGCTTCTTCGACCGCTGATCAGCCTTTAGCCTCGCCAGCGTTTCATTTCACATCCCTCATCTGCTCGCAGGTGGGGGATGTTTCGTGATGAGGCAGGGAATGCAGCCTTTCGTGCTGGTCTGTGAGCAGAGAGCCCATGGCATGAAAAAGGGCTCATGAGATTTCATGAGCCCTGATTCAAAAAACCTAACCAATGATCATTCAGCGCCGAAGAAGCCGCCCAGCTTGCGGATACGAGTGGGGTGGCGAAGCTTGCGGAGGGCCTTGGCCTCGATCTGGCGGATACGCTCGCGCGTGACGCTGAACTGACGGCCCACTTCTTCCAGGGTTCGGCCGGCACCGTCCACAAGACCAAAGCGCTGCTCGAGCACTTCACGTTCGCGTGGGTTGAGGGTGTCGAGCACGTCCTTGAGCTTGTCGCGCAGGAGGTTCATGGCGGTGAGCTCCATCGGGTCGCGGGCTTCCTTGTCCTCGATGAAATCACCAAACTCGGTATCGCCCTCGCTGTCACCGACCTTCGCCTGCATGGAGACCGGCTGCTGGGACATGCGCAGGACAGCGTTCACGCGCTCGACCGGGAGGTGGATCTCCTCGGCGATCTCGTCCGGAGTCGGATCACGCCCGAGCTCCTGCACGAGCTGTTTGTGCACACGCATGAGCTTGTTGATCGTCTCGATCATGTGCACCGGAATGCGGATGGTGCGGGCCTGATCAGCAATGCTGCGGGTGATGGCCTGACGGATCCACCACGTGGCATACGTGGAAAACTTGTAACCGCGGCGATACTCGAACTTCTCCACGGCACGCATCAGCCCCATGTTGCCTTCCTGAATGAGATCGAGGAAGGACAGGCCGCGGTTCGTGTACTTCTTGGCGATGGAAATGACGAGACGCAGGTTCGCCTCGATCATCTCCGTCTTCGCACGGGTGGACTCAGCCACGCAGCGGCGTGCATCTGCGGCGATCTTGCGGAAGCCTTCGGCGCTCTGCCAGCCGTCCTGCTCGAACTGATGGAGCTTGTCCTTGAGACTCTGAGTGCGCGGATGCTCAGCCATCTCGGTCTCGAGTTCATCAAGCTCGACGAGCTTGCGCTCGATGAGAGCCACGAAGTCCTCGTTGATCTTCTGCTTGAAGAAGAACTTGGCGCAGAGCTTGAAGAAGGCGGTGCGGGAAGAGTCGAAGGCAGTCTGGGCAGTTTCTCTTTTCTTGCCAGCAGGAGCGGCGCAAAGAGCCTTGTACAGTGTGGCGCCCTTCTTGATGGCATCATCTGCCTGAGTCACCAGCGGGGTCAGTTTCTTAAAGTAAAGGTCGCGCTCTTCGGATTTGCGATCAATCACCAAACGGTCGAAGCGCTCCAGTCCATCCGCCAGATTCTTTGCATACTGCAGGTAGCTGATGGCCACGAAGCCGACGTTTTGCAGGCAGTGAAGCAGATCTGTTTCAGCCTTCTCGATGCGTTTGGAGATCTCGATCTCCTGATCACGAGTCAGCAACGGCACCTGGCCCATCTGACGAAGATACATGCGCACCGGATCATCAAACTGATCCAGCTTGGGTGCCTCATCCTTGGCAGCTGCGGCGGGTGTTCCAGCCTTGGCGGCGGCCACGGGTGCCACGCGGATAGTGGGTGCCTCGGCCTCGTCGGTGATCTTGATCTCCAGTGAGCGGAGACGGGTCAGCACCTCCTCGATCAAATCCGTGGTGACGATGCCGATGGGCAGGGCGTCATTGATGTCATCCCAGTTCAGATGATCCTGGTCCTTGGCCAGACGGATCAGGCTGCGGATGCGTGACTGCACCTCGGGCGCGTTGATGTCATTGTAGACGACAACAGACGGGGCGGTATAACCATTTTTAGGTGGACGGCCGCGGCGGCGCTTCAGCAAGGTGCCGTCTGGTGAGACCAGCGGCTGGGCAGCCGCCTTCTCCACAAAGGGGTGCTTGCGCGGCCGACCCCGGCCACGCTTTGGCGTCTGGCCGCTGGTCGAGGACGCTTGGCTGGCTGACGCAGCAGACGAAGCCGACGCCGGGGCAGCTGCGGACGCAGTGGCGGGGCGGGCGGACTTCTTGGCAGGAGTTGTTTTTTTAGAGACGGCCATAGGTGCCGTGAAATGCCTGGGGAGGGACAGGCATCATGGGGGGATTTGCGAGGGAGACCGCTGAATATGAAATCAGCGCGCAGACGGTCAAGACGATCTTCAGCTTAATACACATTCTCTATGACCATGGCAGAGAACGCCAAACGGCGCCCATCTGGGCTGGAAAGCGTTTGCCTCAAAAGTGCCAGCGTGCTAGCTGGACATCCCTCCCAAATCCTGATTTCACCTTTTCCCCAACCACGTATCCGGCTCCATGTCCCCCCAGCAACTCCTCGAAGCCATCGGCCCTGAACTGCGCAACCAGATCCTCGGCTACATCCAGAATGATGAGCGCCCGGCGTATCGCGCGATGATGAACTCCCTGGCCGCCGCTAGGAAGCTGCGTCCGCAGTTCGTGCTGGAGAAGTCCCGCGCACAGCAGCAGGAGTGGCTGGTGGCCCAGCTGAATCTGAAGAGCAACGGCCCGGTGATCGAGCAGCTCATCCAGATCTGGCTGCTGAAGTCCCAGAGCCAGATGCTCATCACCTTCCTGAACGCGGTCGGCATTGAGCACGACGGCAAAGGCCAGGTGGAAGATCTGCCGGAAGCCATCGAACAGGACAAGGCGACCGCAGGCATCGATGCTCTCCTCGCGGCTTATCCGGCCAAGCAGGTCGCTCTTTATCTGCACATGTTCCAGAGCCAGCGCCCAGAGGGCTGGGAAGGTCTCACCAAGGCCATCGAGGCCAACGGCACGGTCTCGCTTTAATAGGAATAGAAGCGCATCTCAACGAGGCAGCTCATCCGGGACCTCACGGTCCTGGATGTTAAGCGCCATCTCGATCTGCTGCTCGATGTAGAGCGCCCGCTCAGGTGCCAGCCCCAGATCGACCAGCTTTGACTGGGTGCCATCAGACATGAGCACCCAAACCTGATAGCGCTTTTGCAGTCCCTGGTTGGTGCGGCGTCGAAATTCTTTGCAGAAGAACTGGTTAATCTGGGCCGTCGCCACGCTGCGGTTGCCAGGCCAGGGAAGAGGACCATGGGCCACAGATACGTGGCTGTGCGTAACGATGATCCGCGTGCGGTTGATCAGATGGGCCAGCGTCAAGTAACTGATTCCGATGCCCATGGTGACATGCATGACTGGGATCACCAGAGTGATCATGGGGTCCGTCCTGCCTTTCGTGAATGATGGTAAAACGATCAGAACGACGATCCAGAGGATGGAGAGGGGAATCATCAGCAGGCCAGCCGGGCTCCGCCACTGACGGGTGATGACGAGGCCGTTCGCTGTCTGCTCCAATGACATCTGGTGAGGCCGGGAAATGAGCGGACGTGATCTGAAAGAGCCAGGCTGCGTGTGGTCCATGACGCAAATGTCAGCGTGCAATGTTTGGCACGTCAACTGCACTGTGCTTTTCGATTCTGGACAGCCTGCTCATTCGAGGGCAGATGTCACAGCTCTGTCACATGGAAGCTTTCCGCGAACAAAGCCTGATGCTCTTCAGCGTGCCGGTGATCTTGATCGCCATTCTGGTCGAGATCATCCTCACGCACTTTCAGCACATCCGTGCCTACACCTGGCGCGAAACCCTGACCAATTTCTATCTCGCTGGGCTCAATGGCAGCCTGGATCTTTTGCTTCGCTCCATCGTCGTCCTGCCGGTCCTGCTGTTTTGCTGGCATCACCGGTTGTTTACCTTGGACAAAGGCTGGATCTACTGGCTGGCGCTCTTTCTCATTGAGGACCTGGCCTATTATGTACTGCATTTCGTGGATCATCACTGCCGGCTCTTTTGGGCGATACACGTCACTCATCATTCCTCACCGGAGTTCAATTTGACCACAGGCTTCCGCTCTTCCGTCTTCCAGCCCGTGTATCGCACGGCCTACTTCGCCCCGATTGCCTGGCTGGGTTTTGAACCGCTGGACGTCTTGTTCATGTATGCCGCCACACAGATCTACGGCAGTTTCATTCATACGGAAAAGGTCGGGAAGCTGGGATGGCTGGAGTACGTGGTGGTCACCCCATCACACCACCGGGTGCATCATGCCTCGAACTCCCGCTACCTGGACAAGAACATGGGCATGTGCCTGATCATCTGGGACCGGTTGTTTGGCAGCTTTGCCGAGGAGGATCCAGCCGAGCCGCCAAAATACGGGCTGACCAAGGCCATCCCAGACCGTGGCCCGATGAACATCGTCTTCCATGAATGGCGGGATATGCTGCGTGACTTTAGGGAAAGCCCCCTGCCGTGGCGACAGAAATTGGGGTATTTTCTTCGAGGCCCAGGATGGCGACCTTTCCACCCTGAAGAAACTGACCAGACCTCCAGCTGAATAGGGTTTCTTCGGTATTGGATAATACAGCTTCAGGAAGGTCGTTTCTTCGCAGTTCCTGAGCAGTTTTTCAGGAACAATTCACAGGTTATTCACACCCTCAAAAACACCGCCTGTGCCGCCGCTTCCCGGCGTTCCTGACGTCAAACCGAAAGGCGAATATGAGACGTGTCCGGAAGGCATAAAAGACGTGGAACGTCGACTTTAAGGCCGTGGAACGATACAAAATTGACACATTACCAGAGGGTAATGTTGAGGGCGAAAAACCTTCCTTGAGCAATCCACCGCCCTCAAACAATCGCCCAAAACGTTGATTTACAACGATATACAAATTCAGTTAGATAAGCTAAATGTGGCGCTACCCACTACACAACACAGCTCTAATCCTCATGGTGGTCTGGGGGCACCCATGAAAGCCCCATTGTGAAGAAGCTGCGGCTCAATCCGCCCGCAAAGTTGTGCCCGCGACTGGTATCTTTATGATCATCCGCGTTAAACCAGGAAGGTATTGACTTCGTGCTTCTTGATGGGTTTTGCCCAAATTCTTCACACCCTTAACCAAAAGGGCGGCCATAACCTATTTTGAGGCCAGGGCGAGCAGCGCCAGCACGCTTGGACTGTCCTTGATGCGACCGTCTTTTGCCATGGCAATGGCTTCACTCAGAGGAAGGCGTTTCACATGCAGTTTCTCGGTTTCCTCGGGGCAGGCTTCGCCCTGGGTGATGCCGCGGGCCACGAAGAGATCGCAAACCTCGTTCGTCGTGGAATTGGAAAGCTGCAGGCCAGTGAGAAGGGGCTCAATGGTTTCGGCGATCAGCCCGGTTTCCTCCAGGAGCTCACGACGGGCGCACTCGGCAGGCGTTTCGCCAGCCGGGCAGCCCCCCTCCGGGATCTCCCATTCATAACTCTCATGGCAGTAGCGCCACTGGCCGACCAGCCAGGTGAAGCCTTCGTCATCAATGGGTACCACGCCCACGGCGATGTTTTTGTATTCCACCACGCCGTAGATGCCCGGGCCACCGCTTGGATTGAGCACCTGATCCTCCCGCACCCGGATCCAGGGGTTCACATAGGTTTCGCGGGTGCTGAGGGTGGTCCAGGGGTTGGTTTCGGGCATGGGATTCGCTGTGCCGTTGAGAAAGGCAGCGGTCAAGAGGGAGGGCAAGGAGGTATGCTGTGGCAGAACACCTCCCCAACTTTCCTTTACAACACGTTCACGGCTGCGCCGCCGTCCACCACCAGGGCCTCACCAGTGATGTAGCTGCCGGCATCGCTGGCCAGCATCAGGGCAGGGCCGGCGAGCTCGCGTGGAGCCGCCCAGCGCTTCAGGGCGGTGCGGTCTGAGAAATACTTCTTCTCCTCGTCATTGAGGAGCTTTCCGGGCATGTCCGTCAGGAAGGGGCCGGGACAGAGGCAGTTCACGGTGATGCCGTAGGGGCCGAGATCGAGAGCGCTGGCACGGGCGAGGCCGATGAGCGCTGCCTTGCAGGCGCAGTAGACATTCCGCTTCAAGCGGCCACCCACGCCCAGCACGCTGGAGATGTGGATGACGCGGCCCCATTTGCGGGCCTTCATACCCGGCACGATGGCGCGTGTGAGACCCATGACGCTGGTGAGGTCCACCTCGACGTTCTTGTCCCAGACCTCGTCGGTGATCTCATCGATGGCCTGCGGGTTGTTGATGCCGGCGTTGTTCACCAGGATGTCTACTTTTCCCAAACGCTTCTCGGCTTCGGCGGCGAGGGCTTTGACCTGCGCACGATCCGCCATGTCGGCCACCATCCACTCCACACGCACGTTCAAGCCTGCGCTGATCTCAGCGGCCGCTGCCTGCAGCTCTTCAGCGCTGCGGCTGGAGATGAAGACATCCGCGCCAGCTTCCGAGAAACCGCGTGCCATGGCTTTGCCGAGACCTTTGCTGCCGCCCGTGACGAGCGCGCATTTGCCGGAGAGATCGAAGAGAGGGGAGGACATGGAGGGAATGACGAAATCAGAATGACAAATGACGAATATGGAAGGTGGGAAGTGGGAACGGAAAGTAAAAAGCGGACTGGCAGGTAATTTCAGCTTTTCGCAGGGGGCTTTCTGCCTTTCCCTCCGGCCCCACCATGAAAACCCGCCCCTTCCTCTCCGCTCTGCTCGCTCTTTCCATCCTTCCTGCCTTCGCTGAAGAAGACGGTTTTGTGCCGCTCTTTGATGGCAAGACCATGACCGGCTGGCGCAATCCCTATGAGTGGGGCCAGATCGAGGTCAAGGATGGCGAGATCCATCTGACGGGTGAGAAGAAGTTCTTCGTGGTCACGGAGAAGACCTATGGTGACTTCATCTTTGAAGGTGACATCAAGCTTCCGGAAGGCCAGGCGAACAGCGGATTCATGTTCCGCGCGCATGTACAGCCGAACAAAGTGTTTGGTTATCAGGCCGAGGTGGATGGTGATGCCAAGCGCAAGTGGTCCGGTGGTCTCTATGATGAAGGTCGCCGCATGTGGTTCATCAGCCCGATCAAGGGCAACAAGGAGAGCGAAGAAGCCTTTCGCGCTCGTGCAGGCGATACTTTCAAGCGCAACGACTGGAACACCTACCGCATCACCTGCAAGGGCAACAAGCTCAAGATTGAGGTGAACGGCGTGGTCACCACGGATGTGGAAGACGCCACCGATGCGGCTGGCATCATCGCCATCCAGCATCACGGTGAAAAGGGCGCGACCTACAAGTTCCGCAACCTGCGCATCAAGGAGCTGAAGTAACCGCAAGCTCGCAGCTTCCCACCGATGCCCGAGACCTTCGCTGCTTTCATGGCGCGTGCTTTGCACGATCCGCAGCGCGGCTACTATGCCCGCCGAGTGCAGGGCATCGGCGGGGAGCGTGGGGACTTTGCCACTTCGGCCACTCTGTCTCCGCAGCTAGGACAAGCTGTCGCAGGATGGCTGGATGCATGTCGGCGTGACATGCCGCAGGTCCGGCATGTCATCGAGGTCGGTGCAGGGAATGGAGCGCTGATGCAGACGGTGCGTAAGTCTCTCGGCTGGTGGGCTCGGAGCAGGCTTTGCTGGCATGTCGTGGAGACCTCGACCGTGTTGCGCGATCAGCAGAAGCAGCGGCTCGGTGCGGGCATCACCTGGCATGACACTTTGGAGCGTGCGCTCGATGCCTGTGGAGGATCAGCGTTCATCTACCATAACGAACTTTTAGATGCGTTTCCGGTGCGGCTTGTGCAGTGGCAGAATGACGCATGGAACGAGGTGAGTGTGGAGTTTGCGAGTGGCCGGGCTTGTGAAGTGCTGGAACCACTGACGCTGGAAAGCGAAGGCTTTTCAGCAATCGCGCAGGCTCCCTTGCATCCGCAGCAACGCTATGAACTGCATGAGAGTGTGCGTGACTGGCTTCGTGGCTGGACACCGCATTGGAAGCAAGGGGCGATGCTCACGGTGGACTATGGCGATGTGTTTCCGGCGGTCTATCACCGGCGGCCTCGAGGAACCCTGCGAGCTTATTTGATGCACAGCCGCATGGAAGGGCAGGACCTCTATGAGAATGTGGGACGCCAGGACATCACGGCGGATATCAATTTCACGGACTATCGCAGATGGACACGTGAACTAGGGGTGCAGGAACAGGCCTGGCAGACTCAGGCTGAGTTCATTCGATCCTATCTGCCGAGAGCTACCGGCCCACTACTGGATCCGGAAGGCGCTGGTGGTGCCTTCAAGGTGGTGATTCACCAGAGGGGATAGCCCGGCGCTCCAGAGGCACGAGCGGCAGCAAGTCCACATGCTCGCCGGTCTTGCGGATCGTGGCGGTCATCGATTTGTAGGTCCATCGGCCCTGCTTGCCTTCGGCATCCACATGGACGGAGACCTCGCCCTTGGGACCGGAGATCGGCAGTGAGAGCTTGGCCGTGCCGTTGCCATTGAAGTCCTTCAGGCTGCCGGCGATGAACCAACCGAGCTTCATGGGCTCGCCCACCTCGCGCTGAATGACCTCAGACTTCTGAGCGGTCTGGAAGGCGAACTCGCTAGGCTCGGAACGGAGAAGCATGTTGACCACAAAGATGGCGATGCCGATGAAGAGCAGCACGCCGCAGGCCATGAGCATCATGCAGCCACCACAGCCGAAGGCCACGCCCTTGCCGATCGCCGAGGAGTTCTCGCGGCGGATGTTGCCGGGATCGCCGAAAGGAGGTGGTGTGCTCATGGCAAAAGTGGTTAGGTGTGAGTCAGATGTGGTCAGTGACAACCGCAGCCTGAGCCGCAGGAGCCGCCACCACCGCCGCCGGAAGATACCGCAGTGCCACCGCCACCCATGATTCCAGTGCCTCCAATGGGCACACGACGCACCGGCTGGCCGCTGTCGGAGTGCTTGGTGAGCGCATCGTCCTTCATGCTCTGGCGGATTTCGAAGCGCTTGGGCACATCACCCTCATACTGAGGGATGGTTTCATAGACGTAGGTGGGCATGGGGCGAGGAAGGTCGAATGACGAAGCACGAATGACGAAACTCCGACCAGGAAGCAAGCCCGAAAAGCAAAACGGCGCCCCGGTTGCCCGGGACGCCGCTGGGATGCTAGCTTGAGAAAATCAATCAGGAAGCCTGCTCATCAATGCGGACGACCTTGTAGCCGCCAATAGCTTTGAAGTAGAGCAGGAGGAGGAGATAGATTGCAGCCATCGTCATCGGGATGAAGGAGTCTGCCTTCAGTGTGGCGCGGTCGCCCTTCTGGTCGGCTTCGACGACAGTCTTCTGCTGAGGGGTCTTCTCCTTGGCTTCCTTGGCAGCAGCAAGCTTGGTGCCGTCCAGACCATAGGCCTCAGTGGAGGCGAGGTTCAGGAAGGTGGAAGGCTTCTCAGCCTTGTACTCGGAGTAAAGAGCAGCGTCAGCCTTCTTCAGTTCCTCACCGGCGAAACGGTCCTTGCCGTAGCCCAGACCTGGGCCACCGATCAGACCTGCGGAGAGCATGCCGATGCCACCCATGATGGACATGGCGACAGCGCCAGACTGCGGATAGCGGTCACCCACGACAGCGAGCATGGTGGGCCAGAAGAAGGTCTTGCCGACGGCATAGATACCGAGAGCGACGAGGGCCATGGAGAAAGTCTGCATGCCGCTGGCCAAGTTCAGGCCGACGCAGGCGATAGCCGCGCAGACGAGCAGGAGGCCGATCGGGGAGAGCTTGAGAGTCTTCTCGATCCAGTGAGCGCAGAAACGCAGACCGAACATGATGGCCGAGGTCCAGATGAAGAGGTACTTGCCCTGCTCAGAGGTGAAGAGGTTGCCCGTGATGTTCTGGATCCAGCCATCCGTGCCGAGTTCGACAGCCCCCACGAGGGCGTGGGTCACGAAGAGCACGAAGAGGATGAAGGAACCGAGGGAGAACTTGGTCATCAGTGCCACAACGATGAGGAGCACGCCACCCACGGCATAGCCAATGTTCTTCGCCTGCTCAGGAGAGAAGGCCTTGAAGATGTCGCCAAAGAAGAGGGAGAGCAGGTAGCAGGCAACCAGAGCGCCGAGGATACCGACTGGCTTGAGCATGCTGACGAAGCTGGCGCCTTTCTCGGCGGCTTCGGATTTCGGGAACTTCTGACCCAGGAACATGATCGCATAGAGGGCGGTCGGCACGAGGTAGAGAGCGAGCTGAACCTTCCAGCCGAGCTGCATCTTGTCGTCGAGCACCCAGCCGGCCACAGAACCGAGCACCATGCCGGCAGGCCAGGAGGCATGTAGGATGTTCAGGTAGTGCGTACGGTTTTCAGGGAACAGCGTGGCCACAAGCGGGTTCGCCACAGCTTCGAGAGTGCCGTTGGCATAAGCGAAGATGAACATGCCCCAGAAGAGGAAATTATAAGCGTTCGCAGGGGTGCTGGCACCGAAGGTCACGAAAGCGGAGAGCACGTGGCAAAGGAGCGCCAGGGCGACCAGCTTGCCATACCCGATCTTGTCCACGATCACGCCACCAATGATGATGCCAAAGCAAAAGCCGGAGAAGCCTGCGCCACCGATGGCACCCAGCTGAGCAGCCGTGAAGCCATACTCCTTGCCCCAGTTGTCAAAGATGCCGCCGCGGATGGCGAAGCCGACGCCTGCGGCGAGAATGGCCATGAAGCCGGCCCAAAGAAGGCGCATTCGATTGTTTTCACTCATAGTGGGAGATGGAGATGGTTGGTGGGGATAATGAAGTTATTGATGACGCCCGTCAGACCTGTCTGAGCGACCGGGAACAAGCGCGCGAGGTTTTAGAGGGGGCAGGCTGAGGTGACAAGATAAAAAAGGCGGCCTTCGAAAAGGCCGCCTCGTAGGAAAAAGCTGAAAGATTTCCGGCCTAATGTCCGCCGATGGCCACGGGCTTGTAGCCGCCCTTGGCACGGAAGTAGAGCCAGAGGACGAGATAGCAGAGCAGCATGAAGCCAGGAAGCACGGCGATGTCCGTGAAGGCACCGCGCTTGCTATCGGCCTGCACGGCGGTCAGTTCCTGGGTGTCAGCTTCATTGAGTGCCTTGATCTTCGCCTGATCCAGGCTCGGGGCCTTGCCGAAGATGCTGTCCTTGGCCTGGCCTTCGACTTTGACGAGAAGGGCACCGTGATCTTTCTCCAGGCGCTGGTGCATGTCCTTGTCCTGCTGATAGCCGATGAACGGGCTGCCGAGCACGCCGAGGAAGAGCACACCCACGGCCGACACACCGTTCAGCGTCAAAGCACCGCCTTTGGGGAACTGCTCAGAGGTCAGGCCAAGCGTGGTGCTCCAGAGGAAAGTCTTGCCGAGAGCGTAGATGGTGGAAGCGCCAACGATGGCCCAACCGACACTCTTGGAGAGCAGCATCAGCCCTGCGATGGCAACTGCCGAGCCAAGCACGAGCAGGCCGATGGGTGAGAAGCGGTGCACGATCGGTCCGGCATAAAAGCGCAGGATGGTCATGATGGCAGACACATACACAAAGACCCAGGCGGCAAAGTTTGGCGAGTCCGCAGGACCATTCAGCTTCAGCAGCTCAGGCATCCAGCCGTCCGTGCCGAGCTCCGTGGTGGCGAGAGGGCCAATGATGACGAGCACGAGCAGGAACATCCAGTTGCCCAGCGATCCGGTGTAGAGTCCGGCCACCAATCCGATAGCGGCCCCAGCCATTAGCGAGGCCGTCAAAGACGCCTCTTTGCCAGCGAGCTGCATGATGGCGAAGTACATGAGGAAACCGATGATGAAAAAGCCCACGGCACCAACTTCCTTCAGCATGTCGCGATAGCTCACACCGGCAGCCACGCGCTCATTGACGGGGAATTTGCAGGGAAGAATGAGCAGCGCGTAAAGCACCACCGGGATGAAGCAGAGTGCGAAACGGAACTTCCACACGGCATCAAAAAACAGCGAGGTGTTCGGGAACAGCGCACAGAACAAGGCCCCCAGGGCCAGACCTGCCGGCCAGCCCGCGTGAAGGATGTTCAGCCACTTGGACTTGTCCTTGTTGAAGAGTGTGGCCACGACCGGGTTGATGAAGGACTCGACGGTGCCATTGGCCACGGCGACCAGGAGAGTGCTCCAGTAGAAGGAAGAGAAGCCATCCGCTCGCAGGGTGAGCACGAGGGAAATGAGGTGGCAGGCGATGGCAAAGAGGGCGACCGTCTTGTAACCTATCCAGTCGATCACGAGACTGAAGAAGATGATGCTCAGGGCGAAGGGCCACATGCCCGCACCATTGATGGCGCCTTTCTCATTCTCCGAGAGATTGAAGCCATCCTGCAGCAGGCCGATGGTGTTGGCGCGGACGCCAAAAACAAAGGACGTGGCCACGAGGGCGATGAAGCAGGCCCAGAACAATTTCATGTCGGGCTTGGAGTCGGAGGCGGTGGTGGTGCTCATGAGTCGGGTCGGGAAAAGCGGGCGGATTACAGGGGATAGGACGTTGCACGGCAATCACTTTTTCCATCGGATGCTTGCGGCTTGGCCCTTGTAGGCCGAACCGACCTCATCTAAGCACCTGCATGAACCGCCTGGACCGCATCGAACTCATTGGCAATGAAGTCGCCCTTCTGTGGGCAGACGGGACGGAGCAGTACATCCTCATGGAGCGCCTGCGCGCGGCATCTCCCAGTGCCGAAAACACGGGGGAGCGTGATCTGGTGGGCCGCAAGTTCGGCGGCACGGACCAGAAGGCTTATCCAGGTGTGACGGTGCGCGGCTGGAAGCCAGTGGGTGGGTATGCCCTCCAGTTTGATTTCAGCGACGGGCACAACACAGGCCTCTACACTTTTGATTATCTCAAGCACCTGGGTGCCGGCGGAGAAGCGGCGTCGTGACGCAAATCACGAGCCGCCCATCGAGAAGCGCCTGAAAAGCGATCCTGAGGAGACGTAGAGGAAGCCGAACATGAACAGCATGCGGTAGGGCAGGGCACCCCAGTCCTTCATCTCGATGGCCAGCCAGACGAGCCAGGCGAAGTAGATGACGAGCACGACCTCAATCCAGAGTCCGACGGACTTGCCCGCCTTGTAGTGAAAGGCTTTCTTGGCGGCCTCGCCCTTGCTTTTCACGCCGTATTTGGGAGTGCGGACGAACTCGGATTGCTGACCGAGCAGAGCCTCGATCACCGCGCGTGCATTGTTGATGGTCATGCCGATCCCGAGCGCCATGAAGAAGGGGATGTAGGGCAGGGTCTTCAGCCAGCCCCAGCGGCTCTGCGCGCCTTGGGCGGTGAGGTAGAAACAGATCACGCAGATAGTGGCGAAGAAGAAGACCGGGAGGTCCAGGAAGACGGCTTTTTGCCAGGAGTTCTGCGGCAGGAAACTCCAGGGATACACGAGCACCAGGGAGACCAGCGTGAGCAGGTTGGCAAAATTCGCGCCGAGATGCGCGGTGGCCTCAAACTTGGTGTGCAGGGGCGCATTGCTCCGCCAGACCTGGCCGAGCATCTTTTTGCAAACTTGGATAGACCCTTTCACCCAGCGATGCTGCTGGGACTTGTAGCCGTCCATGTCAGGCGGCAGCTCTGCAGGCACGACGACGTCATTCAGATAGACGAACTTCCAGCCCCGGAACTGCGCGCGGTAGGTGAGGTCCAGATCCTCCGTGAGAGTGTCGGCCTTCCAGCCACCTGCATCATCGATGGCCTTGCGCCGCCAGAGGCCGGCAGTGCCGTTGAAGTTACAAAACTCACCCCAGCGGCTGCGGGAGGTCTGCTCCAGCATGAGGTGTCCGTCGAGAAGAATGCCCTGGAGACGAGTGAGCAGGGAATACTCCAGATTCCGATGCACCCAGCGTGCCTGGACAATGCCAACCTCAGGATTGGTGAAGTGATGGATCGTCTTCAGCAGGAAGTCCGGCTCGGGCGCAAAGTCCGCGTCAAAGATGGCGATGAACTCCCCCTTCACGGTGGCCATGCCTTCATCCATCGCGCCCGCCTTGAAGCCCTGCCGGTTGGTGCGGTGACGATACTCGACCTCGAAACCCTGCTCGCGGAGCTTCTGCGCGTGGGCTTCGCCCAGAGCAGTGGTTTCGTCGGTGGAGTCATCGAGAAACTGGATCTGCAGGCGGTCTTTGGGGTAGTTCAGCGCGCTGACATAACCCACCAGCTGGTCCAGCACGTCCGCCTCATTGAAGATGGGAAGCTGGACGGTGATGACCGGCAGTTCCGTGAACTGTGTGGGAGCCACGGGAGGCGTCCGGCGATGCCGCCAGTAGCCGTAAAGCACCTTCAGCTTGTGCGCGCCGAAGATGGACAGTCCGAAACAAAGGATGATGTAACTGGCGAGCCAGAGGAACGTTTCCCACCGTAACATAAGGGGGAGCTTGAGAGAAAGAGGGAGGGTTGGGGGGACGGGAGGCGGGACTGAAGAGCGGTCGGAAAAACTGACCCGCCATCTGGAAGCGCGCACCATGCCGCGATCTCGGAGCTGCGCACGCGGAAAGGTGTGTCGCCAGCGTTTCCAGACACTGGCCATGCCCATGCAGATTTGCTCAGCCTTCGTTTGCCTCACGCTGGCGGCGGCTCAGATGCCACTGTGTCAGCGCATAAAGCAGGAAGAAGAGCGCGATGAGCACTTCCTTCATCTCGCCATCGTCATGACCGATGTAGGGAATGGGCAGATCCTGTCCCACGATCTTGCGGGCGATCTTGCGAGGTAGCACGCTGAGATTCACCAGGATGGCCATGAAAGCACTCTGACTGGAGGGCCAGAGCCAGAAGTTCAAGCTCGCAGGACCGGGTGCTGGCCGACGGCGCAGCCACCATGGAACGATGATGCTTCCCACGACGGCACCCACGCAAATGCCATTGCGGGCCAGCGTGGTGAAGATGAATTCCGTCCAGCCCTTGAGATTGTGCAGATTGGTCTCGTGCTGACGGTTCAACTCCGCCCACTCTTCTGGAGCCGTCCAATGGCCAAAATGCTGTCCCCAGCTGATCTCCTCCCCCAGGAAGAGAAAGCAGCCAAAGGCAAAGAGAGCCAGGACCACCCGGCGTTTCCAGTCATTGGCCGCCAGCAGCGCACGGAGGCTCAGGACCACCGAGCAGCCCAGAAAGAGCACCGTCAGGTTCTCGATGAGACCGAACTCACGATAGACCTTAGCCTCCCAGTTCCAGCCGGGGACGGTCAAAAAGAGCGGGTAGATGATGATGGCCAATGGCAGGTAAAGCCGGAGCCATTTGGGCAGGGGACTCTCGTAGGTAGGGGGGATGGCAGAGGACACGAACCGGACGTGGGGTTGGATGGATGCGAACCCCAATTATGACAGAGTTGTCACCTTTAGTAAAGCTCGACAGGTGAGCGTTTGCCATCTTCCACACTCAGGACGGAGGCCTTCTCCTCACCCAGCGTGGCCACCCGGAGGTCCCAGATGTCCTTGTTGATGGCGTCGAAGCGGTCGAGGCTGAACTTGTCAGGAGCCACCAGACGTTTCTTGGTTTTCTCGATGCGCACCAGGGCATCATGGATGATCGGGTGCTCCACGCCATCGAGGTGCTGGCGTGCCTGCTCCACCATCTCCAGACGATGGCAGATCATGACGAGGTCATTGCCTGCGCGCACCGCTTCCTGGATGGCCTGCTCAAAGGTCACCTCATTGAGGATGGCACCCATGTCCAGGTCATCGGTCATCGCCAAGCCTTCGAAGCCCAGCTGGTCACGCAGCAGCTTCGTGCAGATGTTATGACTCAGGCTGGCCGGCCAGCGGCCGCGGTCCGGGTCATACGCCGTGTAGTTGCTGTGGCAGGTCATCACGCTGTCGATCTCCGGCAGCAGCGCCGTGTAGGGCATGAGCTCGCTCATCTCCATCTCGCTGCGGCTCTTCGTGATCACGGGCAGGAACTCATGCGGATCACACTCGGCAGGTCCATAGCCCGGGAAGTGCTTTGCGCAGCTCAGGACGCCTTCCTTGCGCATCGCGCGGTTAAAGATGCCGGCATTGTCGATGACCTGCTGGGTGGTCTTGCCCCAGCAGCGGCCTTTGAGGGAGTTGTCCGCCGTGTCGTCATAGGAGATGTCGAGCACAGGGCAGAGGTCCAGATTGAAACCGAAGAGGCGCAGGATCTGGCCCGTGAGCTTGCCGTGCTGCTTGATCAGGGCAGGGTCGCCTTTATCACGCAGGGCCTGGGCATTCGGCGGCTCCTGGCCAATCAAGCGCAGACGAGACACGCGGCCGCCTTCCTGGTCGATGGTGATGAAGGGCTCGATCTTCGAGATGTCACGAAGATCGTCGATCAGCTTCCTGAGTTGCTCCGGGGACTTGATGTTGCGGCCGAAGAGGATGAAGCCACCGGGCTGGAGTTTCTTGAAACGAGCGGCGGTGTCAGAGTCGAGTTCAGGACCGGGAACGCCGGTGAGGAGGAGCTGGCCGAGGGACATGGTGGGTTCGTGAAACGAGGAAGGGTGGCGGTGCGCGTCGTATGAAACGGCTTCGCCACATCAAAGCCACGACGCCCTCAGCACTCAACGTTTCTTTTCAGAGCGAGCCTCGAAAACATGCACCAGGGGAATGGGCCGGGGATCGGTCTGATGGCAGGCATGCCTGCTGGCAGAATGCTCAGCGCTTGTAGATCAGGTCAGACCCGCTCCACTGCAGGTAGTTCAGTGCTCCGGTGATCTCCTGGGTGCCCATCGGGGGTAGTTTGAACTCCCGGTTTCTGAAGACGCCAGAGGTAGGCGTGGTGCCCTGCGCCAGATTGTCAACCGTCGCCGGAATGTCTCCCGCCACCACAAAGCTCGCACCTGCCACGCTGGCGGTGGAGGCCAGGGAAGCGATGGTCTGGGCATTGCGCCGGTCCTTGATCGCATTCACCTCCGAGTAGTGTCCACTCCAGGCAAAGATGATCATGTTCGCCATGAGGCCGATGATCGCAATGACGATCAATAGCTCCATCAGAGAAAATCCGGGCAAGGTCTGCTTTTTTATAATTTTCATAATTATATATAAAAATCACTGATTAAATATCACAGCCATCTTTGCCCGTTCAATACCTATTACACTTACTCTATTTATACAAATTGCTTACAGTCAGAGGTCACCCTGACATTCACGTCACGTTTGCCGCCATGACCTGACATCTGGCTGACGTCCTGACGTTTTTGGCACCTCGTGTCAGGGTTGTGAGAGGAACTCAGGCAAAGAATTCTTGTGATCAGCAATCAAAACCAAGAGATTTCACAGGTCCACGTTTTATCCCGGTCATGCGTTCCCTCTCTCTTCCGCTTTTGATTTCTGCTGGTCTCGCCACGGCCTCCCTTGCCGCCGAAGCTCCCGCCAAACCTGAACCCAGCCCCGCTCCAGCTCCTGCACCGGCAGCCCCCGCCAAACCGGAGGCCAAGCCTGAAAAAAAGCCAGCCCCTGAAGCCAAGCCGGAAGGGAAGAAACCCGAGCCCACGAAGCCTGACCAGCCGCAGCCTGCCAAACCCGCGCCGGCCACTCCCGAACCCGCGAAGCCAGGCGCGCCCCAGCCTCCTGCGGCAGCGACTCCTGAGACAAAGCCTGGCTCTGAAGCCAAGCCCGCCACCCCTCAGGCCGCAGCGCCTGGCGCCACCGCCAAGCCACCGGAAAAGATCAAGTCGGTCGCTGAAGTCACCAAGGGCCACCAGCGCATCGGCGGTCTCTTTGACCTCTTCCTGGATCGCGAAAAGGGCACCGTGCATCTCTACATCAAGAAGGAGCACATCGGCCCGGAGTTCATCTACTTCACCCATACCACGGACGGCGTCGTGCAGGCAGGCCACAACCGCGGCAGCTACGGCAGTGAGGTCATCTTCCGCATCAGCAAGGTGTTCGAGCGCGTGGAGTTCGTCGCTGAAAACACCGCCTTCTACTTCGATCCTCAAAACGCTCTGGCACGCGCCAAGAAGGCGAACATCTCCAACGCCATCCTCGCCAGCGAGGCCATCGTGGCGCAGGACAATGGCGGCTTCCTCATCTCCGCCGGAAACCTCTTCCTCAAGGAAAGCCTCCTCATGGTGAAGTATCCCGGTGGCGATCCCGCCAAAGCCGTGCTCGGCAAGCTGAGCGATACGAAGACCAAGTTCCTGGCGCTGCGAGGCTATCCAGACAACACCGTCGTCGGTGTCGAATATGTGTTTGAAAACCCCGCCCCCTCCTGGACCAGCGATCCCAAAGTGAAGGCCGAGGAAGTCACCGATCCGCGCTACGTCAGCATCAAGGTCCAGCACAGCCTCATCAAGGTGCCGGACAACGACTTCAAACCTCGGTATGAAGATGCCCGCATCGGTTACTTCAGCACCCAGGTCACGGACATGACCAGTACCGATCCCACACCGTATCGCGATGTCATCCATCGCTGGAATCTGGTGAAGCAGAAGCCCGGCACCGCACTCAGCGAGCCCGTGCAGCCCATCACCTTCTGGATCGAAAACACCACGCCGCTGGAACTGCGTGATGTCATCCGCACCGCCACGCTGCGCTGGAACCAGGCCTTTGAAACCGCTGGTTTTAAAGACGCCATCGTCGTCAAAGTGCAGCCTGACAATGCCACCTGGGATGCCGGGGACATCAACTACAACGTCCTGCGCTGGACGTCCTCGCCCAATCCGCCCTTCGGCGGTTATGGCCCCAGCTTTGTGAACCCACGCACCGGCCAGATCCTCGGCGCGGACATCATGCTGGAGTTCAGCTTCCTCACGAACCGCCTGCGCAGCCAGCACATCTTCATGGAGCTCGGTCTTGCCTCGCCTCAGGATGACAAAGACGAGCCCTTCCGCGATCCTCGCCGCTTCTGCGCTGAGGCAGGCTTTGCCCAGCAGGGCCTCATGTTTGGCCAGGCCGCGCTGAAACTCGGAAATGCCTCCATGCCAGACATGAAGGCGCTGACCAATGAGGCGCTCACCAAGCTCATTCTGCATGAGGTCGGTCACACGCTCGGCCTGAATCACAACTTCCGCGCCAGCCATCTCTACAATGCCACAGATATTCATAAAAAGGAAATCACCTCCAAGACCGGCCTCACCGGCTCCGTCATGGACTACATGCCGGCAAACATCGCGCCGCTGAACACACCACAGGGTGAGTTCTACATCACCAAGCCCGGTCCGTATGACCACTGGGCCATCGAGTATGGTTACAGCGAAGGCCTGGAAGATCCGAAGGCTGAAACCACACGCCTGCAGACCGTCGCAGCGCGCTCCCACCAGCCTGAGCTGGCCTTCGGCAATGATGCCGACGACATGCGCAAAGCCGGGAAGGGGATCGATCCCCGAGTCATGATCTATGACATGAGCAGCGACCCCATCGGCTACGGCACCCAGCGCTGCGAGCTGGTGAACGCCAAGCTCAAGGACCTCCTCAAGAAAGAGCCTGAGAAAGGTGATAGCTGGCAGTCCTTGCTCCAGTCCTACGTCACGCTCACACGCGAGAGCGCGGATGCCGTCGTGGCCATGTCGCGTTACGTCGGTGGTGTCGAGGTCGAGCGCGCCTTTGTGGGTCAAGCGCCGAACAAAAAGCCGTACACGCCCGTGGCCAAGGAGAAGCAGTTCGCCGCTCTCGATGCCATGAACAAATACGCCTTCGCCCCCGGTGCCATGGTGCCTCCCGCGGATCTCGTCGCTCACTTGCAGCAGCAGCGCCGCGGCTTTGATTTCTTCAAGGAAGACGAGGCCCCGAAACTTCACGACCGCATCGGCCAGGTGCAGCGCTCGCTGCTGGACCAGCTCATGCATCTGGAAACTCACCGCCGCATTCTGGATTCCGGCCTCTACGGCAACGAAGTCACCCTCGCCCAGGTCATGCGCAAAGTCACTGAAGGCATCTTCACTGGCGATCCAGCCGCCGGCCCCGACTCCATCCGCCAGAACCTGCAGAGCGACTACGTCGACCGCCTCATCCGCATCGTGAACACCTCCGGCTGGCCGCCTGCCGCCCAGGCCGCCGCGTTTGAGGAGATCGAGTTCATCCGCGTCCAGCTTAACACCCATCCATCCTTCAGCGTCGTCAGCGGCCACCGCACCTTCTTGCTGCACAAGATCCGCCGCGGTTTGGATGAGAAGTGAGTGATTGGGGGCGTCAGAGCGTCAAGAGTTGACCCGCTCGACTCCTTGACGCTCCGCCACTATGCCACTACGCCGGATCCAATTGATCCAGCGCCTTCGCCCAAACCTCCTCTGGGATCTCCGCATCCGGCTCCTCGCTGTCCGCCAGTTCCTCAGACTCCGCCCCCTGGGTGGAGATGTATTCCGTCGGATACCCCGCCGCCGTGAGGATCTCGGCCATCTGTTTGGCCTGTTCCGGCGTCGCATCCGGACCGACGTCGAACTCATTGATCTGGTGATTGATAGGTTTCATGAGTGTGAAAAACTGAGGTTTGAGGAGAGAAGAACTGTCTATCCTCAGATCGTCCATCCAGCCTCAAATGGACCTGTCGAAGCCCCAGATCCCTCACGACCGACCTGTGGCGCCCGCGTCTCCTCACTCGCAGGCCAGCCGTTCAAAAACACCTTGGATCAGGTCGGATTCACTCGGATTCCTGAATCCACCTCATCACACCCAGGCGCGGCAGCGCCCCCAAAACCCCGGTAGGGAAGAGCCCCGTTCTCCGAAGCAGGACTGCGAAGGATGAATGTGTCTCGTCCGAAACTTAAACTCACCGCACCTCGCCACCTGCCCGAGGCCCGAGTTTTTCCAACCCCGCTCTCGCCCCCTGGAGGAAGAACGCCCGCGCCCTATCACTCCCATGAAATCAACTCGGATCAGGTCGGATTGACTCGGATTCCCTGAAACCCGCGCCGCGAAACGCGCCAGCATAGTAGCCATCACACTCCGTGTGATGAGCAAACAACCCCACCAACTCCATCCACCCTCGCCCCTAACAACAGGTTGGATCCAGTCGGATTCACTTGGATTGACTTTCCCGATCCCAAGCCACCGTAAACAACCGTCAACCACGGTAAACAATCGTAAACTCGTCCCCGTCCGCGTCGTCAAGGCCGGCAGAGGCACACTCGGCATCGACGGCAAAGCCCCCGCCGAGGCTTCAAGTTCAGAGCCAGTCCCGACCACCGGAGAATCAGCCGCAACCGCAGCGTCAGTTTCAGTCTCAAGATCAAGATCAAGATCAAGATCAAGAGGATCATCAGATAAGTTCATAAAGGTGAGTGAGCGCCCAAGACAGGCTCCCCACACTCCTCGAACTCCCCCTCCGCCCCAAGTGACCCAAGCGGCCCCTTTGGACACCGCAAAAAGCGCGCTCGCCCTAACCAAAAGCGCATTAACATGGAGGCACCAAGTCGCCCCTCGCTACCACCCAGACGCGGCAGCGCCCCCAAACCCCTGGTAGGGAAGAGCCCCGTTCTCCAAAGCAGGACTGCGAAGGATGAATGTGTCTCGTCCGAAGCTCAAGCTCACCAAACCCCGCCATCTCTCCCGAGGCCCAAGCTTTTCCAACCCCGCTCCGCCCCTGACGAAACACGGT
>NZ_BKAG01000072.1 GCF_007992435.1 Prosthecobacter gellanilyticus | reverse complement strand
GCCCACTGCCCACCATTCCCCACTCCCACCCATGAATGAGAAGCAAAAGAATCCGAACCCGAATCTCGTGCGCACTGAACTGGAGACTCTCGCCGCCGTGCAGCAGCGCCTCAATGCCGGAGGCACCTGGCATGACGTGGTCATCCAGCACGTGAATCTCCTCACGCTGGATGCCCCGCTCTCCGCCGTGAAAATCGCCGGCTGTCATTTCCTCGGCTGCGATATCGGCACGAAACTCGCCGAGGCCATCGCACTCGCCGAAGCCGCCGCCGGCAAGGCGCAGACCGAGGAGGAACGGAAGGCCAACCCGCACTGCATGGTCATCCCGCCCATGCCCTGGCTGCCCTTCCAGCCCTTCCGCGCCACCCTTTATCAGGCAGAGGAGCTCGTCGGCACCTTCACCACCGAGGACCCCAAAATCGAGCGCCCCGTGTATGAAGCCTCCGTCGACTGGAAGAGCTACTGCACCTTTGCCGATCCCGTCACCACGAGACTCTTCACTGATGACTCCGTGGACACCGTCCTCGCACGCCGTCTGCATGACACCTTCATCTCTGATGCGCTGGACGATCTGCTGGCCGTCACCCGCGCGCAGCAGATCACGGCGAAGAAAGGCGGCATCGTCGCCATCATGGGCGGTCATGACATGCCGCGCCTGGAGAAAATGAAAAACGCCCCCGCCGGCACCGCCCTTGGCGATGAGTGGGAAGGCATGACCGATGATGCCGTCTACACACGCGTGGCCCTGCTCGCGCGGAAGCTCACCCAGGAAGGCTACCTCCTCGTCTCCGGCGGCGGCCCCGGCGCCATGGAGGCGTGTAATCTCGGTGCCTACTTTGCCACCCGTGCCGTGGATGACCTCCGCGCCGCCATCCGCAAGCTCCAGGACTTCCCCGAATTCAAAAGCGGCAAGTCCGTCGAGTGGCTCATCCCCGCCATGAAAGTGCGGCGTGACTATCCCGTGAAACCCGGGGACGCCGAAAAGTGCCGCAGCGTCGGCATTCCCACCTGGTTTTACGGGCACGAGCCGCCCAATCCCTTCGCCTCGCACATCGCCAAGTATTTTGAAAACAGCGTGCGTGAGGAGGGCATGCTCGCCATCGCCACGCACGGCGTCATCTTTGCCGAGGGGAACGCCGGCACCGTGCAGGAGATCTTCCAGGACGCCTGCCAGAACTACTACGCCACCTACGGCACCGCCGCCCCCATGATCCTCTACGGCCAGGACTACTGGGACCCGCCCGCCATGCCCGTGTATGTGAATGACAAGCGCAAGAAAGCCTTCCCCCTCATCCGCAAGCTCGCCGAGGAAAAAGGCTTCACCCACCGCCTCATCGTCACCGACTCCCTCCGCGAGATCGTGAAGACCATCACCGCCTTCAAGCCGTGACGACCTAACCAAAAGCCCGCTCACCAAATGCCAGTGGTGGCTATGCCTGGCCGTGAAAGCTCAGGCGGCATGATGACTCATGCCCCCACGATCAGCGCGCCAGCGTCCTGGAGTGCGCCAGTCCTCTGGCGCTCTCGAAGGCCTAACGAAAAGATGAGCACATAGAGTGTCGAAGTCCTGCCACATCTCATTTCCACCTCTGGAGAACAGCTCGCCTCACCCTGCCTCTTCGCCCGCGCCGCAGTAGACTGAAGTCCACGCTCCATCAACCCACACCCTCGCATAGCCCACACCCTCGCATAGCCCCCACCACAGTAGCATTGCCCCTCCACAGGCCCTCCGCCTTCATGCGGATCACACCCCATGCCACTCTCCCCTGCCCTGAAAAAACGCGCCGCCGACTTCCTCCAGCGCACCATCCCCGCTGAACTCGAGCCTAACTACGTTTCAGGATCGATCGCCGAGATCGTCATCTCCCTCTGCGCCCAGGGCGAGTCCCTGGACCCTGAACTCGGCGAGATGGCCGAAATGGCCGTGGGCGACTATGACACCGTCATCGCCGAAGCCCAGGCCCCCGAGCTGAAGACCTACTACACCGACTGCCAGCAGCTCGTCCGCGACATCGTGCAGGCGAGCTAGAGGAGCCTTGCGCAGCATGATGCATCGCGCGCCCACGATCATCGCGAAGCGTCCTGGACTGCGCCAGTCCTCTGGCGCTCTCGAAGGCCTAACGAAAAGATGAGTATCATAGCGCACCGAAGTCCTCCCACATCTCATTTCCACCTCTGGAGAACAGCTCGACTCTCCCACGCCCCCAATCCAAAGCTCCAGGGGACTGGAGCACTCCAGGACGCGTCGCGACTTCGGGGCGGTGAGTGCATGCCTTATCTACCCACTTTAGGATTGCCCCGCATTCGGGGCATGGTTTAAAAGGGTGTCAGTCGCCCACCCCAGGCTCCGCATGCGCACGAAGCTCTGCATCACCACCCTTAGCCTAACATCTTATGTGACTGCTGTCGCCCAGGTGCCAGAGCCGAAAGCGGAGCCCAAGCCTGCGACTTCCGAGCTCAAGTGGCTTGATCCAGCGGCGGAGCGCGAGAAAAGGCGGGTGAAGGAAGTCGCCGATCTCCAGGCTGATCTGGCCTCCACCTGGACCACCCTCGTCGTGGCCGTGAAGTGTCACGGCAGTTGCACCGGCCCTGAGCCAGCCATGGGCTTTCAAATCACACGCCAGGGAGATGTCATCACCGCCGCCCCTTGGGTGGAGTATGACAAGTTATCGAAAGCCAGCAGCCGTGAGCACACTGGCGAGCCACAGCAGATCACAAAGGCGGAGCTGGAGAGCCTGCTGAGCCTAACGCACTCCGCTTATGAGGCCGCCACACGCTCCTTCACCCCCAAAGAAATCGTCGGCCAGCCGCCCGAAAACCCGTCTGAACTCAAAGCCTGGGTCAAACGCTGGGTGGCCGCCGGCGGCAGCATCGGCTCTGATGAATACTGGATGGATGTGCGAGTGATCAGCGCGAAGGGCACCACCCATCACCGCAACGAGTGGCGCAGCGATGCATCCGGAAGCATGCAAGGCTTGTTCACCACCTTTGTCCAGATGACGCAAAAGTGACGAGCCAGATTTTGACCTCACGAAATCAAGGCTACCTTGCCAACCCAGGCATCCCTCCGCATGAAAACGCTCCCCAGCCTCATCATCCCCATACTCACGCTGGCACTCAGCCTTGGGCTGTCCCCATCTCTCTGCCATGCAGATGGCATGAGCTGGAAGCTCGGCACCGCCGAGCGCTCCGGTGTTTACATCTTGATGCAGTCCCCCTGTCCCACAGGTCTGGAGCCGTCCCATGCCAAGGACCGATGGATCACCCTCCATAACGCGCAGCATGTGGAACTGGCCCACCACACTCTCACCACGGGCGGCTCCATCCCCAATGCGGAGAAGTGGCCCCTCCTCCAGCCCCGCCTAACCGAGAATCAAGAAGGCAGCGCCTTCACCGTGTCCTGGATGCTTCATCATTACCGCGAAGGAGAGCCCCCCGCCCAGAGCGCCCATTGGGAGACCTTCACCTTGAAGGACGGCAAGGCGCAACGGATCGAAATGCCCCTCGCGACCACCCTCCTGGAAGAAGCCTTTAAATCGCGGCACAAAGAAGCACTTCCGGCCAAACTCACCGCCGCTGTCACCTCCATCATCCCGCAGAAATGGATCACCCCGGATCAACTCCAAGTCCTCATCCGCGGCCCCTTGAATGCTGATGGCAAGCCTGCAGAAGGAACCTGCGTCATCATCTTGCAGCTCGGTGGAAACACCATGACCCTGAAATCGATTCTGGAGTTTGCGCTTCAATCATCCCCATCATGAGCGACCCAGGCCGCATGCCGATGCCAGATGAGCTTATGAGGAATGCCGGGTGATGCGTAACGAAGCCAGCAGATCACAAAGGGATGGCTTGAAGAAAAGACAGGCACGCGGCATTTGTTTTCTGGGTATCCAATTGCCTTTGCATTCCTCATGAAAAAGCCGTCCGCTGCCAAAGAATCGGTCTTCAACCGTGTGCAGGTCATTTTGGCCTCTGCTCAATCACACGCTGCCCGGTCGGTGAATACCTGCCAGGTCGTCGCCAACTGGCTCATCGGGCGTGAGATCGTGGAGGAGCAGCAGCAGGGCGCAAAACGTGCGGGATATGGTGAGCGTGTCGTTTCAGAGCTGGCGGCTGGATTGCGTCAAGAGGGTATTCGTGGCTATGGCGAGTTGACGTTGCGCTTGTGTCGGCAGTTTTACCTTTCCTATCCCGATCTACCGGGCGTGGCGATTTGTTACGCACTGCGTAACAAATCTGAAAAAGCGACCGGGCCCAAGAATAGTTACGCACTGCGTAACCATTCTTCTGAGTCGCTCGTGCTCATTCCGCGCATCATTGACGCAGCGTGCGCCGAGGAGTGGAAACCCGGGCTGCTAAACCCAGGCCTGTCATGGACTCACTACCGTGCCCTGATCGGCATTCGCAGCGTGCATGTGCGCGCATTCTACGAGATCGAAGCGGTTCAGCAAAATTGGAAAGCCCGTGAACTGGAGCGTCAGATCCAGAGCCTGCTTTTTGAGCGGCTCGCCAAGAGCCGCGACAAGAAAGGGCTGATGCGCCTTGCCACGAAAGGGCATGAGGTTCAGACGCCTGCGGATGTCTTCAAAGACCCGATGGTCATCGAGTTTGTCGGGTTGCCGGAGAGCCACCGTCTCGTCGAGTCGAGGCTGGAAGAGTCTCTCATCTCGAATCTTCAGCAGTTTCTCCTGGAGCTCGGCAAGGGTTTTGCCTTTCTCTCACGGCAGGAACGCCTGACGCTGGAAGGGGATCATTTCTATGTGGATCTGGTCTTCTACCACACGATCTTGAAGTGCTACATCCTCGTGGACTTGAAGACCCGGAAGCTCACGCATCAGGACATCGGCCAGATGCAGCTCTACGTGAACTACTACGATCAAGAACGCCTCACGACGGGTGATCAACCCACACTCGGCCTCATCCTCTGCACGGATCAAAACGAGACCGCCGTGCGCTACACCCTGGGTCCAGGCCAGAAAAACATTTTCTCCAGCCGCTATCAGTTCCATCTTCCCTCCGAGGCTGACCTCGCCGCCGAAATCCGCCGCGAACTCGCGGAACTCACTCCAGCAGCCCAATCAAGTCCATCGACTACGCTAAAGAAGAAGGCGAAACTGAAGTGAGCAGCCCTCCTGGCTCTCACTCTCATGTATAGAAAAGTGCTGTTTTCTATACATGAGGCGAGTGTCAGGTATCAAAATGACACACGAGAAGGCTGTTACGCTCTGTTGGAGTACAGCCTTTAGGCGATCTTGGAATGTGGAAACTCACAGCATCAGCGAGCCCTCCCAGAGGGCGGCTAAAGCCTGGACTCCAACTTGAGATGGCGTGGCCTTTACTTTGCCGCAGCCACCGCAGGCTCCAGAACCTCCAGCTCATGAATCGACCAGTAGAGTCCCTTCACGCTGCCTGTATCAGTGATGCGGATGAATTTGGCGAGTTGAGGCTTGGGGAAGAGGAACTCGGTGACGGTGGTGGGGCTGGCGCCTTCGAGGACGGGTTTGTCCCAGGTTTTGCCGTCCTGGGAGAGCTCGATCTTCCAGCCGCGGGGCCAGTCGTTTTTGGACTTGGCGGTGTCGAGGATGAGGCCGGCCATGGGGAGGGCTTTCGGCAGCTCAATCTGGACCCACATGCCGGGGACCTGCGGAGTGTGGGTGTCCCAGCGGGTCTCGGGGTTACCATCGATGCTTTTCGTTAGGTCGTTCGGGTTGTGGCTGGCGGTGAGCTTCCAGTCTTTCCGGTTCGCGTAAGGTTGCGGGCCGAAGGTTTTCAGCTCGTCGGTGGTCCAGGGGGTCATGCGGCCGCTGTGCTCCTTGCGCAGTTTAGCCACCTCGGCCTTTTCGATGAAGCGGCCGCTGTTACCGAAGCTTTTGCGGACGTAGCTGGCGATGTCGGCGATCCATTCATCCGGGTTGTTTGCCATGGGGATCATCTGGGCCTGATAAGTCTTGCCATTCACCGGGCCGCTGAGGCCGTGCAGGAGCACGCGGAGGATGAAGTCACTCTGCACGACGAGCTTGGAACCGGACAGTGGCGGGGCGAGCGTGGTGCCGGGGGGGAGGCCTTCCAGCGCGGTGCCTTTGCCATCGAGGCCGTGGCAGGTGAAGCAGAGCTCTTGATAAATGGCCTGGCCTCGGCGCATCATGTCCTTCTGCTGGTTGGAGAACTCACGTGGAAATGAAAGTTGGTTATTCAGCATCTGACCGGCGAGCTCCTTGATGCCTTTGGAGGGAGAGGTGAGGGCGGTGGTGTTGATGAGCTTGGCGTGGTCTTTCCACTTCATCTGTTTCGCGGTGAGCAGGGTCTGCACGGCGACGGTGGGATCACTGTCTTTGCTAAGCGTGGTGACATCAGCCTCGAGCGCGGGATCAGCCAGCGTTTCGCTGGCGCGGATGGCAGCCTTGCGGACCTGCGGTGAGGCATCTTTGAGCGCAGTGCGGATGTGATCCGCCGTGAGCGCATTCAGGCCTTCCAGTGTCCAAAGGGCGTGGACACGGGCGAGCGGGCTCTCGTGCTTCTGCGCCATGGTGATGAGGGCGGGGACGATGCTTGTATCCTGCTTCAGGACGAGAAGCTTCTGCGCGGTGTCACGATACCAGCCGTTCGGATGTGCGAGGGTCTCCACAAGCTGGGCGGCGGGTGCGCTGATGAGCTTTGGCGCGGGCACCGGTTTGGTCGTATCATGCGTTAGGCGCCAGATGCGGCCCTTGCCGATGATCTTGTCCATGCTGTGCTGGAGGATGACTTTGCGCAGATACGAGCCTTCCTTCGTCCAGTTCCCTTCCTGAATGATGCCGCGATACATGTCACAGATGAAAAGCGTGCCATCCGGCGCGGTCTTCATGTCCACGGCGCGGAAGCAGGCATCCGTGCTGCGGAGGAACTCGTTTTGCGGATAGGGGTTGTGCAGGATGGTGATGCCATCATTCACCTCAATTTTGGTTCGGCGCACCAGACGGCCCACAGGCTCGCCAAAGAAGAGGTCGCCCTTCAGCTCGGCGGGGAGCTGGTCACCGCGATAGATCTCGCCGCCGCAAGTGGCGGTGAAGTGGTTGAGCGTGTCGTCGTCACGTGACTTGCCGGGGCCGCCCTGGTAGTCGCGCAGGCCCATGGCAGGCCAGACGATTTCAAAACCGGGCTCGAACTGTGCCCGCGCGGCGGACTGGCCATAGAGGATGTGGTTTTGGAAATTGAGCGGGCCTTTTTCGCCACCAGCATTGACGACCCAGAACTTCCCATCGTCATCCTGCGTGCCGCCCCACTGGCCGCCATTGCCAGGGATGTCCTGCTTGATGAACTGGCCGTCTTTCCAGCGCAGGCGGTAGTTGTTCACCGCCGTGTAGAGCCAGTTGTCATTGGCCCAGGTGAGGCCGGAGGGCTGGTGCTCGAGGTTGCCGCCGCGCGGTCCGCCCGTGTAGACAGGCTTCTTCTCATCGCTCACGCCATCGCCGTTCGTGTCCTTGTAAAGGAAGATGTCGTTCGTGTCGGTCTCGCCGATGAGCACACCATCGGCCAGCGGCAGGAGCAGTCGCGGCAGCTTCAGGTTCGCGGCGAAGATGCGGTGCTGGTCGTATTTGCCATCATCCTTGCTGGACCAGTGGACGGAGACGTGGCTGGTGGAGACGAGTTCGTCCGTGCCATCGATGTCGCGCATGTAGCTGCGCATCTCCGCCACATACAGGCGGCCATTGCCATCAAAGGCCATGCACACCGGCTCCGCGATGTCCGGCTCTGCGAGCACGAGCTCCATGTGATACCCCGGCGGAAGCTGGAAGGTCTGCTGCTCCTCCTGCGCCGTCAGCGCATGCACCGGCGGCTTCGGCGGAAACTCGAGAGCGGCTTCCTGGGCTTGCGCGAATGCAGCGACCGTGAGGCTCAGGGTGAGGGTGAGGTGGCGGATCATGTGAGGGCAGTGAGCGGTAAACGGTGGACAGTAAGCAGTGAGCGATGCGCAACGATCAAGGACAAGCGCACATCAAGCGTGGTTTTGACGCGGAGGAATACAGCACAATCGGCGAACTTGTTTGGTGAGGGGCTGCCAATTTTTGTTAAAATCCGGCCATGCGGGAAAGACGTCATCGGGGGCTGGATGCCGGCACGCATATGTATCGCCGTGCCCCACATCGTGTGCGTGTGGAATATCTGATGGTGGGGCTGGCGAAGGCGTGTTCGGGAGGGCCTCAAACCGTTGAGCCTTGCCTTTAATGCCCCCTGGGCTGTTCTCAGCCCGATGGGTCCCACATGGACTGCGGCAGCCCTGCTGCCGCTTTCTCCAGGCCAGCCCTGCTGGCCATCGCCAACACTCAGAACTCAGGAGTTCATTCACCGCCCTTCCGCCGGCAGCAAGGCTGCCCACACCTCAAAGCGGCAGCAGGGCTGCCGCAGTCCAAAACATGGCCCTAAACCGTCACCGTCCCGGTGCTTGAACCAAACTCTCCGGCTTCGATGCCGAGGGACTGGAGGAGGGTGACGAAGAGATTGCAGAGAGGTAGGTTGTTGTCGTGCTTGAAGGCGTGGTGCTGGCCGTGCCTCAGGCCGCCGCCGGCGAGGAGCACGGGGAGGTTGGTATTGTCATGCTTGTTGGCGTCTCCCATGTTGCTGCCGAAGAGGACGAGGGTGCGATCCAGCAGGCGATCGGCCTCCTCGCGCTTACTGGCGAGGTTTTGCACGAGCTTGTTGAAGATGACCATCTGCTGGCGGTCAGCATCGGCGAGCTGGCGGACCTTCTCCGGGGCTTGTCCGTGATGGCTGAGGCCGTGGTAACCTTCAGTGGTGCTTTCGTCGTCGTGCAGCTTGAAAACGGGGGTGTCAAAAGCATCCACCATGAGGGTGATGATGCGGGTGGAGTCGGACTCAAAGGCAAGCTGCGCCATGGCGAGCATGAGCTCCAGCTTGTCAAAGATGAGCTTTTTATCGCGAATGTCCGCAGGCTCAGGCTGGGAGGTGGCGGGCTTCGGGCGCAGCTCCCACTCGCGGGCGGTGAGCAGGCGCTCCTCCACCTCGCGCACGGAGGTGAGATACTGGTCCAGGCGTGCGCGATCACTGTTGGTTAGGTCGCGATTGAGGCGCTTGGTGTGGTCCGTGAGGGTGTCGAGAATGCTCCCGCGCTCATCGAGCTGATGGAGCTGCTTTTTCACGGCCTCGGGATCGCCCTGCACAAACATGCGGCGGAAAAGGGCGGGAGCGCTGTCCTCCGCAGGCAGCAGCACGCCGTCACGTGTCCAGGAGAGGCTGCGGTTGGCCTTGTCGATATTCACGCCGAGGTTCAGCGTGGGGAAGCGGGTGAGCTGGCCGAGCTTCTCCACGGCGAACTGGTCCAGCGAGATCTGATTGCGGAAACCACTTTTGGTTGGGCCACGGGCGGCGGTGAGGAAGCAGTTCTCCGCGCTGTGGCCGCCATTCACATCCGGATGCGACATGCCGCTGAAGAGGCTGAACTCATCCCGAATGCCGGCCAGCGGCTCGAGGGTGGGCGTGAGCTCATAGTCACGGCCTGCGGCGGTGGGGAAGAAGGGCGTGGGGAGGAAGCCGAGATTGTTGGAGATCAGCAGCATGCGGCGCGGCGGCTTCACCGGGGCGGCGCGGCTGAACACAGGCGTCATGGACTCCAGAAACGGCAGCCCGAGCGTGACACCAGCACTGTGGAGGAAGCGGCGGCGTGAAAAAGTGCGGGCGATGTGAGGGGCGTTCATGACAGGCGGATCAGATCAAAGGAGTGTAAAGCAAAACAAGTTAGGCGGCACAGGCTAGGGCTGGCCGAGGAAGATGCGACTCTGCACCAGCGCCAGCAGGAGGTCGCGCACACGGAACCCATCAGGAGCGCAAGTGTCCAGCATGGCCTCGATCTCCGGGCGGTCAGAGTAGCGCACGGGAGTGCCGGTGGAGTAAACAGTGAACTGATGCAGCAGGTTCCGGGCAAGCTGCCGTGAGTCCGCAGCGAGGATCGCCTTGAGGTCATGCACGTCTTTAAAAGTGCGGCCGTCCAGCAGCTTGCCCGCGGCATCCACAGGCGCGGCGAGGGTGTAGCTGAAGTCATGACCGGCGCGGTCAATGCCGGTGATACGGTCACCCTCCTCACTGCCGCGGTAGCGTGTGCGCCAGCCGCCGAGCACGTCGAAGTTTTCCAGTGCGAGGCCCACGGGATCAAAGCGCGCATGGCATCCGGCGCAGCTTTTGGAGGTGGTGTGCAGGGCCAGGAGATCGCGGATGGTTTTGGCACCACGGATGTCCGGCTCCACCGCAGGCACGCTAGGTGGCGGCGGCGGCGGTGGCTTGCCGATGAGGCGCTCCATGACCCAGGCCCCGCGCACCACGGGGGAGGTGCCGCTGCCGTTCGCGCTGACTTTCAAGATGGAGGCCTGGGTGAGCAGGCCGCCCCAGGGGCTGCCCTTCGGCAGCGTGACCTTCCGCAGCGCGGAGCCGGAGAGCGGAGGCAGCTCGTAGTGCTTCGCCAGGCGGTCATTCGCATACACGAAGTCCGCGCTGACGAGCACGCTGGCTGGGAGATTTTCCAGAATCATGGCGGTGAAGAAGGTGCGCGTCTCACGCTCCATGCTGTCCACCAGATACTCGTCAAAGCGATACTCGGGGAAGAGGCGGATGTCAGGATCATCCCGCCGGATCTGGCGGAGGTTTAACCAATAGTCGGTAAAGTTTTTCACGAAGCGGTCAAAGCCGGTGCTGGCGATGATGCGCTGCGTTTCCTGGCGCAGGATCTGCGGATCACGCAGACGCTGCTTCGCGGCCAGGTCCTGCAAAGCAGCATCCGGACGCGAGTTCGTGAGGAAATGGGAAAGCCGGGAGGCGATGGCGAAGTGGTCGTCTTTAGTCTTCGGCTCGCGCAGGTAAATGAAGTCACTGGAGGCCAGGAAGGCCTTGTAACCGGTGAGCATGGCCTCGCGGAAGGGCGACCCCTTTTCCAGGCGCTGATGGATGAGAGTGAGAAACATCCCCACGGCCTCCTCCGGCACGGGCTGGCGTGAGGCGGTCTGGATGAAGCGGCGCAGCAGGCGGCTGGCCTCATCACGCTCGCGCTCTTTGTTAGGCTTCACATCGATGCCGAGCTCATCAAACAGCACGCGGTGGGAGGCGGGCGGCCACTGGTCTGGAGGGAGAGGCCCCTCCACCTCGATCCACTGCACGGCCACACCTGGCTGGCCGCCTTCCGGGAAGGGGGGATAGCGATAAGTGGGGCCGGAACCATTCGGGTTCTGGGCCAGGGGCATGGGCAGGCCTAACAAGCTGTATTCAAAAGCCTCGCCCTGTCGCATGTTGAGGGTGGTCTCATGCACCTTCTGCTCCGGCTGGATGTCGATGACACCGCCCTCGGCGCGCACTTCATTGATGATGTCCGCCCCGGCGGGTTTGCGCGTGCGAAAGGTCATGGGCACGGGCTGCCTGGCCGGGATGTAGGTGAACCCGGGCTGCTGAAGCACAGCACGGGCGGAGAAGCGCACCTTGTATTTGCCTGAGTGCGGAGCCACAAAGCCCTTCGGATTGCCGATGTAGGGCCAGCTCGCGGCACGGAAGAGCGCCATCTCGATGCTTTCATCCTTGGCCCCGGCCTTGATGACCTCTTTCTCGTCCTTACGTTCCCATTGGATATACTTATTGTTACGCGCAAAGAACATGGACTCGCGATTGCCAAAAGTGCCGGTGCCGGGAAAAAGGTCCGTGCCGACGATGCGGCGCTTCAGCACGGGAGGTGGCGCAGGCTCCGTGACCATGGCAGCACGCAGCGCGGCCTCTGCCGCATCCAGATACGCGGCGAGCTGCACGCGTGACATGTCCAGCATCTCGCTCGTCTTGTTGAAGCGATGCCCCTGGCGGTCCTCCGGCAGGATATCGCGGATGTCGAGATCGGGGAGTTGCAGCACATCACGCAGGTTTTGCTCATACTCGTCACGGTTCAGCCGGCGCAGAAATCCGCGGCCCTGGTTCATGACCTCACGATGATCCGTGGCGTAGAGATCCTGGTCCAGGCACTGCACCATCTCCGCGCGCTGCTCTTTCGGCAGATCGGCCGCCTTCGGTGGCATCTCGCCGCTTTCCACGCGGTCATGGATGCGCACCCAGCGCTCGCTCACAGCACGGTTGCTCAGATCAAAAGGCAGCGCGGTGAGATCCAGGCTGCCCTTGGCGGTGTCCTTGTCATGGCACTCGATGCAGCTTTCCTGGATCAGGGCCTCCAGCCGCGCCGGCATGGCCGCCTGCATCATGGGAGACAGCAGCGGCAGGAAGAAGATGAAGGCACGCCTGCAAGTGGCGGAACGAGGACGAAGCATGAGGGGGCCGAGTCTACGGGGAGGTGTGCGGGTGTCTTGCTGGAAAGGCGGTGGGTGGGGGCTTTCGATATCTTGTGGTGGAGTTGAGAAAGGCTGCACTCCATCGGGTGTTTGCGTTGGCACTGGGTTATGTCTTCAGGTGTCCTTGAGGCGTGACAGTTGCTGCGGCGCTGTTAAAATCCGGCCATGCCCACGTCATCCCTTCAAAAGGAGTTCTTTGCCAGGATCGCTGATCCACAGGCGGTGAGAGCGATCTTCGAGCATCTGCCGGGCGTGTTCTTTTTTGTGAAGGATGCGGAAGGGCGACACATCGCGGCAAACAGCGTGACCTTTGAGAGGTTCGGCATCAAGCATGAGCGCGAGCTCGTGGGCGCGATGGATGAAAAATTCTTCCCGCCGGAGGTGGCGAAGGCTTTCCGTGCCGATGACCAGAAGGTGATGCGCAGCGGCAAGCCGCTCATCAATCGCCTGGAGGTCTGGTATGATGAGCAGCGGAACCTGAGCTGGTTCCTCTGCACGAAACTGCCGGTGCGGGACAAGGCTGGCAAGGTGATCGGCGTCATGGGCATCACGCGCCGTGATGAGGAGCGCATGCGCCACCATGATGTGCGTGAGGTGACCGCAGCCGTGCTGCATGCGCGCAAGAACTGTGACAAAAACCTGAGCACCGCTGAGCTGGCGCGGGCCGCCGGTGTATCGGAACGGCATCTGCACCGGAAGCTGAAGGAGACGCTAGGTCTCTCACCGCATGAGCTCATGCTGCGCACACGCATCCAAAGCGCTGCCGAGGCCCTGGCGAAGACCTCCGCACCAATCATCGAGATCGCGCTCAATCACGGCTTCTGTGATCAAAGCGCCTTCACCCAGCAGTTCCGCAAACGCACCGGCATGACACCGAGGCAGTTCCGGGTGCGCAACCGAGGTTAGTCCGGAAAGTATTTTTCTCTTTTTGTTAGTCCTGCGTGGAGGGCCGGAAAGGTTCACCGCTGATGAGACGCTAAATAAACGCTAATGGATACCATTCAGAGGTCTTCTATTAGCGTCTCATCAGCGTCCTATTAGCGGTTAAATAAGAATGGCAGTCACCGGGTGAATGTTACTTACAAGCTATCAACCTATCCGCTGAACGAAGATGGGTTTGCTCTCACATACTGCGCGGCGGCGCGGACAAGCTCTGACTCACTTCCATAGTAATCACGTTCTATCTCAGTCATCCGAGAATCGCACCGCTTTCGGACGACATCGATGTCCTCAGGCTCATCGACCGACCGTCTGGCCTGATCGAACAACTGATAGGCCTCCTCCATAAGACCTGCAATTTTCGGCGCTCCCATGATGTCGTAAGACTGGATGAACTGACGCTCCCGCCTCTTGCCGATGCCTCCAAAGAAATTGTGAAATCCACCATTCCCGATCAAACCAAAGGAGTGCCATACCTCACAGAGCACGGTGCCTGGCTTGAGCTTACTAAAGAAGCGCCTTTTATGCTGACCTCTGTCAACACAATCGCAAAAGGTTTTGTTCACGAGGTTGTAGTCAGCGTCCATGGTGCCTTTCGGATGAGTCTGGGAAGATTGATGCTTTCTCACTCACCTAACTCATTATCGATTTACTTCCCCATCTGCTTCGCCAGCTCCTTGAGGAAGGCTTGCTCACGATCGGCCACGTAGGCGGCATAACCAGCTTTATCGAAAAATGGGTTGTTACCACCTGCGGTCGCGAGCTTGGCATGCTTCGCCTGCAGGTCGTAGTAGCCGCCGTGGGCACCGAGGAAGATGTCGATGGGGAGTGCCTTCAAAACACGGAAGCAGGTCTTGTAGTCCTCGGCGATGGCAGGGTAGGTCTTGCTGTTCACGAGGACGGTGCCGGGGTTCACGTTCGGGCTGCCGATGATGACAGCGTCGAGCCCATCGACCTTCATCGTCCAGGTGGTGCAGCCGGGCGTGTGACCAGGGGTGAGATGCGCCACCAGAGTGCTGCCGCCGAGCGTGACTTCCTCACCATCCTTGAGACGGCGATCCACCTTCGCGGGCGCGAAGCTCATGTAGCTGGCGCTGAGGCGGGTCTTTTTCACGCCGCCGCTTTCGATGGCATCGGCATCACCCTCCATGACGAAGTGCTTGGCACCGGTCTCTTTGAGAATGGTGGCACTGCCGCCGCAGTGATCGTCATGCGCATGGCTGATGAGCAGGATCTTTATATCTGTCCACTTGAAGCCCAGCTTCGTCACCGCATCGCGGATCAGCGGCACAGATTCCTCCAGGCTGCTGTTGATGAGGATGTGCCCCTCCGGCGTGGTGACGAGGTAGGACGCAAGGTCCTGCGAACCCACATAATAAAGATTCCCCGCGATCTTGTGCGGCGGAAAAGGCGTGGTCCACGCCGCACTGCGCTGGGCCTGGGCACTGAGGGTGAAGGTGAGCGAGACGAGAAGGCTGAAAAGGAAAAGGACGGGCTTCATGGGAAGTGAGGGGAGGCTGGGGACAATAGACTCTTGAACCGCTGATAAGACGCTAATTGAACGCTCATGCCAAGCCTATGAATGACTCTTATTCGCGTCTGCTTAGCGTCCTATCAGCGGCTCAAGAGACGAACCCGATACCCCTGTGGTGCCACCCTCGCCTCAATACGTTTTCCCAGCCGGAATCTCCGCAGCGCCGGCAGACTCGCTCAGGATCTGGTCGAAGTCGGCGGAGCAGGCGGTGAAGTGGGCGTGGAGGGCGCCGAATTCGCTGCCGTGGACGATGAACCTTGCGCCGAGGTCCAGGATGGTTTTCGCATCCGCAGCAGAGCCTACCGGGCGGCCCCAGGCCTTGCCGTGCTTCTTGGCGGCGGCGGCGATCTTCTTCTGCACTTCGAGCATCTGCGGGTCATTCACCGCAGGCGTGCAGCCGAGGCGCAGGGACATATCGCCAGGACCGAGGAAGAGGACTTCCACACCGGGGACGGCCGCGATTTCATCGACGTTCTCGAGCGCTTGCGGGGTCTCGATCTGGACCACGAGGAAGGTCTCGCGGTTGGCTTGCTCGGTGTAGTCAGCCGGCTTGCCGATCCAGAAGTCGGCATCTCTTCCGCCACCGCAGAAACCACGGTCACCCAGCGGCGGGAACTTGATGGAGTTCACCAAAACACGCGCATCATCCGCCGTGGCCACGTGCGGGATCATGAGGGCGGAGGCGCCGTCTTCCAGCAGGCGGTAGAGGCCGTTCTTTTCCTTCGTCGGCGGACGCCACACGCAGTCGATATCCGCCGCGTGGTGACGGGCGATCATGGCATCCACCTCACGCGGCTCCCAGGTGCGGTGCTCACCGTCCATCCAGATGCCGTCATAGTTAAAATGGGCCGCGATGGCGGGGAAGAAACCGATGGGCGAGCCGCAGCAGCAGATGCGGGCGACCTGGCCGGCGCGGAGCTTGGCGAGAACTTTGGAGGAGCGCATGGAAGAGAAGTCGTGAACGGTGGGCTGTGGGCGGTGAATTTCTAACCACTAATGGACACTAATTTACACTAATGACGGGGAAGGTTTTAACCGCTGATTTGACGCTAATAGGACGCTCATAAAGAAGAATGGAAATGAGGTGGTTTAGAACTGATTGGGATGCCTTCTATTAGCGTTTCATTAGTGTCCTATTAGCGGTTAGAAAGGGTCTTGGAACGATCTTGAATCACTTTTCGTTCAGCCAATCCAGGGTGATACGACGAATGCGGAGGCGGTTGAGGGCGCCGACTTTACTATCGCCAGCGCAGTAGCCGATGAGCATGGCATCACCCACGAAATGGATGGCGGTGTAGTGGTAGAGACCATCGGGATCATTTTCGATCAGCTTGCGCTTGGGCCAGGTCTTGCCGCCGTCGCTGGAGATGGCGGCGACGAAGGGGTTCCGCTTCTTCGGCGGAAAGGGGAACATGCCGGAGTGGTCGTTGTAGATGGAGAGAAGGTCAGTGCTGCCAGGCAGGCGCTTGATGCTCGCAGGGCCGTTGGGCGACTTCATCTCCGTGGGCGTGGGTGCGCTAAAAGTCTTCGCGGCATCGGTGGAGGTGAAGCCCCACTGCGCACCCTGATCCGTGCGGCACCAGGAGAAGATGCTGCCATCACTCACCTCCACGACACCGGGTTCCTGCAGGCCGCTGTTGCTGCGGACGGGGAGTGCCCACCAGCTTGAAGATTCCGTCCACGTGGCGCCTTCGTCATCGGAGTAAAGCCAGGTGGCGATGGCGCGGTGATCCCAGGATTTGCTGGTGTGCGGATCCGTGCCGCGTGAGCGGTGGAAGGCCAGCGGCACAATGATGCGGCCTTTCTCGGTCTGGATCACGCGGTCATTGTTCAGCACGAAGTAACCGGGCGCCTGCTGGATCAGTTTGGGATCCGTCCAGGTCTCGCCTTCATCCGTGGAGATGCGCATGTGCGGGCGGCAGTCGATCCAGCTGTTCTTGATGCAGTAAAACATGGCCAGCTTGCCGCTGGCGAGGCGCAGCAGGGAGACGCTCATCACATTGTTCCCACCCGTGTTTTCGACCACAGTGACGGGTTCACTCCAGGTGCGGCCCTGGTCATCCGAATGAATGCGCACGATACGCGCGGGGCTCTCGTCCGCCGCACCGCCGTAGAACTGAGAATAACAAAAGATGACGCGACCCGACTTCAGTGTCGCAAAAGAGCCCTCGGAGTTACGCGGATGCTCCTTGGAGGGATCGACGTTGAGCGTGATGATGGACTCGGCAGCGTGGGAAACTGTAGCGAGAGCCAGGAGGAAGGTGAGGGCGAGGAGGCGCATGGGGGAAGGGCGGAGTTTGGAAGGCGGCGTTCGGAGTTGAGGAAGAGGGCGCCTCGTGGGGCGGATGAAGAAGGACTCGGAGAAGAGGAGTGCTGGATTGATGCGGAGATGGTGATGGTGATGGTAGAAAAATTAAGGGTAGAAATATTTTCTGAAATTTTTCTACCCTTAATCTTTCTACCTCAAACCGGCATGGAGTGACGGAGGTGAGGACTGAATGAATGATGTCCTTTTTGAACGAGGAATGACAGCATTCTGATTCTGGTCCGTTTTTCATACCACATTCCCTTGGTTCACGGTTCGCTGTTCTCGGTTCACTGTTGTTGCTTTATGAAGTCTGCTCCCATTCCTTCGGGTCCGAATCCGCCTCGGCGGGTTTCACTCATCAGTTTGACGGCGAGAAGCCTGCGGGACTCCATGCTGGCCGGGCACTGGCAGGGGCATCTGCCGGGGGAAAGAGAGCTGTGCGCGAAGCTGCAGGTGAGCCGGCACACCGTGCGCGCCGCCCTGGATGAGCTGCGGCGTGACGGGCTGCTGGAGGTCTCCGACCGGCAGCGGCGGAAGATCAAGCTGAGCAAGTCCGTGCTGAAGAAAGCGGCGCCTTCACGCGTGATCGCCATCATCACACCGAGGCCGCTTTTACAGATGTCCGCCGCATCCCTGGTGATGGTGGACGAGCTGCGCGACCAGCTTTCGCGCGCGGGTTTCAGCCTGGAGGTGCATGTGAGCACCGCCTGCTTCACGAAGCGGCCGGAGCGCGCGCTGGAGTCTCTGACCACGCGCGCACCGGCGGCGGCCTGGCTGCTGTTTGGGTCTCTGGAGCCGGTGCAAAACTGGTTTCTGCGCCGTCGTTTGCCATGCTTGGTGTTAGGCAGCAGCCTTGCGGGAGTGGAGCTTCCCTCCGTGGATGCGGACTACCGCGCGACGTGCCGTCATGCAGGCGCGGTGCTGCGCAGATTGAAGCACCGGAGCATCGCCTTCATCCGCACGGAGGGTGACTACGGCGGCGAGCTGGAGAGCGAGAGCGGCCTGCATGAGGCACTGCAGGGCGAGGGCGCGCCCGTGCTGCACATCCTGCGGCACAATGGCACCGCAGCGCATGTGCGCGCGCTTCTGGACAAGGTGATGCAGGGCCCGAACCCGCCCACCGCCTGCCTGGTAGCGCGCCCGTCTCACGTTTTGACAGTGATGATGCACCTCATGCGCCAGGGCGTGCGCATCCCGCAGGACATGGCCGTCATCGCGCGGGATGATGATGTGTTCTTGCAGCACACCGTGCCAGCCGTCACGCGCTACGCCGCCGGTCACGCCCAGTTCGCGCGCGCCGTTTCACGGGCCGTGCGGCAGATCGTGGAGACAGGCACGCTGCCACCGAAGGCCATCCGCCTCATGCCGGAGTTTGTGAAAGGGGAGACGCTGTGAGCGGAGTCGTTGACGGTGGTTTACAGTGGTTGACGATTGTTGACGGTGGTTTTTCAGAAGGTGGGAGCTGATGACGGCCGCATGACCCCGCGATCAGGGCTGCACTTTTCGTGCTCTGGGTTGCCTCTCTGGGCAAACGGGCTAGTTTCGCAGCATGAAGTTTCTATTGTTGACAGGGCTGCTCGTGTCCACGGGCCTGCATGCGCAGGTGCCGGACGCGCCTGCTCCTGCACCGCCCCCGGCTCCGGCGGCCACGCCGCCCGCAGTGGCGCCGCCGCCAGCACCGGCGGCTGCGCTCACACCTCCGCCTGCACCTGTTCCTGCGACCTCGCAGGATCCGCTGGCCGTTTCTAAAATCAGCGCACTCGGCCCCACGCCGGACTGGACCCGGCTGGAGGCCTACTCCGGCAGCATGACGCGCGCGGAGTTTGAAAAGCTCTGGAAGGATTTTTACTCCGAGGCCAATGCGCTGCCACCACCGTTTGAGATCACGGATGCAGCGCTGATCGTGCCGACCGGGCAGCTTCAGAAGCCGACCGTGCGCGTGGCCTTTCGCGCAGCGAATGAATCCCCGGCAGCCGCTGCAGACTCCACCGCGCGTGCCCCATGGCGGCGTGCGAAGGAGCTCACACCGCGCCAGGGCAGGCCTCTGCTGAGTGACCTGCACATCGCGCTGGATCCGGGGCACATCGGCGGCTCATGGGCCGTGATGGAGGAGCGCTTTCTCAGCTTCAAAGGCGGTGAATCCATCCGCGAAGGGGACCTCTCCCTGCTCACCGCCCAGGTGCTGAAGGAGCGCCTCACCGCCTTGGGCGCCATCGTAAGCCTGGTCCGTGAAAACAATGATCCCGTGACGAAGAAGCGCCCCGTGGATCTGGAGAAAGACGCGCGTCAGGTGCTCACGGAGTCTGGCTTTTCCGAACCGCAGGAAAAGTATGACGGCCTAACCGGTGATGCAAAACTTCTCACCGTGCAGTGGCAGAGTGAGAAGCTCTTCTACCGTGTCAGCGAGATCCGCGCGCGTGGCGAGCGTGTGAATGAGCAGATCAAACCTGACCTCGTGCTCTGCCTGCACTTCAATGCCGAGTCCTGGGGAGATGCCACATCACCGCAGTTCTCACCGCAGAATCATCTGCACATCCTGGTCAATGGCTGCTACTCAAACACCGAGCTGATGCAGCAGGACGTGCGCTTTGAGATGCTCACCCGCCTGCTGGGCCGTGTGCATGAGGAGGAGATCCCGCTGGGCAATGCCGTGGCGGAGGGCATGGCGCGCCACACCGGCCTGCCAGCGTATGTTTACACCACGCCAAACGCGCGCCGCCCGGGCAGCAATCCCTATGTGTATGCGCGGAACCTCCTGGCGAACCGCATCTACCGCTGCCCGGTGGTCTATTTGGAACCGTATGTGATGAACCATGAGGAGACGTATCGCCGTCTGCTCGCGGGGCATTACCTCGGCCGCACCTTGATCGGCGGCAGGCTCACCACCAGCGCCATCGAGGACTACGTGAGGGGGATCGTGGACGGTCTCGTGAGCTATTATCAAAACAACCGCCGCGGATCATGAAGGTGCTGGTCATAGGTTGTGGATTCGTGGGCGAGCGGGCCGCGGATCTTTTGCAGGCAGATGGCCATGAGGTCATCGGCGTCACGCATTCCGTGGAGTCAGCCGCACGGCTGGCGGCGGTGAAACCCTGGCGCGTGCTCACCTGTGATGTGTCCTCCCTGGACTCCGTGCAGGCTCTGCGCACGCAGACCGGCGCGGTGGATGCGCTGGTGCACTGCGCCAGCTCCGGGCGCGGCGGCGCGGCGGCCTACCAAAAAGTGTATGTGGACGGCATGACGCATCTCGTGGCCGCTTTCCCGGAGGCCTGGCCGCTCTACACCAGCAGCACCAGCGTGTATCCGCAGGTGGACGGCAGCACCGTGGATGAAACCTCGCGCGCGGAGCCGGAGCGCGAGACCGGCCTGCTGCTGCGCCAGGCGGAGGAGATCGCCCTGAAGCAAGGCGGCACCGTCACCAGGCTCGCCGGCATCTACGGCCCCGGGCGTTCCGTGCTGCTGAAAAACCTGCTGGAGCGCAAGAGCGGCATCGAGGTCACGGACCAGGCCAAGGACGGCCGCCTGATTAACCAAATCCATGGCAACGACGCCGCCTCCGCCATCGTGCACCTCCTCACGCACCGCCATGCGGGCATCTACAATGTGGTGGATGACCTGCCCATGACGCAGCGCGAGTGCCTGAACACACTGGCGAACTATTTCAGCCTGCCGCTGCCGAAGCGCAAGGCACCTGACCCTGACCGCAAGCGCGGCTGGAGCCACAAGCGCGTGTCCAATGCGCGCCTGAAGGCCACCGGCTGGACCGCAAGCTACCCCACCTATCTGGATGCGCTGGCGGATGACCCGCAGCTCGTCTCCTCCATCCTCGATCAAGTGGAGCTGGACCATGAGACACCACCGCCGCGCGCGGAAAACATCATCCTCATCGGCCTCATGGGCAGCGGCAAGTCCACCGTGGGCAGGTTCGTCGCACGCCTTCTGGACTTCCGGTTCGCAGACACGGACCACATGATCGTGAACCGCGCCGGGTGCAGCATCCCGGAGATCTTTGCGAAGGAAGGCGAGGCCGGCTTCCGCAAGCGCGAGAGCGCCGTGTTACGCGAGTTGTTAGGCAGCCGTCATCACGTCATCGCCACCGGCGGCGGCATCATCACCCAGGCGGTGAACCTGCCGCTGCTGCGCCATCTCGGTTACATCACCTGGCTGGAGGCCGGCACAGACCTCCTGGTGCGGCGCACCTCGGTAAACAACGACCGCCCCCTGCTGCGTGGCGAGGAGCCGCCGCGCGTGAAGCTCGAGCGCCTCATCCAGGAGCGCGGCCCCGTCTACAAATCCATGGCCGACCTGCGCATCCAGACCGATGACCTCACGCAGGAGGAAAGCGCCTATGGCGTGGCCGAAAGCGCCCGCATCTTCTTCGCCCGCCGCCGCTTCAATGATCCGGATGAGAAGGCGCTGTAGGTAGTGGGAGTGAAGACAGCCGAAACCGCTCACACCTTCCCCGCCAGCTCCTTGCGCTGCCGGTCCAGGAAGCGTTGCAGCTCCTCCTTGCTGGGCAGACCCACCGCATACTTGGAGACAAACAATTGGTTATCCATGCTGGCGGTCGCGTATTCCACCAGGGCATGATCCTTGCCCGTGCAGAGCAGCAGGCCCACGGGCGCGTTGTCACCCGCGGCCATCATGTGCTTCTTATACCACGTCACATAGGTATTGAGCTGGCCCAGATGCTCATGGGCGAAGGGCTGCACCTTCAGCTCCACCAGCACATGGCACTTCAGGAGGCGGTGGTAGAACACCAGGTCCACAAACCCGCGCGTCTTGCCGATGAGGATGCTCTTCTGCTGCGCCTCCAGGCAGAAGCCATGCCCCAGCTCCAGCAGGAACTCGCGCAAGTGCTCGATCAGCGCCGCCTCCAGGTCATTCTCCGCCATCGCGTCCTTCGCCCGCAGTCCGAGGAACTCGAAGATGTAGGGATCACGAATGGTTAATTTTGGTTCGGCACACTCCACACCCGCCTTCACCATCTTCGCGAGCTTCGCCTTGTCCTTAGAAAGCCCCGATCTCTCAAAGTAAAGCGACCCGATCTGCCGCTTCAGATCCCGCACCGACCAGTTTCCACGAATGCACTCGATCTCATAAAAAGCCCGCTTCAGCGGGTCATCGATGGCGAGAAGTTGTTCCAGGTGGGTGAAGGATAGTTGAGACACCAGAGCATGCGTCGGAGCGCCCAATTCGGGAGTCAGTGACTCCCGAATGGCTATCTCTGCGGAGCTTGAAGCTGCCATTCCAGTTGTTGAAGCTGGAAGAGCAAAAGTAGATTTGGCGGTCAGCGACCGCCAAATTGGGCTATCGACCAGCATCTGGTCAGATTTGGCGGTCAGTGACCGCCAAATCTGCGGATACACAGTCGTGAACTGCCGGCACAACCGCAAGTAGCGTGAAGTCAGCTCATCGAGACCCTTCGTAGCCAAGCGTTCCGCCACTCTGTCGATGACCGATTCGCCATACTTGGCTCGATCTGAACCTTCCTGTTCATAGGTGATCAGATACCATCCGATCACCCAGTTCCTGAGTGTCAGCGTCGTGTTCACCACACGGTTCACCACGGCAGTGCTCTCCGTGTGCACGTGCTGGATGGCCTGCACCAGCTTGGTGAAGCTCAGGCTGGCTTCAGCCTTCGCCTTCGCTTTCACGGGAGTTCGGGCACGAGACGGGGCTTTCTTGGCAGCTGCCTTTTTCATGGGAATGGGAGATTCCGAAAACCTGCGCAAACCACGCCGAAAAGAAAAGCACAGAGTGTGAGAGATCGCCCTCGCGCCCCCTCAGTCCTTGTCTTCCTTCATCCCCACGCGGTTCACCTTCAGGTCCTCGGCCAGATGCAAAAAGTCCTCCTGCTCGCACCATTTCACAAAGCGCTCGGTCAGGCGCTTCAGCTCATCCCACTCGTGGCGGATGTGCTTCGCCTCCTCACGGCTGATGCAGTTGTCACTGGCCGCATGGCTGATGGCGGCCAGCAAATCCGCAAACTGCTGCACGATCTGCTGCGTGGCCGGCATCACCTCCCGGCCGGGCCTCTTGGTCGTGGGCGGGTTTTTGACAAAGTAACCGTCCGCCTTGTTGCACAGCCACTGCACCAGCGCGTCAGACTGCGTGTGCTCATACAGGTCCTGCACGCGGTCCAGCGGGTTGGACGTGCCGCTGCTGCCAGCGCCCTCCTCACCCCATTTATAGAGCAGGGAGAGGGAAATGCCCATCTTCTCCGCCACTTCTTTGACATGCACTTGGTCGAGCGCGGCTCGGATGACTTGATGGGATTCCATGAGGCGCGCATGTTGGCGTGACACCCGGCCCCTGCGCAAGCGCGAATCTGCGCGCAGAATTTCGTTTGCCGGATGCCCTGGGGAATGGACAGTCCGCGCCCGCCCCCTTTCCATCCCCTGCCCTGCGGCGCCGCGCTCAGCTCACCATGACCCAGCTCATCGACTACGTTCTCCATGTGGACAAATACCTCCAGGGTTTCGCCCAGGAGCACAGCACCGCCATCTACGCGCTGCTGTTTGCCATTGTCTTCTGTGAGACTGGTCTCGTGGTCACCCCCTTCCTGCCGGGAGACTCCCTGCTCTTCGCCGTCGGCGCCCTGGCCGCGCAGGGCATGCTGCGCATCGAGCTCATCATCCCCCTCCTCATGGCCGCCGCCATCATTGGGGACAACCTGAACTACTGGATCGGCCGCAAATGCGGCTCATGGATCGTCACGCGCCCGTGGTTCAAACGCGACTACCTCACGAAGACCGAGCACTTCTTTGTGAAGCACGGCGGCCGCGCCATCGTCATCGCCCGCTTCGTGCCCATCGTGCGCACCTTCGCCCCCTTCACCGCCGGCTTCGGGCAGATGCACTACCCGCGCTTTCTCGCCTTCAGCATCGGCGGCGGCCTGCTCTGGGTGGCCGGCATCTCCCTGCTCGGCTACGCGCTGGGGAACCTGCCCTTCATCAAGAGCAATTTCAAACTCGTCTCCCTGCTCATCATCTTCGTCTCCATCCTCCCCATCCTCATCGAGGTCATCCAGCACAAGCGCGCCGCGAAAAAAGCCGCCGCCAACGCAAATGCGGGCAAAGGCACAGAGGTGTGAGATCTCGCCAAAGCGCGGATGAGCCTCCGGGGTCGATCGACCTCAAGCTCAGCAGTCGCGGAGCGTCCCGGACTGCGGTGGCAAGCGCTAAGGCGCGACACCGCTAGATGCGCAGAAAGTGTTCTCGCCATACGACAACGTCATGTGCGAACGAGAGCGGTGTCGACGAGGCATGGTAGCCCGT
>NZ_BKAG01000071.1 GCF_007992435.1 Prosthecobacter gellanilyticus | reverse complement strand
ACTGTTCTGCGCTCCATCTCAGGAGAGATCAACAATGAGGTGGACAGGAGTGTCCACTCTCCCCTCGGAGCCGTGCCTATCTCGCTGCTGGTGCTATTGTGGCCTAGTTTGATCGTCTCATGCCCTCTGTGAGAGAATGCTGGCGCGGGGTCGTAGTGTTCCCGCCATGCCTACCGACCGCCGCTCCTTCCTCAAGACCACGTCCCTCGCTGCCAGCACGCTCGCCTTTCCGGCGGTGGTGAAGTCAGCCAGTCCGAATTCAAAACTCCAGGTCGTCTCCGTGGGCGCGAACGGCATGGCCTTCAGCGACATCAAGAACATCGGCTCGCATGCCAAGGTGCAGTATGTCGGCTTCTGCGACATCGACAGCACCCGCTTTGACAAGGCCGATGCCGAGCATCCCGGCGTGGCGCACTTCACCGACTTCCGCGAGATGTTCGCGAAGCTGGGCGACAAGATCGACGCGGTGAACGTGGGCACACCAGATCACATGCACGCGAAGGTGGCCATCGAGGCCATCCGCAAAGGCAAGCATGTCTACTGCCAGAAGCCGCTCGCGCACACCGTGTGGGAAGCCCGCCAGATGCGCCTCGAAGCCGCGAAGGCCAAGGTGGTGACGCAGATGGGCAACCAGATTCATTCCAACCTCGAGTATCGTCTCGGCACTCGTCTGATCAAAGAAGGTGCCATCGGCAAGGTGAAGGAAGTGTACTCCTGGGTGGGTGTCACAGGCAATGAGCGCAACAAGCGGCTCGCGCCTGCGCCTGCTGGCAAAGTGCCTTCGCATGTGAACTGGGATCTGTGGATCGGCGTGGCTCCGATGCGCGACTACGCGCCATGCTACCACCCCTTCGTCTGGCGTGACTGGCAGGACTTCGGCGGTGGTGCGCTGGGTGATTTCGGCTGCCACATCCTGGACCCTGTCTTCACCGCGCTGGGTCTGAATGCACCGACTCACATCACCGCTGAAAACAGCGGCGTGAACGACCAGATCTGGCCGACGAACCAGACCATCGAATACGTTTTCCCGGGCAACTCGCTCACCGCAGGCAAGACACTCAAAGTGACCTGGATGGACGGTGGCCTGCGTCCGGATCGCAAGATCGCCAAGATGCCAGACAACCTGGATCTGCCGAAGAGCGGTTCCGTCTTCATCGGTGAAGAGGGGAACATGGTGCTGGCGCATGTCGCCGGTCCGCGTCTGTATCCCGTGGAGAAATTCACCGGCTTCAAGTATCCCAAAGAGCAGGGCCTGAGCCATTGGCACCGCTGGGTGGATGCCTGCCTCGGCGGCGAGCCAACCACCGATGGCTTTGACTATGCCGGACCTCTCGCGGAAACCGTGCAGCTTGGCAACGTGGCCACGCGTCTCGCAATCGGCGAGATCGACCAACGCACAGGCCGTCCGCTGGATCTGAAGACACTGGAGTGGGACACGAACGCCTTTGCCTTCAAGAACAATCCAGCCGCCGACAAACTGCTGACGAAGACCTACCGCGAAGGCTGGGCGATCTAACAGTTCGGAGCCCCGCCTTTAGGCGGAACGAAGATCCTGCGTGCCCATACGTTCCGCCTAAAGGCGGCGCTCCGAACTCATGCGCCCAATCCGGCGTAGTATGGGGCGATGCGACGCGCATGCTCGTCATACGCTGCTTCGAAAAGCTCGGTGGCTTTCTGCACGCCGACTAAGACTCCAGCAGTGAGGACTTTCGGAGGCTGGCCGGCTTGAGTGAGGCGTTGAGCAACCTCAGCTTTGATGGCGTTGACCAGCAAGCATCCGCCAACAGTGCTGCCAGGAGCCACGGGAGTTTCGAGACCTTCGATGCTCACCATGGCATCTCCCACAGGAGCGCCGGTATCGAGCACGATATCCGCGAAGTCTTGGAGCTTCTTGCCACCAGGATGGCGGGTGGTGCTGGCCTCCGCGTGATCGCGTGAGATGATGGCCACGACCTTCACACCGCGACGCTGAAACTCCTCCGCCATCTCCACTGGAACGACGTTGCAACCACTGGAGGAAACAACCAACGCGCTATCACCCGCTTTGAGGTCAAAGTTCCGCAGGATGCGTGCGGCAAGGCCGCTGACATTCTCGAGGAACATGGCCTGGCGCTGGCCGTTCGCACCGACCACAAGGTTATGAAAGGTCAGGGAGAGCTCGACGATGGGATTGAAGCCTGGAAAAGAGCCGTAACGCGGCCACATCTCCTCCACGAGGATGCGGCTGTGGCCCGAACCAAAAACGTGCACCATTTGTCCCGCCAGGATGGTCTTCGCGAACATGTCCGCCGCCTCCTGGATCTGCGGAAGCTGGGTGCGGACGGTATCAATGATGAGGGAAGACTTGGTGAGGAAAGATTCGGCGGGGGACATGGCGAGGTCGGTTAACGGTGGGCGGTTAGCGGTTCAGACAATGATAGACGCAGCCATAGGCACCGGCCCATTCGCCAGCGGTGGCGAGGGCAATACGGATGCGGTGGCCGCCGGGTGCCCATTCGAAGTCGTCGAGATAGCTCTGCAGCGGCTGCATGAGCTGGTCTCCGGCACCGGAGGCGATGCCACCACCAAGAATGACCAGCTCAGGGTCCAGCACGTTCACGAGAGAGACGATGCCGACGGCGAGATAGCGCACGGATTCAAGCCAGAGAGTTTGGGCTTCAGCATCGCCTGCGGCAGCAGCGGCGACAAGAACATGCGTGTTCTCATACTTGCCTGCACCGCGCTCTTGAAGGGTCTTGTTGCCAAGGAAGGATTCAAGGCTGCCGGGAGTGTTAAAGATGTCCTTGGGTGCGTTCGCATCCACCGTGATATGACCGAGATGGCCGCCGCGACCGATGTGCCCCTTGAGCAAGCGCCCCTCACTGAGCACCGCCCCACCCACACCCGTGCCGAGGGTGATCATGAAGACGTCCTGGCAGCCTTTCGCAGCACCGATCCATACTTCGCCTAACAAGGCGGCATGAGCATCATTGAGCACGCGGGCCTCGCGGCCAAGGAAGGCGGACCAGTCGAGTTTTTCCAGGCCATGCATGCGCCCGGGCATCCAGTCGATGCAGCGGCCGTTTCGATGGGCGAGACCGGGCGCGGAGAGTCCGACGCATAGCTTCCCCTGCCCTGCCTTTGCTTCGAGCTCATGCACGATGTCCCGCACGGTGTGGGCAAAGCGCGGTTCATCCCCGACGAACTCGCCATCCAGGGTCGGCCTGGAGATGCTGGCGATGAGCGATGATGAATCACCATCAATGAGCGCGGCCTTGATGTTCGTGCCGCCGAGGTCGATGCCAATAGCCAGACTCATGATTGGTTAGGCTAGCCTCCCTTCACTGACTGTCCAGCCACCATCCACGGCAATGACCTGGCCGGTGATGAATTTTGAAGAGCGCGAAAGCAGGAAGAGCGCGGCGCCATCGCAGTCCTCCGGCACGCCCACGCGACCGCCATCGAGCGGCTGCTTCACAGCCACGAAGTCCATGATGGCTTCATTGCCCACGGCGCGGCGAGACATGGGTGTCTCCACCAAGGCCGGTGCGATGACGTTCACGCGAATGTTTTGCGGTGCGTAGTAGCTGGCGATGGATTTGCTGAAGCCAAGAATGCCCGCCTTCGCCGCCGCATACGCATGACTGGCAAAGAACTCTGGTGACGGCGACCAACCGAGCACGCTGCCCATGTTCAGGATGCAGCCTCCACCGCCCTGCTTCATGAACTGCTTCACCGCAGCGCGGTTTGAAAGCATGATGGAGCTGAGATTGAGATCGAGCGTGTAGCGCAGGCCTTCGTCGGTCATTTCGTGCAAGGGGCCATCACCTTTGGACCGGCCGCTGCCGCCTGCGACATGGTAGAGCGCATCCAGACGACCAAACTTCTCCACCGCGAGAGCCACGGCGTGCTCGGCGGTTTGCGGCAGGGTGGCATCCCCCGCGAAACCGCGCGCACCGGGACCGAGCAGGAGCAGGGCTTCCTCCACATTCTCCTCGGAGCGGCTGGAAACGACCACCTGGGCACCGCTCTCAATCAAAGCACGCGCCGCGGACAAGCCCAGCCCAGTGGTGCCGCCCATGACGACCACCACCATCCCTTCGACATCGTATCTCACGCTCATTGAGGGGGATCTAGACAGAGTGCCTCGGGTTCACAATGCCAAACTGTGGATGACAATTCCGCGAGTGGGATGGGACATGGCCGCCTGAGGCGGAATGACGAAACCAGAATGACGAATGACGAAGCAGGTCACTTCGCGGCCTTCTTCTCTTCGATGTCGAGTATGTGGATATCATCCCAGGGTACACCCTTGTAGTCCAGGAGCATAGATTCGGGCAGGGTCAGGCTGTCGCCAACCTCACGGGTCTTCACGATGGAGATGCTGCCATCCACCAAGCCAACGAGGATCTTGTTACCCCGCCAGACACGACCGCGAACGGGCTGATTGGCAGAGCCTGGCTTCCACTTTGGAGGCCAGGTGGAGTTCAGCGCATTTTCATAGATGACGGGATGAGCATCCTGACTGTGGGTGGTCAGCCCGCCGAGCACTACCCAATGATTTTCGCCAGGCTGGACGGCCCTCTCAAACTCTGGAGCCTCGCCGATGAAGCCATCCGAAACGTAAGGGCTGATGTATCCGCCAAACAGGTTCTCAGTCTCCACATATTCATGTTTGATCAGTTCTCGGAATGTCTGGTTGGATGTGGTAAGCTTTGCGCGCACATCGGGAAAGGTGCTGCCATTGTCATTCGCAAAGACCTTGAAGGCAAAGATGATGTCTTTGCCTGACTGAGCTTGCCTGTTTCGGTAGGCGAGATCGATGACACTATCGTGAATGACACTTACCAGGAGAGGTGTCAGACAGACTGCGAGCAGCACACAGAGCCACTGCATCCAGCCCCATCCCTTCCTTGGCTTTTCAGGTTCGTTCATGGTGAGATGGAATCACAAAAACGACACGGATAGCAAGCCTTTGAGGGAGTGCGGGCACAGCGCCAAAGTAGTCATGCGCTTTAGCGCGTGACCATCTGGCATCACGCTTGAACCTGTTTTGCCGAGGAATCAGGACTTGGATGCGCACTCCACCCGAGTGCGGGCTGAAGCCCTGCACTACTTTGGCGGGGCTGCGCCGCTTAATACGTCGCTCGTCCACCGGAGAGGTCAAAGACGGCACCCGTGGTGAAGGAGCAATCTTCGGAGCAAAGCCAGGCCACCATGGCCGCGGCTTCTTCTTTCTGACCGAAGCGGTTCATCGGAATTTTAGAGAGCATGTAGTCCACATGCTGCTGGGTCATCTGCTTCAGGATGTCAGTCTCGATCACCGCAGGCGTGATGCAATTGACGAGGATGTTGGACGTGGCGAGCTCCTTTCCAAGAGACTTGGTGAGACCGATCACACCAGCTTTGGAGGCGCTGTAGTGGGAGGCGTTGGGATTGCCTTCTTTACCGGCGACGGAGGCGATGTTGACAATACGGCCGAAGCCGTTCTTCAGCATCTGCGGCACCACTCCGCGGCAGCAGAGAAAGGGACCGTTGAGGTTGATGTCCAGCACACGCCGCCACTCTTCAGGCGTCAGTTCCCAGAGCTTGGCATTGTTTCCGGCAATGCCGGCATTGTTCACCAGCAGGTCGATCTTTCCCAAAGCCGCGAGCGTGGTCTGCACGGCGGCCTCCACGGAAGCGGCATCGGTCACATTCACCTGGGCAGTAGCGACGTTGCCGAGAGACGAGAGACTGGCTTTGGCCTCGCTCAGCGCGGTTTCATCCACATCCCAGAGACAGACAGAGGCACCGTCCTGAAGCAGACGCTTGGCGATGGCGTAACCAATGCCACGAGCGCCACCTGTGATGATACCGACACGACCTGAAAGCGGGAGGGAGGAAGACATGAAGAGGATGAGGAGAGGGGGGATGAGATCAAAGCATGCCCGGCTGCCAGCCAGAGACCTCGCCGGTGGCGGGACCGGAACCGGGGCGTGGGCCTGAGCTAATACGTGATCTCATGTCCTGATCATCCAAAGCACGATCGACAGCATCCTGCAGGGCCCCGGAAGCCAGGTCTCCGAGGAGCGGCACCGGGGAGCCGCTGCCAGGGATGTAGGCAGAGCTCTGGCGCTCGCCCGTGTATGTTTCACGATGCAGCACACGGCCGGTGCCGGCATCCAGGATGCTCACCCGCAGGCGGGCATAACCATAAGGATGAACGAGGAGCTGGCAGCGCAGATCCAGGATCTCCCCCGTCACGATGTAGCGTGCTCCGGAGCGCTGGGAGAGCATGCCGCGGCCCTGCAAGGCATAACCAAAAGCATTGGTGACCATCTCCGCCACCGGCACGCGGCTCTGCACATGCTCCACCGGTGTGCCGATCTGCGTGCGCACAGTGCCGAGATCATGCTCGCCCACATCACGACGGTCCGTGAAGGCCTGGGTCACAAACTCTGGCGCCCCTGGCATGATGTGGCCGGTGCTGGAGGCGTAGTCGAGACTGATCTGGCTGGTGGTGGTGCAACTGGCGAGCAGCAGAGAGCTGAGCGCTGCGGCGAAAAGACAAAGGCGTGAGGGCATCATGACGCCGTTAATGGACGGCAAAGGCCTGAGGAGTCAAAGTCATTCTCCCCGCACTCTTCCGGGATCCAGCTCAGCGGCGACGGCGAGCGAAGCTCAGCATTCCCGCGATGGCAAGCAGCAGCGCGCCAGCCGGCTCAGGCACCGGGGCAAACTGGTTGTTCATCACCGTGTTGGCGATCTGGTCTCCGGCTGCGGCCGCATCCAGCGCATCCTTTTCAAAGCTGATGCCTCCCCAGACGGAGCTGTAAGTGGCTTCCAGCAGTGCATCCGCGAGGCTGCTGAAGGTGCGGGTCATGTCAGGGAAGCCATCACCATCCGTGTCAAAGCTGACGCTGAAGGCGTAGTTCGTTCCGGCGAAGAGTTCCAGAATAGGGACCGCTGAACCGGCAAAAATGCCCTGCTCCGCAAAGTAAGAAGGCATCTCGGGATTCCCCAGCAAAGCTGCCCACACGGGATCTGCGATGGTCAGGGCATTGCCATCAGCGCCGCCGTTTTGGATCGCCTGCTCTGGGTTCCAGAAGTCCTCAGTATACTTCGTGTCCACGGCCACGATGGCGGCATCTGCCAAGGCCACGTTCAGCGCGGCATAGAGACGGGCCGAGTCCTCCAGGGAGAGGTTCTGCGAAGTGACGACGCCCTCCGCAATGCTGGTCCAGATCCCCACATTACTCGTGGTGCCCTGGGCGGCATGCCAGAAGAGAGCCGCATCTGTCTGTGATTGAGTGCGCGTGCCGCTCGTCGCCGAGCCGATGTCCTTCACCGCATTGTAGTCCGTGGCATACGCGTTGGTGGCGATGTAGGCCGAGTTCGTCATGCCCAGTGTGCCGCTGAAGCCGGCGGTGCCTGAAATGGCAAAGGTACTCACATTTCCCCACCCGGGAAGCTGCGCGGAATCAACCGCCGACTCAGTCCAGTGGCCCGCGCTGCCCACGGGGCTGTAGAGCGTGATATCACTGGCATCCGCCCAGCCGTCATTGCTACGCCAGTTCAGGATGTCATTGCCGACCAGAGAGCCGAAATTGATGCCTGAGGCCAGGCCGGGATCTCCCCCTAACGTGCTCAGCTGATTCGAGTAAAGATTGAAGAAGGTCGGCTCCATGGACTGATACAGTCCTGACAGAACCGTGTAGGCCGCCGTGGCCGTGGCTGCCTGGATGGAGGCTCCTGGTGCTGCCGAGCCAGAGGGGCCGGTGTAGGTGCCCTGGGTGTAGAGATTGTAGTTCCCGGAGATTCCTTCGACCGAGTTGTAGATGGCCGTGCTCAGCATGGCCATCGTGCGGGAGATCTCGGGTGAGATCTCGCCGGAGTCGCGGCCTGCGACAAGGGCCGCCTGATTCCAGTCACTCAGCCAGTCCGCGCGCGCTGGTCGATGCCAGCCCGCCCAAAGCAGCAGGGCTGCCACGGTAAAGCGAAGACGGTGAGACCGGGAGAAAGGCATATCAGTGTAAAATTTATCTCGGATATGCGAAATAATCAATGTTTATTATAAATTTCATAATAATTTCCCTTTTTAGCTCCTTTCTCCGCCGGGGACGGCTCATGAGACTTTCTCTGCGGGCACCGCCGTGTGCCTTCCACCTAGGGGGACACCGTTTGCCGCCCCGTCTTTCCAGGCGTAAGATGTGCTGTGACCTTCGCCACCCAGATCACCATCTTCCGCATCCTGCTGATTCCCGTCTTCATCAGCCTGGCGATTTATTATGGGCAGAGCGTGATCATCGGCACCCCGGACGAATCCCTGCGCTGGTGGACCATCATCACCTTTGGCACCGCCGCCCTCAGTGATGCCGTCGATGGCTACATCGCCCGTCATTTTAACCAGATGAGCAAGCTCGGAGCCATCCTGGATCCGCTGGCGGATAAGCTGATGCTGCTCTCCGCCATCATCACCCTCAGCTTCACCGGCTGGCGAAATCACTTTCCGCTGTGGTTCCCCACCCTGGTCATCTTCAAGGATCTGGTCAGCATCGGCGGTGCGTTCCTCATCAACAGCCTGGCAGGCCGCTGCGAGATCAAGCCGCACTGGACTGGGAAGGTCTCCACCTTTGCCCAGTTCGCGGCCGTGCTCTGGCTCATGCTGGAGATCCCCTTCCTCATCTGGCCCACCGTCATCGCCGGAGCCTTCACCGTGATCTCCGGCTTCCTGAATCTCGCCGCCGGAGTGCGGCAGGTGAAGGATGCCGGGTGAGTCATCTCAGTCTTCCCAGCCAATGCGCTGACGGTTGGCCTTGTAGAGCAGCCCCATGAGCCGGGCATGGGCGATCAGGAAGAACGCCGCGCCCGAGCTGGCAATGATCGCCCGGAAGAATGTGGACTGATCCGCTGACTGCATGTTCCAGACGATCTGGAAGGACAAGGGCACCAGTGTCAAAGCCGGACCCGCGATCAAGAACAACCAGCCGCTGCGAAACATCGCTGGCATGATGCGCTGGGGCATGACCATGGAGAAATTGTCAAAGACGACCAAGGCCAGGATGCCCAGGCAGAAATACTCACAGCCAAAGGCCGCCGCCAGCTGGCTGCCCAGCAGGCTCGCCTGCTCATGACTGACCATCTGCCAGACCAGGATGGCTGGCAGCCAGGCGATCCCCGCCAGCCCGAGAAGACTGGGAATGGAGCTCCACAGTCCGTCCGTGTTCATCGTCACCTGCTGCCAGGCCTCCTTTCCCCAATCCGTGAGCGTGTGCTCGATGATGGTGAAGTAGCAACGGATCACCAGCCCGATGAGAAACAACGCGCCAAAGATGAGGCGGCCGGAAATCACCACACGCCCATCCGTGGTCGCGCCCATGCTCACGCCCAAAAAGATGAGGAAGCCTGCGGAGCACAGCACCAGCATGAGCCACCACATCAAGCGGCTGAAGGGGTGGCTCAGGGCATCCAGCAGGATGGGTATTGGCGCTGGGGTCTTCGTCTTTTCTTCTTCGTCAGACATGAGTGTGGGGGATAACAAGGATTTCTCCCGCTGCATAGCGGCAGGATTTCTGCGTGGCAAGAATCGTATGACGGGCCGTGCATCTTGGTTATGCTCATCTGCCCTAGCATGCCTGACGACGAAACGACTCTCTTCCGCCAATCCTGGACCCTCTACGATGCGCTCTCCGAGAAGAACTACATGTTCCATCGGGAGATCTATGCCTGCGTGGCCGCAGTCTTGAAGGAGCGGCATGATCGTGGTTTCGAGTCCCTGCTGGACCTGGGCTGCGGCAATGCACGCTTTCTCGCGCCGTGCCTGCTCGGCTCGCCGCCAGATCGCTATGAAGGCATTGATCTTTCCGCGGCCGCGCTCGATGAAGCGCGCGGCTATTTGAAAGGGCTCGCTCAGTTTACTCTGCATCAGGCAGACATGCTGGAAGCCATGGAGGGCAGGCAGGATCAGGTGGATGTGATCTTCACCGGCTATGCCGTGCATCATCTGAACTTTGAGGCCAAGCAGCGCCTCTTTCATGCCTGCGCACGTGCGCTAAAACCCGGCGGCCTTTTCCTCATGGTGGATGTGGTCCGCGAGGAAGGCCAGAGCCGCGAGGCCTACCTGGAAGGCTACCTCGGCACCATGCGCACGCAGTGGACGGAGGTGCAGCCCGCGCATCTGGACGAAGCCTGCGCACACGTGGCCGCCTTTGATTTTCCAGAGACGCTGAGCGACCTCACACAGATGGCGAAGGAGGCGGGCCTGAGCCAGACCCGCCTGCTGCAGCGGCATGCACAGCATCATGTGATGGTGTTTGAGAGGTAGCGATCAAGGGGTCGAGGGATCTAGCCCTTGAGAATCTGGACTGGCCTAGCTTGAAAGCTTGGCTCCTGGCCTCTTCCATCTCGACAATCTGCCGTAACCTGTGTCATCCTCAGGGTCGATGACAGAGACTGATCCGCCACCGAACAAAAAGTGTGCCAGAGGCATGCAGCCCCTGCCCAGGGGCGGCATGCTCGCTCTCTTAGTGTTGCTTCTTCTCCCCGTGTGGCTCGTCGGGGAGCAGGCGCTGCTGGCCCGGAGCAAGGCTACCGCCCCCGTGGTCAGCATCTCTGAAGATGGCAAGGTACGCATCCGTGGAATTGTGCTCCGTCTCGGTACCGACGGCCTGCCACCCGCAGCGCTGGCGGAACTGGAAGGTGCCCCGCCGGTTGAACTTCCCGCCAAACATGAAAAATCGGAGCCTGGGTGCACTGATGTTTGCATTCGCACGCTCGTCACGCGCACCTGGCACTATCCACGTCTCGGTCTCACCCTCCAGATCCGACGCACGCCCTACATCGATGGGTCCGGACAAGCCTATTACCACTCCTGGCTAAAGTTCGGGGAGAACCATCCCGGCACGCTGGAGCTGCGCGGACATCGTTTGTGGTTAGGCCAGTCCACTCTCTTCGATCCAGGACTGCGGTCGAGCGATCTGCTCCCGTTGCGGCGTAAGGAAGACGGCATGCCGATGGATGACGGGTGGTTCTTCTGCGTCGGCGGCACTTATGTGAGCGCTGTGTACGCCTACAACTACAACTGGGACCCGAGCTGGCTGGATGAACTTATCCTCGACCTGGGACTCAATCCCAACATCAATAACCCGCTGCTGGATGCAATGCTTGTGAACCTGCCCTCACCGGACAACTTTGACTCCGCAGTGTGGCCCGCCGAGCATGTCGTGAACACCTTCGAGCCCATCCCAGGGCGGGAGATGCCCGCTTTCATGAAGGCAGCCCAAGCACCTCAATAGAAAAGGCGCTGAATAATCAGACTTGTGATCTTCCGGAGAGTTCACAGCCTGAGATGCATTGCTTTGAATCTGGTTGAAAGAGCCTGCCTGCTTGGCCCGGCTACTCCTTTCCAATCATGTTATTCCGATTCACTGCCTGCACTCTCCTCGCTGCCACCAGCCTGTCCGCCGCGGACTCGGCGGATGTCGTCATCTATGGCGGCACTTCCGGTGGCATCACGGCCGCCATCCAGACCGCGCGCATGGGGCGCACGGCCATCTTGATCGAGCCCACAAAGTTCCTCGGCGGCCTGACCACCGGCGGCCTCGGTGCCACGGACATCGGCAACAAAAAGGCCATTGGTGGTCTCTCGCGAGAGTTTTACGGAAACATCCACAAGTACTACAGTGACGCCGCGAAGTGGAAGCAGCAGACACGCGACGACTACTTTGCCAAAAAACATCATGGCAACTCCGGCGCTGAAACCACCATGTGGACCTTCGAGCCGCATGCCGCCACGGAAGTCTATGATGCCATGCTCAAGGAAGCCGGCAGCAAGGTCACCGTGATCTTCAGCGAGCGTCTGGACCTGAAAAAAGGCGTGGTCAAAGACGGCGCGAAGATCACGAAAATCATCATGGAAAGCGGCCGCGAGTTCACCGCGCCGATGTTCATCGATGCCACCTATGAAGGCGACCTCATGGCCAAGGCCGGTGTGAGCTATCACGTGGGCCGCGAGGCTAACAATGTGTATGATGAAGAGCTCAACGGCGTGCAGGTGGGCCACAGCAAGAGCCACCAGTTCACCAAGCAGGTGGATCCCTATGTAAAGAAGGGTGATCCCTCCAGCGGACTGCTGCCAGGCATCGAAAAAGATCCAGGCGTGGAGTTCAGCGGTGACAAGAAGGTGCAGGCTTACAACTTCCGCATGTGCACCACGGACGCGCCGGAAAACCGTCGTGACTGGGAGAAGCCCGCGAACTATGATGAACGCTGGTTTGAGCTGGCGCTGCGTAATGTGGAGGCCGGAGATTCCCGCATCTCCTGGGCTCCATCCTGGATGCCTAACCGCAAGACTGACACGAACAACAACTTCGCCATCAGCACGGACTTCATCGGCCAGAACTGGGACTACCCTGAAGCTGACTACGAGACCCGCGCGAAGATCTGGCAGGCCCATGAAGACTGGCAGAAAGGCCTGATGTGGACCTATGCACATCATCCCCGTGTGCCTGAGGCCATGCGCGCCGCCTTCCAGAAGCTGGGCCTGGCCAAGGATGAGTTCAACGACAACGGCAACTGGCCGCGCCAGCTCTACGTGCGCGAGGCACGCCGCATGATCGGTGGTTATGTCATGACCGAGAAGAACTGCAAACGCCGCGAGATCGTGGAAGACAGCGTGGGCATGGGTGCCTACAACATGGACTCCCACAACATCCAGCGCTACGTCACTGCCGAAGGTTTTGTGAGAAATGAAGGTGACGTGCAGGTCGGCTCCCGCCCCTATCCCGTCAGCTTCCGCAGCATCACGCCGAAGGCTGCGGAATGCACAAACATCCTCGTGCCCGTCTGCCTCAGCGCCAGCCACATCGCCTATGGCAGCATCCGCATGGAGCCTGTGTTCATGGTGCTGGGCCAGAGCGCCGCCACGGCGGCCATCCACGCCATCGAGCAAGGCACCATCATTCAGGGCATCGACTACGCGAAGCTCAAGGAGCGCCTCTTGAAGGATGATCAGATGCTCGACTTCGAATCGCCCCCCGCTCCAGAGGTGCACTCCATCAAGAAGACGGACCTCAAGGGTATCATCGTGGATGATGCCGAGGCTGTGCTGACCGGCTTCGAGTCCGAAGGCCACACCACCGGCGGCTTTGTGGAGGCGGGCTATCGTCATGACAGCGACTCCCTCAAAGGCGAGCAGAAAGCCAGGTTCATCCCTGCCCTGCCCAAGGCTGGCAAATACAGCGTCGCCATCAGCTACAGCGCCCTTTCCAACCGCGCCACGAATGTGCCGGTGACCGTGCACCACGCCGATGGTGAGACCGTCATCACCGTCGACCAGAAGAAAAAGCCCGCAGGCGCCAACAACTTCCAGCCGCTCGGCAGCTTCCGCTTTGAAGCAGGCAAGGCCGGCTGGGTGCAGATCAGCAACGAAGGCACCAAGGGCCACGTCATCATCGACGCCGCGCAGTTCGTGGCCGAGTGAGGATGCACCAGATTTGTTTATCTCCGGGTGCAGGCCGTGATGCCTGCACCCTTTTTTGTGTCTGTTCCAGACTTCTTCCCCACCCTTGGCCCCGCATCCGGGCCTAGTACATGGGAGAGCGGAGCAATTGCTTTAATCGCTCGAGATGAACTTCCGGAGAGGCCGTGTCAGCATGATTCGGCAGGACACCGCTGAGATCCAGTTTGAGAGCCTTCGCAGCACTCCTCCTCACCAGTTGGCTGTCCATGTTGAGGATCGCTGGAGGAAAATGCGACCATCGCCCATAACTCGCAAAGAGGTCAGCACAAAACAGCAGCTTCAAGCTCGCGCAGTAGAATCCTGAATGCCCCGCTGTATGACCGGGCAGATGAATGACAGCGAGCCCGTGCCAGATGTCCAGCGTGTCGCCATCGTCGAGCAAACGAGTCGGCGTGAACGGACGAAACCCGAGCAAAGATCGCCCAACCGCCTCCAAACATCCCGTGACTCGCGCGGCTCCGCGATACGAGGCGCGGCCTTCATAGTGAGCCATGTCGAGCCGGGGCGCGGCAATCCACGCGCCGGATTCCTCGGCCAGGCTGGCGACATTTAAAATGTGGTCCAGATGCCCATGAGTGACGATGATCCCAAGAATGCGATCCTTGTCCCAGCCTCTCTCACGCAACGCACGACGCAGCAGCCCCCGCCCGCCGATGAAGCCTCCATCCATCACATAGAGGCCCTTCGAATCTCGAAGGACATAGAAGTTGATGCCGGGCGCGCGGACTTGCAGGAGATCGTCACGCATCATGCGCCCACGTGGAATACGGACTCCCGGACAGATAGGAGTTCGTGTAGCGAGAGTCCGACGAGACCTCCTCGCCTAACCATGAAGGGCGCTCAAACGGAGTGTCCTCGGCAGGCAGCTCGATCTCGGCGACGATCAGGCCCGCGTTGCTGCCATGAAACTCATCGATCTCCCAGAGGAATCCCGCGATCTCAATCTCATGGCGCGTTTTATCAATCACCGAAGGCAGGCAGAGCTTGAGCAATTCCTCAGCATCGATCACCGGAACAGGATACTCAAACTCCGCCCGGCTGATCCCGCTCCGACGCCCCTTGATGGTGACAAAGGCCTGGTCTCCGATCAACCGCACACGCACCACGCGATCCGGATCACGGGACAAGTACCCCTGCGCAATGCGACGTGCCGAGGCTCCCTCCCGCCAGGCATCATGGGTCACCAGAAATTTGCGTTCGATTTCGACAGGCATGGGGAAAAGAAAGGTGAAGAAAGATGATGTGAGAATTCGGCATCAGACCGGGTTCTCGTCACATCTTGGATCAAGAAAGGTCACCTGGCGACTGAGACTGACAAAGCATCTTGATCGCAGCCCGCAGATCAGGAACGTCGTCAGGCATCGATGGCAGGACTTCCGTCAAATGCTCCCGGATGACTTCTTGGAGTTCATCCGGACGATAAATTCCAGTCTCCACCAACCTCCCCGCCGTCACACTCAGAGTCGCCATCCCGAGGAATGGCTTCCGAACCGTGGGATGCAACGGCAGCACCTGCAAAACCTGTCCGTCCGCATCCCAGGCGGAGTACAATCCCGCCTCAATGTCAGGTGACTCGAGATGCAGCGCCAACCTGGCTGGATCACGCCACCAGGAGACGCCATCATCAGCGCGGAGAATGATCGGGGAAGTCATTGAAAGTCACTCACGGGAGCAGGCATGAAATCAAGCACGGGAATGCAACCGGGGTCAAGCGTGCACGGACTCTGAGTCACAGGATCCGTGATGTCAGGGTTTTATTCGTCCGAGGTCCTGGCATAGCCGTGGAGCACATCCACATCATAGTATCCGAGGGTTGAGGAAGAGCCGCCCGCATAGGGCCGCTCTTCCTTGATCGTAATCTCTGCCCTCGGGATCCGCGCCGTCACAAACGAGTCCACTGGGCGCAGGAGGAAGTAGTGATCATGAGCATCAGATCCCCGGTAGCGGACTCTCTCGAGATTCGAATAGTTCGGCAGACTTTCCGCATACCAAGCTTCAAACTCTGCTCGTGACCAGACCCGATCGGAGGAGCATTGGGTGCAAAACAGCGCCAGCATAAACACTGGAACCACTAACAAACGATGATATAATTTCTTCATGACATGCATCAGGCCGCCGCATACAAAGTCAGGTGATTTCCAAACGGATCCGCGAGGTCAATCTCCCGGAGGCCCCAGGGCTGAAGCTCGGCTTTGCCGGGTTTGCTATACTTATAGTTCGCGGCGCGGAGACCATCGAGATAGGCATCCAGGTCGGGCGTCTCGATCCGCACGCGTGCGCCCGGGGCGCAGTCGCCGTGGTGCTCGGACAGATGCAGCACACAATCACCGCGGGAGATCTGCATGTAGAGGGGCATGCCCTCGGCGAAACGATGCTCCCAGTCGATCTTGAAGCCGAGGAAGGTCACATAAAACTCGCGAGCCTTGGTTTCATCAAAGCTGCGGAGAATGGGGATGGCGGGTTTCATAGGCTTACCCATCTGCCAGCGCTGCGGCTCTCCATGCCGATGGCCGTCGGAACCACGCTGACGAGTCGCTTTGAAAGAGAAGGATCAAAGCCCAGAGCTGCAGCCCAGCCTGCACGACATGGAGGCTGCCTGAGAAGGCGCTGAAACGAAAGGCATCCGCCATGTTCCCAGGCCAAAATGGTATCCCGACCAAAAAGGAAACCAGGAAGAGGATTCGTGCCCAGTTCTTGCCCATGCCGATCAAGGCAAAGAACAGCGCCATGATCACAAAGATCACCAGAGTCAAAAACACCAGTCGATCTGCGCTGTGGATCTTGGTCAAGGCGGAAGCCTCGATGCCAATCTTGAGAAACCCGACGCCCAGTGAAGCGTAAAGCAATCTCACGGCGAAGAGCACCTGACGGGGTCTTTCGGATCGATCGAGAGGCGAGTTCATGGCTACGGACAAGCTTGGCATGGAGCCCTCCCAGGAGTCAAGGAAACGGAAGACCAATCTGGCTGAACCAAGTGTAGCGATCAAAATAGCCGCGCTGGAAGGCGATCTTGCCATCGACGATGCGGAAGAAGCCGCAGCCACGCAGCGTGAAGGAGCGGCCTGTGGGTGGGTCTCTCCCAACGGCCCGGTGAAGGTGCCGCCGCCGTGCCACTCGATGATGGCCCACTCGCCATCTTCAAAGATGTTCTGCGGATGCGTGAAGTTGTCTGGAAAGGCTCGGAAGAATCCAATGAAGCTCTCCAGAAGCGCTGCCTTGCCACGAACCGGATCTCCCAGCGCCACCTGATGACTTTCCGCATCGTCATGATAAAGCGCCGCCAGCGCATGTGGATCACAAGCATTGTAAGCAGCGGCCCATTCGGTGAGAACTTGCTTGGGGGATTTCATGGTGAGAGCAGTAACACAATGCTGAATCAAGATACCAGCATCAAACCCAGACCTCTGATTTCAGCGGCACGTTTTCCAGTCCAACCTCGATAGGGATCAGCAACACCACATTGCGAGGCTTGTGAGGAGACCAGCAGTTTCGTATCAACTCGAACCCAGTAGCCACTGTGAGCAGATCAGGCAGCCCTGGTCTCTTGAGCATGACAGTGCTGCCTTCATGAATTTGCTTGCTGTCATCCTCGATTGCACCTGTCAGAGCCAATCCCTTCCCAGGGATTTCAAAACGATCCAACACTACAAAGATGCGCTCCATGGCGGGACAGAAGCCTACTTTTCTATCAATGATGTCTTGCACAGCCCCGCATACAGCCCGCCATGAGCCAGCAGCTCATCATGCGTGCCTTGCTCGATGATCTGGCCGTGTTCGAGGACATAGATGCGGTCCGCATGACGCACGGTGCTGAGACGGTGCGCGATCACAAAGCTGGTTCGGCCTTCCATGAGATGATCCAGCGCGGACTGGATCTGGCGCTCGGTCTCGGTATCGACACTGGCGGTGGCTTCATCGAGCAAAAGAATCGGAGGATTGCGCAGCAACGCCCGGGCAATCGAGATGCGCTGCTTTTCACCGACGCTGAGTTTCACCCCGCGCTCACCCACGTGGGTATCCAGCTGCTGCGGGAGGCGCTTCACAAAGGCATCCGCGTTGGCACTTGCGAGGGCGGCCCAGAGCTGCTCGTCCGTGGCATCACGGCGACCGATGCGCAGGTTCTCGCGCACCGTCCCGTTGAACATGAAGCTCTCCTGGGTCACGTAACCGATCTGACGGCGTAACGAAGATTTCTGCAGTTCGTGAACAGGCGTGCCATCGATGGTGATGATGCCTTCATCATACTCATAGAAGCGGGTGAGCAGATTGATGAGCGTGGTCTTCCCTGCCCCGGTAGGGCCGACGAGCGCGATGGTCTGCCCAGGCAAGGCCTCCAGCGTGATGCCGTGCACGGTGGGCAGCTTGCCACTGTAGCTGAAGCCGACGTTGTCATAGCGCACGTGACCTTTCACGGCGGGAAGCTCGCGCCCCTTGTTGGTATCGGCCTCAGGCTCCGCATCAAGGATGTCAAAGACACGCTCGCCAGCAGCGCGGCCACCTTGAAGGATCTGGTTGAGCTGGTGCAGCTGCTCGATCGGGTCGTAGAAGAACTTCAGCAGCAGCAGGAAGGCAGCGAGGTCTCCTTTCTCAATGCGGCCATCCTTCAAAGCGAGTGCGCCGACCCACAGCACGATGACCATGCCGAGGCTGCTGAGGAAGTGCATGCCGGGGCGATACACGGCCCAGATGCGCATGACGTGCAGCGTGGCCTTTTTCAGCGCTTCGCTGGTCTTGTTAAACCGGGAGAGCTCCTCGCGCTCCATGGCATAAGCTTTGATCTGGCGCATGCCGGCCACGTTATCGTGCAGCAGGCTGTTCATGGCACTGCTGGCCTTACGCACGGCGCGGTGACGGTCCCGCGAGGTCATGGTATAACTCATGGCGCCGATGGCGAGAAGCGGCAGCGGAATGAGTGCATAGAGCGCGAGCTGCGCATCTGCCTGAAACATGAACACACCCACGACAATGATTTGCAAGACGGCGACGAGACCTTGCTCGATGCCATCAATCAGCACGCGTTCGACGCTGGGGATGTCCTCACTGACAGTGGTCATGATGTCGCCGGTGGGGCGGTTATCAAACCAGCGCAGCGGCAGGGTTTGCAGACGCTCGTAGATATCACTGCGCAGATCGTAGATCACCTTTTGCTCAAAGGTATTGTTGAGCTGGATGCGCAGGCTGTTGAACAGATGCTGGGCAAAGTATGCCCCGAGCGCCATGAGCGCCAGCGGCGTCAGCCGATCCCACTCCCCCTTTGGCACCACGACGTCCAGCACCTCACGCGTGACCGCCGGAAACACCACCACCATCAGGGTACCAACGACGGCGCAGAAAAGCTGCGCGGAGGCCATGTAGGGGTAGCGGCGGAGGTAGGAAAAGACGCGGAGAATGGTTTTCACAGAGCGGGTGGCGGAAAGGGGGATACGCGTGGATACAACGATTGGGAAAGGAAAGTTGCCTGCCAGGTTTTTGGGCAGGACTTGGCTCTCTCGAATGGAGGAGACTTTTTAGACAGGATTAACAAGATGGCAGGATTTCAGGATTTTTCCGTTCCTGTGAATCCTGAGCTTGAAACCGGTGGCTCAATTGCCTTCGCGCTCCACCACGCGACCAGCCTCTGGCTGGAAGCTCACCCACCAGGATTGGCCGACTGAAACGGCGGCATGACCATGAGCGCGAGTGCGCTGGGCGTGGAGGACTTGCGTGCCGGCACGCAGGCGGAGGCGCTCGTGAGCCCCGAAGTAGATGACTTCCTCGACGATGGCCTGAAAGCAGTTGGCGCGCTCGCTTGCGGCGGGATGCTCGGTGGAGAGATGCAGGCTTTCAGGACGCAGCATGACGCGCACGGCATCGCCGGTTTTCAGATCACTGCCAGCCATGACGGCGGGGCGGCCGAGGCCGTCAATCTGGACGCGGACGAAGCTGCCGGGCATCATCTCCTGCACGGTGCCACGAAGGAAATTCGCATCACCAATGAAGCCAGCGACGAAGCCATTGGCCGGAGCTTCATAGAGTTCCGTGGGACTGGCGATCTGCTCCACGCGACCATGATTCATCACGGCGATGCGGTCACTCAAACTCAGCGCCTCGCCCTGATCATGCGTGACATAGATAAAGGTGGTGCCAACCTCGCGGTGCAGCGCATTGAGTTCACTGAGCATGTGCTGGCGCAGCTTGAGATCCAGCGCGGCGAGAGGCTCATCCAGCAGCAGCACCTGCGGCTCATTGATCAACGCGCGGGCGATGGCGACGCGCTGCTTCTGACCACCGCTGAGCTGCGCGGGACGCTTGCTCGCGTGATCGATGAGCCGTGTCATGGCGAGCATGCGCTCCACGGCGGCCTTGACATCCGGCTTCGAGCGACCTGCCATCTTCAAACCGAAGGCGATGTTTTCCCACACGCTGAGATGCGGGAAGAGCGCGTAGTTTTGAAACACCGTGTTCACGGGCCGCTTCTCCGGCGGAAGGTCGGTGATGTCCTGGCCAGCTAGCAGAAGGCGGCCGCTGTCCGGCTTTTCGAAACCGCCGAGCATGCGCAGCAGGGTGGTCTTGCCACAGCCGCTGGGCCCGAGGAGGGAGAAGACCTCTCCACGACCGATGTGCAGGCTGACGGCATCCACGGCACGCAGCGCGCCGAAGCTCTTGGAGACCTGATCGATGACGAGAAATTCGCTCACGCGCGGAGTTGTAACGAGCACGGGCGGATGGGCAATGATGGGTTCTCTGTGTGCCCTATTCAAAGCTCGACATGCCAGGTTCGAGGCCGTGCATCATGGGCTCGAGCAAACGATAGCCGCCGGGCAGCTCCACGCGGGCGAGCTCGCCGACCTCGGAGAAGTAGAGCTTGGCTTCGTAACCTTGCATGAGTGTGGCCGTGACGACGTAGCAGCGGCGCTGCTTGCCGGCGAGTTCGAGCCTGCCTTCACGTGCCTGGAGCTTGGCGGCGGAGGCTTGGGAGATCGACTTCATGTCCATCTTCACCGGCAGCATCTGGGTGATCCAGCCGGTGGCTCCGGGATTCTCGAGAAGGTTCTTGGCCATGTAGGTGTTCATGACAATCTGGCCGCTCTTCTTGATCTCGATCTCCGGCAGCTGGTCACCTTCCTTCCACGCAATATCGGCCTCCACTTCGGAGTCGGGGGCATTCACACGCACGCGGAAGCTTTTCCATTGCTCGGCCTCGATCAGTTCACCATTCAACTGGTAGCTGAACTCGATCTTTCCCGTGGGCCCTGGCAGACTGAGAGAACCACTGGCCACGAGGGCATAGAGCGGCTTCACGGCAGGATCCAGGCCTGCATCCATGCGCCGCAGGACAAAGCTCGTGTGACCGAGCTTGTCCTGGCCCTGATAGACATGCAGCGTGTTGTTAAAAGCGGCAGCCTCGGACAGGAAGAGGTCAAAGACCATGCGCACGGGCACCTCCGCAAACCGTGAGTAGTCTGGGAAATAGGTATCACGGATGATGAGCCCGGTCATCACCGCCCAGAAGAGAACCACCAATGCCGAAAGCAGCCGCCACAACATATCGGGACTGTGAGGGATCGGCGTGAAAATGGCAAGCAAGACTCACTTCCCGCCGAGATACCGCTGCAGATTTCCGGCATATCCCGCGAGCTCAAGGAAGGCGCGGCCGATGACCTGGCCATCCGCATCCAGAACATCGCAGGCGCCCTCCCAATAGGGAAGACGGGTGATTTCACCGCCTTGCTCCTGATCCTGAACGAGAGGACGGAGCTCGAAGAGATGGCCCTCGCTCTCAATGCGCACATGGTTTGGATAGGTCGCCTGCGTATGCGGGCTTTCCCAGGTCGCCAGCGGCTTCCAGGTGAAGCCATCATGCTTCACGGCGCGCAGGGATGCATCTTTCTCGATCCAGGTCAGCGTCGAAGCAGCATCCGTGCTACCATCGGTGCGGCGCATGCGATAGACCATGATCTCGCGACCATCCGTGAGCTGGATGGCCGCCCAATCCCAGCCGGCCTGGCCCTCATCGAGCTGGGAGCTGCTGAACTCATGATCCATCCAGGCTTCGCCCGTCACTGCATGCTCATTGCTGCCGATCTTGACGGAACCTCCTGCCTTGAGTCGTGGAAAGGTCAGGTAGTGGCTCGCGGCGCTCTCGCTGATGCCTTTTCGTGAGACGCCGTCTTTGCCGAAGATGACCACAGGCTTCGCGGCTTCGAGGTCAAGCTTGAGCACGGCCTCCGCCTTCACCGTGGCGGTGAGGTCTATGCGATTCGTGGCTTCATCGAGCTTGAGAGACCAGTTGGCGTTGCGCACGTCGAGCGTGGTGGATGAGGAGAAAGCATCCCAGCCTTCGCGGTTCAGGCGCTCCTCATGCATGAACTTTCCGGAGGCTGCATCGAGGAGAGCAGCGTGGGCGAGATGCAGATGGGTGACCTTGTTTGATGGATCACGGCTGGCTTGGCGGAAGAAGGTGACTTGGAAGCCGAAGCGTTTGCCTTGGGCGCTGTCGAGATGACCGGTGAGATACCGCCACTCCGTGCGGAACTCGGGATGGCTGGCGTGATCGCGCGGAAAAGTGAACTTTCGGTTAGGCTGAGGGAGGGCGAAGCCGTCGGGAGTGGTGGTTTGGGAAAGGAGTGTGGTGGTGAAGAAAACGAGGAAGAGTGGGAGTGCTCGAAGTGGGTGATTTTGGAGGAGACGCGTGCTCCACGCGAAAGCGCCAGAGGACTGGCGCACTCCAGGACGCTGCCGCGACTTCCATGAGCGGTGTGGTTTCATTCTTGTTCCTCCCAGCGCATTTTGGCGGCCCATTTCCCGACCAGCGAGGCGATCAGGGCCCCGACCAGGACGACCGCGGCGAGCAGGCCGATGATCTGTGCCCAAGGCACAGCGAGACCGAGAGTCCATCCGAAGCATTGTTTGTTAACCCGGTAGATCAGCAGCCAGCCGAGCCAGCCGCCGGAGACCAATCCCATGACGGCCCCGGCAATGGCGACGCCCGCGCCCTCCCAGGCACTGGTGCGGGCAATCTGACGGCCCGTCATGCCGAGTGAACGCAGCGTGCTGAGATCCGCCCGGCGCTCCAGCAGCAGGCTCGCCAGCGCGAGACCGAGGCCCGCGACGGCGACAAACACGCCAATGACCTCCAGCGCATAGGTGACGGAAAAAGTCTGGCGGAAGATGCGCAGGGCCTCGCTGCGCAGGTGCGCATTCGTGAAGACAGAGAGCCCCGGATGCCGCTCAGAAAGGCTTTGCGCCACGGCTTCCGCATTCGCACCAGGTTTCACAAAGAGGGCCACGCGCCAGGCCATGTCGCCCTCGAACCACTGGCGGAAGAGTTCTTCGGTGATGGTCACGGAACCGCGCTCATTCCCGTAGTCCGCATAGATGCCCGCGAGCTTCACACGATGGCCACCCGGCAGGTCGAGATCATCACCGACCTTCATGGAGTAGCGCTCGGCGAAGCTTTCATTCATGAGGGCGCCATTGTTCTGCCACCATTCGGAGGCATCGGGCTTTTGCACCCAGGCGAATATTTCATGTCGCTGCGTGTAGCGCGCATCCACGCCCATGACCATGGTGGGCGCGCCTTGCAGGGTGATCTTCCGCACATGCAGCGCGGCCACCTCGGAGATCTCCGGCAGCTCGCGCAGTTCACGCACGGTCTCCGCGCTGATCTGGTGCGTGCTGCTGGCGCTCTGCGCACCGGCGCTGGAGACATAGAGGTCGGCCTTCATCGTCCTTTCGATCCAGCCGCGCATGGTCGCGTCAAAGCTGGCCACCATGATGGCCATGCCCGCCGTCATGGCCACAGCGCTCGCCAGTGCCGCCACGGCGAAGCGATGCCGCACCGTAGGCTGGCGCAGATGGCTGATGCCCAGCCGCAGCGTGACGGTGTCCCAAACAGAACTCAGATGCCTCATGGGCCGGATGAGCCAGGCGGCCGCGAGGCCCGTGCCTAACAACCAGCATAGAGCAGCAGCATACGCAGCCAGCGGGATGCGTGTGCCGCCAGCGGAGCGCCAGGGGCCGATCTGGGCCAGCACCAGAGCCACGGCCATGAGCGCCCAGCCGAGCCACTCCGCACGCCACCACAGGCCGCCCGTGAAGGTGGCAGATTTACGACCCAGCATGTGCACCGGCGGAGTCCGCGCAGCCTCCCGCGCAGGCCACCACGCGGCGATCCAGCTGGTGACGAGGGCGATGCCCATGCTCAGCGCGGCCTCGCCCAGGTTCAAAGAAGCGCTCTGCACGCTGGAGGCACCGTAAAGGGCGTTCACCGTCTTACTGACCCCCACGACAGCGCCTTGCGCGCCTAACCAACCGATCAACAAACCAAGTCCGCCGCCGATGAGACCGAGCAGGATGGACTCGATCAAAAAAGCGCGCTGGATCTCTGCATCACGAACACCGAGAGACTTCAGCACGCCGATCTCCTCACGCCTGCGGATGACCACGCCATCTAGCGCCTGGAAGATGAGGTAGCCACCGACAAACAAGGCCAGGAGGGAGAGGATGGTGAGATTGAGGCGAAAGGCCTCCGTCATGGTTCCGGCGAGCGCGCGGCGGTCCTCCGCACCACTGACCTGCCAGCGGTCTTTGGCGATGCCTTGGAGCAGTTCGCCGCACTCTTCACGCAGTTGCGGAAAGGCTTCACCTTGCTGCACCACGACCTCAACGCGATCTACTTTACCTTCACGTTGCATCACTTGTTGGGCCGCTGGCAGGTCCATGATGAGCATGGTGTCAGGCAGGGCAGGCACACCCGGCACTTCACTGATCACGCCGCCAACTTTCAGCGTGACCACTCGCTCATGGATCACGACCTGGAGATCATCTCCCACGCGCAGATTACGCTTGTCACTGACCAGCACACCCTCGGGTGATCGCGTGCGGCCATCGAGGCCGGAGGGGGCTTGGCCTCGCAGGTTCAGCAGGCTGATGAAATCCGTGCCGATGAGACGCCAAGTTGCCTGGGAGCCGATCTCCCCTTTCCTGCCCGGCACATACGGCATCACAGTCTCCTCGACCACCGGCAGCAGATGCACAGGACGCTCGGCGAGGGCATCTCGCATCTCGCGGAGCCAGGCTTCCTGGAGTGCGCCCGTGGTGCCGGTGACGGTCCAGTCAGTCTGGCGTGTGATGCTGCTGGTGAACTGTTCGAAACCTGAGAGCGCCGCACGGTTTGCCAAGCGCATGGCGAGATACACGCCGGAGCCGAGCGCGAGAATGAGCACCAGGGCCACCTGCTGCCGCCACGCCATGCGCCAGTGCCGGAGAGCGCATTTTTGGAGGATGAGGCGGGTGGCGGGCATGCTTGGTACTGAGGTTACGCGTGAACATGGGATTGGCGATGGGTGCAAATGCTCTGCGATGGGAGAGACAACGCGAATGACGAGTTCGCAGGCTCATGCGAGCGCGGTTTAGCAGGCGGCTACAGAACTATATGTGCGCACG
>NZ_BKAG01000070.1 GCF_007992435.1 Prosthecobacter gellanilyticus | reverse complement strand
GTTCGGCAACTTTGCTGACCAAGCTCAGCCGTTCCAGACGAAGTTCACCGGCATGTCGATGTCCGGATGCACGCTTTGGTGCACCGGGCAGGCGAGCGCGGTGGCTTCCAGAAGCTTGCGATCAGCATGATCCGCAGGCAGGGGGATCTCGATGGTGACGGGCAGGCGGACGATGCGGCGCGGGGAGTCCTCACTCATGTGCTTCTCCACGCTGACCTTCATGCCGGGGATGTCGTAGCCCTTGGAGTTGGCCTTGATGTTGATCACGGTGGCCATGCAGGCGGCCAGCGCGGTGGCCACAAGGTCCGTGGGGGAGAAGGACTCGCCCTTGCCGTGATTGTCCACGGGAGCGTCCGTGACGAACTGGTTTTTGGAAGGTCCGTGGGTGGCCTGGCAACGCAGACCGCCGAGATAGTCAATGGAGATGGAAACAGCCATGCGCGCCTCTAGCACGGCTGGATGGGAGAGGGAAACGAGTTTCGCGGGACAAAGAAAAAGCGCAGGTCTTTCGACCTGCGCTCTGTGAAATTTGGGATGTTCTAGATCCGATGGATTACCAGCCCTGGGTGCGGCTGTAACCAGCTTCGGCGAGAGCGCCGGGCTGCGGGGAGAACTCAGAGTAGCCCCACCATGGATCGATCTTGTCCTTGCGATAGTAAGGTGGACGGTAGGTCAGCTTCCAGGATGGAACCGGGAAGGTGGCGATCTCGTAGGCACCGTAGCCAGCGCGGACGACCATGCGCTTCAGGCCTTCAACGAAGAAATCAGTGGAGGCAGCGATGGCGCCATCCTGCTCAAGGGTCTTTTCCCAGACCTGGAAGGGCTCGGACACGCCATAAAGCACGTTGCCCAGACCACGGCTGAGCTTGCGGCTCCAGTTATAGTGGTGGCCAGGAGGGGACTGGATGTCAGCCTGAGCCACGGAGCAAAGCGTGAGAGCGGCGATGAGGGTGAGGAAAATGCGATTTTTCATGCGAGACATGCAGAGTTAGCCAATTGGGGTGGTTTCTGGCAAGAAAGAATTCACTTTTTTCCGGCCGGATTCAGCCGCTCCCGCAGGCGGCCCATGCGATCCGCCAAAACGGCCGCTTCTTCCCGGGTGAGATAGCCGTCGCGGTTCGCGTCCACGGTGAAAAGCATGACGGCGTAGGCCCCGGCCTCTTCCCGGGTGATCCTGCCATCGCCGTCCTTGTCCAAAAGGGTGAAATTCTGCTCCATCCGGGCCTTTCCCAGCCCCTCCTCCACCCCCATGTCACCATCAGAAGCCACTCCGGTGCCACTGACCTTGGCATCTCCCAGGGCCAGGCTGAGGAATTTTTCCTCGCGATAGGAGCGCTCAGCATCCGCAAACTGGACGATCAGCAGTTTCTTGGAGGGGATCATGAAGAGCTTTTGCTTCCCCTTCCCCGCCGCCATGACGAGGTCTGGAATGGGGTCTTCGGGCTTCGCTTTCCAGAAGGTCATACCGTAGGCGGGGTTCGCCGGGGCAGGTTTGAAGCATTCGGCCAGGGATTCGGGCTTCACGATCTGCTTCCCCTCCCAGGAGCCTTGATTCAGGATGAAGAGGCCGAACTTGGCCCACTCGCGGGCGGTGAAAAAGGCGCCGCTGGGCAGGTGCGGCATCTTGTCCGCGTCCTCGCGCCACATCTCGTATTTCATGCCAAGGGGGGTGAAGAGCCGCTGCTGCAGGTAGTCGAGGGGGTCCCTGGCCTTGCCGCTCTTGACCAGCTTCCGGCGCATGAGCTCGCCAAAGATCTGATAGGGCACCGGTCCGTATTGAAAACGAGTTCCTGGTGGTCCGGTGACCTCGGCGACGGCCAGGGCCTGCTGGTAGGAAGGCGGGCGCATGTTGTCGCCCCCATTGATCCCGCTGCTGAGGCTGAGCAGCTGGCGGATGGTGATGTCCTTCTTCTGCGCGTCGTCTTTCCATTCTGTGATCGTCTCGCTCAGCTTCTCATCCAGTGTGAGCAGCCCGTCTTCCTGAGCTGCCACGGCCATGAAACCGGAGAAGCTCTTCGTGCCACTGGCGAGCAGGTGCGCCTTCTCCGCCGTGTGACCGTTCATGTAGCGCTCAAAGACGAGCTTCCCGTCTTCATACACCAGCATCGCGTGACCATTGACTGACTGAAGATACTCAGCCGCGGCCTCATGGGCCGGATTCGCGTGGGCGATGTGTGTCAAAAAGGCGCCCAGGAGGGCGAGGGGAAGCTTGAGCGACGAGAACATGGAGCGTGTCGAACCCTAGAGTCTTCTCGGGGTTTCCCCTCCACGTCCAAAAATCGTCCGCCGCGCGATTTTGCAATAAGATCATCCGCTGGACCGTTATAGTCAGCGTAACCAACCCTTCATCCGCATATGGACACGAATCCTTATTTCGCGGCTGGCACCCCAGAGGCGTCCATGCCTTCAACTGCACACACTGCCCATGGTCACACCATCATGGACGGAGAAGAGGAACTTCGCCGGGAATTCATGGAGCCTTACCGTGCGCTTTTGCTGCCGCTGCGGAGATGGATCATGAAGCATCATGTGGTCATCCATGCCGCGGAGGGCTCGGACGAACTTGTGGAGATGCCGCTGAAGGAGCCGAGCATCATCACGATGATCCTGACGGCGCTGATCGCGCCGCTGGTCTTCATCATGCTGCTGCCGCTGATCCTGATCCTGGTGCCGCTGGCGCTGGTGGTCGGCTTTGTGGCTCTGCTCGTTTCCACCATCAAGATCGAGGACACGGACGTGGTGCAGCCGCATAGCCCGATGACCCACCAGCCCGCCTAACCGATGATGCAGTGACGCAGCGGCATGCGTGAGCATGCCGTCAGCCGCGGTGTGTAGAAGCCGACATTAAAGGAAGAGCCATGTCTTCCTCTACATCACCTCACATGGGCAGCGGCTGTGCCTCACCGATCACCTTGACCTCGAGCTCGAGCTGCACGCCGCGCTCATGCTGGGCCACCTCCTTGATCTCACCAATAAGGTCCAGGACTTCACGGGCCGTGGCTCCGCCTTCATTGACAATGAAGTTACCGTGCACCTGGGAGACCACGGCATTGCCGACACGACGTCCCTTCAAACCGAGATCATCCACCAGCTTCCCCGCGCCACAGAGCTGCGGGTTTTTGAAGATGCATCCCGCGCTCGCTCCCACGGGTTGAGAAGTGCGGCGCTTCACGCGGCTGGCGTTTAGGCCCACATCAATCTCCTCGGTCGTCGCGGGCTTGCCCTTCAACACAGCGCCGACGATGTAGCGCTCCTCAAACTCGGGGATGCTGCGATACTGGTGCTGGATCTCGCTCAGCGGCTTCTCCTGGATGCTGCCGTCCGCGGCGATGAAGCGCACGCTGACGATGTTGTCTGACATCTCCGTGCCCATGGCGCCGGCATTCATGCGGATGGCTCCGCCCAGATTTCCAGGCACGCCTTCCATCCATTCCAGCCCCCCAATCCCTGCATTGCGCGCCGCGCTGGCGATCTTCTTCAAGCGCGCGCCGACTCCCGCGATGAGCTGGCCGTTCTCCACACGCACGTCTTCGAACTCGCCCTTGCTCGGATGAATCACCGCGCCGCGGATGCCACCATCTTTGACCAGCAGATTGGAACCACGGCCAATCACACGGATCGGCACGCTGGCAGAGCGCAGGTAGCGCACCACCTCGGCAAAGCCCGCCACGGTGTGCGGCTCCACCCAATACTGCGCCGGACCGCCGATGAGGAAGGTCGTGTGACGGCCCATCGGCTCATAAAGCTTCGCCGTGCCACCGCCGTTCGCTTCCAGCGTCTCCCAGAGCCTTTCGAGCACCGGCAGATCCTTGGAGATGCAGCGGCCGATCTCATGCACATTGCCCGCGCCGAGCGTGATGAGCAGATCACCAGGACGCAGCGCATTGCCCACCTTGTCGCGGGATTGCAGCAGCGTCGGTGTGAACTGGAAGCTCGCTGGCGGACGCACCACGCCACGCGCTTGATCATGCGCGCGCACTTCTTCGCAGATGGTATTGCCGCTCACGCCGGGCAGCGGCTTCTCGCTCGCGGCATAGACGTCGGTCACAAAAAGTTCGTCCACGTCATCAAAGGCCGCGCCAAACTCTTTCTTCAGCAACTGCGTGCGGCTGTAGCGATGCGGTTGGAACACACAAACGATGCGCTTCGGCTGCAAGCCCTTCGCCGTGGCCAGCGTCGCGGCGATCTCACTCGGATGATGACCATAATCATCCACCACCGTGAAGCGTTCACCGCTGTGCCGGATCTCAAATCGACGACGCGCGCCGCGGAAGGTCTTCAGCGCATGCTGGATGCTCTCAAAAGCCACGCCGAGCTTCGTCGCTAGCGCGATGGCCGCGAGCGCATTGCTCACATTGTGCTTGCCGGGAATGCCGAGCGTGGCCTCGCCGAGAAGCTGGTCCTTGTGATACACCTCAAACACCGAATGATCCGGCTTCATGGCCAGGATGTTCGCGGAGAAATCATGATCGCGGCTCCAGCCATAGCTCACGGAGTTCTCCGTGCCGCCGCAGACCTCGCGTGCCACGGGATCTTCCGCGCAGTGCACCCAGTAGCCAGGGGTCTGGCTCAACAGCGTGCGGAAGACGACCTTGATCGCCTCGATGCCATCATAGAAGTCCAGATGCTCGGGCTCGATGTTCAGGATGATCGAGTGCTGCGGCTGGAAGTTCACCAGCGTGCCATCGCTCTCATCGCCCTCAGCCACAAAGAGCTCGCCCTCATGGTCCCAATGTGCGTTCGAACCCAGGATGGGAATCTCCGCACCCACATAGTGGCTCGGTTTCAGACCGCCTTGACGAAGCACGTGCGCCGTCAGCGCGGAGGTCGTGGTCTTCCCATGCGTGCCACCCACCACAACACCCTTTTTGTTAGCCATCACCGCCGCCAGTGCCTCCGCCCGGCGCACCAGCGGAATGCCCTGCTTGTAAGCCGCCTCATAGGCGATGTTTCCCGGCTTGATGGCGCTGGAGTAGATGACCATGTCACAGTCCTCCACCTCCTTCTCCGTGTGGCCGGGGTAGAACTGCAGACCCAGCTTCTGCAACTTGTCCGTCTCCGTCGTCGTGGCCTTGTCCGAGCCGCTCACCTTGTGTCCGAGCGCCAGCAGCAGCAGCGCCAGCCCGCTCATGCCCGAACCGGCCACGCCGATGAGGTTGATGCGCATGGGATGACGGCTTTCTTTGAGGAGACTGAGGACGGCGTGGGTCATGGGAAGCACCGAAGCTAGGCGCGATTCGCCGATGGGCAAGAAAAGTGCCACTGAGGGGGCGCTCCTCTGCCGTTCTTTTGAGAAAAGGTTTGGGAGTGATGGCATTGCTGTGCCGGGAGCGCTTTGCGGAGCGTTGTATCACCCCGTGGTGACACAGAGCTTCCCTCTCACGCGTGATGAGGCACTGGCGCGCTGGCGTGCCTTTTTGCCCCATGTTCCTGCCTATGCGGCCGGGCGAAACTACGTGACCATGGCGCCGCAGCGGCATGTGTCCGGCCTGTCACCAGCGGTGCGGCTTGGCCTCATCACCCCGCAGGAGATCGTGAGGGACACTTTGGAGGAGCATGGCTATCAACCCGCGGAGAAATGGCTCCAGGAGGTGTGCTGGCGCACCTACTGGAAGGGCTGGCTCCAGCAGCGTCCGCAGATCTGGCGCGCCTGGAGACAGCGGGTGCATGCTCTGCGTGAAACCCTGCCAGACGCCGTGAAGCAGCGCATGGAGGCAGTCAGCGCGGGACACAGCGGCGTGGCGGTCATGGACCATTTTGCCCGGGAGCTGGCGGAAACCGGCTACCTGCACAACCACGCCCGCATGTGGTGGGCCAGTTTCTGGATTCATGCCGAGCGCTTGCCCTGGGAGCTGGGGGCGGATTTCTTCTTTCAACACCTGCTGGATGCCGACCCAGCCAGCAATACGCTCTCCTGGCGATGGGTCGCCGGACTGCAGACGGCTGGAAAGACCTACCTCGTGCGCCGTGGAAATCTGGAGCGCTTCTGTGAGCCGGCCCTTTTGCAGGACACGCGCGGACTTGAACGGCTGGAGGACGGGTGCGTCACCGCGGCCATCCCTCGAGAAGACTTGGACATGTCTCCTCACGCCCTGCCGGACCTGCCAGACCGGGCCCCTGAGGTCACCGGTCGTTTCGGCTTATGGATGCACGCGGATGACCTGTGCCTGGAGTCGAGTCCCCTGCGCAGCCTGAGACCGGCGGGGATCATCGCCATCACCAGTCAGCCTGCCTATGACCACTACCGTCTGAGTCCGCAGCGGATCTCATCACTCCACGCGGCCCTGCAAGATGGCGCCGGTCGTGCCAGCGCGCACTTCCGCTGCCCCGCCGGGGTACTGGAGGCCGCGGACACAGCCGCCGCTCTCGGTGCCTGGTTGCAGGAGCAGCGCATGGACACCCTGGTCAGCATGAGGCCGCACACCGGCCCCGTGGCTGATGCGCTCCCGGCCATTCGCCGCACACTCGCCAGCCTCGGGATAGGTCTGCATCTTGTGCAGAGGCCGTGGGAGGCGCAGCTCTTTCCCCTGGCCTGCGCAGGCTTCTTCCCCTACTGGGAAAAAACCTCCCGCAAGCTGCGGGAGGGCCTCTTAACCTAACCAAAAGCACTTCACCCGTTTGAATGCCCTTTATGAAAGGTGTCAAAAAACAGCACCTGCCATCCAAAATCTGCGCCGTCTGCGGGCGACCCTTTGTCTGGAGGAAAAAATGGGAGCGTGACTGGGACCAGGTTCGCTTTTGCAGTGAGGCATGCCGTCGTGGAAAGAAGGGGTGAGATCCCGCCCGGAAAAACAGACGCTGGGTGCACTCTCTGCCAGACAAGCATCGCTTTGAAGGCTTCTCCGTCGCAGATGCGACCCGGCACAAATACTGCACAAGGCAGGAGGAGCATGATCGCTGCTGGAATCACGATCCCATCCAGCTCTGGGGCGACCGGGCGGCATTTTTTTAGTGAGTGAGAACGGCGGCGCGCATTCTCACTCACCCAGGAATTCCTGTTTCCTGGCGTCGTGTGCCGGGAGGTGTGGACCTTGCCGCCATCACATCTTCTTCTCCAGGATCACCGAGCCAGAGAGCTTGGCGGAGGTGGTGGGAGTGGTGGCCGGGAGAGGAGGCGCGGCATCGACAGGCATCTCGGGCAGGAGGAAGTGACCCACACCGACGGGTCCCATGCTGTCCTGGGTCAGGATGCCGCTGAATTCGCCCGTGCGCTTCAGCATCTGGCCTGCCTGGGAAGCACGGAGTTCGGTATCATTCAGGACGAAGGTGCCGGTGAAGAGGCCAGTCTTGGCATCCAGCTTGGTGATTTTCACACTGCCCGGGTTCCCGGCGCTCAGGGCTGGCGGCAGGGAAGGTGTGTTCCCGGCCAGGATGTCGAAGGCGGGCACATCGGGGTTGATGCTGGCATCTCCCAGGCCAGCGTCACTGAAGGTGATCAGGGCCTTGTCTCCGAGTGCCATGCCAAGGATGAGCGCAGGTGCTGCGGGAACGGTGTACCTGCCGCCGAAAGCAGTGAGGTTGAGGGCATTGAAGCCTGCTGGATAGACTCTGGACTTGGCATTGGCTGGGCGCTGCCAGGTGACCGTGCCCTCCAGCGTGTCAGCACTAAGCGTGCCCGTGTCAGCAGGGTCGATGTCGAGGACGCCGAGCAGGGAGCCAGTCGGGGTGAGGAGTGTCTTGAAGACGCCGATCTGCCCATGCGGCCCCACAAAGGTGGCGCAGGTGAAACCTTCACCGTCAGGGGTTTTGCCAGCGAGGGTGATTTTACCATCAGGATTGAGGGTGAAGGAGCCGAAGCCATCACCCGCCGGGCTGCCTTTCATGAGTGTCGGGCGCAGACCAAAGGTGAAGAGCTTCGGTGAAAGAGTGGCCGTAGTGCCTGTCTTTTCCCACTTCAGTCTCCAACCACTGACGGCTGCTTGGAAAAGGCCCAACTTCACCCTGGAGCCTGCGGCGAAGCTCTGCGTGGCGACATCAAACAGGAGAGTGAGAGTCACACTGCTCTGCCCCGCGCGGGTCACGCTGATGATCGCCTGCTGCGGAGATGTGCTCGCATTGAGCTGGCCTTTGAAAGGATGGCTCTTGGTGCCGAGCGTGAGCGAGCCGCTGATGGCTGCGGTGCTGGCAATCGTGAGGTCCACACGACCGCCCAAGCCCGCATTAAGCAGATCATTGCGTGCCACGATGCCGCTGAAGCTACCTTTCAGAGTGTCTCCCAGCGGGGTGATGGTGACGGTTTCCTTCGTGCTGCCATGGCTGCCGAGGCTGTTGGTTGCAGTGACGATGATTTCGTAGTCACCAGCCACCGTGGGGAAGCCTGAGATGAGACCGCTTTTCGTGTCCAGCTTCACCCCCGGAGGAAGCTTGGATGCCGAATAGCTGCTGGGGGCATAACGGTTCTGCGTGTTGATCTTGATCTGGTGGCTGTAGGGCCAGCCAACAGCACCGTCCGGCAGATTTTGAGGGCTGATCACCTGCGGTTTGAAGTCAAAAACGAGCACGGTGAAGACTGCCGCCACCAAGGTGTCTCCGCCAGGGCCGCTGACGTGGCAGCGATAGGTGCCGGACCAGCCGAAGTTTGCTGCCGCCAGGCTCAGCGTGGCCGCCGTACCAGGGAAGGGCTGATTGTCCTTGGTCCATGCAAAGGTGGCCGGGCCGCTGGCGCTGACAGAGAGCTTCAGGAGGCTGCCAGCTTTGATGACGTGGGTCTGCTCGACATGCCTGGCGACGACGAGAGTGGCCGTGCGACGAGTGATGGCGCCGTTGCTGGTCATTTCCAAGGTGTAGGTGCCGCCATCGGCGAGCTTGAGGGCAGACTTCACCAGTGCGTTGGTGGTAGCTCCGTTGATTTTGGCTGCGTTTTTCAGCCACTGATACTTCACCGTGGCCGTCGGGTGGCTGGCCTGCGCGGTGAAGGTGACGGTGTCCCCTTCCTGGGCGACCTGGGAGGCGGGGGCGGTGATCACCACGGGCCTGTCCGCAGCTTCTGCTTTAAGACTGATGTCAAAGGAGGCCTCATCCGCGTCATTGCTGGTGATGCTCAGCGCTGCCGTGCGGGTGCCGCTGACATCTCCGCTGAAGGTGACGGTAAAGGTCATGCTCTGGCCGGGAAGCAGAGTGGGCTTGCTCAGGCTGGTGGCCATAAAGTCCGCCGCATGAGCGCCGGTGACATTCATGCTCAGGCCAGTCAGGGAAGCGCCGCCAAGGTTCGTGATGGTGTAGGTTTTCACCACATTTTCATGGATGCTCACCGCACCGAAGTCGCCCACCGCCGTGCCGTCCACCAGCGAGGTGCCCACGGGCTCCTCCACGGCGATCTCTGGATGCGGCACACCTTTGACAACACGGTTGTTGCTCTTGTCGACAAAGTAGATCGCCCCAGTGCTGTCGGTAGCGACTTTAAATGGCTGCGAGAAGCGCGCTGCAGCATCTGGCCCATCCGTGGCACCGGCCTGGCCAGGCATGCCGCCGATGGTCGTCACCACGCCTGCTGGAGTGACCCTTCGCAGGGTGTGGTTGCCGGAGTCACAGACGATCAGATTTCCATAGGGGTCGAGGGCGATGCCGGCGGGGTATTGGAAGCGGGCCGCTGCACCGGTGCCATCCGTGTTGCCTAAATGGTTTGGAGAACCCGCCAGTGTGGTGACCACACCTTCCGGCGTGATCTTGCGAATGGTCTGATCCTGGGAATCCACGACATACACCACGCCTTCGTCATCCACGGCGAGATCACTCGGAGAATTAAACCTCGCCGCTGAGCCTGTGCCATCCACATGGCCGGCGAGTCCCGCACTGCCCGCCAGAGTCGTCACCTCACCTGACGAGGTGATCTTGCGGATGATTCTGTTCCATGTGTCCGCGACATAGATCGTGTCATCTTTGCCGACGTCGAGACCTTGGATGTAGTTGAAGCGCGCATCCGCCCCGGTGCCATCTGCGCTGCCAGGGCTGCCAGCCGTGCCAGCGAAGGTGCTCACCTCACCATTCATGTCCATCTTGCGGATGGTATGCTGGCTGTCCGCCAGATAGATGGCGCCAGTGCTATCCACGGCACTGTCATAGAGGCCGCCAAAGGTGGCCATCGCCGCAGGGCCGTCGGTGCTGCCATAGGCTCCGGTACCAGCGATGGTGCTCACCGCTGCCGCCTGGGTGGCCTTCCTGACCCTACGGTTGTAGGTGTCCGCGATGATGAGCTCATCTGCGGCATCCACGGAGATGCCTTCTGGAAAGTTGAACCGTGCCACGGTGCCCGTGCCATCCGTGCTGCCACGATTCTCCGCCTGCCCGGCCACGGTGGTGACCATCAGCACGGCGGTCGCCTTGCGGACGTTATGGTTACCCACATCCGTGATGTAGATCGTGCCTGCCGCATCGGCCGTCATGCAGTGAGGGCCGCTGAGGCGTGCCGCTGTGCCAACACCGTCCACATTGAACCACTGGCCCATCACGCCCATGACGGTCGTGACTTCTCCCGCCTGAGTGACTTGGCGGATGGCCCCATTGTAGTAGTCTGCAACCCACAGCACTCCATTAGGCCGCACGATCAGGCTGGTCGGGTAGTCGAATTCCGCCATCGTGCCCGTGCCATCCACCGCACCATAAGTGCCTGCTTTTCCCGCCAGCGTGGACACTACCCCTGCCGGAGTGATCTTGCGGATCGTGCAGTTCCCCGAATCAGTGATGTAGAGCGTGCCATCCGCCGCTCTGGCGATGCCCTCCGGGTAGCGAAACCGAGCGTTTGCCAGACTGCCGTCCGCCGTCCCGTTGACCCCCGCCAAACCCGCCAGAGTCGTCACCACACCCGCCATCGTCACTTTGCGCAGAGTGTGGCTGCCAGAGTCTGCCACCAGGAGTGATCCATCCGCCGCCAGGGCCATGCCTGCCGGTCTGTAGAACCGCGCTGCCTCACCCGTGCCATCCGTAGGGCCGGCCACGCCTGCTTTACCCGCCAGCGTGGTCACCACACCAGCGCTGGTGACCTTGCGGATGACCTGATTTTGCAATTCTGTGACATACAGCACGCCACCGCTGCCCATAACGAGCCCGGAGGGTTCATTGAAACGGGCTGCCGATCCGGTGCCGTCCGCATGTCCCCATGCCCCGGTCTGCCCGGCGAAAGTTGTGACCACACCCGTCTTGCTAATCTTGCGGATGACATGGTTGCTACGATCCGCCACGAAGAGATTCCCGGCACTGTCCACAGCCACTCCGGCAGGTCTGTTGAACCGCGCCGCCGTGCCCGTGCCATTCACACTGCCAGCCCCGCCCGGCATGCCGGCAAAGTTTGACCATTCATAAGACGCGCTGTGCAGCAAGGCCGTGGAGGCGATGAGCAGCAGAGCAGTGAGGTTGAGGAGAGTGGTCTTCAGTTTCATAGGAGTCGGGGCTGACACGCCACTCCTCCCACACTGCGCTGGAACCAGGTATTGAACTAAAGTCGGATGCCGCAGCGCTTCTCATCCGACTTTGGCAGGATGGATCTCAACCCACTCAGATGATGGAGGTGGCGGTGGCCGGCCGAAAAAGCGCATCGGAGGACTTGTGGCGACTTCCGCTTGATGACGGGCAGGCACTGGTTCGAATAACGGCGGTTGAATTGAGAGCGCCCAGAGGGCCAGGACATTCGTTGATTTCGGTCACGAATGCTCCCTCTTGGGCTAGCTCGTTAGTGACAGGCTCACATGCCCCCTCATGACCCAGCAACTGCTGCTTCTCCACACTTCCATCACCTGGGCGCTTGCCGGGTTGATCTGGACGATCCAGCGGGTGCACTACCCGCTCTTTGAGCACGTGGGTGAGGAGAAGTTCCCCATCTATCATGCCCGGCACATGTGGCTGGTCACCTGGGTGGTGGGACCTCTGGCCTTGGCGGAGGGCGGCACGGCGGCGCTGCTCTTTTGGAGTGGCGAAAGGTCCTCACTGTTCTGGTTGAGTCTCGGAGCGCTGGTCGTGGCGTGGATCTCCACCTTTTGTTTTCAGGTGCCCCTGCATGGACGGCTCGCCAGCGGTTTTGACCTGCCCACGATCCGCCGTCTGACCTCCACGAACTGGATGCGCACGATCGCCTGGACCGTGCGCGGCGTCTGCCTGCTGCTGCTGCTCTGGCCGGTGAAACATTGATCACCTTCCACGATGCCGGCCACCCATCATGCCAGCACCCGTCTCGCTGCCAGCGCGGAGGTGATGTTTGAGTTTCACAGTGATCCACGAAACATCGTCCACGTCATGCCCTTCACCTTCCGGCTGGTGAGTGTGGAGATGGAGCATCCGCCACGTGAAGGCGGGCTCATTCACTTTCGCTGCCGTGATCTGCTCATCATCCCCATGCGCTGGACCTGCCGCTGGCAAAAGGTGCGCCCGCCGCGGGTGCTGATCGATGAGATGCTCGAAGGCCCCTTTAAAACCTTCGTGCATGAGCATCGCTTCGAGCCGCACCCCGAGGGCGGCTGCGTGATGCATGACACCGTCACCTATGCCTTTGGCCGCGGCTGGATTGGCTGGCTGATCACCAACACGGCCGTGCGGCTCTACATAAGGCTGCTGTTCGGGTACCGCCATGCGCGCACACGAAAGTGGGCGGCGAAGCACAGTGCTTGACCCACCGGCCCCTCGCCGCGACTCTGTGTTCATGAGAAACACAGACCGCACGCACACGATGGCCATCTTTTGTGACTTCGAGAACCTCGCCATCGGCGTGCGTGACGCACGATATGACAAGTTTGACATGGGCAAGGTGCTGGAGCGCCTGCTCGTCAAAGGCAGCATCGTGGTGAAAAAAGCTTACTGTGACTGGGACCGCTACCGTGATCACAAGCGTGCCATGCACGAGGCCGCGTTTGAGATGATCGAGATCCCGCACGTGCGCCAGGGCGGCAAGAACAGCGCGGACATCCGCATGGTGGTGGATGCGCTGGATCTCTGCTACACCAAGTCGCACGTGGACACCTTTGTGATCGTCAGCGGTGACTCGGACTTCTCCCCGCTGGTCAGCAAGCTGCGTGAGAACAACAAGACCGTCATCGGTGTCGGCGTGAAGAACTCCACCGGAGACATCTTCATCAGCAACTGCGATGAGTTCATCTTCTATGACGATCTGGTGCGCGAACTGCCGAAACGCGCCGTCGCCCGCGTGGCTGCCAAGCCAAGGCCCGTCAAAGGCGCTGCGGAAGGCAAGGCCGGCAGCAACGGAAACTCCAGGGACAAAGACAAAGAGAAGGATAAAGATAAAGACAAAGACAAGGCTCCCGCCCCTGCACGCGACCCTGAAGCCGCGAAGCTCTCAGGAGATCCCGACAAGGCCATCGAGCTCTTCATGGAGACCGTGGATGCCATGATGAATGAGCGCGGTGGCGACCAAGCCATCTGGGCCTCCAGCGTGAAGCAGACCATCAAGCGCCGCCAGCCGCAGTTCAGCGAGCGTTATCACGGCTTCCGATCCTTCGCCGCGCTGGTGGAGGCCGCCGGCGCACGCGGGTTCATCCACATCACCAAGGATGCGAAGTCCGGTGACTATCAGATCCATCCGGATGAAGGAACCGAGGCGTCTTTTGGTGAGGAAGTGCCTGCGGCATGATTTAAAAGGCATTCTGGATCTTCGCGGCAGCGTCCTGGAGTACGCCAGGCCTCTGGCGCTTTCCGACGGAGCGGGTGATAGGCGAACATCCAGAAGGACGAAAGAAACTCGAATGACCTTCGCATATTGATCACGCAAAGGTTTTCGTTAGGCCTTCGAGAGTGCTGGAGGGCCGGCGCACTCCAGGACGCTTCGCGACTTATGCATCTGATCCGCGAACGCTGCATCACCTCTGCACGGGCAGCACGCGTCCTGAATAGGGATCGACCACTGCATTGGTGCCCGGGGCCACGTAGCCGCCTTGATACACATTTGGGTAGGCCGGTGCCGGGCCGTAGTAGGGCTGGCCAGGAACGACCGGGATCTGCTGGTTGCCGATGTAGACATCCTCCGTCACACCACCGGTGCTGCGGTAGACTCCACTGTCGGTGCGCCGACCAAAGGCGTCCTGGTAGTTGTTCTGATACATGAACTGGCCTGTCGGCACGGCTTCCTGCTGCTGGCGCGCCAGACGGCGGCGGTAGGCCGTGGAGGTCTCGCCCGGCTGGATGGGCGGATTCGCCGCGCTGGTGCCGTTCATGGAGTCAGAGCTGACCGGGGCTCCGATCCTGTTGGAGTAGGAACCTGGTTTGGCGGGATAACGAGACGTCGGGGCGCTGGTGGGCGGTGCCACGCAGGCGCTGATCACCAGACAGGCTGCACCCAGAAAGAGAAGACGTGCTTTCATACCTGGAAAGTCTACTTGAAGAGCCGGGACGGATGGAAGGCTTTGTTTTGGCAAAGTTGGGCGGCGCGGCTCACGTTCTTACCTGCCATGAACCGCCTGCTCCGACCTCTGCTCGCTTCCTCTGCCCTTCTCATCGCCTTCACCGCCTCGGCACGGCAGCCGAACGTGGTGCTGATTCTCGCGGATGATCTCGGGCCGGGAGATCTCGGACCCTATGGCCAGACGAAGATCAAGACACCGAACCTTGATCGCATGGCTGCGGAGGGCATGAAGCTCACGCAGCACTACTGCGGCAATGCCGTGTGCGCGCCCTCACGCTCTGTGCTGATGAGCGGCATGCATCCAGGCCACACGTATATCCGCGACAATCGCGGCGTGGCATCAAAAGCCACCCAAGCGAACGGCGGCATTCCGGAGACCGAGGGCCAGCATCCGATCCCTGATGAGGCCAACACCATGGCCGAGGTCATGCGTGGACTGGGCTATGCCACGGGCGGCTTTGGCAAGTGGGGTCTCGGAGGACCCGGCAGTTCGGGGGATCCGCTCAAGCAAGGATTTCAACGTTGGTTCGGCTACAACTGCCAGGGCGTGGCGCACAATTTCTATCCCACCTATCTCTGGGACAATGACAAGATCGTGCATTTGAAGAACCCGTTCTTTCCTGCGAGCGACAAGCTGAAGCCCGATGAAGATCCCGCGAAGCCGGAGAGCTACGCGCGCTTCAAGGGCACGGAGTATTCTGCCGACCTCATCGCCGAGCAGGCACGCGCTTTTGTGCGCCAGCACAAGGACGAGCCCTTCTTCCTCTACTGGCCCACCACCGTGCCGCACGTTGCGCTGCAGGTGCCGGATGACTCGCTGGGTGAGTATGCAGGCCAGTGGGAAGACCCGCCTTATCCCGGTGGCAATGGCTACCTCCCGCACTTCCAACCGAAGGCGGCCTATGCAGCCATGATCACGCGCATGGACCGTGAGATCGGCAGCGTGATGACTCTCGTGAACGAGCTCGGCCTCGATGAAAACACGATCTTCATCTTCATCTCTGACAACGGTCCGCTCAACGGCACCCACGCGAAGCTCGCGGGCACCGACTGCGACTTCTTCAACTCCAACCAAGGCCTGCGTGATGGCAAAGGCACTCTCTTTGAAGGCGGCATCCGCTCTCCAGGGATTGTGCGCTGGAAGGGGAAGATCAAGGCAGGCAGCGTCTCAAACCGCGTGTCTGGCTTTGAAGACTGGCTGCCCACTCTCGTCGAGCTCGCAGGCTCCAAGGACAAGGCTCCCGCGAACATTGATGGCATCAGCCTCGCACCGACTCTTCTCGGTGAAAAGCAGCCTGAGCGCGAGTTCCTCTACCGCGAGTTCGCCGGTTACGGTGGCCAGCTCTGCGTGCGCATGGGAAACTGGAAATTGATCAAGACCGGCCTAACCGGAAAGAACGCCAAAATGGCCACCGCCAAACCTGCGACCCTGCTCTACGACCTGTCCAAAGACGAAAAAGAAATCACGAATGTGGCTGAGGAGCATCCTGAGATCGTCACCAAGCTGGAGGCCATCGTGACCCAGCAGCACACCCTCAGCACTGACTTTCCGATTGCGGGATTGGACAAGTAACCTAACCAACGAAGCGTTCTTTCCACTCGGGGCGCGGCAGCCAGCAGGCATCTTTTTTGCCAAAGAAGCGGTAGCGGTTCTTGGCGATGAAGGAATAGGCCGGGTCCCTCACCAACCGGGGGATGATCCGGGCCCAGGAAAGCAGGGAGAGCGGACCGCCCATGAGCTTGACGAGCTGCAGGGCGGCATCACTTTTCACATAACTGGCCTCCGGTGTGATCAGCACCATGCTGTGCGGCTCGGCGGGATCATAACCCCGCTCACGATACAGTTTGGAACCGAGCTCAGACTGGATGGAGCAGAACTTCACGATGCCGCGCCGGTCATGGGCCAGCACCCACTGCACCGTCTGGTCACAGAGATTACACACTCCATCAAAGAGAAGGAGGTGGGTCCAGGGGGCAGGGTCAGTCGGCATGGTCACGGGAAGCAGCCGTGGCGGCGGTCGTCACGGAAAACATCCAGAAGAGATACGCCACCAGCAGCAGTCCGCCGAACCCTAAAGTGACGCCCCAGGTGCGCCCGTGGGAAAGCGGGTCCGCAAAACGCGCCCAAATGTCTCCCAAGAGGGCGATGGGATTACTCACGATGTCCCAGCTGTTCCAACGCAGGAAGCGGCCGAGGTAGATGCCGAAGCCTGACAGCAGGAGGCTCACCCCCACGAAGCTCCACGCCATGGCGCGCGAGGTCTTCCGCGCCACCCAAGTCTGCACCATGTGCAAGGACTGGAAGCCCAGCCAGAGAGAGACGAGCGCAAAGGAGAGCAGCATGAGCAGGTCATACCACAGCGGCACTCCGGGCCGCGCCCGCAGATGCAGCAGGTCCGTGAGGACATAGGGAGCATTCGGGAAAAACAGCAGCCAGCCCGCGACGAGCGGCGCCCCGAAGCGCCAGCGGTCCACCTTGGCCAGCAGGGCCGCGCTTCCGAGAGGAATGGCGGCGAGAAAGAGGTTCCACCCCATGAAGGCAAAGTAGCCGTGGTTCGACCAGTAAAAGCGGAACCCAAGGAGGGAGAGGCACCAGACACAAGCAATTGCAGCAATGGCAAGAGGGCGGAAGACTGGCATAGGCAGTGGCGCTGACTATCAGGGCAATGGCGTTCTGATCAATGGCCTGAGCGTAAAAAAAACAGCAGCATCCTCACGGATGCTGCTGCTGAGGTGAGTCTCAAAAGGGTGCTTTACGGGTCCTTGTCAAAATTGACCTGGCCCGAAAGGATCGTCTGCTTGGTGACCACGGTGTCCGTGGGCAGAACAGGAATCTGCGGCAGCAGATAGTAGCCCACACCGCGATGGACCGTGCCACCGTTCTCAGGAACGATGAGTCCCAGGAAGTTCACGGTGCGCTTGATCTCATCCATCTTGTCCACCTTGGTGGCGGGAGTGGTGGTGGTTTCGTCATCATCTTTCAGGACGAAGCTGCCGGTGAAGATCCCGGTCTTCAGGACAGCCGAGGCAAACTTCGTGGTGGTGGCGTTAGCCACGGGCATGACCGTCGCCTTGGTGGCGGTGACGGTCACATGGGTGGCGCTAGGGCTGGGTGTGCTGCTCAGGTTCACGCCACCACCGGTAAAGGTCAGGTTGGCCTTGTCTTCATTGCCGGTTGCCGTGGACGGCGGGGAAACCAGCAGCGGGGCTGCCCCTGGCTGGTAGTAGCCACCAAAGGCCTCCAGCTCCACTGGCGTCTGCACCGGTGTGTCTGCCAGGCCGAAACCAGCGCGGTAGGTGCGGGTATTGGTCGCCGCGCTGAGCACCGCCGTGGAGGGCGGACGTGTCCAGTCGAAGGGGAACTGCGTGTTAGTGTTCAGCACGTTGTCGTTTGGCGAAGCCGCGTTCACACCCGTGCCGATGACCAGCAGACCGCAGACGGACCCCTTCCGCGTCGTGGTGTAAAGGCTCTGATAGAGCAGCACCTCACCATTCGGTCCCACGAAGGTGGCGCAGGTGATCTTCTCCCCGTCCGCCGTCATGCCGGCAATGGTCAGGGTGCCTGTCTTGCTGATCAGGAAGGTGCCATACCCCGTGCCCTGTGGCACATCAGTGCTGCCGATGTTCGGATTCGCCAGGCTGTTGACCTGGGCCGGAAGCCTGATGCCGAAGTTGTAGGTGTTCGTGTTGGTCGCGCTGGTGGCGACAGAGCGGTAAGGGTCCAGATTCGCGACCATCTTCCAGGCATACACCTCAGCATTGACCGCACCGCCGACGTTCACGGAAGCAACGTTGCCCGCAGTCAGGAAATTCTTGTTGGTGGGATCAATCGTGAAGGTCAGGTCCAGCGGTGCGGAGATGCCCTTGCGGATGATGCGTGCCATGCCAGTGAAAGGGGCTACAGCCTGTCCGCCTGACACGTCGAACATCAGGTTGCCCTTGAAGGGGTCGGTGGTGGCACCCTGGATCAGCTTGCCGGAGAAGCTGCCCAACTTGCCCAAAACGATCTCGATCCTGCCGCCGGCGGAACCGTTGATCTCCTCATTACGTTCGACCAAACCTTGGAAAGTGCCCTCAAGCCCGACCGGCATCGCCACGATGGTGATGCTTGCGATAACGGTGCCCCCAGCAGCCGCTGTCGGCAGGCCATTCGCAACCTTGAAGGTCACGGATTGAGTCTCCACCTTCGTCGGAATACCGCTGATGACGCCCGTTTTGGGATCCAGCTTCAGTCCGAGCGGCAGTTTTGAAGGGGCCACCACCGAATAAGTCAGCGGAGCCTTGAGCGGATCTGGATTGGTCGCGAGCTGATGGAAATACGCCGAACCAACGATGCCGGTAGGAAGGGTTGGGTTCGCCACGAACTCAGGCGTGGCGTTGAAAACCTTCACGTAGGTTGTCCCGCCGACCACCGTGCCAGCCGGGCTGGTGACCTCACAGAAGTAGTAACCAGCCTCAGCGGGGCTGATGCCAACCGTCTTGGAGAAGCCCAGGGTTTTCGTGGTGACGGTCGTGGGAATGACAAGCGCCGGCAGGGCCTGCGGGCTGCTCAGGTCCGAATTAAGCGAGTACTTCCAGAGGTAAGTCAGTCCGTTGCCTGTGGCATTGACGGTGATCGTGGCGCCCTTGGTCGTGGCTGCTTTCAAAGCCACCACCCGCGCTGGCATGAAGTCTTCCACGACTGCGAGCTGGGCAATATCACTCGTTCCCACGTTGTTTGGAGCCTTGGCACCGCTCTTGAACTCCGCGGTATAGGCGCCGCCATCCGTCAGCTTGGCTGACCAGAGATAGAGGGGGTTCAGAGTAGCGCCGGCGACAGGCGCTTTATTCTTCTTCCACTGCAGGGTGACCGGCGCGGTGGCACCAGGGATGATGGAGGAACTCAAGGTCACCGGAGCGCCCACCTTGACGATCTGGGAAACGGGGTGGGAGGCGATGGTAGGATCCTTGGTGCAGTCAGCGGTGAGATTGAAATCAAGGATAGGATTGGGGCCGTCTGTGCTGGTGATGCGCAGCATGGCCGTTCTTTCACCGCCTTCCTTGGGTTTGAACTGGATCGTCACCTCGGTGAACTGGCCCGCGCTGATCGTTGCGCCCGGCTTCTTAAAGACCGTGAAGTCTGCTGCATGCAGACCACTGATGGTGGCCACCGTATTGGCAATTCCGGTGGTGCCCTTGTTGCTCAGGCGGAAGACCAGATTGATGAACGAGCCAGCAGCGACCGGAGTCGTCGGAGTTAAATCCACCGTCGCACCGGGTGCCAGTTCGTCCAGAATACCATGCGGAGGCAATGTCACTACAAGCTTCGAGGACAGGATGGCCACGCGAGGCTCATCACCAATGTCCACGTCACTGGCGGAGAAGAGGAGCTTGTCATCCACAGCGGCGAGATTGTGCGGATACGAAGAGCCGGGTCCTGGGACGAACTCTGTCATGACGGTGGTTCCCACCGCAGTGCCGTCTGTGATCCAGATTTCACGACCCACGATGCGGTCGTCCGCGGTGAAGGTCAGCACGTCCTTGATGACCGTCATGTCCTGGATGCCGGCATCAACACCTCCGAGCACATCACCGTCTGCGGCGATACCAGTACGACCGGGAGGGCTCACCATCACCGTGCCGGTGGCCGTGCCATTGCTCATCCAAAGCTCGCGACCGTGGGTGCCGTCATTAGCAACGAAGAAGAGCTTGCCGTTCACGCTGCGCAGGTCGGTGGGATCAGAGCTTCCCGTCAGGTGGATGTTCTTGACCATGACCGTGCCGCCTGGTGTTCCATCGCTCTTCCAGAGTTCACGGCCATTCACGTCGTCATCAGCCACAAAATAGAGCGCGTTACCCACCACCGTGAGATAGGCTGGCTGGCCGTCATCAATGGAGGACTGGCCGCCAGAGATGATGTCCTTCACCACCTTGGTGCCCGCCGCCGTTCCATCGGTGACCCAAAGTTCACGCCCCGTCTCCTGATCCTGCGTGATGCCAGTGCCGTTCCCCGTGGCGATGAAATAAAGTTTTGTGTTCGTGTAGTCCAGTGTGCCATCCAGCTTGACCTTCGGTGCAGGCATGACCGCGAGCTCAGCCGGATTTGAGGATCCACTGCCAAAGAAGATATCTTTGACCATGGTGGTTCCTGCCAGATTGACACCATCGGTCCTCCACAGCTCCACCCCGGCATTGGTTTCGGCGGAGAAGTAGACGAAGTCCTTGTAGGCCGTGATGTTTTCCGGGTGGGATCCGGAGCCTGCGTCCACCTCGATCTCGGTCAAGGCATTGGCATTGTCCATCACCCACAACTCACGGTTTGAGCCACCATCACTGGCAGAGAAGTAGAGCTTGTTGTTCGCCGGAAGAGCGGCCCGCACCCAGAGAAGCCCCTGGGGGTCCGCGCTGCCGGTGGGATTGATGTCCTGAACAAGTGTCGGCGCCCCGGCCACATCTTTCAGGTAAAGCTCCCGGTTCCCAGGAGTCGCCTCAGCGGTGAAATAGAGACGTCCGTCGTGGGTCGCGGTGAAACTCTGCGGGTCTGAACCCAGAGTGCCAGTCTGAATGTCGTGGAGGATCGTGGTGGAGCCTGCCAGATCCGTGATCCAGGGCTCACGTCCCTCATCCGGGGTGATGGCACTGAAGACCACGCGACCGTCACTCAGACGGGTGAATCCCTGGGCATCCGAGCTTTCCGTACTGGTGCGGAAGCGATGGATCAGCACCGTGCCCGCGTCGTTCTGGCCGTTGGTGCGCCACAGCTCATCGTTGGACAGCATGAAGTAAAGATTGGAACCTACCAGGACCCCGGCACGGAAGTCCTTCGCCGTCGTACTGTTCCCGTTATCCGGCTCACCATCGAATTCCTCGATCGGCACCGTGCCATCTGAGGTGCCATCAGTGCGGTAGAGCACGATCTTGCCATCGGTCTCCTCCTTGGTGAAAATCACCACCCCGGAGGAGATGGAGAAGAAATTGTCCAGAATGGAGCTCTCTGACCCTGCGGAGAGATTCTTCACAATGCCCGTGTCGTTGGGATTGCCGTTGCTGAAATAGAGCTCCAGCCCCTGGCCCTGGTCTTCATCACCCGTGAAAAGCACACCATTAGGCTGCGTGAGCCCGGTCTTGGTGACCGTGATCGGCGTGATGTGGTCGATGCCGGAGTCCTGGGCGTCGGAATTGAGATCCTTCACCCGGGTCGGCGTCAGGCTATTGGCCGCATTCATGACGTAGAGCTCGCGACCTTCTCCCGTGGTGCTGGCGCTGAAGAAGAGCTGGCCGCCGGCAGCCGCCGTTCCCGGCCCGCTCACCACCAAGTCACGAGGTTCGGAGTCCCCCTGGGGAGCGATATCCGCCACCAGCATGTCGACCAAATTTGGCGGGGCATTCAGCGACGCCAGATTCAGTTTGAAAAGCTCACGTCCCACGATCTCACTGTCCGCCACCACGTTACTTCTGGCCACGAAGTAAATCCAACCATCAAACTGGATGTAGTCGGATGGGCTTGAGCTGTCACCGCCTGAAAACAGGTCCGCCACGCGAGTGCTGGTAGCAGCGTTGGGAGGACCGATCTTTCGAAGCTCCACGCCGTCCGTGCCGTCCGTGGCACCGAACAACAGGCTTGGTAACACGCCTGGGGATGGGGAGTCGACCGCATAAAAATTTTCCAGCAGGGAGCTGTCCACTCCTGGATAGATGTTCTGGACCTCCACCGTGCCAGCCTTAGTGCCATCACTCTTCCACAATTCCGAGCCGTGCTCATCCCCGTAGCCTTGGAAGTACAGCGTGTTGCCCACGGCTGTCAGAAACTGCGGCCCGCCCGGGACGCTGGGATAGTCGGTGTTGCCAATTTTTATTGTGCCAACGGGGGTGCCATCCGTCTTCCACAGGTCGCGGTTGCTATTGCCGTCCTGGGCCGTGAAAAACAGCGCATTGCCCACGGGTGTCAGCTGCTGCGGCAAGGAATTGGCAGAACCGGGATTGATATCCGCTACCTGCACAGGCACCGGCGTGGCCGTGCCAGTGGCCGCGCCGTCCAGTCCGCCCGCCACGCCCACCTGACCCGCACGCAGGGTGACCGTGCCCACGCCAGCCCCTGAGGCCACCACATTGCGCAGCACATGATTCCCTGTATCCGCGACGATGAGGTTCGTGCCGACAAGTCCCACCCCCCGAGGGGCGTTGAAGCTGGCCGCCGCCCCCACTCCATTCACGCCACCCGCCGCGCCGCTTCCAGCCAGGGTGGTGACCACCCCCTGGTTTGCGGATTGTGAAAGCACCTTCGGCTGGACAACACGTATGAGGTTGTTGCCCGTGTCTGCCACATACACATTCAGGTTCGAGGCAAGGTTCGCGGCGTTATCGCAAACCACTGACTGAGGCGCGTTGAAGCTGGCCGCCAAACCTATGCCATTCGCAGCTCCCGGAGTGGTTGAACCCGCCGAGGTGACCACGCGTCCACTCAGGCCCACCCGTCGGATGCAGTTGTTACCGGTATCTGCCAGAAACAAAGACACGTTGCCGGTGTCGTCGGTAAGATTAACGGGAGCCAAAGAGATTCCTCCTGGATTATTGAACCTAGCGCTCGCACCTGTGCCGTCTACAGATCCGGCTTGACCTGCGGTGGGAGATCCGGGCAGCGATCCGGCAAGAGTCACCAATTGAGTGGAAGCGGGCTGAATCGTGATTCTCCGAATCGCGTTATTGCCTGAGTCTGACACAAAAACCTCCATGTTCGCGCCAACCTGCTGCCTTGCCGCAATCCCTCGGGGGAAGCGGAAGCGCGCATCGTCCAAGGTGTTGTTGTCGATGAAGCCCACTTGGCCAGCCTTGCCTGCCTGGGTGGTGACCACGCCCTGGGGGGTCACCCGGCGGATGGTGTGATTGTTCGTGTCCGCCACGAACATGAGGCCGATGTTCGGCCCTGTGGTCACGATGGCAATGGCAGTGGGAGTGTTGAACTGCGCTGCCATGCCTGCGCCGTCAGCGCTTCCCGCCACGCCTGGGGAGCCCGCGAAAACGGACACTGCCCCGGTTGTCGACACCTTGCGGATGACATGACTGGCCGTGTCCAGCACATACAGGTTTCCGGCCGCATCCGCCACCACGCCGCGCGCACCATTGAAGGAGGCCAGGACGGTGTATTTCCACAGTTCAGAACCGCTGAGCGCATTGTCCGTGGAAATGAAAAGATTTCCTCCAGCCAGCGCCATGGCATCTGGATCCGCACTGCTGCTCACCGGTGTCGTATTGATGTCCTTCAGCGTCTGAACCAGCTGGCCGGACGCCCAAGGGGCCGCCATCGTCATCACCAGGGCGAGACAGAGACGGCGGAAGGTTGGGGGGGATTTTTTCATAGCTTTGTAAAGACAGCGTATTGACATCCGGAAAAGAAGGCAATCCTAAAAATCGCATGGCTGGGTTCTATTTTTGGACCTTTCCCACCCCCGAATGCTCAATGAAGCCCCTACGGCAGGTGACTCCGCCCTTGCCGACCCTCGTTTCCCGCCCATAGAGCCGCCCCTCCATGTCCCGCTCTTTCAAACTCGCAGTCCTTCCTGGTGACGGCATCGGCCCCGAAGTCATGGCCGAAGCCATCCGCGTCCTCGACACCCTGGCCGCCCGCACTGGCATCACCTTTGAATACAACCACCAGCTCGTCGGCGGCGCTGCCATCGACGCTGTGGGCAAGGCCCTCCCGCCTGAAACCGTGGCCGCTTGTGAGGCCAGCGACGCCATCCTTTTCGGCTCCGTCGGCGGTCCGAAGTGGGAAAAACTGCCCCCGAACGAGCAGCCAGAGCGCGGCGCCCTGCTGCCCCTGCGCAAGCACTTTGGCCTCTTTGCCAACCTCCGCCCCGGCATCTGCTACCCTGCCCTGACCTCCTCCTCCCCCATCCGTCCGGACCTGGTGGAAGGTGGTTTTGACGTCCTCTGCGTCCGCGAACTGACCGGCGGCATGTATTTCGGCCAGCCGAAGAGCCGCACCACCCTGCCGGACGGCGACATCGAGGTCATCGACACGATGGTCTACAAGAAGAGCGAGATCGTCCGCATCGGCCATGTCGCCTTCAAAGCCGCCCAGCTCCGTAACAAGCACGTCACCAGCGTGGACAAGGCCAACGTGCTGACCAACTCCGTGCTCTGGCGCGAAACGATGGTGGAAGTGGCCAAGGAATACCCGGACGTGACCCTGGCCCACCTGTATGTGGACAACGCCGCCATGCAGCTGATCAAGGCTCCCCGCAGCTTTGACGTGCTGGTGACTGAAAACCTCTTTGGCGACATCCTCAGTGACGAGATGGCCATGATCGCCGGTTCCCTGGGCATGCTGGCCAGCGCCAGCCTGGGCAAACCGAAGGGCGATGGCCTCTACTTCGGCCTCTTCGAGCCGAGCGGCGGCACCGCCCCGGACATCGCCGGCATGGGCATCGCCAACCCGATCGCCCAGATCCTGTCCTCCGCCCTCCTGCTGCGCTTCGCCCTCGGTCTCGAGAAGGAAGCCGTGGCCATCGAGTCCGCCGTGAAGAAGGTGATCGATGACGGTCTGCGCACCGGTGACATCTTCAGCGGCGCCCCTGGCACGCGGAAGGTGAACACACGCGAGATCGGTGATGCCGTGATTGCCGCGCTGGCTCTGT
>NZ_BKAG01000069.1 GCF_007992435.1 Prosthecobacter gellanilyticus | reverse complement strand
AAGCGGCTGGCTTTGGATCTGCTGAAGATCTGAAGCGACGCACGACACCTTCCTACGCATGCCGGAGTCCGCACGACTGACGGGGCGGGGAGCTTTAGCCCTTCACCTTCTGAATCTTGTTCATCCTGCCATCCTGTGAATCCTGTGAAAAACAGCCCCGATCACTCCACCATCCCCCAAATCATCAATCAAAAATCGTAAATCATAAATAGCTCACCCCTACTTCACCTTCCCGCTCTTCACGAACTCCTCGCGGCTCAACACGCCGTTCTTGTCCGCATCAAAAACCGGAAACCGTTTCGGTGCCTCCTCAGGATCAGGCTGCTTCAGCAGAAACTCCTCCATCGTCAGTTGACCGTCCTTGTTCGTGTCGCGTGAATCAAACATGGCATGGCGATCCTGCTTCGATTTCGATTTCTTCTTGCTCGCTGTTCCACCCGCCTTCTTGCCTTCCGGCTTGTTGCTGATCTGCAGCTTCGCCTCCGGATGCTTCGCCAGCAGCGCCTTCAACTCCGTCACCACCGCAGGCTGTTCAGCCGCGAGGTTCTTCGACTCCAGCGGATCCGCCTGATAGTCGTAAAGCTCATACACCGCCTGCTCTGCCGATCCACCCGCAGGCTTCCACTCCACCAGACGATGCCGCTGCGTGCGAATGGCACGGCCCAGATTCTCACCACGCGGATACACATGGATCACATGATCACGGTTGCTCGCCGAACCATCTTTGAGTACGGAAGCAAAGCTGCGTCCATCCAACGTTTCCGGCGCCTTCAGCCCGGCCAGTTCCGCCAGTGTGGGATAAATGTCCACCGTCTCCGTGAGCGACTGCGTGCGCGCGCCGGCCTGCGTCACGCCCGGCGCACTGATCAGCAGCGGGATGTGCGCGGCCTGCTCATAGTTCGTGTGCTTGCACCACATGCCGTGATCTCCCAGATGCCAGCCATGATCACCCCAAAAAACGATGATCGTGTTTTTGGCGAGACCGCTGGCATCCAGGGCATCCAGCACCTTGCCGAGTTGCGCATCCATGTAGCTCATGGCGGCATAGTAACCGTGGATGAGATGCCGCTGCTGCTCCGGCGTGACAGGTCCTTTGTCAGGCATGTCCTTGTAATTGCGCAGCTCACCCCAGGTGGTCGGCGCGAACTCTGGCGCACCTTCCGGAGCCTTGCTCAGCTCAGGTTGCGGCAGCTTCGCCGGATCATAGAGATCCCAGTATTTTTTCGGCGCCACGAACGGCAGATGCGGCTTCACAAAACCCACCGCGAGGAAAAACGGCTCATCCGGTTTCTGCTTCGCGGCGTCCAGGCGCTTCACAGCCTCATCCGCGACCATGCCATCGCCATACCGGTTATCCGACACATCCGCGCTTTCCGTGGGCGCTCCACGCGCCAGCTTCCAGGCTTCCACTTTCGGATTGGTCTTCTTCTCGGCCTGGGCCTCCGGCGGTGCTCCGTTCTCCGGCAGCACATAGGTGCCACTCTTCGGGGTGAAATAAGGCACGCTCCAGGACGCATCGTCATTCACATTCCCATGCCCCACATGGAAGATCTTCCCCATGCCTTCGGTGCGGTATCCATTGTTCTTGAAGAGCTGCGGCAGCGTGATGGCATCTGGCGCGCCTTTGCGAAAATTCGTACTCAGTTCATAGATGCCCAGTGTCTGCGGACGCAGGCTGGTGAGCAGCGCATTGCGTGAGGGCGAGCACACCGCCTGATTGCAATAAGCCTTCTCAAACAGCATCCCGCGTGCGGCCAGCCGATCGATGTTCGGCGTCTTCGCCTGCGCATCGCCATAGCAGCCGATGACCGGCTTCAAGTCGTCCACACAGACGAGCAGCACATTCGGCTTCTCAGCCGCGGAGAGCAGTGAACTGAAGGCAAGGAGGAAAAACAAAGCACGCATGAGACCGCCGTGAACGATCACGCCGTCACGATCTTGCAGGCCTCCACACGCCCTCGGTCATCACGATCTTCGGATAGGCCGGAATCCCCCGCTCATTCTGCTGATGCTGCGCCACCAGCAGATCCACCGCCGCCCCACCCAGCACCGCTGCCTGCTGGTCCACTCCTGCCACTCCCGCATGATCCGCACGCCAGCCCAGCGTCACATGCTTGACCTTCCCGCCGGGAGGAAACCAGTTCGTCAGTTGATGCCCGCCCTCGATCACCACCTCAGGCTTCGCGGACTTCAACCAGCTTTGAAAATCCGTGCGCGATATCTCCCGCTTCAAACACATCAGCTCCGCAGCCTGCGCCAGTGGCAGCGGATGATGCGCCAGAAAGCTCGCCGACCACGCGCGATACATCCGCTCATCGATCGTGCTGGCATTGTAAAATCCAATGCGCCTGAACCCTTGCTTCTTCAGCATCCGCAGCGCCGTCATCATGCCGAAGAAGTGATGATGATGCACCCGGTTCAGCGCCGGACGCGCATAGCCAAGCCCGATCAGCACACTGCTGAACTTCTCCCAAAGCATCGACACATGCCCGCGACTCCGTGAGATCAGCGGCGAAAGAATGAATCCCGGAATCCCCCGCGCCTCCAGGATGCCCGAAAGCCTGCGCGCTGTCATGCCTCGCGCCTTCAGATGAAACTCCTCCAACCGATACCCAAGATGCTCCGCACGCTCATGCGCACCTCGCACCAGTTCCTGCGACCATGACGAAGTCTTGATCTGCTCCTCATCACGCTCTGCCCACACAAAGGCCAGCGTGATCGGAGATGCCACCCGCTTGGACCTTCGCATGTGCGTCATCAGCTTCGCGATCTCCGGATCAGGCCGGTAGCCCATCTCCGAGACCGCCTGCATCACCCGCTCACGCAAATCCGCGCTCACATGCCGCTCGCCGCGCAGCGCCCGCGACACCGACATCTTCGAGATGCCTAGCCGTGCGGCGATGTCAGCGAGCGTGGGGCGGGGCATGCTGGAATATCTCATTAAAAACTGCCGAACCAATGATCGATCTGCTTCTTGGAGGCAAACACAGCAGCTCCCATGAGGAAAAGCCCGAAAGCCCCGACGCCGATGCGACCGACAGACACGCTCGTGTCTGCGCTCGAAGCTAAAACAGCCAAAAGAGTGAAAAAAACACCCATCAGGCCGCCAAAGATCCGCAAAAACATCATAGCTTCAGCAGGTCAGCTTACCTCGTCACTTCCAGCGTCAAAGGCTCCTGCTTCTCACCGATCTCGATGACCCAGTCACCGGATCCTGGCTTCTGCTCCTTCGTCGTGGCCGTGCCATCCGGCGTGTCGAGTCCTGCCACATCTGCGGCACTGTAGCTCACGGTGAGCTTCACCTTGCCGACCACCGGACCGGCCTTCTCATCCAGCTTGAAGTTGCCATGCATCACGCGGGCACAGGCCACCGGAGCGTTGCTGTCTTCGGACGTGAAAATCACGCTGCCCCAGCTCACCGGCGCGCCGTTGATCGTCACCTTGCCGCTCACCGCCGCACGCTTGGAGGGCTTGAAGAATCCTTGGTTACGCAGCCAGTCACGCAGATGCCCGCTCCAGGAACCGATCACCGGATCACCGAGAAAAAGGCCGACTCCATGAGGTCCTGGACGATAGATGTGCAGCTCCGCAGGCACCTTGTTCTTCCGGCAGGCCAGGTAAAGCCCCACGGGGTTCTCCGCAGGCACCACGGTGTCCTCATCCGTGTGGAAGATGAAGATCGGCGGCGTGTTCGGTGTGACACGGGTCTCGGTGCTCACATGCTTCGCCAGTTCATCATTGTTGTTAGGCCCCAGCAGGTTCTTCCGCGAGCCGTCGTGGCGATAGTCCTCGATCATGGAGATCACCGGATACGTCGGCGCGGCCACCGTGGGACGTGCGCTCACCTGGTCCACCGCATCATTCGTCATGCCTTCCGGCTTCTCATCAAACATTGTCGCCGCCATGGAGGTGAGGTGACCACCGGCGGAGAAACCCACGATGCCGATGCGGTCCGGGTCGATGCCATACTTGTCCGCATTGGCCCGCACATGGCGGATCGCACGCTGCACATCGATGAGCTGCGTGGGGAAGTGATACCCGTTGGTGCCCAGCCGGTAGTGCAGCACAAAGGCGGACACCCCCTGGCCATTGAACCACTTCGCCACCTGCGTGCCCTCATGGTCCGCCGCCAGCCCGCCGTAGCCGCCCCCCGGGCAGACCACAAAGGCCGCGCCGTTCGCCTTCTCCTTGGCCGCCGGCCAGGTAAGGATGAAGGGCTGGTCCTTGTCCTCCTGGCCCTTGGCCCCCGGCGCCCCGTCTGGCCAGAGGCGGACTTTGGCAGGTTCGGCCTGGGCACTGCCGAGCAGGAGGGTGGTCAGAAGGAGAAGAGAAATCTTGTTCATGGATTGGGAAAGCTGTTAATGCTGGCCCAGTCCGCCCGTTCTTTCACCTCTCATGATCAGCCGCCGTCATTTTCTTGCCACCAGCCTCGGAGCCCTCACCGCCTCCACCCTGCCTGCCATCGAACCGATCAGCCGCGCCGGCAAAAGCCGCATGCAGCTCGGCGTGGCCGCCTACAGCTTCCGTGAATACTTCCAGTGGATGCGCGGCAAGGAGAACAAGCCCAAGGAAGGCCACAAGCCCTGGAGCATCCTGGACTTCATCGACTGGTGCGCGGACAACAACGTCCCTGGTGCCGAGGTGACCAGCTACTTCTTCCCGCCGGACGTGGATGAGAAATTCCTGCTCGAGGTGAAGCGCCACGCCTACCTGCGCGGCGTGCAGCTCGCCGGCACGGCGGTGGGTAATAACTTCGCCCTGCCAAAGGGTGAGAAGCTCGACAAGGAAATCGCTGACGTGAAGCGCTGGATCGATTTCTCCGCGCTGATGAATGCCCCGCACATCCGCGTCTTCGCCGGACCTCAGCCGAAAGACCTCAGCGAGGAGCAGTCCGTGGCCAACTGCCTCGAAGCCTATCAGGAATGTCTCGACTACGCCGCCACGAAGGGTGTCTTCCTCGGCCTCGAGAATCACGGTGGCATCGTCGCTCAGCCAGAGAATCTCATCAAGATGGTCCAGGCCGCCAAGAGCCCCTGGGCAGGCATCAACTGGGACAGCGGCAATTTCCACACCAAGGACCCCTATGCCGATCTCGCCAAGATCGCCCCGTATGCCATCAACGTGCAGCTCAAGATGGAGATGAGCCCCGAAGGCAGCAAGAAAGGCGAAGGCCAGCCCGCCGACGTCCCCCGCCTCCTCCAGATCCTCCGCGATGCCAACTACCAAGGCTGGTTCACCATCGAGTATGAAGAGGCCAAAGATCCCTTCGTGGAAGTCCCGAAGGTGATTGAAATGCTTCGTCCTCTCTTGGGATAGCCGTTTGCGGTGGTTGGCAATTGTTTGCTGTTGTTTGCAATGGTTGCCAAACCACCGCTGCTCAAGCCGCTTTGAATTGTTTCCAGTCTGTCGTTGATCGTTAGTTGTATGAGAAAGCAGTTCCCATTCGAAAAACTCGAGGTGTGGCAGGAGGCTCGTCGCCTTGTGCATGATGTTTATGCTTGCTCCAGAGAGTTCCCCAAAGACGAACGCTTTGGACTTACCAGCCAGCTCACTCGATCTGCGGTCTCCGTGGCCAACAACTTGGCGGAAGGTTCCGGCAGGTCCACGATGAAGGATCAGGCGCACTTTTCAAATCAAGCGCATGGTTCGCTAATGGAGACCGCCTGCGATCTAATCATTGCGACCGACCTCGAATACACACGCACCTTGGTCACAGATCCCATCCTCAACCGCGCCTACGACCTCAGCGTCCGAATTCACAATCTACGCGAATCCCAACTCCGCCGAGCCCAGGAGGCCTGCTGAAACAACTGCAAACTACCGCAAACAATCGCCAACAACTGCAAACTTCTTCCTCCGCTCCCGCTCTCATGTCCACGCCTCCCAAATTCACAACGACCACCTGGCTCATCATCATCATCGCCAGTATCGGATTCTTGTTTGATACCTACGAACTACTGATGACGCCGCTGGTGGCAGCTCCCGCCATCGCTGAGTTGCTCAAAGTGCCATTGAACAACCCCATGGTCACGGACTGGGTGGGTAAACTGCTGTGGATTGCAGCGCTGTGCGGTGGTGTCTTCGGCCTTCTCGGTGGTTGGTTAGTCGACCGTTTCGGGCGCAAGAAGATCATGGCCGCGAGTATCTTCCTGTATTCGTTCTCTCCCTTCTGTGCGGCCTTCGCGACCTCGCTGCCGATGTTTGTGTTCTTCCGCAGCACCACCTTCATTGGAGTGTGCGTGGAGTTCGTGGCAGCCATCACCTGGCTCGCGGAAGTGTTCCCGGACAAGAAGGACAAGGAAAAATGGTTAGGCATCACCCAGGCCTTTGCTTCCCTCGGTGGCCTGCTGGTCACGGGTGTCAGCGTATGGATCAGCAAGCATGGTGCGGAACTCCCGCATTGGGGTCTGCCGGTCGGTCTCGGTGCCACCGATCCAGGTTCCTGGCGCTACCTGCTGATGACCGGCATCCTGCCTGCCATCCCGATCGCGCTCCTCCTGCCCTTCGTGCCAGAGAGCCAGGTCTGGAAAGACCGCCGCGCCGCCGGCTCTCTCAAGCGTCCGAGCTTTGGCGCTCTCTTCGCGCCGGAACTCCGCCGCGTCACCCTCGTCACCGCAGCACTCTCCGCCTGCGCCTATGGCATCGCCTTTGGTGCGCTGCAGGTCACGGTGGCCCGTGTCACGCCAGGTCTTCCCGAGTTGAGAGAAACTTCGAAGACACTCGCCCCGCTGCGCAAGGAAGCCGAAGGCCTGAACCTCGAGCTCAACAAACTGGCTCCCACCGATCCTGCCCGCAAAGATCTCATCGCCAAAATCAAAGAGAACTTCGGGAAGTCCAAGCCGCATAACGACAAGGTCAAGGAGATGGCGGACAAGGTGCAGCTTCGTCAGGAGCTCGGCGGCCTCGTCGGTCGTATCATTCTTGCCGTGCTGCTCATCTGGGGCATCAGCCGCGTGGCGCTGCTAAAAATCTTCCAGATCCCCGCGCTCATCCTGCTGCCGCTGACTTACTTCAAGCTCTTCGAGCAGGGCGGCTCCGCCTTCCTCTGGGCCTATGGCATCTGCGGCCTGCTCACCGTCGCCCAGTTCAGCTACTTCGGTGAATACCTGCCCAAGGTGTTCCCGCTGCATCTGCGCGGCACCGGCGGCAGCTTCGCCACGAACGTCGGCGGCCGCATGATCGGCACCAGCATGGCCTTCGTCACCACCAGCTTCGTCGCCCCGATGCTCGCCGGCAACGGGCCGCTGCTCCCCTCCCACGTCGCCATGGCCGCCGGCTACGTCGGCACCGCCATCGCCGTGATCAGCTTCCTCGTCGGCTTCCTGCTGCCCGAGCCGAAGGCTGAGGATTGATCAGATCACCACATAGGTTTGAAGAAAGGTCCGCGCAGTTCGCTGTGCGGACCTTTTTGTTAGGTTAGGCCAGCACCGTCCCCACCTCCAGCGCATTGCCGCGCAGCAAATCAGCCGCGGCCAGACGCTTGCCACCTTCACCCTGCACCTCCTCGAGCTTCAGCAGACCTCCGCCGCAGCTCACGACCAATCCACTCTTCGGATCCGCTGAAACAATCGTGCCAGGCTGAGGACAGGCATCACCTTCGATGACCGTGGCGCGATGCACCTTCAAAACCGCAGGCTTCTCCCCAGTGATCAGGCAGCTCGTGCCAGGCCAGGGATTGTAGGCACGGATGAGTAGCTCGAGTTCAGCGGCGCTCTTGTTCCAGTCTAATCGACCATCCTCACGCTTCAGTTTGCCGCAGTGCGTGGAGAGCGCGTTGTCCTGCGGTGTGCGTGGAGGATTGCCAGCGGCGATCAGATCCAGCGCGCGTTCCAGGCTCGCAGGAGCAGCGACCGCAAGCTTGTCATGCAACACACCGCCCGTGTCCATCGGCAGGATCGGCATCGCATCCATGATGAGGATATCACCAGTATCCAGCCCCTCATCCATGAACATGATCGTCACCCCAGTCTCAGCATCGCCCTCGCGAATGCAGGCCTGAATCGGCGATGCCCCGCGATGCCTCGGCAGCAAGGAAGCGTGAATGTTCAGGCAGGCCAGACGCGGCACATCCAGCACGCTCTTCGGCAGGATCTGTCCATAAGCCACCACCACCGCCACATCCGCATTGAAAGCCTTCAACTCATCCACGATGTGCCGGATCTTCGGCGGCTGAAGCACGGTCAGACCAGCAGCCAGCGCGCGCACCTTCACCTCCGGCGGGGTGAGCACCAGCTTGCGCCCCGCCGGCTTGTCCGGCTGCGTGATGACACCCACCACCTCATGCTTGGGCGTGCTGAGCAGCCACTCCAAGGAAGGAAGTCCGATGTCTCCGGTGCCGATGAAAAGAATGCGCATAAGGAGCGAAGAGCTAAGGGCATCACGCAAAGAGTCAAACCGATGAAGCTCTGCTTTGCGCAGATCTCCCATCCCTCACCTCTCATCCCCTATCTCTTATCCCTTATCTCTCATCTGCTAGACCCTCATCTTCTCAATGTCGCGCCAGGCCTCCAGCGTCATGACACCGGCGATGATGTCGTAGAGCACCTTGGCAGGTGGCTGGCTGGCATCGATCTGGCAGATGCGATCACCCGCGTAGTAGTCCAGGATCGGCTTCGTCTCAGCCTCATAGGTCGCGAAGCGCTGCTGGATCACCGCCTCGTTCGCATCGTCGAAACGGTTGTCCTTCAGAGCACGCTTGCGCAGACGGCGCGCCAGTTCGGTGCGGTCCGGGCAGCTCAGGTGAAACACCTTCAGCACCTCGATGTCCTTCTCCATGAGCTTCGCCTGCTCCACATTGCGCGGGATGCCGTCCAGCACGAGGAAATCGATCTCCGGCTTGAACACATGACCGTCCACACGCTGATTGATGTTCGCGTGCCACAGCTGCACCGTCAGGTCATCCGGCACCAGTTCACCACGGCTGGAGTACTCCACAAACTTCTGCCCCAGCGGCGTGCGGGTATCGAGCGAGCGGAACACATCTCCGCAGGCCAGATGATGGAAACGCGGGATGGCTCCCAGGACCTTGCCCTGGGTGCCCTTGCCACTGCCGGGAGCGCCAAGGATGAGAAGCGTGCGAAAACGAGCGGGTTGAGACATGATAGCAAATTTTGTAGCACGTCACGGGATCGTCACAAGCCTCCGTTGGAACCACTTTGCATCCAAAACAGCCGTCTCAGCATTCCACCGCAGGTTCTAGGTATACTTCGACCGCACCACTTCGATGACCGTCGCAGACTCCGGAATCGTGTACTCACGACTGTATTTCGTGATCAGCTCGATCTCACATTCATGATCCCTCGCCTGCTGGGTCACGCGTCTCGCTGAATTCTGAAGGCATGTCTGCGGATCATTGCTGAAACACACATGCTCGATCTCGAATTCGTAGCCGCTGAGGCCGCTCAGCACCTCCTCGCGAAAAGAAGCGCGGATCAGGCGGATGTCTGAGATCACCACATCACGGCCTGCCGCCAGATGCTGCCGGATCTTTTCCAGATGCTTGCAGTTCACAAACTCCGGCGGTGACCCTTTCATGAAGTCATCAAACACCGGCACCCCGTCATGCATGAACGGCTCCAGGTAGGTGGACTTGCCTGAAGCCGACAGACCAATCAAGAGAGTGAGTTTGGGCATGATGGGTCGCTGAGTGTGGGCCTACTCAATCATGCACCAGCCCAATGCTCAAGCCGCCTTCTTCTTCGCGGCATTGGCCTTGGCCGCGTCACGCTGCTTCTGAGCTTCCGCGCGCTTCTGCTGCGTGGCCTTGATCTCCTCCGCACGCTTGGCCGCCTGGCCTTCGAGGCCGTTCGGGTTCGCGGGATCGGTGATCATCGGGAAATGGTCCGTACGGAAAGGCGTGAGCGGCAGGCCTTCAGCGGAGTAGACATTGCAGACCGGATTGTCCGCCCAGGCATAGCGGATGGCCACCGGCTGCGGCACCTGCGGGCTGCTGACCTCGATTTGGTTCGTGCCTTTCTTGGAACCGCCGATGATGCTGGCCTTGGCCCACACCCACTTTTTGTCAGCGCCACAGATGGCGAAACCTTTGACATCATCCACATCCACCGTGCGCAGACCTTGGGGCGCATGATCAAAGGTCAGCAGGGCTTTGCCACCCTCGATCTTCATGTCCTTGAACTCAGGACTGCGATACACCACCTTCACACCATAGTCCTTCGCCAGGGCCCAGCGGGCCAGGCGCTCAGCCACGTCACGCTTGTTCTTCGGATGGATGTCATTCGCCTCGCCGAGATCCGTGATGATGCACTGACCGCCGTTCGGGATCTTGCTCATGCTCTTCGTCTGGCTCTCGCGCAGCTCAGCCCAGTCGCTGTCCCCAGGCTCGACCTGCTCAGGTTTGAAGTCCGCCAGCTGCACCCAGTAGAAAGGAAAGTCACCCTGCTTCCACTCGTTGCGCCAATGGCTGATCATCATCGGGAAGAGATAGCTGTACTCATGTGCCTGTGAGGCATTGCTCTCGCCCTGATACCAGACCGTGCCCTTGATGCCATAACCAATGATGGGATTAAGACAGCCCGCATAGAGATTGCCCGGGCGCTTCTGGCCCTTCAGCGGATTCTGCGGGGCGCGCGGAGCCGCGGCGGTGAAAAGCTTGCCGGCCTTGGCAGCCTCACGACGCGCATTGTTCCAGGCATCCAGCTTCTTCTGATGATCCGCCGTCTGCTTGGCAAAAGCTTCCTCCGTGAAGGAACTCTCGATGCCCTTCCACTGCGTGATCATCTTTTTGAAGCGCTCATCCTTCTCCAGCAGATCACGGCGCACCCAGGCCTCGCAGGCAGAGCCGCCCCAGGCATTGTCGATCAGACCCACCGGCACTCCCAGCATCTCATGCAGCACACGGCCGAAGTGATAACCCACCGCTGTGAACTGCCCCACGCTGGTCGGCGAGCACTCCTCCCACTGGCCTTTGAAATCGTCCTGCAGTTCCTGCGTGCCCACATTCGGCACCGCGATCAGGCGGATCTGCGGATGCTTCGCCGTGGCCACATCCAGATCACCATCCCAGCCACGATCCACCGTGAAACCCATGTTCGACTGGCCCGAGCACAGCCACACCTCACCCACGAGGATGTTCTTCAGCTCACGCGAGGTCGTGCCCGCGATCGTCATCGTCGCAGGCTTCGCATTCGCCGGCACGGGGGAGAGCTTCACCGTCCACTTGCCCTTCGCATCCGCCGTGGCGGTCTGCGTCTCACCACCAAAGGTCACCTTCACGGCCGTGCCAGGAGCATCCCAGCCCCAGACCGGGTTCGCCTGCTTCTGCTGGAGCACCATGTTATCGCCAATGATGGCCGGAAGCCGCAGCTCAGCATGAGCGGAAAGAGCGGTGGAAAGCAGGAGGAGGGCAAGAGTGCGCATGGTTGGAAAAATGAGCCGTCTAAACGTTCGCACAAAGCCCGTCATTGCACAGGAACTCGCCATGACTCAACATCCCCGCATGCACCGCCTCCTCATCGCCCTGCTGCTGCTCGCCGCTCCCCTGCCCTCCATGGCCGCTGATCCGGCTCCGGCCGCTGCGCGCGAGGTCACCTACAAGGAGCTCAAATGGCAGGACGACGTCTACTTCCTCGAGGGCAAGCCCTACAACGGCATCGCCCGTGACAAGCACAAGAACGGCCAGCTCAAAGGTGAATACACGCTCAAGGAAGGCCGCCTGCACGGCGTGGTCAAAGAGTGGTGGGACAACGGCCAGCTCTCCACCGAGACCCACTTCGAAAACGGCCAGCGCCACGGCCTCAACCGCTACTGGTCCAAGAAGGGCAACCTCATGAAGGAGCAGGTCTACGACCACGACAAATCCGTCAGCGAGAAACACTACGACGTGGAGTGACCTACATCACCTCACTCTTGGTTAGTCCATCTGCGCTCATCCGCGCTCTCTGCGGTTAAAAAAGCTTCTCCGCCTCACTTGAACGGATTGCGCTCCGGCGCTTCCGCATGAGGAATGTGCCCGATGATCCCCTGCACCAGCAGGTTCATGGCCGGGATGCGGTGACGCAGCCAAAGGTGCGTCGGCTCAGGCCGGGCACCCAGACGAGACTTCGGCTCCAGGGCCGTGCGCCCGAGCGAAAGACGCTCGCAGCCAAAGGTGATCCCGTCCTCAATCGTGGCCTGCAGCAGGCGCAGATAGATGGGAGCCTCCAGCGCCGCTTCGCGATCAAACCCAATCTGGTAGCCGATCGCCGTCGCACCATCGCGCACCGTGTTCACAAAGCCCACGATGCGATCCTCGCGTCGGATCACGGTGCAGCGCAGATCATCCGCCGCACAGGTGGCAAAGGCTGGCCAGAAACCCTGTGAGAGCGTGGCCAGGCGGATTGGCGCACTGTTGTGCACCGCCTCATAGAGCTCATGCAGTCTCGGAGCCGCCGAACCCACATCCGCCAGATGCTCGGTGACAAAACCCTTCGTCGAAACCTCCTCACGAATCTGTTTCGCCGACTTCCGATACTTCGACGAAAGCGCCGCCGCATAGTCATCGAAGCCCCGCCACTCCTTGCGCAGATCCAGCACCATGTTCGGTTCTGTTTCTGCCATGCGGTAGCCGAGCTGCTGCAGCGCCGGAAAGTGCCCAGCTTCACCCGGTGTGATGTCTTTGACCGTGATGAAGTCCGTCTCGCCCTCGAGCTTGGCGGACCGGCGCAGACGATAAAGCGCCTCACCGATGGCTGACCACGCTTCCACCTCATCCACTCCCGGCGCGATGGACACACCATGGCAACCCCAGGACAGCAGATTGCCACAGACCAGCACGCGTTGCTTGATCTTGCTGCGCGCCTTCCGCCCCAGCGGCTTCAGCCACTTCTCCTTCAAGTCCGCTTTTGCAGCCGCAGCCGCGCCCTTGCTCTCTGGCGTGAGCTTTTGAATGCGCGCACCATCAAACTCCAGCCACTGGGCAGCCATCACCGCCACGGGCGCTCCATCACGCGTGATCAAGGCATAGGCCGGTAAGATGTTCTCCGGACCATGCTGCTCCAGCATCGCCAGATAGGAACGCCGCAGGTGAAAGCCACCACGCACGGCAGCGGCATCCCACAGTTCCGGATTCAAGTGCGCGATGCGATCCGCCAGCGCGATCTCATGTCCGGTGGGGGTGCGGCGCGCGCGACGCGAATCCTGCATCGTGCGAAACTGGCCGGTCCATCGTGCGAGGGGAGAAGTCTTGGTGGGAGTGCTCATGGCAGGCGATCAGATGGCGTGCGGCTTGAGGCTGCCTATTCCAAAAACTTCCCAGGATTCAAGATGCCCTTGGGGTCCAGCGCCGCCTTCACTCGCAGATGCGTTTCATGCGCGGCGGTGGACACCGCCTCCCGCCACCAGCGCTTTTTGGCGATGCCCACACCGTGCTCACCCGTGATGGCGCCATTCCAGGCGATGATCTGGCGGAACAGTTGATCCAGCGCCACCTCGGCGCGTTCACGGATCAAAGGATCGTCCATCGTGGGGACCATGATGTTCACGTGGATGTTCCCATCTCCGGCATGACCAAAGCTGGCCACCGCGAAGCCGTGCTCAGCCTGCAGACGCTCGGCAAACTCCACCAGGTCCACCAGCTTGCTGCGCGGCACCACAATGTCCTCGTTCAGCTTGATCAGGCCGGTATTGCGCAGGCTGTAGCTGAACTCACGGCGCAGTTTCCAGAAGCGCTCGCAGGCTTCCTCACCGATGGCTTCCTGCAGATCCAGGCAGCCAAGATCGCGAACCAACTTTGCCAAAAGACCGAGCTCGCCGATCACGCTCGGCTCATGTCCGTCGATCTCCACCAGCAGATGCGCATCGCCCTGCGGCGTGACAGACTCTCCGAGATACTCACGCGCCGCACGCAGGGTAAACTTGTCCGCGATCTCCAACGCGCTTGGCAGGAAGCCGGAGTTCAAGATGCGCTGCACCGCGTTCGCCGCTTCGGCAAAGGATGCGAAACCCGCAGAGAGCATGGCTCGCATGGGCGGATGCGGGATGAGCCGCAGCGTGGCCTGTGTGACCACACCGAGCATGCCTTCACTACCGACCATGAGACCCACCAGATCAAAACCCGTCTTGTTCTTGTGACAGCGTCCGCCCGCTTTCACGATGCTGCCATCTGCCAGCACCGCTTCCAGGCCTAACACATAATGCCGAGTCACGCCGTATTTCAGGCAGCGCGGTCCGCCGGCATTTGTAGCAATATTTCCGCCCAGGCTGCACTCCTTCAGCGAGGCCGGGTCAGGTGGATAAAACCAGCCGAGTTCACGCACCGCCTTTTGCAGATCACCTGTGATCACTCCCGGCTCCACCACCGCCACACCATCCGCCGTGTTGATCTCCAGGATGCGGTTCATGCCAAACACGGACAGCGCGATGCCACCTTTGGAGGGCACCGCTCCGCCCACATACCCCACTCTGGCACCCTGCGGTGTCACGGGGATGCCGTGCTCATTGGCATAGCGCAGAGTCTTGGACACATCTTCCACGCACTTCGCATGCACCACCACCTGCGGCGGATGGGAGGCAAACCATTTGTCCGTGCTGTGCGTGGCCAGATCCGCGTCCGAGACGGACACACGGTCAGGGCCAAGGAGGGCGATGAGATCTTCGTCGAGCGAGGGCATGCCTGCCCTTTAGCCGTGTTGCACGACCCGGCAAGATGTCTCGCTACGCGGAACTTGCGGTCCGGTCGCGAGACCAGGAGAGCTTGGAGCGTTTGGAAAAACTGATTTCCGAAATGGAAACGCAGGCAGTGCTATTGAGGCTCTAGGATTGAAGGGCCGAAGGCCTGAAACTCCTCAGCCAGGGCAACGCCCTGGGTTTACACACCCCGGCTGTCACCTCCATACAAGAGCGCCGAAGGTGCGATACTCGACGCCCCGGACTCATTCGCCGCCATAACCCGAGGCGTCGAGCATCGGCCTTTCAGGCCTTCATTTCATGAATGGCGGGGATGCCACAATTTCCCAGGGCGATCGCCCTGGGCTGAGGAGTGCCGCCTCTTTGAGGCTACAATCAGATTTCCATTTTGCGGGTAGCCTCGGCTCTTACCGGAAGAACTTCTTAGCCTTCTCAAAGAAGCTCTCCTCCATCGTGCTCGTGGGGTTCTCACCCACAGCCTTGGCGAAAGCTTCCAGATGCCCCCTCTGCTCGGCGGTCATCCTGGTCGGCACCGCGATCTGCACGTGGACATAGAGGTCGCCATGGCGATCCTCGCCCAGCGCCTTCATGCCCTTGCTGCGGAGACGGAAAGTCGTGTCGTTCTGGGTGCCCGCAGGCACCTTGAGCTGCGCCTTGCCTTCCAAAGTTGGCACCGTGGCCTCGCCACCCAGAGCCGCCGTGGTGAAGCTCAGCGGCATGCGGCAGTGCAGGTCGTCACCTTCGCGCTCAAAGATCTCATGAGCCTTCACGTTCACGACGATATAGAGGTCACCCGCAGGTCCGCCGAGTGAGCCGTAGTCGCCATTGCCACCCGAGCGGAGGCGTGAGCCGTCCTCGATGCCAGCCGGGATCTTCACGCGCAGCTTCGTGTGTTCGCGACTGCGGCCGGAGCCGGAGCAGCCCTTGCACGGATCGCTGATCACCTCGCCGCTGCCCTGGCAGTCCGGGCAGGTCTGCTGGATCTGGAAGAAGCCGCGTGAGGAGATGACCTGGCCATGACCACCGCAGGTGCGGCAGGCCTTCTTGCCACTGCCGCTGGTGGAGCCGCTGCCCGTGCAGGTCTTGCACACGTTCAGGCGGTCGTATTCGATCTCACGTTCGGTGCCGCGTGCGGCATCCTCCAGGCTGATCTCCACGCCGTAACGCAGATCATTGCCACGCTGCGGACCATCGCGACGGCGACCGCGGCCACCGCCGCTGCCACCACCACCGCCGCCAAAGAAACTCTCAAAGATCCCGCCACCGCCACCACCGCCGCCGAAGACTTCGCGGAAGATATCAAATGGATCATGGAAACCGCCGCCGCCACCGGCGCTCGGGCCGCCCATGCCACCTGCAAAGGCGCTGTGACCGTAGCGATCATAGGCAGCGCGCTTCTGGTCATCACTCAGCACATCATAAGCCTCGCTGACCTCCTTGAACTTGTCCTCAGCAGTCTTGTCACCGGGGTTCTTGTCCGGATGAAATTTCACCGCCAGCTTGCGGTAAGCCTTCTTGAGTTCATCCGCCGAGACGTCACGCGAGACGCCCAGGACTTCGTAGTAGTCGCGTTTTTCAGCCATGAGGAGTCAGAAAAGAGAGAGGAGAGTGAGGCGGAAAAAATCAGACAATGTCAGCAGCCGGAGGAGCTTCAGGAGCGGGAGCAGCGGAAACGATCACACTCGCAGCACGCAGGAGACGATCCTTGAGGCGATAGCCACGGCGCGTCACACGCAGGACGGTGCCTTCAGCCACATCCGTGCGCACTTCCTGGGACACCGCATCATGCAGATTCGGATCAAAGGGCTTGTTCAGCGCCTCCACCTCCGTCACGCCGCTGTCCCGCAGGAACTCGGCGATCTGGCGGTGCACCATGCTCATGCCGATGAAGATCATGGACTTCTCCGACTCAACACGGGCGGACTCCAGTCCCATCTCGAAACTGTCCAGAATGGGGAACAGCGCGCGCAGGAGATCCGCATTCGCATAGGCGCGGGCTTCCTGGCCTTCACGGGCGGCACGCTTGCGGAAGTTGTCCAGCTCAGCGGCATTGCGGTAGGCCATGTCCTTCCACTGCGAGGCTTCCGCCAGGGCGAGTTCCAGTGGATCAGGCGGGGTTGCTGGAGGCGCGGTTTCAGCGGCAGCGGCTTCAGGGCTCACGGCGTCGATTTCGGGCTGGGTCTCAGCGGTCGGACTCGGCTCGGTCATGGGTTTGGAGGGGGCTTTTTTGAAAAACAAGGGAAGAAAGGGGGCGCGGAGTATGGGGCGCTCCCCGCCGCAATCAAGCGGGGAGACGTATCTACGAGGCTGATCTCAGCCTGGACACTGGAATTGGGATGAAGATCACCCCTCCGCCTTGCCACCTTCGAGAGCAGCCAGGCGCTTTTCCAGGGTGCGGATCCGGTCCATCAGGTCTGGAATCTTCGACTGGGCGGCCAGCTGACGCTTGTGCTCCATCAGCGGCTTGGCCGGGAAGCCCATGTAGGCTCCAGGCTCCGTGATGTTCTTGGTCACGCCGCTCTTCGCCAGGATGGTCACCTGATTGCAGATCTCCAGATGCCCGCCGATGGCCACCTGCCCTGCCAGCGTGACGTAGTCTCCCATGCGGACGCTGCCAGCCAGCGCCACGTGAGCGACAATGATGCAATGCTTCCCGACGATCGCGTTGTGCGCGATCTGGACCTGGTTGTCGATCTTGGTCCCGGCACCGATCCAGGTGCGGCCAAAACGAGCACGGTCCACGCTGCACGCGGCACCGATCTCCACATCGTCATCGATCTGCACGATGCCGACCTGATCGATCTTCACATGACGGCCTTTGACGAACTCATAGCCGAAACCGTCAGAGCCGATCACGGTGCCGCTGTGAATGATGACGCGGTTTCCGAGGACGCAGCGGTCTCCGATGGTGCAGTTCGCATGCAGAAAGCAGTCCTCACCCAGGCGCGCTCCCTGGCCGATGCAGACACCGGCACCAATGGTGGTGCCATCACCGATCACCACATCGTCACCCACCACCGCCATGGGTCCGATGGAAACCTGCTGGGGGTCAAAGGTAGCCTTGGAGGAAACACAGGCCGTAGAGTGCACCCCTGGAGTGAAATCACGGGCCGGAGGACCAAAATGACGAATGACGGACGAGAAGGCAAAAGTCGGGTTCGCCACCTTGATCAGCGCCACACCCTCCATGGATTCGGCAAAATCACCCCCCACAAGAATGGCGGTGGCCTTGGTGGTCTTGAGAGCGGGCAGATACCGTGGATTGCCGAGGAAGGTCACTTCTCCAGGCACCGCTTCGGTGATGGAGTTCAGCCCGGTCACAACACCCTCCGGGTCTCCTTGGGCGAGTTCGCCGCCGACGAGTTCGGCAAGGCGCTGATGGGTGATCTTATGGCTCATGAAAAAGAGTCTTGGGGGAAATAAAACGGGCACGCCACCTCGATGGATGTGCGTGCCCGGAATTGATGGAAATCAGGCGGGAAGGCGAATTATTTCTTCTTCTCGTCCTTGGCTTCGGGTGCGGTCGCAGGAGCTGCGGTGGCAGGAGGAGCGTTCTTGTTGAGCTCGACAATGATCTGGTCCGTGATGTCCACAGCGTCCTTGTAATAGATCAGGATCGGCACGGTGGAGAGGCTCATGCCGGACTTGTCGAAGACGAAGTCGTAGCTGTCAGCCTTGCCCTTGTCGCGCACGACCACCAGGATCTCGTCATAGATGCCCTTGCGGATCTGCATGTCTTCCTGCTTCAGCTGGCCGCTGCGGCGGTTTTGCGCCTCGCCGATCTCCTGCTCCAGAGCACGGAGTTCCTTGGCCTTCTCATCAAACTCAGCCGCGCGCTTCGCACGTGCATCCGGCGTCATGATGGGGTCGCTGGCCTCCTTCTTGAGCTTCTGCATGTCGTTCATCAGGTTCTTGTAAACGGCCCAGCGGTCGTTCATTTCCTTCTGAGCTTTGTCGATGTTCAGCTTGAACTTGTCAGCAGCGTCCTTGGTCTTGTGATACTCAGAGAAGGCCTTGGACATGTCCACCACGCCGAACTTCAGGTCGGCAGCGTGAGCGGCAGTGGCTGCCAGGGCAAGGATGAGGAGGGAACGAATCATAGGGGGCTGGTTATGGGGAATCAAACGGGCGGTGTTAGACTAGAAACGGTAGCCCATGTTGAATTGAAAGCGTGGGCTGTTGCCCACAAAGTCGTCTTTCACGAGCGGGATGCCCAGGTCGACACGGATCGGGCCGACTGGAAGGAACATGCGGACACCGATGCCGACGTTAGAGTAGACCTCGCCGTCACCAATGATCGGACCGCCATTGCGAACACCACCGGTGGATCCAGAGGCAGCATCCAGATCGCTCTCGATCATGCCCACGTCCCAGAAGATGGCACCACGGACTTTCTCGATGATCGGGAAGGAGTACTCAACCGAACCGAAGAGGGACATGTTGCCACCGAGAGGCTCGCCACGGGAGTCCTTCGGACCCGCGTCACGGTAGTCATAACCACGCAGGTTGTAAGCACCACCGAGGAACAGGCGGTCGAAGATCGGCACGCGGTCGTTGCTGCCCCAGCTGTCCATCCAGCGGGCCATGCCCTCGAAGCTCAGGATGGTGTCACCAGGAAGGTGGAAGAACTGCTGGCCGCCGATGTTCGCACCATACGTTTCCACGTCGCCACCAAGACCGGAGACCATGAGGCCCGCCTCGAACTTGTGACCCTTGCGGGTGATGAACACACTGTCACGGGTGTCATGCACGAAGTTCAGGTCAAACTTGCTCTGCAGATAGTCGCCATCTTCATCACGGAGCAGCTGGGTGGAGTCGTCGCCGCTGCCCTGATCCACATCGATCTGCACGTTCTGCAGGGTGTAGACGCCTTCCAGATAAGCATACTTGCCGATCGGCTTGCGCAGACCCAGGGACATGCCCACGTTGACCTGGTCGAACCGGTTGGAGAGGTAGTAAAGGTTCTGGTAGAAGAGGTTGACCGTGAAGGCCAGCTTCTGTCCGAGGAACCAGGGCTCCGTCCAGCTCGTGTTGAAGGAGGAGGTGCGGATACCGTAGCGCAGGTTCAGGTTGAAGCGCTGGCCGGCGCCGCGGAAGTCTTTCCAGTCGCTGATGTCAAAGTTCGTCTGGGTCACGTCCACGAAACCCACAAGGCTGTCCACGGAGCTGAAGCCCGCACCGAAGTTCACGGAGCCCGTTGGCTTCTCAGTCACGTTGACTTCCACATCCTTGAAGCCTTCCACTTCCGTGGCCACCGGACGCACGGTCAGGGGATTCGCCTCGCCCTTGCCTTCGAAGTAGTTCATGTTTTCCAGCGTCGTCTGCGCAGTCTCCAGCTGGACGGTGTTGAGCTCCTCACCAGGGGAGAACGGCAGCTCGCGGCGGATGACTTCATCCTTGGTCTTGGTGTTGCCGCTGATGTTCACCTTGCGGATGAGGGACTTCGTTCCTTCGGTGATGGCGTAGGTCACGTTCAGCTTGCCCGGACCTGCGTCAGTGAGCTGGGTGTCCACATTGGCGTCGGCATAACCACGGGAGCCGTAGTAGTCGCGCAGCATCTTCTCATCGCCACGCACATCAGTGCCGGAGTAGGCGAAGCCAGCTTCTGTGCGGATGGCTGGCGTCAGCTCATCCTTGCTGAAAACGGTGATGCCCGTGATGTTCACGCTGGCCACGTCATACTTGCCGCCTTCATAGATCTCGAAGATGAGCGCCGTGCTCTTCGCATCAATCGGATCACGACGGTAGGTGACCTTCACATACACATAACCTTCGTCCTGGTAGGCCTGCTCAATGACCTTCACGTCATCAAGCACGGTCTGGTTGTCCAGCTTGCCAGCCTTGCCCCAGAGGCGGTAGAAAGTCTTCTCCTTGCTCTTGATCTTGGCCTTCAGCTTGCGGGCGGAGATGGCATTGTTGCCTTCGAAACGGATGTCACCGATGAGGCCGCGGGCGCCTTCTTCAATCTTGAAGGTCACGGCGGAGAAGCCTTCTTTCGAGGAAGGTGTCACGTCATACGTGACGAGCACATCAGAGAAGCCCTTCTTCTCATAAAGCTCGCGGATCTTCTGCTGCGCGGTGGTCAGCTTGGCATCATCCACTGGATCACCCACCTTCACTTCGATCTCCGTGCGGAGCTTGTCATTGTCGAAAGCACCGTTGCCCAGGAAATTGATCTCACCGATGCCACCACGACCGGAGATGGTCACCACCACACGCACACCACCGTCCACATTCACCGCCTGAATGTCCACATTGTCCACAGCACCCGTGCCATAGAGAGTGCGGATGTCACGCTCCACGGTCTCATCCGTGTAAGGCTCGCCCACACGAGTGGCCATCTGCGCTTTCACGCGGTTCGCATCCATGGTGGCGGAACCTTTGAAGACGACCTGCACATCACGCACGATGCGCTTGCCAGCGGCGGCTGGCGCGCCCAGGGCAACTTGAGCTTGGGTCGAGACGGGGATGCTGCCCAGCTGTGCCAGCGCAAGCATGGGCACGAAGGCGATTCGGAGGTGGCGGGAGATACCGATCATGGGCGTGTGGGAGTGGGAGTCAGGAGAGTCGGGAGAAAGGCAGCCATAGCGGGCGGGCATGAGGCGCGCCAGTAATGCTGGTCTGAAGATGAGGCGTCAAGGTGTAAAACACGGCTCAAGCGCCCTTTCTGTAAGCAAAAAGCCCGCCAACAAGGTCCGCGTGGCCTTGACGGAGGGACGTGGTCGGGGAGCAGAAAGCATCAGCGGAACAGCTCGCGGAAGAAGTTTCGGGTCTCGGAGCGTGCCTTGTCCGTCCAGTTCCAGGCCTTGCGCACGGTCTTTTTCACACCCTTGGCCGCCCGCTCACCCTCGCTCGGCGGGGTGGCTGGTGCTGTGACAAAACGCGGCGTCCAGTCCTGGAAGGAAAGCGCGCCCGTCTCTGCCGAGACCACGCAGAAGCCCACTTCATACCCTGTGTCATCTTTCAGCGCCAAACCCCACTCGGGGGCTCCAGTCTCGGCATTCGCCGCGAGCTGATAGTCCACCGTCGCAAAGGTGGTCTGGGCCAGCGCGGCAGCTTTGGCGGCCACCACCCGGGCTTCGGCGCTGCGCACACGCAGACGGTTGAAATCCAGCGTCTTGGCCGGCTGGGAGGCGAGAATCTTCGTTCCTGCGCCTGCTGGGCTGGCCTTCCACACGGCCGCCTCCATGCGCACGTTGATGCGCAGCACCTCTTCCGGGCGGAACGCGTCACGCGCATACGTCGTCCATGCCACCGGCTCGGACGTGGTGGCAGTGCCTTTGACCAGCATCAGGTTGTTCGCCACGTTTTCCCCGAAGCTCTGCGCCACCGCCCGCGGAATCTCCGGGTTGGCCTTCAGGGAGGCAGCAGCGGTGGCGAGCAGGATCAGAGAGGCATGGAGCAGCGGTTTCATGAACTCTCAGATATAAAAATGCACCTCCACGGATCAAGGCGTCAATTGCCAAAGTTTCTTTCGAAGACCGTTTGCCGAAACCATCCTGCATCATCCTCTCGTCGAGGCTCAGGATGTAATCTCGGCGGCGCCAGGTTAGGTTGAAACCCAGCACCGCCGAGAGTTACGACTGGCGTCCACCAGCCCCCCCCGGAGCGATGGATCTTCCAGAAATCTTTTTGGAGCTCGAAATGTTTGCGTTACCATTCGATCCGGCGGCGCCCTTGATCGCGTCTCCACTCTGGCCAGATCCAGCGAGGCGCATCGAAGCGCCGCAGGCTGCGGTCAGGATGAGGACGGTGAAGATGGTGTAGCGCCAGGGCATCGGTGGAGTAACGGAAACGAATTTCTTGAATTGCAAAAACCCTATCAAGTTGCGGGCAAAACATCACCTTACCATTTGGTAATGATAAAGAGCCTAAGAAGCGGCGCAGCCGCCTGAAATCAGCGTGCCAACACGGCATGAAAAAGGCGCGGCACTGTGGCCGCGCCCGCTTCCATCAGCGCCCAAACGCTTGAATGAAAGCGACTTCCAACGCGAGCCCTTCATTCACATTCGTGTGCAGATGCTGCTCCAGCTGGCGCAGTGCGCGCAACCGTTTGGAAGTCTCCTCCGGCTGCCATTGCTCCGCTAATTTTTTTGTCGCGTGACGATATTGCGGCAAATCGAGGTTGTTTGCACCCACTTGCTGCCGCGCCACATCCCCCATCCAGGCTAATAAAAGGTCCATCATCGCGTCACGACGCTGCAAATAACGCGCCTCGATCTGTGCCGTCACCTCTTCCTCGCGCTGTTTCAGCCATGTGCCGTCTGTGGTCTGCGCGTAATGGTCCTGCTCTTTTTCAAATTCGCCTTCCTGCTCCTCTTTGATCTCATCATACATCTCATCGAGCACCGCTTGAAAATCAGTTTTCAATCCAAGCGCCGAACCAATATTGCCACCAGATCGAGTGGAGAGCTGCTGCAGCACGGCGAGCAGCTTTTCCTCATGCTCATCAAAGTGCCGCACGCCTGCCGGTGGCAGCAGCGGGATCTGGATGACACGTGAAAGAATGGTCGTCAGCAACTGCTCCGGATGCGTGCTCAGAAGCAGCAGAAGCGTGCGCGCCGGCGGCTCTTCCAATGTCTTGAGAAACGCATTCTGTGCCTGCGGCGTCATGCGCTCCGCATCCACAATCACACCGATCTTGTAGCCACCCGGCGCAGTCGTGCGGTGGATCATGCGCTCCAGATAACGAATCGTTCCCACCTCGCTGCCATCATCACCCACGGAGATGCGGCGTGACTTGCTCTGCGGTCGCAAAATGACCGCGCCTTCCTGCGCCCAGTCATCCAGATCACGATGTCCCGCAGGGCTGATCAATCCGATCACACGCGCGGCAAACGCCTCCAGACCCGCCTCGCGCGGACCGCTGATGAGATAGCCATGAGCCATGCGGCCGAGCTGTTGCGCACGGGTGAGCAGAGAGAGCGCGTGATCAGCTTTATACGGCATGGTTTCGAGATTCCACGAGCTTCAAAATATCAGCATGCACCGCCTCGGGGCTGCGGCTCGCATCCACGATCGAGATGCGCTGCGGTTCAGCGCCGGCGAGATCGAGATAGCCCTGGCGCACGCTTTCGTAAAATTCACGCGGCTGGCTTTCCATCCGGTCCAGCTCACGACCCGTGGCATGAATGCGCTGCCACGCCGTGTCGGTGTCCAGATCCAGCAGCACCGTGAGCTTTGGCAGCGTTCCACCCACAGCAAAGGCATTGATCGCCCGCACCTCGTCCACCGGCAAACCTCGGGCGATGCCCTGATACACCGTGGTTGAATCCAAAAAACGGTCCAGGATCACAAACACACCTTTCTCCAGGAGCGGGCGCACTTTTTCGCGCACGATCTGCGCACGGCTGGCCGCGAAAAGCAGTAGTTCCGCCTCACGGGTCATCCCTTCCCCGGCCTTCGCGTGCTGGAGCAGATGGCGGATCTCCTCGCCCACCTGCGTGCCACCAGGCTCGCGCATCACCACCACCTGCCGGCCCGCGGCCTCCAGATGCTGCTGCAGCAGGCGGATCTGCGTGGATTTGCCACAACCTTCGGAGCCTTCGAAGGAGAGCAGGAAGCCGGGCATGGTCTGAATGTCTGACACGGGTAGAAAACGGACCCGGAAAACCGGGGAGCGGCCTTTTTACCGCTCTGTCACACGATGTCGAACAAAAGCATTTTCGTTTTGGCAAAGGAGCCCGGCAGCGTTATCTCCGCGACCCCATGATTGACTCGAAATCCCTCCAGTTCGGCCCACGCGACTCGAAAGCCACGATCGAGGAAGGCCTCGCCTTCGCTCCGAAGTTCGATGAGCACGGCCTGATCACGGCCATGGCCGTGGACGCGGACACGAACGAGCCCCTCATGCTGGCCTACATGAACGCAGATACCCTGCGCGAGACCCTCACCCTCGGCCAGGCCGTCTATTACAGCCGCAGCCGCAAGGAGCGCTGGCACAAAGGCGCCACCAGCGGCGAGTTTCAGGATGTCATCGAGATCCGCACCGACTGTGACCAGGACGCCCTCATCCTCCGCGTGAAACAGCGCGGCGGCGGCTGCTGCCACACCAAGCGCGCCTCCTGCTTCTACCGCAAGGTCACCACGCCTGCCGAAGCCGGCACCGTGATGCTCGAAAAGGTCATCTAAAGCCCCTTCCCTTTCCTCCATGGCCGCGCTCGACTACCCTCCGCCGCTGCGCCGCCTCATCGCGCAGCTCAAGACACTGCCCGGCCTCGGCCCGCGCAGCGCGGAGCGGATGATGCTCTGGCTCATGCATGATGCCGGCCGCATCGAACCGCTGGTCGATGCCCTGGCCGATGTCACCACCCGCGTCCACGCCTGTGACGACTGCGGCTTCTTCATCGAAAACGGCCAGGAATGCGCCCTCTGCCGCAATCCCAAGCGCCAGCAGAGGATCCTCTGCGTCGTCGAGCAGCCCTCCGATGTGCTGCGCCTCGAGCGCTCCGGTGCCTTCCACGGCCTCTACCACGTCCTCGGCGGCAAACTCTCCCCTCTCGATAACGTCACGCCCGAGGACCTCCGCATCGAGCCCCTCCTCGCCCGCGTGAAAAGCCTCCACGCCGAGGAAGTCATCCTCGCCGTCGGCTCCGACGTCGAAGGCGAAGCCACCGCTGGCTACCTCAACGAGCTCCTGCGAGCCGAAGGCCTCTCCGTCACCCGCCTCGCCCAAGGCCTCCCCGCAGGAGGAGCCCTCGACCACGTCGACGAGCTCACCCTCTACCAGGCATTGCAGGGCCGCCGGAAGTTGTGAGACAGCCCGCCGATTTTACAAAGGTCGTTTGAGCGCTTCTCCGAGCCGTCAGGTCGCAGGAGGACCACGCATGAAATTCGACTCTCTCTTCCCCGCCCTGTTTCTCGCCACCGGCATTGCTTTCGGAGGGTATAG
>NZ_BKAG01000068.1 GCF_007992435.1 Prosthecobacter gellanilyticus | reverse complement strand
CCTCCCGCACGCGGAGGTCGTTGCTGGTGCCGATCAGATGGCCGGCCGTGTCGGTGCCAGCGGCGAGCACGAAACTGGCCGCCCCCACCTTCACTGTGCCAATCTTCTCTGCCACGATGCCGTAGTGATCACTGGCAGCGGCAGTGCCTGAGGCATAACCTTTGATGGTGACCGAGGCAATGGAGGAGAAAACAGTGTCCGCTGCTGCCTCAAAAATCTTCACATCATCAGCCGAGCCAAACTGGCCGTCCACATTGGTAATGGATCCGGCGACAATGCTGCTGGCGATGAAGTTGCCACCCACCGTCACCGCGCCGATGCTGGCGTCTGGGTTGCTGGGAGCACCGTTGACGGCGTAGCCGCTCAGGATCTGCGCATTCTGCATCGTTCCGCCGATAGAGATGCTCTTGATGCCGCCTGCCAGGACAGACGTGGCCGCATCCAGCCCCCCCTGCGCCGAGATGCGCCCGCCAACCATGCCGCCAATGATCTTGACCGCACCCAGTTGGTTTTGAGACATGATGCCGGTGAGGGCATGGCCACCGGTCAAGGAACCTCCGATGGTGACATTGCCAATGCTGCCGGTTGCATCCGTGGTCAGGATGCTGCCCGACCTGAGTCCAGCACCCGCGACGAGGTCCCCCAGAATGGAAACACTGCCGATGCCCTTGTCTCCCTGGATGGAACCACTGTAGGCACTGGCAGTGCCTTTGACATCGCCATTGACGACCACGGACTTGAGGATGCCTGAGGCAGAAACAGCGCCTGAACTCTCGCCATTGCCACCGATCAAGCTGCCGCCGATGACGGCCGCCCCCATATTCGCAGCTGAGCGAATCTGGCCGGAGCCAAAATCCGTGCCAGGATCCACCACGGTCCCTCCGATGATGGACCCTTTGATCGTGACACTGCCCATGTGGCCTAAAGAGGTAATGTGCCCTGTGCGGCTGTCCGTGCCACCGTAAACACTGCCTTTGACCAGCACATTGCCCATGATGCCGCCCGCCTCGATCGCGCCCGCATTGGTGCCTCCGCCGCCATAGATCGAGCCACCAATGGTGATGGTGCCCATGGCCCCGTCGGCATCCACCTTACCGGTCTCAGCGTTTGTGCCGCCGTAAAGATTACCGCCAATGGAAAGATTTCCCATGGTGCCCAAAGAGAAGATGCCGTTGGAAAAGATCGTGCCACGGCCATCCAGGTTGCCCTTGATGCTAATGGTGCCCATGGCACCCGCTTTCATCGTGCTGAGGATCCAGTCTCCGCCCACCGTCACCTGACCTAGCGTGGCCGCAGGGTTGGTGGCCACGGGACCCAGGGTCGTGTCGTGCCCGGCGAGAATTCGGGAATTGTTCACATCCTGCCCCACGCTGAGGCTCTTGATAGCCAACAACGCCGCCGGACTGCCAGCTCCACCTTCCGCAGAAATGCGGGCCCCGGAAACTTCTCCGGTGATCTTGATGGCGCCGATCTGGTTGTCCGAGATGATGCCGGTGGGAAGGTTGCCTTGACCAGTCACCGAACCTCCGATGGTCACATTGGCAATACTACCATCAGCAAGGCTCACCAACGAGCCGGAGTAGGAGCCGAAGCCGCCGGTCAGATCACCGCCGATGGTCACATTGCCCATGCCGCCGGCCCTGACGACGATGGAGCCACTGTAAGCGCCGCTAAACGGTCCGCTGCCCGCTTTGATGGAACCGCTGACCAGCACGGATTTGATGCCACCAGCCGCATAGACACTGCCTGAGGAGTCGCCATTGGAACCGATCATGTTCCCCCCGATGACGAGGGCTCCCATCTTGCCATCCGTGTAAAGGCAGCCCGAAAAATCATCTGTGGGGCCATGTACCACGGCACCACCGAGGAGGGAGCCTTTCAAGGTGACGTTGCCCATGCCAGCATAACCAGCAATGTAACCTGTGTCATATTGGGTGCCGCCCACGATGCTGCCTTTGACGAGGACATTGCCCATGATTCCCGCGCTGGCGATGTAGCCCGTTTCATCAAAGGTTCCTCCATAAAGCGATCCACCCACGGTGACATTTCCCATGGTGGTTGCAGAGTAGATACCGCCCGCAGCGAGCACGCTGCCGCCATAGATGGAACCATTGATCGTCACGCTGCCCATGGCCTGAGACGAAGCGATCCCGGCAGCACCCGTCGCCGTACGTGCATCCAGATTACCACCGATGAGAATGGAGGTGATGGAACCATCAGCCCCCAACACGGAGATCTGGGAATTCATGAAATCTGACTTCACTGTCAGCCCCCCGAGCTTGCCCAGGATATTGCTCACCGTGCTGCTGGCATTCGGAAGCTGGGTGCCGCTGAAGGCTCCCATGGACTGCACCGTGAGAGAGGCCAGACCCGGGATCGCATTACCCATCTGCCCAGCATCAATCCGCCCCAGGTCACCATTAATGCTGACTTTGCCCAGATCCACGCCCGAGGCATTGATGTGGCCGATGTTTGCAAACGAGTCCCCTTTGCCAGCCACAGGAACGGCAGTGATGGTGATGTTGGCACGCGCCCATTCCTGGCCGTCATCGCCAAGATTCAGCAGACGAAGCTGGGATCCATTGGCACCAATCAGGAAGCTGAAATCATCAACGCCCAAAGAAGCACCCGCTGCCGCGCCGGTGATCTGGATGGTCACCTTGTCCCCATCCAGATCCGTATAAGTGGCCGTGGTGGCATTGACGATGGTCAGGTCATTCGGAGGTGCGACTGAGATTCCCTGGATAGCCCGAGTCCCGTCACCCACAGCGCCGACCAGCGTGGCGGCCCCGGTCGTCAGATTGATGGAGTAGAGACTGCTGATGCCGCCGCTTTCGAAAACGGCGAAGGCTCCGGCACGGGCCGAAATATCGAAACCGACCTTGGAACTGGAGACATCAAAGCCTAAAGCGCCGACATTCGTCACCAACCCTCCATTGGGTGAATTCGGAGTGCCGTTCACACTGCCAATCAGGATCAGCGAGTCCGTGACGCTATCAATGCCGTAGAGTGTGGTCGCCGTCGCTCCTTCCACGTTGTTGGTGTAGGCCACTCCCACGATCGCAGAACTGCCTGGGCTCAGAGTCGTATCCGTGCCTGCCAGGGCACCATTGTTGGGATTGACGCGGAAGTTTTGATCCAGGTCCGTGGTGATGCGGATCCGGTCAGCGGCAGGATTGAAGTCAAAGGCAAACTCCTCGGCACCTGTGAAAGCACTGAAGAAAGGCGTGTTATCCACCCGTGTGGCCGCCCCCGTGGAGGGAATGATCTTGTAGATCCGTCCTTCGTCATTGTTGGCTCCTGCCACTTCATTGATGACCAGGGCATAGAGCTCCCCTGTGGCCGGACGAAAGTCGATGCCCACCACATTCTCCGTGGCCAGGATCCCGGTGATGACCGTGGTCGAGGTACTGGCGGGAGTGGCCGAATCAAAGGAGATCAGCGTGTCATTCGTTGTGAGCGCAATAACGCCGGCAGGCGCAAGGCGGGGTTCCAATGCTTCGACGCTGTTGTGCGGTACCTTTTTCATAAGTGGTCATTCCTCCAGGAGTGTGCTGTCCGGCAAACGGCTGCTCACATCAGCCTTGTAGGCGCTTCTATCTGTGGATGTACGGAACACCAAGCAAATTCGGGCATAACAAATAATAGAATAATTTGTAAATTATTTCTCACCAAGCTTCGGCAAGAGAGGCGCTTCCGCTTCGTTTCAGCAGCTCCGTCATGAACCCTACCCTTTTCTCAGCACTCTTCCTGATGTTTGCCGCCTCGGCCCTCGCCGAGCCCTCCCGCCCGCACATTGTCTTCATGCTCGCTGACGACCTCGGCCGTGCCGACTGCGGCTTTATGGGAGGCAAAGAGATTCAAACTCCGCATCTGGACAAACTCGCCAAGGCCGGATCCATCCTGGATCAATTTTACGTCCAGCCCGTGTGCTCGCCCACTCGCGCCGCGCTCATCACGGGCCGCTATCCCATGCGCCACGGCCTGCAGGTCGGCGTCGTGCGCCCCTGGGCTGAATACGGCCTGCCGCTGGACGAACGAACATTGCCGCAAGCTTTGAAGGAAGGCGGCTATGAAACCGCCCTCGTCGGCAAATGGCACCTCGGTCACTTCGAGCGCAGTTATGTGCCCACCCAGCGCGGCTTTGATCATCAGTACGGCCACTACAACGGCGCGCTCGACTACTTCACCCACATCCGCGATGGCGGTTTCGACTGGCATAAAAACGACCAGGAGAACCACGATGAAGGTTACTCCACCCATCTCATCGCCCGCGAATCTGCACGCATCATCCGCGAGCACGACAAAGCCAAGCCGCTCTTCCTTTACGTGCCCTTCAATGCTGTTCACAGCCCTCATCAGGTGCCTGACAGCTATCTCGCCCCTTACGGCAGCCTGAAAGGCGACCGCCAGAAATACGCTGGCATGCTCGCTGCCATGGACGAGGCCGTCGGTCAGATCGCTGCCGCCATTGATGAAGCCGGCATGCGCAAGGACACGCTCTTCATCTTCTCCAGTGACAACGGCGGCCCTAACCCCGGCAAGGTCACCGACAACGGTCCTCTGCGCGCTGGCAAAGCCACGCTCTATGAAGGCGGCACCCGCGTCGTCGCCTTTGCCACCTGGGATGGCAAGATCACCGCAGGTGGCAAGGTGAACGCCGCCCTGCACATGGTCGACTGGTATCCCACCCTGCTAAAGCTCGCCGGTGTCACCACCGATCAAAAACTCCCGCTGGATGGTCGCGATGCCTGGCCCGCCATCACTGAAGGCGCCGCATCACCTCATGACGCCATCCTCCTCAACACCACCCCCACCGGCGGCGCCATCCGCATGGGTGACTGGAAACTCATCATTGGCGGTGACATGCCCGACACCGAGGACGGCTTCTCCCCTACCGGCAAGGTGAAGAAGAAAAAGGGCCAGAAGAAAGCCGCCAAAGGTCCACGTGAAGAGCTCTTCAACATCGCCGAAGACCCTAACGAAAAGAACAACCTCGCCTCCGCCAACCCCGCCAAAGTCACCGAGCTCCGCGCCAAGCTCGACGAATACGCCAAGCAAGCCATCGCCCCCAAAAGCGCCCCCGTGCCTACCGGCTTCAAAACACCACGCGTGTGGGGCCAGAAGGATTGATCCATCTGTGCCCTCTGCGCTATCTGCGGTTAAAAATCTAGGCTTGGACTGGCAGTGAATACCTTGCTTGCCACAGTGACTCGACTCGTTCGTCGAGTCACGCATGTCCCACCAGCCGCAAAACATTCACGCCGGCACGCAGATCGTCACCAAGGTCGGCGTGCATGGCAGCAACAACGCCCTCGTTCATCCACGCGGAGCCGTGGGCATCATCACGCGCACGCCTTGCGGACACGAGCAGCACTACCTTGTGCGCTTTCCGGATGGCTTTGAAGCCTCGCTGCTGACGGATCAGTTTGAAGTGTTGAAACTCTTCAAGGACCGCTTGGATCCCACAGGCACTCCCGACTTTGATCTGGAGCAGCATGTCATCTACCGCTGCATCGTGGGCTCGCGCGCCTATGGTCTCGAGACAGACAGTTCAGACACCGACCTGCGCGGCATCTACCTCGCTCCCGCTGAGCTGCACTGGTCGCTGTATGGCGCACCGGAGCAGTTCGAGGACAACGCAACGCAAAGCTGCTACTGGGAGCTGCAGAAGTTTCTCGTCATGGCTCTGAAGGCCAACCCGAACATCCTCGAGTGCCTCTACTCACCACTGGTGGAAAAGTGCACACCAATCGCCGAGCAACTCCTCGCCATCCGCGACCGCTTCCTGTCCCAGATGATCTTCCAGACCTTCAACGGCTACGCCCTCAGCCAGTTCAAGAAGATCGAGCAAGACCTCCGCAACCAGGGCCAGGTGCGCTGGAAGCACGCCATGCATCTCCTCCGTCTCCTCATGACCGGTGCCGCCACCCTCCGCGAAGGCCGGGTGCCCGTGCACGTCGGCAGCCGCCGCGATGAACTCCTCGCCGTCAAACGCGGCGAACTCACCTGGCCCCAAGTCGATGCCTGGCGGCAGGAACTCCACCGCGATTTCGAGCAAGCCCTCATGGAGACAAAACTTCCGGAGAGGCCTGACTACGAAGCGGCGAATGAGTTTCTCGTTCGTGCCAGGAAGGACGCCATGCGGACTGACCGATGACGGGCCGCTTCCCTTGGTGAAACTCAGTCAGGATACTGTGGTATCGCTGGCTCTGCCCAACCAGACCAGAAGTCCGCATGTGTGTCCGGATGCTGCCCCTTCTCAAGCTTGCTCATCATGAACGACGTCCGTTGTGATTGGCGTGACTCCACCGCTTTGCGGGCACTCTCAAAGAACTGACGGGTTTTGAGCCTGTCCTGTTCAGACAAGACTTCATTTTTACGGCGCATCAATCCTTCAGGTGTTCGAACACCCTTGTCTGTCGTCCACTCCTCGGGATCGACGGGCATGACCGGGTAGAATGGCTTGCGCCCAGTGGCGAGAATCTCCTGCGCTCGCAAAGATGCCAGCTCCGCAATGCCGTATTTACCCACCGTATGCAGACCATTTGTGATCAAGATAAACACATCGGGAGACTGCCATGCGGCACCAAGAGTGACCAGCCCAGCAAGCCCCTCGCACCGACCCAAAATGTCCTGCTTTCGATTCAGCGCCTTCTCCATGGCATCAGCCATGCCAAAGAAGCGTCCGAGCGGCCATTGCGAACCAGGTGCATCAGGATTGTCCGACTGATCGTTAAACCAGTCGAGTAATACCATCTGGTAGATCTCCCGGCTGAAGTGCCCCTCGGGATTCACCTGCAAGGCTGCATTGATCGCCTCAATGGCCTTTTGCAACTCTGCGCGATCCCGAAAAGGCTCGGGCTGCTTCACCCACTTGTGAGCATGGAAGGTGCCGAGGTTGGCATAGTAGCGATAGCGGTCTTCCTTCGTGGCCTTGTCCCCTTGCAGTTGCATACGTATCTTCTTGCGTTGCATCCATTGGATCGCGAGATCTGACTTCCCGAGTCTGTCAGCAGCGACACCGCCATCATCATACAAGGAAAGATTATCCGAGGCAGACATGGATTCCTTCTCCATGCGCTGATGCCGCATCTCGTAATACAGCGGCGGATTGCGATCAAAGTAGCCCAAGATCGCAGCCACGATGTCAAACCGTCCGCTCGCTTCTTTGCGAAGTCGAGACTCCACGATCACCGTATCGCGATCCCATGCGCAGGCTCCGGCCCAGCGTGTCGACAGCAGGGAGGCGAGGGAAAGGAGAAAGGATGATCTTTTCATGGCACCTGTCTTAGCGGAAACTCACCTCCCAATTCAAGCCTCATTCCCGTTCCGCATGATCATCGACCCACGCCTCCACCGCATCACAGCTGCGCAGCCGTATCCTCTGCTTTTTGCCACGATCAGCGGCGCACACTTGTATGGCTTCCCTTCCCCGGACTCAGACTTTGATCTGCGCGGTGCGCATGTGCTGCCTCTGCCGATGGTGCTGGGGCTGGATGCACGGGATGAAACCGTGGAAGATGAGCGCATCATCGAAGGCCTAGAGATGGACATCGTCAGCCATGACGTGAAAAAGTTCTTCAACCTGCTGCTGAAGAAGAATGGCTACGTGCTGGAGCAGCTCACCTCGCCCCTCATCGTCCACACCACTCCCGAGCATGCCGAGCTCAAGGAGATCGCGAAGGGCTGCGTGACCCGCAACCATGCGCATCACTACTTTGGCTTCGTCGAGACCCAGTGGAAGCTCTTCTCCCAAGAAACCCCGCCGCGTGTGAAGCCGCTCCTGTATGTCTATCGTGTGCTGCTGACTGGCATCTGGATGATGCGGACCGGCGAGGTGGAAGCCAACCTCGTCACTCTGAACGAAAGTTTCCGCCTTCCCTACATCCCGGACCTCATCGCCCGCAAGCTCGGCGGCCCTGAGCAGTCCACGCTTGACGATGCCGACCTCGCCTTCCATCGCGGCGAGTTTGAGCGCCTCCGCGCCGAGCTTGAAGCCGCCCAAGCCGCCTCCACTCTCCGCGAGATCCCCAGCGAAGCCACCCGCTCAGCCATCAACGACCTGCTGGTGAGAGTGCGGATGAAGTAGCGGCGAACTCAAATGACAGGCCCCCGCTCCTGTGCACAGTGTGGCTGACCAACCCCAGCGCTGCTGCACATCGTCATGCTCATTCGAAAGGCCAGCCGTCTCAAAGCAGGAGTTCCCAGCACTCTGCTTCAGGAACTCTTCGCCACCATCACACCGGCCATGCTGCGAGGCTGGGTGGAGAGGATCTCCATCCCACGCCACATGGCGGCCAATCCCGAGGCGAACGCAGCCGTGGCCGAGTGGCTGGCGAAGGAGTTCAGCGACTGGGATTACGACGTCCAGTTCCAAGGCGAGTTCCGGAACGTGATCGCTCAGCCACCAGTCGTGGCAGACAAGGTCCTCGTCGTCGGCGCGCACTATGACAGCGTGCCAACCACTCCCGGCGCAGACGACAACGGCAGTGCCGTGGCCGCCATGCTCGGCTGCGCCAAGATGTGCGCGGAGTTCCTTCCAGAACTGCCCGTAGTGTTTGTGGCCTTCAACGGTGAGGAGGACGGTCTTCTCGGCAGCCAGGACTGGGTGGCTCGCCATCTGCCTAACACAGGATACCGAGTTGAATGCGCGCACGTGCTCGAGATGGTCGGCTACGCCAGCAGCGCTCCTGGCTCGCAGATGATTCCGCCTGGATTGCCCATCAGTCTGCCTGATCGCGGTGATTTCATCGGGCTGCTGACCAACCGTCATGGTGCAGCCGCCATGAAGACTGCCTTGCAGACCATTCGCACCGAACGCCCGCAACTGCCCGCCTATGGCGTCGAGGTGTTGCTAGGTCTTGAGAAGTATTTCCCGGTGCTTCATCGCAGCGATCACGCGCCCTTTTGGAAAGCAGGCATCCCGTCCATCATGTGGACAGACACCTCCGAGTTTCGGAATCCGCACTATCACTCCCGCACGGACACACCGGACACGCTCGACTACGACTTCCTCACCCAAGTGACCCAAGCCGTGACTGCCGTGGTGCTCACGCAGGCTGGCAGCATCTTGTCCAAGTGATGAGAACCAGCTTCGAGCACTGGCAGATACTCTGGAACCGCATCGCGATCCATGGCGATGCCGAGGCCTGGCATGCGAAACTCATCACCGCCTATCAAGAGCCGCAGCGAGCCTATCACACTCTCCAGCATCTCAACGAATGCTTGCTTGCCTTTGATGAGGCCAAAGCATGTGGATTGATGCAGAAGCCGGACCTGATCGAGATGGCCCTGTGGTTTCACGATGCCGTGTATGATCCACAAGCCAGCGACAATGAGACGCTGAGCGCCCAGATGGCCGTGGAAGCCTTGGGAGACAGCGAAACCTCGCGCGAGATCTCCCGCCTCATCATGCTCACCAAATCCCATCAGCCCGGCGAAGGCCCGGATGATGCCTGGATCATCGACATTGACCTAACCATCTTCGCTCAATCGCCCGAACGAGTGCAGGAATACGAGCAGCAGATCCGCCAGGAATACGCCTGGGTCCCCGAACCCGTCTACCGCGAGAAGCGCCCCGAAATCCTCACCAGCTTTCTGAGCCGCGAACACATCTACCTCACCCCTTGGGCTCAGGATCGATACGAAGCCAAGGCACGCGAGAACTTGCGGTTGCTGATCAGCGTAGTTGGCAGAAGCTCATTTTAAATCGATGATACTCCCATGACACCGTCAAAGCTCAAAGCCAGCCCTGAACGCACCTGGACATGGGACCAGTGGCAGGCTGGCCGCGCGGAGCGGCGGCGGCTGGGGAATCTTGTGGCGCCGAAGAACATCCGGCGCACGAAAAGCGAACGCGATGAATACCTTCGCGAAACCTACGGCGGTGAACGAGGCCCCAGGTTTAACAAACCATTCGACCCTTCAGCCGACGAAGCTTGAGCACGATCAACCAAGGCAGCATTGCCTTGATACTCTTGACCGAGTCAGCCCCTCAAATCACCAGCGCATTCTCCGCATCACCGAAGTGGCTCGTCTTCACGCCCATGCGGTCCATGAGGGAGATGTGGAGACGGCACATCTTGCGGTTAGGATCCTTGCTGAGGTCGTGGTAACGGCCGCCCTGGATGGTGCCGCCACCGCCGCCGGCGAGGACGAGAGGGAGCTGGCGTGAGTCGTGGGCATTGCCATCGAAGAGGCTGCTGGTGAGCACGATCATGCTGTTTTCCAGCAGGGTGCGCTCACCTTCATTGGTGGCCTGCATCTTGGCCAGGAACTCGGCCCAGAGCTTTACTTGGTGCTGGTTCACGCGCTGATACATGTCCAAACGGTGCTCGTCATTCGCATGATGGGACAGCTCATGGATGCCGCCACTGATGCCATCGAGGCTCGGGAAGCGCATGTTCGAAAGGTCGTTGTTCATCATGAAGGTGGCCACGCGCGTGCGGTCCATCTGGAAGGCCAGCAGCATGATGTCAAACATGAGGCGCAGGTGATCCTCGCTGCTCGCAGGGATGCCCGCCGCCGGGCGCCCGATCGTCGGCGTTTTGATGGTGGGCATCCAGCCCTGGCCGTTGGTCTCGGCCTGGCTGATCTTCTCCGCCAGTTCCACACGCTGCTCGATCTCGCGAACGGAGGTCAGATATTCATCCAGCTTCTGCTTGTCACGCGTGCTGAGCTTCGGCTTCAGGCTGCCGGCATCTTCCAGCACTAGGTCGAGGATGCTCTTGTCGCGCTTGCGGCGGCTGCCATCGTCAAAGAGCTGGTCAAAGGCCTGCTGCGGGAAGATCTCCTTCGGCGCCGGAGTGGTGGGCGTGCTCCAGGAAATGTACGCCGAGTAGATAGAGGTGAATCCACTGTCCGTGCTGTAGCTCGGGCGCTCTGTGCCGAGCACCACGCTGGGCACTGGCGTGAACTTGCCCGTATGCGCGGCGATGAGCTGGTCCATCGTGGTGCCGACCTCCACATCCGTGGTGGTTTTCTTCACCTTCAGGCCGCACAAAACGTTCATCTTGGGGTAATGACCACCCTCGCCCTCCACCGTCGTCGGGTTCCACAGACCTTTGAAGACGTTCACATGTTTCTTCAGCCCTTCCAGCGGACTCAGCGTCTTCATGAACTCCATGCCGTTCGCGCCCATGGAGGCACCCCAATGATGCGGGTTCACGCCGTTGCCGGTGAAGCACACGGCCAGCCGACGCGGCGCGCTGCTGTTCTTCACAGATCCAGCACCGAAGGCACAGATGGACTCCAGCCACGGCAGGCCGAGCGCCACGCCGGTGCCGCGGAGAAATTGACGACGAGAGGTAATCATTTGGGGGGAGAGAAGATACGCCACCAAAGGGCCAAATTCTACAACCTTGACAAAGGAAGCACAGAAGCGGCCAGGATTAGGTTTGGCAGCGATCTCAAAGCAGTGAAATAGTGCCTCTGACCACCCACCCATGGCCTCCCCCCGTAACAAACCCGACCTCATGGCGAAGCTGCGCGATGTGCCGCACACGCCCGGGGTCTACGTGATGCGGGACCGCCTGGGCAGCGTCATCTATGTGGGCAAGGCCCGCGACCTGCGGAAGCGCCTGAGCAACTACTTCACCCCGGCCCGCTCGAAGCTGGCCGACCGCAAGACCCGCGCACTGATCGCCAGCATCTGGGACTTTGAGTTCCACCAGGTGCGTAACGAGCCGGAGTCCCTGCTGCTCGAGGGCAAGCTCATCAAAGAGTTCCGTCCGAAGTACAACATCAGCTTCCGGGACGACAAACGCTTCCTGCTCGTCCGTGTGAACCTTCAGGATGATTTCCCGCGCTTCACTCTCACGCGGATGAAGCGCGATGACGCCGCCCGCTACTTCGGCCCTTTTGCCCACAGCGGTGCCCTGCGCACCACGCTGAACTGGCTGAACAAACAGTATGGTCTGCGCGTCTGCCACCCTATCCGGCCAGGCGAGCACGACTACAAGCACTGCTCCAACGACATCATCAAGAACTGCAGTGCGCCCTGCATCGGCCGCGTGACACCGGAGGAGTACAAGCAACGCATGGAGGAGGCTTGCAAGCTGCTGGAAGGCAAGGGCACGCGGGACCTCACCGGCGTGCTGGAAGAGGAGATGCAGAAGGCCGCGGCCAAGCTCGACTTCGAGCGTGCCGCCGAGCTGCGCGACATGATCGAAAGCATGCGCAAAACGCTGGCGCCGAAGCGCACCTTCGAGCGCGGCGCCCGTGCCAAGGTCATGTCCACCATCGATCCCATGGCGGACGTGAAGGAGCTTCAGGAAGAGCTCGGGCTCGAGAAGCCCCCGCTGGTGATGGAGTGCTTTGACATCGCGAACATCGGCACCGCGCACTGCGTGGCCAGCATGGTGCGCTTTAAAAATGGTGTACCGGACAATTCGAACTATCGCCGCTATCGCATCCGCTCCGTGAGCGGGCAGAACGACTTCGTCAGCATGGCAGAAGTGATCCGCCGACGCTTCTCGCGCATTCTCAAAGAAGGTCGCGAGGCGGTCGGTGCGGATGAAGCAGACTTCAGCCAGGAGTCACCCTTGGAAGCGATGGAGAGGCTTGGGAATGACGAAGCACGAATGACGAAGGACGAAGGCGGCAAGCAGAAGCCTTTTGTACGTTTGCCCGACCTCGTGATTGTGGATGGTGGCAAAGGCCAGCTCGGCATGGCGGTGGATGAATTGCAGAAGCTCGGACTCGGCGGACTGCCCATCGTGGGTCTGGCGAAGCAGGAGGAAGAAGTCTTCTTTCCAGGAGAGTCCGAATCCGTGAAGATCCCGCATGATCGCGGCGCGCTGAAGCTGCTCCAGCGCATCCGTGATGAAGCCCACCGCTGGGCGAATGGCTATCATCAACTACTGTTAGGCCGCCGCGTGGAGGAGAGCCTGCTGGATGACTGCCCCGGCGTCAGCCAGAACCGCAAGGCGGCTCTGCTCAAAGCCTTTGGCTCTGTGGCACGACTGCGCAAAGCCAGCGCTGAGGACATCGCCGCTAAGGTGTCAGGCATCAGCCGCACGCTCGCCGAAACCATCGTCGACTTCCTGACTTCGAGATCAAAGGAGAAGGACAAGACGGATCCCTTCTAAACACAAGAAAGCGCTGAGCGCCGAGGTGTCAGTGGCGGTGTAAGCTGCTTACCCTTTATCTCCCAATAGCAGGCAGCGCACTTTCCTTGCCACTGACACCTCCACGCTCAGCGCGTTTCGGGTCAGTTATGTCTTTTACGATTTACGACCGAAGAGCCGCGAGAAGAACCCAGGCTTGTCCAGATCCGCACGAGCCGCCGGATCAGGCACCACCTCGGGAACGGTCACAGGCTCAGCCTGGTCCCAACCACCGCCGATAGCTTTGATGAGGTTCACCGTGGAAATATTCCGCTGGCCGGCGATTTGAATGCTTGAGCGTTGAATGGTCAGAGCCGTGCGGTTCGCTTCGATCACATCCAGGTAAGGGCTCGTGCCTGCCTCGTAGCGAGTGTGGGCCAGACTGGAGGCCTTCTCAGCACTGGTGCGCGCACGCTGCTGACTGCCGGCCTGCGTGGCATAGTTGCGGATCTGCGAGAGACTCGTTTCCACATCTGCCACCGCGGCAAGAAAGGCCTGACGATAACCTGCCAGCGCCTCGTCATGAATGGACTTGGAGCGGGAGAGGTTGAAACGGTTTTTGTTACCCGAAAAAATCGGGATCGTCAGCTTTGGCCCGAGGCTCCACAGCAGCGAGGTAGGCTCGAAAAGAATGTCGATGTCACCACTCTGGAAACCACCATTCCCGGAGAGCTTCAGGCTCGGGAAGAACATCGCCTTCGCCACACCGATCTTGGCCGTGGCCGCAGCGAGCTGTCGCTCCGCCTGTGAGATGTCCGGGCGACGCTCCAGAAGGTCCGTTGGCACGCCGGCAGGCAGGCTTGGAGGCGAGCGGAGGTCGCTGCCATTCACAGGCAGTTTAAAACTAGCCGCGTTCGCACCAATGAGGATGGCGAGCACGTTTTCAAGCTGGTCGCGCTTGGCTTGAAGTGATGAAATCTCCGCTTCAGCACTGGCCACTTCAGTCTCCGACTGCGCCTGCTCAAGCTCGCTGCCAGCACCGGCTTTCACACGGGCGGTCGCGATCTTCAGTGCCTCACCACGCCAGCTCACGGCCTGGCGCACCACACGCATCTCGGCATCGAGAGCACGAAGCTGGAAGTAATTGGAGGCCACCTCGGCCTGGATGCCTAACAAGACATTATGCACAGCATCAGCGGCACCGGCAGCAGTGGCGCGGTCAGACTCCACACTGCGGCGGATCTTGCCCCAGAGATCCAGTTCCCAGGAGAAGTCGGCCAGAGCATTGAGGGCTTCACCGTCATAGCGCAGACCATGCAGAGGAAAGGCCGAAGGCATGTTGCCCGAGGTCCTCTGCTGCTCCGCCGTCAGAGTGCTGCCCAGAGTCGGGAAGAAATCCCCACGCGAGATGCGCGCCGTGGCACGAGCCTGGTCAAAGCGCGCGATGGCGGCCTTGAGCTGCTGGTTGTTTAATGTGGCGGTGGTCTCGAGCTCATTGAGCTTTGGATCACGGAACACCTTCCACCATTCGCCTTTCGGCAGATGGGAGGAGGGGTTGGCCGCGCGCCAGGTCACGCCCTTGAACTTGGGCGGAGATGCCGTGGCGGGACGCTCATAGTTAGGGCCGACCTGGGCCGTGGCCGCAGTCGTGAGGGCAAGGAAGAGGAAGGTGCGCATGACGGGAGATCAGTGGGAGGCTGGGAGGGCTGAGGCAGGAGCTTCCGGGGTGGTGGCCACGGGCGCGGCTTTCTTTTGGCGGCCGAGCTTCATGACGAGCACATAGAACACCGGGGTGAGGAAGAGACCGAGCAGGGTCACGCCGATCATGCCGCTGAACACGGCGGTGCCCATGGCGCGGCGCATTTCAGCACCGGCACCGGTGGAAACCACGAGAGGATACACACCCGCGATGAAAGCGATGGAGGTCATCAGAATCGGACGAAGACGCAGGCGGCAGGCTTCGAGGGCGGCTTCCATCGGAGGCAGGCCATGATCAGATTTCTCCTTGGCGAACTCCACGATGAGGATGGCGTTTTTACAAGCCAGGCCGATCAAGACGATGAAGCCGATTTGAGTGAAGATATTGTTATCGCCACCGGTGAAGTGCACACCCGCCAGAGCGAACAGCAAGCACAGCGGCACAATCAAGATGATGGCCAGCGGCAGACGCAGGCTTTCATACTGCGCGGCCAGGACCATGAAGACGAGCAGGATGCAGAGCGGGTAAATGAACACCGCCGTGTTGCCCGCGATGATCTTCTGATAGGTCAGGTCGGTCCACTCGAACTCAAAGCCGGAAGGCAGCACATCCTTCGCCAGTTTCGAGATCAGATCTTCAGCCTGGCCAGAACTCAGCGGCGGCAGGGGAGCACCGTTGAAGTCGGCAGCGAGGTAGCCGTTGTAATGCGTGACGCGGTCAGGACCGAAGCCTTCCTTCACCTTCACAAGAGAGCCCACCGGGACCATCTCACCCGCCAAATTGCGCGTCTTCAGCTTGGTGATGTCACTGCTCTCGTCGCGGAACTGCTGCTCGGCCTGGGCCACCACCTGATAGGTGCGGCCAAAGCGATTGAAGTCGTTCACGTAAAGGCTGCCGAGATTGATCTGCAAGGTCTCGAAGAGGTTCGACAGAGGCACCCCCTGGGCTTTCGCCTTCTCACGATCCACGTCTGCTTCAAGCTGTGGCACGTTGACCGTGTAGCCGGAGTAAACCTGAGTAAGTTTCTGCGTGCCATAAGCAGCGCCGACAAGCCCCTGCGTGGCCTTGTAAAGCTCGGCATAACCAAGGTTCTGACGATCTTCCACCATGAGCTTGAAGCCACCCGTGGAGCCGATGCCGTTCACCGGCGGCGGCGGGAAGACCATGACCATGGCGTCCTGGATTTGGGCAAACTTGGCATTCAGCGCACCGGCGATGGCACCACCGCTCAACTCAGGTGTGGTTCGGTCCTCGAAGTTATCGAGACCCACAAACACGATGCCCGCGTTCGGACTGATGGTGAAGCCCTGGATGGACAGGCCCGGGAAGGCGATGGCGTCCTTCACCCCTGGATGATCCATGGAGATCTGGGACATCTTGCGCATCACATCCTCGGTGCGGTCCAGAGATGAACCTTCCGGAAGCTGCGCAAAGCCGACGAGGTACTGCTTGTCCTGGCCAGGCACGAAACCATCCGGCACGATCTGGAAACCCTTGTAGGTGGCCCACACGAGACCGCCATAGATCATGAGTGCGATGATGCTCAGACGAATCGTGCGCTTCACGATGCCGACATACACATTCGACGACCAGTCGAAGAAGCGGTTGAAGGGACGGAAGAACCAGCCCAGCAGCATATCCATGGCCTTGGTCAGCAGGTCCTTCTTGTCATGATGCCCCTTCAGCAGCAGCGCGGAAAGCGCCGGAGAAAGCGTGAGCGAGTTGATGGCCGAGATGACCGTCGAGATGGCAATGGTGACGGCGAACTGCTTGTAGAACTGGCCGCTGAGACCGCTGATAAAAGCCGTGGGAATGAACACCGCGCAAAGCACCAGCGCCGTCGCGATGATGGGTCCCGTCACTTCCTTCATGGCTTGATGCGTGGCCTCGAGAGGCTTCAAGCCGTTGCGAATGTTACGCTCGACATTCTCCACGACCACGATGGCATCATCCACGACGATACCGATGGCTAACACGAGACCGAACAAGCTCAGGTTGTTGATCGAGAAGCCGAGCATATGCATGACGGCAAAGGTGCCGACAAGCGAGACAGGAACCGCCGCGAGAGGAATGAGCGAGGCGCGCCAGGTCTGAAGGAAGATGACCACCACGAGCACCACCAGCAGAATGGCCTCGATCAGCGTATGAATGACGGCATCGATGGACTTCTCCACGAAAACGGTGGGGTCATAGGCGATGGCATAGTCCACGCCTTCCGGCATCTTGGCCTTCAGCTCGACCATGCGATCACGGACGGCCTGCGACACAGCGAGCGCGTTTGACCCCGGAAGCTGGAACACGCCCATGCCGACAGCCTTTTTGTTATTCAGCAGGCTGCGCAGCGAGTAGTCACCGGAGCCCATCTCCGCACGAGCGACATCACGCAGACGAAGCTTCTCACCATTCGGGCCGGTTTTGACGATGATCTGCTCAAACTCTTCCTCGCTGAGGAGACGGCCCTTGGCATTCACCGTCAGTTCAAACGGCGCACCCTTCACCGGCTGCTGGCCGATGGTGCCCGCAGCCACCTGGATGTTCTGCTCGCGGATGGCATTCACCACATCACTGGAGGTCAGGCCACGTGCAGCAGCCTTGTCCGGGTCGATCCAGATGCGCATGGCATACTCACCACCGCCGAAGATCTGCACCTGGCCGACACCGGTGAGGCGGGTCAGCTCGTCCTTCACATTCAGCGTGGCATAGTTGCGCAGGTAGATTTCGTCGTATCGATCGTTAGGCGAGAGAAGGTGCACCACCAGCGTCATGTCTGGGGAAGACTTCACGGTAGTGACACCAAAGCGGCGCACCTCCTCAGGCAGTTTTGGCAGCACCTGGGAGACGCGGTTCTGGACCTGCACCTGGGCCAGGTCGAGTTCGGTGCCGATCTTGAAGGTCACCGTCAGCGTCATCACCCCGTTCGCGGTGCTCTGGGACGACATGTAGAGCATGTTTTCCACCCCGTTGATCGTCTGCTCCAGAGGGGAGGCGACGGTCTCAGCAATGGTCTTCGGGTTCGCGCCTGGATAGGTCGCGGTCACGATGACCGTGGGTGGTGCCACCTCGGGATATTCCGAGATCGGCAACTGGAAGAGAGAGATCGCTCCGAGGATGAACGTGAGCAGCGAAAGCACGCCCGCGAAGATCGGTCGGGTGATAAAGAAGGAGGAAAAGTTCATGAGGGTCCCTTCGGGAGTAGGTATGAGTGTCCCTTGTTAGGCGGAGGAGAGAGAGGTCCGCGTTTCTTACTTCGCTGCTGTTTCCTTGGGCTTCTCAGCCGCGGCGGCCATGGGCGCCACGGGCATGCCGGGCTGCGGCAGGCGGGCCTGGCCGTTGATGATGATTTTGTCTCCGTCGGCCAGACCGCTGCGGATGATGCGCTTGCCATCGATCACCGGTCCGAGCACGACCTGCTTGTAGACGGAGATGGCAGGAGACTTGGATTCGTCCACGCCGAGCACATATTTGTTCGCCTGGTCAGTGAGGATGCTTTTCTCATCCACCAGCAGTGCGGGATACTTGCCGGTCATGGGCAGGCGGATGCGGGCAAACAGACCTGGGGTGAGCGTGCCATCGCTGTTCGGGAACTCCACACGCAAGACCATGCTGCCCGTGCCGGCATCCAGGCGGTTGTCGAAGGACTCGATGTAGCCTTTGTGCGGGAAGTCAGACTCATTGGAAAGCTGGAGCTCCACAGGCACCTTGTTGTCACCATTGGTGAACAGTTTGTTATCCCGCTTCAGGGCCTGCAGCTTGAGCAGGCTGTTTTCATCGATGTCTGCATACACATACACCGGATCAATGGTCACAATGCTGGTCAGGATCGTGGTCCCGGCGGTGACAAAGTTCCCTGTCGTGGTGATGGCGCGGCTGATGCGGCCGGAGATGGGAGCCTTCACTTCCGTGTGCTCCATCTCGATCTCGGCGCTGTGCTCGGCGGCTTGCGCAGATTCGAGGGCGGCAAGACCCTGCTTGTACATGGATTCGCGAGTTTCACCCTGCTCTGGAGCGATGGCCTTGGCCGCGAGGAGTGAGGACACACGGTCAAACTCACGCTTGCTGGCCTGGGAGCTGGCTTCAGCACGGGCGACCTCGGCCTTGGCGGCACGCAGCTTGGTCTGGAAGGGGCGCTGGTCGATGGTGAAGAGGATGTCCCCCTTCTTCACCAGGGCGCCGGCCTGGAAATGCACCTCCGTGATGTAACCGGCCACGCGCGGACGGAGTTCCACCGTTTCCAAGGCTTCGACACGCCCGGTGAACTCCTCCCACTCCACCAACTCACGCTTCTCCACAGGGGCGAGCGTGACCGATGCAGGGGGCATCTGGCCGCCACCATGCGCATCACCGCCAGCGGGTTTATGGCAGGCGATGAGCAGCAGGGCGGCGAGTGGTAGAAGGCGGGAGGCGTTCATGGGCTTCAGGGGGGGGCTGATGTTAAAGTTGACTAGTTGGTTAAAAATCAGGGAAATAGGAAATCACACGGGTTTGTCGATGCGCAGGATGCGGCGGGCTCCCGCCTCCATCTCGTCGAGGTAGCTCAGGTCATTCCAAATGCGGGCGTGGAGCAGCAACCCCTCCCCATAGGCAAACACGATACGTGCCAAGGCGGGTGCGTCGGGTGCATCAATGATGCCCTGAAAGTGGGCATCGCGGATGGCACTCTCATAATAGCGGATGAACTGGCCCAGGATCTCCTGCAGTTTGTCCCGCAGGCGGTCCTCAATGGTGCTGACCTCCGCTCCGAGCGTATGAATAGGGCAACCGAGCACTCGGCCGTGCTTGGCCTTCATCTCTTCCTGTTCCTCGCGGAATTCCCGAAAACAGCGCCAAATGCGCTCCAGAGGCGGATTTACCGGGGAAAAGGTCTGGTCGAGCTCCTTGCGATGCTCCGCCCAGCTGTGATCGATTCCCGCCAGGGCTAGATCGGTCTTCGACTCAAAAAAGTGGTAGAAACTGCCCTTCTTCACCCCTGCCCTCTCGCAGATCTGGTCCACAGACGTGCTGTGGTAGCTCCCGGCCCAGATCAGTTCGATCATGGCTTCGAGGAGTCTTTCTTTGGCATCCGAGGTGCGTCCCATGTTCGCACTTCTAGCCATACTAGACGGTCAGTCAACAATTATTCTTGACCGATCGTCTAGTTTCGAATTCTAAGCGCCTCATTTCGAAGGGACTACGCCGCCCGAAAAAGGCGAAAACTCAGCGCTCCTTGGCTCTCAGAGCCGCCTCCACCTCCGCCAGAGGCAGGCAGTTGATCACGTCTTTCCGGGTCAGCCAGCCTTTACGAGCGGCGCGGACACCGAGGAGGACGTCCTGTAGGCCTCGGGTGCTATGGGCATCGGGATTGATGCTGCATTTCACGCCTTTCTCGGCCGCCAGACGCCACCAGCGCCAGTCCATGTCCAGGCGCCAGGCACTGGCATTCAGCTCGATGATGGTGTTCGTGGCTGCCGCAGCATCGATGACGGCCGGGATATTCACGGCATAGGATGGCCGCAGGGCCAGCAATCTGCCGGTGACATGCCCGAGCATAGTGACATGCGGATTCTCGATAGCGCGGATGATGCGCGCGGTCATCTCGGCCTCGGGAAGGTTGAAGACGTTATGCACGCTGGCCACGCAGTAGTCGAGCTCCGCCAGCAGCTCGTCATCGAAGTCCAGCGAGCCATCCTTCAGGATGTCCACCTCACTGCCTGCGAAGATGCGGAACTGCCCCGCATACTCCGCATTCAGCTCGCGGATCTCGGCGAGCTGCGCGCGCAGGCGCTTCTCATCCAGACCATTCGCCTGGAAGCTGCTCTTGCTGTGATCCGCGATGCCGAGGTATTGCAGACCGAGCTCCATCGCCGCCTCGGCCATCTCACGCAGCGTGGCCTTGCCATCGCTGGCCGTGGTGTGGTTGTGAAAGACACCGCGCAGGTTCTCCAGCTCGATGAGTTTCGGCAGACGACCTTTCTCAGAGGCATCAAACTCACCGGAGTTTTCACGCAGTTCCGGCTCGATGTAGTCCAAGCCTAACAAACGATAGATCTCCTTCTCCTCGTAAATCTCGGCCGCTTCTTCCGGCACGCTGCCACCTTCCTGCGAGGGCTTGAAGCCATACTCGTTCAGAGAAAGACCGCGATCCAGCGCGCGCTGGCGCATCACCACATTGTGCTCCTTGCTGCCGGTGAAGTAGTTGAGCGCAAACGGATACTCCGCGCTGCTCACCGCACGCAGATCACACTGCACACCATTCGTGGCATACACGCTGGCCTTGGTGCCGCCCTGGGCGATGATCTTGTTCACCTCCGGCAGCTTCACAAAGTCCGCGATGACCTCCTCAGGCCGTTTCGTGGCCACCAAGAAATCGAGATCTCCCACCGTCTCCTTGCCACGGCGGAAACTGCCGCAGACTTCCGCGCGCGAAACCGATGGATGCGCGCGCAACTGCTCCAGCATGCTCTGCACAAGGCCATACACCTGATCCTGACGGAACACTGATGCATGCTGCTCGCGGAAGGCGATGGCTTCGAGGATCTTCACCACCGTCTTGTCACCAAAACCGCTGATCTTCGCGGCCTCGCCGCTTTCACAAACACGCCGCAAATCCGCCAGCGAGGCCACCCCAAGCTTCGAATACAGCGCGGCGATCTTTTTCGGCCCAAGACCGGAGATATCAAAGAGTGCGAAGAGTCCTTCGGGAAACTCCGCCTTGAGCTTCTCATAAAACTCCAGCTTCCCGGTCAATGCCATCTCATGCAGCTTGTCGCGCAGCGCATCGCCGATGCCCTTGATGCCCGCGAGCTGGTTGTCCCGCGCCAGTTGCATGATGTCCCCGGCATAGCTCTCCACCACCTCCGCCCCTGTTTTGTAGGCACGAATCTTGAAAGGGTTCTCCCCCTTCAATTCCATCAACAGGGCGATGCGTTCAAAGATCTCGGCAGCAGCTTCTCGGGTCATGCGGCGAGAATGCCGAGTCCCTGCGGCAATGCCAGCGCGTGTTTCAATGACACGTCACCGAAAAAACAACCCGACGAGCGCAATGCTGGAGAAGAAGACCACCAGCCCCACCAAACCGCACCAATGATTCTCCAGATCCGGCTGATAGCGGCCGAAGGTGACAAGGCGCAGAGTCCAGTAGCCGAGGGGGTAACAAATGACCTCCCAGAAGATCCCGAGGCCATAGCGGAAAAAGCCGCCGATGGCTTCACCGATGAGATCACCCAGAGGCATAAGCTTGAATCTATTTTCGGAAGATGAAATACACCGCTCCGCACATGCAAAGACCGGCCCAGACGAAGTCCCATTTGAACTGCTGCTTCATGTAGAAGATCAGGAAAGGCACGAACACGGTCAGTGTGATGACCTCCTGCAGAATCTTGAGCTGTGGCAGGGAGAGCGCGTTGCTGCCGATGCGGTTCGCCGGCACCTGCAGCACGTATTCGAAGAACGCGATGCCCCAACTGAACATGGCCGCGATGAACCAGGGCTTGGCCTTCATGTCCTTCAGATGCGCATACCACGCGAAGGTCATGAAAACATTAGAGGCCACGAGAAGGCCGACGGCTTTGAGGATGGTCCAGTTCAGGGTCATTGCTTCAGGGAAGCATCTTTCTCACCATCCGCCTTCCGATACAACTCCGTCGGTATCAGCATTTGCGGCGGCACATCGGCCCCTTTGAGATGCTGGATGAAAGCTTTCACCACCTCCTGGCCCATCTTGTCCGGAAACTGGATGGGGTCTGCATAGATCTTGCCTTCCTTGATGGCTTGCTTGCCCTCGGGCTGGCCGTCGAAGCCGATGATGACCACCTTGTCCGCGCGCCCAGCTTTTTCCAAAGCACCACGCGCGCCGAGCGCGGAGGGATCATTGATGGCGAAGATGCCGATCATGTCCGGATGCGCCTGCAGCATGTCTTCGGCGGCCTTGTAGCCCTTGTCCTTGGCACCGCCGCCATCGAGCTCGCTGACGACCTCGATCTTCACCGCTGCCGTCGCGTTGTGCTGGTCCAGCACTTCCTTGAAACCCTTCACGCGCAGGATGCAGGACTCCACCTGCTTCAGGTCCAGCACGCCGATCTTCCCTCCCCTGCCCGCCAATGCCTCAATCATGGCTTTCGCAGCCTGCCTGCCACCGTCAAAATTATCCGTGGCCACCTGGGTGACGATCTTCACGCCCGGCTCCTGGCAGGGAATGTCCACGGTGAAGACAGGGATGCCTGCCGCGTTCGCCTCCTGGATCACCGGCACGATGGCCTTGGAATCCGCCGGGCTGAGGATGATGGCCGCAGCTTTCTTGACGATGAAATCCTTCACCTGGTTGCTCTGGCGTGCCACATCATTGTCCGCACTAACCACAAGTGTTTCATAACCCTGCTTCTGCGCTTCGGAGGCGATGTTGTCGCCGATGACTTTGAAAAACGGGTTCTGCAAGGTCAGCAGCGAGGCCGCGATGACACCGCGCGACGGCTTGGCCTCCGGTCCAGATTTGCCGCAGCCTGCCAGCAGCAGAGCCGAGAACCCGAGCATGATGAAATGGCGATGATTCATGAGGTGGTGCATTTTCAGCGGACCGGGTTGGTTATGGCAAGCTTGGTTTAATGACGAAGCTTGAATCACGAATGATGAAAACGGAGAGCGGCCAGATCCTACATTCGTCATTCGGGTTTCGTCATTCCTTCTTGTGCCCTCCGCCCCGGCCTGACAGAGTTTCTCTCCCACATGAAAACCATCCTTTCACTCTTCCTCGTCCTCGCCACGGCCGCCAGCGCCCTGGCAGATGGAGCCTTCACCGGCACGACCGGCCTGCAGCTCTACAGCCTGCGGAATCAGTTCAAACTGCGCGGCGTGCCCTGGACGCTGGATCGTGTAAAATCCTTTGGCATCACGGAGGTGGAGCTGGCCGGCACTTACAATCTCTCGCCAGAGGAGTTTAAAAAGGAGCTCGACCAGCGCGGCCTCATCCCGGTGAGCGGTCACTTTCCTTATGGCCGTCTGAAGACGGATCTCGACAAGGTCGTGAGCGAGGCCAAGACCCTGGGCCTGAAATATGCTGGATGTGCCTGGATCGACCACAAGGAGAGCTTTGACGAGGCCGAGTGCCAGGACGCCATCGCCACCTTCAACAAGGCTGGCGAGGCCCTCGCTGCCGCAGGCATCACCTTCTTCTACCACTGCCATGGTTATGAGTTCGAGAAGCATGCGGACGGCACGCTCATGGATGTGCTGATCAAGGGCACGAAGCCCGAGTTTGTGAGCTACGAGATGGACGTGCTCTGGGTGATCTTCCCGGGCCAGGATCCCGCCGCGCTGCTGGAAAAATACCCCACGCGCTGGAAGCTGATGCATCTGAAGGACCTCAAGAAGGGTGTGGCCACCGGCTCTCTCAGCGGCGGCACGGACGTGAAGAACGATGTGACCCTGGGCACCGGCCAGATGAACTGGCCCTCCATCTTCACCGCCGCGCAGAAGGTGGGCGTGAAGCATTTCTTCATCGAGGACGAGTCCCCGACCTCCGAGGACCAGATCCCCAACAGCCTGAGCTTCCTGAAAAATCTGAAGTGGTAGGGAACGTCTTTTGCTGAGGGTAGCATCTCGCAAAACTCCTTTCCGAAAAGCGCTGGCGGGGAGGTGCCATTGGCTGCGTCAGGCGCTTGCCTGTTATTTCCTAATAGCAGGCGGCGCACCTTCCTTGCCACTGGCACCTCCGCGCTCAGCGCTTCCCTTTCGGAAATCAGTTTTTCAAGACGCTCCATCCGGCCATGTTGCAGGGAAGAAATCCCCTCGTGACATGGCCGGTCGCTTTTGGCAGAACCGCCGCGCGCGCTGGGAATATTCCAGTCGCCTCGGCCTCTCTATAGATCCATCCCACCCACACTCCCCCCCTTCACTCACCCATGAAGAATCGCTCCCTCCGCACCATTGTCGCCCTCGCTGTCCTCGGCAGTTCCCTCTCCGTGTTCGCCGACGAAGTGATCACGAATGCCATGAAGAAGTATCACAAGCCTGACGACGCCCTTTGCAAGAAGGTCAGCGGCGGCACGGCCAGTGATGCCGAGGTGGCTGAGATGCTGAAAATCTATGAGGCAATGTCCGGTGCGAAGCCCAAGAAGGGTGACGACGTCTCCTGGAAGGAAAAAACCTCCGCCGTGATCACGGCCGTAAAGAAAATCCAGTCCAAGGACTCCGCGGGCCAGGCCGAATTCAAGACGGCCATCAACTGCAAGGCCTGCCACACCGTCCACAAGTAAGATCCCCCCATTTCCGGTCTGCTTCCCTCAGGGAAAGCTGACCAGCCCGGCCTCAAAGGCGGGAGGTGCCCAGGAGGGTACCTCCCGCCTTTTCCTTTGTACCTCCGAACAGTTATCTTTCTGGTTGACGGAAGAGGCTGGGGCCGTAGTATCGCGGCCCCTTTTCAAACCCACTCTTTCCCCTGATATGCCAGAAGTCCAAATCCGCAAAGGTGAGCCGATCGACCGCGCTCTGAAGCGCCTCAAGACCAAGCTCGAGATGGAAGGCATCTTCGAAGAAGTTCGCCGTCTCCGCGCTCACGAAACCCCGAAAGAGCGCACCAAGCGCAAGGCCCGTGCTGCTGCCAAGCGTGGCAAGATCCGTTTCCGCTTCACGATGCCGAAGGCTCCCGTGGAAGCTGGCGCTGAGGCTCCTGCAGCTTAAGCCATCGTTCCCCCCAAGCTCGTTGTCGGGATACTCCAACCGATTTCCAACCACAAAGGCTGTCTGTTCTGCAGACAGCCTTTTTGTTTTTGCAGGCCAAGCGCCCTGATCAGAGCGCATCAGCCTGCCGCCAGAGGTTCTAGAGCAT
>NZ_BKAG01000067.1 GCF_007992435.1 Prosthecobacter gellanilyticus | reverse complement strand
CCGCCCACCGCCCACCGCCCACCGCCTACCGCCTACCGCCCACCGTTCACCGCTCCCTCCGCAAATACCGCTCCACCACATCCAGCACCGGCTTCCGCCACATGATGAACGTGTGATCCACCTCCATCACCTCAAACCCGGCCTCGCCCTCCACATGCCCGCGCTCCACGCTCACCACACCATCGTGATCAGAGCCGAAGAGATGTGAGAAAAGCCGGATCCTCGGCTGGTTGCCCATCACCACCAGCGTCTCCGGCGGCACCGGCCCGAGCGAGTTCACCACGCTGCCCGCCTCCGTCCCCAGCTCCCTCACCACCGGCCCTAACAAAGAATGCACCCAGCCCCGCTCCGCCAGATGGTCCGCGATCTCATTGCCCTGGTTCGGCGGCGCCAGCATCACCGTCCGCCCCAGAGGAAAGTCCGCCGGCCGCTTCGCTGCCCAGGCCCGGAACACAATCCCGCCCAGCGAATGCGTCACAAAATGCACCCGCGCCCCCGGCTCTAGCCGCAGCTTCAGTGCCTCCAGCGCCGGCTCCACATGCTCCGTCACAATCTCCTCCACCCGCTTCGACCGCGAAGGATACGCCACATTCGTCACCCCAAACCCCGCCCGCCTCATCCGCCACTCCACCCCCAGCATCGCCCTCCAAGAGCGTCCCAACCCATGCAGCAGAACCACATGATCACGAATTTGATCGCTAGGATGAGGTAGCGTGGCCATGGAAATCTAGCGCTCAAGAAGCCCCAATTCGCGGAGCTTGGCGAGAAATTCTTGATGCACAGAATCGGGCACGTTTTCGATCTCGAAAACCATCACGTGATACCACGGGTTCACGTGGGAGGTGTCAAAACTGAAGCGGTAGCGATACGGGCCCTGGCCACCGGACACCGACTGCAGAGCCTCGCCAACATCATCACCAGCGTCATCCATGTTGTTTCCATAGAGCCTCTCAATGATCCGACAGGGAATGTGCGTCGCGCGCCAGTCAGCCTCCGCCGGGTAATGATTCATAGAAAAAGGTCAACGAAGTCAGTTCAGTCATCAAGTTCAGCCCAAGCCTCCTTGTTTCAATCCAACGCCACTTAAACCGCCGTCTCCGCAACCAGCAGTTCAAAACTCACAGACGCCGTCTGATATCTCCCCCGAAGATCCACCCAGGCAATCCCCACGGAGGTCGCGCCCGCATCACATTGGACCACCGTCAGGGCAGGGCACTCAGGCAGCCCGGACGGCGCAAACTTGAATCTCGCCTTCCACCCCACCGTCAGCGCGCCCGCTCCCCGGACATGGAGACACCGCGTGGCCTTGTCCCACACCAGGCTCGCAAACGACTCCGGCACCTTCGGCGCCCACTTTGAAAAAGCCTCCGCCCGGACCGTGTTCGGCACCCGGCACAGCACATGCTCCGCATCAAAATAGATCAGGATCAAATCGTTCGTCGCCCCACCAAAATCCGCCCCCCCAAAACTCGAGTTCTCCTGCCCTTTAAGCCGAACAGGGCCTCCAAAAGTGATCATAACAAGAAAAGATGAATGAGGAATGGAAGTGTGGCTGAAACTGAAGCAAAGTCGTGGTTGTTAAACCTTTTCTGGCACACTCATAGGAAGCATCTTTTCCTGGGCCTCGTTGATGTCGCTGTAAAACTGTAAGGGAAGAGGCACCTTATTGTAGTCAGCGAACTGCTCGTTGGCAAAGTTTAGATATCTGACAAGATCGCCAGTGCTCGCAGCAAATAGCATGACGCCAAACGTGGTGGGCTGGAAGGATGCATAACCCCGGGCATCAAGCTTATCCTCTGTCGTCTTTGCGCGAATGTCGTAAGCATGTATCAGCCCAGACCGGTGTAGGACTGCTGCATCGGTTGCTGGGACTAAACCCATTAGCACGAGTTCCCACACGCTAAAGACTACACGGTGCGATTGAAACTCATCACGGCTAACGGATAATTTTCTCGCCTCTGGCTTAACGACGAGTTTGTTTAAACTGCTGTATATCACGTAGTGTAGATGCAACTGCTTCGACGAGAGTCTTTTAACCTCATCTAAAAATGGTAAAGCAGAGTCATCTTTGCCATCAGCAGTCCGTGATGATGCCAATATTCCGCCAAAATACTCGGCACATATCTCCGAATCAGCCAAACAACCCGACCTAAAAACCTCCTGCGTGATCCTCGGATTTGACGCCTTTCCATCACCCTCTGTGATACCCTTGCCCATGGCTTTTTCAATTATCCTATCCCGACCTGCAGCATATAGTTTGGAAATATCCTCCCCCAGTAAAGACAGTGTGGGCCCCAGCACCGTTTTCAATGTATAGCCAGCAGTCAACGCGGCTCCCGTCCCAACACCAACCTGGACTATTTGCTCAGTCATAATAAAGGATGAAAAAGGCCGCCAGACGCAGAGCGATTGAATGCAGCCAGAGGATATTGGAAGGTTCGGAAAATCAAAGCTAAAATTCGTCACGTGTGCTCCGCTCTTGAGGAGCAATTCCGGAAATGCGCAAAATGCCCTGTTCTGAGAACACTTCAAAAGTTAGGTGATTATCGTGGTCAGTATTGAATCTGAAATCACGGCAGGAATGGTCTACGTATTCCTTAAATCTCACGTAAAAATCGCCCACATTTGCCGCACTAAATGTTAGGCTTGATTCGTCCAATTCAAGGCTGTTCATCACGTAAGTGCCGCGTTTCTCAAGTCCATATAGGACACCCTCCAGACGCTCGGATTCTTCATCTAAGAGTTGATAAATAAATCCGAGCCTTTCCTGATCGTCATCCAATTCCTGATACTCCTCAGAAGGAAAATCCAGGTCTACCGTTGGCGCTTCGGAGGTTGAATCCACTGGCCCCAACTCTGCATTAAAACCATCAAAATCAAAGTCCATGGGTTCCAGCGGGCGAGTCATCATAAAACGGGAACACGTCGAAAAATGAATATCGGGGAGCTCTGTCTGGAGGGCAGAAAGCAACCAAGCGATACTGAAGGGTTCGAAGAATCAGCGAGGGAAAATAACTGAAAACCCTAGTCGTGCAAGAGTCATATAGCCCACCCGCTCAGACATGAATAATTGGTGTCGGGGCCGGCTGATCCTGGAATTACAAATTCGGGTTTTCAACTCTTCTGCCCAGCAACCCAATGTACAATGGGCTATTTGACTTTCATGGGGGCAAGGGGCTGGAACCAAATAAAAGGTGAGCACCCACGCGTTATCAAGGATAGTGTGCTATATAGGAGGCAAGCGAGCGGCCAGCCAAAGTGACGGAGAGACAGCTACAGGATGAAATCGCCATCCGAGATCGGGCAATGCAACCCTCAGTTATTGCAGAAATTGATAGAGGTAGCCTTCAAGACTGACGACCTGGCTAGCAGGTTTCTCGACTAGCTAAATGATCAATTACAATAGCGTATCCGCACCGACACCAGTCGATTTGCTATTACATACATTGTTTGTAGTTAATGAAACCGCCTTTCGGGAAGGCATAAAGTTAAGATATCCAAAGGATTGCGTGTCCCACGACTCCCACACCACCCTCTGCCGCCCAGCCCTCCACCTCCAGAATCCCTTCGATCCAAAGCCACCACCGAGCCAGCCTCAACGGCGAAACTCCTGTCCGCTAACCATCAAGATTCCGGCTCAAACAAGCCAAAGGTTCTCCCTCCCAGCACGTTACAGCCGAGCCTCAACCCACCAACTTACGGAGGCGATGCTTTGACCATGAATCTGAAACTTCTCCCGGCTCTCGTTCTCTCGGCACTGACGGTCTCGGCGGCGGAACCTCGCGTCTTCACCAACACCGCTGGCAAGCAGGTCAAGGCCACACTAGAAAGCGTGGCCAATGGCCAGGCCACGATCATCCTGGAGAACGGCCAGAAATTCTCGCTGGCCGTGACCTCGCTCAGCGCGGCGGACCAGGAATACATCAAGCAGCAGGCGTCAGCCCCGAAACTGACGGGCAAGAATGACAAGATCTCCCCCCAGCGACGTGAACACGGCCATCGGCGCGGAGCTTTTCAGCGAGGAGACCTTGTGGGCCTCCAAACCTGAATCCGTGGCGGAGCGCCTGCAGATCCGTCCAGAATCCAAGACCAAGGAGCAGGCCAGCTTCCGCACCTACACGCGGGGCGATGAAAAAATGTTTGGCGCGCACCCCTACTCGATCGCGCTGTATGGGGAGAAAGACCAGGTCACGAGCCTCTCGCTGGTGTTTGCCAACAAGGGAGATCTCTTCAGCTCACGCGGGAGCTCGGAGAACCATTTCGACAAGGACACACCTCCAGCTGAGGCGGCGAAGATCGTGCGCACAGCGATGGACAAGGATCTGGCAGCCATCAGCACGGCGCTCACCGCCAAGCTGGGCGAGCCGGTGAAGGAGCGCTTTGGCGAGCGCGGAGCGGCCCGCATGAACATGCAGAGGTGGGACTGGCGCGGTCACGCCATCCTGCTGGCCGATGCCGAGGACGATGACAAGAATGGTGAATACGTGGGCGTGCAGGTGGTGCCCACGGCCGTGGCAGATGCCGGAGGCAAGACCAAGCCCGTGCCGGATGCCATCGTGCGGGCGCGGTCCAAGGAGAACATCGAGAAACGTCCCAGCGGTGACGTGGTGATCACGGACATCCCTATGGTGGACCAGGGGCCGAAGGGCTACTGCGTGCCCGCCACGATGGTGCGTGCGATGCGGTTCATGAGCATGCCGGCGGACATGTATGTGCTGGCGAATGCTGGCAACTCCGGCTACGGCGGCGGCACGAGTGTGGAAACGCTGCTGGAAAACACGGGTCGTCTCATCCGCTCCAAGGGCCGCTCGTTTGACAGCTGGTCAGGCGAAATGAAGCTGAGCAATCTCAGCAAGCACATCGACAAAGGCGTGCCGGTGATCTGGGCGCTGTATAGCACGAAGGAGTTCAACGACACGGCGAACCGCCGCAAGGATGAGCGCGCGTCCGTGGCGGACTGGGCACAGTGGAAGACCAAAGTCACCACGGAAGCGGCCTCCAACAAGCTGGAAAAGGACAAGGAGAAGGGCCACGTGGTGCTCATCATCGGCTACAACAAGGAGACCAACGAGATCGCCTTCAGCGACAGCTGGGGCGAACGCTTCAAAGAGCGCTGGATCACCGTCCCCGAAGCAGATCTCATCTCCCAGGGCCGGTTCTACGTGATCGGGTTTTGAGGCTGGGCCCTCGGAGGGCCAAGGGCCCGCCCCATATCAGCCTGGGCCGTAGGCCAGGAGCCTTTGCGGGCGATCGCCCCTTCCAAGGTGGAGGGCTGAAAGCCCGCCCTATGCACTCGAACCGCCGAGTCCATGGACAGCACCGAATGTGCAGGAGCGTGAACAACGTAATCCTGGAATCACGGCTGGCTCAGCAGCACATCAAACCCGTAGATCTCCCGGAAGATATCGCACTTCGAGTTGATGGCGATCTGCTCGATGGTCGTGTCCTCGACACCTGGCGTGAGGATGGTCAGGCGGCTGCCTTCAGGGCGCAGGATGATGCTTTTGACGCGCTGGGCATGGCTACGGTCCAGGGCATCGGCGATCCGCAGGAGCGCGGCGAGCTTGAAAACGATCATCCGCTCCTCGCGATCCAGGTCGGAAAAGTGGGGGTGGTTTCGCTCTGGATTGTAACGCCTATGATAACGCGCAAGTAACGCTACATACTCCCTTTCAGCGGTGCTGAGACCAAAGATCTCGGTCTGCATGAGGATGTAGAGGCTGTGTTTATGGTGCTCGCGCGGGCTGACGAACATTCCCACTTCATGGAGGATTGCGGCGACCCTCAAGACCAGCTCATACCTGGAGTCCAGCCCGTGCAATGTCTTAAGCTCGCGGAAAAGCTGCTGGGCAAAATTGGCCACATGGTCGGCATGTTTGCGGTCCGTTTTGTAACGCACACCGATTTCACAGGCTGCCTGCATGACTTCCTCCTGGAAAGAGGCCGTTCGCGGGCTGGCAATGACCAGATCCTGCATCAATTCGCGCTGAAAGTCCCCTTCCGGCACCCAGATGGCCTCATCGCCAAAGCGTCGGGCCAGCGCGAGGTTCGTCTGAAGCGCCGGGACGATCCCTTCCCCGCCCGTGTAATGCACGTGCAGCCGGCGGACCAGCTGATCAGGACTCAGCGTGGCGATCTTCTCCGTGAACCGCTCCAGCTCGAGCTCGGTCACTCGGCTGGCTCCCTGCTTCGGTGCTGCCAGGAGTGGGGCGATGCTCTGGAGCTCGGCCCCGATAGCCACGTGGTGGTCAAATTTGTAGCCCGAGTAGTCCTGGGCCAGATGATCCACCACCCCGCGGATCTGCTCCTCCAGGTGCAGCAAATGGTCGGGTGACTCCCCTTCCAGACCTGCCACGGCCTCGCGGGCGCGGAAGATGCCGAGGCGGTAGTTGCTGTAGGCGGTGAGGCGGCCCTGACGGAAGTAGAGGGCGCGGGTGTTTCCGGGACCGATGTGGGAGACGAAGGTGTTTCCCTCGGCGAGCTTCGGGTTCTTCTCCAGCAGGCGGCGGGCGATCTGGTAGACGAGACGGGTCATGTCGCCATCATCAATGAGGCGCGCATTCAGGCCGGTGGTGACCTGGAGGCGGTTCAGGAAGATCTCGTGGTTCGTAGCCTCAGACAGGATGTTCGTGTTGTGCAGTCGGATGGCCTCCAGCGGCATGTCATACTCGCGGGTGGTCTGCAGGTAGTCGCGCAGGATGGCGGCGGCCTGCTCCATGGTGCTGCGGGTCACGATGCCGGTGCGAAAGATGTCCCTCGCGATCGGCAGGGGCATGTCGAGGTGCTCCACCTGGCGGAAGGTGCCGGTCTCCGTGGTGCTGCCGATGACCATGGAGAGCGAGGCGGCGCCGACGTAGATCACGGCGTGTTCGGCAGGTGGCTGGGGAGGAGAAGTGGACATCGAAGGCTAACAAAAAGAATAAAAAAACGAATCAGGCCGCAGGGAAGATCAAGATCAGGCTCCCCCGCCCTGCTCACGCAGCCAGGCCACGCTGCCAATGGCTACGGCCGTGCCGCCGAGCTTGGCGATACTGTATTTCACTCCCCTGGCCAGACCCGGGACGGCAAAGCGGTTCACCTCCGCCTTCAGCATGTTCAGATAGACGGTGGGCAGCTCCTCCACCAAGCCACCACCAAGGGTGACGTGGTCCGGAGCCAGCAGATTCACCACCGCCGCCACGCCCATGCCGAGGTAGCGGATGGAATTGCGGAACATGACCGCGCCGGCTTCATCGCCACCCCGGAGGGCATTGGCGAGCGCCTTGCTGCGGATATCACGCAGGTTGCCGCGGGTCTTCTTGTCCAGCTCAGGCAACTGGCCGCGGTAGCAAGCAACGCCAGCCTGGGAAGCGAGAGCGAGACGGCTGGTAAGGTCCTCCAGAAGCACGGTGCCATCATGCGGACTGCCGAGATGCGTGCCGGGCAGGTAGATCATGCCCAGCTCCATGGCCGAGACCGCACGCCCCATGACAAGCTGGCCATTGTAGACAAAGCCCGCGCCCACTCCAGTTCCCGGAAACACGCCGAGGAGTGAGCGAGATCCCTTCCCGGCTCCGAGCTTGTATTCGCCAAAGGTGCCGGCATCCACATCATTGAGCACGACCACAGGCTTCTTGAAGATGCCCTTCAGCATGGTGCCCAGCTGCACGTTGTTCCAGTTGAGGTTCGGCGCATTGATGAGCACGCCTTTCTCCGGATTCACCAGGCCTGGACAGCCAATGCCGATGCCTTGCAGACCTTTCGGATTTACGCCAGCGGCCTCGATGGCTTCATGGATGGCGGTGACGATCTTTTTGCGGCCTTTCATCTGGCCGTCAGAGCCGTTGGTGGACTTGCGGGCGGTGCCGAGCACCTGGTAGTTTTTGTCCAGCACGCAGGCCAGCATCTTCGTGCCGCCGAGATCAAACCCGATCCAGAACGGGATGTCCTTTTGCTTCACGGGCTTGGCAGGTTTCACCTTCGCGGCGGCCTTGGGCGTGGAGTCTTTCTTTTTGGGCATGTACTATCAGAGCACGGCCCGCCCGCCCCGGGCAAGTGACAAGGCACCCTGGAACGTAAGATTCTCTCCCTTCACCTAGCGTCTTGTTGCATTCACTCACGCAAGGAAAGTTGCACTCCCAGCGCAGCCGGGTAGATAGCCCGCCCCATGTCCGCACCCGCCAACCGCATCGACACCCGTTTCGCCGACCTCAAAGCTTCCGGGAAGCGCGCCTTTGTGGCCTATGTGGCCGCCGGTGATCCGACGCTGGATGCCACGATCGACATCGTGCTCGGTCTGGAGCGTGCAGGTGTGGACATTGTGGAACTGGGCGTGCCTTTTTCAGATCCCCTCGCCGATGGCGTGGTGAACCAGCTGGCCGCTGACCGTGCGCTGAAGGCCGGAGCCACCATGCCGAAGGTGCTCGAGATGATCCGTCAGCTCCGCGTGAAATCGCAGATCCCGATCGTGCTCTTCACGTATCTGAATCCGGTCTACACTTATGGTTATGAGCGCTTTCACAAGGATGCCGCGGCCGCTGGTGCGGATGGCGTGCTTGTGCTCGACCTCCCACCAGATGAGGTGGTGCAGAACACGGAGCTGAAGCCCACGCCAGAGCTTTGTCACATCCAGCTCATCGCGCCGACGAGCCCGCCGGAGCGCATTGCCAGCATCGCCAAGAGCGCGGAAGGTTTTGTTTACTATGTCTCCCGTCTTGGCGTGACCGGCGCGCAGGTGGAGATCGCCAGCGGCATCGCCGAGCAGGTGCAGATCATCAAAGGCAGCACCCAGGTGCCGGTGTGCGTCGGCTTCGGTGTGTCGAATCCTGAACAGGCCGCGAAGGTCGCCAGCATGGCGGATGGCGTCGTCGTCGGCAGCGCCATCGTGAAGCTCATCGAGAAGAATGGCGCATCTCCAGATGTGGCGGAGCAGGTGGAAGCTTTCGTGAAGCCGCTGGTTGATGCCGTGCACGCTCTCTGAATTTCTTCTCTCACTTTCCCTTTTCACACGTTCTTTCTTTCCACCCATGACCCTGAACTTCACCAAAATGAACGGCGCCGGCAATGACTTCGTCATGCTGGACAATCGCGATCTGTCTCTCGCCCTGACCAAGGATCAGATCGAGAAACTCTGCGACCGTCATCGCGGCATTGGTGCGGACGGCCTGCTCTGCGTGGAGCCCGCCACCGAGGGTGGTGACTTCAAGATGCGCTATTACAACGCCGATGGCGGCGAGGCCGAGATGTGCGGCAATGGCGCGCGCTGCTTTGGCCGTTTCGTCAATCTGCTGCATGCTGGCACCCTCACGAAGATCCGCTTTGAAACACTGGCCGGCATGATCTCCGCCGAGTTCGAGGGCGACCAGGTGCGCATCAATATGAGCGCCCCGCACAGCCTGAAGCTCGCCCAGGAACTGCCCGTCTCCAAGGCCACCCTCACCGTCCACAGCGTGAACACCGGCGTGCCCCATGCCGTGGTGTATGTGGAAGATCTGGACCATGTGCCCGTGCTCGAATGGGGCGCCGCTCTGCGCTATCACGAAGCCTTCAAGCCGAAAGGCACGAATGCGAACTTCGCCAAGGTGCTCGCTCCAGGCAGCATCTCCATCCGCACCTATGAGCGCGGTGTGGAAGGCGAAACCCTCGCCTGCGGCACCGGCATGGTAGCCTGCGCCTTGATCCACCACGAACTGACCGGCGCTCCCAGCCCCGTCTCCGTCCTCGTCAAAGGTGGCGATACCCTCCGCATCGGCTTCACCGAAACCGCTCCCCATGAATACACCGACGTGACCCTGTTTGGTCCGGCGGATGTGGTGTTCAATGGGACCGTTTCCATCTAACGGATCTTGGGCGGTCTGGCTGCGCTCCGGCCTACTGAAAATTGAGAACTGAAAACTGAAAATTTTAAATTGAGGTTGGAAGTTCGATGACGGTGGGCGGTGCTGAGGGCTCGGAAATTTGCACCGCTCATTGAGGAGTGTAGTGAACTCATGAACATCATTGGCAAATCCATCGTCACGGCCAAAACAAACGCACCTGTCCGCTCGAAACGAGGCTGATAGGCCTCAAGATTCTTCTTCAATTTCCAATTTTCAGTTTTCAGTTCCCAGTTTTCAGTGGTTTGACTCCACTTTCGACTCCATCCATCGATTCCACCCATGTTCGCAGGAACCCACACAGCTATTGTCACCCCTTTCCGAAACGGCCAGATCGATGAAGAAGCCCTGAAAAAGCTCGTCGACTTCCAGTTCGACAACGGGGTCACCGGCGTGGTGCCTTGCGGCACCACCGGTGAATCGCCCACTCTCGACTACGACGAACATGAGCTGGTCGTGAAGCTGACCGCCGAGTTCGCCAAGGGCCGTGGCGTCGTCATGGCAGGCACGGGCTCCAACAGCACTCGTGAAGCCGTGGAGATGACCCAGGAAGCCGAGGCTGCCGGGGCCACCGCGATTCTTCAGGTCGCTCCTTATTACAACAAGCCCACGCCAGAAGGTCTCTTCCAGCATTTCAAGGCTGTGGCTGAGTCCACCAAGCTGCCGATCATGCTCTACAGCATCCCTGGACGCTGCGGCATCGATATTGGTGTGGACGTGGTCGCTCGTCTCGTTGAGGCCTGCCCGAACATTTGCGCGATGAAGGAAGCCGGCGGCAATCCGGAGCGCGTGAGCCAGCTCAAGGCCGCTCTTCCTGCCAGCTTCGAGATCCTCTCCGGTGACGACAGCCTCACCCTGCCCTTCATGTCCATCGGCGCGGTGGGTGTGGTCAGCGTGGCCTCGAACCTCATCCCCAAGCAGATCAGCGACATGGTGAAGCTGGCCCTCGCGGGTGACTACGCCGGCGCTGGCAAGCTGCACCATCAGTATTACCCGCTGCTGGCCGCCTTCCTGAAGCTGTCCACGAACCCCATCCCGATCAAGGCTGCCATGTCCCTGGCCGGTCACTGCACGAATGAGCTGCGCCTGCCCATGGTGTCTCTGGAAGATGCCAAGGTCGCCGAGCTCAAGGCCACGATGCAGAAGCTGGGTCTGCTTTGATCTGACACCGTCCACTGTCCGCAGGAAAACCCTTTCCCGGCGGACGGCTTCCGCGTCTCCGGGCTTGCATCGCCGCCTGGCCGCTTCACTCTCAGTCTTCCGCCACTGATCTCAGGCGGACCCTTCCCACATGTCCAAGAAGCACACCTATAAACAAGCCGGCGTCGATATCCATGAAGCAGCCTCCTTTGTCGATGACATCGGCGCGCTGGTGAAGGCCACGCAGAAGAAGCGCAAGCTCGCGAATGCCTTCGGTCTCTTCGCGGCCGGTTATGACCTGAGCAAATACAAGGAGCCGGTGATTTTTACCGGTTGCGATGGCGTGGGCACGAAGCTGGAGCTGTTGCTCAAATACGACCTGCTGGAGAACGCTGGCAAAGACCTCGTGGCCATGAACGTCAACGACGTGCTGACCTGCGGTGCTGACCCGATCCTTTTCCTCGACTACGTGGGCGTGAACCAGATCAAGAAGCGCCAGCTCACCCGCATCATCGCGGGCATGTCGGAATACCTGCAGGCCTGCAACTGCATCCTCGCCGGCGGTGAGACTGCTGAGATGCCTGGCGCAGTGTTAGACGGCATGGTGGAACTCTCCGGCTTCGCCATCGGTGCGGCTGAGAAGAAGGACGTCATGAATCCCGCCGAGATCAAAGCGGGTGACGTGCTCGTCGGCTGGCCCAGCGCTGGTTTCCACGCCAACGGCTTCAGCCTCGTGCGCCGCATTCTGACCAAGGAAAACATCAAGCTTAGCAAGAAGGAAGCAGCGCAGCTCCTCACACCGACCCTGCTGTATCATGAGCAGTGCTGGGGCCTGAAGAAGGCAAAGGTGAAGCCCGCCGCCATGGCCCACATCACCGGTGGTGGCCTGGTCGAAAACCTCGGCCGCATCTTCACTCGCAATGGTTTCGGCTGCCATCTGAAGGTCCCCTTCTGGCAGAACGACGTTGTGCAGAAAGTGCTGCGTCACGCGGATCAGAACGATGCCTGGGATACCTTCAACATGGGCATCGGCTGGGTGGCCATTATGGACGCGAAGCACGCGAAGAAGGCTCTCAAAGTCGGCACCGGCGCTGTGGTGCTCGGTGAGATGGACAAGAGCGCCAAAGTGACCTGCGAGATCGCGAAATAAGTATCGCAAGAATTATATCCCATAAAGCAGGCAGGACATTTCGTCCTGCCTGCTTTTTATTCCATCGACGTGTTCTGCAGCAGTGACCGATTGCGAGCCGTTATCCGGGCCATGCCGAAACGGTATTATAGGTGTCAACCTGACAGGGCTTTATGTGAACCCATTATGAAACTCATCAGCACAACCTTTCTTCTGGGTGCGCTATGGCTGGTCCTGATCTCAGTCACGCATGGCCATCTAAACCTGAAGTGGTTTGCTCCGAAAGTGGCTGGCACCACTGCTGCGGGAGACAAGTTTCGCATCGGTTTCCTGCCGGTTACCTGCCATCTGACCTGCCCCGTCACTGACTTCATCAATCAGCAGGTGGAAGGTCAGAGCATGTTCGAACCAGTCCGCTTCAGCGGATGGCCTGAACTCAAGGAGGCGTTCCTCTCAGGATACACGCCAGCCACTTTCATTCTGGCGCCAATGGCCATGGCTCTGCGTGAGCAGGGGGTACCCATCAAAGTCGTGTACCTTGGTCATCGCGACGGCAGCGCGGTGATGGTGCACAAGGATTCACAAATCTACAGGATGGAAGATCTGCGCGGGAAGCGCATCGCTGTGCCGAACAGGTATTCAAATCAACGCCTGCTGGTCTTCCGGGCCCTAAAGCAGGCGAACATGACTGTGCAGGACATCGAACTCGTCGAGATGCCTCCCCCGGACATGCCTGCAGCACTTTACTCAAAGGCGGTCGATGCCATCTCCAGCGGCGAACCCTTCATGGCTCAGACTGAGTTGGATGGCTATGGTCGCGTGCTCTGGTTGACCAAGGATGTATGGCCTAACTTCATTTCGTGTGTGCTGGCCGTGCATGAGGATTTCATCAAGAACGATCGTGAGACGGTGCAGCGTCTGGTGGATGGCATCGCCAGCAGCGGCAAGTGGCTGGACACAACCATGGAGAATCGCATGGATGCCGCCAAGTTTGTCTCCAAGAACTACTACAATCAGCATCCTCGTCTCCTTGAATTTGTGCTCAGCAAGCCGCCGGACCGCGTGAAATACACGAACCTGGCCCTGAGAAAACCTGACTTTGAGGAGATCGAGGCTCTCGCTCTGCAGGCGGGTGTGATTCAAAAGGATGTCATCTTTGAAGACTACACGGATGCTTCTTTTGTGCCCGATGACTCAGCCGTAAAGGCGCATGCCTACCAAGGATTGCAGGGGGGAGAAGTGCCCCCGAGAAAGTAAGCCGAATGTCCTAAAAAATCCCGTGAATCGATTTGCTCCCATTCTCCTGCCCGCAGCCACAGCGGCTATCTTTTTGCTCATCTGGCACCTTCTGGTTCGACTTTCTGGCAGCGATCTCTTTCCCACCCCTCTGGATGTTGCTCGCGGCATCCAGGAGCTCGTTGAGAAGGGACTGCTGCTTAAATACATAGTCGCGTCGCTCTTCCGTGTCAGCTGGGGCTTCATGCTGGCCGTCCTGGTCGGTGTGCCTCTCGGCTTGATCCTGGGTTGGTTTCGCCCTGCTTTCCAGGCCTTGAATCCGATGATCCAGATCCTGCGCCCGATCTCTCCCATCGCCTGGATACCTGTGGCGATTCTTTGGTTTGGTATCGCGGATAGCGCACCCGTCTTTCTCATCTTCCTCGCCAGCGTGTTTCCCATCACCGTTTCCTCCATGGCGGCGGTCCAGAACATGCAGCTAGTCTATCTCCGGGCCGCGCAGAACTTTGGCGTGACCGGCATGCAGCTCTTCCGTCGTGTTATCTTCCCCGCTGCACTGCCGCAAATCATCACTGGCATTCGAATCGCCTTGGGCATTGCCTGGCTTGTTGTGGTGGCGGCTGAAATGATCGCCGTAAACAGCGGACTGGGCTATCTCATCATCGATGCCCGCAACGCCGGCAAGCGCTACGACCTCGTGGTCGCTGGCATGGTGATGATCGGACTCATCGGGCTTGTGCTCGATCTGCTCATCCGCCGCTTGGAACGATTCGACGAAGTGAAATGGGGCTATGGACAACGCTAAAACAATGATCGAGGTGCGCGACTGCTGGAAGTCTTTCCCGGGCAAGAAGGCTGGGGAGCAAGTCCATGTCTTGGAGCGTGTGAATTTGGACGTTCATGCAGGTGAGTTTGTTTGCGTAGTCGGACCTTCCGGCTGCGGCAAATCGACACTGCTAAACATCATCGGCGGCTTCATCAAAGAGACACGCGGAACCGCCAAAGTCGCCGGATCTCCGGTAAACGGACCCGACCCGCGACGAATCTTTGTCTTCCAGGAGAACGGTGTCTTCCCATGGCTCACGGTCGAGGAGAATATCGGCTTTGGACTCATGTCCAAATCGGCCGCGCATCGCGAGGAGCGCGTTGCACATTACATCGGCATGGTCGGCCTAACAGGCTTTGAGAAGAGCTACCCGCGTGAGCTTTCTGGCGGCATGAGGCAGCGCGTGGAGATCGCCCGCGCACTCGCAGCAGACGCCGAGGTTCTCTACATGGACGAGCCTTTTGGCGCTCTCGACTTTCTCACGCGTCTGAAAATGCGTGCTGACCTCATTCGCATCTGGCAGGCGGAGAAGAAGACCATCGTCTTCGTCACGCACGACATCGAGGAAGCAGTTCAGCTCGCGGACCGGGTCGTCGTCATGAGCAAGCGTCCGGCCACCGTGGCCGAGGAAGTGAAGATTGATCTGCCGCGCCCTCGCGACCTCGACTCCCCAGGCTACCTCGGTGCGCGTGACCGCATCTTTGCCATCATGGGCATGGATGTGCATGGCGGTGGTGCTGGTGACCCTAGGTAAAGCGTCCAGATTTCGAGATTTTCTCCGACCAAAGGCTGATCCAAGGTGCATTGACACCCCTGCTGGCCCCTGCTTGCTTCCTGCATGAACACGGAGCGCCTGCAATTCACCACAGATGATGGACTGTCTTTGCACTACAAGACTTGGAATGTGCAGGGTGCCACTCGTGCACTGATCCTGCTGCATCGCGGCCATGAGCACGCGGACCGTTGGGACACCGTGGTGCCTTCCCTAGCCATGCCGGACACGGCCATCTACGCCTGGGAAGCTCGCGGTCATGGTCAGTCTCCTGGACGTCGCGGCCATGCGGCAGGCTTCATGGAGTATGTGCGGGATCTGGACACCTTCTTCCACCACCTGCAAAAGGTGCACGGGCTGGTGCCTGAACGCACCGTCGTGGTGGCACACAGTGTCGGCGCGGTCGTTGGCGCGACCTGGGTTCATGATTTCGCCCCACGCATCGCAGGCCTCGTGCTCGCCACGCCAGCCCTTGAGGTGAATCTCATCGTTCCTGGTGCTCTCACGGGCATTCGCGGTCTGCAGAAACTTCAGCCTGATGCGACCATCAAGAGTTATGTCCAGGGCTCCTGGCTCACTCGGGATGTTAATGCCGCCGCCGTCTATGATGCGGACAAGAGCATCTCCAAAGACATCTCAGCGCGGATCCTCATCGATCTCTTCGACACCGCCAAGCGCGTGATTAGCGATGCCGAGGTTATGGACCGCCCGCTCCTGCTATTCTCAGCCGGAGCTGACAAGGTGGTCAAGAAAGAGGCCATTGATGCGCTCTACACCAATTACGGTTGCGAGCAGAAAACCCACCTCACGCTCAAAGGCGCACGCCACGCCATCTTCCATGACCTTTGCCGCGAGGAGGTTTGCGGAGCCATCAAGCGCTTTGCAGAGCGCTGCCTAGCCAACTTTACTCCACCGAACCTCGAATCTGATCTCAGCCATCCGGCCACCAATGCCGAGTTCGCCAGCTTGAAGAAGCCGCTACCGGCTCCGAGCCTCAAGGGCCTCTCCTTCATCATGCAGCGGGCCAGCCTCGGCACCATGGGCAGGCTGAGCCAGGGCATCCGCATCGGTCACGCGACGGGTTTCGATTCAGGTGAATCCCTCGACTACGTCTACGAGAACAAGGCTCGCGGAAACTTGGGTGTCGGCAAGGTGATCGACTACTTCTACATCAATGCCATCGGCTGGCGTGGCATACGTCAGCGCCGGGCCTGCATGAACCAGGCGCTGCGTTATGGATTGCGTCAGGCTCGCGAAGCAGGCCTGCCCATGCAGCTCATGGACATCGCTGGAGGTGCGGGGCGATACTTGCTCGATGTGCTGGCGGATTCAGAGTTCGGCTTTGATCTCAAAATCCTCTGCCGTGACTGGAGTGAGTCAGCACTCGCCACCGGCCGAGCTTCCGCTCAGCAGCTAGGTCTTCAGGATCGCATCAACCATGTGCGTGGAGATGCCTTTGATGAGTCATCTCTCGCCAGTGTGGAGCCCAAGCCGTCCGTGGCCGTGGTCTCCGGCCTCTATGAACTCTTCCCAGACAACGAGCGGTTGCATCGTTCGTTACGCGGCTTGTTCAGTGCGGTGAGCGACGGTGGCTATCTCATTTACACCGGCCAGCCCTGGCATCCGCAGGTGGAGATGATCGCTCGCACACTGACGAATCGCGATGGGCAATACTGGATCATGCGCCGTCGTCCTCAGGGCGAGATGGATGCGCTCGTCGAAGCCGCTGGCTTCAAAAAGGAGAAGCAGTGGGTGGATGACTTCGGCATCTTCACCGTCAGCATCGCCCGCAAACCGAACGCATGAACCGCGCTCCCCGCGAACCTGGATTGCTCTGGCCCGCGCTCTGGCGACTGGCCCTGGCCGGAGTCACGTTTGTCATCGTCTACAGCGGCTGCAATCAATTCACGGCAACTCGCAGTGACGTCGGCACTTTCATGTTTGAGTGGGAGAGACACCTGCCCTTCGTGAAGGAACTGGTGGTGCCCTACTGGTCGCTCGATCTGTTTTTCTGTGGCGCCTTCTTCCTTTGCCGCAGCAAGCTGGAGCTGAATCTGCTGACCAAGCGCCTCATCGGCGTCACCATCGCAAGCGGCATCTTCTTCCTGCTCTTCCCCTTAAAGTTAGGCCTGCCGAGGCCCGTGCCCGAAGGCTGGACCGCGCCGTTGTTTCACGCGCTCTACTTCAACGACCTGCCTTACAATCTCGCCCCTTCGCTGCACATCAGCCTGCGCTCTTTAGTGTGGGTGTTTTATGGGGCGCATATCACAGGCTGGGTCCGCCGAGGCGTGAAGATCTGGTTCATCCTCATCGGCCTTTCCACGCTGCTGCTGTGGCAGCATCATTTGGTCGATGTCGCCTCAGGCTTCATCATGGGCTGGGTCATCGCCGCTCTGATTCCCGATCCACGTCAGCTCGGCACTCGCAATCCTTCGCGCAAATATGCCCTGCGTTATGGCTATGGTGCACTGGCCTGCACCGCACTTAGCTTTGTGTCGATCGCTTTTGTCTGGCCCGTCGTGGCTTGCGGTATTGTATCGCTTGCCTACGCCACAGGTTTGTCCCGACTGCTCGGTAAAGAGAACGGCACACTCTCTCCCTCCGCCGAATGGTGTCTGCTGCCAGTGATCCTCGTCACGGCTCACATCCAGCGCAAATGGCTTAAACTCCAGCCCGCGTGGCGAGAAGTCACGCCGGGGGTGATGTTCGGCCGCAAGCTCACCGGCAAGGAAGCCGAGCAATTGGTTAGCCAGGGGAACCTGGCAGTGATCGACTTTACCGCCGAATCCAATGCGCCCGTGGCCTTTCGCGAGCGTGCCCATTACCACAATCTGCCGCTGCTAGACCTTGTCCCGCTCCAACCCGAGCACATCAGCGCCGCACTCGGTCTCATCCGGTCCGCACAGAAGGCCGGGCATCGTGTCTACATTCACTGCCAGTTAGGCCTTCAGCGCTCCGCCTTAATCGCTGCCCATTGGCTCGCTGAGTATGAAGAGATTGATCTGGAAGCTTCGATCCTCAAGATCAGGAGGATTGAACCCAGGGTCATAATATTTAGCAGCCCTAGTTCCAGGGTAGTCACGCATTCTTGATAAAAATTGGTTGGACTTTTTCGATAATAGAGGAGCATAGTTAATGAGTTCGGATCCAACCGTAAGTTTAACCGCAGCAGCTGCTAGTGCGTTGAAGTCTGTGAACCTTGGTCACTCGGCATGGGATAGCGTGCTGAAGACTGCTGCTAATATTGCACTATCAAGCACATCTCCTTGGCTAGAGCTCGAGGCATCTTCAACACCTTCGAAGAATGCCAAACTTCTCGAGCTGGATGATGAAATATCCGTGCTGAAGAAAAAGCTTCACGAACAAACAATCGCATTAAATTCTGAGAAGGCCGACAAAAGGAAACACGAGAAGGCAAATCGAGACCTTCAGAAATCACTGGAGCAGCTCAGCCAGAAACAAGAGTTGGCATTTCTACTGACAAGGGTATCGACCGAGGCTCATGAGGCATTGTTAACTAACTCGACATTTAGAAATCAGTTTTTCTCATCGGAGGATCGTGCTACCTTTGTGGTTTCCGTGGATATCCGCAGGTCGACGGAGTTGATGCTAAAGGCACGTAGACCCGATCTTTTTGCGAAGTTCATCAGCGAATTATGCACTGATCTGGAAGTAATCATAAAGCAGTCAGGCGGAGTTTTCGACAAGTTTACAGGTGATGGCATCCTTGCTTTTTTTCCCCGATTTCTACAGTGGACCTGATGCTGGACTGCTTGCGTTAAGCGCATCTCAGCGTTGCCTGAAAGTCTTCGAACAGCGTTATAGACAGCATCGAAGTTCGTTTTCCACTGTCTTGAACGACGTTGGACTTGGAATTGGAATTGACTATGGTTCGGCTCATTTGTTGCGAGTTGCTGGAGGAATCACTGTAGTTGGAAGCCCCGTTGTTTATGCATGCCGCCTATCTGGCGCACCCGCAGGACACATCTATGTTAACCAACCCGCATTCGAAATGATATTTGAGCGGCATGGCAACTACTGCTATGCCGACGAAACGGCCTTAGAAATTAAGCATGAGGGCAGTGTTTTGTGCTATGATGTTAGGCTAAGTGAAAAATCGTTCGTGATCACCAAGGCGCCATGGCAAGAGTCGGCTTCTTGTGACCAAGTTGAAGCAGACAACAGTCAGAGGGGATAGTTGAACATCTAAACCTAGAACCTTTTTTTCATGGATGGAAAAGGTCGTGCGGATGCTGGCAGAACAAATATGCCGCTATAATGCGTATGACTGCCCTCACCCATGCGCCTTGCTCTCTCCTCTCTTTTGCTGCTCCCGATTCTGTCCCAGGCTGCCACTCTCCAAGAGACGTGGGAGACGGGCTATTTCAAGACAGATGCCAGCGGCCCGCATGTGCTGGGGTATTGGAAGTTTGATGCGGATGGCCCGCTGCAGGACATCTCGGGCAAGGGCAACGACCTCACTCTGCAAGGCGCGAAGTCCAGTGAGGCTGGCAAGTTTGGCGCTGCCCTCGAAAGCTTCCCGGGCTTCCCGATTGAAGACAAGAAGCATGCGGCACTGACAGCCCTCAAACCTGCGCTCTCACCGAAAGCTGGCTTCACTCTGGAGATGTGGATCAAGCCAAAGGCGGACTGGCCAGCAGACCAGCGCTGCTATCTGCTCGACAAGAAATACGTCGATCACACGGACTATGCCTGGCAGATCTCCGGTGCAGATCAGGGCGATGTGCGACGCTTCTTGGTGACCTTGGGCTTCGGCGCTGAATCCAAAACCATCTACTCCGAACCGGTGAAACTCGGCACGGACTGGCAGCATGTGGCCTTCGTCTATGATGGTGCAGGTGATGCCCAGTTTTACCGCAATGGATCGCGCATCGGCGGCCTCAAGCTCGCAGGTTATGGAGCCATCACACCGGGCGCAAAACCGCTGAGCATTGGCGACCGCATCGGCAGCAACTATGGCGGCTTCCCGGGCTTCATCGATGAAGTGCGCATCAGCGAAGGAGCGCTGAAGTTTGAGCGCGCCAGCCTCGCCATCACGGCTCCGCGAACCGTGTGGCGCCGCATGGAGACGAGCATCAAGCCTGTGGAGATCATCTGCACGAATCTTCAGCGCGAGCCTTTAAAGGCTGCGAAGCTCAAGCTCAGTTTCGGCGGCAAGGATGAGGAGTTCATCCTGCCTGACCTCAAGCCAGGAGCCGAGCATACGGCGAAGCTCACCGCAGACACGAAGCTCAAGCCTGGACGCTACACGCTGACAGCAAGCTTCGAAGCGGGTGACTACAGCAACGAGCAGACCGCCAGCATCGAGATCGTCCCACGTCTCGCACCGCGCCTGCCAGTGGTCATGTGGGGCGCGGATGGTAACAACATCGCCCAACTGAAGAACATCGGCTTCACGCACTTCATTGGGCTACGCGCGTCGGCATCCTCGGAGATGTGGCATGAGAAGAAGCAGCTTCCTGCCGGCACCCCGGAGGAGATCGCCACACGTCGAGGTGTGCTTGATGAAGCTCTGCGCAACGGTGTAGAAGTCGTGGCCACGCTCATGCCCTCCGAGGCGCTAAAGCATGATCCGAAGAACCTGCGGGTGAATCGCGAAGGCAAGGTTTACGAGCGCCAGGACATCTGCGCGAGCACACCAGAGTTTGCTCCCTACTTTCAGTCCGTCGGCCAGAGCATGGCCAAGACTTATGGTGATCATCCCGCCTTCACCAGCGCACTGATCAGCACCGAGGTGCGTGACAACAGCACTCCCTCCTTCAATCCCATCGACATCGAAAACTACCGCAAGTTTGCCAATGCCGACATCCCTGCGGAAGTGATGAACAAGTGGGGAGTCGATCACCACAAGCTCAAGGATTTCCCGGCCAATCGAGTCATTCCGGATGATCATCCCATCCTGAAATACTACCGCTGGTTCTGGACCGTCGGAGATGGCTGGAACGGGCTTCACACCGCATTGCATAAGGGCGTGAAGAGCAGTGGTCGTCGGGATCTCTGGACCTTCTTTGATCCTGCCGTGCGCCAGCCGAGCATCAGTGGTGCAGGTGGTGATGTGGATGTGCTTTCCCACTGGACCTACACCTATCCAGATCCGCAGCGCATTGGTCTCGCCACGGACCAGCTCTTTGCCATGAGCGAGGCCAGCGGCAAGAACCAGAAGGTGATGAAGATGACGCAGATCATCTGGTATCGTTCCCAGACCGCACCATTCGGCGCCAAGGCTCCAGGCGAGCTCGTGGCCTGGCAGGACCATGATCCAGATGCGGCCTACATCACCATCGCGCCCATGCATCTGCGCGAGGCTTTCTGGACCAAGATCGCGCGTCCGATCCAGGGCATCATGTATCACGGCTGGCAGTCGCTGGTGGATAATCCGAGCAACACCACCTCCTATCGCTTCACCAATGCGAACACGGTGCGTGTGCTTCGTGACCTCATCCGCGATGTCGCCGAGCCGCTCGGGCCGACCTTGATGAAGATTCCCGCTGAGCGCAGCGAAGTCGCGCTGCTGGAAAGCTTCACCTCCCAGATGTTTGCGCGGCGTGGCGGCTACGGGAATAACAACAACTGGTCAGCCGATCTCTGGCAGGCCATGCAGCATGCGCATGTGCAGATGGACATCCTCTTTGAAGAGACCTTGCTGAAAAACGGCCTCAGCGGACGCAAGTTCCTGCTCATGCCCGAGTGCGATATTCTAACCGAAGGTGTGGTCAAGAAGATCACCGACTGGCAGAAGCGCGGTGGCAAGGTCATCGCGGATGAATTCCTCAGCCCTGGCATCAAAGCGGACCTCGTCATCCCGAGCTTCAAGCGCATCAAGAACGGCGCGAAGGACAAGGCCACTGTCCTCGCCCTAGCCAAGACCTTGCCAGACCAGATGAAGTCTCTCGGTTGGAAGCCCACTGTAGGTGTTGATAATGCTGAGATCATCCTGCGCACACGCAAGAGCGGTGATGCGCTCTATGTCTTCGCCGTGAATGACCAGCGCGAGCCTGGCACCTACGTGGGCCAGCACGGTCTGGTGATGGAGAACGGCCTGCCGAGCAGCGGCACGATCACGCTTCAGCAAGAGAACGCCAGCGTGTATGAACTCACCACCCACTCCCTCATTGTGCCCAAACGCGGAGCCGATGGAAGCTTGAGCTGGCCGGTCAATCTTGGACCTGCTGACGGCCGGATCTTCATGATCACGCCGAAGCCCCTCCTGCAACTGGCACTCGATGTCCCCGAAACGGCCACCTGTGGCAATACCGCCAAGATCCGCGCCACACTCTCCACGACCGATAATTCTGTCACCAGCGCCATCGTGCCAGTTCAAGTAAGCATCGAAGATGCGAACGGTGTGGCTGCGGAAGGCAGCGGCTACTACGCCGCCGAGAAGGGCGCTCTCGAGATCTCCCTCGATCTCGCACCCAATGAAGACCCCGGCGCCTGGCAGATCCGCGTGCGCGAACTCGCCTCAGGCATGGAGAGCGTGAAATGGATGAAGGTCGGCAAGTAGTCCGGCCTCTACGGATGATTCATCGACCAGACTCACCCGGCAGCCGCAGGCCGGTCCTCCGCTCATTCGGGTAGTACTTGTCCTTGTGGTAGCGGTGATGTCCTGCCGGGTCGATGGCCAGCCAGGCGGAGTCCAGGTTTTCCCGCGTGCTGGCACACCCGGAAAGCAGGCAGGTTGCCGCCAGGAGGATGAGCAAGGCTTGATGATGAGACGACAGGCAGGTCATGGTGCGTTTCGCGCGATCTGGATTCTGATGAAAGCAAATCCTGGTAGACGGGTCCTTCATCACCTACTCCAGCCCCTTCCGTCCAGTCATTTTCGCAGGTGCCTTTTTCAATGAAGAATCCTTTCTTGCTAGATCCGGAGAGCTTTGGGATTCTGCCTCCGCATGAACCCACTCCATGAAGCGCGCCTGAAAGTCCGTCGGGAACTTGAAGCTCCCCCTGCCTTGCGGCGCTTTGGCAGCGGGTGGATCAGCGGTGTCCTGGGCTTGATGCTAGGTCTGGCCGCCGTGGGGGGTGTCGTCATGATCTGGTTTCCAGGCGTCTTCACCACGGCCGAGATGAGCAAGGCCTACGCCTCAGGTTGGTACAGGCCTGCGCTCTTTGGCGTCATCATCGGCGGTTTTGTCTTTTCCATGCTGAGCCTCGTGCTGCGGCCCAGCAAGGTGCTGGGCATGGCGGGCATGGTCGCCACGCTGCTGGCCCTGACAATGGGAGGCAGCACAGCCACGCAGGTGGCCGGAGATGCGACACCGGCCTACTTTGGCCTCGACTTCTTCGTGCTTCGGCTGCTGCTCACCGGGCTTGTCTTCATCCCGGTCGAGACCCTGTTCCCCCGCCATGCCGAGCAGGGCATCTTTCGTTATGAATGGCGGGAGGATCTGTTCTACTATTTTGTCAGCAGCATGATGGTGCAGTTGCTGACCTGGCTGTCCTTCATCCCGGCGAATACGCTGCTCGCGGTCACCTCATGGTCGTCCTTCCGCGCCTGGGTGGCGGGTCTGCCCTTCGTGGTGCAGTTCATCGCCATCATGTTTCTGACAGATTGCGTGCAGTATTGGCTGCACCGCACCTTTCATCGCATCCCTGCCCTGTGGCGCTTTCATGCCGTGCATCATTCAGCCCAGCACATGGACTGGATGGCCGGAGCACGGATGCATTTCCTGGAGATCCTAATTTTGCGAGGCACCACGGTAATCCCGACGATCGTGCTCGGCTTCAGCCAGCCGGCGGTGAATGCCTACATCCTGGTGGTCTATCTTTACGCCACCTTTGTGCATTCGAATCTCGGGCTTCGTTTTGGCCTCGTGGAGAAGTATCTGGTCACCCCGCGCTTTCACCACTGGCATCATGGCATCGAGAAAGAGGCCATTGACGTGAACTTCGCCATCCATTTCCCACTGCTGGACCGGCTCTTTGGCACCTATCACATGCCAGAGGATGGTCGCTGGCCGGAAGGTTATGGCATCAAAGGCCACCCGGTGCCGAAAGGTTACTGGAAGCAGTTCCTGCACCCCTTCAAACGCTGATCCAGACCTTCGCCATGGCGCTAAAAGCCTGTCCCGAAGCCAGGGATTGCTGAATTGACCTGTCACCGCGCTTGCCAGCCCTCAAACACGGCCTACAAAGGCAGACCATGCCATCTCCGCAGATCGACATCCACCACGTCGCCAAGCTAGCCCGCCTCGCCCTTACGGAGGAGGAGGCCGCGCACTACCAGCAGCAGCTCACCCGCATTCTGGGTCACATTGACCAGTTGAGCTCCTACACCCTGGATGCCGAGCCGAGCGCGCACGCCATGCCCATCTTCGATGTCATCCGTCCCGACCAGGACCGCCCGGGATTTGAGCAAAACGAGGCCCTCTCCAATGCACCGCGCCGTGCCATGGACCAGTTCCAGATCCCCAAGGTCATCGAGTGATCTGTTTCATCCTTTGTTATACTGATTTCGTCATCTTCCCGCATGTCTCTCGCTGCCTCCACCATCTCCGCGCTTCGTCAAAGGCTCGCCTCCAAGGAAATCACCCCGCGTGACATCGTCACGGACGTCGCCAAGGCCATCGAGGCCCAGAATGCCACGATCGGTGCTTATCTCTCCTGGGACGTCGAAAAGGCCCTGGCTGAAGCTGACAAGGCTGATCTCTCCCAGCCCCTGGGTGGCATCCCCATCGGCATCAAGGACAACATCAATGTCACTGGCGAGCCCTGCACCTGCGGCTCCAAGATGCTGGCTGAGAACTACAAGGCCCCTTATGATGCAGGTGCCATCACGAAGCTTCGCGGTGCCGGTGCCGTGCCCTTTGGCCGGCTGAACATGGACGAGTTCGCCATGGGCTCCTCCACGGAGAACTCGGCTCTCGGTGTCACGCGCAATCCTCGCGACCTCGACCGCATCCCCGGCGGCTCCAGCGGTGGCAGCGCCGCAGCCGTGGCAGGTAACCTCGCCATTGCCACGCTGGGTTCTGATACCGGTGGATCCATCCGCCAGCCAGCAGCCTTCTGCGGCTGCGTGGGCATCAAGCCGACCTATGGCCGCGTCTCGCGCTACGGCCTCGTCGCCTTCGCCTCTTCTCTTGACCAGATCGGCCCGATCACCAAGACGGTCGAAGACGCGGCCATTTTGCTGAACCATCTTTGCGGCAAAGACCTGCGAGATTCGACCTCGCTCGACGTCAACGTGCCGGATTTCACCAGCGGTCTTGGCAGGGACATCAAAGGCCTCCGTGTCGGTCTGCCCAAGGAATACTTTATTTCCGGCATCCACGCAGGCGTCTCGGCACGCGTGAACGACGCGATCAAGAAGCTCGAGTCTCTCGGCGCCATCCCGGTGGAGATCAGCCTGCCTCACACCGATGTTGGCGTGAGCACCTACTACATCATCGCCCCAGCTGAGGCTTCCGCGAACCTCGCCCGCTTTGACGGTGTGCGTTACGGTCATCGCAGCAGTGATGCCAAGGACCTCATGGAGCACTACATGATGAGCCGTGAGGAAGGTTTCGGACCTGAGGTGAAGCGCCGTATTCTCCTGGGCACCTACGTGCTCAGCAGCGGCTACTACGATGCCTATTACATCAAAGCCCAGCGCGCCCGCACCCTCATTCGCCAGGACTTCGAGAAGGCCTTTGAGAATGTGGATGTCATCGTCAGCCCCACCAGCCCTGCCCCGGCCCACAAGTTCGGTGAGCTGAAGGAGGATCCTCTCGCAGCCTATCTGGAAGACATCTTCACCATCCCGGTAAACCTCGCTGGTCTTCCCGGCATCAGCATCCCTTGTGGCACCGCCGAGGAAGGTGGCAAGCAGCTACCTGTGGGCCTGCAGATCATCGGCAGGCCACTGGATGAAGTCACGCTCCTGCGTGTCGCGGATGCGTTTGAGAAAGCGTGACCTGGCTCAGTTCATCTCATGAAAACGCAAAAGGGCTTCCGTGAGGAAGCCCTTTTGGTTAGACGGCTGACGCCGATTACAGGATCGATCCCGGCTGATACTCGGCGGCATCCGGATGAGCGGCAGTCAGCTCGGAAACACGCTTCGCGAAGTGGTCCACCTGCTCCGCTGCATCACCAGCATTGGCACGACCTTGGGCGATGAGTGCTTCAAAAGCTTCGGCCTTCAAGCCAAGGCGCTCATCTGCAGCAAGACGGGCGAAGAGATCATTCTGCGCCACTTTGCCGGTGCGCATGTCGCGAGCGACCTGCACGGCATGGATCTTGATGGCCTCATGGGCGGCCTCACGGCCAGCACCAGCTTTCACAGCTTCCATCATCACCGTGGTGGTGAGCAGGAACGGCAGATAGCGCATGAGCTCCTGCTCCACGACTGCTTCGAAGACTTCCATCTGGTTCAGCACGGTGAGCGTGGTTTCCAGCAGGCCGTCCATGGCCAGGAAGGCATCTGGCAGCATCACGCGGCGCACCACAGAGCAGGACACATCACCCTCGTTCCACTGATCGCCAGCCAGACCGGCGGCCATGGCAAGGTAGCCTTTCAAGATGACGTGGAAGCCATTGATGCGCTCACAGGAGCGGCTGTTCATCTTGTGCGGCATGGCGGAGCTGCCGACCTGACCTTTGGCAAAGCCTTCGCTGGCCAGCTCATGACCTGCCATGAGGCGGAGCGTTTTGGCAAAGCTGCCCGGGCCGCTGGCCACATGGACCAGAGTTGAAACAACCTGCATGTCCAGGCTGCGCGGATACACCTGACCGACACAGTCCAGCGCGGCATGAATGCCGAGGTGATGAAGCACGCGATCTTCCAAAGCACGGGCCTTGGAGACATCGCCATTGAAGAGAGTGATTTGGTCCAGACGAGTGCCGACCGCGCCTTTCAGACCACGCGCCGGATAGCTCTGAATGAGGCTCTCCAGTGCCTGCACGCCGAGCAGCAACTCCTCGCCAAACATGGCCAGGCGCTTTCCGAGCGTGCTCACCTGCGCGGCCACATTGTGCGTGCGCGCCGTGAAAGGAATGTCACGCGTCTGCTGCGCACGACGGGCCAGACCGGCAAGCACCGCGATGCTCTTTTTGCGCACTTCTAGAAGCGCGCGGAAGGTCTGAAGCTGCTCCACGTTCTCCGTGAGGTCACGACTGGTCATGCCTTTGTGGATGTGCTCATGCCCGGCGAGATCGCAGAACTCCTCGATGCGGGCCTTCACGTCATGACGGGTCACGCGCTCACGCTCCATGATGGCGTTGAGGTTGACCTGATCCTTCACCTTCTCATAGGCCTCGATCACGCCATCTGGCACCGGGATGCCCAGGTCACGCTGGCCCTTCAGCACGGCGATCCAGTAGTCACGCTCCAGGCGCACCTTCCCCTCGCCCGACCAGAGGGCGCGCATGGCGGGGGTGGCGTAACGTTCGGCAAGGACATTGGGGATGGAATCGGGCTGGGACATGATGGGCCTTTTGGGGTAGCAAGAGAAAGGCGGGAGGCAAACCTGAATCCATGGTCTCGGGCACAAATAGACTGGTTCTCGAAAA
>NZ_BKAG01000066.1 GCF_007992435.1 Prosthecobacter gellanilyticus | reverse complement strand
TCGCGCACCCAGCGCCAACCCTGTCACGCCCAGCTCTCTCTGCGCATCAAAGCGACATCTCGCTTCATCGCGGCAAATGATTGACGCCTTCGATCGCGGTGCGCGACTCTTTGTTCGGCCGCGCCAAAGGCGCATCCCATACCAGCCTAGGGCGTCAAGCCCTAGGTTCACCAGCCCGGCATAGCCCGAAGCGCTGAAAGCGCGCTCCATGCTTGTCCCGCGATTGGCGCTCTTCAGTAATCCCGAAACGGTCCCCGAGGCTCGCTCGCGTCCATTTCCTTTCGCCACGCCGCAAACCTCTCCGCCATCATCCTGGCGATCTCCGGCTTCTCCCGGGACAGATCTTTCTTCTCACCCACATCATTCGTTAGGTCATAGAGTCCTTTGCCCTTCTCAGACTCCAACCATTTCCAGTTCTGAAAGCGCGCCGCCTTGTCACCACGGCGCTGCCAGAACATTTCCTCTCGGCTGGACTTCGCCTCACCGCGCAGCACCGGCAGCATGTCGAACCCGTCCAGCTTCACACCCTCCGGAGCCTTTGCGCCCGTGGCGCTCAGCAGAGTCGGCACCAGCTCCAGCGATGTCAGAAAATCATCCGTCACCTTTCCTGCTGGCAGCTTCCCAGGCCAGCAGGCAATGAACGGCACTCTCAGCCCGCCCTCCCACATCATGCTCTTGCTGCCTTTCAGCGGCGCATTGCCGCCATTGCCGCTGCCACCGTTGTCCGACATGAAAAGATAGATCGTGTTCTCTTTCTGGCCTGCCTTCTCCACCGTCTCCATGATCTCACCGATCGCCTCGTCCATGCAGGTCACAGCACCACAGTATTTTGCCAGCTTTTCATCCTTCACCTTGCCGCGATACATCGCCGCATACTTCTCCGGCACCTGCACACCCTCGGCCACCTTCTTCTCACCTTCCCTCGTGCCCTCGCCAAAGCTCGATGCCCCATGCGGCGCATTGAAAGCTAGATACAAAAAGAAAGGCTTCTTCCCCGCGTGATCCTTCACAAAGCGCAGTGACTCACGGCGAAAGACATCCGTCACATACGTGCCCTTGTCCTCCTCTGTCCGTTGATTGCCACGGAACAGCGAGGGCACGCCATAGCGCTCATGCGTGTAGTAATCGATCCCGTTGTTTCCATGCCCGTAGAAGAAATCAAAGCCACGCTGCAGCGGCAGATAGCGCTTCGCCTGTCCCATGTCCCACTTGCCCACACAGCCCGTGGCATAACCAGCTTTCTTCAAAAGATCACCGATTGTCACCTCGCGCACATCCAGCCCCAGCGTCATCTCCGGTGACACCGCATACTCATCCGGTGAATAGAGATGGCCAAAGTTCACCATGTCATTGCGCACCATGTCATAGAGCCCGTTGCGTTGCGGATACCGTCCTGTCAGCACACTGCCACGAGACGGAGTGCACGCCGGCCACGTCACATAAAAGCTCGTCCCCCGCACACCCTCCGCTGCCAGCTTGTCCAGATTCGGTGTGATCAGCGGTTTCGAGCCGATGCATCCCAGGTCCGGATACCCCTGATCATCACTGATGATGAGCACCACATTCGGCGCCGCCGGGCAGAGCCGTACGCAAAAAGCGAGAACGAGGAAAAGGCAACAAGCACGCATGCCCTCACGAACGCTGCGGCAGGGCCTCGTCTCACATCACAAACGACTCATCCGAAAACGAAATACCCCGCCAGCACAGGCTGGCGGGGTCTTCGGAAGCATCTCAATTTACTGGCGGGTCACTGTCAGGCTCTGGCCGTTGCGACCCACCGTGGAGGAGAAGCGGGCAAAGGGGCTCAAAAGACTCACCGTGCGATTTCCCAAGCGGAAGCTCAGCGCGAGGCTGTTATCAGGCCAGCTGACTTCAGCATAGGTGCTGCTCTCGACATTCACGACCACATTGCCAGGGCGGAGCTCACGAAGGGTGTAAGTGCCATTGGAGTTGAAGCGCACCGAGCGGATGTGAAACGCACCCTCATTGCCCAGGACCAGGTCCGAGTTCCAGTCGCCGGAGGTGCGGAAGTTCGTCATCAACTGCGCCACAGTGACGCGGTTCACATTCAGCACCAGACGAGCTCCGGCGGTCACGTTCACATTGAAGGTGGTGAAGAAAAGGAAATCCGGACGGGAGTTGATACCGAGCAGCACCTTGACCTGGATCTGGCCGGGATTGCGGGGCAGTTCGCCAGCCGTTTTAACCAGGAAGCCCACATTGGCCGGGAGCTGCTCCACATTGTTGATCTGCACGCCGACAATGTTGTACTGGCTCAGGTTGTCGATCGTCAACAGCCCCTGGCCTGCAGGCAGCGGACGGATCACCCGGTAGCTGCTTGGGGCAAAGCTCGTGTAGTTTCCCTGCACCAGGCGGAGGCGGCTGGTGATCGCCGTGGCTGGCACCACCACATTCAGACGGGTGGCACTGATGAAGGTGAAGCTGGCATTGATCGGCTGCCCGTTCTGACCTGTCATCTGAACCACATAAGGAGGCTGGCCGTTCCAGATCGCGCCATTGGAGCCACGGTTGAAGTTGGTGCCGTTCAGCTGAATCACCGCTGCGGGGGCTCCGCTGGCCTGGACTGAGGCTGTGATCTTCGGCGCATTGGCCGCCACCTGCGCGGAAGCTACCTGGACGGAGCCCGCAATCAGCAGACCGGTGATGACAACAAGACCGCTGATCGAGCGGCGGATGGAGGCGATACTTTTCATGGAGGTGAGGAGTGGATGTTTGGTTTTGAGATTCGGCGGGCGGCTTTCGGCGCCCTTTCATCTCGCTGATGCACGTCCCCTCCCGGACTTGCGCAAATTCCCAAACTTTTTTCGTCCGTGACCCAAACACCAAGAAGAGCGGCTCAAAATCACCCCCTTGAACCACCCGGAACCCCATTGGAATGGGGTTCCACGTGCCGGCCCGGTCGTACCACCCCATTCCAATGGGGTGGACGAAGTCCAAACGACCTCCATCCACGCCACCCACCCTCGAACACTCCCTCTCTAAAACCGCACCGTGATCTGCCCCGCGAAGAGGTGATCCCCCTCCTGGTCATGCCCCGTCCGCTCCGCGATGCTGTACTGCAACTTCGCCTGGATCTGCCGCGTCAGCCGGTGCCCCAGCGCCAGGTCAAACCGCCACCCATCGCGATCCCACTCGCGGCTTGTCCCTGGAATATCACCGAACCAACTTTGATTCCACCTCGCCGCCAGCCATGTCGCCGCTCCGAGCTTGCGCTTCGCCTCGATGAAGCCGCTCGTCACACGCACCCCGCCCACATTCGGCACTTCAAAACGGCTCGTCATCAGCTCCGCCCAGATCTGCCATGGCCCGTGCGCATACCCCGCATCCACGCCAAACGTCGTCTGGTCATAGTCACGATAACTCCGCCCCGCAGGCATGGTCGGTTGTGACTCTTCCAACAGGTAAGGCCCATGGCTGAACGAGGTGCCAAAGTTCCACTCCGCCGCCGGCCTCCAGCCGAAGCGCCCCGAGTAGGTCGTCGAGTCCCAGCCATTCTGTACCCCATCCCATGCCCCGGGCCGCGATGAGAGCGCTGCGTTCTTCACCTCCAGCGCATAGTCCAGATGCTCCGTGCGTCCGAAAATGGAGGCTCCCGTGGCATACGAAGGCCCCCAGATGATCGGCACCCAGGTGTTGCGGATCTCTGGATTGTTGCGCCGTCCCGCGAGACCCGCCAGCGGCCTCGCCGCATTGTCCACCACTGGCAGCATGTCACTGTAAGCGGCAGGTGCCGTGATGAAGGGATTGTCCCAGGAAAGCCGCCTCGGCGTCCACGCTCCGAAAGCCGTCGCAAACTTCCCGGCGCGCATATTGATCAGATCACTCTCCAGCGCCTTCCATTCCACGAAGTACTCATCCAGCCGAGTCTGGCCATCCGGCGCAAAACCCGGGTCAAACCCGCGATCCGTCCGCATCTGCATATGCGCCCGCCAGTGCTCGGTCATCTGCAGATCCAGCATCAGCGTCAGCCTTGGATTGAAGAACAGCTCATCATCCGTCTCCAGCAATCCCAGCGGCTGCATCTCCGCCGCATACAGCTCCAGATCAATGAGCCCGGACACATCCGCGCGCCATTCACCATCTGCGCTGCTCACGGTCAAAGCCTCGTCCAAAGACTCAAGAAACTCCTGTCCCTTTAATATCGGGGCCAACAGCAGGAGGGAGATGAACAGGAGATGCTTCATGACACTAGACGATGAGCGATGACAGGTTCGCTGAACCCTTTCAACTTCAACGGTTCGGTGGCGGCAGACAAAACACTTTCCGGCAGCTTCGCGCGCGTCTGGTCATCCATCACGATCTCACCCGCCGCCGCCAAGCTACAAAGGCGCGCGGCCAGGTTCACACGATCCCCGATCACCGTGTAGTCCGCGCGGTTCTCGGAACCCAGGCAGCCTGCCACCACCTTCCCCGTGGCGATGCCAAATCCAATGCCCAGCGGCTCATGCGTCTCCGCATTCAGCCGCTCGCGCTCCGCTCGCATTTCACGCGCGCACTGCACCGCATCCTGAGCATGGTTTGCATTGTCCGTCGGCGCGCCAAAGAGGATCATGATGGCATCTCCGGCGAACTGGTTGATCACGCCATGATGCCGGTAAACCACCCGCGTCAGCGCCCCCATGTGCTGGTTCAGCAGCTCGATCACCTCGCGCGGATCACGTCCGGCACTCAGCGCGGTATAACCACGGATATCGCAAAAAATCACACTCACCTCGCGCAGCTCGCCGCCGAGCGGGATCTTCCCCGCCATCAGCTCCTCCGCCACGCGCCGGTCCGCCACCATGCTCAGCACGGAGTGGTAGCGTTCCTTGAGCGCCAGTCCCGCGCCCATGTCCAGAAAGGCATCCGCCAGCCTGCGCATTTCCTTCGTCGGCCCTGGAATGATCGCCGGCTGAAAGTCACCTTCCTGAATGCTCTGCGTGGCCGAAACCAGGCTCTGGATCGGCTGCGTCACTTGCCGGGCAAACAAAGCCCCGATCAACGAAGCCAGCACAATGGCCCCCACACCCAGCGCGATGATCTGCCAGATCAACCGGCGCTGCTGCGCCTCAAATCCCGCCAGCGAGAACACCGACACATAATAAGCCGGTGGAAACGGCGAGCCTGAGTTCAGACAGTGTGCATTCAAGCGATAGCCTGCGCCTTCATGGCGGAATACCCTCTCCACATTCTCAGTCTTCGTCAGCTCCGTTCCATTCCCCAGCTGGCGCTGAATCTCCCCGCTCAACTCCGTCGAAAATGCGTCCCCGATGAGCTGTCCGTTCAGCCATAGCCCGCCCTTAAGATCAAACTTCGTCTCACCCGAACTCTCAAAGCCGGACATCTCCTGCCCGATCACCAGCGCACCCACCGTCGAATCAAAATTCCGGATCGGTGCTGACAGCACCCGGTAGATGCGCTGGGGTGAACGCTCCTCCGGTCGCAGCACCACATACCCCACTCCCATGCCATTCTGTGGTGACGCCGGCTTGAGCTGCTCATGAATCGGCTCCTGAAGCTTCGCTGAAAACAGCCCCGCATTCGCACGCGTGCCTGTCGGTGGATCAATGATGGCTCCCTCGGCATCGATGAGGCGGAAGAAATCAAAATCATCCAGCCGCATCTCATCCTTGGCCACCTGATACGCATCCGGATCACCCGCCTCCAGCACCGCGAAGAGCCTCACGGATTCCGAAAGCCGCCGCGCATTCTTTTCGGCGAGTTCGATGTCCCGCTGCTGCTCACGCCGGAAGCTGGCAAACTGCTGCTCGAAGAGCTGGTCCAGCATCTCCCGATGAGAGGCATCATTCTGCCGTTGCGCGATGAACAGGCTCGCCCCCGTGGCCACCGCCACGAGTCCGATGATGGCCTGCTGCAATCGTGCGCGAAAGGTCATGGCATGTGTTATCGAGCAAGCTGCGCGGCCGTGGTTTTGCCATCGCTGATCGTGATCGTGGACTGCACGATCTTTTCCGAGGGCAGCATCGCCTTGAGCTGATACTCACCCGCCGGAATGCCGCTGATCTTGAAGCGCCCCTGCGCATCCGTCAGTGCAAACCACGGCGTGTCCAGCACCAGCAGACGGCAGCGCATATGCTGGTGGATCTCGCAGTAAATTTTGACCAGCCCTGGCTTCTCAAAGACCACACTCGGACTCTTCTCATCCTTCCGGAAGCGCCCCAGATCAAAACGGCGCGGCTTCGAGTAGGAGAACACATTGTGAAACTCCTCGTCCATGTTCGGGAATGTGGCGCTCGCTCCGGTTTGCAGCACGACGACAGGCGGACGGAATTGATAACCCTCCTGCTCAATCTTCACATGCTCCTTGGCACGCGTCTTGGGGTAGGTCATTCCAGCCTTCTCCACCCACACAATGGCCGGTGTGTCATCCTCTCCCTGGATCGGCTTCACCGTCTGCGGCTTGTAGCCCGGCTGGACGGAGGGCGGCCGCTGCACATCCAGCGCCACCACGCCCGAGACAGCACCGTCCGCCATCACCAGACGGCAGAGGATCAGGGAAAAGAAAGTGACGAGCGTGAAACGCGGCATGGCTTGAATGAAGCTGGAAAGACCACCTTTGCCAAGCTTGGCTTCTACCACCCTCGTGCTATGAAGGGCACATGTCCGCCCCGTTCTCCTCCTTTGGCGATCCCGAACTCGCTCCGCTGGCCGATCAGCTCGCCACGCGCCAGGAGCAGTTCGCCATGCGCTGTCTGACGGAAAAACCCTCCGCCCTGATCGACGGGCTGCCTGCGCGGCACGCGGACATCATCCTGAAAAGCATCCGCGCGGATGAGGGCTCCATCTGGCTGGCTGTGGATGACTCCCATGCGCTTCTTCCAGTTTGGAACAACGGCCCCGATGCCGCGCGCTTCGTCGGCAGTTTCAAACTGCCCGTCACGAATGGCATCACCGGCTTCGTCTTCACCAGCGGCATTGCGGCCTGTGAAGCCGAGGTCTGCTTCAACCAGCGCCAGCATCGCGAGCTCGATCAAAAGCTCTCTGTCCTCACCTGGGCCATGCTCGCAGTTCCGCTTGTGTTCTGCGGTGCCGTGCGCGGCGTCATCACCGCCGTGCGCCTGATCCGCATGAGTGACCTGCCCGGCATCCAGCGCCTGCCGGAATCTCACGCGGACTTTCCACCAGGCTATCAACCGCCCGATACTTTTAGTTTGGCGGATCTCAGCAGCATGGAGGCCGCTGCCTCATCCATCGGCAAGCTCATCGAGCACCGTCTCACCGCCTGGGTCCTCGGCACGGAGGATTGATTGACTGACTGCGCCATGACCTGCCAAGACCTCCAGCATCTCACCGGCAAAGGCGTCCGCATCGCCGTGCTCGACTCGGGCATCGACACCACGCACCCCGCCCTCCAGGGCTTGCGCCTAACCGATGATGTGTCCTTTGAGCGCGACGGCCCCTTCCTGAAGGCCGTGGAAACCACGGGGGATGTCATCGGCCACGGCACCGCCATTGCCTGGATCATCCGCAGCCTCGCCCCCGAGGCCGAGATCGGCAGCTTCCGCGTGCTGGATGGCGACCTGCGCGGCCGCACCACCATCATCTGGGAGGCCGCGCGTCTGGCCGTGCAGCGTGATTATCACATCCTGAACTGCAGCTTCGGCAGCCCCGGCGAAGCACGCTTCGTCATGCCCTATAAAGAGTGGACGGATGAAGCCTATCTGCGCCGCGCGCACATCGTCGCCGCCTGCAGCAATGAGAACTCGAATCAGCGCGAGTGGCCAGGCTGGTTCCCCACCGTGCTTACCGTCAATCTCGCCGACATGCCCGCCGACACCTGGAACCACCGCCCCGGCAGCATGGTCGAGTTCCTTGCTCACGGTTTCAATGTCCGCGTCCCCTGGCAGGGCGGCTGGAAAGTCGTCACCGGCAGCAGCTTCGCCGCCCCCCGAGTCACCGCCTGGCTCGCCCGTTTGTTACAGGCCCACCCCGGCATCACCATCGAAACCGCCAAACAAATGATGCGGGAAATGGCGGCGAGGTGATGCATCCACACCTCCCGCGCTCCGCTGGAGCGCGATATGATCAGGGCGTTGTGTGCCGATTCCCCAGGGCTTGCGCCCTGGGCTGGTTCCTGCGGCCCCTTGGGCCGCGAACCAGATTAGGTGGCTTCATCTTGCGCCGAACTCTCGCCTGACAACGTGCCCTGAAAGGGCACAGGAGCCTCAGAAAACTCCCCCAACCTCACCTGCCACTCATTCCCGGGCCCAAAGGGCCCAAGGAACCAGCCCAGGGTGCCGCGCGAAGCGCAAACCCTGGGTGAACCACACACCACGACCTCATTCGGCTCCGCGCTCTGAAGGAGCGCGGGAGATCCACAAACCTCCCCAACCTCAATCCCACACATAACGCTCGTCATACTCGATCTGGTGTCGCTCCAGGAATTTCCGATATTCCTCCTGAAACGTCACCACGCGATGATGCTCCTGCTGGTTGCGAATGTATCTCCGCACCTCCTCCACATTCGACTGGCTCACGGCGAACGCTCCATATCCGTTCTGCCAATGAAATTCCCGTAACCGATCATCTTGCTCCTTTAGCCACCCTCCAGATCCGGTCTTCACCTGCCGCACCACGTCACTCAACTTCTCCACACGCGACAACAAGAACAACACATGTGCATGATCAGGCTCGGTGTTGATCTCCACGGGATTGCAATCCAGGTCCCGCAAAATACCACCCATATAAGCATGCAGCTCATGACCGAGATGTCTAGGCACGACCGGTTCCCGATGCTTCGTCGAGAAGATCAAATGCACATGAATTCTGGCTAGTGACTGCGGCATAGAAATTCTTGTTAACTCACGCCGCCCGTCCCCGGATCGCCCGTCCCAGATAGCCGATATACTCCGGATGCTCCTTCAACAGCTGCGAAAGCGAGACCCGCTCCTTCGCGTCCGCCTTGCCAGCAGCAAACACATCCAGACGTCCGCGAATGGCATCCGGCGGATCACCGGCATCGTGTCCCTCCACATCCGGCATCATGCGGCGGAGGAAGCTGGCGAGGATGTTGAATTCGGGTTCAGTGCTCATGACTTGAAGGGGTGGAGTGGTTAATGGGGCCTGGCTGGCAGAGGGCTGATGCGTTTGGGTTGACGAACTTGCGCAGAAAGAGGAAAGTTTTCTTAGATCGAAGGTCCAAGGATGGCGTCCGCCCCCTCACCACAGGCCTCAAGCAGGTCCTGCCAGGAAATCTGGAGGGTGGGCTCGCGCTCCTTCAGATAAGCCAGCGTCTCATCGCGGATCTGCTCCAGCGCCTCCTGCTTTTTGCGGGAGATGGTGCCCTCGTGGCAGCCGCCCCAGAGCAGGCAGAGATCACGCTGCTTCACATCCTGCAGCAGCGAAAGCCGCATGATGAGCAGCGCTTCCGCATCCACCTGCGTGAGTGAGTAGATCAGCGCATCCCGCAGTAACTCTGCCAGCGGTGTCTCCTGCGGTGCCACGGCCTCATCGCGCGCCAGACGGTCCATCGGATCATCCTCGCTCTCATCATCCGTGAGGTTCGTGGCAGGCACCATGCGGCGATGCTTGCGCAGATACTCCAGCCAGGCATTCGCCGCCATCGTGCGCAGGAATCCGCTCAAGGGTCCGCTGCCCGTGTAAGCCACCAGCTTCTTCTGCGCCCACAGCTTTTCCATCACAATGCCGAGCACTTCATCAGCATCAGCATCCGTGGCACCGAGCCCGGCCAGCTTGCGCGCGATCGCCGGCTTCAATTCTTCCTCAAAGCGCTGCCACGCGAGTTTGTCGCCATCCAGCAAGTCCTGGGCAAACTCGAAATCAGCAGCGTGAAAGGCAGGGGTGTCATCGGCAGCAGGCATGAGTGAATGCTGGCGAGGCTCCCCATGAGGTCAATCCTTCGCGCCGCATGAGATGAAAGCTCCTGAAGCTTTCCCGCTGTGCTGCCGTAATGTCCGGTGAGCATGTTTCGCAGTTGTCTTTTCCTTCTTCTCACCACCACCCTCCACGCCGCCGACTGGCCCATGTGGCGGCATGATGCTGGACGCACCGCCTCCACGAAACAGGCGATGCCAGAGAAGCTGGATCTCCTCTGGTCACGCGAGTTCCCTCCCGTGCGCCCCGCCTTCAAGGAGCCACGTTTGCAGTTTGATCGCAGCTACGAGCCCGTCGTCGCCGGAAAGAAACTCATCCTCGGCAGCTCACGTGAGGACTGCATCATCGCGTTCGACACAGATACCGGCGCAGAACTCTGGCGGAGCTATGCCGAAGGCCCCGTGCGCCTAGCACCGGTCATCGTCGGAGATCTCGTCATCTTCGGCGCGGATGATGGCGTCGTGCGCTGCGTGAAGCTCGCGGATGGTTCGGCCGTTTGGTCAAAGCGCGCTGTGCCATCGAAGCGTCAGCTTCTCGGCAATCAGCGCCTCATCTCTGTCTGGCCTGTGCGTGGCGGCCCCGTGGCCAAAGAGGGACGTGTCTACTTCGCCGCTGGTGTCTGGCCCATCGAGGGCACGTTTGTGTTCTGCTGGGATGCGGCCACGGGCGAGCAAATCTGGTGCAACGATCGCTGCTCTTATCTCTACGGCATCCATCCGCATCAATCCCAGGCCATGGGCGGTCTCGCGCCGCAGGGTTATCTACTTGTGGATGGTGAGGACCTCATCGTCCCGTGCAGCACCGCCTATCCAGCGCGGCTCGATCTCAGAACAGGCGCGCTAAAAGAGTTCCAGCTTCCTTCGGATGGCCGTCTCACCGGTGGTTGGTTTGCCTCCACACCCGATGAAAAGGAAGCCGCCAGGCTCAAGCGTCGCGGCCTGCTCTTTGATGATGCCGTCAGTTCCAAGCGTCATGAGGACAAGCTGCGCTCCGAAGGCCTCACCGGCATCCAGCGCACACTCCACGCAGCCGATCACGAGTGGAGCTTTGATCACAGCTTCCCTGATCTTCGTGGCAGGGCCCACAGCGTGATCGTAGCGGATGAAAAATGCTTCGTGGTCACCGATGACGGCGTCCTGCACGCCTACGGCACGGCCAAAGGCGAAGCGAAACACTGGAAGCGCGAGATCGTGATCCAGAAGGCCGACGAGGAACTCGCCAAAGCCACCATCAAGGCCGCGGGCACGGACCGTGGTTATGTGCTCATGATCGGGCCTAACCAACCAGGCTTCATCGAGTCTCTGCTCGCGAACAGCCACTATCACATCATCGTGCTGGCGGAGGACATGGCAGCAAAGGCACGCCTGATCGAAGCCGGCCTCTATGGCGAGCGCGCCTCGGTGATGAATCTCACCGAGGATCTTCCACCCTACTTCGCGAACGTGATCATTGCCCTCGAAGGTGGTCATGAGCCGTTCTTGAACACGCTGCGCCCGAATGGCGGAAAGGTCATCGGCCCAGAGGCCAGGCTCATCCACACACGCGGCGCTTTGGAAGGCAGCACGAACTATCTCGCCGACTGGAATGCAAATGAAGATCCACTGGTGCAGGCACCACTCGGCGTGCTGTGGTTTGATGACGCGCTGAGCAACTTCAAGCGCGCTCCGCAGCCGAAGATTGTCGATGGCGTCATGATCACCGCGGACAAGGACTGGCTGGATGCCACCAACCGCAAAGGCAAGCTCGACTACAAGCTCCTCGCTCCGGTCTTCAGTGACATCTACACCGGTCGTGTGCTCGATGAATATGAAGAGCCCGAGCTGCGGAAGAAATTCGGCTCCGTGGACATGGAGGCCGTGCAGCAGGCGCAGTATCGACCACCGACGCAAAAGAATGACTGGGCACCCGATCAACCCAAGGCAGGCCTGCGCATCAATCCGCTCACCAGCGAGGAAGAACCGCGCGTGTTTCCGAAAAGCTACGGCTGCGATGGCGGCTTTGACTATGGCGGCATCTACACCTTCCGCAGCGGCACCGCGGCCTTCTATGACAAGAAGGTGGAAAGCGGCACCGTGCACATCAGCGGCCCGCGCAGCGGCTGCACCAACAGCATCGTGCCTGCCGGTGGCATCTTGAACGTTCCGTATTTCTATGAGGGCTGCACCTGCAGTTATCCGCTGCCCATGGCACTGGCCTTGTTCAGCCTGCCGGAAAACTTCGAGCAATGGGCCACCTGGGGTGCTGTGCCAGCCGCATCCATCACAGGAAAGATCGAGCGCATCGGCATCAACTTCGGCGCTCCCGGAGACCGCAAAACACGCGACGGCACACTGTGGCTCGACTATCCCAACATCGGCGGTCCGTCACCTGAGATCCAGGTCACCACCGAACCCGCGAAGCCCGAGTTCTACTATCATCATTCCGTGTGGATCGAAGGTGGCCAGGGCTGGCCCTGGGTCGCTGCCAGCGGCGTGAAGGGCCTGCGCTCCGCCACCCTCTCCGGACTCAAGCCCGGCACCTACACCGTCCGCCTCACCTTCGCGTCTCCTGACAGCGCCAGGCACACCTTCGATCTCACGCTTCAGGACAAGCCTTCCATCACCCAACTAACTTTGCCGAATCGAATGATCGCCATGACTAAAACAGTCCCGGCCGTTCAAGTCACCGACGGCACCCTCACCGTGAAACTGAACTCCGTGGAAGGTGAGACGCTCCTCAGCGGCATCGAGCTCGTGAGAGACGGCCTAAAGCTGGGCAATCTGCCAGAGGACGCTCGTGTGGCAGGCAGGAAGTAAGCTCATGGCGATTCTCCACACTCTCTCGCGAACCCGCTGTTGCCCGAAGGGCCGCTTCACGCGTAGCTTTTGAACAGACATGGCATGGACTCGACTGCTCTTCCCCGGCGTGACTCTGGTGGCTCTCGCCATCGGGGGCTGGAGTGCATGGCAGGCTGCGCACACAAAACGCAGCGCCACCAGTGATGTCGTGATGCTTCTGCCAGGTCCGTTGCCGCGCCTGAATCCCTTCCTGCCCGCCAGCGAGTCCGAGCGCCAGATCATTGATCTCATCCATGAGCCCCTCGTTCGCATTGGTCGTGACGGCCGGCTCGCCACCGCCTTGGCGGAGCAGTGGCAGTGGCGTCAGGACATGACCTGCTGGTTTGCCTCTGCCGCGGCAGCGCGCGATGCCGCGGAGGAACTCCGCGCGCAACCTGTGGAAAAGCGCGCCTCCTGGGATCTCGAATCCGTCGCTACTCAGGGAGAGGCCCTCGTCGTGCGCTTCACCCGTCCCGGCAGCGCGGTGGCTCAGGAGGTGCAGGAAGCCATCGCCGCCAGCGCCCCGCAAAAGCTCACCTTCATGCGCATCGCCGCAGACAACAGCGCACGCCCGGTGCTGGAAGAGTTCGCCAGACATGCGGATCATGCCGCCACCACCAAACGCCTGTGGTTTGATGATGACGGCACCTGTGAAATCGCCACCACGCGCACCGGCCTTCAAGCCCAGCAGGTGCTCATGGAGTGGTTCATGTCGAGACGCCTGCTCGCGCCCGAAATCACCCCCGTGGGCGAGGTCACCGCACTGCTCGAACCCGTGCTCGATTTCCGTTTGAAGCCTGCGCGTCAGTGGCCGGATGGCAGCGCCATCACAGCGGCCGATGTGCGTGCCACTCTGGACCTCGTCTTGCCTCGTCCCTGGCCGCTTCCCGGGCGCGATGCCTTCCGCCAGATCCAGTCCATCACCGAGCCTGAAGCCGGCCTCGTCCGCATCATCTATCGCAAGGCCTACAGCCCCGCCCTCGCCGCCTGGACCACTCTGCCCATCCTTCCCGCGAAGTGGTTGGAAAAGCATGAGGACGACTTCGGGACCACATCGCCTCCCGGTGCTGGAAGCTGGCAGGTGAGCCAGAAAGATCCCGCACGCCTTTGGTTGGAAAAACAGCGCACGCTAAGTGCTGGCGAGGCCACTCCAAAAATCCAGATGCTCGCCGCCACCTCGCCCTTGCAGGTGCGCATTGGACTTTCGACTCAGTCCTTCGATCTCGCCTGGCCTTCGGAAGCCTCACGCGAGCTGCTGCATGCCAAACCAATTTTAAAAATCATGCCCTCACCGGCACGGCATCAGATCATGCTGGTATGGAACACCTCAGCTTCCATGCTGAAGGACGCACGCTTGCGCCGCGGCCTCGGACTTGCCTTGGATCGTGAGGCATTGAGCCGCGCCATGCCGGATGGCCTCGGCCGTCCTTATGACAGCTTCTTCCCGCCTGGCTTCTGGTTCTCCACGGACAAAGAGGCAGCTCCCGCGAATCTCGAGGAGTCAACGCATCAGCTCTCCGAAGCAGGCTGGCTGCGCGATGTACAGGGCCGCCTTCGTCATGGCACGGAGGAGATGCGTCTGCGTCTCGTCATCCCGGATGGCAATACCGATCGCCTCCGACTCGCCCAGGCTCTGGCAAAGCAATGGCAGGAGATCGGTGTGCATGTGGACATCGCGGAGGTCACCGCGCAGAGCTACTTCATGGAGCTTCAGGCGGGCCGTTTTGATGCAGCCCTCATCGGTGGCGAGCTCTCGCCTGGTTGGGATGTGCTGCCCTTCTGGCACTCCAGTCATGGCGGCGGCCATGGGCGCAATGTCAGCCAGATGGCCGACCCTCAGCTCGATCTGCTGCTCGAAGCTCTCGTCTCAGAATTTGATCCCGCGCAGATCCCCGCACGTGCCGCTGCCGTGGAGGCCAGGCTGCATGCGCTGCAGCCTGCCATGCCCCTCTTCACGGATCTCTCCGAGATCGCGGTGCGTGAGGCACGCTTTCCTGGCCTGCCGGATCTGGACACCACCCGCGGTGTCACACTTCAAGAGCTTCTGCCCGCTCTCACACCTGCCAGTCGTCCGCAGGTAAAACTGGAGATGCTGACTCCGAAATGATGCCTGCATGACCTGGAAATCCGAAGCCCTCTTCCGCACCGCCACCACGCTTCTGGTGCTGGTGGCGGGAGGTTGCGTCGCGCTCGCATGCACGGGTGGTGATTTCACGCTGTGGCAGGCTGCCTGGGAGACCGCGCGCTGGCAGCGCAGCTTCGTCACCGGCATGGAGATCCTGGTCGCCCTCGTCATGGCCCATGGTCTCACTCTCATGCTGCAGCCGCTCCTTCGCGGCCCCTTGATGACTCCATGCTTTTGGTTGGGCAAAGCCACCGCCTTTTACCCGGCCGCCTGCATGGCCTGGGCCTTTGTAAGCTGGTGGCTCGGCCAGCGTGGTTATGCCTACTGGGCGCTCATGCCAGCGGCGCATGGCGATGGAACCTCTCTCAATGCGGAGAACTGGCCGCTCTGGCTCTGGACCTGGGTCCCCGTGGTGATGATCCTGCTCGTGCCGCTCACCGGCCAGTGCCTCAGCTTGAGCCTCGAACGGCCGTCTCGCGGCCGCGACCTCGGCTTCGCCATGCTCGGACCTCTCGCACTGATGCTCGTCGTTTCCATCGAAGACATCCTGGGCGTCAAAGGCGCGGGCCAGTCCCTCGCCCAAGTGCTGCGCCAGCCGGAAAATCCCCAGGCAGATGCCATGGCCATGTGGGAGCTGACCGGCACAGCCCTCTATCTGGCCGTCAGCCTCCACCTGCCTGCCAAGCCTTGGTCGGGAACCTGGAAAATCCCCGCCCAATGGCTTCGCACCTTCTTCAGCAGTCTTCTGAAGCTCAGCGCCTGGGTCCTGGCCCTCTTTGGCGCCACGCATCTCATGCCCAGACTCTCCCTGCTGATGATCTCGGATGACACGCTGCCCTTCCTCATCGCTGGCTGGAAGCCCACGCTTTGCGCCTTGTCATTGTGGGCGCTGGGCCACATCATCCGTCCGCGTTCCCAATCCTCCCCCCTTTCCTGATCCATGGCTGACTCGCCCCTGCTCCGCATCCGCGACCTGAAGATCGCCTTTCGCCGTCATGGTGGCGAGCCCACCCAGGCCGTGAAAGGTATCAGCCTCGACCTCGCCCAGGGGGAGTCCATCGCCATCGTCGGAGAGAGCGGAAGTGGTAAAAGCGCCACCGCCCTGGCCCTGGCACGGCTTTTGCCCGAGCCACCGGCCCAGATCACGGCAGCAGAGCTGAGCATCGCTGGTCATGAGGTGTTGAAAATGAACGAGAAAGAGCTGCGCAAGGTACGTGGCAAGGAGATCGCCTACGTCTTCCAGGAGCCCACCACCTCCCTGAACCCCGTTTTGACCGTCCGCACCCAGATCGGCGAGGCCCTGGCCCTCCATCGCCCCGAGGTCAAAGACCGCGACGCCGAAATCCTCCGCTGGCTGACCAAGGTGGGCATCACCGAGCCGGAAAAGCGCCTCCGGGCCTACCCGCATGAGCTCAGCGGCGGCATGCAGCAGCGCGTCATGATCGCCATGGCTCTCTGCTGCCAGCCCAAGCTCCTCATTGCCGACGAGCCCACCACCGCGCTGGACGTGACCATCCAGAAACAGATCATGGAACTCCTGGTGAGCCTGCGCCGGGAGCTGGACATGAGCATGATCCTCATCACCCACAATTTCGGCATCATCAAAGACGTCGCCGACCGCGTGGCCGTCATGTTCCGGGGCCAGATCGTCGAAACCGGCCCCACGGCTGAGGTCCTCTCCAACCCCAGGCACCCCTACACCCAGGCCCTCCTGGCCTGCGTGCCCCGCATGGGAGCCAAGCAGGCGCGCCTGCGGACCATTGACTACTCCACCCTGGAAGCCGCCACGTCCTGATCACGAACAATCAGGATTGCATTGAGCACTGATTTCGGCTGAACTGTCACAGAAGCCGCCCCCCATGAAATTTTCCTCAGCACAATTGCGCCCATTGGGGCTTTGTATTGGCATTGTGATCACAGGGGTATTGGCATGGTGGTTGGCGGGTCCTGAAAAACAGCCTCCACAGCCTGCTCCGGTCGTCAGCGCAGCGAAAAAAAGCCCTGTCCAGCCGATGAAAATCCTGCCAGCCAGGCCAGGAGAGGGGCAGCTGCCCTGGGAAGAGATCGCCAAACAGCCACCCACGGCCATTTCCTTGAGCCCGTTTCAGGAGCGTCTGCTCAAGCAGGCCACGATGATCGAACAGCGGCAGTTTGATCCCCGGGGCGCTGAACCTGCGCGCGAGGTCAAGCTCTGGCGCACCTCCTTCAAATACCCGCTGGTGCGTGAGGAGGTCTGGCTGCGCACAGATGCCCAGGGCCGCAAGCTGCCCGTCCGGCGCGAGTTCTCTGTGGCTGACCACGTGATGGTCCAGTTTCCGGAAGATGCCACCTCTGAGCAGATCAAGACCTGGACGGAAAGGCACCGCCTGCATGTGCGCCATGCCTTGAAAACCGCGCCGGTGTATCTCATCGCCGCGGACAACGGCAGCCTGAGCACCGCAGACAGCATCATGGCCTCTTTCAAGCAGACTTTCCCCACGGCCCCGCAGCAGAACGGCGTGGCCGAAAGGGACTATCTCGTCTTCCCCAGCCTCTTCCCGAATGACACCAGCTTCTCCCAGCTCTGGGGTCTGAACAACACCGGCCAGACCGGCGGTTCCGTGGATGCGGACATTGATGCTCCTGAAGCCTGGGACATCACCACCGGCTCACGTGAGGTAGTGGTGGGTGTGATCGATACCGGCGTGGACCGCACCCATCCGGATCTCGCGGCAAACATGTGGACGAATCCGCACGAGATTCCGGGCAACAACGTGGACGACGATAACAACGGCTTCGTCGACGACCTGTACGGCTGGGACTTCTTCTCCAATGACAACGATCCCATGGATGAGGAAGGCCACGGCACTCACTGCTCCGGCACCATCGGCGGTGTGGGCAGCAATCTCACCGGCGTCACCGGCGTCTGCTGGCAGGTCTCCATCGTCGCTCTGCGTTTCCTGGGCCCCAACGGCGGCAGCACCTCGGATGCGATGGAGGCGGTGAACTATGCCCAGGAGCTCGGTATCGACCTCACCTCGAACTCCTGGGGTGGCGGCGGATTCAGCAGCCTTTTGCAGACGGCCATCGCCAATGCCGGTGCCGCAGGCCAGCTCTTCATCGCGGCTGCGGGCAATGACGGCACCAACACCGATCTGACGGCCAACTATCCTTCTGGTTATGCCGTGGACACCATCGTGTCCGTGGCCTCGAGCACCTCTCTGGACAGCCGCTCCAGCTTCTCGAACTACGGTGCCACCACGGTGGACCTGGCTGCTCCCGGCTCCGCCATTTACAGCACCATCCCTGGCTCGTCCTATGCCACTTATAACGGCACCTCCATGGCCACGCCGCATGTCTCCGGAGCCGTGGCCTTGCTGAAAAGCGTGGCCCCCTCCATGTCCGCGGCGGAGATCAAATCCCGCCTCCTGAGCACGGTGGACCCGCTCTCCGCCTTCACCAGCACGACCGTCTCCCGTGGCAGGCTAAACGTGGCGCGCTTGATCGAGCAATCTGCCGGCCCGCGTCCTGTCGTCACCGTCACCACGATCGAGGAAAGCGGCGGCAACGGCGATGGCATCAACAATCCCGGAGAGACTCTCGCGCTGCGCTTCACCGTCGCGAACCGTGGCACCCAGGCTGCTCAAAACGTCACCGCCACCCTCTCCTCTCTCTCCACATCCTCTCAGTTCACCATCACGGAGGGCGCGGTCAGCCTGGGCACACTGAACAGCGCGGAAAGCGTGGTGTCATCCACGCCCTTCCGCGTGCAGTCGCGTGGAAATGTTGCCACGCCGTATGCGGAGGAGTTCGCCATCACGCTGCGGCACGGCTCTCCTGTGCAGACCAGCGAATATCGCGTGAGCCTTTACCTGCACACCTCCGCGCGGCTTGAGGGCCGGGTCACCGATGCTGGCACAGGCAGCCCGCTCCCGGCTGCCACCGTTCGCGTCAACGGCACCGCCACTTTCACCACGACCACTGACGCGGATGGACGCTACGGCCTCACCGTCACGGATGGTGTTTATCAGGTCACCGCCTCCGCGCCTGGCTATGTCACCTCCTCCCCGGCGCAGCTCAGCACCCCTCCAGGGCGCAGCGGCCTGAACTTCGCCCTCGGCATTCCACAGCTCACGCTCTCTCCGCCGGTGCTTTCAGAGACCGTGTACTCTGGCCGTTCCAGCACACGCACGGTGGAGATCCGGAACCGCGGCAGCGCACCGCTCACATGGTCCCTCGATCTGGCGAACAGCCAGGCCGCCGCCTCCACCCAGGGCACGGTCACCCTGCCGGAGGTCCAGGTGCCGGTGCAGCAGGACGTCCCTGACATCGGCCTCACCGCCGCCTTCAAGAGTCAGGAGACACGCATCCTGCCTGCGGTGAATGCTCCCATGGGCGCGCTCACGGGCACCCGCATCGGCGCTGTCAGCACCTCCTGGGACCGCAGCGTGCTGATTTCAGATCTGCAAAGCCGCGGCGCGGTCGTCGTCACCATCACGCTTCCATTCACCGAGACCGCCCTCGCCAACATCGACGCCCTCATCATTGATGATGCCATCGCGGCTCTCAACAACAACGACGTCACTCTCCTGCGCGAGCGCATCTCCTCCGGCATGGGCTTCCTCAGCGAGGGTGACAACGTCACCTCCATGACCCGCATCAACCAGGTCTTCGCGCAGACCGGCATCACCGCCGCTGCCACCAGCGGGTTTGGCGACATGACCTTCACTGACATCCGGCCGCATCCGATCACCACCGGCGTGACGAGCCTTCGTGAGGTCGCGGTCGGTGCCGCTGCGGATGTCACCGGCACGGCGCAGATCTTGGTGGGAGACGGGACCGGCCTCGCTCATGCCGCTGTCTCCACCCTCGGCGTGGGCACCATGGTCTTCATCGGCAATGAAATCTCCGACAGCTCCAACTACGCCTCCGGAGACGCCCGGCTCCTCGCCAATCAGATCATTAACGAGCTCGTCTCCAACCCAGACTGGCTCTCCGTCAACACCACCTCAGGTGTTCTTCTGCCGGACGCGACCCGCACCCTGACCTTCCGGTTTGATTCGGGCGACCTCGGCACGGGCACCTATTATGCCACCGCGCTCTTCACCACCAACATCCCCGGCGAATCGGAGTCACGGCTGCCGGTGACGATGAACGTGCTCGATGCCCCGCGGATCAGCGTGGAGCCCATGAGCATGACTTTTGGTTCGGTGGTGCAGGATGTCCCCGCCCAGCGCAGCGTCCGCGTGAGGAACATCGGCCGCGGCACGCTCCGCATTCAGTCCGTGGACATTCAGGGCACGGACTCCGTCTTCTTCACCCGCGCCTCACCCGGCTCGTTCGACGTGCCCGCCGGCGGCTTCAGTGATGTCTACCTGGACATGGCCCTGGCGGTGCCCATGCGCGCGCTCAGAGCCGAGCTGGTGATCGCCTGCGATGACCCGGTCCAACCAACTTTGCGTCTACCAGTCTCGGGCGCGCGCCAGCTGCCGCCCGATGCCGTTGCTTCTCCCGCCAGCATCCTGGTCCAGGCCAGGCAGGGTCTCACAGGCAGCGCCAACGTCACCCTGGAAAACAAGGGAACAGGCCCGTTGTCGTGGAGAGCCTCCCTGGGCTTCCGTCCTGATCAGCCTGGCACGCCACCCACCTGGGTCAGCGTGCCCGGTGTCAGCGGAGATTTCATGCCCAAGGTCAAAGGCCTGATCCGGCTGAATTTTGACACCGGCTCACTGCCACCGGGTGATGTCACCACGACTCTTTACATCACCACCAATGATGTCGACACACCGGAGTTCGCCATCCCGGTGACCCTGCGCGTCATCGCCGCACCGAAGCCCGTGCTGGCACGCACAGGCACCTTTCCCACTACCATCGTCGGCCAGTTTAGCCGCATCACTCTTCCGGTGCAGAACACCGGAGCCGCCTCCTTCCAGCTGAGCACTCCGGTGGTGCTGGGCACTTCCATGCGGCTGATCAGCAAGATGCCCTTCATCGTCCTCCCTGGCGAGACAAAGCCGTTGGAACTGGAGTTCCGCCCCATCAAGCCAGGCCCCGTCACCACCCGCATTTCCTTCTTCACCAACGGTGCCGAAAAGACGATCTACATCACCTGCACAGGCAGCGGGATCACGGGTGGAAAACTGGCCGTCACACCTGCCTCAGTGGCCGTGTCCACCGCGCCAGGCATCCCCGTCTCCCGCAGTCTCAAGATCGCCAATTCTGGCCAGCTTCCCGTCGACTGGAGCGCCGCGATCGAAGGCGCGCAGGCCTCCTTCTTTGCCGTGGAAGGCGCGGATGCCGGGACGGTGCCCGGGGTGTCCAACGTGATGCTCACCATCCGCCCGCAAACGGTGAACACCGCCGCCGGCACCTATCGGGCGAAGCTGGTCATCACCAACACCACCACAATCAAACCGAGGATCGAGGTGCCTCTGGCCCTGACCGTGAGCAAGGCAGCCCGCCTCGAGGTCAGCCCGGTGTCACCTTTGACGATCAGCAAAGCCTGGACGAACACGCCCCAGGACACGTCCTTGACCCTCCGGAATGATGGCAACCAGCCTCTGAGCATCCTCTCCATCATGCCTGCCGCTCCGCGGCTTTCCCTGCCTGCTCCGCCTGCGGTTCCTTACACCCTCGAGCCAGGTGCCCACCTGACGCTGCCAGTGCGCATGACCAGCACCACCGCGGGTGACTTCACGGACGAGCTTGTCATCAACACCAGCAGCGCCGCGCAGCGGGCCGTGAAGGTCAAGGTGGTGTCACACGTGGTCCTGCCTCCCGCCATCACCGTCTCCCCTGCCAGTTTCGATGAGTCCCTCAGGCCGGGTGAAACGGAGAACCATGATGTCACCCTCACCAATCCGGGCGGCGACACGCTTCACTGGACGGCGACGGTGCGGGACGTGCTGGGCCCTGCTGCCACGCTTCCAAACCTTCTCACGCAGCTGGAGTCCAGCCAGGTCAGCCTCACAGCCATCCTGCCCAATGTACATCCTCTGACCGAAGGAGTCACCGGCAGCATCATCTCGGACGGCGGCGCGGGCATGTTCAGCGCAGGCAACATCCTCTCCACGAACCTCGCCAGCGGCGCCACGCTGCGGTATTCGGACAACAGCATCATCAACCAGCCAGGTGCCGGGCCTGCGGGCACGTACTTCACCCGCAAGCTGGGCCCTCTGTGGGTTTTTGCCGCGGATCTCGATGGTGCCACCCGCTTTACCATCAACGGCGGCCTGGGCGCAGGGGGTGCCGGTACTGCCGCTGGCGGCACGATCACCCGCACCATTGCTGGCGTGACCTACCGCGCCTTCTTTAAACGAGTCTCCGGCACTTCCCGCCCGTCCGTGAACCACCTCATCATCGTGGAGGACAAACCCGGGCTGGATCACCAGTTCGCGGCCGGCACCGGCTCGGACTTCCATGAGGTGACCGGTCTCTCCGGCAGGACCCGCGTGTACTATCTTTTGTTCGGCCTTCAAAACGGCGCCGTCTACGCGGACAGCACCTTTGCGCTGCTCATGGACACCTTCCTGCGGCGCACGGTGCATCCCACCACGGCCGCCTGGCTCACGGCGGGCTCTCCCACGGGCACCGTGGGGGCGGGCGCGACCTCCGCCCTTTCCATGCAGATGGATGCCACGCAGCTCTCGGGCGGCATCTATTCCGCCACCCTCCGGCTCACCAGCGATGCGCCCGCCCGGCCTCTGGTGGACGTGCCCCTGATCCTGCGCGTGTCCACGGAATCACGCCTGCTGGCATCTCCCTCGACACTCAAGTTTCCAGATACTTTGTTAGGCTCCAGCTCCATGCTGAGCTGTCTCGTCAGCAATCCTGGAAACCTGCCGCTCACGATCACCAGCGTGGACACGGACAACGAATTTTACACCGCCAGCTTCCCCTTCCCCATCACCTTGCAGCCGCGGCAGGCCCTGACGGCCACGGTGCGCTTCACTCCGCTCAACACCGGTGACCACCCTGCGAATCTGATCTTCCTCAGCAATGCCACGGGAGCGTCTGAAACACGGGTCAGCATCACCGGCATGAGCCTGCGCGGCGCTGTTCTCGATGTCAGCCCGCCTTCCTTCAACCTCACCGTGGACCCGGGCGTGACCACCACGGAGACATTCACCCTCCACAATTCAGGCGGTTCACCCCTGCAATGGACCGTCACTCCCACCTCGGGAGTCGCCAGCATCCTCTCCTTGCCAGTGAGCTCGGGCAGCGTGCCTGCAGGTGAGTCACGGCAGATCAGCCTGCAGATCAGCACCACGGCATCCACAGCAGCAGGCACGTATACAGGCTCCCTTGATTTCAGCAGCAACGACCCCACATCGCCCACGCGGAGCATTCCGCTCACCGTGGTCGTCCCGCCGCGGCCTCGCATGGCGGTGATCCCGTCCTTCGTGGACTTTGGTAATGTCTTCAACGGTGGCAGCGGCAGCCTGACCGTGCAGTTGCGTAACAACGGCAATGCCCTGCTTTCGATCAGCAGCATCACCAGTGACAATCCTGTCTTCGACTATCCCGCCCAGACCTTGCCGCTGACGGTCGGCCCTGGCAGCAACCTCAACTTCACCGTGCGCTTCCGGCCTGGGGTGCTCGGCGCCCACTCTGGCAAGATGCGTTTCACCTCCGCGGCCTCCACACCGGTGGAAGTCACCCTGAACATGGCGGGCAGCAGCGTGGCGCCACCTTCCATCTCCATCGAGCCCGGGCAGTTGAGCGCCACTCTTCAGCAGGGATCCGCGCAGTCTCTCCCGCTGGTCGTTTCGAACCAGGGCGGCGCCACGCTGACCTGGCAGACCCAGATCGTCAATCCCTCCACGCCCACCGGCACGCTGCAGGATGTGCTCCAGCGCTTCAACGCGTCTCACAGCAGTCTCATCGGCCTGGTCCCGGATCTTTTCCTCTTCACCGAAGGCGTCACCGGCACCAGCATCCTGGACGGCGGCAATGACATGTATGACGGGGGCAACTATCTCAACACCAGCCTCGGCAGCGCGGTCGCCTATTCCGACAACGTGGTCACCACCAACACCAAGCTTGGCGTCGGCGGCACCTACTTCACCCGCAAGCTTCCCGGCCTCTTCGTCTTCGTCGCAGACCTGAACAATGTCTCCTCGTTCTTCACCAGCGGCAATCTCGGCACGGATGGCGCCGGCAGTGTCTCAGGCAGCACGCTCTCCCGCACCTTCGCAGGCAGGAACTACACGGGCTTCCTCAAATCCGTTTCCGGCACCACGGATCCCTCGGTGAACCATCTCGTCATCGTCGAAACCAAGTCAGGCATCAATCACAGCTACAGTCCCAGCACGGATGAGGATGGTCACAGCATCAGCGGCCTCACCGGCACCACCCGCCTCTACTACCTGCTCTTCGCCCGCGAGGATGGCAGGGTCGTCAGCGACGGCCTCGCAGGCACCATCATGGATGCGTTTTTGCAGAGCGTCGTCCTCCCGCCTTCCGTGCCCTGGATCTCAGCGAGCCCTGCCGCGGGCAACACCAATGTCAACGGCACCACCACGGCCTCCGTGCAGCTGAACGCCGCGCCGCTCACCACCGGCACCTACACCGCGGCGGTCCGCTTCACCAGCAATGCGGTGGCCAACAGCACTCTCGACGTACCTGTGACTCTCACCGTCACTCCGGCCGCGCTCACGGCCGGCCCTCAAGCGGTCGATGCCCTCCTGCTCACCGATGGCCGCACCACCACGCGTACCATCACACTCACCGCGCGTGAAGGCACGAACCCTTCGTGGACAGCCGCCGCCACGGTGCCCTGGATCAGCCTTTCCAAAACCAGCGGCACAGGCAGCGACACACTCACGCTGACACTCGCCTCCGGCACACAGTCCGCAGGCACTTACAGCGGCGCGGTGAACATCACCTATGATGGCATCACGCTCAGCGTGCCGGTGAACCTCATCCTGCGTGATGATGTCTTCACCCGCCTGCTGCCGGACTATCGGCAGCCCGGCCGCATCCTCGGTCTCGTTCAGAGCACCACCACCCTGCCTGCGCTCCTCGTGGCGCTTGATGCCACCACGCTCGCCATGCAGACGAGCCTGGTCCTGCCCTCCTCCATCTCTGACGTGGATGTCACCACGGACGGCCGCCGCCTGTATGCCCTCAGTTATGCTTCACAAAGCATCACTGAGGTGGACCTGGATACCTTCCTCATCACTCGCACGCAGCCCGTTCCGCCCAGCATCTCCCTCGGCAGCAGCAGCCAGATCAGGACCGGTCGCAGCGATCGCCTTTACTACACCGACTCGCTGGCTGCTCCCGCCTTGCACGTCTACGACTTCGCCAGCGCCATCAACCTCTATACCTTCACCTTCAACGGCAATGTCGGCATTGATGGTTTTGAAGTCAGTGCGGATGGCAGCCTCGTCTTTGCACGCTCCAAAGGTGCCATCGGCAGCCCCGTCTTCCTGGCACGACTCAACAGCTCGGGCGATGTCCTTTCCCAGACTCAGACCAGTGCCGCCGTGTTAACGCAGACCGCTGGCATTTCGCCCGTGTTTTTCACGGCTAGCCGTGACGCGGTCTACACCCAGAATGCCAGCTTCGCGCCGCTGCTGGGCACCACACGCCAGTATCCCTTGCAAAACATCACCGCAATCTCCGCCTACGGGCATGCCCTGGTCAGCGGTGCCAGCATCCTGAACAGCACCACGGGCGCTTCGGTTCACACGCTGCCGCTCGCAGTCAGTGTGTCTGCCTTCAGTGGCGCGCAGGACGCTCTCGTTTATTACAATAGCAGCAGCCAGCAGCTCGTGCGCCTGCCGCTGACGGGCATCATCACCCTGCCTCCAGTCACCATCCAGCCGCAGATCACGGATGGCACCATGCTGGTCACACCACCCGACCGTCTGGACTGGACCGGCAGTGCGCTGGCCGCCAGTTATGACGTCTATCTAGGTACAGATGCCATCGCCGTGGCTGCGGCCACGAACTCCTCCGGCGGCATCTACCGCGGCAACACCAGCGGTGTCGGCTTCAGCCTCGACAGCTCCGAGTTCCTCCCTGGCCTAACCTATTATTGGCGAATCGATATCCGCAATCACGACGGCAGCACGGTCAAGGGCGCCGTCTGGAGCTTCCGCTTCCCTGCCGTCACCGCCACACCGGATGCCATCGACGTGCAGTCGGTGCCTGGCGGTGCTCCTCTTTCCGTCACGCTGGCTGTCTCGGCTGCCAGTGTGGCCACGCCGTGGACCCTGGCTGAAAATGCCGCCTGGCTCTCTCCCTCGGCCACCTCGGGCGCAGGCCCGCAGAATGTGACTCTCACCTTCAATCCCGCCGCGCTCACCGCCGGCATCTACACCACCCCGATCACTCTCACCTCCGGATCTGACAGCGTGCAGATCCCCGTCACCTTCCGCATGCTCGGAACGCTGAACATCGTCAAGATGATCGCTGATCCCACGCTCGAGTATCTCTACGCGCTTCACCGTGATCCAGTCACCTCGGAAGGCTGGCTGCTGTGGATCGAACCTGGTCAGTCACGCATCGCCTATGCGGTGCTGGCAGGCGCTGACGTCCTCGACTTCGCGGCCAGCAGCCTGGACAACCGTCTCTATGCCCTCTCCAACAGCGGCACCACCGTCGTCGGCATCGACCGGCAGACACGTCGGGTGATCAACTCGTGGACAGTCCCCACGGCGGCAGCTGGCATCTTCAATGGCCCTGTGGGACGTGTGGTCCTGCGCACCCCCACCAACGTCCTGCAGATGTACCACAGCGTCACCGGCGGCACAGTCGGCTCATCCTTGGCGTTTCCTGCGAACAGCGCCATCCGCACTTCAGGCAATGGCAGCTCCCTTGTGGCCGCCATCCAGCAGAGCAGCACGGTGGTAGGCCTCGCGCGCTATGCCCTCAGCACCGGCGCCATCACCTACAGCACCACCCAGTCCTTCGCCGGCACTTACAACAGCACTTTTGCTCTCTCAGGCGATGGCACGCGCGCCTTCTTCCTCAACCGTGTCTATGACACGAGTACGCTCGGAGAGTTGTTGAATCTCGGCAGCCCGGTCCTTGCCAGTTCATGGACCGGGCACACCGCCTGGTCGCAAAGCGCGGCGATCTCCAGCGCTACAGGAACTTCACTGGGCAACCTGCCTTTCACCACCACCATCATGGCTGCCACGGCCAATCACGCATGGCTAGTCCTGTATCATCCGGTGAACAAGACCCTGACCTACCAGAATCCCGCCGCCTTCCTGGCCTCGCCTTCTCCGGTCAGCTTCGGTTCCATCACCGCCAACCAGCCCGCCTATCGCACCATCACCCTTCACAATCTGACCAGCCAGGATCTGACTTTCACAGCCTCCTCGAACAGCACGGACTTCAGCGTTCCCTCCTTCCCCATCACGGTGAATGCCAGCCTGACCGCGCTGGTGGATGTCACCGCCATCCTCCCGGCTTCCTCCACACGTAGCGCCACCATTACGCTGACCTGCAGCCAGCCGCAGTGGAACCGCACCGTCAATGTCTCCGCCACCACCAATGTCTCAGGATCCTCCGTGGCCATGGCTTTCGACGAAAACGAACCCGCTTCGCAGCCCAAGCACGGCTTCAGCTTCGACATCAACACGGACGGCAAACCTGACATCTTCATCGATCCTGAGTCCGTCCCAAGCACCGCCAACGGTCTCACCACCCATCGCTTCAGCGGCACCATCTCTCCCGGCTTTGATCTCTCCAGGCTCGGCGTCCAGGCCAGTCCTGTGGAAGGCCTCTGGTCAGATCTGACACCGGAACTCGACTTCACGGTCGAGACGTCTGCCACTGACAAGGAAACAGCACCGAGAGCATTCCGTGTCATGATCCCGGCATCTTCCGCTGACACCTGGCGTTTCCGTTTCTACATGCGCTAAGCACACACTCGCGGTTAGATCATATATCGTTGCATGGTTTCGTTTCAGCCATGCGTATATGGCAGCCATGAAACGCCTCCTCGCGCTTGCCGCCTGCCTTCTTTCCACCGCCTGTTTCGCGGACGATCCCGTCGCTGCCTGGTCCAGCGGCGTGACGATCAAGCCCGTGTCCACCATCGAAGGCCGGCACAGCATCCACAGCTACTACGTGGCCAATCCCGAAAGCCCGGATGGCAAGCACGTGCTCTTCTTCACCTCCACGGATCCCTCCGGCTATGTCGGTGAGGTCCGCATCCAGGAGCGTGCGACCGGCAAGGAAACCGTGCTCGCCGAGAACGTGCATACCGAAGATGCCCATCGCGTGGCCTGTCAGCAGTGGCTCTCCGGCGGCAAGCGCGTGGCCTTCCATGAGGTGATCGACAAAAAATGGCGCGTGGTCGTCGTCGATGTCGCCAGCCTAACCAAAACCATCGTCGCGGAGGATCATCAGGTCGGCTTCGGCAGACCGGAGGGCGATCTCCTCCCCATGTATGGCTGCCATTGGAATCCCGGCCCCTATCGCGACCTCGAAGTCTGGGATGCCAGTAATGGCAAGACCACCACCATGGCCAGGATCGCCGATGTCGAGGCCAAATACGGTGCCTGGCTCACCAAGGAGTTCGCAGGCAAGCCCTGCTCCATCTTCTTCCCCGTGATAAGTCCGGACCTGAAGCGCGTCTTTTTCAAAATCGCCGCTGGCAATGGCGGCGACAACTACATGTCCAAAGGCGCCAGCCATCGTCAGGGCATTGTTTGTTATGACTTTGAAAAAGCCGCCTGCATCTGGCAGCGCGGCCAGTGGGGTCATCCCGCCTGGACACCCGACTCCCTGCACATCTTTGAAGTCGGCAACATCACTATGGACATCCTGAAGGAAGGCTTCGTCTACACCAAGCTTAAGGACGTCCCCAACCTCAGCGGCTCGCACCCCTCCGTCAGCATGGACGGCAAGCTCATGGTCACCGACGGCCTCTCTGAAAAAGTCGGCGGCCGGCCTAACGACTGGGGCATCATGGTCGCCGACATGAACGGCGGCAAGTGGGTCGTTCTCCAGAGCTTCGAGCAAAACCGCGGCGCCAAGTCCTGGCGTCGCAACGACCCGCATCCTGCCTTCAGCGCCGACAGCAAGCGCATCTACTACAACACCAGCGACGGCCCCTTCACCCGCCTCATGGTCGCCGAACGCCAATGAGATCTGGAGAGTTCCCTGGCAGGTGACGGCAGAA
>NZ_BKAG01000065.1 GCF_007992435.1 Prosthecobacter gellanilyticus | reverse complement strand
CTTGCCTCTTGTGGTTATAGTATTATTTAAAATGCTCTAAAGCGTGAACAACGTACTCGCGCAAAAACCCTGCCCCAAGCTCCGTACATCCTCATCCCCCCTTGATGAAGCTGACACCCGCCGCCTTCCTTTGCACCCTCGCCGTGATCTCTCACGGTGCGGATGCCGTGCTCACGTTTGAAAAAGACGTGCGCCCCATCGTGAAGGCGCACTGTACGCACTGCCACGGCGAGGAGGAAAAGGCCAAGGGGGATGTCGACCTGCGCCTGCGCCGCTTCATGGACGACCTCATCACCCCGGGTGATCCCGCGAAGAGCAAGCTCGTCGAAGTCATCCGCAGCGGCGACATGCCTGAGGAAGGCAAACCTCTCACCGCCGAGCAGCTCGCCATTATCGAAAAATGGATCGCCCAGGGCGCGAAGACCTCCAAACCCGAGCCTCTCGCCCTCGCTCCCGGCCCGATGATCTCTGACGAAGACCGCGCCTACTGGGCCTTCCAGCCTGTGAAGCGTCCTGCTGTTCCACGCAATGTCGATGCCAGCCAGATGCGCACCCCTGTGGATGCCTTTGTGCTCGCGAAGATGGCCGAGAAGAATCTCAAGTTCGCCCCTGAAGCCGACCGCCGCACGCTCATCCGTCGCGTCACCCTCGACCTCACCGGGCTGCTGCCGACCCCGGAGGAGGTCGATGCGTTCGTCGCTGACAAATCTCCTCTCGCTTACGAACAGCTTGTCGACTGTCTCCTCGCTTCCAAAAACTACGGCGAACGCTGGGCACGTCATTGGTTAGACGTCGTCGGTTATGCGGACTCCAATGGCTTCTCGGAAGCCGACTCCGTGCGCCCTCATGCCTGGCGCTATCGTGACTACGTCATCCGCTCGATGAACGATGACAAGCCCTGGAGCGAGTTCATCCAGGAACAGCTCGCGGGCGATGAACTCGCCGGCGTCACGCACGCCAGCTACCAGCAGGCCGTGCTGGATCCCAAGCGCACGGACCAGCTCACCGCCACTGCCTTCATGAAACTGGCCCCTGATGGCACAGGTGATGGCCCTGAAGACCAGAAGCTCGCCGCGAACCAGACCATCGCCGAGCAGATGAAGGTCATGACCTCGTCGCTCATGGGCCTCACCGTCGCCTGCGCGCAGTGCCATGATCATCGCTATGATCCCATCACCCAGGCCGACTACTACCGCCTGCGCGCCATCTTCGACCCCGCCTACTTCTGGCAGGGGTGGCGCAGTCCGAACAACCGCCTCTACTCCCTCTACACTCCGGAAGAGCGCGCCAAGGCGAACGAGATCGAGAAGAAGGTGGGCGACATCAATCGCGAAGCCCAGGCGATGAGCAAAAAGTTCCTCGATGAGATCTTCGAGGTCGAAATCTTGAAGCTTCCCGAGGCCGAACGCCCCGCCTTCCGCGAAGCCCGCGCCACAGCGAAGGACAAGCAGACCGCCGAACAAAAAGCATTGATCAAGAAGTACCCTTCGGCTCTCGCCACCTACTCACTGGATCTCTATGACAAGAAGAAGCAGGACCTCGTGCTGGCCAAGATGGCTGAAGGCACGGCCCTGCGTGGCACGAAACCGCCTGAAGGTTTCGTGATGGCCATCACGGAGGTGAAGCAGAACATGCCACCATCCCACCTCTTCAATCGCGGCGATCACGAGCAGCCGAAGCAGGTGGTGGAACCTGGCGAACTTGGCATCATCGCGCAACCAGACATCGAACCCCTCAAGCCTGTCAAAACCATCGGCGGTTCCACCGGCCGTCGTCTTGCCTACGCACAGTGGCTCACCAGCGGCAAGCACCCTCTGGTGGCCCGCACCCTCGTGAACCGCTTTTGGTTAAACCACATGGGCCGCGGCATCGTCAACACACCCGGCGACTTCGGTCGTCTCGGGGAGCTGCCCACGCATCCGGAGCTTCTCGACTACCTCGCTGACGAATTCGTCAAAGGTGGTTGGAAGTTGAAGCCTCTTCATCGCCTCATCCTGCTCAGCGCCGCTTATCGTCAGTCCTCCGTCAATGATCCTTCGTTGCGCGCTGATCCTGAGAACAAGCTCTACGCCCGTTTCAAGCTGCGCCGCCTCGATGCCGAGGCACTGCGTGACTCCATGCTCGCCGCCACCGGCGTACTCGTCCCCACCAGTTACGGCCCGCCCAGCGGCATCGGTCGCGACCCCCAAGGCCGCGTGGTCACGGGCATCGACAAAGGCACCATCACGGCCAACAAAGTAGACCCTGCTGGCGAGGCTGACTTCCGCCGCTCCATCTATGTGCAGGTGCGCCGCAGCAGACCCGTGACCGTGCTCGATACCTTCGATGCACCCACCATGACGCCGAACTGCGAGATGCGCTCGCAGACCACCGTCGCCCCGCAGTCCCTGTTGCTGATGAACGACACCTTCGTGCTCGAGAACGCTCGTCGCCTCGCCGACCGCGTCGTGAAGGAATACCCCACCGATCCACGCCAGCAGCTCGACCGCGCCTGGCAGCTCCTCTTCGGCAAACACGCCACTGAGGCCGACCTCACACGCTCCCTCGCCTACGTCGAAGCGCAAACCAAAGCCCTGAAGGACTACCATCACAGCATCCAGCACGCGAAAGGCGTGGTCCCCAATCCCCCTCAGGAAGCCCTCGCCAGCCTCTGCCAGATCCTCTACAGCTCGAATCGCTTCCTCTACGTGGAGTAAGGGATGGACACCGGCGCGGCAGCGCCCTGGAGCGCGGAACTCCGATTCCGCAGCCGGGTTGAACGAAGCCTTGATATAGATCTGCCTATCCAGGCTTTCCGACACCGCCTTCGTATTTCATGCCACGCCTCATCTTCACCCACGTCACCGCCATCCTCCCCGATCGCCTGATCGAAGACGCGCAGGTCACCTGCGAAAAAGGCCGCATCACCGCCATCTCGCGCAGCACCAAGAGGCATCCTGCTGATGCCCAAGTCATTGATGGTCGCGGCGCCTACATCTCCCCCGGCTTCATCGACATCCACGTGCACGGCGGCGCAGGCGCGGACTTCATGGATGGCACCGCCGAAGCCGTGCGCACCTCCTGCCGCGCTCACGCCAAGCACGGCACCACCACGATCTTCCCCACCACGACCACAGGGTCTCCCGCGCAGATCCACGCCATGCTGAATGCCACCTGCAAGGTGCAAAAGGAGCACAGCATCGCCAACGGCTCACGCATCGCTGGAGTGCATCTCTACGGTCCCTTTTTCGCCGAGGACAAGGTCGGCTGTCATTCGCTCGAAGGCCGCCGCTCCCCCACACCCGCAGAGTATCGCGCTTACTTTGATACTGGCATCGTGCGCGTCGCCACCTGTGCTGCCGAGCTTCCTGGAGCAGCCGAGTTCTATACAGAGTCGAAGAAGCGCCGCTGCCTCATCACCTGCGGCCATTCCAACGCAAGCTGGCCCGAGATGGCCGCCGCTTTCAAGAAGGGCATGAGGCATGTGGACCATTTCTGGTGCGCCATGAGCAATGTCTCCTCCGTGCGCGCCCGCTGCGGTGTCCCCATGCGCGGCAGCATGCTGGAATTCGTGCTCGGCACCGCCGACATGAGCACCGAGGTCATCGCCGATGGTTGCCATCTCGCGCCTGAGCTACTCGACTTCGCCTTCCGTCTCAAAGGCCCGCGCAAACTCTGCCTCGTCACGGATTGTAACCGCGCCCTCGATCAACCTCCCGGCAAATATCGCTTCGGAGCCGAGTCCGATGGTTCCTGGTTCGAAAGCGATGGCAAAGTCGGCTGGGCACCCAATGGCAGCCTCGCCAGCAGCATCGTCGGCATGGACCGTATGGTCCGGCAGATGAAAAAAGACACCTCCGCCACCCTGCCCGAGGTCATCCGCATGGCCAGCCTCACCCCCGCCGAGCTCACCGGCATCGCCAAACAGACCGGCAGCATCGCCGAAGGCAAATCCGCCGACCTCCTGCTCCTCAACCGCAAGCTCGAAGTCCGCCGCGTCTTCATCGGCGGCCAGGAATTCAGGTAAGATCCCGTTCACATCATACGCGCCGAAGTCGCGAAGCGTCCTGGACTGCGCCGGCCCTCCGGCGCTCTTGAAGTCCAAAGGACAAACCTCCAATTCATTCATCGCCGAAGTCCAAAGAACCCTCCGAGCGCCGCACTTCCCCTCAAGCCCTCCCTTGCCAGCCCCGAAACACGGCCTAGAGAGAAATGCCCTTCATGCTGCAAATCTCCCAGCTCTCTCTTCCTGTCGATCACGCCGACGCCGACCTCCGTCAGGCGCTGGTGAAGGGCCTGGGCATTGCCGACAAGGATCTGCTAGGCTTCACCATCAAGCAGCGCGCCATCGATGCCCGCCGCCAGCACGTGGCCTTCAGTTTCACCCTCCTCGCCGAGGTGCAAAACGAGGCCAAGGTCCTGAAAGCTCTCGCCGAGGACACCCAGATCTGCATCGCCCCCGATGAGACCTACCGCGAATGCCCTCCGCGTCCGGATCACATCGCCTCCGGCAGGCCTGTCGTTGTCGGCAGCGGCCCTTGCGGTCTCTTCGCCGGTCTGCTGCTCGCTCGTGCAGGCCGCAAACCCATCCTCCTCGAACGTGGCAAGGCCGCAGGCGATCGAGCACGTGACGTCACTGGCTTCTGGCGCCGCGGTTGGGATTTCAATCCCGAGTCTAACGTTCAGTTTGGTGAAGGTGGCGCAGGCACTTTCTCCGATGGCAAGCTCTACACGCAGATCCGCGACCGCGAGCACCGCATCCCCTGGCTGCTGCGCGAGATGGTCGCCGCCGGTGCACCTGAAGACATCTTGCTCAAAGCTCGCCCACACATCGGCACTGATCGTCTGATCAAAGTCGTGCGCCATATTCGCGAGGAGATCATTTCCCTTGGTGGCGAGGTGCGTTTCAGCTCTCGCGTGAAGGATGTGATCATTGAGAAGGGCATCATGCGCGCCGTGATCCTCGGAGATGACACCGTGATCGAAGGCTCCCCCATCATCTTCGCCATCGGTCACAGCAGTCGTGATACCTTTGAGATGCTGCATCGCCGTGAAGTTCCCTTTGAAGCGAAGCCCTTCTCCATCGGCGTCCGCATCGAGCACCCGCAGAGCCTGGTGGACAAGATGCTCTACGGCAAATGGGCCGGTCATGCACGGCTCGGCTCAGCACCTTACAAGTTCGTCGCGCATTGTCCCACAGGACGCGCCGCCTACAGCTTCTGCATGTGCCCCGGCGGGCTCGTCGTCGCCGCGAACTCGGAAGCTGGAATGGTCGTGACCAATGGCATGAGCAGCTATGCGCGCGCTGAATCGAATGCGAACAGCGGCTTCATGGTGGACATCCGTCCGCAGGACTACGGCGAGCATCATCCGCTCGCTGGTATCGAGTTTCAGCGCCAGATCGAGCGCGCCGCCTATCGTCTCGGCGGCGAAAACTACCACGCACCTGCCCAGCTTCTCGGCGACCTCCTTTCCAACCGCGCCTCCACCTCACAAGGCGATGTGAAGCCCAGCTATGAACCAGGCGTCGTGTGGACTGACCTCCGCGAATGCCTGCCCGAGTATGTCATCGCCACGCTGAAGCAGGCGATCCCACAGATTGCTAAAAAGCTACCAGGCTATCAACTCGATGACGCTGTCCTGACTGCCGCAGAAACACGCAGCTCATCCCCCGCGCGTATCCCGCGTGATCCTGAGACGCTTGTCTGCACCGGCATCGGCAACTTCTACCCCGCCGGTGAAGGCGCAGGCTATGCCGGCGGCATCATCTCTGCGGCCGCAGACGGCATGCGCGTGGCCGAGGCCGTGCTGCGGGCATAAGCTTTACATCGAAGGATGTTACGTGCACATCGGCTCCCGAATCTAAAGGGCCAAAGGCCCGAAACTCCTCAGCCCAGGCCAACGGCCTGGGATATGGCGCACCTCGGCCCACCCCCGTGAACCCGAGCGCCGAAGGTGCGACACTCGACTCCTCGCGTCGAGTCACTGCCAGCACCCAGGAGTCGAGTGTCGGCCCTTCAGGCCTCTGTTTCGTTGAACGCTGCTATTTCGTCATTCCCAGGCCGTTGGCCTGGGCTGAGGAGTGCCGCCTCTTCGAGGCTCCAAACAATAACAGCCTAACAAACATCATTCCAAGTTATAGGCGCAGTTGATACTGCCCGTCCACGATCGCCATCTCCGGCACTTCATGCCGTGCTTCAAAGTGCTGCCACGCAGGCCGTAGCTCATTCCGCCAGAAAGGCTCTGCCGGGTGTTCCCCCGCGCTGTTCATGTTTTCATCCGTCATGCGAAACGGAAACAAATGCACCGGCACCTTCTCCTGCCCTTTCTCGATCGCCGCTTGCACCAGCAAATAAATCTCCTCAATCACCGGATCACGCATGGCCAGGCATCCCACGCTGACATCACGACCATGAATCATGATGAAGCTGCCCGTGCGCTGATGCTGGAGATCATAGGCATTAGGATAACCAATATTGAAAGCCAGATGGTAGCTGCTTCCCGGATTCATCTGCTTCAGTGCCACGTCATAAAACCCCTCAGGCACCTGATAGTCTCCTTCACGTGTCTTCGGCCCTGCGTACCCTGATGCTGATGCCACCGGATAGGTCCTCCAAAGCTGCCAGCCCGCGCCCGAGCGCAACCAAAGCTCCAGCTCACGCTCCTGCTTGAAGGCCCGCAGATAAACGTCCGCACCTAGTTCGAGCTCACGTTTCTTCAATTCCTCTTTCAACACCGGCAGCACACGCTGGTTCACATCCGCGAGCCGCTGAACGGCGGACCACGTGTCCCACACTCCGGGCGCAGGAGGTGCGGCATAAGGCAGCGGAATGGGAGGCGGAGGCATGAAGAATGATTTCAGATCAGGCATCGGCAGACAGTTCTCACAGCCACCCGGAGTCTTCTGCCAATACCACGCCGCCGTGCTCATCAGCAGGAGCAGCGCACCATAAAGCAGCAGACGTTTGATCATGGCATCATAGACTCAGCGAGCGCAGAAACTTGCCAAAAAATTCCGCCCCGGCCTCAAGATCCGCGCACTTGATGAACTCATCCTTGGTATGCGCCTGGGCGATGCTGCCTGGCCCGATGGCGATGGCCGGCGTGCCTTCCGCTGCCAGGAAAGCCGCATCACAGAACCAAGGTGCCCCCGTCAGCGAGGCCCCGCAGTCGATCAGCTTCTGCAGCAGAGGATTCGCTGGATCCGTGTCCAGCGGCAAGGTCTCCGGCAGCGGCTCAATGGTGGCCGTGGGATCAATGCTCTGCACAAACTCCGTCAAAGCTCTCAGAGCGCCGACATTGCGGTTCAAACCCGGTGTTGTGCGCATGTCCACGCGCAGCGTGCAATGGTCCGCCACGATGTTGCTGCGGGTGCCGCCCTTGATCATGCCCAGGTTGATCGTGCTGGCACCGAGCCATTCATCCACTCCACCGAGCTCCACCAGCTTCGCGCGGAAGCCTGTGTCCAGCGCCTGCACAATCACTGCCATCTTCACGATGGCATTCACCCCGCGCTCCGGCGTGGCACCATGAACGGCCAAACCAAAAGTATGAATATCCGCCCACAGGCAGCCCTTGTGTTTAAAGACGGTCTTCAGATCCGTGGGCTCACCCACAATGGCCAGATCATACGGCCCATGATGCTTCGCAAAATGCTGCGAGCCAAGCTGCGCGCTCTCCTCCGACATGAACCCCGCAAAATGCACTTCCACGGGCAACGTCGGGATGATGTCACGCGCCTCATGCAAAGCCCACAGCATGGAGGCCATGGGGCCCTTGGTATCACTCGCGCCACGTCCCCAGACGCAGCCATCACGCACCTCGCCTCCGAAAGGCTCGATGATCATGCCGCCAACACTCACCGTGTCCGTGTGCGGTCCGAAAACGATGCGCGGCTTCTTGCCTCCGGTGCTTGGAAAACGTCCGATCACATTCGGACGTCCCGGCTCCACTTCGTCCAGCACCACCTCGGCACCTGAAGCCTTCAGAAACTCGCCCACAAACTCCGCGCAGGCTTGCTCGCCAATGTGCGGTGTCCCCGGATCACCATCGGGATTTACCGACGGAATACGAACAAGGGCCTGACAGAGTTCGATGACGTTCGCGGGTAGAGCTGGCATGATTTCAGAAAGCCACAAAGCACGCGGAGGCGCAAGCGGGCAGGATCATACCATGCGCCAAATCTTCGTCACGGACTGGCTCAAGGCGCCACCGTTCCCGTCGGAGGCGGTGCACCACCATCCTTCAGGCTGGTCACCACGCGCTCAATGCCTGTCTTCGCATAATCACTCGGTGGATACATGTGGCGGGCTTTCAGGTACCAGCCGAGAGCGGAGCCAGACTGCTTCCGCTGCTCATGCTGTTTTGCCTTCTCGATGGCACTGACGAACTCGCTGGCCTTCACACTGAGCTCGGAGCGCATCTTCGTGACCTCGGGATCTTCCGGGAAGCGCACATACACACGCTCCACGGCCTCCCAGGCGCCAAAGGCATTGCCAGTCTTGCTCTGCTCCTCCGCCATCTTCACCACCATCGTGACCTCGGTCACGTCCGCGATAACCTTTTTGATCTGCTCCGTGCGTGCAGGATCGTTGATCGCGGCAGCGAAATAGCGGCCCTGCTCATTGAAGATCTGGCGATATGACCGCTGGCTGAGATGACGGTCGAGATCCAGCAGCGCCTGCGCCTGCACATCACTGTTCTGGCCCACCATCTCAGAGAGGCCGCGCAGCTTCGGATTCGTGGGCCACATCTCCGCGGCGGCCTTCATCTCAGAGGCATAGGTGCCTTGATCACCTCTCAAGATGGCCGCCTTGGCAGCGGTGAGGCGCATGTCCGCCAGCGCACGCGCGGTCTCGATGGCGGCCTGCGGCTTGGAGAAATCAAAATCCTTCGAGTTCTTCCGCATCTTCGTCACCAGCTCCTCGGCGAGACCGAAATCCTTCATCTCCAGCGCGTTCACCAGCTGGTTGCCATCACGCACATAGTCCAGCACCTTCAGCTTCTCGGCGAGCGGCAGACGGCGCACGCGCGGCAGGTATTCACCGATGGCAAAAGCCTCCATGAGGCGGTTGCTCGCGCTCTGGTAGTCCTGACGCAGCACCAGCTGCTCAAAGGCCACCACCGCCTCATCCACGCCACGGATGGCTTCGGAGGAAAGGCTGTCAACCAGGCTCACCGTGGGTGGCACGCCCATGCCAGCCGAGAAAGCTTTCTTCAGATCCGAGTTGTCATCCAGCTGCAGCACGCTGTCGCCATCCCGGAACATATGTGGATACAGGCGGCAGGCGATCAGCGCGTGCTCAAAGCGGCGCTGCAGGAACATCTGCAAAATGAGCGCCTGAAACTGCACCTTGCTGGTCACTTCAGACAGACCCGCAGCGGTCTCATTCATCTTCTTGCGTGCCTCGATCTCGGCCATCTCCTTGATGTAGCCGGACACACGCCCCAGCGTGGTCGCTGTGGTCTGCTTCTGCGCGTTGGACGCCGCCGCACCGCCTTTGGAACTGCCTGACTGCGGAGCCATCTCCGAGTTCGAAAGCGCCACCTCGTTGTTCCACTCGAGCTGCTTGCGGCGCTTGCCCATCGCATCATTGGCTGCGCGCAGATTATTTACTTTTCGTTGGGCCAGCCACACATCGTAGACGCCGTTCGCCATCGTGTTGCAAAGGCCCGCATCGATGCGGAAAGCCCCTGCCTCAGGCAGCAACGCAAAGGCCGCGTGCACATCCGGTCCGCCCTTGCGTGTCGGCGCCAGCAGCAGAACGATCTCCGCGATCAGGTCACGATAGGCCTGGTCCTCGGCGCTGTTCGCCTCAGGCGTGGCCAGATAGATCTCGAACTTCGAGCGCACGAGGCGGTTGTTGTTCACCTGCCACATCTTGCCATCCCAGGTGACCATCTCATTTCCGGTGTCGGCATGCGGCAGTACTCCACCCATCATCTGGTTGTTCTGGGACGACTGGTTCCCGCCGCCACCGGAGGAATTGGCATTGGAAGGGGGTGGTGCGGACTGCGGGGCTCCGGGGCCTGGCAGAACCTGGGCCGAGACTGCGGTGGCCACCAGGGTGAGTCCGAGAAGGAGTTTTGACGTCTTCATGGGGGAATGATCAAATCAGGCTTTGAGGAGTTGCATCACTTCGAGCACGCCATTTTCCAGGACTCGCACTTTAAAAACATAGCGCTGACCGCGCTGGATATTCGCTTCCAGCTTGGATGGCACCAGCACCGGCACAAAGGTGCCCCCCTCGCTGATCTGCACGGAGAAAAGGCGGTCGCTGCCCTTCCAGGAATCCAGGCGGTTGTCGATCGTGCCCTCGACCTTGTAGGTGTTCCCGGAGAGCGCATTGGAGCTGTCCAGATACTCTTCCGTGCTCAGGAGCGTGAGGCCGGTCATGGGGTCGACGCCGCGGTTCAGCAGCATGAAACCTCCACCGATAAGTCCGGCGAGGAGTGCCACGATGGCGATGAGATGTGCGGGTTTCAGCCCGGATTGGGCACGGCGAGCCATGATTTTGGGGGGAATTAGCCCTGAGTTTAGCGGTCCGGCCCTTAGGCAGCAACACTTCGCTGGGGGGATGTCTAACCTTGAATTGCCCGTTTTGTCGCAGTTTTTACGCCAGTAGCCCCTTCACCACCTCCCCGTGCACATCCGTCAGCCGGTAATCACGCCCCTGGAACCGGTAGGTCAGCTTCGTGTGATCGATGCCCAGTTGATGCAGCAGCGTGGCATTCAGATCATGCACATGCACCGGATCACGGACCACATTGAAGCAAAAGTCGTCCGTCTCGCCGAACTGGATCCCCGGCTTGATGCCCCCACCCGCGAGCCACATGGTGAAGCAGCGGCCATGATGATCGCGGCCATGATTCGTGGGCTCCAGCTTGCCCTGCGAATACGTGGTGCGACCAAACTCACCGCCCCAAATAACGAGAGTCTCCTCCAGCATACCGCGCTGCTTGAGATCACGAATCAAGGCCGCTGAAGGTTGGTCGATATCACCACACTGCAGACGAATGTCGCTCGGCAGATTGTAGTGCTGGTCCCAGCCGCGATGATAGAGCTGGATGAAGCGCACGCCGCGCTCCGCCATGCGCCGGGCCAGCAGGCAGTTTGCCGCAAAGGTCCCCGGCTGGCGCGACTGCGGCCCATAAGCATCCAGCGTGGCCGCGCTTTCATCATTCATCGCGGTCAGCTCCGGCACACTGCTCTGCATGCGGAAAGCCATCTCATACTGCGAGATGCGCGTGGCGATCTCAGGATCATGCTGAAGCGCCAGTTGCTTCCGGTTCAGCGCCGCGATGACATCCAGCTGATCCCGCCGCGTGGCACGGTCGATGCCTGTCGGATTCGAAAGATACAAAACCGGATCACCACTACTACGCAAGGCCACGCCTTGATGGCTTGAAGGCAGAAAGCCCGAACCCCACAGCCGCGCATACAGCGGATCCGCAGGCCGCGCGGCGCTGCCACGAGAAACCATGACCACAAAGGCAGGCAGATCCTGGCTCTCGCAACCCAGCCCATAACTCAGCCACGCACCAAAGCTCGGCCTGCCCGGCTGCTGATGGCCTGTCTGCAGATACGTCACCGCCGGATCGTGATTGATCGCCTCCGTGTGCATGGAGCGGATGATGCAAAGCTCATCCGCCATCTTCGCCGTGTGCGGCAGCAGCTCGCTGACCCAGGCTCCGCTTTGACCATGCTGCGTGAAGTTAAAGAGTGATGATGTGACCGGCAGAGTCTTCTGCCCGCTCGTCATGCCCGTGAGCCGCTGATCACCACGCACCGTGGGCGGCAGCTCCCGGCCATGCAGCTTCTTCAGGCCCGGCTTGTGGTCTAACAAATCAAGCTGCGACGGCCCGCCGTGCATGAAAAGGTAGATCACCCGCTTCGCCTTCGGCGCGATGTGGGACAGCGCCTTCGCATCTCCCATCAATGAAGCCAACGCCACTCCACCGAGGCTCACACTGGAACCTCGGATGAATTGACGGCGCGTGGCCAAGCCGGCCAGCTCCACGTGATGGATGACGTTTCCCATGCTCCCTCATCAACGGCTTGGCAGGAGGAATCATTGCAGTTCTCGCCATAACAAGCTCTTGAGAAATCACCCATTCCGTGGGATGACCAGGTGATGCAGCATTCCGCAGAAGACATTGATGTCTTCCAGATCGAGCGAACTCTTTGGATCGCCGAGGCGAAGATCGGTTTGCCCGTGTATGATTTTCCGTTCAGCCAGATGATGGATTGTCGTCACGGGCGTTTTGGCTTGGACGAGGTCACCGCCATCGGGCGCTTCGGTGCCGCCACCAACTATGATGAACTCTACGCGGGCTTGCTTGAGCAAGGCGTGCGGCTTGTTCACTCACCCGAACAACATGCCTTGTGCAGTGATCTGCCGAGCTGGTATCCGCTGATCGAAGGCCTGACACCCGAAAGCTGGTGGTTTGACAAAGCTCCTGATGCCAAGACGGCAGGCGAACTGGCAGGCTGGCCGCTTTTTCTCAAAGGCAGCCGCCAGACCAGCCGGCACAAGGCCAGCCTCTCCATCATTCACAATGAAGCTGAGTATGAGACGGCCATCGCCTCCTACGCGACGGATCACATGCTGCACTGGCAGCAGATCGTGATCCGTCGTTTTGAAAGACTGCGCAGACTGGAGGCTGACATGGGCCAGAAGATCCCGGCCTCGTTTGAGTTTCGTTCCTTCTGGTGGCACGGCCAGCTTGCTGGCGCGGGCCCCTATTTCTGCGAGTTTGCCCGCTACGACTGGAATGCTGCCGAGAAGCAGCAGGCCCTGGATCTCGCCGCCGAGGCTGCACGCCGAGTCGCGTTGCCGTTCGTGGTCATCGACATCGCCCAGAAGCAGGATGGCTCCTGGATCATCATCGAGGTCAATGATGCCCAGGAGTCTGGCTACACCGGTGTGAAAGCGCTGCCGATGTGGCAACGCATGGTGGAGCTGGAACGAGACCGGATTTCCCTGGCATAAGACCTCAGCGAGGCAGCATTAAACAGGCCAGGCGAAACGCACGGACTTCGGCTCGTCGGCGCTGTGATCAAAACGGCGGAGCTGGGTGAAGATCTCGATCTCCTCCGGCTGGCCGTTTTTTACATGCACGCGGAACTGCACGCAGCGCGGATCACTTTCAGAGGGGTCGAGGCTCCAGCCCCAGGAGAACCAGGGCTTGCCCTGGGCGGAGGTGGAGCGGGACTGGGACTTCATCGCATCCGGCTCAAACACGGCTCCTGCGGTCTGGCGACCGGCGATGCGCACGCGCCAGGTGCCGGCGCTGTCGGTCTCCTTGTAGGCCACATACGCGTAGTCGTCATTGTTCACCGCATCGTAGGCATCCAGATAAGCCAGCTGCTCATACTGGGTGCTGCCCGGAACGAAAGCGGGGGCGTCGATAAGTTGCTTGGAGGACATAAAAAGTGGGGGTATGGCCGCTATCCTGGCACATTTCCCTCCCCCCGGGTATCCTACTAAGGTCTGATACACCAAAGTCGGATGGCAAAGCGCAGATCACCGCTTCGTGATCACCTCATCGAGATTCAGGATGGTATGCGCCACGAGGGACCATGAACGACCGCGCTGAATGAGACCTTCGAGAAGCTCCCGCTCATCCGGCTGCGGGTCGCGTGAGGTGGCCGCGCGGAACATCCAGGCGATGCGATCCTTCTGACCTTCGGAGTGCTTGGCGAGGGCTTCGGCGGCCTTCATGAAGGTCTCATCATTTAGCAGCATCAGTGCCTGCAGCGGTGTGTTGGTGCGCGCTCGACGCACGGTGCATTTTTCGCGCGTGGGGCCGTCAAAGGTCAGCAGCATGGGGTGCGGGGACTGGCGCTTCACATAGGTGTAGAGGCTTCGTCGCCAGAGACCCTCGCCTGCATCCGGCACGTAAGTTTCCTCGCCATTATAGCTTACGGCTTCCCACAAGCCTGGAGGCTGAAAAGGCTTCACACTCGGCCCGCCGACCTTGGGCACGAGCAAACCTGAAATCGTGAGCGCTTGATCACGCAGCATCTCAGCGGAGAGACGTCCACTAGGACCACGCGCCAGCAGGCGATTCTCCGGATCATCTTCACGCGTGACCTGCGAGCTCTGCCGATACGTTTTCGACAGGACGATGCGCTTGAGCAGAGCCTTCACATCCCAGCCACTGTCACGGAAAGTCACCGCGAGCCAGTCGAGCAGTTCAGGATGCGTGGGAGGCTCGCTTTGAGAGCCGAAATCATTCGGCGTGCGCACCAACCCCTCGCCGAAGCACTGCTGCCAGAGCCGGTTCACCGCCACCCGAGCCGTGAGCGGATTCTCCGCTGAAACGAGCCATTCCGCGAAGCCAAGCCGATTGCGTGGCGCATTCTCTTTCCATGCTGCCACGGCGACAGGGACTCCCGGCTGCACTTCCTTCCCTGGCTTGTCATACTGGCCGCGCTCCAACACATGCGCCGTGCGTGGCTTCTCCATCTCCTGCATCACCAGCACGGTGGGAATGGCTTCAAGCAGATCCTTCTCGGCTTGAAGAGATTGTTTCACTTCACGGCGGGCCGTTTGCACAGGCACATCGGCGAAGTGATCGACATAGTAATCCAGCAGCACCTCTTTATCGCGCACCAGTCGTTTCGCCGCTGGGGCCTCGACAATCCCGCGAATGCGCTCGCCACAGAACCAGTCCTGCGCGGTCTTCTCATCCAGCACGCTTGGCACGATGCGCACTTCATCGATCATGCCATAGAAACCGAGGTTCGCATCTCGGCGACCGATGCGCAGCGGTTCATGATTGGCGATGCTTCCGTCCAACGTGTCTCGCCGAACTTCAAGTGTGGCAAGAGCTCCATCGATGAACACACTCAGCCCGGCCGCCTTGCGTGATCCGTCATGACTGATGGCCAGATGATGCCACGTTTTGGAGATCATGGACTCCACCGTGGCCACCTCAATGGCACTCACGCCCCAGCGATGCACGAGATTCACCTGCGCGCGGCCCTTCTGCCAGATGACCTCGATGCCACGGCGATCTCCCTGCGGCTCGATCAGTGAAAGCGGGCAGCTGAGCGAGCCATCTGCATTCAACCACAGGCTGATCGTCCAGGGTTTGTCAGCCTCAAAACCCTTCATCGACGCCTCCACATGCTGCGTGGCATCAAACTTCACCGCCTCGCCACGCAGTCCTGGTGCGAAGGTCAGAGGGGTTCCATGAGCCGTTGATCCGGCACCCAGGGTTCCGCTGAAGGACTCATGCAGCACATTCTCTTTCGGCAGGACAGGCAATGAACTCTCGGCCTCTTTTTCCCAAGCGGTCATCACTGGCACGAGCTTCTTCCGCATCGGCTCAAAAGCAGCCTTCGCCCGTTGAGCTTCCTGCTTCAGTTCAGCGAACTTCCTTTCCTGCTCAGGCGAGGGCACCTGCAGCAAAGGTGGCGGGTTCTCTTCTTTGATGAGGCCCTGCTCGGGCACGTTGTTGAAGAAGGCAAAGAGCTGGTAGAACTCCGCCTGCGAGATCGGATCAAACTTGTGATCATGACACTGCGCGCAACCTGCGGTTAGGCCAAGCCAGGTGGTCATGGTGGTGTCCACACGATCCACCACATACTCCGTGCGGAACTCTTCATCGATGCTGCCGCTCTCATTGTTCGCCATGTGGTTGCGATTGAACCCCGTGGCGATGCGCTGACGCACCGTGGCATTCGGCAGGAGATCGCCGGCAAGCTGCTCGATGGTGAACTGATCGAACGGCATGTTGGCGTTAAAGGCATCGATGACCCAGTCACGCCACAGCCACATCTGGCGCGGCTTGTCGCCAAAGTAGCCATTCGTGTCGGCATAGCGTGCAGCATCCAGCCACGCGACTGCCATATGCTCGCCAAAGTGCTTGGAAGCCAGCAGCTCATCCACCACCGCCTCATACGGCTTCTTCAGCATCTCTGGAGAAGGCGGAAGGCCCGTGAGATCCAGAGCCACGCGCCGGATCAGTGTGGAATGAGCCGCCTCGGGAGCCAAGCTGAGGCCCTTTTGCTTCAGCCTGGCTCCGACCAGCGAATCAATACTTTCATCCGGCTGTTTGCGTGGCGGTTCAAAAGCCCAGTGCTTTTGATATTTGGCCCCTTCCGCAATCCATTGCTTCAAAGTGGCTTTCTGAGCCGCTGACAGCTTCTTGTTAGACTCTGGCGGCGGCATGAGGTCGTCCACATCCACCGTGGTGATGCGCTCCATCACATCTCCACCGGTCAGGGCTTTCAGAGCCTCGTCCCGCACATCCAGCCGCAGGTCCGCCTTCCGCCCCTTGGCATCCGGTCCATGGCAGGAGAAGCAGTTGTCCGAGAGGATCGGCCGGATGTCCCGGTTGAACTCCAACTCCCCCGCCGCCAGCACAGGCTGGAGCGAAACAAGGGCAAGGATGTAGGAGGCGAATCTCACAGAGAGACACAAACGGCCGAAATTCCTGACCGATTGCAATTTACCCTCATCATCCGAAGCATAGATCAATCAACACAACTAAAACTAGGATCCCTGGACCGAGACCCAACTGACCTGCCATCAACAACGTGAAGCTCCACCGAGTGCGAATATACAGGCAATACTGCAGCAAGCGGCACGTGCAGGTCATCCAAGCTGTCCAGCCTACGGCAAACTCCAGAGCTCCCAATTCGGGAATTGTTGACTCTCTGGCCATAGGGACGCCGTACTCGAACACCGCCAAAAGGGTGTAAAACCCCGTCCCCATCCAAAGCAGGATCGCCAATATCGCGACAATGGATGAGGTGCGCACCGATGACGGCCAAGTGGATTTCATGTCAGGCAGTCCAGGATCAAGCAGTTTGGCTCATCGAGAAGGGTGACTCTAGAGAACCCACGGACGAATGTGAAGTTTTTTCCCGAACTGCGCATGCCTCCGGAGCCTGGCCGGACCCGGACTTGCTTCGGGCCACTGTCCGCGCCATCTCATCAGCGTGAAAGTCCCGCATATCATCATCGCCCAGATCATCCGCTCCCTGCACGACATCTTCGTGGACCGGCGGTATTCGGACAAGGCGGTGGAGTTCGCCTTTAAAAACCATCACAAATGGGGCAGCCGTGACCGCCGTCTCTTCGCGGAGTCCGTCTATGAGTGCGTGCGTCACTGGCGCTGGCTCTGGCACCTCGCCGGTCTGCCTGATGGCGACCACGCCAAGCGCGAGTGCATTGGCGATGAACAGATCTGGGGTGTCTGGGCAGCTCAATGGGTGACGAGTGGCAAGGAACTGCCGCTTTTTGACGAACTGGCCGGCATCCGTGTGCAGGACATCCGCGCCCGTGAGAAGATCGAAGTGGCACCGATGATCCGCCAGTCCCTGCCAGACTGGCTGGACGAGCGCTGCGGCCGTGAGCTGGGCGCTGCCTGGCCCGCCATCCGCGCCACGCTGAACCAGCCTGCGGAGGTTTACCTGCGTACCAACACACTCAAAACCGAGCGCCGATCCTTGAAAGAGAGGCTCGGGCAGGATGGCTTCATCACCGAAGCGCTGAAACCGATCCCGACGGCCCTGGTGATGCAGCAGCGCTACAATGTTTTTGCCATGGCCGCCTTTAAGGAGGGCCTCTTCGAGGTGCAAGATGCCTCGTCCCAGCGCGTGGCCCCGTTCCTCCAGGTCGAGCCCGGCATGAAGGTCATCGATGCCTGCGCGGGTGCGGGCGGGAAGACCCTGCACCTCGGTGCGCTCATGCAGAACAAGGGGCGCATCCTCGCGCTCGATGTGCATCAGTGGAAGCTCAATGAACTGCGCAAGCGCTGCGGTCGCGCTGGAGTGGATGTGGCCGAAACAAGGCTCATCGAAGGCAGCAAGAGCATCAAGCGTCTTGCAGGTTATGCGGACCGAGTGTTGCTGGACGTGCCCTGCTCCGGCCTCGGCGTGCTGCGCCGCAACCCAGATGCGAAGTGGAAGCTCAGTGAGGTGGAGATCGACCGTCTCATCATCGAGCAGCAGGACATCCTCACCCGCTACAGCAGCCTGGTGAAGCCCGGCGGCAAGCTGGTGTATGCCACCTGCAGCATCCTGCCGAGCGAGAACGAGCAGCAGGTGCAAAAGTTCCTGGCCACGCACGGTGATGAATGGACCCTGGAGGAGGAATTAAAGCTCAACCCTGCCGAAACCGGCCACGACGGATTCTATGCCGCACGTTTGGTTAGGTCAATGAAGCAACCGGAAGCGGCGGCAGAGTCAGCATCCGCCGAGTCAACGTCAGCAGAATCGGTGTCAGCCGAGTCAACATCAGCGGAGGAAGTTGATGATGCTCCCGTCTCCAATCCCGAGCCGGAGGCTCGACGGCCTGTAGCCGGTGGGGAAAAGAGCGACAGCGAGTGAGAACCACCGGAAGAAGTCCAATGTTGTAGATTTCAAGCGGGCGTCCCGAAGGGATGCCGGAAGCTGGCGAACACTTCATGCGCCGCGGTGTGATGGGTCCAGGGAGAACGCGCTCCCTTCCAGCGTCTTTCTGAGACGCGCATCTGATCTGAAATACAGCGTGTCGATGGTCCGGCGGTTCCCGGTCGCTTCGCGACCTCCACCGCTGGCTACAAGCCAGCGAGCCTCCGGCTCGTCAAACCCAACCCACGGCCTCCAACGACCTACAACGCCGCCGCGATGATCTCCTGTTTCAAACTTGGATCGGCGCGCAGCACTGCATCAGGCGTGGGGCGCAGGGCAGGCACCAGCAAACCCTGGGTACCAACTGTGGTGCAGAGCACCTCAAGCGCCTCGGTGAAGGCGGCCACGGCCGCACCTTCCTCGGCGCGGTCGTAGATCAGCCCGTTCAGGAGAGCCACGTGCTCATAGCGGTTCATCCACTCGGCAGCGCGTGTCTTGTAGCGTTCCAGAACGAGGCGAAGCAGAGACTCGGCAGCGCGTTCCTGCGATTCACGCAAAACTTGGTAGGCCAGGCAGCGCGCCACATCTGCCGCGGCGGAAACGAGACCGGGTTCGACGGTTCCGGGCTCGAGCTGACGATGCCGGTGCTCATAATGGAAGCCGATGTCCACCTGGCACATCTCTGACACTTGCAGATGACGATGCACCTCACACAACATGGCGATTTCCAGCCCCCATGCGGACGGGATGCTGAAGTTCGCCACGGTCGTGCTGTCTGCGGCGAATTCGCCTGAGAGCGGGTAGCGGAAGCTTTCCAGATGCTCCAGCAGCGGCTGCGGACCGAGCACTTCCTGGAAGGCGTGGATCAGGGGGAAGATGAGCAGGCGGGTCACGCGCCCGTAGAGGCGGTCGGCCACACGGCTGTAGTAGCCCTTGGCAAACTTATAGTTCAGCCGCGGGTGCGCGATGGGGTAGCAGAGCTTCGAAAGCAAGCTGGTGCCGTAGTTCAGGATGTCCGTGTCATGGCTGATCACGATGCCCTGGTGCCCCTTGGCCCGTAGGTAGGCGATGCCCGCCCAGATGTTCGCCCCCTTGCCGGGACTGTGGGCTCCATTCACCCGGTGATGCACGGCTTCGAACTGCGGGCCATCATTCCAGAGCAGGGACATGGGCTTGTCTCCCAGCCACTCACGGCATTTCTCACGGGCGGCGTGCATCTGCGCCTCCGTCATGCCGTTCATGCTCAGCACCACCTCAGAGATGTAGGGCACCTCGGACACCTGCCGCAGGATGGAGGGCAGCGCCGGCCGGGTCACCTCCGTGTGCAGGGCCGGGAGCAGCAGCGCCACGGGCCGCTCACGCGTCATCTCCACCAGTTCGGCCTCACGCGCGTTCGCGTCAGGCGTGGCGAGATGATGAAGTGTGGGCAGGCGCGAATGCTGATAAAAGTCGGCCATTCGTGGTCGGGGGGGAAACTCTGGCGGGTTGGGTGATGGTGAAGGAAACGTTGCCTAAATTTGTGAGGCAGCGTCTTTTGGCATCACTGTGTCCGCCGAGTCAACTCCCGATGCAGGAATCTCACCTGTCACAGGGTCATCCGGGGTGTCCGCAGCCTCATTTTCGATCTCGATGGTCTGGCGCATGCTGCGCGAGATCCACGGACGGACGAGGCCGTAAATCAGGTAGCTCACGAAGAGCACGGAGGGCATCCACTGCCAGTTCCGCACGCTGAAAGCCACGACAATGATGGAAATGAGCACCCAGGCGGGGGAGCGGCGCGTGCGCCAGTTGATGGATTTGAAGCTGGGATACTCCAGATTGCTCATCATGAGGTAGGAAAGCATGACCATGATGAGAGCCAGGCCATACTTCCAGGGTCCGATCTCCTTCTGCCCTTCATCCAGCCAGAGCATGAGGAGGGTCAGGGAGGCAATCACGCCCGCTGCCGCCGGGATGGGGCAGCCGCGGAAGTGCTTGCTGTTCGTCTTGATATCCGCAGCAGCCAGGCAGTTAAAGCGCGCCAGCCTCAGGGCGCCGCAGACGAGGTAGGCGGAGGCAATGAGCCAGCCGAGCCCGGCCGGGGTCTCGATGTCCTTCAGCACGATGTCATGCACCAGGAGGGCCGGGGCCACGCCGAAGCTGACGATGTCCGCGATGCTGTCCAGCTCACGGCCAAAGGGGCTCTCCTGACCGCCCAGACGGGCCACGCGGCCGTCCAGCACGTCAAAAAGACAGGCCGCCAGGATGGCAATGATGGCCCAGTAGTAATGCTCCGTGATGGCGCCCTCACGCCCTTTGAAAATCTGCAAAATGGCCACAAACCCGGACAGGATGTTCCCTGCCGTCATCATCGTCGGCAGCACATAGATGCGGGGTTCGCGATCGTCACTCATGGGGTAAATGTATCGCTTTCGGGTCCTTTGCCCACCCGAACTTTCCAGTTTCGCCTCCCCCGGGGGCACACTATGAGAGAATCATGCCTGCCTCTGACCTTCCTGTCCTGACGCCTGAGACTACCATGTCCGAGGTGCTGGCGAAGTATCCCAGCGCCCAGCGCGCGCTCTTTGCCCGCTACCACATCGGCGGCTGCCGGAGCTGCGCCTTCAGCCCCACGGAGACCCTGGCCCAGCTCTGCGAGCGGAATGAAAACATCCCCGTGCAGGAGGTGATCGACCACATCCAGAGCAGCCACAGCGAGGACGTGAAGCTGCAGATCAGCCCGCGCGAGTTTGCCGATCTGGCCCGGATCGACACCAGCGTGCGCCTTCTGGATGCCCGCACGCGGGAGGAGCACGAGGCCGTGACCATCCCCGGCGCGCAGCTTCTGACCCAGGAACTGGTGCAGGAAGCCTTCAATTCCTGGTCCAAGGAAACCGTCATCATTCTTTACGACCACACCGGCAGCCGCAGCATGGACGTGGCCGCCTACTTCCTCGGCCACGGCTTTTCGAATACCAAATGCCTCGCTGGCGGCATCGATGCCTACAGCCTCGAGATCGATCCCAGCCTGCCGAGATACAAGGTGGAGATGGAGGCTTGATCTGCCGTCTGGAAGACACTCAACTGCGCCTCCCTGATGTCCCGGATCCATGACATGCCTGAAGACGACCGCCCGCGTGAGCGGTTGCTGCGGCTCGGTGCCGGGGCCCTCTCAGATGCGGAGCTGCTGGCCATCTTCATCAACACCGGCACGAAGGGTGAAAACGCGCTCCAGGTGGCACAGCGCATCCTGCGGGAGCAGGGATCCCTGCGCAATCTGTCCCGTATTGAGGCCGGTGAACTGGCCCACATGCGCGCTCTGGGCCCGGCGAAAGCGGCGCACCTCGCCGCGGCTTTTGAACTGGGCCGCCGTGCTGAGCAGGCCGCGCTGAAGGATATCCCTCTAAACAGTCCAGAGCTCATCTACCGCTACATCGGCGCGGAAATGCAGTCCCTCAGTTACGAATCCGTGCGCGTGCTGCTGCTGAACCAGCGCCTCTGCCTCATGCGCCACGAGGAGCTCTTTCGCGGCACGGTGAATGAGTCCAGCGCCCACCCGCGTGACATCGTCACGAAGGCGCTCGTGCATCGGGCACCTGGGTTTGTACTGATTCATAATCACCCCTCCGGCGATCCCTCCCCGAGTGATGCCGACCGCCGCCTCACCCGCCGTGTCAAAGAAGCCGCGGACATCCTGGGGATCACTTTTGCCGACCACGTGATCATTGGCTGCCCCTCGGAAAGCCGCCCGCATCCCTACTTCAGCTTCCGCGAATGCGGCCTGCTTTGAGGCTGAGCCGTTTGCTATGGTTGGCGGTCGTTTGCTATGGTTGGCAGTGGTTGGAAAACCGGTTGGAAAAACCACTGTAAACAACCGCAAACGACTGCAAACTACCGCAAACGGCTCCGCATCCCATGCTTCTGATCATCGATAACTACGACTCCTTCACCTACAACCTCGTCCAGTACTTTGGCGAGATGGGGGCGCAGATGGAGATCCACCGGAATGACCAGATCACATTGGAGGAGATCGCGAAGAAGAGGCCGGACCACATCGTCATTTCCCCCGGCCCCTGCACGCCGAAAGAGGCGGGCATCAGCTGCGCGGTGATTGAGAAATTCGGCCAGAACACTCCGGTGCTAGGCGTGTGCCTCGGGCACCAGAGCATCGGTCACGTGTTCGGCGGCGATGTCGTGCGCGCGGACCGTCTGATGCACGGGAAGATCTCCAAGATCCGCCACGAGGGCGACTCCGTCTTCAAAGGCATGCCGGAGCGCTTCACGGCCACGCGCTACCACTCCCTGCTCGTGAAGCGTGCCACCCTGCCCTCCTGCCTGGAGATCACCGCCGTGTGTGACGATGATGAATCCGAGATCATGGGCCTGCGCCACAAGGAGCTGCCCATTCATGGCGTGCAGTTCCACCCCGAGTCCATCCTCACGCAGGACGGCAAGCGCTTGCTGAAGAACTTTTTGGACATGTAAAATGGGTTCACAGTTCGCGGCTCCCGGTTCATGGTTGCTTGCCAGAAAACTGAGAACCGGGAACATAGAACCGCGAACCCATGCTCTACTTCCTCACCTTCCTCGCCGGTTTCATCGTCGGTCTGGCGACGTGGCTGATCTGGCTTGGTCTGCGGTTTGCGGCGGATCTCAAAGCGGCGCGTGAGTCAGTGGCACACTACCACGATGGCACGGACCATCCGATGGATGTGGCTGCGAACAGGGCGGTGGAGGACAGCAAGAACCGTCTGCGCTGGCAGAAGCGGCTGAACCCCGAGTGGCTGCCTCCTCTGGTCGAGGAGGTGCCGAAACTCGTGCGTGAGATCGCCAAGATCTACCACCCTGAACATCCAGATCCCATGCTCGCGCCAGGGCTGGGACAGTTTTCACGCGCCGTGCATCTCGCCGCTTTGGATATCGCCGACTTTCTGCAAACCCGCAGCATCGGCAGACTGGTGGATGTGAGCGCCAGCACCGCGCTGAAGACCTGGGAGATGACGCACAAGATCGCCACGCATGAGACCATGCAGTCTGTGGGCAAATGGTACAAGCGTCTGCTGCCCGTGTGGCAGGTGCTGAAGTTCAAATCACCTGTCACCTGGGCTGGCGTGGCCGTGTCAAACATCGCCGCACGCACCCTGCAACCGGCGGTGATCGACATCATCGCCAAGCGCACGATCGATCTTTACGGCGGAGGCATTCCGCGCAAGCCGCCGACCACCATGAATGCGACCACCGGCAGCCGGGAGATCACCATCCAGGACATCTCCTGATTTTAACAACACTTTTTGTTAGCAAGCCGCCGGCCAATCCACGGGCCCACCACCTCCACAAGGCACCAGGCATGCACCGGGGCCAGCAGGAAGAAGGCCGGATGCAGATAGCGCTCCTGCCCGTAGACGGCGCCGTAAATGCCGATGCTAAAGAGGAAGAAGAGTGCCGTCATCTCCACCCAGATGTCCTGCTTCCGCCAGAGAGGCACCAGGCAGAGCACCAGGACGAGGGTGAGGAAGAGCTGGTCATTGCCAACGAGCAGCACAAACGGATAGCGCCACCAGGGAATGTCATCCTCCCGGCGGAGCTCGATAAACATGGCGGCGGTGCGGTGAATGCACTGCTTCACATACTGCACGGGGTTGGCCTTCAGCCAGTCGAGCGCCGCCTTCTTGTACCACTGATACTTCTCCGCGTCGGTCTTGCAGGCGGCGATGGCCTCCCTGGCCTCCTTGGGCATGTCGGGATGATCCGGTGAGGAGATCTGGTAATACGGCAGAATGTTCGCCCGGTAGAGTGAGCTGAAGCCATCGATCGATCCCATGACCGGAATGCCCAGCGCGGCCTTGTTACGCATGGTCCAGCCGATGGCGGGGAGCAGGGCGATGATGAAAAAGGCGGTCACTTTCAGGAGCTTCGCCGGTGTGCGGATCCAGAGCAGCAGGCAGAGCGGCGGAATGAACAGCACGTTCACAGATTTCGTGATGGCCAGCAGGCCCATCCACAGCGCGGCGCGCAGCACGGATCCCCAGGAAGGCCCCTGACGCCAGTGGACGCCGATCTCCACGGCGAAGAGGCCGAGCAGGATCATGGTCACGCATTCATTACCTAACGAATATTGATACTCAGCGATCGGGCTGGCCTGCATGATCATCAGCCCCAGCCAGCAGCTGGCCGCGCCAAAGAACGGGATGAGCTTCCGCGCGATATAACCACACACCCAGCCATAGAGAAGGATCTGCACACCGGCGATGATCCACAGGTTCGCCACCGTGATGACATGCGGTTTCACAATGCCCGCGGCCATGAAGGCCATGATGAAGCCCGAGTAGCCCGGCTCGCGCTTGCCGGAGGACTGCACACCATCCAGCGAGTAGATTCCATGGGTCAGCGGATAACCGGCGAGCTCGATGTACTCCCCGGCATCTTGAATAATCAAAAGCCCGTCAGCGCTCCGGGTCCATGCCAGCGTGGCTGAGACCATGAGATGCACCAGCGTGAGCAGCACCACCCAGCGGCGCAGGCAGGGCTGCGAGCCTTGTTTTTCCAGGAATGCACGCAGTCGGCTCATGCAGAGGTGCCGTTGGAGTCTTTGGAGGTCAGCTCGGCTCCACGGCGCATCATCTGCATCTCAAAGAGAGCTTTGAAGTAGTTGTTGATGCTCGTCAGGATCAGCGAGATGCCCGCAAACATCATGCCCAGCAGCATGAGACCGGTGGCCAGGATGGCCATGGGCACACGGTACACATACTGATACCGGATGTAGTCATAGACCGGGAAGGCACCTGCCACCAGGGCGAAGAGGATGAGCACCACGGCGATGCTGCCAAAGAACACGCTGGGCCGGTAGTCCCGCAGAATGCGGAAGATGGTGGCGAGAACGCGGGCACCATCCTGGAAGGTATTCAGCTTCGAAAACGAACCCTCAGGGCGATCGGTGTATTTGATCGGCACCTCCACAATGCGGAAGCGATTATCGAGCGCGAAAATGGTGCTCTCGGTCTCGAGCTCGAAGCCCGCGCGCAAGATCGGTGTGTGCTCCACGAAGCGCCGTGTCATCACGCGATAGCCAGACATCACGTCTTTGAGCTGCACTTGGAAGAGCCGATTGATCAGCCCTTTGACCACCGCATTGCCGAGATTGTGGAAGGGGCGCTTGTTTTCCTTCCGGTAGTCACCCGTGGAAAGCCGGTCACCCACCACAAGATCGGCTTCCCCTTTGAGCACCGGAGCGAGCATCGCCGGCAGATCCTCGGGGTGATAAGTCATGTCGGCATCGATCATGATGTACACCTCGGCCATCACATCGTGAAAGGCACGGCGCACGGCATTCCCCTTGCCGGGCCTGATTTCAAAAAGCACCTGCCCACGGGCACCACTCTCCCTCAGGGCAGAACGGGCCAGATCGCCGGTATTGTCCGAGGAACGGTTGTCCACGACCACTATTTCCGCCTGAGGGAGGGCAGCGGAAAAGCGCCGGATCACCTCGGCGATCGTGAGCGCCTCGTTATAGGCGGGTATGATCAGTGCGATGGACGGTTGAGCAGACATTCCTCAAAAGTTAATTATAAAAAATATAGAATCAATGATTATTAAAGGGTATTCTTGAATCGCCCTACCTTGTCCTGACCCTTTTAGGGCAAGCACCGACAGAATTCCGAGTTCCAAAAACAGCAGCCGACAACAATAATCGCCCATACCCTACCCTCAGTCTTTCGACACTCCCAACCGAGAACTGCGAACTGAGAACCGAGAACCCTTCTCCATGCCTTCCCGTCTCCAACAGCACCTCGACTGGCTCACCGTGTGGGTCTGCGGGACGTGCATTGCCCTGCTGGCGGGGGATGTGGTGATCGGCTCTTACAATGCCGGGCTGCCGATGATCAAACCCAGCCTGTTCACCCCCATGGTGTTCATGCTCTGCATGGGGGTTTGTGTCCTCAGCACGCCGCGCTTCTGCCTGCCTGCCTTCCTTTTCGCAGCTCTGCCGGTCATGAGGCTGCTGGACGTGGCCGTGCTGGGGCGCTTTGTCTCTTCAGGCAACCATGACATGACCATGAACTGCCTGCGTATTCTGCTGGTGGTCGTGGCCATGCTGGCGGTGCTTTCCTGTCCCCAGGGTCTGAAGGCCATGCGCTGGGCCGCCATCCTGACCATTCTGCTGACCAGCGGCTCCTCCATCGCCGAGTTCCTGGGCGTGGCAAAGTTCAGCAGCATCCCGGGCCGCTTCAGCGGTTTCAATGGTCACCCGAACTCACCCCCCATCGTGCTCTGCCAGTGCCTCGGACTCTGCTTTGCCCTGGTGGGCAGCTTCCGCTGGAATGTGGCGCTCATCGCGGCTGCCATGCCCGGGGTGGCACTCACCTATGGCCGAAGCGGCATGGTGATCTATGCCTTCCTCGCCGGCACTTACATCCTGCTGAATGCACGTCGGCACCTCGGCTTCCTCATGGTTTGCGGTTACGCCGTGGTGCCACTGGTGATCGGGGGTTTCGCCATCATGCAGCAGCGGACGGGAGATGGCGTGACCAAGAACAAGAACACGGCGGATCGTCTGGAGGCCATCTACAACCTCGACTTCGACAAGCTCAAATCGCCCGAGCGTGCCAAGGACTTGGGCGATGCATGGGAGGCCGTGATGAAAGAGCCGGTTTTCGGCTACGGCGTGGGTGCTGCATCGTCCCGCTGGGCACCGCACAATGAGTACGTGGCCATGTGGCTGGAGCTCGGGCTGCCCGGGCTTTTGGTCTATCTGCTGACCATCTACGGCCCGGTCCTTCGCAGCCTGATGTGCGGCGGAAAGGCAGGCTATGCCGTGATCGCGGTACTGCTTTACTCACCCATCGCCCAAGGGCGTATCATGGATCCGCACTTCTATTTCACACTGCTCACGGCGGCGCACATCCTCTGGCCTCAGCGCTTCCGCCTTGTGGCGAGAAACCAGCCTGATGTCACCGCGACCAGTCCCACGATGCCCGCCAGCCAGCCGGTCCATCCCATGGCCCGGCGCGGCTGATCAGCGGCTGGCGTCACAGGTGAGGGAGGTGGAGCTTCCACAGGAGCGGCGGCCGCCGTCGGCACAGCGATGGCGCGGCTGCTTTCTCCAGGAAAGAGCACCTGCACTTTAGGTTCCGGCATCTCCGGGGTCTTCAGCAGCAGGATCAGGCTGACCACTGCCTCCTTGGCAAAACCCAGGGCGAAGTCTCCCTTCCCTGCTGGCACGGTCCCACGCAGCGTGCCCAGCAGATGAGCCTCCGCCGTCTCGCGGGTCAGCGGCTTGTTCGTCGCGCCGTCCATGGCCTGCCAGGAAACCTCAGGAAGCGCCTGCGCCTGACCTCCGAACTTCACCTCCAGATGCTTTTTCAGATGCTCCGCGGCCTGCGCATAGGTCTTCTGCACCTGATCCTCGGTTTGATTCAGATACCAGTCCGCCGACACCGGGGGCAGCGAGGTCGGGTTCGTGGAAAGAAACACCCGAGGATCCAGATTGACCTTCATCTCGAACTTCCCTTCGGGCTCAAAGGTCGCCTCCACGGTCATGTTTGGCACCTGATGCGCCTGCGCAGGTCCGACGCCGAAGAGCAACACGAGCAGGCAGGCAAAAAGGAGAGAGGTCCGGGACATGAAGCCGCTCTCTGCCACCGCCTTTCCACCGCATCAAGCCACGATCCTGTCAGCATCGTCCGCCTCTTGCCACAGGCGCTCTCCACGCTTCTTTGTCAGCCATGACGATCACCCTCAATGGCGCGAAGCGCGAGTTCCCCGGCACCCTGACCCTGCCTGACCTGCTGGAGGCCGTGGGACTGGGGGGCAAGCCCGTGGTCGTGGAGCATAACCAGACCGCGCTGCTGCCGCGTGAGATCGCCACAACCGTGGTGAAGGACAGTGATGTGATCGAGATCGTGCAAATCACCGCCGGAGGCTGACGCATGCCATGGTGAAAAACGTGATCATCCTGCTGCTGGCCTCTGCTCTCGCGGCGCTGCTCTGGGTGAATCGTCACTCGTCCACACCACCGGCAGAGGTCCCGGTGGTCATCACGACGGCGCCAGCACCGATCGTTCCTCAACCACTTCCACCGGCACCAACACCAGCGGTGCCAGCCCCTCCGCCACCCGCACCGCTCACGCCCGAGCCTCCACCGAAGCACCCCATCACCCAACTGCTGGATGAGGCACGCACCAAGCCCGGCCTCGAAGGTGCCGCCATCGGCTTCTGCCTGCTCGATGAGCAGGGCAAGATCATCGTGGAACAGCAGTCACGCACGGCCTTCATCCCGGCATCGAGTTTGAAGACCGTCACCACGGCCACGGCGCTGGAAAAATGGGGGCCGGATCATCGCATCGAGACACGCCTCATGGCCTCCGCGCCTATCCAACAAGGTGTCATCAAGGGTGATGTCGTGATCGTCGGCGGTGCTGACCCGATGCTGAAGCTCACGGATCTGCAGAGCTGGGTCAAGACCCTGAAGGAACGCGGTCTCAAGCGCATCACGGGCCGCATTCTGGGCGATGGACGCCTTTTCTCCGGCAGCATCTACGATGACTTTTGGAACTGGGGGGATATCGGCAATGGTTATGGCAGTTCCGTGGCCGGGCTCAATCTGGAGCACAACCGTTTCATCGCCCTCTTCAACCCTGCTGATGCTGTCGGCAAACCCGCTATTTGGTTAGGCGCGCAGCCGGATGTGCCCGGCATCACCTGGCGCAATGAAACGATCACTGGCGAGAAGGGCTCCGGGGATGGCGTGGTCATCCATGGCGGCGAGCGCGCCCGCGTCATTCATCTCCGCGGAACCGTGCCGATGGGCAGGCCGACCTTCCATGTGCTCGGCGCGGTGCCCGATCCGGAGTTGTTTGCCGCGCATTGGTTTCGCGAGGCCTTGCTGGAGGCCGAAATCGAGGTCGCAGGCAAAGCCGCGCCTGTGGGTGACGTGAAGGCAGGTGAGATCGAGCTGCTGAAACATCACTCACCGCCGCTGAAAGACATCATCACCAGCATCCACGCCACCTCGGACAATCATGAGACCGAGTGCCTCTTCCGCCTGCTCGGCGTGCAAGAGGGCAAGTCTCCTGATCAAGTCGTGCGCGAGCACTGGCAGGCCAGCGGCCTGGAGTTCCAGGGCCTGCGCATGGAGGATGGCTGCGGCCTCGCGCGCGCTGACTTCATCACCCCGCACGACCTTGCCATGTTGCAATATTTAGTAGGCATCGGCCGGCAGGGCGTGGTCTATCGTGAGTCCCTTCTGACCAAGGAACACCTGCGCTGGAAAGGCGGCGCCATGTCCGGCGTGCGCTCCACCACCGGTTTCCTCACCACGAAAAGTGGTCGCGAGCTGGCCTTCGCCTACATGGTGAACCACTATGCCGACAGCGGTGCCGTGTCAGCCCTACGCGAGGCTCTGCTGAAAGCGATGGGGGATCTTTGAAGCATCGATGGTTAGCCCATTTGGCGCACGCGAGACATCCGGAACGGCGCGAAGCGTCCCGGAGTGCGGTGGCAAGCGCTCAAGCGCGACACCGCTAGGTGCGCACAGAATATTTTAATCATCGAAAAAGCGATATGCGCACGAGAGCGGTGTCGACGATGCAAGGGTGCCCTT
>NZ_BKAG01000064.1 GCF_007992435.1 Prosthecobacter gellanilyticus | reverse complement strand
TATCGCGACAATCGCCGACACACCGGCCTAACGAAACAGCTTCGGCGCGAACTCGGCTAGATAGTCACGCCACACCGGCCAGGAGTGATCTCCAGGCGTGAGGCGCCATTCATGCTGGATGCCCTTCGCCTTCAACGTGGCCACAAGCTGCTGGTTTTTCTCCAAAAGGAAATCCTTCTCACCGCAGGCAATCCAGAGCAGCTTCAGCTTCGCATTCGTGCCCTTCGCATCGTCCAGCGCGGCCTGGATCTCCTTCTCATCCACGGCACCGCTGAAGGAACCGATCGTGCCAAAGTCATCCAGATGGGTCATGCCGGTGCTCAGGGACTGCCAGCCACCCATGCTCAGTCCGGCGATGGCATGATCCTCACGCTTCGAACTGACGCGATAGGTGGACTTCACCAGGGGCAGTGACTCGCTCATCAACTCCGTCTTGAAGGCTGCCAGTGAGGCTCCCCGGCGATCCGCCATCTCACGCGGCACCATTCCTAGTGGATGTCCGTCAATCATCACCACGATCATCGGCACCGCCTTCTTTTCGTGGATGAGATTGTCGAGAATCCAATGAGCCTTTCCATGCGTGACCCAGCCATCATGGCGGTCGCCTGAACCATGCTGCAGCACGAGGAGTGGATACTGCGTCTGCGCATCTGCCTCATATCCTGGAGGTGTGTAGACCCACAGCTCACGACGTCGCCCGAGGGATTTGGAAAGGTAGCTGTGCTGATGCACCGTCCCGTGAGGCACCTCCTGAAAATCCCACACCAGCGGCGGAGTGCCTGGAATCTGCAGGATGCTGGAGGTCGAGATGCGCTGAGGCTTTTGAGCCGGGTTCGTGGGGTCGATCATGCTCATGCCATCCACGATGAAACTGTACTCCCACACGCCCGCCTTCACCTCCGGCACGGTCACGGACCACACGCCCTCAGAGTCCTTCGTCATCGCCACCGGCTTTTGATCCCACTGGCCGCGCAAGGCCACTTCCTGAGCCTTGCCAGCCTTCAGACGGAAGACCACGGAACCTTTCTCGCCGATCTCCGGCGAAACAATGGGGGCAGCACGCTGAGCCCATGCGCCGAGAGGCAGGCAGGCCATGATTCCAAGGAGAGCGAGGTGGTTGAACGAGGTCATAAACGCTCATTCTGCCAGCCCGGCCTTCCGCTGAAAAGCACGATCTTATCCAGCGGACTCAGGGAGCCTTCTTCAGCACGATCTCACCACCACCGGGCAGCGCGTCATACTTCACAGCTCCCTCGACCACAGCAGCAGACGCGGAGCTGGCACCTTGAGTGACGGTGCAGCTTTTCCAATCGGCAGGCACGGAGGTCGAAAGCGTTAATGGCAGATTGTAGAGCTTGGGATCAGCTTTGCAGCTGAGTTCGAGCGTGATGCTTTCCAGGTCGGCCTTCAGAGTCTTGACCTCGGCGCTGTCACGCTCCGTCACATACTGGTGCCAGGAAACCACATCCGTGATCCACACCACATCACGCACAGATTCCAGCTTGTCGAGAAGGGCCGTGAACCACTCCACGGGTGTCACAAGCCAGTCCTCACCGACGCCATGAAAATCCAGGTGCCCCATCTCGCCCTTGGCAATGGCGGCATCCACCGTCGCAATCGTTTGTTCGGCGGATTTGTAATTGATGGGTGGACCCGCGAAGGGAGGGCGGTTGCACAGGTTGTGCTTCGCCAGCGCAGCGTTCCACTCCTCCTCCGTCACCTTCCATGGCACACCACCCGGCTTGCCAAAGCCGAGAAGATAGGGCTGCGTGCGATCTGTCTTCAGCGTGTAAAGAACCTCGTTGCACTTGGCCAGCTCGGGATCCAGCTCGGCGGCATTGTTCACGCCTTTGTGGGTAAAGGTGTGGTTTGCAATCGCCACATACGGGCTCTTCGCGGCAGCCTCCCAGCGGCGCTGGAGCGAGGCATACAGTTTGTTGCCCGTGACCAAATAAAAATTCCCGACGATCTCTCGCTTCTCCAGTTCCGGCACCACGTTCTTGAGCTGGCTCGGCGCACTGTCATCAAAGGCAAGCATGAAGGCCGCCTTCTTGCCGTCCTTCCATTTCAGCACTTGGGTGGTCGCGTCAGCATGGATGAGGGCGGGGATGGCCAGGGCGAACAGGAGGAGGTTGAGAAGCTTCATGCCCCAGGGCTACGCAACATCCCGTCAAAAGGCAAGCCGATGCCGCAGGGGGACTTCCTCTTTCGTGAACTGGCTCAGGATGCAAAGTGTGCTTTTGTGTTCAGCCATCCTTTAGCAAACCCTTTGATCTCAATTTGAGCTTTGACCCGCCATCCCAAGCTTCCCGAGGTGCCATGACCTTCATCCGGTTCGTGGTGGGCACGAATCAGGAACGCGCCTCGCAGCAAAGCGGAGTGGTCACCGAGCTGCGGTTACTCAAAGAGTCAGGTGATCTGCCGGAGTATGAACACGCTCATGTGGAGGAGATCTTTGAATGGCTGAATGAGCATCTGCCCGTGCCACCCTTCTCAGACGCCCAATGGCCCAGGGATGCCGTGGCATGGTTCAAGCCTGGCGCGCGGTCCTTCATCTCCAAGTTCCGCGAGATCATCGCCATCCTGGAGGAGCACGGTCGTTTTGTGCGCACCATGACCACCTCAGATCCTGGCATCATTCGTTATGAGGATGAATACCAAGTCGTGGCGTCATCCTGGCAATATTAAGCCACCAAGCCACGGATCACATGCCCATGCACATCAGTGAGTCGGCGGTCGATGCCGTTGTGGCGGACGGTGAGCTTCGTGTGGTCGATGCCTAACAAGTGCAGCATGGTGGCGTGGATGTCATAGCAGGTCGTGGGGTTGGCGCGGTCCAGCGGCTTGTAGCCCCACTGGTCGCTCTCGCCGACGGTCACACCGCCCTGGATTCCACCGCCACAAAGCCAGTTGGTGAAGACATAGGGATTGTGGTCCCTGCCCTTCCCGCCCTGGGTGCTGGGCATGCGACCGAATTCCGTGGTCCAGAGGATGATGGTCTCATCCAAAAGGCCGCGCTGTTTCAGATCCAGGATCAGGGCACTCACCGCTTTCGCCATGCCCCAGGCCAGCGGGCCATGATCGCGCTCCACATCCTCATGACTGTCCCAGTTGCGACGAGGGAAGCCGTTGTCGTTGCCGCTCCAGATCTGCACGAAGCGCACACCGCGCTCCAGCAGCCTTCGAGCGGTCAAACACTTGCGGCCCATGTAGTCAGCCTCTTCTTCCGCATTGATCTCCGTGGGCCAGACTTTGCGGTGCTCCTGGATGCCATACATGGCTTTCACATGCTCAGGTTCTTTGGAGATATCCAAAGCCTCAGGAGCCGCGAGCTGCATCTTCGCCGCGAGTTCATAACTCTGAATGCGGCTTTCCAAGCGCGAGTCATCCTCACGAGCCAGCATGTGTTTGCGGTTCAGTTGCTCCAAAAGCGCGAAGCCTTCGCGATCCGACCTCGCGGAGATATAGCGCCCGGCTTTGTGCGGAAACAGGTCGCTGATGGGTGTCTCGGCGCCGGGATAGATGATGGTGCCAGCATGCTGGGATGGCAGGAAGGCGCTGTCCCAGTTTTTCGGCCCATTCGAGGCAAAGCCGCGATGATCTGGCAGCACGACGAAGGTCGGCAGGTTGTCACTCAACGAACCCAGCCCATAACTGACCCAGCAGCCCATGCCCGGAAAGCCCGGCAGATTGAAGCCGGTGGCCTGCAGCAGCGTGCCCTGCGAGTGCACTCCGGTCTTGCCGACCATGTTATGCACGAAGGCCATGTCATCCACACAAGGCCCGAGCGCGGACACGATGTCACTGATCATCTTCCCGCTCTGACCATGCGGACGGAAGTCCCACACGGGCTTCTTCCATGGGCCGAGCCCGTTTTGGAAAGCCTCCACCGCCTCACCGAAGTCGGAAGGCTCGCCGTGATGCTTCACAAGGTCCGGCTTGAAGTCGAAAAGGTCCACGTGAGAGGCTGCGCCGCCCATGAAGAGCTGGATCACCCGCTTCGCCTTCGGTCGCACGACCTGCGCGCGATGCTGCGTCTCCGCGGCTTCCAACGAGGTCAACGCAAGCGCGCCGAACCCTTGTCCGGACGTTTGCAGAAGCTGGCGGCGGGTGAGCATGGGGAAGAGATATCTCTACTTACGCGGAGTTCGAGTCACGCTTTGTCACGTGATCGCGGCGGACAACAGCCCAGAAGTCCACCAGGATTCGACGTCGCGAACTGGCCTTCGTTACGTATGCTATAGGTTCTCCTATGTCTTCCTGGTCGCCGCTCCGCAATTCCGTCTATCGTGGCATGTGGCTGGGCAGTGTGGCCTCAAACATCGGCACCACGATGAACGACACGGCGGCGGTCTGGACCATGACCACGATGACGAGCTCCCCCTTCCTCGTGTCGCTGATGCAGACCATGTCCAGCCTGCCGCTCTTCCTGCTGGCGCTGCCAGCGGGTGCGCTGGCGGATCTGGTGGACCGGCGGAGATTGATCCTGCTCGCGCAAACCGGGGCGCTGCTGACGGCGGTGGGCATGGCAGCGCTGGCCTGGACGGGCACACTGACGCAGACGTTGCTTTTGCTCGCTACTTTCCAGCTCGGGGTTGCCGCCGCTTTCACGATGCCTGCGTGGCAGGCGCTGATTCCAGAGGTGGTGGGAAGAGATCAGCTCTCTTCGGCGATCGCACTCAATGGCGTGGGCTTTAACATTGCTCGTTCGTTAGGCCCAATTGTCGGAGGCCTTCTGCTGGCCGCGCTGGGGCCTGCGCCGGTGTTTGCGCTGAATGCGCTCTCGTTTGTGGCGGTGATCCTGGCGATGAGCACGGGCAAATACATCGCCACACCGCGCAGTGCGCAGCGTGAGCAGATGCTCGGTGCCATGGCCGCGGCCATCCGCTATGCGCGGCACGCGCAGGCCATGCAGGCAGTGCTGTGCCGCGGTGGCATTCACATGTTTGCGGCTGTCGCGACTGTGGTGCTGCTGCCAGTGATCGTACACTCGCGTGAATGGACCGCCTCGGACTTCGGCGTGCTCATGGGCTGCTATGGAGCGGGAGCCATTGTGATGGCCCTGTTTTTCCTCCCCAGACTTCGCGCGCGCTACACCTTTGATCATGTGCTGCTCGGCTCCAGCATCGCCGCGGCCATCACCACCTCCATTGTGGCGCTGGTGCCGGGGAAGATTGCCATGGGCATGGTGCTCGTGTTCGCCGGCGCGGCCTGGATCACCGGCATGAACACCTTCAGCGTGGCTTCGCAAAGCGCGTTCCCAAACTGGGTGCGTGCGCGCAGCTCGGCCATCTATCTCGTGGTCATGCAGGGTGCCTTTGCCCTCGGTGCCATCACTTGGGGACAGCTCACCAGCCATCTCCACGCACCCGTCACGCTGGGCATCGCCGCAGGCTGTCTGCTCATCAGCGCGCTGCTCACACGGCTGGTGCCCATCAGCCATGTGGAGAAGCTGAATCTCGCCCCCTCCGGCCACTGGCTGCCGCACACCACCTTCACCGAGCCCGCACCCACGGATGGTCCCGTGCTCATCACCATCGAGTATCACATTGATCCGAAAGAGGCTCCCGCCTTCAAAGCGGCGATGGTGCATCTGCGCGAGACACGCCTGCGGGACGGAGCGTTTCGCTGCTCACTCTTTGCCGATCTGGAAGATCCCACGCACTACCGTGAGACCTTCCTCGTCGGTTCCTGGGCGGAGCACATGCGCCAGCATGAGCGCGCCACCGTGGAGGACCAGCGAATCGAGGAAGCCGTGCAGAAGTTTCACCGCGCCCCCGAGCCTCCGCGTGTAAAACATCTGCTGATGGTGAATCTGCGGGAGCAGAGCCATCCGTCACCGCTGCCCGAAGGCTCAGCAGATTCCCAGACGAATCTCACCTAGCATCCGGCTCAGGGATTCACATTCACCCGGAAGAACTTGTGGTTGTTCGGGGTGATGATAATGCGCCAGGCGGTGAAGACCGCGTCGTTGGTGATGCCGCGGTCACGTGCATCGCCATAGCTGACGAGGGCACCGCTGGCATCCACCATCCTCACGTCGGAGGACTGGAAGTCGTTATCGTTCCCCAGGAAGAGGAAGTAGTCCTCCGTGCTCGCGGTGGAGAGGTCAGGCACCAGGGACATGCCTTCCATCTTCTCATTGACGGTAAACTGGTTAGGCGCGGAGGTGTTGGTGTTGAAGCCAAATTTCGCCAGGTCTGTGCTGGAGAGCAGGTTGACCACCACGGTGCTCTTCGCTGGCGTGATGCCGGAGCGAAGCGTGCCGGCGGGGCTGATCTGCGCGCCTTCAGCGTCATGCAGGCCGAGGATGTTTGTGGCGCTGCTGAAATCCACCAGGTCCACCGTCTTCATCACAATCGGGTCCGTGGTGCCTTTGCCCAGGCCGTTGCCATCACGCGGCAGCATGAGGAACTGCGTGTTGCTCAGCGCCACGATCTCAGACTGGGCGGAAGTGGTGTCGAGACCCGAGCCATTGCCGTTCAGGTCATAGCGCGGAAGCTGCACCGCATGCTCGGCGATGAGCACCGGGTTCTCCAGGTTGGCACCCACGATGTCATAGACATAGAGGCGTGTGTTGAAGCGGCCCTGACCGCCAGCGCCGGTGTCCTGCACCAGCGCGCTCTGCATGAGGGCGAGGAGGCGGGTGTTGTCCGGAGAGACCGCCATGCCTTCCAGGCCCTGGTTGTTGCGGCGGCCATTGGTCGGAGGATTGACGGAGTCAAACTCCAGCGTGCCCACCGGGCGATGCGGACGTGCGGACTCGGGCAGCTGGATGAGCCTGGTGATCTGCTTGCTGCTGTTGAATCGGCCGATGTAGGTGCCGTACTCATCCGAGACGAAACCGGAACCATCCGGGAACACATGAATGGCCTCCGCATCAAAGCTGATGAGAGCTGTCTGCGCACCACCAGGACCGTTCGCCGCCACCACGGTGCCGACGCTCTGGCCCATGATGGTGCTCACACCTGTGGGGTTGAGACCCGTGGTGAACTTCGTGGTCGCGCCGTCGAGATAGGTGAACTTCATCGTCGTGCTGTAAGTCGGCACGATCTGGTTCTGAGCCACGGCAGCGGTGCCGTAATACGGCGTGAAGGTGAAGGGCACGCTGTGCACACGGGCAGCGTAATTGGAGAAGATGGCACCGCTGTTGTAGCCACGATCCGGCAGCACATTGAAGGTGCCGGTGAACTGGCCCGAGCCAGAGTTGTATCCCCAGTTCGTGATGGAGAGACCGGAGGAGGCACCCATCGTCTCGCCAAAACCGTCAAGCTGGCTGCCCGTGAGGCGGCCTGCGCCGACCATGCCCAGGTTGGTGATGGTGAGGCTGCCGATGGTGCCGCGGTCCACCTTTGCGGTGAACGGCGTGAGGTAGGTGAAGGGGCCCTGCGTCGTCGGATTCGGATTGCTGAAGAGGCGGAAGCGCACGGTGGTCTCCGCACCGTTCACCGTCTGGGAAACGACCTCATAATCGATGCCCGCTGTGGCATTGCCCCAGTTCACCAGATTTTCAGAACTCTGCACGAAGCCGGAGAAGGCCGTGTTGGTCAGATAGGTGAAGGTAAACTCGAGGTCGCTGCCATTCATGGCCACCTGCGGCAGGCCGCTGCGATCACCACCGCTGTTCGGGTTCGTGCTGAAGAAGTATTCCAGTTCATCCGGGATGCCGTCGTTGTCCGTGTCACCGCCTTGGCTGCCGGTGTAGCCGTTCTGCGCCAGCCAGACAGCAAAGCCGGTCTGACCACCGCTGATCACGCCAGGTGAACCGATCTCGTTCGGGCTGTTCGCCGCGACGAAGGCTCCATTCACACCCGTGGAACTGAGCGTGGTGACAGAGGTCACGTTCGCTGCAGCCGCGTTGTCAAAGCTGCGATACGGTGCGGTGGAGGTGGCGACGCCGAAGGACAGGCTGGCGTGACGCACGTTGTTCGTGTCGTAGAGATTCACCGCATCACCACCGGTGCTAAGGCCGATATCTGCGCCGCTATAGCCGCCGACCTGCAGAGTCGCAGGCGGATTAGCGCCGAACCAATTTGAGAGGAACGTGGCCTTCGTGGCAGCCAGGGTGCTGGTTTCGATGTAGATCACGGTCTCACCGGGAGCGATGCTGGTGATGCCAGAGGTAGGCACAGCAGCGGCAAACGATTCGGTGCTGTCATCCACCTTCCAACCGGTGACGTCCACGGCGCGGGCACCGATGTTGGTGACCTCAAACCAGTCCTTGGCGACCGGGCTGCTGCCACTGCTCCAGGGAGCCACTTCGGTGATGCGCAGCACACCAGGAGCCGAGTCACCAGGTGAGCCGACTTCATTCGGGCTGTTGGCTGCGGTGAAGGCTCCGTTCACGCCCACCACGCTCAGCAGGGAGATGGCGGTGTTGTATTGAGCCAGCGTATTGTCAAAAGTCTGCCAGGGTGAGGAGGCATCGGCCGCGCCAAAATTGACCCCGGAATGCAGCACACCTGCCGCAGTATAGAGGTTCACCGCATCACCACTCGTGCTCAGACCGATGCCAGACCCTGTGTAGCTGCCAACCTGAAGAGCGGCGGGTGGGCTAGCGCCAAACCAGTTCGTCTTGAAGCTGGTCGCCGTCGTGGCCGTGCCTTCCACAAAGATCACCGACTCACCTGGAGCGATGCTGGTGATGCCATTCAGCGCGACGGCCGTGGCAAAAGCAGGGCTGCTGTCATCCACCTTCCAGCCGGTGATGTTCACGGCGGCGGCGCTGACGTTTGTCACCTCAAACCAATCCGCTCCCAGCGGGCTGTTCGCCACGGTGCTGGACCATGGGGAGACCTCTGTCACGATCAGAGCTGGCACGGGTGGTGTCTCGACCGCCTGATCCGTGACCGTCAGCGTCACATTGAGCGTGGCATCTGGGTTGGTGCCGACTGTGGTGTCGTCCACATTGATGGTGACCGCGTAGCTGGTCTTGGTTTCGTAGTCGAGCACGATGCCCGCCTTCAAATACAAGGAGGTGCCGGTGATCTCAAAGGCAGCCACATCAGCACCGGTGAGGCTCAGCGCGTTGGTGCCGAGGCCGTCATCCGTCACGATGATATCGCCGATCTTGATCGGGGAAGCCGTGCTGGTGTTTTCCAGGATCGAGTTCACTGCATTGTTCAGCGTGATGGCTGTCGGTGCCTGGTTCTGCGCGCTGGAAGGCGCGTACACCCAGAGCTGCGGATACTCCGTGCTGCCGCCACCGTTTTCATTGACCACATAGATGTTACCCGCGCGGTCCATGGTGATGCCCTCATGCTGCTGGTCCCCGGCGCTCAAAGGATTGCCTGGATCCGAGGTGATGTTCAGCGTGCTGAGGATGTTGCCGGCGCGGTCCACATTCAGAATGCGGGCGTTTTCCTGGCCGATGATGAGCATGTTACCCGCCTGCGGCTGGCCAACCATCGAGGGAATGTTGGAGAAGGCAAACACGTCCGCCACGTCCGTCATGCCGAGCAGCGTGGTGTCGAAGAGGTTCGTGGAGTTCGTCGTGGTCGGGGAACCATTGGTGGCGGTGCCAGCGGCGAAGTCGACATTCGTCTGGAAGACACCGATCGGGGTCTTTTCCTTCAGCACGATGAAGCCCGGGAGTGCGCCGCTGGTCTGCGGATCATAGGAGAGACCTTCAGTGCCGGTGTTGTCGTCAAAGGTGCCGATGTCCACCGTCTGCGTGGCGGCACGTGTCAGCGTGGTGCCGGCGACATAGGTGAACTTCACGAGACGGCGCTCACGCTCCTCACTGAAGACAAACTGGCCGCCACCGATGTAGGTGATGCCTTCCGGATCATAGAACTCAGTGCCCTGCGGCTTGGGCGCGTTCAGCTCCATGGACATGGTGTCCACCAGCTGGCCCGTCTTCGTGACCTGCGTGATGGCACGTCCGCCGTCACCACAGATGAAGAGCGTGTCGGTGTCCCAGTTGTAGGCCACGCCGGAGGCTTCATCGCAAAGAACGTTATGCGAGGCCGTGCCGGGAGGCAGCGCGGTGCGGCGATACTCAGGAAGATTGTAGCGGCCCACGCGCACATAGTTGGCCAGGTTCACCGAGCTGACCCCGGCAGTGATGGTCACCGTGGCGGTGCTGCTGTCCACACTGCCGCCGACATTGCTCACGCGCGCCCAGTAGCTCGTCGTAGTGGTGAGAGCCGGTGTGGTGAAGCTGCTGGAATTTGTGCCCACAGGTGTCGTCGTGACACCTGTGCTGCCCTGATACCACTGGACGCTCGGAGCCGGTGTGCCGGTGGCCGCCAGAGACAGTGTGGTGCTGAAGCCGCTGGCGATCGTGGTGCCCGCAGGCTGCGTGGTGATCTGCGGAGCGATGGTGTCATCATTCGTGATGGTGCCTGTGCCGGTCGCATTGCTGATGACGGTGGTGCCGGTCGTGTTCACCACATTGGAGAGCGTGACGATGATGGTTTCATCCGGCTCGGAAGCGGTGTCACCATTCACGGTGATGTTGATTGCCTGCGTGGCAGCACCACCGGCAGTGAAGGTGAGCGTGCCATTGGCCAATGTCGCGTAGTCTGTGCCGGAGGTGGCGGTGCCGCCGGTGACGGCATAGTTCACGGTGAAGGCGGTGGCCGTGTCACTGCGCGTCACAGTGAGAGCAAGTGTGCTGGTGCCGGAATTGCCTTCAAGAATGGAGGCATCACCAATGCTCACCATAGGATTACCGGAGGTCACACCAGGGGAGCCGATGTCAGCCGCATTCGCCGCCGATGCAAAGCAACCAAGGTTGTTGACGGTAGCAAAGGTATAACGAGGAGTAGTGGTGCCCGAGGAAGGCACCCAGACAGCGGACTGCGTTTCCGTGGCAGCACCTGCAGACGGGCCGGAATGCGTGCCCGTGGAAGCACTGCCATCGGCCTTGGTGAAGCCGCCAGCGGCATAGTTGAAGAAGAAGATCTCATTGCCGCCTTCGTCGAAGAAGGACACGCCGTCATCCTGGCCGAGACCTGGAGCACCCGTTGTCTGGAAGACCTGCACAGCATTGGAAATACCCCACCAAGTGCGGAAGGCACTCGGGCTGATGGTGGTGAAGATCACGGACTCACCGGGAGCGATGCTGGAGCCAGGAGGCAGAGCATAGGTCGCGGCGGTAGAGGCGGAGTGGCCGCTGTCATGCCAGCTATAACCTGCGAGAGAAACGGCGGAGCCGCTGATGTTCGTCAACTCCCAAAAATCGCTCACCCCAGAGGCGGCCTGCTGGGAGAGCACTTCCGTGAGCATGAGATTGTTCTGCGCCACATCACCATCATCCTGCACGGTAAGGGTTGTGGTCCCTGCGGTGGCATCCGTGGCTGAAGCCGTGAGGGTCACCGTCTTGTTGCCATCCGGGAAACTGTCATTCACGGCGGTGATGTTGAAGGTGGTGGAGGCCGAGCCGATCGGGATGGTCACGCTGGCAGGCACAGTGGCTTCGGTGGTGTCACTGGAGGAAAGATTCACAACGAGGGCCGCTGTCGTGGCGCCTGTGCGGGTCACCGTGCCGGTGGAGGCGGGATTCGTGGCGCTTTCTGAAAAGGCGTTAGGCGTGGCGCTCAGCGTCAACGTGATGGATGGACCACCGCTGGTGCTGATGCCGGTGACACCTGGAGAACCGATGTTGGAACCACCGCTGGTGTTGGCATAACCACCGTCCACGCCCACAGTAGCCCCTCTGTAGCGACGTCCCGCTCCCGTGCCGAAGGCAGGATCAATCACCGCCGACTGGGCGGCCACACCGCCCGCTGAAACACCCGCATGACCACCGGCCGCAGCACTGCCGCCGCTCTGGGTGAAGCCACCCGCCCCATAGGTGAAGGTAAAGATCAGATTGTCGTTGTTGTCGTAGAGACGCACCGAGTCATTCTGGCCCAGGCCAGGTCCGCCAACCAACTTTTGGATGCCAGGCAGAGATCCCCAGGTGCCCAGGAAGGCCGTGGAATCCGTGGTGTCCGTGATGATCACCACGGTCTCACCTGCGGCAATAGAGCTGCCTGGAGCGAAGGTCTGCGCCGCCGGTGCTGGCAGGCTCTGGCCGCCATCGATCCATTTCCAGTTGCTCATGTCCTGCGCTGCATTGCCGACATTCGTCAGCTCCCAGAAGTCACCACCGGCCGCGTTGGAGTTGATCTCCGTGAGGATGAGCTGAGCCTGTGGCACCACGGGTGCGACCGGAGCAAAGGCCACGCCTTTGACGATCTTGGCCGCAGGTGCGGTGTAGAGAGTGACGTTGTTCCCTGTGGTGATGTTGAGCGTGCTGTTGTGGCCCGCCGTATCATTGATCCGCAGGACGCTGTTTGCCGTGAGAGCGCCCTGCCCTGTCGTGACATACAGCACGGCACCCGCGCCATTGTCAGCCGCCGCGAGACCGAAACCGCCGAAGGTCGTGGTGTAGGTGCCGTTAGCCGTCCATGAACCGCTCACCAACGAATACTTGGCGATGGTGCCAGCAGTGTTGGATGTCGCGGAGAGAGTGTAAAGCACATCATAGGTCGTGCCGTTGCTGCCCGAGGAGATCAGATAGAAATCCTGCAGGTTCGCATTGTTCGCCAGACCCGGAAGACCCGTGACAGTGCCGCCCGTAATGGCACTCAGAGTCGACACCTGAATGACCGTTCCCGTTCCAGAAGCCTGGCCCACGTAGACAGCGCTCCCAAAGGCTTTCATGCCACGGAAATTGCCCGAAGGACTCGCGGTCGTGGCACCACTCGCATAAGCGCCGCCCTGGTCGGCGATCCACCAGGCGGTGTTGTTCAGCGATGTGGCGCAGCGTGTCTGGTTGCCGGAGGTGCCTGTGTAGGTCGCAGGCAGCGTGAAGGCGCCCGCAGGGTCGAGCACACCCACACCGCGCGGATTCAGCGTGTTCACATTCGCGGACGTGTCAGTGTTGTTCGCCCCTGTGAAAACGAGACGTGAGCCATCGGCAGAGTTCGCCACATAACCCGTGCTGGTGGCAGAACCGCTGAAGCGTAGCGCGCTCGCTCCCGTGCCGAGGATCGTGATCGTGTTCGAGGGTGTCTGCGCAGCATTCGAAGGATGCAGCTCAATGACGGAGGCCGTGGTGTTGTTCGCGGAAGCATCTGCCTGAAGCACGGCGATATTGCCCGCAGTGAAGGCCCCCGCATGGGCCGTGCCCTGAGCCAGGACTTGAAACAACAACAGTGTGGCGAAGCTGAGAGATGCGCGGAGTACTTTCATGTCGGGAGAGCGGGAGTTCCCTCCATGCATGAACATGAATCATCCATGATGCGCGCACTTCACTGTGACCATTCCGTTGAACACGCATGTTGCGTTATCGTCACAAAAGCACTTTTGGTTGGGCGATGACACCAGCTTGCTCATCAATGAGAGATCAGTTTAGGCACACGGCTCGTGACAGCGGCATCACCTGCCGCATTCTCAGCCCGTTGACAGTGGCGCACGTGCGGACGGTTGTGGCCGGACGTGTGTCAGGAAAGTCACCCGCGGATGTTTCGCCTCCTCCGCCTAGGTGGATGCTCAGCGGCTCTGCATGCCGGGGTCTGGACACACGCTCCTCTTGCCACGAAACCGCCCCCTGGACCGGGGGGCGGTACGTGGATTTGTCCACAACGGCAGCCCTGAGGGCCTGAATAACTTGGTCCAGACATGCAGCCCCCGCTTGCCATCCGCGCCGGGGGATTCCACTATCACTGCCCGTCATGCCCAAGTATATCCTCACTATTGGACTCGAGGTCCACGCCCAGCTCACCACGCGCAGCAAAATGTTTTGCGGCTGCCCGGTGGAGTTTGGAGCGGAGCCGAACACCCTCACCTGCCCCACCTGCCTCGGCCTGCCAGGTGCGCTGCCCGTTTTGAATGAAGGCGCCATCGAGAAGACCATCCTGACCGGAATGATGCTCGGCTGCACCACGCCGCCGGTGGTGAAGTGGGACCGCAAGAACTACTTCTACCCGGACATGCCGAAGAACTACCAGATCACGCAGTTTGACCTGCCGCTGTGTCTGGGTGGCGGCGTGCCGCTGTATGATCTGGCCTATCCAAAAGATGCGCAAAAGACGATCGCCAATCCTGGCAAGGTGGTGAAGCTCACGCGCATCCATCTGGAGGAGGACGTGGCGAAGAGCACGCACCATGACAAGTTCACCACCATCGACTTCAACCGCGCGGGCACGCCGCTGATGGAGATCGTCAGTGATCCGGACATCGACAGCGCGGAGGAGGCCGTGGCCTATCTGAACAGCCTGCGCCAGATTCTGATCTATGGCGGCGTGAGTGATGCGGACATGGAGAAGGGCCAGATGCGCGCGGATGTGAACATCAGCGTTCGCCCGGAGGGCCAGAAGGAGCTCGGCGTGAAGATCGAGCTCAAGAACATCAACTCCATGAGCGCCATTCGTCGCGCCATCAAAGCCGAGACGGAGCGCCAGATCGATGTGCTGGAAGGCCGCAACCCCGAGAAGCTGGTGCAGAGCACACGCCGCTGGGATGATGATGCCGGCGTGACCACCAAGATGCGCGACAAGGAAGACTCGCACGACTACCGCTACTTCCCCGATCCGGATCTGATCCCGCTGCGCACGGAGAGCCTCGTGACCCGCATCCGCCCGCTGGTGCCGGAACTGCCGCATGAAAAGCGTGCGCGCTTTGAGAGTGACTACGGCTGCAGTGCCTATGACGCGGATGTGCTGGCGAGCGAGAAGGAACTGGCTGCTTACTATGAAGCCGCCGTGGCTGTAAACACGCAGGTGCCCGCGAAGAAGCTGGCCAACTGGGTCATCAATGATCTGCTCGGCCTGCTGAAAGACACCGAAGGCGGCATCAATGCCTGCCCAGTGAAGCCTGAAGCGCTGAGCGAGCTCGTGGCCGTGGTGGAAGCAGGCAAGATCTCCAACAACCAGGCGAAGGAAGTCTTTGCCGAGATGTTCGCGAATGGCGGAAGCGCGTCGAACATCATCAAGGCGAAAGGCTTTGAGCAAGTCAGTGACACTGGCGCACTGGAAGCCATCGTGGATCAGATCATCGCATCGAACCCTGAGAAGGTCGCCGAGGTCAAAGGCGGCAATGAGAAGGCCATGAACTGGTTCACCGGCCAGGCCATGAAGGCCAGCCAGGGCAAGGCGAATCCAAAAATCGTCACTGAGATCGTGCGCAAGAAGGTGCTCGGATAAGCCTGGGCGCTTTCATCCCTTGGCCCCGCCTTTGGGCGCATCGGCAGCCTCTTTCTTCTTCGGCAGAGGTCCGATGTTCAGTGCCTCGTCTGCAGGAATCTTGGGCAGCGGTGGCACCGGCGCGGCGGGGTAAAGACCCAGCCAGCGCCCGAACCAGCCCGTGGTCACCATTTGCGCGGAAAACGGATAGCTGTGCCCGCCCGGAAAGGAGAACCAGCTGAAGCAGTCACCCGCTTTCAGGCTGTTGAGATACGAGTCGATGGCCTTGGGTGAGTATTCGTTGTTGTTCACGTAGTAGGCCATGGTCTCGGCATAGCCTCTGCGCTCCTTTCGGGCCTGCAGGGGATCTGGCAGGCCGGAGCCTTTCACATTCTGCCATTGGGCATAGACCTTCATCGTCTCCATGCACTTCGGCAGGATGTCGTGCTGCTTGTACTCGATCTCGCTGGAGATGATCATGAGCGGCCTTGGGGCCACCATCATCATCAGGCTCTCGAAGCCCACGGGGAGCAAAAGGTCGCGATTGGCGGGCAGGGTGTATTTGTAGAACTTCGGCATGAAGCTGACGGGCCCGCTGTTTTGCAGGATGCCCCATCGGCGGAGGCTTTCAGCTCCGCTGGAGGGTGGTTGCTCGCCATCGTCCGTCCAAGGTTCCTTTTCGGAGGTCATGCGGCTCCATCCATTCGGTTTCGGCTTGCCCTTGTAGCCGGGCGGATATTTGGGGCGGTCCCAATCCAGCACACCACCATTCGGCACGGCGGCGGAGATGCGCTGGTCGAAAGCGGCGGCAAAGAGCGTGACCTGACCGCCATAAGACCAGCCAGTGCAGCCGATGCCATTGGGATTCACGTAGGGCAGTGACTGGAGGTAGTCGACCGAGCGCATGACGTCCCAAATGCATTTGCCCATGATGGACCAGGCGCTCTCGGCCATGGGATCTGGAAAGCGCTTGTAGAACTGGCGTGTGTCGTTGGAACGATGCCCGGGCTCGACGCGCTCTCCGTCCGCGAGGAAGTCGATGCTCAAGGTCACGTAACCTTGCCTGGCAAGAAGCAGGCCTGCGGCGCGCCCCTGGGCATAGTAGGCATGCATGGCTTCCAGATCTTTTGGATCTGGCATGCTGTTGTTATAGCGCGGGTCTTTGCCCACCAGATCCTGACGGCCGACGAAACCTATCTTAGGGTCTGAGGCGAAGCGTCCCGCCAGTCCTGCGGGGCTGCTTTTTCCTGAACCATAGGTGGTGCTGTGCAGACAGATGATGGCGGGTGCCTGGATGCCGTGCTTCTCGTGGTTGGTCGTGACGCTGTCCGGCACGAGCAGCCAGCCGTAGTTCCAGATTTCTGACGGTGTGATGCCGCTGGCATCGGCTTCTGAGCGGAATTTGACTTTGTAGCGCGTGATGTCGCCTGCATTCACGGGATAGACATCATCACCGGGCGAGGCAGGCAGCTTTTCCGTGCTCAGGATCTGCAGATCCAAGGGCGGCTTGCTGGTGGGGAACGGGCCCAGAATCTTCAGCCACTCCTTTTCGATCTGCGCACGGCGCGCGGGCCACTTCACGCCAGCATCAACGGCCGGGTTCGGGGGTGGCGGCGCATCTGCACGCGCACTTTCCGGCAGTCCTGCCAGAGGGCCCGCCGCAAGAGCGAGGAGAACAAGGCCAGTCCATTTGATCATATCTATGGTTAGGTTAAAGACGGAGATAAAACGAGACCATTAGGCCTGTCATTACTGGTCTCGCCATGCAACCAAAGTTGGCACATTTCTCTTCATTCCGCCCAGAACCCATTCACATGGTTGATGAATGCAGCATGGAGAGCCTGATGAAGTCCGTTTACTGACGACGCATGACTTCCCCCCTCACCCGCCGAACCTTTCTGAATCATCTGGGCACCACAAGTCTTGGCCTCATGGCGGGAGGCCCCGCTTTCGCAGAATCGTCACTGTCGTTTGCCGATTCCTCGGCCTGGAAGAAGCATGGCGAACTCTTCCGCCATCACGGCGAGCCTGCCAATGCCTGGGTTCAGAACTTCACAAGCACCGTGGAGCCGTTGGAAAAGGATCGCTGGCGCATCTGGACCAGTATTTCCGGACCCAAGGGCGTGGCAAAGAACATCGGCTATCATGAAGGCGAGGTCGGTGGTGAGTGGAAGCGCACCATGGCGGTCTGCACACCGGGCGAGCCGGACAAAAGCGCAGCTCTCGCCATCGGCGGACTGCCTGAAGGCTGGGAGCCCGTGCAGGGAGTGCTGCTGAAGCTGAAGAATGGGCGCACGCGCCTTTATTTCTGGTCTCACGGCAAAGGCGCGGTGCGCTATCTCGCAGCAGACAGTGACGATGGCCGTGCCTTCAAGGTGCTGAATGCATCCTCACCCTGCCTCTACCACACGAGTGATCGCTGCGTGGGTGGTGAGGCGGCGGTGGAGATCGGCTTGACCAAGCTGGCCAACCGCAAGGCCAAGCCTGCCAAGGGAGAGGCGCCCGCGCCTGCGCATCTCATCACCAATGATGCCACGAACGTGTATCAACTGCCCGATGGCAGTTTCGAGCTCTACACCGTGACACTCTTTAGCGTTCCCAAGGATGATCCACGCTATGCCGCCAATGACAACATCCCCGGTCTCGTGCGCGTGATCGAGCGCCTCACCAGCGAGGACGGGCTCACGTGGACTAACAGGAAGCGTGTCATCTCTCCGGATGCCCAAGATCCGCAGGACCTGCAGTTTTACTACCTCTCTGTCACGCATACCGACAAAGGCCGCATCGGTCTCCTCGGACACTACCGCCTTGGCGCGCAGACGATGGACATCGAGGCTTGCTTCTCCAAGGATGGGATCACCTGGGAACGCCCGCTGCGCAAACCGTGGATTCCCCGTGATGCCCCGGGCACCACCGCCGGCAGCTATCTCCTCCACGCCCCGCATGCGATGGTGCGGCGCGACGGCCTCTGGCACCTCTTTTACACCGGCGGCAACTTTGCTCACAACCACAGCGAAAAGCACGGCCCCGCTGAAGTTCGAGCGGTCATGCTGGCGACATGTGAGGCACCTTGGAAGTGAGCTATGCCTTCACGTGTTGAGCAACCTTCCTCTCAGAACGTGAGCCTCCTGCTGTTCAAACGCAGCCCATGTTTTAGTACTTGCTTATTTAAGTATTCACTTAATTTATAGGCATGGAAAGCCTGGAAGCCATCGCTGATCCGACGAGACGCCGCATTGTGGAAATGCTGGCGCGGAAGGATCGCACCGTGGGGGAGATTGTGGGGAAGTTCGACATGAGCGCTCCAGCCATCTCGCAGCATCTGAAGGTATTGCGGGAGGCTGGGCTGGTCAGCTCGCGTGTGGAGGGGCAGTCACGCATTCAGACGCTGAATCCGGCGGGGCTGCAGCAGATCCAGGCCTGGCTGGTCTCCACGATGAATTATTGGAACCGACGGCTGGATGCGCTCGAAGCGGCGCTGCGTGCCGATGATGAGAAAAACAAACCTAGAAAGAAAGGCAGACAACCATGAACCCGCTCAACCAAGACCACGGAACGCTCGTCAACTCTGCCGAGGTACGCTTTGTCCGCATGCTGCCCGGCCCTGTGGAGCGCGTGTGGGAATTCATCACCGATGTGGACAAGCGCAGCCAGTGGTTCTGTGGCGGCACTGCGGAGAAGAAGCCCGGCGCGCCCATGAAGCTGACTTTCAACAACAAGACGCTGGCTCCCGGCCCGGAGGAGGTGCCGGAGAAATACAAGTCTCACGCGGCTGACGACATCGAGACAGATGCGGTGGTAACCCGCTGCGAGCCGCCGAAGCTGTATGCCTTCCAGTGGGGCGAGGGGGAGGTGATCTTCGAGCTCGAACCTCAGGGGGATAAGGTGAAGCTCACGCTGACTCACCGGAACTTGCCTAACCACAAGGAGGTCTTGGATGTCTCCGGCGGCTGGCACATCCACCTCACGGTGCTGGTGGCGAAGCTGGAGGGCAGCCAGCAACCGCCCTTCTGGAGCACGCTCATGCGGCTGGAGGATGAGTATCTCAAGCTCTTCGGACCAGCAGCATGAGCCGTGACAAGCGTACTCACCCGTTCTTCAGCGAGGCCATGTCGATGGAGAAGCGATACTTCACATCCGACTTCACCAGCCGGTCATAGGCTTCGTTGATCTGCTGGATGGCGATGACCTCCACATCCGACGTGATGTTATGCTCGCCGCAGAAGTCCAGCATCTCCTGCGTCTCGGCGATACCGCCAATGAGGGATCCGGCGAGACGCTTGCGACCAAAGATGAGACCGAAGGCAGCGACAGGCATGGGCTTGTCCGGGGCACCGACGAGCGTAAGCGTGCCATCGATCTTCAGCAGGTTTAGATACGTGTTGATATCGTGATCCGCAGAAACGGTGTCGAGAATGAAATCGAAGCTGGAGGCATGCTTCCTCATCTCGCCGGGGTCGCGGGTCACCACGACCTCGTCGGCCCCCAGGCGCAGCGCATCTTCTTTTTTGTTAGCCGAGCTTGTGAGCACCACCGTGTGAGCGCCGAAGGCATGGGCAAACTTCACTCCCATGTGCCCCAGGCCACCGAGGCCGAGAATTCCCACCTTCTTGCCCTTGATATCGCCCCAGCGGCGGATGGGGGAATAACTGGTGATGCCAGCGCAAAGCAGCGGCGCCACTCCTGCGAGTTCCAGATTCGTCGGCACCTTCAGCACGAACCGCTCATCCACCACGATGCTGCTGGAGTAACCGCCATACGTCACGGGCGCAGTGCCGTGCTTGTCGCGTGAGTTATAAGTGAAGGCGGCGCGTGGGCAGAACTGCTCCAGGTCCGCCTCACAGCTCGGGCAGGTATGATCCGAGTCCACCAGACAGCCGACGCCGACGATGTCTCCCTCCTGATACTTCGTGACGGCGGATCCCACCTGCGTCACGCGCCCCACGATCTCATGACCAGGCACGCAGGGATATACCGTCGGCAGGGCTTTCCATTCATTGCGCACCTGATGAAGGTCGGAATGGCAGACGCCGCAGTAGAGGATTTCGAGTTCGACATCACGATCCGTGGGAGCACGGCGCGGAATGCTGGTGGAGGCAAGGGGTGAGGTGGCGCTGGAAGCAGCGTAGGCTTTGGCAGTGGGCATAGAGGTCAGGGGATGAGGGTGAAGCAGAAAACCAAACGATTGGGAAGGCAGGCTCGCCTCAGGAGTTTTGAATCCGGGATGAGAATTACAGAAACATTCCCCCGGACGCCTCCACACGCTGCGCATTCACCCAGCGGCCTTCCTCGGAGCAGAGGAAGTTCACCACGCCGCCGATGTCATCTGGCACGCCGACACGGCCAAGAGCGATGGCCGAGTTCATAAACTCCCGCGCACCGGGATGCGAAAGCGCCTCGCGGGTGAAGTCGGTCTCGATGATGCCCGGAGCCACCACATTCGCGCTGATGCGGCGGGGGCCGAGCTCTTTGGCGAGGTAGCGTGTGAGCACCTCGATGGCGCCTTTCATGGAGGCATAGGCGGCATAACCAGGGATGCTGAAGCGGGCGAGACCCGTGGACGTGTTCACGATGCGGCCACCATCGGCGATCAAGGGCAGAAGCTTCTGCGTGAGAAAGTAGACGCCTTTGAGATGGACGTTCATGAGCTCGTCAAAGTCCTGCTCCGTGGTCTCGGCGAAGGGCGACTTGCGGTCAATGCCCGCGTTGTTGATGAGAAAGTCGAAGCTCTCGCGCTGCCATGTGGTGGTGAGGGCTTCCTTCAAGGATGCGGCGAAGGCCTCGAAGGTGCTGGTCTTGGCGGTGTCGATCTGCAGAGTCACGGCTTTGCGGCCGAGTGCCTGGATCTCTTTCACAACCTCATCACCCTCGGCCTTGCCGGAGCGATAGGTGACGATGATGTCCGCGCCTGATTTAGCGAGGGTGAGGGCAATGTTGCGGCCCAGACCACGACTGCTGCCGGTGACGAGGGCGATCTTTTTTTCGTGTTTCATACGGGCGAAGTTAAAGGGGTCGAGGTTTTAACGAGGCATTACTGAGCGCCAGCGGTGGGGCGGATGATGAGTTCATTGACGTCCACGTCACCGGGCTGCTCGATGGCATAGGCGACACCTCGAGCGATGGCATCAGGCGTGAGAGCGACCTTGCGGAACTCCTGCATGGCAGCGCGGGTGCCGGGATCTGAGATGGTATCCGCGAGCTCAGACTCGACCACACCGGGTGAGACGATGGTCACGCGGATGTCGCGAGTTTCCTGGCGCAGGCCTTCGGAGATGGCACGCACGGCGAACTTGGTGCCGCAGTAGACCGCGCAGCTCGGCCAGACCTGGTGCCCGCCGATCGAGGACACATTGATCACGTGGCCGGATTTGCGCTTCGTCATGTGCGGGAGCACGGCGGCGATACCATGCAGCACGCCGCGGATGTTCACATCGATCATGCGGTTCCATTCGTCGATCTTCAGTTCGGCAAGAGGAGAAAGCGGCATGACGCCGGCATTGTTCACGATGACATCAATGCGTCCAAATTTTTCCAACGCGAAGTTCGCGAAGGCCTGCATGTCTGCGAGGTTCGCGACATCCAGAGCGCGATACTCCACCGTGCCACCGGCGGCACGAAGTTCAGTGGCGAGTTTTTCCAGGCGGTCCGTGCGGCGAGCGCCGAGGACAATGCTGTGACCTTTCGCGGAGAGATGACGGGCGGTGGCCTCACCAATGCCGCTGCTGGCGCCGGTGATCAGAATGACTTTCGAGGAGGATGTGTTGGAGGAGGATGTGTTGGAGGAGTTCATGATGTTTGTTTGTTGAGTTTGTGAAGGGTCAATTTCCTTCGCTTCTGACGTCTCCACTTCTAGGGGCACTCCTGTTTTGCCGCTAGACCTAGACCTCCGGAAGATTTGCCTAATTCTCCGATCTGTGAGATAATTGGCAGATATGTGTGACTATACCTTGCCTATTCATCCATGAAAACCAAGTCCGCACGCGCCTCATCCTCTCGTCAGAGACCACCGCTGCATCCGCCAAAATATCAACGCTTTGTGGAGTTGCTGGCGGATCAGGTACGCGGGCAGGGCTTCAGTCCGTCGCGGCTCGCAGGCGTGAAATTCATGCGCTCAACGATGGAGGTGCCTAGGACACAAGTGTCCTATGAACCGAGCATCGTCATCGTAGCGCAGGGCCGGAAGTCCGGCTATCTGGCGGGGAAGAAGTTTGTCTATGACGCGAACCACTTCCTGGTGCTGGCGATGCCGCTGCCCTTTGAATGTGAAACCGAAGGCAGCGAGGATGAACCTTTGTTAGGCTTGTCCATCGGCGTGACACCGGCGCTGGTGGCGGAACTGCTGATGCATGTGGAGCAGCCGCCGCTGAACAGCGCGTCGCCGCAGGCCATCCAGTCCTCCGAACTGGATGATCGTCTGGGTGATGCCGCGACGCGTCTGGTGGAGTGCCTGCGCCATGCGGATGATGCACGCATCCTGGGACCGCAGATTGTGCGGGAGATTACGTATCGTGTGTTGAATGGACCGCTGGGGCACAATCTCCGTGCGCTCGCCGCACCGCACAGTCATTTCGGCCAGATTGGCCGCGTGATGACCAAGCTGAACACCGACTATGCGCGCACCCATGACCTTCCCACCCTGGCCAGTGAGGCCGGCATGAGCGTGTCCACTTTTCATGCGCACTTCAAGTCCGTGACCTCCTTCTCACCGCTGCAATACCTCAAGAACGTGCGCCTGCACAAAGCACGCATGCTGATGGTGCATGAGGGCATCAACGCCAGCAGCGCCGCCATGGAAGTCGGCTACGAAAGCGCCTCCCAGTTCAGCCGTGAGTTCAAACGTTTGTTCGGCGACAGCCCGGCCAATGTGGCGCAGCAGCTGAGGAAAACTTTGATCCGGCTGTCGTGATATGAAAGACCAATTTTCATGACGGTTTAATGACACTTTATTGACGGTTTCATGACGAACGCCGGGCACTTTGTCAGCCCTCTGCCCCACTTGAGATAAGCTCCCGGATTCGGGCAAAGTCTCGTCGCGCCTCGTCCATAGAAAGCCCCGGATTAGCGCGGCGATACTCGATCACAAACGCTTTCAGGTCGTTCACGTGCGCAGCATCAGCCAGAGCTTTGGTCGTGACTTTGGGGTGAGGTAGATCAAAGAAGATGCGATCTGGCTGCCACTGTCCCCAATCGAGACCGCGATAGCAATCTCCCCACTTCTCAGCGTCCTTACGGCAGGAAAACCCATGGATAATGTCGTTGAACAAAAAGCAACACCTTAGACATTTGCGGGGGATCTCGACTTTCGCGCGGATATATCTGTCTTCATAAACCACCGGGTCGGTTGGTCCATGAATACCACATGGACCAAAGTCCAAGTGCATGTAGCGGTTCAACTTGTCCATAAACCGGCAACATCCACCCTCGAAACTTAGTTCGCAGCTGCCGCATTTGTTAGGAATCGCTCCACGGCTCCCCAGATGCCCGTATGGCACGGGCGGATCAATAGGCCCATGGACAGGACACGGCGGGAAATAGAGGTGATGCATGGGCCACTATCTGGTCAAAAATAGTGGCCCGCATCAACTCCTTCATTCGCAAGATCACGCCTTCGCCAAAATCTCATTCAGCGTGGCGCTGGGGCGAAGGGCCGCATCGGCTTTGGCGGCGTCGGGCTTGAAGTAGCCGCCGACGTCGACGGGCTTGCCTTGGACGGCGAGGAGCTCGGCGACGATCTTCTGCTCGTTGGCGGTGAGTTCGGCGGCGATGGGCTTGAACTGGGCTTGGAGCTCAGCATCAGCGGTCTGCTCGGCGAGAGCCTGGGCCCAGTAGAGGGCGAGGTAGAAGTGGGAACCGCGGTTGTCGATGGTGCCGAGCTTGCGGCCGGGGCTGCGATCGTTCTCGAGGAACTTGCCGGTGGCGGCATCAAGGGTATCTGCGAGGACCTTGGCCTTGGCGACGCCGAAGCTGTCAGCGATGTGCTCGAAGCTCGGGGCGAGGGCGAAGAACTCACCGAGGCTGTCCCAGCGGAGGTAGTTTTCCTCAAGGAACTGCTGCACGTGCTTCGGCGCGGAGCCACCGGCACCGGTCTCAAAGAGGCCGCCGCCGTTCATGAGAGGAACGATGGAGAGCATCTTCGCCGAAGTGCCGACTTCGAGGATGGGGAAGAGGTCGGTGTTGTAGTCACGCAGCACGTTGCCAGTAACGGAGATGGTGTCCTCACCTTTGACGATGCGCTCGAGGGAGAAGGTGCAGGCTTCAGCCGGTGGCAGGATGCGGATGTCGAGACCAGTGGTGTCGTGATCCTTGAGGTATTTTTCCACCTTGGCGATGATCTGCGCGTCGTGAGCGCGGGTCTTGTCCAGCCAGAAGACGGCGGGAGTCTTGGAGACGCGGGCGCGGTTGACGGCGAGCTTCACCCAATCCTGCACCGGAGCATCTTTGGTTTGGCAGGCGCGCCAGATGTCACCCTGCTCGACTTCGTGTTCGAAGAGCACCTTGCCGGTGCTGTCGGTGACGCGGATCACACCATCGCCGGGAGCTTCGAAGGTCTTGTTATGGCTGCCGTATTCTTCAGCGGCCTGGGCCATGAGGCCGACGTTTGGCACGCTGCCCATGGTCTTGGGATCGAGGGCGCCGTTCTTCTTGCAGAAGTCCACCACGGCCTGGTAGATGCCGGCGTAGCTGCTGTCTGGAATAACCGCAAGTGTGTCCTGCTCCTTGCCGGCGGCGTTCCACATCTTGCCACCGCCGCGGATCATGGCGGGCATGGAGGCATCCACGATCACATCACTCGGCACATGAAGGTTAGTGATGCCTTTGTCGCTGTTCACCATGGCGAGGGCCGGGCCGCTCTCATAAGCCGCCTTGATGTCGGCTTCGATCTCGGCCTTCTTGTCAGCGGGGAGCTTTTCGAGCTTCGCGGCGAGGTCGCCAAAGCCGTTGTTAAAGTCCACGCCGATCTCAGCAAGCGCAGCGCTGTGCTTGGCGAGGAGGTCCTTGAAGAACACACGCACGGCATGACCGAAGATGATGGGGTCGCTGACCTTCATCATGGTGGCCTTCATGTGCAGGGAGAAGAGCACGCCATCCGCCTTGGCCTTGGCGATCTGCTCGCCCAGGAAGGTCACGAGAGCCTTCTTGCTCATGCGGGTGGAGTCGAGGATCTCGCCCGCCTTGAGAGGGGTCTTGTCCTTGAGCACCTTCGTGCTGCCGTCCTTGCCGACGAACTCGATCTTCACGTCTGTGGCCGCATCGACCGTGACAGACTTTTCGTTAGAGCGGAAATCATTCGCGCCCATCGTGGCGACGCTGGTCTTGGAGTCGGCGCTCCACTTGCCCATGGAGTGCGGATGAGCCTTGGCATAGTCTTTGACAGCCTTCGGAGCGCGGCGGTCGCTATTGCCTTCACGCAGCACAGGGTTCACGGCGCTGCCCATGACCTTGGCGTAACGAGCTTTGATATCTTTTTCAGCATCCGTCTGCGGGTTTTCAGGCAGATCGGGGAGCTTGTAGCCTTTGGCCTGAAGCTCGGCGATGGCGGCCTTGAGCTGCGGCACTGAGGCGGAAATGTTGGGCAGCTTGATGATGTTTGTCGTCGGCTCCAGGCAGAGCTTGCCGAGGTAGGCGAGGTCATCTGACACGCGCTGATCTTCCGGAAGGAGATCGGAGAAGACTGCCAGGATACGGGCCGCGACCGAGATGTCCCGTGTCTCCACCGCGATGCCGGTCGACTTCGTGAAAGCCTGCACGATGGGCAGGAACGAGTAGGTGGCCAGAAGAGGGGCTTCGTCGGTCAGGGTGTAGATGATGGTAGGCTTGGCAGACATGGGGAGGAACGGGGGAATTTAGGAGCCGGAGAGCTAGACGCGACGGCAGGGCGAGGCAAGCCGCAGCTTTTGTGCCGGAGGGGTGCTTTTCAGGGAGTTCCAACCTGGAGCAAGCCCCCGCAGGCCCGGAGCGTTCTAGTGGGCATGAAAACGCCTCTCTCCCTCCTGGTGTGCCTGAGTGTGATCTCACTCTCCCAGGGGACGGAGGTGGAGCCGCAGCCCTTCCTGGCGGCCACGCAGCGGCTGCTGGAGGCCACCAGTTTCCTGGGCACTCCTTTTTCCAAGGAGGAGATCAGCGCACTGCAGGCGGCCATCACGGCAAACGATGCGGCGGCCGTGCAAAAGGCGCAGACGGTGCTGGATGCGCATGCGCTCTTTCAGGTCACGATCACCCCGGAGCAGCGGGTGAAGGTGGCCACCGGGGCGGCGAAGCCCGTGCTGGATGAGTCCGGCTGGCGGCAATACCTGGTGCGGGTGGGCAATGAGGCCGGTGTGACCGCAAAACTCGCCGCCAGCAGCCCGCAGTCCAAGGTGATGTATGTGCCGGGATCGCCGCCCGTGGCTCCGAATGCGCAGCCGAAGGATCCGGGGCCCCCTGCCCTCTCGGCGCGCTGGCTGGACGTGCAGATGTTTGAGGCCGCGCCGGTGCAGCCAACCTTGAGCGGGCTGGGCGTGGAATATCGCATCATCCAGCTCTACAGCCGCGATGTGGGCAAGCGGGATGCGACCTTCAGTTTCGACACCGGCCAGGGCACGCAGGACCTGGGCTTTCGCAATGAGACGAGCGTGCTCTTTGACTGCCAGCCTGCGCGTGAGGTGAAGCTGGCGATCGAGGATGAAAACGGCCAGCCCTGCATTGCCGAGCTGCTGATCAAGGACAAGGCCGGGCGCGTGTATCCCTCGCAGATCAAGCGGCATGCGCCGGACTTCTTTTTCCATCCGCAGATTTATCGTGGTGATGGCGAGACATTGAAGCTGCCTGATGGCAGCTATGACATCGTGTTTCGTCGCGGCCCGGAGTCGGTGCCTGAGGCGCGAAAGGTCACGATCGCGCGTGAAAACACCACACTGAAGTTCCAGGTGAAGCGCTGGATTGATCCGAGCAAGCTTGGCTGGTGGAGCGGTGATCATCACATTCATGCGGCCGGCTGCGCGCACTACTCCGTGCCGACACAAGGTGTGCATGCGCCGGACATGGCACGGCATTGCCAGGGCGAGGATCTCAAGATCGGCGCGAACCTCACGTGGGGGCCGTGTTTTGATTATCAAAAGCAATTCTTCACGGGCACGGATGACAAGGAATCGCGCTTCCCGTTTCTGCTGCGCTATGATGTGGAGGTCAGCGGCTTCGGCTCGCACAAAAGCGGCCATCTTTGTCTGCTGAAGCTCAAGGAGCAGATGTATCCCGGTGGCGACAGCACCGCGCACTGGCCCACGCTCTGCCTGAACACGCTGAAGTGGGCAAAGAAACAGGGTGCTCTCACGGGACCTGCTCACAGCGGCTGGGGCTTGCAACCTCTTGCACAGGATGATCCAGCCCGTGACAAGCAATACAAGCTCGGCCTAACCAGTGTTACCGATGAGCTGCCGAACTACATTGTGCCGCCCTTCAATGGCATCGGTGCGTGCGAATACATCGTGGACGTCACCCACATGGTCGAAGGGCCGGAAGGCAAGCCGGTGCCGGCGGTGGATTTCCTCTCCATGGTGGACACGCCGCACACCTGGGAGCTGAACATCTGGTATCACACACTGAACGCGGGCTTCCGCACACGCATCAGCGGCGAGACGGACTTCCCCTGCATCTATGGCGAGCGCGTGGGCCTTGGCCGCGCCTATGTGAAGCTGGATGACAAGCTCAGCTATGACGGCTGGTGCGAGGGCATTCGCGCAGGTCGAGCCTATGTGAGCGATGGCAAAAGCCATCTCATGGAGTTCAAGGCAGGTGATGCTGAACTCGGCGTGAAGGACAGTGAGGTGCGTCTCGCGAAACCCACCACGATGAAAGTCACTGTCAAAGCCGCGGCGATGCTGGAAACGCAACCGCGTCCGGAAATCCAAAACGCGCCCGCAGGTCAGAAGCCGTTTTGGGATCTTGAGAGGGCACGCATCGGCACCACGCGTGAGGTGCCGGTGGAGTTGCTGGTCAATGGCGTGTCCCTGCAGAAGCAAAACATCATCGCTGACGGAACCACCCGTGACTTGAGTTTTGATGTGCCGGTTGAAAGAAGCTGCTGGCTCGCCCTCCGTATCCGCGCGAGCTCGCACACGAACCCCATTTTTGTCATCGTGAATGAACAGCCGATCCGCGAGAAGCGCAGCCTCGAATGGTGTCTCAAAAGCGTGGACCAGTGCTGGTCACAGAAAGAAGCGCTCATTGATCCGAAGGAGCATACTGATGCCGTAGCCGCCTATGATCATGCGCGGAAGGTGTATCGGGAGAGGCTGGCGGAGTGACCGGCGCACCCCTGTCGTATTTCATCCACACTTTGTCGTGGTGAAGCGGGGACACTCCTCGCTATGATCTTCCACCTAACCATGCGTCTTCAAAACAAAGTCATCCTCGTCACCGGCAGTGCCACGGGCATTGGAAAAGCCATCGCCAAACGTTGTGTTGCCGAAGGCGCGAAAGTCGTCATTCACGGCCTGGAGGCAGACTTGGCCGCTGAAGTGGTCGCTGAGATCGGCGCAGACAAAGCCGTGGCCCACGTGGAAGACCTGACCAGCGAAACCTGCCCTGCCACGCTGGTGAATCTAGCCGTGAGCACCTTCGGCAGACTCGACGCGATCGTGAACAATGCCGCCATGGTGACCGCGTCCAACATCCACACGACCGACCTCGCTTTCTTCCGGAAGATGCTGGAGGTGAACACCCTGGCCCCCTTCGCCCTCATCAAGGCAGCCCTGCCCGAACTGCGCAAGGTGCGCGGCTGCGTGCTGAACATCGGCAGCGTGAATGCCTGGAGCGGCGAGCCTAACCTGATGCCCTACTCCGTCTCGAAAGGCGCGCTGATGACGCTCACCCGTAACCTGGGCGATACCTTGATGCGCGAGGACGGTGTGCGCGTGAACCAGATCAATCCCGGCTGGGTCCTCACCGAAAACGAAGCCAAGCGCAAACGCGAGCACGGCCTGAAGGACGACTGGTATGCGGACCTGCCGAAAGTGTATGCACCGGCCGGCCGCATCCTCTGGCCGGAGGAAATCGCCGCAGCCGCCGTCTACTGGCTCGCCGATGAAAGCGGCCCGATCAGCGGCCAGGTCATGGACCTGGAGCAGCACCCCTTCATCGGTCGCAATCCCCCAAAGGACAGCACGACCATTCCTTGAATCCTGATTTGAGATTTCTGACTCAGAATTCAGGAATCATGAATGCAAAAAGAAGCGCCGTCCGGAGCGTGAGCTCGCAGACGGCGCCCGAGGAGTCAGACTTCGCTTAGTGCTTATGAGCCGTCTTGGTAGCGGTGCCAGGGGTGGCGCAGCACGAGGCTGCGGCCGGCTTGGCAGTGCTGTCCTTGGAGCAGCATGAAGTGCACTCCTTGTTCGTCGCGCAGGACGCGAGGAGCAGGGACGAAGCAGCAAGTGTGAGGGTGAAGAGACGGATCATCGAGAGAAGTGTCGGTTGGCAACGCTTGAACTACGAAGATAAGGCCGTCAGGCCCATCAACTTACTTGCTGGACATCACCGGAGCTGGCGGTGGTGGCGGTGGTGGCTTGGAAGCGCAGGAGACGAGGCCGCCGGCGATGACCGAAGCCGCGAGAGCGAGGAGGGCGTATTTCATAGTGTTGTTCGTTGTGTTTGTTGTTGTTCTCACGGCCTTTTCACGGGCGCATGGAATTGACGAGAATTAACAACGAACCAAACGTTTGCAAATACGCAAATAAGACTACGGCAGGAAAGTCCCGGGTTCCATTCTCACCGTGGTGAGGCAGGAAGATCTAGGATTTGATCCTTCAAGACACTTGGCGGCGGCTTCAGCAAACTGCTTCCCGAGGCCGGTGCGGGTGCGCTAGGAGGCAAGGCCGCAGGCTCTGGAACCTCGATGGCCTGGGGCACCGAGGAGGCCTTCGGAATGCCTCCCTTGGAAGGTGCAGGCCCGTTACCACCATGAGTCTGGAGAGCAGGTGGCGTCGAAGGGTGAGGACCCTTCTTCAGCCAAAGCGCGTCACCCGAAAGATGCGCCAGCACGCCACCAATGATCATGGAACCGCCGATGAACACCGCCGCGCGCAACCAAAAGGGCACAAAATGATCCGGCGGCAAAAGCGCCTCATTGGCATTGATGGTGGGCGGGGCATCCACCGCTGTCTTGGCCCAGTCAGGACCGGAGGAGGGTGCCGTCTCGCTGGTGCCGCGGAAGAGCAGTTCAGCAAACCCCACGCTGGGCCTTTCAGCTGCGCCCGCAGGTGCAGGAGAGGTAAGACCACCCGTCAATGGCACGGGAGCACTGGTCACCGGCTGGGCAGTCACGGCGATCACAGGTGCCTCCCTCGGCATCGGCGTGGCCTGGATCTGTTGAAGACCTCCGCCATTGCGGCTGCGCACCTGCTTCGGCTTCACCGGCTGCAGCGGCTCGGAAGGCGGCTGCTCCACCGGCTTCACCAGATCATGATGATGCACCATGCGCGCATAGCGGGCCAGGAAGTCCGCTCGCTTGACCGCGATGCCCTCGCGCCCTTTGGCGATCTCCTCGTCCAGCAAACGGCCCACGGTTTCGATCTCCCGTCCGCCCTCCGCAGATTCAGAAACAGCACCCGGCAAGGTCTCCAACGCCAGAAGAAAACGGGCCACGGCAGAGAGCCAGGCTGCATTCCATGGGTTCGCATTCGTGCTGCCAGGCTTCGGCGGTGGCAGCAGCAGCGCGGGGTCCGTCCCGCGTCCCGCCATGGCCGCCAGCGTGGGGTGCGCCCGCAGCATGATGGAAAAGGCAGGCCAGTCCGTGAGCTTCGTCAGCAGCAGCTTCGTGCTGCGGCTGTCCTCGCGCGGGAAACCAGTGAGCAAATAAATGTCCTCCAGACGCAGGCGCGGCACATCGAGACCCGCTTTCTCCAGTTGGGTCAGCGCCGCATCCAGACCAGCCAGCACCAGATAAGTCTCATGCGCATTCAGAGCGCGGCGGTCACGCAAAAGATCCGTCAGCGTGATGCCCTCCGCCACTTCCTCCGCCATGCATGAAAGGCCCTCGCTGTCCTGCAAAAGCGCCACCGGCACAATGCTCGGGTAGTCGCGCTTCTTGTCCAGGCGGAAGGCCTTGTCATCCGCCGCCTGCACCACACTCGTGGCCAGGCGTGAGGGCGGCACCTGCTCCACCAGCACACTGCGCCCCGTCTTCGTCAGCGTGCCGCGCATCGCATAGGGGTTCGCCATGTCCAGCCGCTGGCTTTGAATGCGCACACGGTTCACCAGAGCACGGGCGATCTCCTGGTAGCTCGCCAGTTGCGGAGCCAGCAGAGCACGCGGCTTTTGTGCGGTAGGGATCTCGCCGCCCAAAGTCTCCGGCACCAGCTTCACCAGCGCAGCGCGGAGATTCTTCATCGCCATCACCGTGTCCGCCGCAGCCGAGACCAGGCACGCGCCTAACAATTCCGTAAAATCCGCCGCCGGCAGAGGTGAATCCGCAAAGGAAGGTCCGCCCGCTTTCTCATCCAGAAAGGTCTTCAGGAACTTCGCCTGCTTTTCAAAAGCCGTCTTCAGACCGCGCGTCTTCTTCGCCACGGAGGAAACGAGCGCATAATCCGCCACCTGGATCAGCAGCGAGTGCGGCCCCGTCTGCACCACACGCAGACAGTCTAACGGATTGTTAGGCATCAGGTCCACACGCGAGCACAGCGCCGCGGCCGCATCCAGCGATCGGCTGGCCAGCATCACCGCCAGCCACCCAGGAAGATCCGTCTGCCGCGCCAGATAACCCGCCAGCGACTCACCATCCACATTGCTGGTGATGTAAAAGGGATTGCCATCATCCTCACCGAAGTCCGAAAGCCGTGCCAGCAGCGGATGCCCGCTCATTTGCAGCTTCCGGCAGCCCTCTTCAAAACCCGGCCGGTCCGCCAGCGGAGAGAGCAGCACGTGGCAGTGCACGAACTCCAGACGCTGCGTGTCAAAGCCCAGCACGTTCACCTGCTCCGCGTTGCGGGTCAGCTCCACGTTGTTGCCGTCCACGTCCTGGACGATCAAGTAGTGTCTGAAAAGACTGGGTTCCGCCATGGTGAAGTGCGCCGAAAGAAAAAAGCGGGCCAAGTCTCGCCGGGCACGTGCGTTTGACAAGGGCTGAATATAAACCCGATGCTTGCCATCTAAGGCCTGGACCTGATAAAAGCCTGATTTTCCACCCTCCCCTCCATGAACCTCCCACTCATCGCCACCCTCACCATCATTGGCACAGCCTCCGCCTCTGCCGTGGACTATGCCCAGATCAAAAATCTGTTCAGCCAGAAGTGCTATGCCTGCCATGCCGTGAGCAAGGGTAAGACCAAGGGTGATCTGGCCCTCGATACGCCGGAGGAGCTCGGCAAGGTCATCAAGCCAGACGGCCTCATGATCCCGGGCAGCCCTGAGAAGAGCAAGCTGCTCGACTCCGTGAAACTCCCGGACGACGATGATGATGTCATGCCGCCCAAGGGCAAAAACCGCCTCACTCCTGAGGAAGTCACCCTCCTGACCGCCTGGATCAAGGAAGGCGCCTCCATCACCGGCGGCGGCGCAGCCCCCGCCGCAGCCCCTGCGGCTCCTGCGCCAGGTGCTCCGGCTGCCGCTGGCGTGGAAACCTGGACCAGCAGTGATGGCAAGGCCATCCAGGCCACCTTCGTGGGCATGAAAGGCCCTGACGCCCTCCTGAAAATGGCCTCCAACGGTGAAGTCTTCCAGGTGCCCCTGTCCCGCCTCTCCGAAGAGAGCCAGGCCAAGATCAAGGCGGCCACCGGCATGCAGTAATTTTTCAGAATGAATGGGGCAGAGAGATTCTGGAGAATCTTTCTGCCCTCATTTTTCTGCCAAATGCCCTCTGGAGCAGCTCCCGGCGCTGAAATGCCGCTTGCCAGACGGGCAGATCCCACTACTCTCCGCCCCCCTTCCGCCCGGAGTTTCGGGCAAAAAACGTCCCCCTATATAGCCGATGAAAGCCGAACTCGTCGAACAAGCCGCCCAGATCATCAAAGATCCGCCGATCCTCATCAACATGGTTTCGAAGCGCGTCCGGCAGCTGAACAGCGGTCGTTCCCCCCTTGTCGAACGCCGCCCAGGCCTTCGTGAGGCTGACATCGCCCTCCTGGAGATCATCCACGGCAAGATCAAGGTTGCAGATCTGGCCGAAGAGGTCTGATCCAACCTGTTTTGACTCTTACCTTGGCGGCATCCCCCTCCCCGCCGCCATATGAACGACGAAATCGCCACCAACCGCAAAGCCCTGCGGGATTACCAGATCCTCGAGCGCTACGAGGCGGGTGTGGAACTTCGGGGCACCGAGGTCAAATCCATCCGCCAGGGCCGCCTGAACATCAGTGATGCCTTCGCCCGCGTGGAGCGCGGCCAGGTCTGGCTCTACAATCTGGACATCCAGGCTTATGACAAGGCCAACGGCTTCACCCAGCACGAGCCCCGCCGCACCCGCCGCCTGCTCCTGCACAAGCGGGAGATCCTGAAACTCTACGGCGAGACCCAGCAAAAGGGCCTCTCCCTCCCCGTCCTCCGCGCCTACTGGAAAGAGTCGCACGTCAAAATCGAGATCGGTGTCGGCCGCGGCCGCGATAAAGGCGACCAGCGCGAAGCCGTGAAGGAAAAAGAAGCCAAGCGCGAAGCCCAGCGCATCGTCGCCCGCTTCAACGAGCGCGGCCGCAGCTGATAGCGCCAGGTTGGCATTCACTAAAACTCTTGCCCAAATGGCCACGAAAAATCGCGGCAGCGTCGTGGAGTGCGGTGGGAAGCGCTCAAGCGCGACACCGCTGTGTGCGCAGGACTGCCTTGATTGCTAGAGCAT
>NZ_BKAG01000063.1 GCF_007992435.1 Prosthecobacter gellanilyticus | reverse complement strand
CGGTTGGCGGTTGGCGGTTGGCGGTTGGCGGTTGGCGGTTGGCGGTTGGCGGTTGGCGGTTGGCGGTTGGCGGTTGGCGGTGGAGTGGGCCGAGGTTTCGGCCTTCAGGGGCATGGGGGAATGGAGAATGGAAAAGGGAGAACTGAAAATGGGTTCGGGGGAAGGAGAGGGAATGGTGGGCCTGGGGTGCCTGACCACCTAACAAAGTTTGCTTCAAATTCCATTCCTCCATTCCCTTGGAGTCCGAAGCTTTTGGCGAAGGACTCTCCATGCCGGTAAAAAACAAACTCCGCTGGCCAGCACGGGGGCTGACCAGCGGAGCTGTCTCTACGCTAACACAATCTGGAAGGGCTTTATGGAGCGGCTTCGATCAGCACCGACCCGGAGATGATCAGGGAGGTGCTGAGGGTCGTCGGAGGCTCGGCATTCGGATCTGGCAGGGTGGGCAGGAGATAGTGACCCACGCCGTTCGCGTACCCGGGCAGGACCACGCCGCTGTAGGTGACCTTCCGCGTGATCTGGCCGGGACCGCCAGCAGGATCTGGATCCTTCAGAGTGAACTCACCGGTGAAGAGGCCGGTGTTAGCATTGATGTTCAGCTTGGTCTTCAGAGGGTTGGCTGGGCCGGCTCCGAAGTTGGCCTTGTTCTGGTTCGTGAGCTCGAAGGCGGTGGGATCCAGGGTGGCCTCCAGGGACTGGAAGCTGATCTGGTGCGCGTCTCCGGGGATGACGGGGGCAGGTGCTGGCTTCGCGTAGCGGCTGGCGGCGAAGCCCACGGCGGTGCTAAAACCGTCTGGATACACACGGCCAGGGGCGGGCAGACGAATCCATTCCAAGAAGCCATTTGCCTCGTAGTAGTCCCGGTTGACGCCGGCGTAACCGCGCAGGAAGCCCTCACTTCCCTGAGTCCATTGATAGACATACATGCGGGGGATGAAGTCCTGCTCCACATAGGTATCTGACATCCAGGAGGAGCCGATGATGGCGGAGCCATCTGCGAGCTTCCCGACGTAGCTGGCGGCACCCTTTTTGGAAATGTTCATGGTGGCGTAGCCACTCCCCAGAACCTCTTCAGAGCCTTCATTCAGCAGGCCAACGGTGTACTTCCCTGCCTCTGGCGCGGTGATTTGGGGACCATGTGCTCTGATGAGCATGACAGCTCCCACTTCAAAGGATGCGCTCGCTGGCAGGCTGGCCTCCCGGAACTTCACGCTGAACCATTTAGGTGAGCCATTGGCCTGCAACCAGCCCACGTAGGGTGTGCCAGAGATGGGAGTCGGCGCGGAGGCGCCGGCGCCTTCCCCAGGCAGCACGCCGGTGATGGGGGTGCGGGAGGGCCCGACCTGAACGATGCCGGTAAAGGCACCGCTGGCCTGGACATCCAGCGTCACCGAACCGCCATGGGGCAGCTCCTCCCGAGCGTCCAGCCAGCCGAAGTAGATGCCTGCCGCAGGACCGACTCCCTGGACGGTCAGGCGTGAGATCCTCTCCACCGTGACCCCGCCAAAGCTGGCGGTGACGAGAGTGTTGAAGGCACCTGCTTTTTTGGGCACGCCGGTGACGACGCCAGAGGCACTCCCCTGGAGGCCCGGAGGCAGATTGGCAAAGGTATAAGTGGCCGGGACGCTCAAGATGTAGGTAAACTCAGTCCTGGTGCCGACCTTGAGGAAGGGAGCATCCGGAGAGTCCATCTCAGACCAGGGGATTTCCCCCTCATTCAACACGCTCGGACTCACCTGGAACCGTGGCGAGGCCTCCAGAGTGGTGCCTCCTGACTCGAGGGTGATGTGGGCATGGAGTTCCAAATATTCCTGCACATTGTTCACGGTGAGCACGGGACCATTGACCCCGGAGTAGTCACTGCCGTCACTGAGAGGCAGGCCATCATGCTCCCACTGAATCTCGGCACCCGGGCCGGAGATGGACAGGGAAAGCTCACCGCTGCCGCCGGGGACGGTGACGAGGTTCGGCTTCTCCCAGTTGTAAATGACCTGGGACACGGGTGTGCTGAGGATGGTGCCGCTGGGATTGGTCACCTCCACCTGGTAGCTGCCGCCCGCCTTGCTCCAAAGAGTGGAACTGGTGGCACCGGGGATGATCTGGCCGTCCTTCAGCCAGCGGTAGGTGTAGGGGCGAGTGCCCTCCACTTCCACACTCATGGCCACGACCTCACGGGGCTGGCAGAGGGCTGGCTTCGGCTCCTGCACGAACTGCAAGGGTGTGGCTGCCGCCACGCGACTGGCGGTGATCTCATAGGTGCGGATGGGGGTGGCCTGGCCCTGCACGGTGAAGGTGAGGGTGATGCTCTTTTCCCCGGCAGTGCCGGAATTCAGACCCACCTGAAGATGGGCACTTTTGTCCGGCTGCAGGTTCAGTGAGGTGGCGGAGAGGCTGAAGTCGGCCGTGTCCCCGGTGGCGGCGACCTCCAGCACGCCGGAACCGGCATCTGGCTGATAGGCCGAAAGGGTGACGAGGGATGGCACCGTGGCGGAGGCCAGGTGCTCACCGGCATCCAGGCGGGTGACGTCACCATCCTGGGTGACGGCGCTGACCGTGCCGGAGTGATCCATCTGCGGCGGGACGCTGGTGGAGATGATGCTGATGGTGTTTTTGTCTCCGTCCTGGGGATCTCCCAGCACCATCAGCTCTCTGCTCGTGAGCTTTAGGACATAGATCATGTCCATCCCGTGGACCGAGTTATCAAAGGTCTGATCTACGGACCAGGTCTGATCCGCCTGACGGCGATGCAGCGCCACCTCCATGCTGGAGCGGCTCCTCTCCGCCATCACGTCCCCAAGGACGTCCCATCCGTAACTTGGGTTTGGCACATCTGTCCCAAGCTGGCCCAAAAACTGATAAGGGGATCTTAGTGAATACTCATAATGGCTTTCAAAGCTCCTGGCGATGAGGCGGTTCCCTGCGACGATGGGCCAGCTAATGATGCCCCAGCGAGGATTCCCAGGCACCGGCAGGCTCTGGGTCTTCACCCAATGGGCACCCGACTTCTCGTAGATGGAGATCAGGGAGCCGACCGTCTCCCCATTGTCCTCAGGAAGATTTTGCTGATAGGAGCCGACGAAGATCTTCCCGTCCTTGATGGCCACGTGATAGCCGAAGTAGTAGGTGCCGGCCTCCGGCTCGGACAGGCGGGCCTTGTGCGCCCAGCCTGAAGCGACGCGCTGGTAGACATCCACCCAGCCGGCAGTTGGCTGCCCCGCAACCGTGCCGCCATGCACACCGACCACGGCCGTGTCCCCGGAGATGGCGATCGCCGCGCCATACCCCTGGCCGAAGCTACCACCTGAATAGTCCTTGCCCTGGAGGGTCAGGCGACCGTCCGGAAGCCACTGTCCGTTGGTCAGCACATAGGCGTCCAGGTAGGGGCTGCTTTCATACGTGCCCACCAGCAGTCGTTTGCCGTCCATGGCCAGCCGGTAGCCAAAAGAATTGTTGGCAGGCGCAGCCCCCTGAGTCTGAAGAACCTGCTTAGGCACCCAGACGCCGGAAGCGTTCCGTTTCCATAAAAGCACCCGCCCATCCATCTGACCGTAGCTGTCCTCGAACGCGAAGGCCGCCCCCGCCGCCAGCCAGTCTCCGGAGGTTTGGAGAGGATACAAATGCACCTCAGACATCCCAGGATGGTCCTGAGATCGCAGCACCTGATCGGCAGCTTGAGTTGGAGAAATGACACCCGCCAGCAGCAGAAGCGCTAGCCCGACATCTCGAAGGTATTTTCGGGATTTCATGGAGGCTTTTTGCCAATTTTTGCCGCTTAAGTCAATACATTGTACATATCTCGTATGAACTATGTAGGCAGTATCGTCACCAAATGCCTTGTTGACCGTGAAGAGAAGGGTCTAGGGTCTGAGGGGAAAAGGCGTGGGTTTGGAGGGGGCTGGGGGAGCGGTTTTGTGCCGATTTTCCCTGCGTAGATCGGCTCATTGACCACCGGGACGGTCGATGAACTGGCGCGAGACTTTTTTGACGCTCGGATGGATGTCGAATCACCCTGATATTTTGGTATAAAAATTACAGCTAACGGTTTCAGTAATCTCTTTACCCCTCCGAGCTGACGGCAGCCGGAGCGAAATTTGCTTTCCTAATTATTGTTAGGTGCGGGCAGCCGCGATTCTCACCGGATCAGATGCTTGAAGAGTCGACATCGCCCTCATGGAGGAAGGTTTTGGAGAGCGGGTCCCAGGCAAAGTGAACCTCAAGGCCAAGGTAGTCCTGGCCTGTCTGGTTTTCATGCCAGACATACTCCAGGCAGCGGGCCATGTAGCTGAAATGGTGCCCAGCAGGGCAGCTCTGGCGATGAAATTTCGTATCCTGGATCTGCCAGTAGGATTCTTCGCCGATGTAGTATTCACCGGTCAGCCTTTCCCGCGCTGGAAACCATTCCGCCGCCGTGTCCGCCGTGAGCTGGGGGTTATCAATGTATCTCTGAACCGCCTGCTGCACCGCCGCCAGGATGGCCGCTCTCTGAGCCATGACCTCCGCGAGATTCTCCTCTCCAAAACCGTCCACATATCGCTCCAAAGGCCGTGCCCAGGCGGGCGGAGCAATCAAGGTCATGGCTGGCATGTGGGTTCGGGGGATTGGCAGTCTGATGTTTTGTTAGGCTCAAAAGAGCATGAGTTCCACCGTGTCATTCCTTCGGCAGCGGGATGGAGTGCCGGGTGAGGATGGCATTCACGATGCCTGATTCGGCAGGAGCCGCGCCTGCCATGTAAATCGTCCCGGTGACCTTCTGCTCATCGGCGGTGCTTCCCTCTAAAATCTTCACGCCATGGCATTCATAGCAGATGAGCAGGTCTGAAACGCCGGACGAAGTGGCGAGCCTGATGCAATGACGAGGTGTGAAACAACCTGCGATCAATCCATTCCACGTCCTGCCCGAGCGATCCAGATCCCGGATGGCAGCCCGGATCTCCTCCAGGTCAGCCGCTGAAGCGAGCGTGACCGCGCCCAGTACTGGATAGCCATGGCAGAGCGGCTGGGGAGTCTGCACCTCTGCATTCCCGCCAGCCTGCTTCTGCGCAGGGCGCAAGGCGCCGGGATCAAGCGCGATCAATTCCAGACGTGAGGCCTGTAGAAAGGGGCGGAGCTGCGCCGGCACGTAACCATTCCCTCCCCTGAAAAGGCCCTCACGAAAATAAAACATGGCCCCGCCCGCCACCAGGGCGATGGCCAACACCCAGAACGCTATCCTGTTGATTTTTCTCGTCATTCTTGGTTACGCAATCAAGTTGGCTGAGGTGCGGCTGGTCGAATGACGCCTTTCCTGCGCCCGTCGAGCCATCCGTCATGCTCCTCGCGAGTTATGAAATCCATGATGGCTGTTCGCGCTTGTTGTGAAGTCGAAGCCAGCGCCTGCCGGAAGGCTAGAAGCACACCGTAACTGCTGCCGGAGGTGGCATTGCCGAGTGCGGCGAGAATGTTCCCGGCACAGTCATGCCGTCGCTGAATCAAACCCGGCAATGCAGTGACGAGCCCTTCGGCCGCGACATTCGGAGGGAAGCACCACAAGGTGTTATACGTTCTTTGATAGGCGCCGTAGTCCTGCTCTGCCTGGAGAGAGTCAACAACCGCAACCAATGTCTCAAGCCCCTCGGCTCCCGTGACAGAGCCCAGCAGTTCCACATATCGGTTAAACCTGCGCTCTTTTTCATCCTGCGGAACAGATTCATCATCATCTTGAACGATGTTTCCTGTGAAGATGAGTTCTTCCCGCCAGTGGTCAAATTTGAGGTTCATGGCTTGCATGTGGGTTGAGGAGTAGAGGTCTCATTTTTTGTTAGGCTCAAGCAGGCATGAGCTCATGAGTCCTGCGGTGAAATCGAAACCGGGCGCCGCAGCCCGGGCAAGTCACTTTGGAACAGCCGAAGTCATCCACAATCATGTATTTGGCGCCGTTGAGACGAGGGGGATGGTGTCCTGGTAATCGCGAAAGCAGCGGATGCAGAGCATCCGTGGACTCTCCAGCTGCGGGTGTGCATCCAGAGTCGTCTCCAATGGGGCGGTGGAGATGTCGTCGCCAATCGAACAACTGCGCAGACAGTCACCACACAGGTCCACGGTAAATGCCAGAGGGTCTGGATCCGTGTCTGCAAAACGGATGGAGCGGTGGGCACGAAGCGGGCGTGACAGATCAAAATCACTGCCCATGTGCTCGCACACGGCCGCGACACCGGTGATTCCGTGTTTCTGGCATTGGATGCGTGGCATGCGGGGGTGGTTTCTGAGGATGTCTTATGCTTCGCACACACTCATCAGCTCGAACTCGTAACCAATGAACTCGAAATCGTTTCCAGGGTTCTCGAAGAAGTCGATGTGGTCGGCCTGGAATTCTTCGGGGGTGGCGTTGGTCTCGCCACGCCAGAGCCATTCGGGGATGCTGTGCCACTGGCAGAGGCGGATGGAGGTGACGCGGATGATGCAGCGCTGGACGCGCTGGGAATCACACACGGTGTAGATGGTGCCGACCTGGATGGCGCTGTCCCATTCATCGATCTCTCCCTGCCGGTGCAGCCACTCCGTGCTCGCGGTTTTGCGGCCCTCGATGATCTGGTCAATCAGATGATCGGAGGTGAAGGACATGCGGTTGGGCCGGGTCATATTAGATGCTCATTCATTTTGACTAAATTTCGTTAGGCTGAATGTGCAGCGCATAGTCGGGGTAGTCATCCGTGATGGCGGTGGTGGCTGCATCAGATGATCTGTGACTGCGGGAACGAGACAGGAGGAACGGGATGGCAATGGCCATAAGGCCGACCGGAAGAACCGTGGTCACCCATGCGTACCGGCTCAACAGAAAGAAGCCGATGATGATCGCCAGGGCACCCAGGCAGCCCAGCGGAGCGAACCGGTTCATGCGCTTTCTGGCGGCGAGCTGCTCCGGTGACAGGTGCTGGGCAAGCAGGGTCTCCTCAAAGTCTTCCGGATACTCGAGCTCGTAAAAGACAGCCTTGTGAACGCCTGCGGGCACCTCCACCGAGGCACCCTGGTGAGGGTATTTCCGCAGGAAGCTGTCATCATGCCGGAAGACATACTCAATGCCGGTGAACCAGAGGCGGCCTGACGGGGTGTGAAACTGCTCAATCACCTCCCCCTTCCCCAGATATGGAGCGAGCCTCTCCGGCATGGCCTGCCCCACGAACACACCGAGACGATAAGATCCGTCCGAATGAGGATCGATCCACCGGAGGCGACCCTCGTCATGCAATCTCTCGATGAGGGTCATGGGATCATCCTTGGCCAGTGTGTCGTAATCATCCGGCAGGGCCGCCGGATCAAACGCCACCACATTTCCTGCATCAGTTCCGGCGTGAAGGGTCATGGGTTCAGGGGTGTATAAAATATTTCCGGGATGCCCTGCCTCTTCAGCTTCAGACGCTGAACAGCGGTGAGTCCTGTCGCGAATGGAATCAACACACGGGAGTAGTGACCTGCAAGGATCCGCTGCGAGAGCTCCCGGCAAAACTTTCCGCGTCTCGGATCACCTGCCAGCCATCGTCGGGGATGCTGGAGAGGCTGTGAACGAAACCGCAGGGACAGACGAGTTTTGGCATGAGGCGAAGGTAGGCCTAACGCTGGAAATGGCGAACAAGTTCATCCAAGACACTCGGCACTTGCTCATGAAGTGTGGAACCATCACCAAAGTATAGGGCATCGTCGCTCTCGCCTTTCCAAAAACCAAGCTTGGGATAGATCTCATCACCAGTGACTCTCCCGCCAAACGAACTGCCGCTCAGATGGGCCGCGACAGCGTATGTCAGTGAAGTTCCAAGCTCGGCCTTCTCCTCGGACGTCAGAGCCGTTCGCTCTATGACGAGACAAACTGTCTTGGCGAGTTCGCGAAGGAATGCGCGCTCGCATGACTTGTAGGTGTCTGGATCTATTCGTGTGTTCATTGCCTCAATCGTCTCACGTTATAAACCTCGCCCACTGTTCTCTCTCCAGCCGTTCCAAGCAGATATGTAGAAAAATTTAGAGCAGAAAAATTCAGAATCTTTCTACCTTAATCTTTCTACATAACTAAATGTGCAGATTGAATTTGTCGTTGGCTCGAACGGGGAGCATCGAACGCCTCACGCCTTCTCCCGCAGCCACTGGGTGCTGCGGGCGAGCTCGCCTTTTTGGTAGGCGATCTCGGCTTCTTTTTTGTCGACACCTTCCGGAGCTTTGAAGCTGGGGATGGGCTTGCCTTTTTGGGTGAACTCGACCCAGGTTTTGAAGGCGTCGGTATCGCGATAACCGGGGAAGGGTTTCCAGAAGTCGTCCTGCTTCCAGGTCATGGGCTTGGCGAAGCCGGAGATGGTCTCCACCTGAAGCGGCACGCCGGGGGCGAGCTCGGCGAAGCGCTTGGCATACTTGGAGAAATCCACGAGACCTTCGCCAACAGCGGTCCACTGGATGACGGCGCCTTTTTCATCTTCCCAGGCCATGCTGTCACGCACGCTGGAGCAGATGGTGTAGGGCCCGAGGACCTCGAGATGCGCGAGCGGCTCTTCCATGGCCCAGACGGCGTTGCCGGGGTCGATGTTCGCGCCGACGTATCCCTTCCCTGCGGCCTCGATGAGGGCCTTCAGCTCGTGGCTCTGCATATCGCCGGCATGGTTTTCGATGGCGATCTTGATGCCTTCGTTTTCGGCGCGTGACTGGTTGGCCTTGATGACCTTGATAGTCTCCTCGATGTGCTTCTGGATGCCACCGTCGGTGCTGCGATCCTTTTGGTTACCCAGGTAGCAACGCGCGACGGGTGAGCCGAGCTTTTTCGCGGCCTTGATGGTGAGGGCCAGTGTCTCCTCCGGGGTGCCGTAGGTGGGCTTCCAGGTGTTCGAGGTGGGGCAGACGCCGCCGGTGCCGACGTAGAGCTTGATGCCGGCTTTGTCCGCCTGGTCCTTGAGACCCTGGAGGTAGGCGTCCTCAAAGTTTTCAAACACGGCGAGCTCGGAGATGAAGCAGGTGTCCAGCTTCAGCGAGGCCGCATACTCGATGTGCTGCGCGGCCTTCCACCCCGTGGCACGCACAGAGAAGTGGTCCATGCCGATCTTCAGCCCGGGCACGGCGGCGCGGATTTGATTGAGAACGAGAGCGCTGGCAGAGAGGGCGGTGGTGTGGAGGAAGTGGCGGCGGTTCATGTAGTTTGTTCTCGGTTCGCAGTTCGCGGTTCTCGGTTAGTATGGCGGCAGGCGGGGAAAAGGAACGTGGGAAGAGAGGCTGCCTTTGCGGAGGATTCTTGCCAAGAAAAATGCGCTGCACTGCAGAGGGCGGTGAGGGGAAGGAGGAAGAGCAAAATGTGAGAAACCTTGCCATTTTCCTTAGTTCACGGCATTATCCCGGGGTGCGTTTTTTTGATTTTGCCCCCCGTTTTCTTTTACTGTCCGTGATCGTTCTCAGTGTGCTGCCGAGCAGCAGCCTTCGGGCGGGAGAGCCGCAGAGCATCACTTTTACAGCCATTCCTGACCAGTTGACGACGAGTGGTCCGGTGACGCTTTCCGCCTCTGCGAGCAGCGGGTTGCCGGTGGCTTTCAGCATCGTGAGCACGCCAGCGCGCGCCACGGTGACGGGAGACACGCTGACACTCACAGGTTCGGCGGGATCAGTGACGGTGAAGGCAGTTCAGGCGGGCAATGGGGCCTTTGATCCGGCGCCGCCGGTGTTCCGCACTTTCGTCATCGGAGAGGCGAGCCAGAGGTTTGTGAAGGTGGCGGCAGGTTACACGCACTCCGCAGGGATCCGCGCGGACGGCACGCTGTGGATGTGGGGCATGGACGGCTTCACTGTGCAGACTTATGCGCCGGTGCAGGTGGGAAGCGGCACCCAGTGGAGTCAGGTGGCCTGCGGGGAATTCCACACCATGGGCATCCAGACGGATGGCAGCCTGTGGGCCATGGGATGGAATATCTACGGTGCCCTAGGAGACGGCACCACCAGCACACGCCTGACCCCTGTGCGGATCGGCACCGCCAATGACTGGGTGCAGGTGGCCTGCGGTCAACTCCACACCCTGGCCCTGCGTGCAGACGGCACCCTCTGGGGCTGCGGGGACAACAGCCGGGGGCAGGTGGGGGCAAACAGCGCGTCTCACGGGCTGCGGCAGATCGGCAGCGCCACCAACTGGTCCCAGGTGAGCTGCGGAATGCGCCATACGGCCGCGATCCGCACGGACGGAACGCTCTGGTGCTGGGGTGACAATTTCAAGGCACAGCTGGGAAATGGCAGTCTGGGCGGCCTGGCCAGCAGCCCTACCCAGATGGCGGGCACACGGGTCTGGGCACGGGTGACCTGCGGGGTCTACCATACAGTGGCCCTGGATGCGGACGGCCATTTGCTGTCCTGGGGGAGCAATACGTATGACCAGCTGGGCACAGGCCCGGGAGACTCCCTGAGTCCGGCCCTGGTCCCCGGCGGGACAGATTGGGCGACGGTGGTGGCGGGAGGCTACTTTACGCTGGCGGTGAAAAAGAACGGCACGCTCTGGGGCTGGGGAGCTAACAGCAGCGGGCAGCTGGGAGACGGGACGCGGCTGCAAAGACAGGTGCCCTGGCTGGTAGATGAACGGGGAGGGGTGGACATGATGGCCTGCGGCACAGCCCACTGCCTGATGGTGCGCGGAGGCCTGCTCTTCACCTGGGGCCGGAACCGGAACGGGGAGACGGGCGACACGAACACGCAGTCTCCAGGGCCAGCGACCCAGTTTACCTCTCTGCCAGTAGCAGGTGTGAACCACGCGATCGAGCTGCGGGCAGACGGCACGCTCTGGGGACTGGGGGACAATGCCTCCGGGGAGCTGGCAAACGGCACCCTCGTCCCGGTATCGACGCGGATCCAGATCGGCAGCGGCAGCACCTGGGCCACCCTGGCCTGTGGCCAGTCTCATACGCTGGCTGTCCGCACGGATGGCACGCTCTGGGGCTGGGGTTCCAACTTTGACGACCAACTGGCGCAGGGACCTGCTACGCATTCCAGTTTCAGCACGCCGGTGCAGATCGGCAATGAGGCGGTGTGGGAGTCGGTGTCCACCAGCACCAGCAACACCCTGGCCATCCGCCAGGACGGCACGCTCTGGGGCTGGGGCTCCAATGACTGGGGGCAGCTCGGACTCGGGTCCTTTAGCGCGCGCGACACTCCCGCGCAGGTCTCTGGTGGCGGTGTTTGGAAGGATGTGACTTGCGGCCACCTGCACACGGTGGCTCTGCGGGAGGACGGCACCCTGTGGACATGGGGAGAGGGGGCATTTGGCCGGCTCGGGGATGGCACGCTGACAACGAGGTCGACTCCGGCACAGATCGCCGTGGGGGCGAAGTGGAAGCAGATTTCATCCGGCCTGAACCACACAGCGGCGCTCAGGGAGGATGGCACGCTGTGGTGCTGGGGGAGTAATTTCTGGGGAGCCCTGGGAGATGGCACTACTGCCAGCCGCGCCTCTCCCGTGCAGGTGGGCACCGGCACGGACTGGGTGGCAGTGAGCTGCGGAGGTTACCACACGCTGGCGCTGAAGTCAGACGGCAGCCTCTGGGCTTGGGGAGACAACGGAGAGGGGCAGGCGGGAACGGAAGACGGCGGCCAGCATGAGCTTCCCCTGCGGATCGGGGAGGGGAATGTGTGGTCAAGCCTGCCCAAACAGCAGGGGCGATATTCCAGCTATGCACGCAGCCGGGACGGGACGGTGTGGAGCTTTGGCCGGGATGGCATGCAGCAACTGGGCAAGTCCACCGGGCCAGCCACCAGCAGAAGCCGCTGCTGGCCGGTGGCGGTGGGGCAGTCCTTGCTGGCATCAGGGGTGCCCGCGCTTGTGGCAGCCAGCAAGCCGCTCTCTCTACCGGTGACGACGGAAAGCGGTCTGCCGGTAACCTACCGTGTGCTCTCGGGTCCTGCCGTGGTGGAGGCGGGGAGTCTCACCGCCACGGCACCGGGCACTCTGGAGCTGCTGGCATTCCTGCCTGGAGATGAAAGCTGGATGGCGGCGGTGCCGGTCTGCCTCCAGTTCACCGCCCAGACGGGCCAGCAGAGCATTCACTTCCCGGCACTGGCGGACCGGCCTGCGTCCAGCGGCAGCTTCACCCTGAGCGCCAGCGCCAGTTCCGCTCTGCCGGTGACTTACCGGGTGGTCTCGGGGCCTGCGACGGTGAGTGGAAATACCATGACGCTAACAGGAGTGACAGGCACCGTGGTGATAGAGGCCACGCAGAGCGGAAATGCAGCCTGGCATGCGGCGGAGCCGGTGCAGGTGAGCTTTGCGGCCACCACCCTGCCAGTGGTGACAGTGGCGCAGAGCATTCTATTCAGCCCGCCTGCGAGTGTGGTGCTGGCGGAAAGCCCACTGGTTCTTGCCGCCAGAGCCAGCTCCGGCATGGCGGTCAATCTAACGCTCATCTCCGGCCCTCCCGGCACGGCTCTGGACAGCCAGACGCTTATTTTCAGTGCTCCGGGCACGGTGAAGATCCGCGCCACGCAGGGCGGCAATGCGAGCTTCCTCCCTGCCCCGGCGGTGGACAGGACCATCCAGATCAAGGCCACGCCCACGGCCATGACGCTGCTGGGCCTGGTGCAGACCTACACCAGCACGCCGCGCGCTGTCCGTGTGGTGAACGCACCTGTCACACCAGCCACCATCCGCTACAAGACCGGAACCGTCTGGAGCAACACACCGCCCACGAATGCTGGCAGCTACACGGTGGAGGTGGTGAGTGGCAGCGTGAAGAAGACGGCCACACTGGTGATCCAGAAGGCGCCTCTCTGGGTGATCCCGCAGGATCAGGTGAATTTCACGGGCTTCGTCAATCCGCCGCTGACTTACGTTTACAGCGGCTTCCTGGGCGGAGACACGGCAGCAAGTTCGGTGACGCGGGCACCGGTGATCTCCACCACGGCCACGAAGAGCAGCCTGGGCGGCGTTTACCCCATCCGCGCCACCGGAGGTGCCTCCAGCAATTACCAGCTGCTGGCCGCCCAGGGCAGCCTGACGGTGGCCACTCTGGCCGGGCAATATGAGGCGCTGGTCTATCCCTATGCCTACAGTCAAACCAATGACGGTGGGAGCCCGGATGCGAAGCTGGAATTCACCGTCTCTGCGAACAGCCGGACCTACAGCGGCAAGCTGACCACGGCGCTGGAAAAGACGCCGGTCCGCTTCAGTGGCGAGTTTCCGCCCATGTTGTATTCACAGCCCTTGCTGCCTGCGCAGGTCAGCAACGTTCGTGGTTTCGGGGATGTGCAAGTATACTTCTACGGTCCCAACCGGATCTACAACCGCTACAGGATCGAGTTCAATGTGGGGCAGGACGGCGGCGTCAGATCTGAGGTGAACGCTGACAACTTCACCGGCAATTCCAGTGCCAGCCGGCGCTCGCGGGGTTTCTCGGGTCGGCGGGTCGGGACCTTCACCGGGAGGCCTGCGGTGGGGAACCAGGGCATGTCCACGGTGCTGTTGATGCCCCCCTACCAAAGCCTCGGAGTTCCTCCTGCCATGATAGGGTATGGCCACCTCTCTGCCAGGACGGATGCGAAGGGGGTGATGACCCTGGCGGGTGCCATGGCCGACGGCACGCGGGTGACGGCCAGCCTGCAGCCTGACGCTACTTTTGGTTACCGCCTGTATGTCCAGCCTTTCGGGGCCTGGGCGAACAGCTTCCTCGGGGGACTATGGCTGCTGCAGCCGCACCCGGACCTGCCAGGCAGGCGGTATCTGCCGCCGCTGACTTCCTATTTGTATGGTCATAAGGGCGGGATGCTGCAGTTTCGCGCTATGATCGATCCATGGCTACCGCCCCAGGCGGCGAAGCCGGGTGTGCCGGCCATCTCTCTGAGTCAGCGGCTGGCGCTGAATCCCCAAAGCCAGGCGCTGATGGTGAACTACCACGCACTCCCGGAAGGGCTGACAGTCACGGGCCTGCCCATGAGCACGAGCATCAGTGCCACAGGCGCCTTAAGCGTGCCCAACCCGAACCCACGCGCCTGGAAGCTGACGGTGAACCCCGCCAATGGTCTGGTCAGCGGCAGCTTCAACGTGCTGCAAGGCACGAAGAGCTTCACGGTGCCTTTTCAGGGCATCCTGCGCCAGCCGCCCAGCACGGAGGCTGCTGAGACGGCTCTCATGGGCGGTGCGAGCGCCCTGGTGCCCCAGCTCAGCGGCCAGTCCGGGGGCGCCACCACCACCCAGATCATCTTTGGCAGGTGATGGCGGTGAGGCTGACAGCCTAACCATATTTACTCCATCAACACAAAGGACCGGTGACGCCCGGCGTCTTTCGGCGGGCCAGCGCGTAGACGGCGAAGGACCAGAGGTGCGCGCGGTCCAGTTGGACCGACAAGAGGACCGAAAAAAGGACCGAAAGGACAGGGAGGGCAATGGAACGGGGGGGTGGCGGGAGCACGGCCCTGCCTTTCTCCCTTTTCAGTTTTTCAGTTTTTCATGCTCCCTTCCCCCATTTCCACGTCCCAAGATGCCCTGCGGAGGGGACATAAGTGCTCCCGATGAGGCGGGGTGGGGGTTTTTAGGGGGAATCAGGAGGTTAAATCACTCTTGCAAATTCTTTGCTCGCAATCATAACAGCGGCCCGCCCGTTTTTGAACGCCTCCGCGTGACAATGTGTCACAGGGCGCTCTCCCTTCAAATCAACCCCCGAACCATGACAGTGACAGTATGATCCAAGTGCAAAACCTCCGAAAAGAATTCGGCGCCAAAGTGGCCGTGGATAACGTGTCCTTCACCGTCAATAAAGGTGAAGTGCTCGGATTCCTCGGACCCAACGGCGCTGGCAAATCCACCTCCATGCGCATGGTCACCGGCTATTTCCGCCCGACCTCCGGCAGCATCAAGATCGGCGGGGTGGACATGCTGGAAAATCCTGAGCTGGCGAAGCAGAGCATCGGCTACCTGCCGGAAAACGCCCCTCTCTACTCAGACATGACGGTGGCGAGCTTCCTGGGCTTTTGCGCGGAGGTGCGCGGCATCACCGGCGCGGCGAAGAGCAAGGCGATCGACCGTGTGCTGGACCTGTGCTTCCTGCACCGGGTGCGCAATCAGAGCGTGGACACGCTTTCCAAAGGTTACCGCCACCGCACGTGCTTCGCGCAGAGCATCATCCATGATCCGGATGTGCTGATCCTGGACGAGCCGACGGACGGCCTGGACCCGAACCAGAAACATGAGGTGCGCCAGCTGATCAAGAACATGGGCAAGGACAAGGCGATCATCTTCTCCACGCACATTCTGGAGGAGGTGGATGCCGCCTGCTCCCGCGCGATGATCATCGACCGCGGCAAGGTGGTGGCCGACGGCACGCCGGCCTCCCTGCGCAAGCTGGTGCCGGGTGCGACCTCGCTGGACGAGGTCTTCCGCTCCATCACGCGTTCTGACCTGGAGAAATAAGAGACCTGAACAAACTCCTCCGCCCCCTCATTCCCCCTAACCAATTTTCCTCTTCCGAGCTCATGAAAAACAATGCTGTTGCCACCACGCTGGCAATCTTCAAACGAGAGTTCCTTTCGTATTTCAACTCCCCGGTGCTGTATGTGATCGTGGTGATCTTCCTGCTGGCCACGATGGGTTTCACCTTCTTCTTCGGCCGCTTTCTGGACAGTGACAATGCCTCGCTGACGCAGACGTTCTTCTTCTGGCATCCGTGGATCTACCTGGTGCTGGGGCCTGCGGTGGGCATGCGCCTGTGGTCGGAGGAGCATCGTCTGGGCACGATCGAGCTGCTGATGACGATGCCGCTGTCTCCATGGCAGGCCATCGTGGGCAAGTTCATCGCGGCGGCGCTGGTGTGGGCCATCGGCCTGGCGCTGACCTTCTCCATCGTGATCACGGTCTCCTGGCTGGGTGATCCGGATCCGGGCCCGATGATCACGGGCTATGTGGCGAGCTACCTGTATGCGCTGGGCTGCCTGGCGGTGACGAGCGCGGCCAGCGCCTACACGCGCAGCCAGGTGGTGTGCTTCATCGTCTCCGTGGCGCTGTGCATCCTGCTGACGCTGATCGGCTTCCCGGGCATCGTGGACAGCGTGGTGCGCACGCTGCCGAGCTCCCTGGAAAACACGGTGCGCTTTGTGAGCTACCTGAGCTTCATGGATCACTTCTATGAGATGAGCAAAGGCATCTTCGTCATCCGTGACGTGCTCTACTTTGTGTCAGTGATCGTGGTGGGTCTGGTGATCACCCACATGGGCCTGCGCTCGAAGCGTGCCTGATTTTTAACCCGCGAACTGAGAACCGAGAACTGTAACTCTCAACTGCGAACTATTTTATGAATCTGAACAGCAAAGAAGGCACTGCGGGTCTCACGGCCCTGCTGACCATCGCCATTGTCATCACCGTGAACTTCCTCGTCGGCGGCCTGGGCTTCCTGAACGGCCGCTTTGATGTGACGCAAGACAGGCTCTACACCCTGTCTGACGGCACACGCAACATCCTGGACCGTCTGAACCCGGACGAGCCGGTGACGATCCGCTACTATGTGACCACGGAGGACCGTGTGATGCCGCCAGTGCTGAAGACGCACTCCCGCATGGTGCAGGACCTGCTCCTGGAATTCCAGAAGGCCAGCCAGAAGGCGGGCAACCAAAAGGTGTTCCTGGAAAAGCTGGCTCCGAACCCGAACACGGAAGACGAGGACAAGGCCCGCGAAGATGAGGTGCAGGGCGTGCCGGTGAACAACGAGGGTGACAATGTCTACCTCGGCCTGGCGATCCAGTGCGGCAAGCAGAAGGAAGTGCTGCCTTTCCTGAACCCGAACGAGGAGACGGCGCTGGAGTATAACATCGCCCGTGCGATCCAGAAGGTGTCCCGGGAGAAGAAGACGGTGGTGGGTGTGATGAGCAGCATGCCGATCATCGGCTCGCCCATGTTCCCCTTCCAGAAGCAGCAGGGCCAGCAGCCGTGGGTGCTGATCCAGCGCCTGCGCATGGACTATGAAGTGCGTGAAGTGCAGATGGGTGCGACGAGCATCGACTCCGACGTCAATGTGCTGGTGGTGGTGCACCCTGCGGACATCACGGAGCAGGCGGAGTATGCCATCGACCAGTATCTGATGAAGGGCGGCCAGGTGGTGGCGCTGGTGGATCCGCAGTGCCTGGTGGCGCAGCGTGTGTACAGCCAGCAGCAGAACCCGATGACCGGCCAGCCCGGCGGCGTGATCAATCCGAGCTCGGACCTGCCAAACCTCTTCAAGGCCTGGGGCGTGGGATATAACAAGACGGACATCGTGGCGGACGTGAACTACCGCACGCAGCTCATGGGCCGCCAGACGGCGGTGGCGCTGCGCCTGCCCAGCGAGGCTCTGAACAAAAACGAGCGCATCACCTCTGACCTGCAGAGCCTGCTCTTCATGATGAGCGGCTCCTTTGACGTGAATGCCAAGGACGGTGTCACGGCCACCACGCTGGCCTCCTCCTCCGAAGCCAGTGACCTGGTGGACAGCACGGAAGCTGAGAAGCTGATGCGCGAGCCTGTCTCCAACTTCAACTCCTCCGGCAAGAAGCAGACGCTGGCGGTGATGCTGAAGGGCAAGTTCAAGACCGCCTTCCCAGGTGGCAAGCCTGCGCCAGCTCCTGAGAAGCCCTCCGGCATGCCGCCGAGCGGCCCGACCGGCTTTGGCATGCCTCCTGGCGGATTCCCCGGCATGCGCCCGCCTGAAGGTGGTGGTGCCCAGGATGATGCGAATGCTCCGAAGACCAGCGCCACGCCAGCCCCCGCGCCTGCGGCGGCTCCGGCTCCAGCACCTGTCGTGACGCCAGTTCCGGCGGCACCTGCGGCTCCTGTGCCTGCACCTGCCGCACCTGCGACTCCTGCCGCACCTGCGACTCCTGCCGCCACTCCGGGGCTGAGCATTCAGCCTGTGGCTGCTCCTGCGGGCGCTGCCCCTGCCGCTCCTGCTCCTGCCGGTGAGGCGAAGAAGGATGAAGCGAAGAAAGACGAGGCCAAGCCTGCTGAACCTGCGAAGCCCACGGACGGCACGATCCTCGAGTCCCAAAACGCCGAGGGCGTGGTGATGCTCTTCGCGGATGCGGACATGATGTATGATGCCTTTGCCGTGCAGCAGGACCCGATGACCGGTGGCCTGGTGGCGGTGGACGGCAACCTGCCGATGTTCCTGAACGCGGTGGAAATCCTCAGCGGTGGTGGTGACCTCCTGCAGGTCCGCAGCCGTGCCTCCACACGCCGTCCGTTCACGAAGATGGACGAGCTGCGTGAGAACGTGGAGAAGCTGTTCCGCCCCAGCCTGACGGAGAAGCAGGCGGAGATGGACAAGATCGCCGAGAAGATCGGACCGCTGAAAGTGAAGAACGGCCAGCTCGTGGTGGATCCCGCGCAGGCGAAGCAGATCCAGGACCTGACGCTGAAGCGCCAGCAGCTGCAGAAGGAAGTGCGTGAGATCAAGAAGGACCAGAACAAGGACATCGATTTCACCGAGAACATGATCACGCTGCTGAACGTGCTGGGCGTGCCGCTGCTGGTGATCATCATCGGCCTGACGCTGGCCATGCGCCGCCGCAGCACCACGGCCGCCGCCTGATGCCGCATCAACTATAGCATCCTTTGTTAGACCCGAATCCCCTTCCCTACTGACCCAAGACCATGAAGAAGATCCTCATCCTCCTGGCCCTGCTCGCCGGACTCATCGTGTTTGCGGTGAGCTACCAGAACAGCCAGAACAGCACGCTGAACTCAGCGGCCTCCCGCGGCAAGAAGATCCGTGAGAAGCTGGTGCCTGAGCTGAACGCCGCGGCCATCCGCACGTTCACCATCAAGGACGCCAAGAGCAGCGTGACCATCAACATCGCGTCCGATCTCAAGACCGCCACGGTGGTCGAGCGCGGCGGTTACCCGGCTTCCATCGAGAAGCTGGGGAATGTGATGACCGAGCTCAGCGAGCAGCCGATCTCCAGCAAAGTGCAGATCGGCAAGGGCGCCTGGGCCAAGCACAACCTCAAGGCTCCGGGCGATGGCACGGAAGGCGTGGGCACGCAGGTGGAGCTGAAGGACGGCGCTGAAAAGGCGCTGGCCACGCTGATCCTGGGCAGCAACACGGAGATCAGCGGCTCCGCGCAGAGCCAGAACCCCATGGCAGGCGCGAGCCAGCGCCTGGTCCGCACGCCGGAAGACGAGGAGACGATCTGGCAGATCAACAACACCTTCTTTGACCTCGAGCCCAAGCCGGAGAACTGGCTGGACAAGGGCTTCATCGATGTGCAGAAGATCAAGGAGATCTCCGTGACCGCGCCGAAGGCCGATGACTCCTGGACGATCAAGCGTGACAAGGATACGGACACCGACTTCACGCTGGTGACCACCCAGAGCGCCGAGAAGCTGGACAGCGCCAAGATCAGCGCCGCCAGCCTGCTCTCCTCACCGAGCTTCAACGACGTGAGCACGAAGGACAAGGCCGCCGAGCTGCTGAAGGACGCCATGAAGGTGAAGATCACCACCTTTGACGGCTTCACCTACGACGTGCAGACGGCAAAGCAGGGCAAGGACGGCAGCGACAAGTATTTCATGAGCGTCAGCGTGGCCGCAGACATCGCCAAGGAGCGCGCTCCGGTGAAGGATGAGAAGGAAGAGGACAAGAAGAAGGCGGACGAAGCCTTTGCCGCTGACAAGAAGGCCAAGGAAGAGAAGCTGGCCAAGGAGCAGAAATTCGCAGGCTGGGTCTATGAGGTCAGCGAATACACCGTGAACAATCTGCTGAAGAAGCGCAGCGAGATCGTGAAGGTGGATATCCCACCCGCGAAACCCGGCCCGGCCGCCCCTGGCGCCTCCGCTGCTCCTGCACCAGCACCAGCACCAACGAGCGTGACCACTCCTCCGATCAGCGTGACCACGCCCCCCGTGGCTGTGCCACCTCCGGCACCAGCTGCGGCACCAGCACCTGCTGCTGAACCTGCCCCAGCGCCCGCTCCAGCCCCGGCACCTGCCGCTGTGGAGCCTGCGAAGCCCGAAGGCGATGCGGCGAAGAAGTGATCTTTGGTTAGGCTAGTTTATTTCGAAAAGGCACCGGTGATCCCGGTGCCTTTTTTTGTGACCTGCCCCTAAAGCCATGGAGGAACTGAAAATGGAGAATGGAGGAATGGAAAAGGACGTTCGCCGAGAAGCTCCGCCTCAGGCCGTCCCGCCACGACATCCGGAAAATGGCAAAAAACGCGGGAAGCTGAAGCTGGTGCGGCCAGAACCTTGGATCTCTTTCGGGCAGGCCATTCTCCATTTTCAGTTTTCCATTCTCCATTTCTCCATCTCCCCGGCCCGCATTTCCTGTGACGCTCCCATTGGAAATCCCGGGCAGATTGCGCCACTATGAGGGCAAACCACCCCTGCCATGAGAAACCTTTTCCTTTGCCTCTTCCTCGCGAATGCTGCCTCGGCGGCTGAAGTCACGCTGCACCGCTGGTCAGGCGCGCTGAACGTGCCGGACCCGGTGGCCTGCACGGTGGATGAGAAGGGCCGCGTGTATGTGGCTGCCACCACACGGCGCAAGGCGGCGGACCTGGACATCCGCGAGCATCCCATGTGGATCCCGGATGATGTGGGCCTGAGCAGCGTGGAGGAGAAGCGTGAGTTCCTGAAGCGCGAGCTGGCTCCCGGGAAGATGCGCCTGCCGCGCGGCAGCCTCAAGGATCATAACAAGGACGGCTCCATCGACTGGAAAGACCTCACCGTGCATAGTGAGAAGATCTTCCAGCTGCGTGACACGGATGGTGATGGCACCGCTGACAAGATGACCACCTTTGCGGAAGGTTTTAACACCGAGGTCACGGGCATCGCCGCGGGCATCCTGTATCACGATGGCTGGGTGTACTGCACCATCGCGCCGGATCTTTGGAGGCTCAAAGATACTGATGATGATGGCGTGGCGGATGTGCGTGAGGTGGTGGCGCATGGTTTTGGCATGCACATCGCGTATGCAGGACATGACATGCATGGCCCGCGTCTGGGCCTGGATGGCCGCATCTACTGGAGCATCGGTGACAAGGGTGTGAACGTGATGAGCAAGGAGGGCAAGCAGTGGCTGTATCCGCATGAAGGCGCGGTGATGCGCGTGGAGCCGGATGGCAGCGGGTTTGAGGTCTTCGCCCATGGTCTGCGCAATGTGCAGGAAGTGGCCTTTGATGATTTCGGGAACATGTTCGGCGTGGACAACGACGCGGACATGCCGGGAGAAAAAGAACGCTTCGTCTACATCACCGAGCTCAGTGATTCCGGCTGGCGCTGCTCACACCAATACATGAAGGCGGAGAGCCGCTGGATGCGTGAGAGCATCTGGCAGACACCTGGGACGGTGGTGGAGGCTGATCCGAAGGCGAAGACGGTGGAAGGCGCTGTGGCGACTCCGCCGGCGAGTTACCCACTTTTTGTTACGCCGCCGCTGGCGAACTATTCGAATGGTCCTGCGGGCTTTGTGCATGAGCCGGGCACGGCGCTGGGATCTCATCTGCGCGGGCATTTTATTTTGGACCAGTTCCCCTCCGGCAAGATGGAGGCCTTCAAGATCACGCCGAAGGGCAGCGCCTTTGAGATGAGCCGCGCGCGCCTGATCAACTCCGGCATCATGGGTATCGGCCTCAGCTTCGGGCCGGATGGAGGACTGTACATGGCAGACTGGGTGGGTGGTTATCCGCTGGATGAAAAAGGTGCGATCTGGCGCGTGGATGAAGATGCCAAGGCCGCCACTGATCCTGCACGCGTGGAGACGCAGAAGATCCTGGCCGCAGGCTTCAAGAAGCTGGAGCCTGCCGATCTGCAGATCATGCTGGCAAACCTGGACCAGCGTGTGCGTCTCGGCGCGCAGCTGGAGCTGGCCTCACGCAAAGAATGGAAGGTGTTCGCGGAAACGCTGGAAGACGGCAAGGCACCACTGCTGGCCAAGCTGCATGCCATCTGGGGCATCGGCATCGGCATGCGTCATGGTGACACGGGCGAGGCCGCCCTGCTGCCACACCTGACTTCTGCCGAACCAGAAGTGCAGACACAGATCATCAAGGTGCTGGGGGATGCTCCGGCCAAGGCTGAGGAAAGCCGCCTGGCATTGCCGAAGCTCATCGCCTCCAGCAACATCCGTGTGCGCTTCTATGCAGCCATCGCCGCTGGCAAGCTGCAACTGGGCGCCGCTGAAGATGCCCTCTGGACCATGGCCGCCAAAGAGGCGGGAGATGCCTGGATGCGTCATGCCGTGGTCACCGGCCTCTCCGGTGCTGCCACGGCCGAGAGCCTGGCGAAGCGCATCAGCGATTCCTCACGCAACGTGCGCATCGCCGCCGTGCTCGCGCTTTCCCGCCAGCACTCCGCGCTCATCGTGCCTGCGCTGGCAGATCGTGACAGCGCCATTGTGGATGAGGCTGCGCGCGCCATTCATGATGACAACGGAATTTCTGAAGCCATGCCGCAGCTTGCTGCCTTGCTCGATGAAGACAAAGCGCACACCGATGTCACCACGCGCCGCGCCATCAATGCGAACCTCCGCCTCGGCAAGATCGAGAACGCGGAGCGGCTGCTGAAGTTTGCCCTGGCGAAGAATCAGACACCTGCCTTTGCGGCCGATGCCTTTGCCGCGCTGCTGGTCTTCACCGAACCTCCGGTGCTGGACCGTGTGGATGGACACAATCGTCGTTATGCCGTGCGTGATGCGGCGGCCATCGCCGCCGTGGTGCAGCCGCGTGTGAGTGATCTGCTCGCGCTTGCTGACGCGGATCTGAAAGCCGCCGGTATCGAGCTCATGGTGAAGCTGGCGCTGAAGGTGGATGCCCCTGCCCTGCGCAGCATCATCGCCGATGACAAGGCCAAGGCTACGCAGCGCGTGGGGGCGCTGCGCCTCATGGCCGCGCAGCATTCCAGTGATGCAGCCTTTGCGGAAACTCTGACGCTCGCCGCCGCGAAGACATCGCCCGTGGAGTTGCGCACGGAGTCGCTGGCGCAGACCTTCGCCCTTCAGAAAGATCGGGCCGTGGCCGAGGCCTCGCGCGTGCTCGAGCAAGGCAGCACAACGGAGAAGCAGGCTGCTTTGAAGCTGCTCTCCAAGGACACCAGCGAACCGGCGGTGACGCTGATGGACACGTGGCTGCAGCGTCTGGCCGCCGGCAAGGTGGACGCCAGTTTGAAGCTGGATGTCATCGAAGCTTCCCAAACTTTCCCGAAGCTCGCCGAACGTCTCGCCGCCTACCAGCAGAGCCGCACCACGGCCCCGCGCGATGATTTGCTGGAGGGTGGTGATGCTGTGAACGGCAAAGAGCTCGTCACCAATCATCTCGGCGCGAACTGCCTGGCCTGCCACACGGTCGAGGCCAAGGAAGGCAGCCAGGTCGGCCCGCTTTTGAAGACCATCGGCGGCCAGCGCACGCGTGTGGAACTGCTCGAATCATTGGTTAATCCGGTGGCGAAGATTGTGCCGGGTTACGGCCTCGTCTCCATCACGCTGAAGGACGGCAGCAACATTGCCGGAGCCCTCGCCAAGGAAGACAAGGCCACCATCACCGTCCGCCTTGCTGATGGCACCGAGAAGAAGGTGCAGCGCACGCAGGTGACCATGCAGACACCGCCTGTGTCCATGATGCCGCCGATGCTCGGCATCCTCACCCCGCGTGAGGTGCGTGATGTGGTGGCTTATCTGAGCAGCCTGAAGCCGAGCAAGGGCAAGTCAGCAGCGAAGGCGAAGGACGAGCATTGATGGAGGCGGGAGAAAACGAGGCTTCAGCGCGGCTCCGACGCAGCAGAGCCCAACCGGGCCCTAGCCTAACAAACGTTCCTCCACGGCCCGAGAACCATCCTCCTGCGCGGTGAGGTGGAACCAGCGGGTGTGAAGAGGGAGGAGGTCGGGGAAGAGGTCGGCCCACTCGATGATGACGACGCCGGGCTCATCGAGGATGTCGTCCCAGCCGACGGTGAGGACTTCCTCGGCGCGCTCCATGCGGTAGAAATCAAAATGGAAGATGGGCAGGCGGCCGTCTGCATACTCGTGCACGAGGGTGAAGGTGGGGCTGGTGACGGCGGCGCTGGAGCCGAGGCCTTCGACAATGCCCTTGGTGGCCTGGGTCTTGCCGGCGCCGAGGTTTCCGCACAGGGCCACAACGTCTCCAGCATTTAACGAGGCGGCGAGATCGCGGCCCCAGGCGAGGGTGGCATCGGGTGTGTTGAGGGTGGCGCTCGTGCTCATGCTTAGGCTCTGCTTGCTCTTATTTCTTGAAGTGGTCCCAGCCGCCGAGGAGGCTCTGGCGCTGCTTTTTCAAAGGCAGGAGTTTGCCGATGCATTTCAATTGCAAATTTGGATAGGCCTGCATGCACTTCTGGAGCTGCGCCGCGGTGGTGCGCGGAGAGGCGGTGAAGAGGAGCTCGTAGTCCTCGCCATCATTCAAGGCCTGCTGCACGGTGCAGCCGCGGTTCACGGGGATGTCTTCGGCGACGAGCTCATAACCCACGCCACTACGCGCGGCGAGGCGCGGGAGGTCTTTCGCGAGACCATCACTCAGATCCATCATGGCGGTGAGTTTTAGGTGCTTCACGAGGCACTGGGCTTCTTTGACGAGCGGGTGGAATTTGAGGTGCTTGCCACGGATGGAGCCGCCGAGCCTGCCGGTGACGAAAAGCAAATCCCCTGCCCTGGCCTGGCTGCGTGTGACCCACTGCTTGTTGGGCACGGTGCCGGACATGCTGACGGTGAGGATGAGCTGCTGGCCGCTGGAGGTTTCACCGCCGACGATGCGCACGGCGAACTCGTCCGCGAGGCGGCTCATGCCCTGATAGAGGCCGAGGATGCGCTTCACGGGAGTGGCAGGCGGCGCGATGAGGGTGACGAGCGCATGACGCGGGATGGCGGCCATGGCGGCGAAGTCACTCAGCACGCGGGCGATGGCCTTGCGGCCGATGAGATGCGGTGCGGTGTCCGGGGTGAAGTGCACGCCCTCGACAATGGTGTCTGTCTTCAGCACCAAGGACTCACTTTTGGTTGGGCCGCGCACGACGGCGCAGTCATCGCCAGGGCCGAGCAGCACGCCGGCATCGGTCTTGAGTCCGGCGGTGATCAGCCGGACGAGCTCGTCCTCCCCCACCTGGGCCAGCGTCTTCATGAAGGCATGTCGGGGAAGAGGATCATGAGCACAAGGCTGGTGGCATTGAAGATGCCGTGCATGACCATGGGCACGAGGAGACTGCCGGTGTATTCATAGGCGGCGCAGAAGGCGAGCGCGAGGACAGCCAGCGGAAAGAGGGTGCCGACATGCATGTGCACCACGGCGAAGAGCAGCGAGGAGGCGAGCGCGGCGAAGATGCCGTCGGTGTGCTTTTTCAGCGTGCCGTAGATGAAGCCGCGGAAGATGGTCTCCTCCACCAGCGGTGCCACGATGGCGGCGGAGATGGCCATCATGATCTTGGCAACGACGTCGTCAGACTGGCGGAAGGCCTCCGCAGTGTCCTGGCCCTGGAGATCAGGCCAGAAGCCTTTCATCCAGCCATTCATGAGGACCATGCAGGCGGTGACGATGACCCAGGTGGGGATGATGGCCAGCAGACCGGTGAGCGCGGCGCGTGGCAGCCTGACGCGGCGCAGGCCAAAGAGTTCCGCGGGGTTCACACCGCGCAGAGTGCTGAGATACACGAGCAATCCTGTGCAGATGAGAAGCTGCACCACGATGCCCGTGAAGGCGCCGCCTGCGGTGAGCTCCGCCGCTTCCTCCTTCTTCGTGGCTTCCTGGGCCACGTTGCCGAGGGATTCATTCAGCCCGAAGAGCACGAGCAGGGCGATGCCGGCGACCATGAGCACATCCACCAAGGAGAAGGCGCTGGGATCCACACGACCGATGGACACGCGCGACTCCGGAAAGGCGGTGCGCATGCCCTGATAGACTGCCACACCTAACAACAAAGATAGCAGGACGATGACGCTCGTGTCACGCAGGATTCCAAGGGTTGCAGCATCCATGAGTCAGAAAGAAAGGGAGCGGAGATCAGTCACTGGCGCCAGGCGGAGGGCAGGTAGTAAAGCATGCCGGGCTGCAGCTTTGGCAGCACGCCGCCGGTGAGGTCGAGCTCGATCTTTGCGGGAGGCGCGGCCTTGCGGGCGGAAAGGCCGAGCGCACTCAAGAGAGATGGGGACATCTCATACTTCACGATGGCTGCGGAATCAGAGGTCTTGCCGAGTTCACGGGCCAGCGCATAGGCATCTTCAATGTAGCCGATCTGGTCCACAAGCTTGGCCGTGAGCGCCTGACGACCGGTGACGACACGGCCATCCGCCACGCCGTTTTTCAGCACATCCTTCGGCACGCCGCGTGCCTCGGAGACGATGCCGAGGAAGCGGTCATACATTTCGTTCACCAAGCCCTGCACGTAGGCTTTTTCATCCTCGCGCATGGGGCGTGCGCCGCTGAGGGTGTCCTTAAAAGCGCCGCTGGTGAAGGTCTGCGTGCCAAGCCCGACCTTGCCGAACAAATCATGATAACTGAAGCTCTCCATGATGACACCGATGCTGGCGGTGAGCGTGGTCTCGCTGGCGATGACCTTGGTGGCACCACAGGCGACGTAGTAGCCGCCGCTGGCCGCGATGGAGTCCATGTAGACGACCACGGGCTTTTTCGCGGCGGCCTTCTTCACGGCATTGTAAAGGATGTCTGAGGCGGTGACCTCGCCACCGGGTGAGTTCACGCGCAGGACAATGGCTTTCACTTCCGCATCATCGGCAGCCTGGGCCAGGGAGCGCTTCAGGGTTTCCAGGCTCGGCAATGCGGCGGCGAAGAGGCCCTGGTCTCCCATGGAGCTGATGACGCCTTCGAGGTCGATGCGCACGATCTTCGCCGTGGTCGTGCCCTTGGCCTCTTCGAGGATTTTTTCCACCAGGGGCTCCTGCTTCTGCGCCATGGCCACGCCTTCGCCGACGAGGGCCACGGAGAGCATCAGGTTAAACCCGACACTGAAGAGCAAAGCGATCACCAGTGCGGCGATGAGACATCCAAACACGGTCTTGTTCATAGGAAGTGAGGGTAGGCAGGCTTTCAGGAGTGGCAACGGCAGCGTGGCGGCTTTGGACGCGGTGGAGTAGAGTGCGTTGAACCTCAGCCGACGAAATCGAGCCCAAGGTCGAGGGCGCGCACGGTGTGGGTGAGGGCACCGACGGAGATGGCATTCACGCCGGTGGCGGCGACATCATTGATGGTGTCGAGGGTGATGCCGCCGCTGGCCTCGAGCCAGAGTTTGCCGGCATTCATCTTCACGGCTTCGCGCAGTTTCTCGCAGCCCATGTTGTCCATGAGCAGCATCTCCACGCCATTCAGCGTGAGGAAGCGGGCCATCTGGTCCAGGGTATCGCACTCGAGCTGGATGCGCGTGCCGGGGCGCTCCGAGCGCACGCGGTCGATGGCCTTCTGCAGCTCTTCGTTAGAACCGTTCGCGGCGATGTGGTTGTCCTTCACCATGACGTGGTCGTAGAGACCCATGCGATGGTTGGTGCCGCCACCGGCTTTAACGGCGGCTTTCTCCAAAAGGCGCCAGCCGGGGGTGGTCTTGCGCGTGTCCCAGATCTGCACGGGGTGCGGCTTCACGGCCTCGACATAACGGCGTGTCTGGGTGGCGATGGCACAGAGGCGCTGAAGGAAGTTCAACGCGGTGCGCTCGCCCGTGAGGATGCCTCGTGTGGGGCCGCTGATTTCCAGGATGACATCGCCTTTGACGAAGCTTTCGCCATCGCGCTTCAGGGCCTGGGTCTTCACGCGCTCATCCACCTCCGTGAACACGCGCTGGGCGATCTCCATGCCCGAGACGATGCCCGGCTCGCGCGCGACGATGACGGCGCGCGAGGTCATGCCCTCTGGCACGAAGTAAGTGGCCGTCACGTCCCCCGGCCCGATGTCCTCGGCCAGGGCGGTGTGGATCAGAGATTCAGTGGTGAGTTCCATGATGCGGTGAAATGAGGGAGAGACGGGGGCAAGTCAATGGCTTGGTGGTGTGGAGCGGTAGGCGGTGGGCAGTCTGCGGTGGTCTCGGAGGGCATTTATGATTTACGATTTATGATTTATGATTTGGGACGGTGTGGCGATCCGCACGCGGGATGAGGCCGCCGTGGTTTGGGGAGATGGAGAGAATGAAAATGGAGGGATGGAGAATAGTCTGGCTCAGGGAACCACGAAGCTTTAGCGTCAGGCAAGCGGGCCGTGGTGCAATGGATTGACAAGCTGAGACGGGTTTCATACGTTCGACCATTCTCAGCACGCGATGAGCATTCGATCCCTCTTATTAGGTGTCACTGGAGTGATGCTGGCGCCCATCTGCTCCGTGGCATTCGACTACGCGGTGGACACGGTCATCTTTGAGGGAGCCGCTGGCACCACGAAGATCAAGATCACGGCTTCAACCCGCCCTTTTGTGAGAGCGGCTCACAAGACCACGGAGCTTCGGAATGCAGGCACTCAAGGGAAGCAAGACTGGCGCTCAGCCACGGTTGACGGGAAGAGGGTCATTGGGACAGACCAGACGCTCCCGAAAGACGGGTTACCTCAATTGTCCGCACTCAACATTTGGTTTGGCGATGCCAAGATCTCTGTCCCTGCGGAACACCTGAATCACGTCTTTCTGCCCCACATGCTGCCAGCTACCATCCAGAAAGGTTACGCGGAAACACTGGTCGCCATCTCGGCAGACGCAAAGGCTATTCACTTGAGCCTGGGGGTGGGTGATGGAGGTGGTTCTGGGACCTATGATTTGTTAATCGAGTCGGACGGCACTGTTTCCGCGTCGCCGGTCCGACGACCCGGACCATAGTCGTGCCACAACCGCAAAGGCCTAACTATCGATAGAACACCGCCGACTTTCTTCGACCATGATGACTCTAGGAATGATCCTTCTGGCCTTTGGGGTCCTTTGGGCCGTCTTCAAGGGCTATGTGGTCTGGGACATCGCTCACGATGTCTACAACGGCGGTGGAGCGCCCACGCTGGATTTCCCGGTCTTCTGCCCGATACCGCTGGCTCTCGGGGGCAGCATGGTGCTGAGCGCTCAGGACAAGCATCCCTTCCCGGGTTTCGGTCTGGTGCTTTATCTCTGCCTGGCTTTGTTCTTGGGCTTTTTGCACTGGTGGTTTGACCGGTTGGGCGAGCCGGAACGCGAGAGGCAGTTGAGACAGATACAAGAACACGGAAAGAAGCGCACGAGCGCGGGTGAATCCAAGGCACCGCTGGCTGAACGCGCCCATGTCGTGACCCTCAGTGACGGTCTCATCACCCACCAGAGCCCCGATGGCATCCTTGAATCGGTGAGATTGGATGAGCTTCGTGCGGTCATGGTGGAGACGAACGACGATGGGCCTTTCGCCACCGATGTGTTTTGGATTCTTGTGGGTGAGGGCACGAGCGGCTGCGTGATTCCACAGGGAGCAACAGGTGATGCCCAACTTCTCGAGCTGCTGCAGACACTGCCCGGCTTTGATCATGCGCAGTTCATCGACGCCATGGGCTCGACGAGCTGTCAGAAGTTTCTGGTGTGGCAACGTGATGCCGATGTGGCCTCCCAGACATCATGAGATTGAGCGAGGCAGGGTGTCGTTGGAGAAGACGCTGAAACGCGGAGTGAGGGAGGGATGGAGGGGGCTGGGATGTTCAGATCGGCTAAAGCCTGGACTCCAACATGCGTGGACGTGGCTCCTATGAGGTGCGATGACTGGAGTTGGAGTGAAGCCTTCAGGCGTTCTGGGGACGCTGGAGGTGGAGAAAACGGGAGGGCCTACGGAACACACGGAAGACGCGGAAAGGGGCACAGGAGCCGGGGACGGTGAATGGTGGACCGATGTCTGTTATTGACCTCATCGACAGAATTGTTTCTCATCCACTCGTCCAGCTATCCATGGGCAATCACATCTCCAATATGAGCTATGACCTGATGGCGTTTAATCCGACTGCCGCTCCACGAAGCAGGACGGAATTCATGAAGTGGTATAACACTCAATCGGAGTGGGAAGAAGCACACTCATACGATGATCCCGAGAATGTGTTATCGCCACTGAAGGACTGGTTGATGCACTTCATGAAGGAGTTTCCCGCCATGAACGGTCCCTGTGCGGCCAGTGATGACATGATTGATGATCCGCATGTCACCAGTTACAGCATGGGCCAGAATGTCGTCTATTGTGCCTTTGCCTGGTCACTCGCTGAACCGGCCTTCAAGAAAATGAAGGAGTCCACCAAGGCTCATGGAGTTGGATTTTTCAACGTGAGCGCAGAAGACGGCGAGATCGTTTTTCCAGATCTTGAACTGTAAGTTTGGGCCCATGTCGATTAGGATGCGGTGCTGATGGAAGCTTCGGAGAGGGGTTTCCGGCTGCTGCCCGTCTACCTTTAACCCATGATATCCTGTGCCATGAAATGTGTGCTTGCCGCTGGTGTGATGATGATTCTCGGGGTGGTCGCCTGCGCTGCGGCGGACATGCCTGTGTCTGCGGAGATCGTGGAGGTGCCGGCGGAGCGGCGTGACTGGGGCGAGGTGATCGGGAATGTGCGCGTGAAGTTTAAAGACGGGCACACGGAGATGTGGACCAAGAACGGCAAGTGCCTGCATGTCCTCCGGTCAGACTCCGGCCTGGTGGGCTGGAGCCGCTACACCCGCCGCAATGATCATGGCGAGCCGGTGAACAACATGCTGCGGGTGATGATCTCCCCGGAACAGTGGAAGGATGTCAAAACGGATTTGTTCATTGAGGACTGGGGCTTTGCCGACGGGGACACGACGGTCATTTTGAAGACTCGCGGACGCCACGGCCCGTCTTACATCCAGCGATTTCTGCTGAAGACAGGTGAGCTGCTGAATGAGACCAAGGGGAGCGGGCCGCATGCGGCCACGCCGGACTGGGCGAAGCCCTATGCGGACGACCAGCCCGAGACGAAGTGAGCGGCGGAACACTTGAGATCCAACGGCTGCCGCAGCCTGAGGCGGCACCCATCGAACATGAGTGGAGGGCAGCGATTGGAATGATTGAGCTTTGGTCACTCGGCCTAACAATGAAATACTATCTATACTTCGCCCTGGCTTCGATGGCCTTCGCTTGGGTCGCTTCAGCGGACGACATCCGCCACGAGGTGGCTGTGGTGACGAATCCAGTCGACGATTACCTGTCTATCTGCGGATGGGAGTTTGATGTCGAAGGTGGAGGTTATTCGACCTGCGCCATTGATCTGGACGGCGATAGGTTGGCAGATCAGATGTTTGCCAACGCAGCCACCTCAGGGACAGGCGGGAACGCAGCAACGATCTATCTCGCGCGGAAGGACGGGAAGTTCACCAGGATTGGGACTCTCGGCCATGGCGTGATGGCTACGGAAACCATCAAAACAGGAGGCAGACTGATGCACTGTTTCTGGAGTTTCGGGGGTGGTTCGTGGTCCATCACCACTTATTTGATCTCTCATGACGGCCTCAAGGAGATCATGACAACGGGCGGAGAGCGGCATGATGAACGATTTCAGAAGCTGTTCGATGAGGTCTTTGCGACTTCATTCAAGCCTGACTACAGGTTCGTGGCTGCTAGGCCTAAACCCAAGACAGGACAAGGTGGTGCAGCCAAACCAGCAACGCCGGGGCGCTGAACTTGAATCGTTCCCCGGAAAGAGCGTTTTACTCCACCATCATGAATTTCCTCAAACGCCTCTTCGGACTTGGTGAGCCGCCCAAGCGTGTGGAGCTGCCGCCGATTTGTGACCCTGTGTTTGGAGATCTGAAATGGGATTCAAACTATGACTGGTGGGAGGGACGGTATGTGTCCCCGTCAGGTGAAGAGTTTGAGGTCACGGTCGAGCCCCCTAGCGATGCGGAGCCGCAGCCGACCGAGGGCCAGAGGCAGGCGTTTCAGGCGCTGGTGCCGCGTCTGGCCGAACTGAAGATGCTGGCGGTGCGGGATTACTTCCCGAACTTCAGCGTTGATGCCGGGGAAGAACCTTACACCGAGGCCCGGATGTCTGAAGAGCTGGTGCCAGGGAACATCCATGTAGAGGCCGGTCTCGGGGTGAGGATGTCGTGGCTTGACTCGTTAACTGAGATTCTTGGCGGCCATGCCCTGACAGCGACGGTGACAGCCGATGGAAAAACTTACTTTGGACTGGAGGGTTGAGAAGACGAACGCTGGGCATGGAAGGGCTGGCTTTCTTTACCTCCTGCTGACAATGTTCACGTGCCCCCAAGCCTAATGTGCCGCTATGATTCCTGAAATGGAGCTACCTATCTTTTTGTCGCAGGCAGTGATTCAGCCCATCCCAGCCTCGACGATCCGGCAGAGTGCCATTGAACTCATTGAGGCGGGCCTTGATGCGTCAGAGCTCCATGAGATCGCGTGGGATACGGTGATCGAATCGGACGAGGCCTGGAGATTGTTTACGCGTGCTCTTCCGAAGATGGGATGGCGGCTGCCGACGCGTGATGAGGCGGTGCAGATCCTTCTTCACCATCACGCCAGCTCAGTCGTCCATTCCGGTTCATCGCTCCTCCCAAGCTTCGAGAGAATGTGCCGCGATGTCATCGAGCCGGAGATGAGCAGGTTAGAGGGGAGTCACGCTGCAGGCACCCTCCATGACATGGCGGCATTGGCAGGAGACTACTACCTTTACGATGATCTCGCTGACCGAGGCTTTCCCCTGGATGAAATGCCGCCTTTCCTCACCCGTTTGCGCTCAGACATTGAGGATCGACTGCGCAGACATCCGACTCCACCAAGTCTCAAGCTGGCATGAGCCGGACAACCCTGGCGAACGATGAAGTCGTTGATGGAAAGCGGAGCCCACGTGTCATGGATGAGCGGGACCTTGGGAGAGGCATAAATTCAGTGAAAAGATACGGGACCCCGTTGGGGTCCGGCATGGAGGGGCGGGGACCTTCTTGGATCCAGGGTAGGCTCGCTAAAGCTCGCCAACCCTTCGCTATGATACGGAAGGCCGTTGGCCTTCGATCCGTGGAAGCACAGAAGCGGACTCCTGCCATTCTTGCGGACAGGACGGACGTCATCATTTTACAGTTTTTTTGTTAGGCCTGCGAATGAGGACATCCGCGCTCCACCGGCCGCAGCGGCTACTTCTTCCCGGCCTTTTTCTTTTTGCCTTCGCGTTTGTCGACGAGGGGCCAGTCGGGGGAGTCGGTGCGCATGGAGGTCATGAGGGATTGGGCTTGGGCGACGAGGTCGGGCTTGTCTTTCGCAAGGTCCTTGGACTCGCTGAGGTCGGTGGCGAGGTCATACAGTTCGATAGGCTTCGAGGGGCCGTTGCGGACGGCTTTCCAATTGCCGAAGCGCACGGCCTGAAGGGAGGCTCCCTCATGCAGCTCCCAGTAGAAGGCTTCACGCTTGGGGGCCTCGCCACCTTTGAGGAGGTTGACCACGGAGCATCCGTCTTGCACGGACTTGAGCTCCACGCCGGCGAGCTGGGCGGCGGTGGGGAGGAAGTCCCAGAAGGCCCAGGGTTCCTCGCTCACGCGGCCTGCGGGCACCTTGCCAGGCCAGCGGGCGATGCCTGCCTGGCGCAGGCCGCCTTCATAGAGGCTGCGCTTGTAACCGCGCAGCTTGCCGCCCATGGATTGGTCGAAGAGTTTGCCGACTTCTGAGGCAGGCGCGAAGGAGGCGCCGTTGTCGCCGGAGAAGATGACGAGGGTGTTGTCATCGACCTTCAGGTCCTTCAGCAGATCGAAGAGCTTGCCGACATCGCTGTCGAGCCGGGTGACCATGGCGGCATAAGTCTTCTGCAGTTGGGTCCAGGGTTTGGTCTCGTATTGGCCAAGGTGATCGATCTTGAAATCGCCATGAGGCAGGGTGATGGCGTAGTAGAGGAAGAAGGGGCTGCCGGAGTTTTTGCGCACCCAATCGAGCGCATTCTGGCTGATGAGATCCATGGAGTAGGTCTTGCCGTCCAGCTCCACATGCTGGTCATCATTCCACAGGTATTTGGGGAAGTAGCTGTGGGCGTGGCGCTGGCAGTTATAACCAAAAAAGTGATCAAAGCCTTTCTTCAAAGGGCTGCCGGTGGTGTCAAACATGCCCATGCCCCACTTGCCGGTGCAGGCGGTGGCGTAACCGGCGGTCTTCAGCATTTGTGCGACGGTGGTGGCTTCTTCAGGCAGAGGTTTCTGGCCTTCGGGCTGGATCTCGCGGTTCGCGCGGATGGGGCAGTGGCCCATGTGCAGGCCGGTCATCAAGGAAGAGCGCGAAGGTGCGCACACGCTGGTGCCGGAGTAGAGCTGCGGGAACTTGGTCCCCTCTGCTGCCATGCGGTCCAGGTTCGGTGTCTGGATGAGCTTCTGCCCGTAGCAGCCGAGGTCTCCCTGGGCGAGGTCATCACACAAGATGAAGATGATGTTCGGCTTGTCCGCGGCGGAGAGAGTGAGGGCCGTGAAGGCGAAGAGGAGGAGAAGGCGGAACGCGGTCATGGTGGAGTCTCTGAACGGCTGACAGCATCACATCTGGCAGGAATTGTCATGGAGCGCTGAAGTCGCGGCAGCGTCC
>NZ_BKAG01000062.1 GCF_007992435.1 Prosthecobacter gellanilyticus | reverse complement strand
ATGCGGGATCACAGGTTCAAATCCTGTCCCCGCTACCAAATGAAGGCCGTGCAGAAATGCACGGCCTTCACCATTTCTGGGAGAGCTTGAAGTTGAGGGTGAATGAAACCCTTGCAGCCATGCCTCAGCCTTCCATGCTGGCAGACCTGACATGTCCGATCTCAAGCCCTACCTCGCCGAACGCTGTGCCTTCACTGACTCTCTGCTGGATCAATTGATCCCGAGTGCGGACACAGCTCCGGCGACGATTCACAAGGCCATGCGGCACAGTGTGTTCGCGGGCGGGAAGAGGCTGCGGCCCATCCTTTGCCTGGCAGCCGCGGAGGCCTGCGGTGGCACGAAGGAGGCTGCAGGACCTGCCGCCTGTGCGGTGGAGTGCCTGCACACCTACTCGCTGATTCATGATGACCTGCCGAGCATGGACAATGATGATTTCCGCCGCGGTGTGCCGACCTGCCACAAGGTGTTTGGCGATGGCATTGCGGTGCTGGCGGGAGATGCGCTTCAGGCGCTGGCTTTTGAACTGGTGGTGAAGACACCGGCGACCGCGCGCCACACGGCGGGTGATCTCGTCCGCGAGCTCGCGGTCACCGCAGGCAGCCTGCATCTCGTGGGCGGTCAGGTGGCGGATCTGGAAGGCGAAGGCAAAAAACTGCCGCTGGAAGCACTGCGCTTCATCCACGAAAACAAGACCGCCGCCCTTTTGACCACGAGCATGAAGCTCGGCGGCATGAGCGCGAACGCGACGCCGGAGCAGATGCAGGCCCTGCATGACTTCGGCATGGCCACCGGCCTCGCGTTCCAGATCATCGATGACATCCTGGATGTCACCCAGACGAGCGAAAAGCTGGGCAAGAGCGCCGGCAAAGACCTGGCCTCCGAGAAGAGCACCTATCCAGCCTTGATCGGACTCGATGCCTCCCGCGATGAGGCGCATCGCCTCACTCAGGTGGCGCATGATTCGCTGAAGGTCTTTGGAGAGAATGGCCAGAGACTTCGCGAGCTCGCGGACTATCTGCTCTCACGTGATTATTGATGAGGCCGGTCAGGGCTTGTTGGGAGCCGTCTTGACCTCTTGACCACCTTTCGACGAAGCCTTCACCGCATCTCCCGGCTTCAGCGCTTTCGGCGGATGCCGGTCGGCTTCGATCAAGGGCTCGATCTCCTTCCAGAACACGGAAGACGGCAGCGCAAAGGTGGTGACGCGATCCACTCGAGCGATGTTGATGCCGAGCACATGACCCTCGAGGTCAAAGAGCGGGCTGCCCATGTCCGACGGCGAAAGCGGCAGGTCATGCTGGATGACCTGCGCGAAGTTGTCTGTGCGGAGAGAGATGCCGCCGTTGGCAAAGTCCTCGCCATCCCAGTTCATCATGATTTTCGTGCGGCTGGCGAGTCTCACACGTGTGGACGAGGCCTTGCCATCGCGGTTGTATTTGACCTCGACGAAGTCCCCGGGCTGGAAGCTCTGGATGAGTGCGGACACATCCTTCATGCTGGTGGCGGTCTTGCCATCCAGAGCAGTCAGCACATCACCTTTGCGCAGGCCCGCGAGGGCGGCGGGGCTTTCGTCGGCCAGGCTCATGATGCGCACGCCGGGAGTCTCGGGCGGCTGGTCATCCATGCGGATGCCCATGGCGGCGCCAAAGCCCTGGATCCTGCGGGATTGCGCGCTGATCACGCCGATGCGGATCTCGCGTCCCCCCTTCACAGGGGCGGCCAGCCACTGCCCATAGGCCGTCTTCGGCGTGGTGGGTTCAAACTTCACTGGCTTCATTCCCCGGACGCTGACCGCCTGGGCGAGCACGAGATCGTGAGGAGAGAGGCGGCGGATTTCACGGATGGCCGCCGTATCGCCAGGCGCCCAGCGGATCTGATGCTTCTCCAGTTCCGGCACCTCGCTGGCCTTGGTGAGGAAGTAGCCATCCGCGCCGACCCACACGGCCGTGGCCACGAGTTTGCCCCGGGCATTTTCGATCGGGGCCACGGAGGCCCGTGCGGCGGGCAGCATGGGCTCCACGTCGGCCAGGATCTGCTTGCCGTTGGTGCGCTCCTCATTCGTCAGCTGCGGGCGTGTGTCCGCATGGCTGATGCCCAGGAGAAGAAGCAGCGTGACGACGCAGGCTCTCATCCTGCATCCTCCTTCGGTCGGGTGCCCAGCTTGATGCGCATCTCCTTCGCGTTTTCACCTCGGCGGATCTGCAGCATGACCTCGTCTCCCGCAGCACGGGCACGGACCGCATTGGAAAATTGGGGTGCGGAGTTCAGCGTCAGCGCCTCCAGGGCCTCCACAATGTCCCCGGCGAGCAAGCCTGCCTGCTGGGCGGGTGATCCCTTCAGCACTTCGAGCACCTCGATCTTGCCATTGGCATTCAAATCCACCGCCGCCCCCAGATAGCCACCGCTGCCGGTGTCCCACACGCGGATCACGAGGCTGCTCTTCATCTCTTCCCAGGACCGGAGGAAGGGAGCCATGGAGACGTGCATGTTATGATCACGCTCCTCCCAGATCTGGCTGTGAATGCCGATGACCTCGCCATTGAGATTAAAAAGCGGTCCGCCGGAATCTCCGCCCATGAGCACGCAGTCCGTTTGCAAAGCATTCGCTGTCTGGCGGATGACTTTGCCCACGCGCAGCACCACACCGCGCTCCTTGTCAAAACCACCCGGATGACCGAGCGCGAAGCACCAAGTGCCGGGCGTGGCCGAAAGCACATTCCGGTTCAGTCGCACGTGCGGCCAGGCTTTGTCCGTGTCATGCAGCTGCATGAGCGCCGCGTCCGTGGTCTTGTCGAGCCCCAGCGTGGTGGCCTTCACCACCGTGCCATCATCCAGCACCACGCGCATTTCACGGCCTGGCTTTTCGGCCACATGCGCTGCGGTGAGGATGAGACCCTCGGAATTGATGATCACGCCGCTGGCGGTGCCATCGTGCGTGCGGATGGCCACCACGGCTGGCCGGACCTTGATCAACTGGGACTGCACCTCGGTCTGCACGGAGATGAGCTCCTTCAGCGGTGGGCGGGTCGGCTCAGCCTGAGCGACGCAGGAGCCAGCCGCCAGCAGGAGGGCGGCGAGGCAAGCACCATGGGGCAGCTTTGGACTCATCGTGGAAGGGTCTACGTCTAAAACCAACGGAACTCAGACAGGAAACTCTCGACTCTTTTGGAGCATGAGCCGGGCCAGGGTCAGAGGACCCCGCCGGCGTCAGCTCACCAGCTTCTTGAAATCAAACTGACAGCAGCCCAGGTCGAGCACGCTGGCGTTGTCCGCGAGGTGCTCCGCCAGGGCGGGGGCGATGGCATACAGGCGCTGCTGGCCCTGCTTCTCCTGGGTCAGGAGACCGGCCTCACGCAGCACGCGCAGGTGCTTGGAGACATTGTACTGGCTCATGCCGGTGGCATCCGCCAGATCGTTCACGGAACGCTCGCCCGAGAGCAACAGGCGCATGAGACGCAGCCGGTTTTCTTCGGCCAGCGCCTTCATGGCAGGGAGACAGTCGATCTTGGGCACAGTCCATCATGTTATCTTAACTAGGCACAGCGTTCAAGCCGGGGGATGGGTTTTTGCTATCCGTTGGACTCTCCTGCTCGGGTTCCGGCTGGCGGACAAGTCTTGACGATTTGCTCCTCACCATCGAAAACCCGCGCCGATGTTTGCCATCCTCATCATTCTCGCCGCCATGGCCGTGGCCTATGCGAACGGGGCTAACGCCAATTTTAAAGGCGTGGCCTCGCTCTTTGGCAGCAATACCACCGGTTACTGGACGGCTCTCCGCTGGGCCGCAGTGACCACGGCGGCGGGTTGCCTGGCTTCCATTTTGCTGATGGGCACCATGATGACCGCTTTCACCGGCAAGGGCCTCGTGCCAGATTCATTGGTAGGCCATCCCGACTTCATGTTTGCCGTGGCTGCTGGTGCAGGGCTGGCGAATCTCCTGGCCACGCGCCTGGGCTTTCCGGTGTCCACCACACATATGCTCATGGGGGCGCTGCTGGGTGCGGGACTGGCAGCAGATCCTTCAGGAGTGAAGCTCGCCGCCTTGTGGGGGACCTTTGCCAAGCCGCTGCTGATCGCTCCCATCCTCGCGATCATGCTGGGAGGCATCCTCTATCGGGTATTACGCATGCTGCGCCTGGCGCCCGACCACCGCACCCGCAGTTTGGATGCGCTGCACTTTTTGAGCGCTGGCGCCGTGAGCTTTGCCCGTGGCATGAATGACACGCCCAAGATGGCCGCGCTGCTCGTGGGTGTCGGCGGTCTGGGGGTGGAGGTCTCGCTGCTGCTGGTGATGATCACGATCACCGTGGGCGGGCTTTTCGGTGCCCGCCGTGTGGCGGACACACTCGCGCACAAGATCACGGGCATGAATCCGGGGCAGGGCTTCGCGGCGAATCTTGCGACATCTTTGCTGACCACCACCGCCAGCTTTCACGGCCTGCCGGTTTCCACCACCCATGTGTCGGTTGGCGCGTTGCTGGGCATCGGCATCACTACCAAGCAGGCGCGCTGGAAAACCGTTATTCCAGTCCTCATGGCCTGGGTGATCACGCTGCCCTGTTCGGCCCTGCTCTCCGCCCTCATCTGGTGGCTGAGCAAGCTCTGGTCCCGATGAGCAGTCGCTCCATTAAGACAACGAGGAACTGAGTCGCGAATAATACTTGCTTAAATGAGCATATAAGCGCAAATGGCGCCTCTCGCCATTCAGTCACCATGAAAAACCTCTCCCGAATCATCGCCCTCTCCCTGGCGCTTGGCTCCACGGCCTTCGCCACGCCGACCGGTCTTAACAACATCCCAACCGCCGACACGATCGACCATCGCACCATTGCCGTGCAGGCCTTCAGCAGCTTCGGTCCGGGCGCGAACCAGTTCTCCGCGAATGGTCCTGATGAGCACTCCTTCTGGATGGGCTTCAAAACCGGCTGGCAGTTCGGTCCGGCGAACCTCGAGTGGGGCATGGACAGCCCGCTCTTCACGCATGAAAGCGGCCCTCTCTTCTTCCAGACGAAAGTCGGTTTCAAGCCCTGGGAAGGCGGCAAGATCGCCCTCGGCGTGGCAGGCATCGCCCTCACGGACATCAACCGCGCAGGCGATCCCTTTACCTATGCCATGCTGGCCCATGACTTCGGATTCCTGCGTGCTCACGGCGGTTATGGCGTGCAGACGAATGGCAACTCCTTCCTCTTCGGCCTCGACAAGACCTTCAAGGTCTTCGACCGCGACTTCAACATCAACGCCGACCTCGTGCAGGCTGCGGATGAGTCCTTCTGGCTGCCTTCCGTGGGCTGGAAGTATGTCCTGCACAAGCACGTCGTCCTCGAGTGGTGGACCAACTTCCCTGAGCAGGGCAAGTCCAGCCACGTGGCCAAGGTCAATTTCGTCTTCAAGTTTTGATCATCACTTCCAAATCCCCTAACCAATCATGAAACACCTTCTCATTCTCGCGGCTCTCGCCGCCTCCACCCTTCACGCTGAGATCGGCCTGATCTCCGTGGCGGATGCCAAGAAACTTATCGAAAATCCGGACGCCTCGCAGCGTCCCATCGTTCTCGACACACGCGGCGGCTACAAAGACTACTTCCGCGGCCATCTGCCGACCGCGCATCACATCAACTTTGACACCCTCCGCGGCACTGATGCTGCCGTGCCGGTGCAGTACCTGCCAGATGATCTGACGAAGGCTCTGCTCGTCCGCGCCGGTGTGGACAAGGACCGCCTGCATCTCGTCTATGCCACCGGTGAGAAGCTCCCGAATGACGAGGTGCTCAGCACCAGCATGGTCGTGTACGTGCTGGAAAAGTTCGGCGTACAGAACATCAAGGTTGTCGATGGCGGCATCGCTGAATGGAAGAAGCAGGGCTTCGAACCTGGCCGCGACTACTTCGGCAATCCTCCCGGCCATCTGCCTGAGAAGGACAACAAAGGCGTCTCCGCCAACGTCAAAGATGTGCAAGCTCATGTCGGCAAGGCTGGCAATGTGCTCGTCGATGCCCGTCCGCTGAATGAGTTCATCGGCGATGACGATGTCTGGCTGCGCAAAGGCCACATCCCAGGTGCCGTCAGCTTCCACTGGGCGCGCCTCATGGAGACGGACAACACGCACAAGTTCAAGCCTTTTGCGGAAGTGAAGGCCGAGCTCGAAAAAGCCGGCATTACCGCAGATAAAAACATCATCTGCTACTGCGGCACCTCCCGTGAAGGCAGCCTGCTGCTCTTCTACCTGAAGCACGTCGCCGGTTATCCGAACGTCCGCCTGTATGAAGGCGCTTGGAAGGAATACGTCTGGCTCGAGGGCAAGTCCCTCCCCGCCGAGACCGGCGGCGCCGCCGCTGGCAAGTAAGCCATCCTCACTCTCCCACCTCAAATGGCATCGTTGCTCCCGGCGACGATGCCATTTTTGTTAGAGGTGGTGCAAGCTCCCAGCTGGCCCATGTCTGTGCATCACGTCAGCAGGCACTCATTCGCCCTGCCTTCCTCGTGATCGGTCAGGTTTTGAATCGTGGTCTCGGCGATGGTGGTCACGGCTTGTTCAGTGAAAAAGGCCTGATGACCGGTGACGAGCACGTTCGGGAAGCTGATGAGCCGCGCGAGGACGTCGTCATTCATCGGATGATCGGAGAGGTCGCGGAAGAATTTGCCTTCCTCCTCCTCATAAACATCCAGCCCGACTCCGGCGATAGCACCACGCTCGATGGCCGCAATCAAGGCTTCGGTATCCACCAAGCCTCCTCGGCTGGTATTGAGCAAAAAGGCTCTGGGCTTCATCAGCGCCAGAGTCTGGTCATTGATCAGATGATGCGTCTCTTTCGTGAGTGGCGTGTGCAGGCTGACGATGTCCGAGCCTGCAAGAAGCTCATCCAGCGGCACATACTTCATGCCCAGAGCCAGGCAGTCTGGATTCTGGATCTTGTCATGTCCCAGCAATGTGCAGCCGAACCCGCGCATGATGCTGGCAAAGGCCGCGCCGATCCTGCCCGTGCCCACCACACCGACACGACTGCCATGAATGTCTCGGCCCAAAAGACCCGCGAGACGGAAGTTAAACTCACGAGTGCGATTAAAAGCGCGATGCACATGACGGTTCAAAGTCATCAATAGCGCCACCGCATGCTCGGCCACCGAGTAGGGTGAATACGAGGTCACACGCATGGCAGCGATACCGTGGCGCTTCGCCGCCGCGAGGTCGATGTTGTTGTAGCCAGTGGAGCGCTGCACGATCAAGCGCACACCTGCGGCGGCCAGCCGTTCCATGACCTGGGCATCCGCACGATCATTGACGAAGAGGCACACGGCATCATAACCCTGCGCCATGGCGGCCGTGGTCACATCGAGCTGGGCCTGAGTATAAACCAGTTGGTGACGGCCTTGATTGGCCGCATCGAGGAAGGTCCGGTCATAGGAGTGGGAGTCGAAGACGAGCGTTTTCATAGAGCAAGAAACAGATGGAATACGCCCGTGCCCCGCTGATCGCTCCGCGAGTCTTGTGAATCAACACGCCATGAACGGTAGAGCTGCGAGAAGCTTTAGTTGGAAGAAGCCTTCGACTGGAGGTGCTTCACCTCGCCGAGCGCCATGTTGGCAAAGAGCACCTCGCCATCACGCGGGTCGATGCCGATGCCAGCAATGCCGACTTCCTGCGCGATGGTCTCGTCACTCCATTGCGCCTTGCCGGTATCTTCCAGCGCGATGACACGTCCAAAAGCATAGTCAGCGAAGATGTATTTCTCTTTGAACTGCGGGAACTTGTCTCCGCGATAGACGACACCACCGGTCACAGACAGGCCTGTGCTGCGCGGATACTCAAAGATGGGGTCGATGGGCTTGAAGCCGGTCGTGGGTTCCTTGTCGGCCGTCGGGCCTTGGATGAAGGGATGCAGAGCCTCACGATGCGGCCAGCCGTAGTCGCCACCTTTGGTGATGAGGTCGACTTCCTCATACATGTTCTGCCCTACCTCGCCGCAGAACAGACGGTCATTCTTTGGGTCGAACCAGATGCGCCAGGGATTGCGCAGGCCGGTGGCCCAGGTCTCGGTGCGTACAGTCTTGGGATCGATTTTCTCACCATGATGCGAGTCGCTGCCGATGAAGGGATTGTCCTTTGGCACGGCATAAAAAGCGGAGCCATCGGCCGCGAGGCTGATGGCGGGGTGCGGGTTCGGCGCGAGATTACCAGCCTTCTTGTCCACATCGATGCGGAAGATGGCGCCGTGGAAACCTTTGTTGATGAAGCGGGCGTTGTCGAACTTGTCGTTACCCGCGCCGCCGTCGCCTGCGGTGATGTAGAGATAGCCATCGGGGCCGAAGGCCAGGTCGCCGCCGTTGTGATTGCTGGCCTCATCCTTCTGTGTGATGAGCGTCTGCTCCGTGCCGTTGTCCACGCTGTTGGGATCGTTTGGAGAGACATTGAAGCGGGACACGCGCTGGTGCAGCACTCCACCGATTTTGAGACTGTAGTAAACGAACACCCGGCCGCTCTGGGCATGGTCCGGTGGGAAGGCCAGACCGAGCACACCGCACTCACCTTCGGTCACCAGTGTGGCTTTCGGAATCTGCGTGAGGTCGAGAAAGAGTTTCTTCTCCAGCTTTCCAGTGTCCAGACCTGTGACGACCTGCACACGACCGGTTTTCTCCACGATGAAGAGGCGCTTATTATCGTCAGGAGCACTGACGATACCGAGAGGCTGCTCGAACTTGATGCCAGGGAAGGCATTGACCAGTTCGTAGTCCACCGGCACGAAGACAATGGGTGGCTTTTCGTCCTTCTTCGCCGGGGCAGGCGCGGCAGGGTTTTGGGCCAGCAAAGGTGAAAGTCCGGTGATCAATGCCAGGCAGGGCAGGTGAAGGAAAAGAGACGCGGCAAGGACAGGTTTCATCTGAGGAAAGAAGCTGGGTGCTGGATGGAAGAGACTCGAATCAACTCGTCGAGAGACATATTACGTCTCTGACGGAGAGGAATCGGTGTGAATGGAAGATCTGCGTGCAGCAGGCTTTGAGAAGGCGACGCTCAATGAGTTCATTGATATGCGTTAAATGGCATATAATGGCGAGTGTCTGCCGGAGCAAGCAGAGGTCGTCTCAAAGGGAGCTTACTTCAGGGAGCGGTGCACCTGCTCCAGCGCCAGCACGGTATAGGCGGTCACCAGGACCGGGCTGCTTTCCATCCAGCGGCCGGAGGCAGTGTTCGCCCAGGAGCCATCCGCGCCCTGCAGGCTGATCAGCTTTTTGCCGAGCGCGTCCTTCCAGTCCACGTCACCTGATTTGGTCTTCAGGGTGCCAATCTGGGCCGTGGCCAGGGCCTTCGCCATGGTGTGGTAGTAGTAATAGAGACCTTCGGCACCCATGCCGGGGTTTTCATCCACGGTGTAGTTCTGGCCCAGCCACTCCAGCGCTGCCTTCACGCGCGGATCCTCAGGTGTGAGGCCGGCATAGATGAAGCTCAGCATGCCTGCATAGCTGATGCTGCCATACTGGCGCATGGGCGTGGGGCCTTCCTTCTTCTGACCTCTCTCAGCCTGCGGCACGGGAGTATAACCAAAAGCACCGATGTTCTTTTTGTCCTCGCCGGCCCAGGACTGGTCATTGGAGCCGGGACGGTTCTGGCAGCGGGAGATGAACTGGATGGCAGCATCCCAGTTCAGATCGTCCTTCTTGTCGATCGGCTTGCCGCTGTCTGAGAACATCTGCTTCGAGTAGTACAAGGCTTCGAGAGCGAAGGTGGTGTTGGAGAGGTCGGCATGAGCCGGTGCCCCGGGCTTGGACTCGCCGCCATAGCCAATGCCGCCGTCGAAGGGATTGTCTGTCTTGCCGGGAGTATCGACGTCGTTCTGCTGGTGCGACACAAAGGCATGCGCGGCGCGGATGATCTGCTCATCCTCCGGCCGGGCGCGCAGCACGATGGCCATGAGGCCGATGGAGGTGTTGTAGTTCGCGCGGGCCTTGGAGTAGATGCCGCCGTCAGGCTTCACCTGGCTCATGAGGAAGTCGTAACCGCGCTTGGTCGCGTCATTCTCCTTGGCGCGATCCTGCGAGGGATTTTGCTTCAGCGCCGAGATCACCAGCGCGCTGAGTGCGGGATCATCTGGTGTGACCCAGTAGCCCTTTTGATCTTGCTGAGCCTGGAGGTAGTCGAGCCCGCGCGTGATGGCCTTTTCAACGTCCTGCTTCAGGGCAGCGTCTGCCGCGTGACAGGTGAGAGAGCCGACAAAGAGACTGGCCGAGGCCAGGACGAGGAGTTTGCAAAACGGCTGGTGGATCATGGCGCGGAAGTGTTTCTGCGGAGTGGCGCTCCGCAACCTCTCTACGCGCCAATCCAAGCTCCGGGACGTTTTCTGTCCACTTTTACTTTTGGCTAGGCCGCTCAGATCAGCCCGGCATCCCGCAGACCGGGAAACTGGGCCCGCCAGCCGGAGATGACCTCATGCTCGATCTGGGTGGTGATGGCGTGCTCGCGCTCGCCTGCATCCGCGATGATCACGCCATGCGGATCCACCACAAGGCTGCGCCCATTGTAACTGAACTGGGGATCCGCGCCGGTGCGGTTCACGCCGACAACATAGGCCTGGTTCTCGATGGCGCGGGCCTGCAGCAGCGTGATCCAGTGCTGGAAGCGCTTCACCGGCCATGCCGCCATGTAGACCAGCACTTCCGCGCCCATTTTCACCGCATCGCGGGCCAGTTCGGGAAAACGCAGGTCATAGCACACCAGCGGGGAGATTTTGAAACCGCCGTATTCAAACAGCACCGGCGTGCCGCCACGCACATGCACATCCGCCTCTCCGCCTAACGAAAAGGGTCGCATCTTCGTGTAGCGTGCCAGCACGTGTCCGTCCGGTGACACGGCCAGCGCTTGATTGCGGGCCTTGCCATCATTGCCGCGTGTCACCACACCGCCGAGCACGCAGCTTTGATGTTCCGCAGCCAGGGATTTTAGAAAGACTTCAGTTTCGCCACCCTCACACTCGGCGGTGAGATCCACCGCGCAGGAGAAGCCCGTGCCGAACATTTCCGGCAGCACGATGAGGGATCCTGCGGCAGGCCGCGATGCGCCGAGCTGCGCGCGCACCTTGCCAAAGTTCGCGGCCTTGTCTTCCCAGACGGAGTCGAGCTGCAGCGCGTGGATGTTCAGGATCATGCCGCATCATGTGCGGAGAAAAGGGGTTTCGCCAGCAAATCACACTCGCTTTGCCTGGAGGTGTCTTTTAGCTTTCAAACATGGCCCAATACTCTGTTCAGCCCGGTGATAATCCCACGAAGATCGCGAAGAAGTTTGGCATGACGCTCGCGCAGTTTCAAAAGGCGAATCCCGATCTTGTGGAGTGGGGCACGGGAAATTTCAAAGTGCTCTTCCCTGGTCAGATCGTGAATGTCAATGGAGTGGTCACAGGTGCGCCGCCCGAGACCGCTGCCGCTGCTCCCACCAGCTTTGCCGCGCCACCTCCCTGGATGCAGATCGCCATCATGGAGCAGGGCGTGCAGGAGTGGTCGAACGGGGACAACCCGCGCATCCTGGAATACCTCCGCAGCTGCGGCATCAGCGGCAATTTGCTGCACGATGAGACCGCATGGTGCGCAGCTTTTGTGAACTGGTGCATCAAGCGCTCCGGTTACACGCCGCAGGGCAGCGCCATGGTTTCGAACTGGTGGGGTTGGGGGCGCCCTGTAGCTGCCACCTATGGTGCCATCTGCATCATGCAGCCCCTGGACCAGGATCAGGCTAGCAGCGGCCACATGGGCTTTCTGCATGCCATGGATGCCACGAACGTCTGGCTCCTGAGCGGTAATTCGAAGAACCAGGTCCGCATCGCTCCCTACCCCAAGAGCAAACTCATCCACAACGCGCCCTATCGCTGGCCGTTTTAAAGTGGACGGGTTTGCAACCCGTCGTGTTCCTTGAACAGGCAACGCTCCGCGAAACACCTGCGGTTTCGTTGCTCCCCCATCATCCCCTAGACTAGAAGCGGCTCGAGTAGGTGCATTTCGGAAAATGCGCAGTCCGGTCATAATATTGTTATGGAAATTATGACGGATGTGTTAAGTTTTGGGGTATGTGCTTTCGCCAGCCGCCTCAGCAAGCTCTCTCCTGCCGCTTTTCGCAGGTGCTTGCCCTGTGTCTGCTGATGGTCACAAGCAGTCAGGCCGTGGTGCTCTATGACACGGACAATGCGCTGGCCAACACCACGGCTCCCACGGGGATCTACCAGGACAGCGGCTGGGCCTATGAGGGGAAGTTCGGGTCATTTCTGGGCACGATGATCGGTGACCAGTATTTCATTACAGCCCGGCATGTCGGCCCCCAGGGAAGCTCCTTTGTCAGCACCGCCGATTTTAATGGGGTGGCAGACATCAACTACACCATCGACTCCTCCGCCAATGGCGGCGCCGGCTTCTGGGACATCGCGGGCACCGACCTGCGTGTCTTCAAGATCAACGAGACCTTTTCCACCTGGGCACCCCTCTATACGGGTAACCTTGAGCTCGGCAGCACCCTGGTCACCTTTGGCCGGGGTGGGCCGCGCGGCGCGGAAGTGGTGACAGATGACCCCGGCCCCCCTGTGGCCGATGTGCTTCACGGCTGGCGCACCACGGGTGCAGATGGCGTGGCCCGCTGGGGAGCCAATGTGGTTTCTGGCATCGTCTCCAGCAATGTGGGCAGTTTGCTCTCGGCGGAGTTTAATGCCGCCTCAGGCATCAATGAAGCCACGCTGTCTCCCGGCGACTCCGGTGGCGGCGTCTTCATCCAAGTCGCCGGGCAGTGGTACCTGGCGGGCGTGAACTATGCCGTGGACGGTTTGTTCGACACGAACAACACGATCGATGCTCTTGAGTTCGAGGCTGCGCTCTTTGACATGGGCGGCTTCTATGTTGGCAATGACACCGACGGCTGGAACTTCGTCAACAACACGATCGTGGACGTTCCGAGCCACATGTATGCCTCGCGCATCTCCACGAACTCCGCAGCCATTCTCGCCGTGATGAACCCGGTGCCCGAGCCCGGAAGCTGCGCGCTGGTGATGCTCGCAGGTTTCATGGCACTGCGCCGCAGGCGCTCTCTAAAGTCGTCTCTCGTTGCCTAACGAATAAGGCGGAAGGGAGTCGTCATTTCGCCTTCAACTCCGCAAAGATCAGCCTCCCGGCTGAAGTCGGCAGTGCGCTGGAGATGACCACATCCACGGTCTGGCCGACCAATCCCACAGCCTGGTTCACCACGATCATGGTGCCGTCCGCGAGGTAGCCGACCGCCTGATGCCTGTCCTTGCCAGGCTTCAGCAGATTCAGCGCGAGTTCGTCACCAGGGTTCAATTGCGGCTGAAGGGCAATGACGAGGTCATTGAAGCTCAGCGCGGTGATGCCACGGAGGCGGGCCACCTTGGCCAGGTCCTCGTCATTGGTCAGGAGGCGGGCATTGAGCTGGCGGGCCAGGTGGGCGAGGCGCGCATCCACGGAGAGGTCCTCGCGCTTCTGCCAGGCCTCGGGCTCGAAGATGGAGAGACGCACGCCGGTCATGCCACGAAGCTTTTCCATCACCTCCAGGCCGCGTTTGCCGCGGATGACCTTTTGACTATCACCGGACTCGGTGAGGCGCTGGAGCTCATCCAAAACGAAGCGCGGGACGACCAGCGGGCCGCTAAGGAAGCCGGTGTCTGCCACTTTTAAAATGCGGCCGTCGATGATGATGTTTGTGTCGAGCAGCAGCGGCTCGCCCTCGGCTCCATCACGACGAAACCGCACATAGGGGATGATGAAGGCAAACTGGTCGCGGTCGCTGCGAAGCCCGAAAGTCACCCCGAAGAAGGCGAATGACACATAGATGAGAAATTCGGTGACATTGCGGATGTCCTCCAGGTTCTCCATCCTCTGGAAGACGCCGAGCTGGAAGATGCCGATGCGGGTCACCAGCCAGGCGCAGAACAGGCCAATTCCGAGGCCAAAGGTGGCATGGGAGAAGTTCCGCAGGCTGAACCGGGCAAAAAGCATATCCAGCAGGACCAGCAGGGCCATCGCCGTGCCTCCGATGACTGCGCCGAACCACCAGGGCTGGTCGATTCCCAGGGAGACGAAGATGCCAATGACCATGAACAGCGCTGCAAAGAGCGCTCTCACCAGTAGGATGGACCATGCGGAATTCATGAGGGAGATTTGCGGGCGTAAGTTAGCCACGAGGAGCGGTTTTGACCAGACGCAAATCGCCCCGGGACACCGCGCAGGTTGTCATTTCCCCGGAAATGGATACAATCCTTCCCCTCCATGCCCCGAGTTTACATCAAGACCTACGGCTGCCAGATGAACGAGCGAGACACCGAGCAGGTGTCCCAGATGTTTGTCGACCGCGGCTACACCATGACGTCCACCGACGAGGACGCTGACGTGGTGCTGATCAACACCTGCTCTGTGCGCGACCAGGCGGAGCAAAAAGCCGTGGGCAAAATGGGCATGGTGCGCCGCCGCCGCATCCCTCTGGTGACGGGCTTCATGGGCTGCATGGCGCAAAGCCGTGGCTCCGAGCTGGTGGACAAGGTGAAGGTGGATCTCGTGGTCGGCACGCAGAAGTACCACCGCGTGGTGGAGTATGTGGATGAGATCATCCGCGCCAAGGAGCAGCGCCAGATGGATGAGGAGCGCTTTTCCATCGTGGATATCGATGAGGAGGAAGCCAGCCAGAACACCATCCGTGATCACACGCTGAAGGAGAGGCAAGGCGCGGCCTTTGTGAGCATCATGCAGGGTTGCAACATGAAGTGCACCTTCTGCATCGTGCCCTATACACGCGGTGGCGAGCGCGGTCGTCCGATCGCAGACATCGTGGAAGAGGTGCGCCGTCTCGCGGATCAAGGTGTGAAGGAAGTCACTCTTCTCGGCCAGATCGTGAACCTGTATGGCCGTCACGAATTCCCTGCGGTGAACGGCAAGAGCCCTTTCGTACAGTTGCTCGAGGCTGTGCATGAGATTCCCGGCATCCAGCGCATCCGCTTCACCAGCCCGCATCCCATCGGTTACAAAAAGGATCTCATCGAGGCCTTCACCTATCTGCCAAAGCTCGCGGAGCATGTGCATCTGCCCGTGCAGAGCGGCAGTGATGAGATCCTGAAGAAAATGCATCGCCCGTATTCATCGGCGAAGTTCATGGATCTCGTGGAGCGCATCCGTGCAGCACGTCCAGGCATTGCTGTGACCACGGACGTCATCGTCGGCTTCCCCGGCGAGACCGAGAAGCACTACCTCGAGACGTGGGATATGTTTGACCGCATCAAGTTCGACAACGCCTACGTTTTTCGTTATTCCAAGCGCCGTGGCACACCCGCCGCCGAGATGCCGGACGAGATCCAGGTCAGCGAGCAAGAGAAAGAGCGCCGCAACCAGGACCTCCTAGCGCTGGTGAATGCGCACGCCTATCCGCGCTATGAAGAGCTCATTGGCCAGCGAGTCGAGATCCTCTGCGAGGGCCCGAGCAAGACCAATGAAGCCCGCCTCACGGGCCGCACGCGCACGAACCGCATCGTCGTCTTCGAAGGCAACCCAGATCGCCACATCGGCGAGATCTTTGACGTGAACATCACCCACTGGGCAAACTTTACGCTGTTTGGAGATCCGGTGCTGACTTGAGCCTTGGCGTCATTCGCCCAAAGTATCTTTGCGGATGCTGAGTGCCTTCTCGATGAGCTTTTGCACGATCTCCGGATGCTGCGCTGACACATCCTTGGTTTCGCCGAGATCCGTTTGAAGATCGAAGAGCTGTGTCGTCGGAGTCACATGCAGCTTCCAGCGGCCTTCGCGCATGGACTCGAGGCGGCGTTGATTGAGGCCGTAGAGTGAGAAGAGCGTGGTGCGGCGGGATTTTGCTTTCGGGTCCAGGAAGAGATCAAGCTGGTCAAGCCCGTCGAGGTTTGTGGGCGCCGAAGTATCCACAAGATGCGCAAACGTGGGCAGCAGATCCAGGGTGCTGAGCATCTCATCGCAGACTCGGGTGGCTGGAACCTTGCCAGGATACCAGGCGATGCAGGGCACACGCAGACCACCTTCATACACGGTGTGCTTGCTGCCGCTCAGAGGCGCGGCACTGCCAGGTGTCTTGCGCTCGGGGCCATTGTCGCTGGTGAAGATGACGAGCGTTTTCTCGGCGAGATTCAAAGAGCGCAGCTTGTCCAAGATTTGCCCAGTGCTGTCATCGATCTCTTCCACGGCATCACCATAAAGACCACGCTCGGATTTGCCTTTGAACTTCGGCGAGGCGTCGAAGGGAATGTGCGGCATCGCGTGACCGAGATAGAGGAAGAAGGGATGCTCGTGATGCTGCTCGATGAACTTCAGCGCCTCGGCAGTGTAGAGTCCGGTCATCTCGGCAGGCACAGCAGGTCGTTTCTCTACCACATCACCACGCAGCACAGGCATGCCACCTTCCTTTTCAAAAACCACGGTCTCGAATTTGTCGAGGTTATGCAGCACGCCGTAGTAGCTGTCGAAGCCTTGATCCATCGGCCGCATGCCCTTCACGAAACCGAGATGCCATTTGCCGATGCAGCCCGTGGCATGACCTGCTTTCTTGAAGACCTCGGCGAGTGTCGTCTCGCTGTTCGCGAGTCCTGTTTGTGCATCGGGTCTCAGCACACCTGTGGCGAGTCCAACGCGACCTGGATACTTGCCGGTCATCAAAGCTGCACGTGAGGGAGTGCACAGTGCTGAGGTCACCGAGAAGTCCGTGAAGCGTGTGCCCTCCGCGGCCATGCGGTCCAGATGCGGTGTGCGGATGTCCTTCGCGCCATAACAGCCGAGATCACCGTAGCCGAGGTCATCGCAGTTGATGAGGATCACATTCACCGGCGCGGCATGGGCATGAAAGGTGGCGAAAAGGAGAATCAGAAGTCTCAGCATAGGATTCATGGTGCGGTGACGTTGCTCTCTTCCCGTTTCTTCGGCAATCTGTGCCAAAATAACGGCTCGAAATTCGAAATGAACCTCAAAGCGCTCGCCCAGCACCTCGGCATCTCAGCCAGCACGGTCTCGCGTGTGCTCGCAGGTCGTGGAGATGAGTTTCGCATCGCGAAGGCAACGCAGAAGCGTATCCTGGATGAAGCTGCGGCAATGAGCGCGCGGCCAGACGAGCTGGCCCGAAGCCTGCGCCTGCAGAGTTCGCGCACATTGGGGTTGCTGATTCCTGATATCTCCAATCCCTTCTTTGCTTCTCTGGCGCGTGCCGTGGAGCGCCGCGCACGCGCCCAGGGTTACACCGTGCTGCTGGCAGATTCGCAGGAATCCGTGGAGGTGGAGGCGGAGTGCGTGCGCATGCTTGTGGATCGTCGCATTGACGGCCTCATCCTCGCCCCGGTCGGTGGCGAATCCGCGCATTTGGAAGTGCTCACGACCTCGAAACTGCCGCTCACTCAGGTGGACCGTGTGTTTGCTTCGTTGCAGGCAGCGAGCGTGGTCTCAGACAACTTCTCCGGTGCTCGTGATGCGGTGCGGTATCTGGTGAAGCTTGGGCACCGGCGCATCGCCTGCCTTCAGGGCAAGGAAGACAGCTCGGTCATCGCCGAGCGAGTGCGCGGTTATCGTGCGGGACTCACCGAGGCGGGGATTCGTTTTCGGAGTGATCTCCTCGCCGGTGGCGAGCACTCGCAGGCCATCGCTCGAGATCACACCCAGCGACTTCTTTGTGCGCAGCCACGTCCCACGGCCATTCTCGCCTTGAGCAATCTGCTCGCCCTCGGCGCCCTCGAAGCAGTGCGTGAGGCACAGCTCACCATTCCTGCGGACCTTTCCCTGATCGCCTTTGATGAGCAGCCCTGGGCTTCGCTCCTCTCACCCTCACTCACCACCATTGCCCAACCCGTGGAAGACATGGGAACGGCGGCGGTGGACAGCCTGCTGGCGCAGATCAAACCAGCTGCGCGAAAGTCCAAGACCGCTCCCATCGTGCTTCCGGTCCGCCTCATTCAGCGCGGGTCCGTGGCCGCCTGGAAGAAAGATTGACCGAAAGAACATCCTTTGCACAATCGTTTGCGCAAACCTGCCACTTCAACCATGAAGCCACTCTTCACTCTCCTCCTCGCCACTCTTGCCCTGGTTTCGTGCAAGCCTGCAGCTGAATCTTCCGCGACCTCAGGCAAGCCCAAGGTCGCCCTCGTGATGAAGTCCCTGGCGAATGAATTTTTCCAGACCATGGCCGAAGGCGCGAAGAAGCATCAGGCAGCTTACGTGGCGGATTACGAACTCGTGGTGAACGGCATCAAGAACGAGACCGATCTCGCCGAGCAGGTCGGTTTGGTCGAACAAATGGTATCGCAAGGTGTGCAGGCCATTGTCATCGCTCCAGCGGACTCCAAGGCTCTCGTCACCGTGCTGAAGCGCGCGAAAGAAGCGGGTGTGCTGGTGGTGAATATCGATAACAAACTAGATGCCGACACACTGAAGCAGGCGGGACTGTCCGTCCCGTTTGTGGGTCCAGACAACCGCGCCGGAGCCAAGGCCGTGGGTGAGGTGCTTGCCAAAAAGCTGCAGTCAGGTGATGAAGTGGCCATCATCGAAGGCGTGACAACGGCCTTCAACGGCCAGCAGCGTCGCGCCGGTTTTGAAGACGCCATGAGTGCCGCCGGCATGAAGATCGTGAGCACGCAAAGCGGCCAGTGGGAGATGGAAAAGGCCAACACTGTCGCAAGTGGCATCCTGGCCGCGAATCCAAATGTGAAGGCTCTCCTCTGTGCCAATGACAACATGGCCCTCGGCGCCGCTGCCGCAGTGCAGTCCGCTGGCAAGTCAGGACAGATCCAGATCGTCGGCTTCGACAACATCGCGGCCCTCAAGCCTCTCCTCGCCGAAGGCCGTGTCCTCGCCACCGCCGACCAGCATGGTGACCAACTTGCCGTCTTCGGCATCGAAGCTGCGCTGAAGGTGATCAAGGAGAAGACGACACCAGCCGATCTACAGACGCCGGTGGATGTGGTAACGAAGTGATCTTTGACCCATGCAGAAAGCCTTCCAACGAATCTCCAAAGGGTATCGCGAGCGCCCGGGGACTAGTGTGTTGTATGGCTTTTTGATCAGTATTGTTGTGGCCTTTGCCCTCGCGGTGATGGGACCCTTCCTACCTGATTCAACTCCGGGCGAGTCGACTGATACCGAGAGCATCTTGGGCATTGGGTTTACGGTTTGTGTCTTCGTACTTTCTGGCTTGTGGGGTTGCTGGTTTGCCGCAGAAAAGTGACTTTTTTATCCTCTCATGCGCCGCTTCGCCGATTTTCTTATCCTCCTCGCCGTCCTCGCAGCGATGATCGTTCTGTTTGGCGTGCTGCGGGAGAGCTTCTTCGGCATCGGCACACTCGGCTCCGTGGCGAACCGCATCCCGGCGCTCGCGCTGGTGGCCACAGGCATGACGCTAGTGATGATCACGGGAGGCATTGATCTATCCGTGGGTTCGCTGCTCGGTTTCTGCGGTGCCGCCGTGGGTGTGATGATGGCAGACTGGCAGTGGGGGCTGGCGCTTGCTTTGCTGGCCAGCATCGCGCTGGGATCTTTGATCGGCGGCACAACGGGCGCGGTGAGTGTGAAACTAAGGCTGCCTTCATTCATCGTATCGCTGGGCATGCTCGAGATTGCCCGAGGCCTAGCCTTTCTCACGACCAACTCCCAAACGAAATACATTGGTGTCAGCATCGAGTCCCTCGGAGCCCCTTTCTCCGGTCTCGTCATCTCGCCCGCCTTTGTGATCAGTGTGATCATCGTGATCCTCGGACAGGTGGTGCTCTCGCACATGGCCGTGGGCAGGCATTGGATTGCGATTGGCGCCAATCGCGAGGCCGCGCTCATCTCCGGCGTGCAGGTGGATCGTCCGCGCATTCTAGCGCATGCTTTGTTAGGGGCACTGACCGGGCTTGCCGCCGTCTTCAACTGCTCTCGTCTCGGCAGCGCAGATCCGAATGCGGGCGTAGGTTTCGAACTCAGCGCCATCGCCGCCGTGGTGGTCGGTGGCACCAGCCTCATGGGCGGCCGTGGCAGCGTCGTGAAAAGCTTCATGGGCGTGCTCATCATTGCCACCCTTGAGGCCGGCCTTGTCCAGATCGGCGCCAGCGAGCCGATGAAGCGAGTTGTGACAGGTGCCGTGATCGTCGCTGCAGTGCTGGCGGACACCTGGAGGAGGAAATGAACATGATCATGAAACCGGCGATTTTGAGTTTCGCGCTGGCGTCCTGGAGTGCGCCGGTCCTCCGGCGCTTTCGAGCGTCTCCTGGCTTGCGCAAAGATCCAGAGGACTGGAGCACTCCAGAACGCTGCCGCGCCTTCCCTATGCCCTACCATATGATGCGCTTATTCCTGCTTTGCCTCTTCGCCCTTAGCTCTCCGCTCCTGGCCGAGAAGCCCAGGATCATCTTTGACACGGACATCACGGGTGATGTGGATGACGTGCTCGCACTGACCATGTGCCACAGTCTCGCGGATCGTGGGGCTTGTGAGTTCCTAGGGGTCACCATCTCGAAGGACAATCCGCTCACGGCGAGTTTTGTGGATGCGCAGAACACGGTTTATGGCAGGCCGGATCTGCCCATCGGGGTCACACGTGATCCGAAATCGCAGAAGCGCCCCAGCAGCTATCTGAAGCTGGCGGATTCGCCGGACTATCCGCATGACTTGAATCGCAATGAGGATGCGCGTGAGGCGGTGGAGCTGCTTCGCGAGCTCTTGGAAAAGCAGCCTGATCACAGCGTGACCATCATCAGCGTCGGCATTGCCTCCAACATGGCGAACCTGCTCAAGTCTCCAGGCGGTGTGGATCTGGTGAAGAAAAAAGTAAAACTGCTCTCCATCATGGCAGGGGCCTTTGCCTTCTGCAGCGGCACGAACTACCACCTCGAGGCGAATGTGACCAATGGCATCGGTTTCATGCAGACCGTGGCTAATGAGTGGCCGGAGGAAGTGCCCATCATCTGGAGCGGTTATGAGATCGGCGAGGCGCTGCCCTATCCGCGCCAGAGCATCGCGCGTGACTTTGGCTACCTGCCGCACCACATCGTCCGCGAATCTTATCTGCTGCACAGCGGCCCCAATCATGACCGGCCGTGCTGGGACGAGAGCAGCGTGCTCTACGCCGTGTATCCAGAGCGCGGCTTCTTCGGCCTCTCGCAACCAGGACGCGTGAAGGTGCTCGATGACGGCTTCACGCGCTTCACGCCCGCCAGAGGCGGCAAGGGCAGCCAGCGTGATCGATTCCTCACTATGACCTCCGTGCAGCAAAGCCGTGCCCTGGAGGCGATCGTCCAGCTCACCATCCAACCTCCTCAACCATGAAATCCCTCCTTCCTCTCATCCTCTGCGCGCTCGGCGGCTTGTCCCAGGCGGCACCCGTGAAGCTCATCTTCGACACCGACATGGGTAATGATGTCGATGACCTGATGGCGCTGGCCATGATTCACAATCTGCAGAAGCGCGGTGCCTGCGAGCTGCTCGCGGTAACGGTCACCAAGGATCATCCGCAAGCAGCGGCCTTTGTCGATGCCGTGAACACACTCTATGGTTATCCCGACACACCCATCGGTGTGGTGCGTGATGGCGCTGCGAAAGAAGCCGGCAAGTTCAACCTGCTGGCCGATGAGAAGAACGCGGACGGCTCCTTCCGCTATCCGCATGATCTGAAAAGCGGTACGGATGCTCCTGAGGCAGTCGGCCTGATCAAGAAGATCCTTTCCGAACAACCCGATAGCAGCGTGGTCATCGCGCAGGTGGGTTTCTTCACGAACCTGGCGCGCCTGCTGGATGATCCCGAAGGCAAGGCGCTGGTGGCAAAGAAGGTGAAGGAACTCAGCATCATGGCGGGTGCCTTTCAGACGGTGAACCACAACACACGCCACCTTGAGTATAACGTAAAGCTCGACATCCCTGCCGCTCAGAAGCTGGCGAAGCAGTGGCCCACGCCCATCGTGTGGAGCGGTTATGAAATCGGTGTGGCCGCAGCCTTCCCGCATGTCGTGATTGAAAAGGATCTGGGCTACCTCACGCATCATCCGCTGAAGGAGGCCTACTATCTCTACAATCCACCTCCGCATGACCGCCCCACCTGGGATCCCACGGCCGTGCTGTATGCCATCCAGCCAGATCGTGGCTACTTCGAGCTCTCACCTCCCGGCAATGTCGTCGTCGAGGATGACTCAGCCACCCTCTTCCGCCCTTCCAAGGATGGCAAAGGCAAGCATCGCTTTCTCATCATGAGCCCCGAGCAAACCGCCCGCGTTCGCGAGGCCGTGGTGCAGCTCAGTGTGGAACCTCCGCCTGCGAAGAAGTGAGCGGTTTAGACCAGCGAATCTGAAAACTCGTGAAACGCCTTCACTTCCTCCTCAGTGGCCACACCGGCAACGATGTGACCTGCAAGGCTGCGGATAATGAACGCTTGCTCCGGTGCTTGGGAAAGCTCTTGGGACAAGACAGCTGCCACATCACGGATGATGGCAGCAAAGGTGTTGCCGTTGTAAAAACAGAAAGGGGCCAGTCGATGACATTGGCGGCAAAGATCCGCCGCTTCAGCCAGAGTCATTTCACCGGCATGTCGCGATTCCCAAAGTGCCCTGGTCCTGTCATGGCCGTCAGAGGTCGGTTTGTGCAGAGCATTCTTTTGCATGCACAAGACGGCATTCTGCCCGGTCACAAAGGCCCAGGAATACTTGGCGAGCCATGGACGCTTCGCGGGCATGACTTACTCCTTGGACTTACCTTGAGCCGTTTTTTTGATCTTCTGAAGTTCGTCTACTCCGGTGCTTTTGAGATGTCCCTTACCCGTCTTGGCATACACGGGATCCGCAGCAAAGCGGTCTTGGATCGCCAGGGCATCACGCATGACGCGCTGAAACACCGGATCAGCCAGGAGTTTGGGATCAATGGTCGTGTTCATGCCCCAATATTACTCCCCTGAGCTATTTCCAGCAATCCTCGATTTCATATGTCCGCTGCTCCCAAGATCACCGTTGTCGGTTCACTAAACGTGGATCACACGCTGCGTGTGCCGCGCATCCCGGCTCCGGGTGAGACCCTGACCTCGAGCAGCATGCTAACCTGCTTTGGAGGCAAGGGCGCGAACCAGGCAGTGGCCGCGGCGCGGGCTGGAGGAAGGGTGTCGATGATCGGTTGTGTGGGGCAGGATGGCTTTGGAACTCAGTATCTGGAGCATCTGCAAAACGAAAATGTTGATACGACAGGTGTTCTGCGGACGGAGATTCCCACAGGCTCGGCCTTCATCGCGGTGGATGATCGTGGCGAGAACACCATCATCGTGAATCCCGGGGCGAATCATGAGATCGCGCCACGGGACGTCGATGAGCAAGCGGCCTTGATCCGAGAGAGCAAGGCGCTTCTGCTCCAGCTCGAGTGCCCCTTGGCTGTCATCAAACGTGCGGCGGAGATGGCTCGCGAGGCCAGTGTCCGCATTGTGATCAATCCATCACCATGGTCAGCGGATTTTGCTGAAGCAGCCATTCCGGTGGACGTGCTCATCGTGAATGAAAAAGAGGCGGCGATGCTGCTAGGGAAGCCGGTGAAGCTTGCGATTCAGGATATCGAAGGAGCGTTGCAAAGCGCAGGATGTGGAGTGCTGGTCATCACGCGTGGCGCTGACAGCACACTGGCCCTGAGTTTGGAGCATGGAGTGATTGAGGTGGCTCCACCGAAGGTCGTGCCTGTGGACACCGTGGGTGCAGGTGACAGCTTTGCAGGCGCGCTGGCTGTGGCTTTGGCTGAAGGTGTCGAGCTTGAGCAGGCACTTCGTTTTGCCAATGCGGCTGGAGCACTGGCGACTCAGAAAGCAGGGGCCCAACCCGCGATTCCGACTCGTCAGGATATCACTGCACTGTTGTGATCAAAAGTGGTTACGCCAGCATCTCACGGATGACGTGACCTTCCACATTGGTCAGGCGGCGCTGGACACCGTTGTGTTCAAAGGTAAGGCGCTCGTGATCGAGGCCGAGCAGATGGAGGATGGTGGCGTTGAAGTCGTAGAGAGGATGAATGTCCTTCACAGCCTTCTGGCCTAGCTCATCCGTCTCGCCACAGCTTACGCCAGACTTCACACCAGCACCGGTCATCCAGCAAGTGAAGCCGTCGGGGTTGTGGTCGCGGCCCTTGGCACCTTTCTGGAAGAAGGGCATGCGGCCGAACTCAGTGCACCAAACCACGAGTGTGTCTTGAAGCAGACCGCGCTGCTTGAGATCGCGGATCAGGGCCGCGGCAGGTTGATCCAGGATGGAGGCATGCACATCGTACTGCTCTTTCAGATCGCTGTGGCCATCCCAGTTCAGCTTGCCGCCGCTGGCATAGGCGCCATTGAAAAGCTGCACAAAGCGCACGCCGCGCTCGATGAGACGCCGCGCAAGAATGCAGTTCTTCGCGAAGGCGGCCTTGTCCTTGTTCTGCGTGTCATCCGCTCCGTAGAGTTTCAGGATGTGTGCAGGCTCGGTGCTGAGATCATTGATCTCCGGCACGCTGAGCTGCATGCGCGCGGCGAGCTCATAACTGGCAATCCGCGCGGCGAGTTTGCCATCGCCAGGATTCGCCTCGAGATGTCGCGCATTCATGCGCTGTAGCAGGGATCGTGCGGCTTGATCGGTTTGAGCGGAAACTCCCGGCGCAGCGAGATGACGCACCGGGTTCTTCGAGCTCATGGTGGTGCCTTGAAAGGCTGCCGGAAGAAAGCCCGGGCCCCAGTTGTTGGCGCCGTTTTGCGGCACGCCGCGAGGATCAGGAATGGACACGTAGGACGGTAGATCCTGGTTCTCACTGCCGAGCGCATAGGTGGTCCAGGCACCGAGACTCGGGAAGCCATCGAGCACGAAGCCGGTGGAGAGAAAATTTTCCGCCGGGCCATGTGTGTTCGATTTGCTCGTCAGCGAATGCACAAAAGCAAAATCGTCCGTAAGCTCCGCGAGATGTGGAATCATATCACTCACCCATTTGCCCGTTTGTCCGCGAGGGCGGAAGGGATACTGAGGCCGCGCGAGATTGCCTGAGGGGCCTTGGAAAGTCACGGCAGGTCCGCCTGGCAGTGGCTTGTTATCCCACTTGATCAGCTCGGGCTTGTAGTCCCAGGTCTCAAGCTGGCTCACAGCACCCGCGCAGAAGATGACGACCACATTCTTTGCCTTCGCTGGGAAATGCGGCTGCCTCGGCGCATAAGGCCGCGCGGGATCAATGACAGGCCCCTTTGATCCAAGCATGCCATCCGCCGCGAGCAGTCTGGTCAGCGCGATGGACCCCAGGGCTGTGGCGCTCTGCGTGAGGAATCCACGCCGGTCGAGCAATTGACGGCCAGCCGTGGAAAGATGTTCGGGATGCGGAATCATGAGAGCGTCATGCATTAATCTCCACATCACGGGAGCCTTTTACGAAGTTTCTTTCGGTTCTTCTAGCACGGCCAGCTCACGCAGGATGGTGGTGGCATAGGTGCCGCGAGGAAGATCAAAGCTCAGTTGCAGATCACCACTTTCCAAAGCCAGCAGCTCCGGATGAATGGGGTGCAGACGCATGACGCGTCGCTCCTGGCGCAGTCCCGCAGCTTCCAGCCCGGCAGTGATTTCAGGGAAGCGCGATATGACCTCCAGCTCGAATGCACGGACTTCGTCTGATGTTTGAAGTTCGCCACTGCCCCAGAGGGGGGCGGTGATCTCGACCTTACCTTCCTTGAAACGCTGCGCCTCATCACCACGCTGGTTGTTGATGAGCAACAAGGTGCCGTTGTCCTGAAAGCCATAGACCTCACCGGGCAGAGCCTTGCTCCAAAGACCACGCGCCATGCGCTCCGCCACCACGGCATTGAAGAGATGACTGCGCGCAGCAGAAAGCAGGATGCCGCGCAGGAGCCGGTCACCAGTGGTGAACTCACCGCGAAACATGGCGATAGCCTTTTCCACATTGCGACCTTCATTGCCGAACCGTTGATTGCCAAAGTAGTTAGGCACACCTTGCCTCACGATCTGCTGCCAGCGCTCTTTGGCAGCATCAGCGGCGAAGTTTGAATCACGCAGGCGAATGGTGAAGCGATTGCCGAGATGAATGCCGCGGCGCAGCTTGCGAGTGTTTCTTGTGACGCGCAGCACCCGCAGACCTTCGGACTCCAAAGCTGCAGGCTCCGGTGATAGTTGGCCTGGCATGTGCAGGCTGAACCATTGGCGTGTCACGGCATGGCGATCCTTTAGGCCGCAATGGCTGACGAGCCGGCGCCGCAGGCCGAGTGCATCCGCCAGACGTGCGCCTGCGGTGTTGCTATCGAGGTCACGCTTCTCCACCCAGACGAGACAGTGCTCGCCTTCACCTGAAGGCTCGAACCCCAGCAACTCCTCGACGATGAAGTCTTCCGGCAGCGTTTTGAACCCAGCACGGCCAAGCGGGCCACCGTGCAGGTGGGGTGGTTCCATCGAATCTCTTTCCATGAACCTTCACCCTATCTCCATCTTCGCGAACTGGCCAATGACGGATGGCTTCAGGGGATAAAAAGGAACTCGTTGGAGTTGAAGAGTGCCCGGCAAAGCGTGGCGAGTCCGTGATCGCGGATCGTGGGCACGGTGTCTTGCAATTCATCGGTTGTCGGGCTGCGGCTGAGGGCGATCTGGTAGGCACGGGTCACTTGTGCAGTGAAGTCGTTGCCAGCCTCCTTCTTCACGCGAGCCGCGAAGGCTTCGGACGCATCCAGGGTGAAGCGGCTGTTGAAGAGGTTCAGGGCTTGGATGGGCGTGGTGCTGGCGCGGCGGATGGCGGTGCTTTGACCAGCATCCGGGCAATCAAAGGCACCGAAGATGGCTTCGGGTTCGCGACGGACTTTGTGTGCGTAGATCATGCGTCGGAGGCCATCTCCGGTGAAGCTCTCAACAGGCTCAAAGCCGCTGAGGCCGCCGCGTTTGTCGAAAAGATTGTAGCCTCGGCCATACATCTTCACATTGAGCTGGCCACTGACGGCGAGCATGGAATCGCGGATGGTTTCGGCTTCGAGACGACGGGTGGGGAAGCGCCAGAGGAACCTGGATTCGGAATCGATATCGAACGAGTTTTCCAACTCGTTCGAACGAGCTAAAAAGCTCGTTCTACGGTAAGTATCCGACAACACGATCAACCGGTGCATGTGCTTCACGCTCCAGCCGCTGCGGATGAACTCGGTGGCGAGCCAGTCGAGGAGCTCGGGGTGGGTGGGTTTCACTCCCATGCGGCCGAAGTCGCTGGGAGTCTCGACGAGGCCGGTGCCGAAGTGGCCCTGCCAGATGCGGTTCACCATGACACGTGTGGTGAGCGGATTCTGCGGACTGGCGATCCACTCGGCGAGAGCTTTGCGGCGATCTTGTTCGGCTGCTTCCTTGGGCAGCTTGAGATCACCCAAAGCACTGAGCACCGCGGGGACGACGGGTTCCTTGGGCTGCTCGGGATCGCCACGATTCAGCAGGTGAATGTCATCGGGTGTGCGGAAGGTGCCTGCGAACACTATTTGTCCGGCACCGATCTTCTGAAGCTTGTCATCCAGCGGAGCCTTTTGAGCCATCAGGCGTTTGGCCTCGGCGACTTCATTCTTGTGGAGGCCTTGAGTGGAAAAGGCGGGCTGGGTACGATCGCGCGTGTCAAAGCGCTGACGGTCATCGGAGTCGGCGACGACCTGCCAGGTGCCGGAGATGTCAGCAGTTTCGATGACGTAGCTGGTGGCGAGACGGTCTGTGTATTTGCCCTGACGATCGCGGCCCCAGACGACACGCTCGATGTCGTGCTCTTCCTTGAACTCAAGCATGACCCAGCCTTTGCCTTTCTCGCTCGACATCCAACTGCGTGAGTTGCCGTAGTTTCCGTCATTCACGAAGCGCAGCTCGTGACGATCAGTGGTGACCTTCTCGCCTGAGGCCGTGACTGCGGCATCATGGGCAATGTTGTCGCCCGCAGTGGTGAAGACTTCGAGCTCATCGATGCAGGGTTCGAGAGAGTTGGTATCACGAATAGTGAAGCGCACGCGCTTAGCTTTCACGGGCATGAAGCGGTCCCGGTTCTCCCGTGCGCTCACCATGATGCGCTTCACGCCGGACTTGGCCATGGGCACGAAGCGGGCGAGCTGCTTGTCGAGCTCTGCGATCTGGAATTTGACCTGCTTCATCTCCTCGCGAGCGGCGATGGCTTCCGGCGTTTGCAGATTGCGATCGCCATACTGCACACCAGCGACAAAGGCCTGCATGGAGTAGTAATCCTTCGCGGTGATGGGATCGAACTTGTGATCGTGGCAGCGTGCGCAGCCGATGCTGAGTCCGAGGAAGGTCTGGCCGATGTTCACGACGATCTCGTCGATGGAGTCCTGACGTGCGAGACGCTTGGAGGGTTCATCTTTGCCGATCTGTCCGGGCAGGAGCACGGAAGCCGTGACAAGGAAACCTGTGGCGGCATCCTGCTGCGTCAGATCTCCCACGATCTGTTCCTTGATGAAGCGATCATAAGGTGTGTCGTCATTGAAGGCGCGGATGACGTAGTCGCGGTAGGGCCAGGCGTTCGGGCGCTCGGTGTTGACTTCAAAACCGTGCGTGTCGGCATAACGAACAACATCGAGCCAATGCTGGGCCCAGCGTTCGCCGTAGCGCGGGCTTTGCAGAAGACGATCGACAACAGCGGCGTAGATTCCTGAATCTCGATTCCTGATTCCTGATTCAAAGGCAGTGACTTCGTCGGGAGTCGGAGGGAGGCCGGTGAGATCAAAAGTCACGCGACGCAGCCAGGTGATGCGATCGGCGGGTGGGGAGCGATGCAGTCCTTTTTCATTGAGCTTGGCATCGATGAAGGTATCAATCTCCTCGCCTTTTGGTTTGGGCGCAGTGGCTTGAAGTGGCTTGAAGCTCCAGTGATTGCGGCGGTCTTCGAGCTGGGTCAGGTCCACACCCTCCGGCCACGCGGCGCCTTCTTGAATCCAGGTGGTGAGTGTTTCGATCTCAGGCGCGGAGAGCTTGCCTTTGGGAGGCATGAGCTCATCTTCATCATCGGTGATAATGAAGTGGATCAGTGGGCTGTCCTTGGCCTTGCCGGGGATGATGTCGGGGCTGTGATTGTCACCGCCCTTAAGGGCTTCGGACTTGATGTCGAGGCGCAAGCCAGACTTTTGCTTTTTCTCACCGTGGCACTCGTAGCAGTGCTTTTGGAGGATGGGCCGTACATCTCGCACGAAGTCGACGGGTGCTGCACTCAGACAGGCAGGCACAAGCCATGTCAGGGCGGCGATGCGAAGCGCGGGATGGGTGACGGGCATGAGTTCATCTCCTTATCTCCGGTCACGAGCCGTCTTTAACATCTTTTTTGCCTGGAGAAGCCATCGCCCAACAAAAAAATCGGGAGCACGACGGAGATCGTCGTGCTCCCGATGAGGAAGGTTTAAGCTTACTTGCTGGCAGCCTTGCGACCGGCTTCGTAGCTGTTGATGAGGCAGCGGTAGCTGGGCAGATGGTTGGAGAAAAGCGTACCGAGGCCGACGATGTCATTGCGCCAGTCGCGATGCAGTTCACAGGCGACGCCGAACCAGCTCATGAGCTGGCAGCCAGCCTGCTCCATTCGGGACCAAGCAGCATTGCGGGTGGTCTGGTTGAAGGTGCCAGAGGCATCCGTACAGACGAAGACCTCAAAACCTTCCTCACGAGCAGAGAGGGCAGGGAAGGCCACGCAAACCTCTGTGACGATGCCGGCGATGAGAAGCTGCTTCTTGCCGGTGGCCTTCACGGCCTTGACGAAATCTTCGTTATCCCAGGCGTTGATGTTGCCAGGACGTGCGATGTAAGGCGCATCGGGGAACAGTTCCTTGATCTCGGGGACGAGAGGACCGTTCGGGCCGTCTTCAAAGCTGGTGGTGAGGATGGTGGGCAGCTTGAAATATTTCGCGGCATCGGCGAGGGCCAGGACGTTGTTTTTGAAGTCATCCGGGGAAAAATCCTGGACGAGATTGGTCAAACCTGTCTGGTGATCCACCAGCAGCACGGCGCAGTCGTTTTTGTCGAGACGGTTGTATTTAAAGTCGCTCATAAGAGTTGTGGTTTGAGTTGGGGAAGAATGAGCCGCGCGTTGGTCTCGCGGTGAAATCATGCTGACGCATCCAGGCCCGTTCGTGAAATGTTTTGTGCCTTGGCTCAGCATGCGTGTTTGGCATGCTGCCAGAAAACTCAGCGGTAGGGATTGCCCGCGGCATGGAGGGCGCGGATCTCGGCATCGCTCATGGCGCGGCCGAGCAGGAGCAGTTCATCCACACGACCGCTCAGCTTGCGGTCCTGCTGGTTCCAGTTGCCGATCTGGGCAGGACCCAGGCGCGCGGGATGAGCGATGGTTAGGCGTGTTTCTTTATCAAACTGACCATTGAGGTAGAAGCGCGCAGTTTTGGCCTGCGAGTCATACACGGTGGCGAGATGAACCCAGCGGCCTTGCTCGGGCAGCACGGGCGTGAGTGAGTCGGGATGACCGTCGCGCTCACTGGCATCAGGAGCGAGCGTATTGCCGATGAGGGCGAGGCGCATGGTGGTGTCTCGATTGATTATCCAGTGAACCTGACCGGGGTTGTTCTTGCTCCATCCATCGGTGTGCAGCAGCGACTGATACGGAGCGCCGAGGCGATCAATGCGTACCCAGGCGGCGAGAGTGAGCTGCGGCCAGCCGTGCTCGCTGCCGACATCAAGCTTGAGATGATCGCCGACGTTCACAAACTCCGGTGCATGTGAGCCAGGCCAGCGGCCCTGCACGTTACGAAACACACCAGGGAGAGAGTCGTTGGACTCGAAGTCGAGCAGGGCGATCAAGGCGGGATCGTGCTTCAGCTCGGCGAGCGCTGCATCTGATTGGGCACGCTGGCCGGCGGCGAGTCCGGCGGTGAGCTCGCGCATTTCATCGGCCTGGATGAAGGCGGCGGAGCGCAGCTCACGTGAGGTGTTGGCTCCTGCATCAAACATCACGGCATCGCCGGTGCGCAGGCTTTGCTTGGATGGCGCGCCGTTGGCCTTGGCGATGACCTCGCCCTGGAAAACATGCACTTCAGCAGCACCGCTCGTGGGCACATCAACACCAAAGCGCGTGCCGAGGTCCACGGCATCTCCGGAAGGCGTGATGACGGTGAAACCTTTCGCGGCAGGTGGCACATCCGCAGAAAGACGGCCGCGCTTCATGTGCAGACGCTGGGAGGATTCAAAGCGAAACTCAGCAGGCGCCTCGATGATGATGCGCGCACCGCGTGCGCTGATGAGTGACACGGTGCCTGCGGTGAGCTGGACGGGTTCGCTGCGCAGAGAGGCGCCTTCAGACAGATCTGTGATCCCGGCGGCTTTCTCCACCTTGGCGAAGCCCTGCTGAGAGCCCTGCCACCACCATCCGCCTAACAAAAAGAGGGCTATAGAAGCGGCGACTGCGACCCAGCGGGGCGAGGAGCGCCATTTCGTGACTTGTGACGCAGGGCGCAGAATTTTAGGCTCTACGTGTTCTTGCTCCAAGTTCCAGCCAGCGGCCATCGCAGCGATCGCAGAGTCCACGTTGAGGATCTCGGCGAACTCACGGCGCGCATCGGCATCTTTCAGAAGCGTCTCGTTGAGTTGCTGCATCTGCGCAGGGATGATGCTGCCATCGAGATAGGCTTCGATGAGAGATTCGAGGTCTGGCTTCATGGTGCTACCTCCTCTTGAGTCATGGCGCGGCGGATGCAGTCCAGCAGCAGCTTGCGCATGCGGTGCAGCCATTGATAAAAGCCTGCCACGGTGCGGCCGCTGCCTTGCGCCACTTCCTGGATGCGTGACTCGGGCTGGTAGGCCTGCATGAGCAGGTCTCGCTGATCGGCAGGCACCTTCTTCATGCAGTGCTCCAAGGCATCGCGCTGGCGCTGCAGGCGAGGCTCTTCGGCCGTGGTTTCCTCGGCGATTTTGGCAATGACTTCCTCATCCAGCACAAGCCGGTCGCGGCCACGATCCCGCAGCCATGCCAGCACCTCAAAGCGGGCGACACCGAAGGCCCAGGCGCGGAAGTCAGCACCATCGCGGAAGGAGTCAAACTTCTCCCAGAGCACCACGCTGATCTCCTGCATCACATCATCAGCATCCGCGCGTGCGGGCACCAGCCGCCGCACATGCGCACGGATGGCCGGTTCGTGCGCGGTGAAGCTGCGCAGGAAGCGGTGATGGCGTTCGGTTTCGGCCGGAGACATGAGGGTGCATGGAGTATCTCCGGTCCGGGCAGGTTTTTAACGCGGAATTTTTCGCGCCCGCTTATCTGGAGGTCTTGGGCAGCGCCTTGGAGATCTCCTCCGCGACCTTCTTGCCCAGGAACGCATAGCCCTCAGGGCCGTAGTGGAGGTCCTTGGGATTGTGCAGACGGTCAAACTTCGGGCTGATGTGCGCATTGAGGTCATCCACGGCGACGTCATTCTCGGCCATCACACGGGCGGCGATTTTGTTGTAGTCTTTGACCTGGCCGAACTTGCGCGGCGGATTCAGCTCACCCTCAGGGATGGGTGTGGTGGTGGCCCAGATGAGCTTGGCGCCGGTCTTCTGCATGCGGGAGACGAGGTCGCGCAGGTTCTTCTCATAGTCCTCGGCCTCGACCTGACGTTTGCCATCGGGCATGAACTTCAGATCGTGAATGCCCCAGTTGAAGTGAATGACATCCCACTTGCCGGTTCCGAGCCACTTCTCGATGTTAGCGATGCCATTTTTGGTTGGGCCGCCGTTTTGCGGGATGCGGTGCACATTGGCTTTGCCTTCCAGCAGCTTGCGAACCTCGGGTGTATAACCCATGGAGATGGAATCGCCGATCAGAAGCACGCGAGGAAGACCAGCGACGTCCTCGATGGGAGCGAGCACGGAGTTGGGTTCCTTCTTCGCCTTCGTGGCGGAGGTTTCGGCGGAGACGGCGAGGGCGAGGCTGAGAAAGGCTGCGGTAAAGGCGTGGATGTTCATGGATGGGTGAATCTCAAACGGACCTCATCGGGAATTCTCATCATCGCTTTGTCGGTTCCCTTCAGTGCAGCATCACGCCTTCGTGAATGAGCAGCCAGCGCTTCCGTTCCACACCTCCGGCGAAGCCGGTGAGGCTGCCATTCGTGCCGATGACGCGATGGCAGGGGACGAGGATGGAGAGCGGGTTTTTGCCGATGGCCGTGCCCACGGCGCGCACGGCTTTCTCCGCGCCGATCATGTGGGCGATCTCAGAGTAGGTCCTGGTCTGGCCTGAGGAGATGGTTTGCAGGGCCTGCCAGACTCGCTGCTGAAACTCGGTGCCATGGGCAAAGGCCAGCGGTGGCAGCTTGCGGGCCTTGTGACCGGCAAAGTAGGCATGCAGCCATTGGCGTGTGGCATCAAAGCGCGGGCCATCATCACGCTGCCAGGTGGGTTTGCTGGCGGGCCAGTATTTGTGGTCGGTGAAGAAAAGACCGCACAGACCCTTGTCTGTAGCGGTGACGGTGAGCTCGCCCAGCGGTGAGTCGAGCGTGGTGAAGTAGATGGTCGGAGTCATGGGGTGAGGCTGGTCCAGAGGGCGATGGAGGCGTAGGCGCGCCAGGGACGCCAGGCTTCGGAGCGCTCGGTGGCGGCGCGGGTGGAGACGAGCTCGCCTTTGCCGATGGCCTTGCGCAGGCCGAGGTCAGCGGCAGGGAAGGCATCAGGATAGCGCAGCGCGCGCATGGCGATGTAGTGCGCGGTCCAGGGGCCGATGCCAGGAAGCGCAACCAACTTTGCGACCACAGCCTCGTGATCCTGGCCGGGTGGAAAATCAAAGCCGCCACTCATCGCGAACTCAGCGAGATGATGCAGAGTCTTGGCCCTCGCACTGACGAGACCGAGGCGGCAGAGTGCATCAATGCTCATCTTGGCAATGGCTTCCGGAGTGATGCCAAGCTGGTTCAGGTTCTCAAAAGGTGTCTCCACCTTGTGGCCCACTTCATTCACCAAGCGAGCCGAGAGCGTGGTGGCAGCGCGGACGGTGATCTGCTGGCCGAGCACGGCACGCACCGCGAGTTCAAAGACCTCCCAGGCACCGCAGACACGCAGGCCGGGATGCTTCTTCATCACAGGGGCGAGGAGTTCATCATCGCCGAGTCGTTCTTCGATCAAGTCAGGACGCGCATCGAGGTCAAACATGCGGCGCACACGACTCTGCACGGTGCCGAGCACAGGCATGAGTCCTGGAGATACTTCCACGCGCAGGGCAGCCTCTTTGGGCATAGGAGAAACACGAATCCAGCCCATGGCTTTGCCGAGCATGACGGTGCGGTGGTATTCACCGTCCTTGATCTCCTCCACACCTGGAAGCAGGCGGCTGCGGAAGTAGTTCATCATCGTCTCCCAGGCGAGCGGCTCGCGATAGGCGAGACGGAGAGTGATGACATCGTCCGTGCGCGTTTGCTGAGTGCGGCAGGCCGAGGGTGCCATGCGGTAGTGCTCGCGAAAGACGGCGTTAAAGTTCCGCAGGCTGCGGAAGCCTGCGGCGAGCGCGATCTCGCTGATGGGGCGCGTGGTCTCGCGCAGCCACTGCTTGGCCATGAGCAGGCGCTGGGTCTGCACGACCTGCACGGGGGTCACGCCAAACTCCGTGAGGAAGATGCGGCGCACCTGGCGCATGCTCAGGCCCATCTCCGGCTCCATGGTCTCCAGTGTCATGCCTTTCATGGCTCGCTCGCGAACACGGCGTAACAAAGAGTCTGCCAACGTGGTGCCGGGGCTGCCGGGAGCCACTTCCGGGCGGCAACGCAGACAGGGGCGGAATCCTGCGGCCTCAGCGGCACTGGCGGTGTCAAAAAAATCACAGGAAGTGGCGGCCGGTGTGCGGGCGGGGCAGACGGGGCGGCAGTAGATGCCGGTGGTCTTCACCCCGGTGAAAAACACGCCATCAAAGCGCGCATCGCGTCCACGATGTGCGGCATAGCAGGCTTCAGCGTCCAGAATCATGGTGCTACTTTAAGCACACATGGCGGCAGGACGCTCGCCGTTTTCGGACATCAATATGAGATGGCTGTTTGAGGGAGTCTGGAGGTTGTTGGGCACGCTTGGTGTGGGGCGTGCGTT
>NZ_BKAG01000061.1 GCF_007992435.1 Prosthecobacter gellanilyticus | reverse complement strand
CACACTTCCATATCGGATTTGTCCGTCGCCTTGAGCATCACGAACGAGAAGCCCTCAAAGAGCTTTGGCTCTCCATGAACTCCCGTTCAAACAATTCTGGTTGCTTGTTCCACTATAGATCACAAGCGGGTGGACGTCACTTTGAGGAGTATCTTGCCAAGGACATCAAAGGACGGGACGAGGAAGGTAGGCTTAACTTCGTCAAATTCCCTCCGTCCTGGCTCCCCAAGAGGGTGCCTATGCGTCTGTGGTTCTGTATGGGACTTGGGAGAAGGAGACCGGCTAAGGAGGGGGCGATGGACAGGGTTAGGAAGGGGAAGAGACGACACCGTTACTCCACTGCGGTCCTCCGGTCCATGGGGGGACTTGGAGGTGTCGGTGGAAAGGGAGAGTGTGACAGCGAGCACGCATCTACTGTACACAACCACGACCCCACCTTTAAACAGGGATGAAACAGTCAGTCTTTAGTCAGTCGGACCGGCCCATGTCCCCTTTGAATTACATGTCGTTTCAGTCGCTTATCTTGCGTCTATTTTGGCCCATCGCGGACCTGCCCATAAGCGTGGATTTGCCACTGATAACTGGGGGTGCCACCCATGTTGTAAAGAGGCAGCATTTTGGCAGCATCCGTCCCGTCGCTGCCTCTCCGTCGCGTCCCAGGTCCTCCTTCTCGGGCCCCTCCTGGTCCCTTATGTCCTTGCGCCATCTTGGCGGGTTCCATTGCCCTCGTTCAGTTCCTCCCGTCCGCATCTTTCCGTGTAGTAGAACGTGACTGCTTCCCACATCACTAACTCTTCAAAATAACCGGGGTTTTCTTGGGCGTATTCCAATACGAACTTCCCTGCGGTTTTATCGCTGAACATGATCTTTTTCGGCACCTCACAACCCGCCACGAGGAGCAGGATAGCGCAGCCCAGGGACAGGGGGTGAAACAGCCCCCCGACTGCCAGCAGCACAACGATTGCTCCAAGAATAAATGCCAACGGATGGCGTCGGAGTTGGTAGCTGAAGGGCAGATTTTCGGCAAGGCCAGGGGCAGCCCATTCACAGACGACGGCCATCGCCTCACCACGCGTTCGCAAACAAGTGTATTCTTCAATTTTCAATCTGGCAGAATCTCTCGTCATGTAGGGGAGGCTCAGTGGTTGGCATGTGCCTTGAGATGTTCTGCCGCTCTCCTTATCCCCTCTGCCTTTTGGCTGGCGGTCATCCGCTCTTCGAGAATGACGAGGCTTTCCCGAGCCTCTCTCCTGCCGTTGACTGCCCCAAGGCTCAACCATTTGTGCGCTTCGGCGTAATCAACTGACACTCCCTGTCCCTGGGCACACATCAGGCCGAGATTGTGCTGTGCCGGTCCATAGTCCTGTTCTGCCGCTCGCCGGTACCAACCGGCTGCCTTGATCGTGTCTTTTTGCACGCCTTGTCCAACTTCATGCATGTATCCGAGAATGAACTCGGCGCGGCTGTGCTTTTGCTCGGCTGCCTTGAGCAGCCACTTCAGTGCTTCTACATAGTCCGTCTCTGTGCCATCTCCGCTCGCAAAGCGAACACCGAGATCGCATTGAGCGGTGACATTACCTTGCTCGGCAGCTCGCCGGAACCATTTCACTGCCTTCGCCTCGTCCCTTGGGAGCCACTCGCCTTTCGAGTAGATGACGGCGAGCATCGTTTGTGCCTGTGCATCATTCATCTCTGCCCCCTTCATGATCCATTTCACTGCCCCTGTCACGTCCGCTTCAGCGCCGATGCCATTGCCAAGCATCGTTCCCAAATACAAGCAGGCTTTGGCGTCGTCCTGATCCGCAGCTCTCCGAAACCATTTCGCGGCTTCGGTTTCATCCTTCTCCACACCTTGTCCGTTGAGCAGCATCAATCCTAGCTTCGTCTGTGCGCCAGCGAAATGCTGATTGGCAGACTTTCTCAGCCATTTTACCGCTTCGGCTTCGTCCTTCGTGCCTCCTAGGCCCGTGGCATACATCATGCCAATATCGAACTGCGAGACGGCGTCTCCGCTGGCCGCTTCTGCTCTCAGAACTGCGTCTTGCGCGTGCCCTGGGGTGAAGATGCTGAAGACGAGCAAGAATGCGAGGATGATCTTCATGACGACAACCTTTTCGTTTGGCTTTTTCTGAACTCACAGACCCTGCCGATGGAACCATATCTGTGTTTTGATTTCGCGGAGCTGCCATGCCATGCTGGCCGTCGCATCAGCAGTGGCCTCAAGCGCTTCGGTTTGCCGCCGCAGCAGGTCCCGTTTCTCTTTCTCCAAAGCCAGTTCCATGCGCTTCGTCTCTGTCTCTTCTGCCTTCTCCTTTTGCCCAACTCGGCGATACTCCGCCACGTTCCATTCCAATGCTTCAAGCTGGATCTCCACATCGTATTCGCCGTCCGCTACGGCAGCTTTGAACTCATCAAGCAATCTGCCTGCCTTGCCTCCATAGTTCGACGGATTCCCGTTCACATCGAGCAATCGGTAGGCCAGCACTCTCTCCTTCATCTCCGCTGCTGTGACGAGCTGGGGAACCGTCGCCATCGTCTTGATGAACTCATTGTCTTCCTTCGACAGGTCCTTCAGTTCCAGTTCATACTGCCTGCCATCCTGCTTCCTGATTTCCACTGTCTTGGCGGGCCAGTTGTAGCTAACCAGTCGTGCGTTGATTTGCCGTCCATCCGCAGCGGTCCAGGTTCGTCCCTTCTTGGCCGCTAGCCAGTCGTCGAAGTCGTTGGCCTGCGCGGAGCGAGGTAGGGCACCGAGAATGCATACTACAAGAGCAGCGGTCGCCAGCCTACTAAGCAGTGGGTTTCGCGGGACCGGTCTGGAAATGAGGAGTCCTTCCTTTTTGTGTTTAGGGTCCAGATTCATGGCAATGGGCATTTTAATGCCCGTGCAAAGCGCGATGCAATGGGAAATTTCGGTGAGTGTCCAATGGCTCTCAGATCAATCCAACCGAACGGCGGCTCGTGCTGCTGTTGAAGGAGGAGCGTCTGAAACAGAATCTCTCGGCCACCGCCTTGGCGGAATCCATCGGTGTGAGCCGCACCACTATCACCCACCTCGAAAATGATCAGGCGAGACCCACGCTTTGGGTGCTCCTTCAGATAGCTCACGGTTTGAAGCTGAACCTCGCGGATTTCCTAGCCCAGGCCTCATCTGGCCGCCGACGCTAGCGGGCTGTCTCGATTTCCGGCTGAATGGGTTCGTCAGGACTGCTGAGAGGTCGGGGTAACTATACCCAAAGGAGTCAGCGGACCGGGAAAACGGCACGCTTTATGGCTGTAGGCTGTCAAAAGAACAGCGGGTAGGCCTCTATTTGCCCCGGAAGTGCCCCTAGAACGCGTTTTTGGTCGTTTTGAGGGTTGGGACAGCGGATTTGGGTGTGTGGTGCCTCCTGGGACTCTTAAAGGCGATTTGTCTAAAGTGCCCTTCTAGCGGGGACCTAAAGGCCCCCTGGAAGGGACTGCCGCTATCGGCGGTGGGATTTTCTAAGAAGGACCGCGAGACAAACGATCCGAGTTTCCGTGGTGAATAACATCTGCATGTGGCCAAGTGGAGCGTGTTTAGAATGTCTCCATGCGAAACAGGCGGCCGTTGATGCCGCCATCGTTCAAGCGTAGGACAATTTCTTCCGCTCTCGGTAGCACGCCCGAAGGGGCATCGCCTTCCGGCAAATCTTCGCTCAGAGCAGTGAGGATGTATTGAATACCGTAGGTCGTGCAGGTCTCACGTATAACCTCCAGCAGCGCGAGTTTGCGTTTCCGCTCCAGTCGCTCAAGGCCACCATCGTGATACACAAAGTGGAAAAAGGGCTCCTTGGCATAACTTATAAGAACAGCGAGATCGAAGGCGATGCAGAGAAGTTGTTTAAAGGAGGTGCCTTTGTCTTCTTCGGTGGCCCGCTGTGTCGCAGGATCAGAATACTCCGCCCGCAGATCAAGATTCCCTCCCTTTTCCATTTGCTGGACATAGAGCAGCGCCTCACGGTCCATAACTTGTTTGATGATGCGGGCGAACGTGAGCTGAATCGCCTGATAACGCGGAACACTCTGGCTAACCATGTCTCTAAGGGCTTCGGTGCAGCGTTTTACCTCCTCGCGCAACGCCGTAGCTTGCTGTTGCGCAGAGATGACCTCCCGCAGCTTGCTCTCACGGGTTTCCATGATGGAAAGATCGGCCCGGTCTTGATCAAGTTGCCTCTGGAGATCTTTGAATTTCTTCAAGCTGTCGCTGCCCCCTAGAACGCCCAGCATTTCGCGCCGTCTGGTCGAAAGCTGTGCATGGTCTTTTTCCAAAAGGAATATCTGCTTTTCCAAGGTGACGGCCTGGTCATTCAATTGGGCTTGGCGTTCCGTGAGAATACGGCGATTGAAAATCACCAAATCGTCATAGTCACGGGCTAGTTGCTGAGGAAAGGAGATCTGGGCTTCATTAAAGACTCTTTGGACGTCGGACAGGTCGAAATCAATTTTGTCGGCGAGCTGACGCTGGATGGTCGCGAGGTCGTGGCGGGCATTGTAAAGGTTTTCGTTGATGGTGGCGATCTCAGCCTCGGTTTGCTCGGCCACGGTCCGGGCAAGCATGGTTTCCTGAGCTTGGAAGTCGAAGCGGTCGAGGGCTGCCACAGCTTTCCCCACCTCATCTCGTTTGATATTGATCTGCGCCTTGAGTTTCTCGTGATCCTTCGGCGTAACGGGGATTTCGAGCTGCAATTCTTTGACCTTTGTTCCTGCGGCTTCTAAGGCGGCATCGGCATCATACTTGGCCACTACGATATTGTGATCAAAGCCTAGAACTTTGATCACGTACGGCTTCCAGTCCGGATGATTACCCGCTCCGAATTTGGAGAGTTTGAAGACATCTCCATAGTCCTGCTGGGTGCGGAGGAAAAAAGAAACTCCTTTCCGGTAAGAAAACGGTTTGATGGAAGCAAAGGCAAGAAGGCTGTCGAGGAGTGCAACAGCCCTCTTGAATGATTCCCGCCAGTGATCCCACTCAACTTCTTCAATGCTGCTATAGTTCTGGTAGCGTTCTGTATGCTTTTTGAAAGCAATCTTTGTTGGTTCATCCGCAGACCGGCGAATTGTGACGAAGCCTCCGCCGGGCAGTTCGATCTCCAAGAAGAAGATGAAGCGGGCAAACAAATCGGCTCGCTTTTTAAACGTGTGATTCTTATCCACCCCTTTTAGCAGAACGAAATCGAGCACTTCAATTAGAAATGATTTTCCCAGATTGTGGCCAGATTTTTTCTTGTCCTGCGGATGCTGGATGTCGGCCAGGATCAGGTTAAAGCCCTCGCGGAAGCGGATGGGTGCGAAGAGATTAGGCTGGTTTGTGTAGAGGTGGATGAGCTTCATGACACCTCGCCCGGTTGAGGCTGTAAATATTCAAAGGAGTCCGTCTGCGCGTGATATTCAGTGCGCCCCAGCAGGTATAGGAAATGCACCGTGGGCAGGAAGACATAATCGCCATCCGGTCCCAGGGCCGCCAGCGTCTGACGCAGGTCATCAAACTTGCACAATCGCTCCGCCTGGAGCTGAGCAAGCAAGAGGCTGGCGGCCCGCAGGATGCAGGTGTTGAGATCAAGATGCTTGGCGGGGCGAATCATGAGAGGGGAGCTTTACGACCGATGTCGCAATTCACATACATGTAGTGGATGACAATTTTCAGCAGCGGACGGTGGCTAGCCACCGCTATTCCTGGGCTTCGTTCTGGAATAAGGTGATGGAGGTGTTCAAGGGCATCATCAAACGCAGAAAAGCGTTCCCTATGAACAATGAGCTGTCCTTTCAGCTCATCCGCCACTGCGTGATATTGCTCTTTGATTGTCCGGTTTCTGGCATTCTTGAGGAAGTCTTCAATTGCCACAAAGTGCATCATGGAGTTTTCCCTGATATAGTCGAAGTAAACAGCCGAAAGGCCGTTGACGGAATTCTTTACCTCGATGCCTGGATAATCACGAAAGTCGTGTTCGCTATCGAAGGAATCGGGCAGGTTCTGCCGGTGCTCGTAGAGGGCCATGATCACATCACGGAGGTCATTCGGTGTGAACATGATAGGGGAGCGGAGTTTGTCGAGCCCCACGGCTCTAACTATATCCGGATGAAGCAAAAGTTCGCTCTCGATATCCTCGAATCCTCTGAGCCAAAAATCTTTCACGCCGGTTTCGTCCAAGACTCGTTTAGCAATGCGATCCTCTGCACCGCCCGTTTTCCTCCTGTTGGTGAACAGAATGTAGTGCGTCAACTCCCCATCATCGAACATGCGCCTTATTTTAGGCAACTCCTCGTTCAAAGTCTTGGTCTCAAATTCATAGTCAGAACAGGTTCCAACCGGCGAGGCCCTGTGTTTGGCCTGAATGACAAACTTCCCCGCTGCGGGGTTTGTGGGGCTAGGAAACACCTGAGCGGTGCCTATGAATTTGGCATCCTTTCCACGATCTTTACCCCTGGCGAAAGTCGTGACTCCCGGCCCCAGAAGTTTGTGGCAGATGAGGCCAACGAGCTTTTCAAACTCGCTGTCGCTCAGGTCGTGGAGTGGAAAGCGAAGCATCGTAAAGGACGGGAGAATACTTACGCTCTTCTAGTCGGTTATACAAGCTTTGTCCACAGTGATCACAGCCGCGTCCGTGGCCATGACAAGCCTAAACCTCCCAGTCTCCGGCTGACCTTTTTCTCTAGCGCAACCAAGCGGTGGCCAGAAGGCCCCCCAATAGCACCTTGTCGCGGCTGCCGACTGGGATTTGTGTTAACGTTAATAAGCAAGGTCATACGCTCGAAGTGCTCAATGTGGGCGAGGCACGAGGCTACGCAGGACGCCCGTGACCAGCCTGCCCAATTGCGGCCAACCGCTTAGATAGGTTTCGAAACTGTGCTTGATGTCTCAGGGGTGGTCGTCCAGAATATTTTGGATGCCGACACCAGAGCAAGACGCCCAAAGCGCTTACGATGCACTCCCAAATGAGGCGCGGGAAGCCATGGGCGGCTGTCTGAAGGCGCTTCCATCTGCGGAGGAATTGCCCCATATGCTTAGCTTGGCGAGGCTGCTCTGGCATCAGGGGTGGATGAACACACCTTCAAGACATCCCTATCTCCTATTGAGGCTCTACCACTCAGTCGCATTCCTGCGTTACGAGGGGAACAAGTTCTGGGACAGTTTTGCCGAGGCCGTCGGCGAAGCGAACTTTCCGACAAACCGACAATCAGAGGTGAATCATGCATTCGCCCTAATTGCGGAATACTGCGGCCTGCCTCTTCTTGTGGGTTCTCATCGGCTCTATGTCCAGTCCGCTGTCCGGCACATCGGTATTCCTGTCCGCGTTTGGCGGGGTTTCATTTCGGTTTGTGAGCGACTATTGTTTGCCAGTGATGAATACAAAAGGTGGAATGACGACGAATGGGAGTCAGGCATTTCGATGTGGGTCGGCGGCAGGAAGAATCTGCGAGATTTCTTTGTGAAGAACAGAGAGACCGCGACGAAGTGGGTCGAAGAAATGTTAGATGCTCGGCGAGTCCTGGATGCGCACCCGCAGTGGACCCTATCAGACATCAAACAGATGTCACTGTTGCGCGCGGAATACTTCGAAGCTGTTCCCGAGACAGCGCTATTCCTCCGACCAGATGACCCGGAATCGCTGTTCAGGGATCGCCCACGACTTCGTTTCAGGGAACAAGATGGCATAGTTAGCATCACACTGGAAGCGCCTAGAATCGCCAAGGAATCCGATCTGCCTGCTCTCTGGCGAGTCGGGGAGAAATGCGCGAAGGCATCAACGAATCCCGTGGCACTGGCGGTAGATGGTGATGCGTTTGTCTCCGCGCTGACGCTACATCTGCTCCGAGGCAACGAGGATAAAAAGTTTCCGCCGCTGAGAGGTCTAATGCCCTGGGCTCTATGGTCCGACACTCTTGGCTCATTCGTGTCACCTGTAGCACGTGGCTTGCCTGTTGGATTTTACACAATCATTTCGCGGCACAAACTGGCTTTCACAACGCGTGACGGGTGGCTCAATGACGACGACGATGAAATCCGTTGGAACCAAGAATTCCAACTGCGAGATGGTTCCAATTGCTTCATTAGCCGCCTGCAACCCGAAGGTCGAAGGGCTACACTCGGCGTGGAAGGCTGGCATCAGATCACTTTCGCTCCTCGCGAGAGATTGGAGCTTCGCCTTTTCCCGTCACCCACAGATCGTTTTCAGATGGATGTGTCGCGTAGTGGAGTAGTTCGACTGCCTCGCTGGCCTTGGTTCCTGATAAAAATGCCCAAAGGGATGCTCGCCAGTTCTGGGGAGGAAACTGCTGCGCTATTAAATAAGGAATTTCGACTCTATACGGTTGATCGGCGTATCAATGGCAAATGGCTTGAGTGCGACGAGACATCTGGTTTGGAGGACGACCAACTCTTTCACTTCAAAGTTGCTGCTGATGCATGTTATCCGCCTCCGCGCTCGGAACCGGCACGGCCAGCAGTCAAGCTTGGCGGGTTCAACCAGCTCCATGTGGCAATGGTGGCCGTTGCAAAACAAGACAACGCGCTCCCATTCTCAGTGCAACTTCGTTCGGAGCGGCATGGCGTGATTCCATTTGGCAATGCAGCCGAGGTACAGCTTGGTGTGACCGAAACGCTGAAGCAGTCACATCTCGACAAACTGCAAGTCCGCTTCCGTGACTACTTGCCGTGGTTCTTGCTCACTGCGACTCAGCATCATGCCTCGTGGGAAGAATTGCTCATCGCTTATGAAATGATGAATGTCTCCAACGTGCAAGCGCGACTGAATCAATGGGCATTCCTCGTGATCGAGCGCACTGGTATGATGAAGCGTAGAGGCCAGTGTTGGACTGACTTTGAAAATCGCCTTCACGTAGGAAGTCACGATTCCGGGTCATTCACTGTTCGCTACTCAGGGCTGACCAACCAAATTTATTCGATTCTAGCACAGATCGAACCCTCAACGCCAATTAAAGCCGTGTGGGAACGCGGACGCCCGCCACATCTGGAAATAAAATTTCCTCTAAAAGGAGCCGTAGACCAACGTCTGCGCCAGTTGTGTTTAGAGAAACGCATCCGCATCATGAATCACAGCCTATGGACTCACTGAACACCCGTTTTAATCGTGAAGTTGTTTCCAACTTCACTGCCATGCTGCGTTCACAATATCAAGTTCATCAGCGCTTTCAAGGCATCAAGGATCAGTGGCACTCAATTCTGCAAGACCCCAAGCAGCTCATCAACGGACCATTTCTGGAAGCCGCAACGTGCTATGAGCGAGGTGCGTCACTTGATGCATTACCCTTGGCCGATGACACCAAGAGGACCATCACCGAGGTCATGGGAGGGCACCAGCTCTACAAGCACCAAAGCGATGCGCTCACTCTTGTCCTGGGTGGCGGAAACGTCGTGGTTGCGACAGGCACAAGCAGCGGTAAGACGCGGTGCTTCCAGCTTCCCATTCTCGATGATCTAATTCGTGACCCTTCGCCTGGGCTCAGAGCCATCATCATCTACCCGATGAACGCACTCGTGAATGACCAGTTGCAGGACTGGGAGCGCTTGCTGGCGAAACTCCCGCAAATCACCTTTGCGAGATTCACGGGGCAGACCCCAAGTGACGAGAAGGCATTTGAAGCAGGACTTCGGGAGGCTTGCCGAGCACGACACAAGGGCAAGGTAGATCCTGACGAGCTTGATGATGCGGCCAATGAAGAATTCCACAAAGAGATGGCAAAGGCACGAGCCACCCCAAATCATTTGCGCCATCGCGGTGCGATTCGACAGTCACCGCCTCATATTTTGGTGACAAACTTTTCGATGTTGGAGTATCTGCTCGTGCGCCCCATTGATGCGCCAGTGTTCGAGGGTGCCCGTCTGAAGTTTCTTGTTCTGGATGAAGCTCATGCCTATCGCAGTGTGCAGGCTACCGAGATAGCCTTCTTGCTGCGCAGACTCAAGGAACGGCTGGGTGTTACCAAGCCTGTATGCATTGCGACCTCAGCCACACTTGGCAAAGCGGGGGATGCAAAAAGCATAGAGCGGGTGCGTTTATTCGCGTCAGGCTTGTTTGGGGAACAGTTCAACACAAACGGACTCATCTATGGCACAACAAAGACGATCAGTGCTCCGCCAAAGCCAGCCGAGGCAGGCATAGCTGACTACTTGGCCGCCGGCGACGCTCTGGCTAAGGGTGGGGCTGAGGCTGCCCTCGCCAAGCTGCCCGCAACTGGCGCAAGCTCACTGCGGGAGTGGTTGGAGTCTGATGCGAACGTTTTCAAACTTCGCAGTGAGGTTCTTCGCAAACCGGTTCGATTTGAGGATGCATCTGGGAAAATATTCAAGGATCATCTACAACGCGAAGCGGCATTGTCAGCCTTGCTCGCGCTCGTTGCGACAGCAGACGAAAACCAGCCTGGGCACGAGGCTTTGCTTCCGACACGTCTGCATTACTTTCTACGTGCCCAGGACGGCTTGCATGTTTGTCTACGTGAAGATTGCCCTGGGCGGCACGGTGATGTGCCTGCCGTGTATTCTTCGCGTCGTTCGGATATTGCTTCGATACCTGAGGGCTCATGTCCAGCCTGTCATGCAGAGGGCATCGCTTCGCGCTTGGTGGAGGTCGTGTCCTGTCGGCGTTGCGGCTGGCTTTATGGAGCGCTTCGAGACCTTGGTCCCACGCGAGCGCGTGCGAAGCGTGATGTCGGCGAGGCATCTGTCGAGGGCGCACCCACAGTCCCCGCGCCGAGCCATGACTCGTTCGATACCGATTTAGGTTGGGCACCCGACAGCTTTCACACCTATGTTTCAGTTGGTCCCGAGTTACCTTATCCGAGACCCATTGCTGATGGCGACGAAGATCGCGATAACGAGAAATTGATCTTCAACCCTGAACAAGCTGCGTGGTGTGCGGCCTGCGGTAAACGCCAGCACAACCACACTGATTCATGTCAATGTGGCGCAGCAAGTCATCTTCGCCAGATAGACATTTTCCATCGCCAATGCCCCAGCGATCAGGGCACGGAGCAATTGGAGAAGGATGTAAAGCATATGCTGGGGCAGTGTCCGAACTGCCTTGCTCGAAACACCATGGGCGTTGAGCCCGTGCGTCGGTTCCAGGAGTCCGAAGATGAGGCGGGGCTTGCCGCCGCAATTCCTTTCGCCCACTTCGATGTCTCACCCTGGTTGGCAAAGGAGCGTTGGAAGATTCGCAAATTGCTTTGTTTCGCCGACCAGCGACAGAAAGCCGCCACATTCCCAGCCTTGTTGGAAGATGAAACATTTCCCTGGGATCTTGGTCGTGAGATTACACGCATCGCACTCAAGGAGAAGAAGCCATTGAAGTTCACCAAGCTGGCTGAACTACTGAATCAGCAATTTGCCGATGACACTTTGTCGCCCGAGGACAAGCTCTTGTTGCCATCATCCGTGCGGCCTGAAGGCGATGATCCCGACTGGAAACAGTTCTTCCAAGCTCAAATCTTTGCCTATTTCGGTATTCCCGACTCGTCTCGCGATAGCGCTGAGGATTTCGGAGCAGTGCGGGTCCGGTATGATCTCGACGACGCTAAGCGGATGGAGCTTAATAATGTCCTGGAGGGATTCAACCTCTCGCCATCGGACAGCGAGGCTTTGCTCCAAACTTTGTTTGGGTATGCAAGGAAGCGCAAAGCATTCGGCCTTCCCCCAGGCGTGAAGCATAACGACCCTGCATTTGGGCGGGTGACGGCTGACATTTTTCTCGCGAAAGAGAAAGGCGGTCTGAAAAACGCCGAAGGCTTTGTTTCCGCTGTCACGAGCGCACAGGGTAACGAGTTCACCAACTATCTCGCTCGCACCTTGAGCATTAGCATCGCCCAGGCACGAGAAGTAGCGTCGAGCTTGTGGGACGTGTTCACAAAAACTGCCACACTCCGCCAAGATGACGGCGACAGATGGCGGCTCATTCCGTCACACTTGCAGGTGGAAGCTGCACCGCAACGGTTTTGCTGTTCAGCCTGCCAAACCGTTGCGACATGGAACTGCCGCGACGTTTGTCCAAAAAAGGAATGCTCCGGCACGCTGGTGCAAATGCCGTCACTGGATCACGATGATCGTTTAATTGCACGCTGGGTATCTGCACTTCCCGATGTCACCTTTCAATCGTTGGCATCTGAAGAGCATACTGCACAGCTCGCAAAAAATGTCGCCGCCCTCGTTGAAGAGGACTTTCGTGGAGCAGGCGTCAATTTGCTGAGTTCCACGACCACATTTGAAATGGGTATCAATATTGGCGACTTGCAAAAGGTGCTGCTTCGGAATGCGCCTCCAAGCGCGGCCTCCTACATTCAACGCGTTGGCCGAGCAGGTCGTGGGGCGGATCGAAACGCTGTGTGCGTCACCCTCTGCAAAGGCACCAAGTATGACCTCGACTGCTGGCGGCAGCCCGAACAACGGCTTATGCAGGGCACGGTGAATCCACCCTCGGTATTCCTGCTCAACGCTCATCTCGCGCAGCGTCATCTGAATGCTTACTTTTTCGCGTCTGCATTGCGTGCGAGCATGGAAACGCTTGGCTCTCTCGCGAGGAAACAGCAGATTCCCTTGGGTATATGCATCCCTCAAGAACTTCGCACAGGACTGCCCCTCAATTGGTTCCCGCAGGGGACGCAGAATATGGTGTTGGATTTACAAGGTGCTATGTCCGGTTGTTCCCTTCCAGTTGGCGAAGAATCTTCTCTTCATGACATCGCTGCTGCTGTTGGGGGCTGGGCCACTGCGTTGACTGTTTGCATCGAAAGCTTTGCCAAGCGTATCCAAGAAGTCCGAGATGATCTGCAATCACTCCTCGATGAACGCAAAGAGCGCTTTGCACAAGGACAAGCAACTGGTGATTCAGAACGCGCTATTCAGTCCATTCTCAAGGCAGACCTCATAAGTATTTTAGCGAAGCGCGGTTTTCTTCCACGGTATGCATTTCCGCTTGATGTGGTTGAGCTGGTGACAAAAGCCGACCGCTATGCAGAGAGTGATGTGGATCTCAGCAGAGATCGTGGGCAGGCGATTGGCGAATATGCTCCTGGAGCCCAGGTCGTCGCGAGAAAGCAGATGTTCACTAGTGGAGGACTGTTCTTCTCAACCCGGAAAGAGATGCCCGATCCCCAATGGTTTTGGCGCTGTCCCGAGTGTCAGTTGGTTCGCACTGAACTGACCAAAACCAAATTAAAGGAATCACTTGGAGATAGCTGCCCAGCCTGTAAGGGGAAGGTGCTTGAGCCAACCTTCCGTCGCTTTATTCAGCCGACGGCATTTCTTCATGACGAAAAGGCAAAGGCCAACTTCGGGCGAACCAAACCGATACGACAGCGCCAAGGGCTCACGCATTTCATTGACACTCTTGATGATGTGACATTTACCGCACACACAGGTTTCAACATAGCTTTGAAAAAGAATGGTAAGCTGTTCCGCTACAACTACGCGCCAGGAAATAAGGGCTTCAAACTCTGCCGCCTTTGTGGGCGAAGCGAGCCTGTGCCTCTCACTGGCGCATCAGCCACTCAGCACAAGTGGCTTCGCTACCTGCCCATCTTTGGTCGTAATGAGAAATGTTCATCCGAAGCCAACCGCTCCATCACTGTCGCCTACGGCCACATCTTTGAATCGTTCTGCCTCGTCGTCCGCCCCCTCATCTCACCGCCTTCGCGCGAGTCTCTAGGCTACGCCCTTCACCGTGGCCTATGCGAAGTGCTAGAACTAGACCTCAATGAGGTGGGAGTAAGCTTTCGCCGCAGTCAAACCGGTGGCGATGAGATTGTTCTCTTTGATAAAGCCCCTGGCGGTGCTGGTCTCGTGCTTGATGCCCGAGAAAGGTGGGGTGAGGTCGTCGAGTCCGCACTGAGGATCGTTGGCACCTGCTGTTGCGAAACGGCCTGCTATGAATGCCTCAAAGACTTCTCAAATCAAACTCACCACGAGTTTTTGAATCGGAACATGACCGGCCTAAATGGCGGGACAGCCGCCATTTGCCATGAGTAGCCACTCATCAGCGTGGCGATTTGGGGACGAAACGCACGTCCTGCCTTCTGGCGGCCCCGGAAACCGCCCCCAGGCGCATGTAAACGAATTCCGAGGGTGACGGTGGCGCAATTGAGCTGCGGAGCCCTCCTGGCGATTGAGTGAGCGCCTGCTGTGGCCTATTATGAGGATTCAACGGGGTTCTTTAGAACCCCGCAGAGGGCGGGGCAGGAGTTTGAAACGAGCCCGTGCCGATACTCGTAAGTTGCGGTTCAAGTAGCGGTCTCGGTGAAAATTCCTCAAAAGCCAACTACCGCTTTTCAGCTATTAACTTCTAACCGTCTCGCAGACTAGCTTCCCAACTTCCAGACCCTAATGAAATATCATCTGATCTAAAGTTGGCGACGTATGGGGCCGGATCGAGCCATGACGCGGAAACTCCGCTGACAGCTTGGCTCAAAATTAAAAAGAACCATAGAAGGCTGCCCTCGGCCATGTTGACAGTAACCCAATTTAAATAGGGGTGACTTGCACGAAACCCGTCACCGTCCTCATTAATGAACCCGCTTGGGCAATTATCGAAGTAAACAACACCGCATCCGAGCCGGATTACGCCGTCGATAGATGGGCTTGGAACCGAAGTTCGCTGAGCGAGGTTTGGCGGCATTCGAGGATCATCAATTCCTAACTCGTTATGGATGTCAGGTAGCCAGGCACGAACCGTATTCATTGAGGCGGGACCATCGTAAGCCACGACAAAGCTAAGTATGCTAGGAGGCTGGTACCCGGCTTTAAAAGTGGTAACAAGATTTCTGGTAAGGCCTTTTATTCGGTGTGCCGTTTCGATGCTTTGCTTCATCGCCGGAATATCCAAAACAGATTTGACCTCAATAGTGGCAACCACCGACTCGGCAAGAAAGCCGTTCACTCCTCCGCCGAACGATAGCTTGGGGAAGTCGCGTCGGTAAACGACAATATCAATTTGATTCCGCTTTTCGCCGGGCTTTGAATTTGCATCGATGATCTCTCCGGTTCCGATGGCGACTCTCTCGCTGAGATGCTCCTCTAGAAAGCCTCGCACGAACGCTTCGCGAGGCGTCCCTTTATGCAGGTTGTGTCCGGTGTTGGCAGCAATCCTAGACTGCGCCAAGAGCAAATCCTCAATCCGCGCCATGTGATTTTTAAGCATATAATTGACTAAGCTGGTTTCGACTTCAGATCAATCTATGACACGGCTCCGCTAGCGAAAGGAGTATGAAAGCGCTCATTCGTGTAAAATGGAACGATTATCTGGTTGAGGGCTTCAAGGCTCTGAAGTCAACGCGTCAGGCCGCCTTTCCACCCCTCACGCCGCTACTGCTCTGCTGGAAAACGTGCTGATACACCTTTCCGGCGAGCGCCAGCTTCTCGTCCTCGTCAAAGGGCGGGTCAGGCAGCAGGCTGAAAACCTCGACTTGGATCAACTGCTCCACGTCCGCCTTCGTCGTCTCTTTGGCCGTCCAGTCGTGGCGGAGGGCCAGCACCTCCAGCACCCTCGCCAGCAAGTGCTTGCTAGCCTCCTTGACGGTCTCCCTCTGGCGTTTGGTCAGCTTGTCCTTTTTCATCAGGTCATAGATGGCTAGCTCCTCCTCCGTGAGTCCTTCTTCTGCCGCCCGGCGCTGCTCCTCGTTGAGGCTGGAGAGAAGGTCCGCCAGGCGGGCAAACGTGTCCTCGATGGTCACACGGTCCTTCTCCCGATTGTAGTCCGCGACGATCTCCGAATACTTCCGGTGGTAATCCATGCGCTGCGGATTGGCGCGCATCATTAGCGCCAGCTTGCGCTCAATCAGGGCGCGGAGGTCCTCCACCACAATGGCCTTGTGCTTGATCTTTTGCGCGAACTCGTCCCGCAGCTTCTCCATGTCAATCTTACTGAGGTCGTAGGTCTTCGCCTCCGTCTGATCGTCGCCCGGTGCCTGTGCGCGGATTGCCTCGTTCACGATCAAGTGCAGTTCCTTCAGCACCCCCGTCACGTCTGACATGTCCCGCCGCTCCTCCAGTTTCTTATAGATGGCCTCCAGGTTGTCGTGCCGTTCAGCGAAAGCGTGAATCGCCTCCTCCATGATCAATGCCTTGAAACGGAGGAAGACCTGCCGTGCCATGATCTCAAAGCGCTGTTTGCTCTCCTTGGATTTGTAAACGGCATTCACGGCATCGGCCAGCAATCCCGTCTTGGTAAAACCTTTGGCTCCGATTAGCTTCGTCGCATCAAATCCCAGCCCGAGCAAGTGGGCCTCCGTCGCCACAATAGCCTCGTTCAGCGCCCGCACACGCTCCTCGATGGGGGCCACGATCTCCTCGCCGCCGCCACCTCCGCCGCCACCTTCCTCATCATCGCCCAGCGCATACTGCGCCAGGGCAGCGCGCAGGCTCTTGAGCATCCCGTTGTAGTCCACGATGAGCCCGAAGTCCTTTCCCTCGCATCGGCGGTTGGCGCGGGCGATGGCCTGCATCAGCGTGTGCGCCTTCATCGGCTTGTCAATGTAGAGGGTGCTCAGGCTCTCCACGTCAAAGCCGGTGAGCCACATCGCGCACACGATCACGACGCGGAAGGGATGGCTCGGAGTCTTGAAGGCGTCTTCCATCGAAAGCGTCTCTTCTCCCACCTCGAAACCCTTCTTCATGCGCTCCCGGTGAGGGATGATGTCCACTCCCCATTTCTTGAAGTCCTTCACCTCGCCTTGCTGCTCGCTGATCTGGATTTCGATGATCGTCTCCTCCATCCAGCGTGCCTTGGCGTTCAGCACATCTCTCCTGTCCGCGTCCGGCTCAGACTCCGCTGCCGCCTTCACTTCCAGTGTCTTGGCCTGCCAATGCGGGGTGATCATGTTGAACATCCGACCGCAGGTGATCTTATCAATGCACACCAGCATGGATTTGCCTGCCTGCCAGCGCGCCGAGCAATGGTCCACGAAGTCCTTCGCAATCTTCTCCAACCTGTCGGGGGCCGTGATAACCTCATAGTCCTTGCCCAGTAGATTCTCCAAGTGTGCCTGCTGATCCTCATCCAGGTTCGACTGCTCGATCACCTCCGCGATCCTGTCGTTCAGGTCCAGCTTCGCGACCCCCAGTTTCTCACCCCGGTTTTCATAAACCAGCTTCACCGTCGCGCCGTCTTCCTCCGAACGCTTGAAGTCATAGCGGGAAACGTAGCCCCCGAAAATGCGCTTCGTCAGATGATCGTTCTTGAAAAGCGGGGTCCCGGTGAACCCCAGGAAGGCGGCGTTTGGCAGTGCCTGCCGCATGTTGCGGGCAAACTTGCCCGCCTGGGTCCGGTGCGCCTCGTCGGAGATCACGATGATGTCGTCCCGCTCGCTGTAGGGCTCCCGTGCATCCACCTCCTGGTTAAATTTGTGAATCAGCGTGAAGATGTAGGCATGGTTTTCTCCCAGCAGCGTCTTCAGCTCCTTTCCGCTGCTCGCGCGCGGCGTCTTCTTCGGGTCAATGACGCCGCAGCCACCAAAGGTGCGGTAAATCTGGCTGTCCAGATCATCGCGATCCGTCATGATCACAAAGGTGAACGCGCCCTTGAGCTTCCTCCGCACCTTCTCCGTGAAAAAGGCCATGCTGTAGCTCTTGCCGCTGCCCTGGGTGTGCCAGAAGACCCCCAGCCTGCCCAGTTCAGGGTGCGCGCGCTGCACCAACGGCATGTCTGCCGGTGCCTGCTCAGCCAGCACACCATCGGTCCTCAACAGCGCTTCAGAAGTGGAAGTCCAGTCGCTCGCACGCATCGGCTTCTTCATGGCGGCATAGGTGACCTTGCGACGCTCAGGAAACTCCTTCTTCAGCACCTCCTGCCGCATCACCGATTCCACCGCCAGATTCACGCCCAGCACTTGATGGTTTCTCGCCACCACCTTGCGGGTCTTGCCCGCCTTGCTGGCATCAAAGAGGATGAAGTTCTCCACCAGGTCCAGCAGCCGGTCCTTCGCCAGCATCCCATCCAGCAGCACCTGGGCATTCACCTTGCCCTTGTCCTTCTCATCATTGCGCTTCCACTCCGCGAAGTGATCCCAGCCGCTGGTGATCGAGCCATAGCGCGCGTTGTCGCCATTGCTCACGATCAGGAAGGCATTGTGATGAAAGGCATGTCCCACCACATGCTCGTCCATGTAGTCGGAGAGATTGCCATCGAAGCCCGCCCGAATGTTTCGATAGACTGCCTTCAACTCGATGAACACCAGCGGCAACCCGTTGACGAAACACACGAGGTCAGCGCGGCGGTTGTAACTCGGTGCGCGGAGACCGGTGAGGCAAAGCTCCCGCACCGCCAAAAAACGATTGTTTGTCACATCGGCGAAATCAATCACCCGTGCCCGTGCGCTGCGGGGGTGGCCTTTCTCGTCCTTGTAGTCCACAGGCACACCGTCGCGAATGAAGCCGTGAAACTCCTGGTTGTGCTGGAGCAGCGAGCGGGAGAAGTCATGCCTCGTCATCTTGCTCACCGCCTCGTCAATGGCCTTGTCAGGCAAGGCCGCATTCAGCTTCACCAACGCAGCGCGTAGATCACGCGTCAGCACGACTTCCCGCGTGTCCTCGCGCCCCAGCGTGCCTTCAGCTCCAAAAGTCTCTGCCTTGTAAGCATACACACTGTCCCATCCCAGTACGCCTTCCAGGTGCTCAGCAAAGGTCTGCTGAACGAGTCGGTCCTCGCTGTTGATGTCAGTGTAGGCCATGAGCGAGCCTTAATAAATACTTTGAGGCCTTCCGCATCAAGCCTTTCGACATTTCTTCGGCCACAAGTCATCCAACGCATACAGCAGCTTGCCTGACAGCTCCCTCACCATGCGCGGTGTGGATTTCAAGCTTGAACCGGCCTCCTTGAGAATGTTCACGAACTCCAGCTTGGTAAGCTCGGGTCGATGGCTGCTCTCGCGCTTGTCGAAGTAGAAGAAGGTGGAGTCTTCTCCGTCTTCGCGGCTCTGAATGGTCACGGGAGCACAGATCTCAAGGTTCCTGGACTTTATGGTGGCAGCCTCGGCCCGGATCATTCTATCGCCTGCCTGGGCGTGCTGGCGCATGCCGCTGTTGCCGCGAACGCGCACCCAATCCAGGTGCCTCCGGTGCAGCTTCAGTTCCTCCAGCGCCCGATCTTCGCCACGCTGCACGGTGGCTTCGTCATCTTTGCTCATTCCGCCATCTTTGATCTCAGTGATGCCAATAATCCAATGCCGCCCGGCCTGGGCTTTCGTGCGCTTGACAGTCGCACGTTTCGGCTTCCGGGGTACCACGGGCAGGGCGCAAAGGGCGTTCAATTCCTTCCCCGTGAGCACCGTGCTGAGTTCGCGGAGCTGTTGCAGGAAGGCGCGGGTCTTCCATAGCAGAGCGGGCTCCTGGGTGAGCACCGCGCACTCCTCCAGGTCATTCGCCGAGGTATCGGACAAGTTGGCGGAGCCGATGATGGCTGCCCTGTCGAGCACCAGCACTTTGGCGTGCAAGTTCGGGTGGGAACAGACGACCGCCCCGCGCCTGAACGCCTGGCGCAACACCGGCGCGGCGGTGCCTCCCGACTTGATGGTGTCTTCCGAGGCATCCACGATGAGCAGGTCGCCCTTGCCAAACTTGATGCGGTCACTTGTCACGTAGGCAATCGCTGCCTGCCGGTGCTTCGCTTTTTTGGCCAGCTTCACAGCGGTGCTCCAGAGGTTGGTGGTGAGCAGTTCGCTCATGGGATGAGTCGCAATTGGATGAGTTCCCTCCGCAAGTCACGGGTCAACGGGCGTCCGTCTGGCATCGCCTGCTCATAGCCGACAATCAGGCATTTGTCGAAGAAGGCAGGCGCACCAAAGCCATGCTCGCGGCAGAGGTTGTAGCGGTGGACGGCATTCTTGAACATGTTCACTTCGCCGCTTCTGTGCGGCCAGTTGCGGGGCAGTATCAGCACCGCTGCCGTCGCCCCATGGCTCAAATAAATGTGAAACTTCATGAAGTCGTACAGGATTTTGTCGCTGTTCGATTTCTCCACTTCGACGGCCACTATGTTGCCCTCGTAGGTAAAGGCGAAATCCAGCTCCTTCCTCACCTCTTTTGGCAGTGACAGTGTAGTTGGCGCAGCTCGATGCAATGCCAGTTGTTTTGCCAAAGTCTGGTCAAAATCGAACGTGAACTGGTTGCTGTTCTTTTCCTCGATGACGATAGGAAAAGAGAACCCGTTGGCGGCAGCGAAGAGGGGGCGCAGTGTCTTCGAAAGGGGCGTGTCGTCCGGATAGACAATGAAATCTTGAGCAATCAAATTCATGGCTAAGAACCTTGGGCGTTCACGTCAACGGATGGCCCTGTCCCCAGGCCGACATGATCCATCCAATGCAGGGTGCTTCTCGGGAGAAGGTCGCGGTTCTCCACCATAAAGATTTCGATCTCAGTGGGCGCGAGGCACTCCACGCCACGCGCAGGACCGCCGCTGTAGAGGCCATTGGCCTGAAACAGGAACACATACTCGGGCCTGTCCTTCCAGTCCTCCACATTCAGCCCGCTGTCTCCAGTCTTCACCTGCACCCCTGCCCGCTGCCGTGTCTCGCGATGGATCAGGTAAAACTCATAGCTCATGGTGTCGCCTTTGCGGGAGTTCGGCACCACCAGCCACCCCTTGGTCTGTAGATAGAGGAAAATGATGTCTTCGGTTTCCTCCGCGCCAAGATAGAGAAAGACGGAGTGTGTGACGCTCTTGTCTGGAGGGTAAAAATCAGTTCCGCTGAGCTTGTTCCACAACTGGCGCGAGTACTCCCACATGTGGTCATCAGCGATTTCCTGAATGGTGCGATTGGGCCGAAAGCAAGCCACCACCTTGCCCGGAACCTTGTCAATCGCGCCCACTTGGCGAATGTCGCAGCGAACGACGTTCACAATATCGGCGTCTTCGGCCTGGGGGCTGGTCAGGTACAGCCATCCAGAATTCACTTTGGCCAAGTAATAGTGCCCGGCGGGGCAGCGGGTCCAGATCAGGTCATCGGCCTTCACCCACTTGTGGAAGTAGCGGACGCGGGAGAGTTCTCCAGGCTCGTGCACTTTGCTAGCCTCCGCCTCGTAGTCCGCCCACGAGTTGATCACCTTGTCTGAATAGGTCTGCCACCCGACGCCGAGCACTTGCTCCCGAAGACAGTAAGCAAACGATACCGACGGATTGGCAAGCCCCCCCTTGGGGCGTATGTGCAAACGGAAGACGTACATGGGTGACGGCGTGGGGTTCATACAGTGATCTCTCTCAGTCATCGCGGCAGCGTTAGGTTGGGGTCAAGGCGTCTCTTTTAGCGGTGGATTTTCCTGTTTGTCGAACTCGAAAAGGATTCGGTCGGCGTCACGGAAGGGCAGGTGTTTCTCGGTACACAATTGGCGCAGCGCGTCCAGGTAGGTGAAGTATAGCTGCGTCTTTGCCCCCACGGTGCGGTGGGCCTTCAACGCTTTCGAAAGGTCGGTGCCATAGACAGCACGGTAGGCGTGCCGGTCGATGATCTGAAACACCTCAGGATTGGCGAAGCGAAGAAACGTCGAAGCCATCGCCAGTTGTACACCCTTCACCCGCTGCAAGTCCGTGGCCAGCTCCGCCGCCTGGGCATGCTGTCCAACCTCAAGCTGTCTCACACCGTCCAGTTCAGCCAGGAGCGGGGCTGGAAGATCGACAAACCGGCTCAGCTTCCACAGCACGATGCAGTTGATGACCTCCGCATTGAACGGGCCTACGAAATGGTCCAGCTGGCGGGTGAGGCTGGGGTAGGCCTTGTATTTCGCCATGAAAGCCCGCAGATTGCCATCAAAGTCTCCGGCCTTGATCACGGGCTTGGCTCGATGTTTTTTGTTCATGGTTCTCAGGTTCACTCACACCTCGATTTCCCCATTCATGAGACGTGGCAGTAGCATGTCGCGGGCAGCGCGGAGTTTTTCGTTCGATTCGACGAGGATGTTAATTTGAGCAAACAGAGGGGCTGCAAACGATTCGAAGTCTTCGATCAGCTGGCGCTTCCGGGGCAAGCCTGCTTCGTAGCTGAGAATGCGCTTCGGTGACGTGTGCTTGATAACTCCTCCCGTGGCTGCGCCGACAACGTGATGGCGATAGCGCTCGTCGCATAGCACACAGTAAAGGAAATGCTTCGGGAAGAAATCACCGCGAGGCACGACTTTACCGACGCGTTGATTGTGAAGAAATGTCACGTCCGGGAGTTTGGCGACGAAAGCAGGGTAGCCAAGCGTGTCGCTGTCCTTGCTGAGGTCCGTCATGGTCACGATCAAGTCCATCGGAGCCAAGATGTAATCAGGGGGCAATGGCCCGGCTTCGCTATAGAACTTTGGTTTGCCCAGCTTGATGCCACCGCCAATTCTAAAATTGCCGGGAGTCGTTAGCACTCGCGAAGTTGTTTCTTCCGAGAAGTCGGCCCCCTGGAAAGCATAGCCATGCGTCACGTTGATGATGTTATTCAACTCGACTCGCTCCCAGCCCTGCGGCAAGCCGTTGATGAGGCAGGTGTGTTCGTGGCCGGGGAAGCGTAGGTGGACGAACCACTCCCGGTAGAGCAGCCGCGCCGACTCCTCCAGCAACGCCATCCGCCGCCGGTTGTTCTCCATCATGTCGTCGTAGGCAGTCAATGTTGCTTCGATGCGCTCTTGAGTGGTAGGATCAGGGGCGCGCACTTTGATCTCGTGCAATACGTTCCGATCAACGCCGGGCACGGCAGCCTTGTCGCTTTGGTAGTCCTTCAAGACATTCCTCAGAAAGTAGGCCGCGAATCGTGGGCGCGTTCCTTTGAAGTCGATGACATAGAGCGACGTGTTTAGCGGCCAATAGTCTTGATCCAGATAGTACACTTCACCAATGGTGCCGTATCGACCTGTCACAACGCCCGGCGCTTGTGCCTTGGCTTCGTTGTGGAATCCAGTGATGCCGGACGATGACACAACTGGCACATCACCTTCGATGCGGGTTTCACCCGGCAAATCGTGACCACGTTTCAACGTGAGAACATCACCGAGCCGACAATCTCGCCAATGCTTCTTCATATCCCCAGTCCCTCAAAGTTTGCCTGAATCTTCGCGGCCAGTTCGCTGGCTTCGCGGTCCAGGTCTTTCAGTTCCGCATGGAGGTCACGCATGGCCTGGCCAAAATCGAAATCTTCATCCACCTCCGCCGGGGCGACGCCGACGTAGCGGCCTGGGGTAAGGCTCCAGTCGGCGGCGGCGATGTCGGCCTTGCTGGCGATCTTGCACAGACCGGGCACGTCCACATAACTGGCCTCCGGGAAGCGATGGAGCAGCCATAGGGCCTGACGGTGGAAGTAGGCCACGCGCTTGAGGTTTTCCACGGCTTGATGCCGGGCTGCGTCGGCGGCTTTGAAGGCTTTTTTGATCTCACGGCTGTTCCAGAGGTCGCTCTCGCTGCTGCGGCTGTCTGCCTCGACATGGCTGATGAGTCCTGAGACGTGCTTGCACAGGGCGTCCAGCTCGCTGGCCAGGCTGCGACTGCGCTCGACCTGCGGTGCGAGAATCTCGATGAAGTCCTTCGTGTCGCCCCAAGCATTGCCGCACTCGTTACGGCGCTTTTGCGCGTCGGACTTGAGCAGGCGAAAGCCTTCGATTCCATCCTCCGCATTGCCTTTTGATTCCAGATAGTCACCCAGCGGTTGAGCGTGCTCGCCTTTCTCCGGCAGGGTTTCCAGGAAGCCGTGCATTTGCTCATGGAGAGCCTTCACCGCTTGGCGGAAAGCGTCCAGCGGCTCGCAGGGGCCATCGGCGGCGGCTTCATCCAGGAAACAGGCGTGCGCGGCCTGCAAGCTGCGGTCCACATGCTGGTTCACGAGTTCGATGAAACGCTCGTTCTGACCGCGATACAGCCAGACGATGGACGAGAGGTTCTGCTGCTGCTCGGCGCTGAAATCGAAGATCTTCCGCGTGACTTTCCGATACACATTCCGCGCATCCAGCATGAGGACGCTGTCCTTCCGCGCGGCGGGTTTGCCCTTGTCAAAGAACCACAGTTCGCAGGGTACAGTGCGCGTGTAGAAGAAGTTTGAGCGGATGGACATCATCACGTCCACATCGCCCGTGGCAACGAGCTTTTGCCGCACCTCCGCCTCGCCATGCCCGGCACTGCTGGCCTGGGATGACATGACAAACCCGGCACGACCTTTCGCATTTAGATACGAATGAAAGTAGCTGATCCAGAGATAGTTCGCATTCGAGATGGTCTTCGACTTGTTCACCCCTGGCAGGCCAAAGGGCAGGCGGCGGTCTCCCTTCACCTTTCCCTCGTCCACCATGTCCACATTGAAGGGCGGGTTCGCCATCATGAAGTCACAGTTTCCCCAGAGCGGGCGGCCATCGCTGAGCCGGTGCTCGTCCTGGTAGAAGGTGTTCGCCTCCTTGATCTCCCCCTCCAGCCCATGAACGGCCAGGTTCATCTTCGCCAACCGGATCGTGGTGGCCGTCTTCTCCTGCCCGTAGAAGGTCACACTCTTCATGGTGTCCTGCCCGTGATCCTCCATGAAATGGCTGGTCTGCACAAACATGCCGCCCGATCCACAAGCAAGATCGGCGACGACACCGTGATCCGGCTCGATCACGTTCACAATCATCTGCACCAGTGAAGGCGGGGTGAAGAACTCGCCATTGTCCTGCGCGCCTTGGATGGCGAACTTCATCAAGAAATACTCATAGATGCGCCCAAAAATGTCCCCGCTGGCCTTGCGCAGGGCCTCACTGTCAAAAATGCGCAGCATGGACTCCAGCAGATCGTTATCAAACTTCTCAAAGTCCTTCGGGAGTTGCCCGGCCAGCGGCTCAAAGTCCCGCTCGATGGCGTTCATGGCCTCCACCAGAGCGGTCCCCAGGTTCGTGCCCTTCGGCAGGGCAATCAGCGTTTCATAGCGGGCCTCCGGCGGCAGCATGAGCGCACGCCGGGAGATGAAGTGGGCCTTTGTGATCGGGAGCTTCTTCGGAAGCTTCCCCTCCGCCTTCTCCTCCTCGATCCGTGCGGCGACGGCGTTGTAGCGGTTCGTGGCGTGGCGGAGGAAGATGATGCCCAGGATGGGCATGCAGTATTCGCTGGAAGTCAGCTTCGAGTTGGCGCGGAGCTGGTCGGCGGCCTCCCAGAGGGAGTCTTCGAGTTTGGAAAGGTCCTGGAGTGCGTGGGGAGTCATTCAGTCGCTGGCGTGGGAGGCAAAATCCCTACAAGCAGAATGCAATGCCCCCGCATAAGCAAGGTTTTTGGCGAACTCCTGCGCAGATGGGGCCGGGGTCCTGAGTACCCCCGCTCTCACAAAACGAGGCTCATGTGAGTTCCTTGAGGCTCGCCCTGTGAACCCCACGTGACAGGTTACGGGCGAGGAAACACCTGCATCGAACTGACGGTAGCACCACACGGGCAAGAATTGGGATGGAGCAAGTGACTCCGTGAAACACAATGAATTCCGGTTTCAATTCTTCACACAGTTTAGCAAACACTCCGAAAGGATCATCATAGCCACCGTCGAAGAGAAGCTCCGCCTCCTTTGCCGAGTTTCCCACCTCTTCGCACCACTCCTCTTGAGTCAGGTAGGGGTAAAAGTTCCACAGGACCGTGTGGCAGTCTTGGCCCGTGATCGTCTTCACATGCTGCGCATACCCTAATGGCTCCGATACCCTTCCCACTGAGCCAGCCGAGGTCCCGTTCTGCCCGTAGTTGATCCCGACCACCAACGCCACAGGCCGATCTCCTTGACGTGAAGAGTCGTCATACATCGCGCCCACAAAATCTCCTGAGCCCTTGCGGGGGGCGGTGTTGATTCGCTGGATGGCGTCAAGGATCTCCGGTTTTTGCATAGCTAGGAAAGTTGGGGGATGCCCGGCGTCCCCGTGACGGTTTTTACCCGTGGCACGATAGGTAGCGTTGGTGCATGAACAAATTCAACCACGCTCTCGCCAGCAGCCGCAAGCCGCGAATTCTCTGGCAGCAGCTCCCTCAAACTGCACAGGAAGTGCACAGGTGAAAATATTTTGCCCCTCGGTGAGGTTGAGGTACTTGCGCCATAACCCCTTGAATTTCAAGGGGTGGTGCCGGTGGTCGGACTCGAACCGACACTCCTTTCGGAACAAGATTTTGAGTCTAGCGCGTCTACCATTTCACCACACCGGCATGTGCAGGAAGCAACGTGGACTATGCTGCCGAGTCGTTCGCGGTTTGCAAGGCTTTTGGCGGACCAAGTATCTCGCGAAGGATGAAAGCCTGCCGCAACGCGGCGGGAGAACCGAGCAAACCTGCCCAAGCCGGGGCGACGGCAGGTCGTGTGGCCGTCTGCAAGACCACGGCTGGAGGTGTGGGAGCGGTGGGAAGGGTGACGGGTGGTGTGGAGGATGGGGCCTCCACCCGTTCCGCGGCGACGGAGTGGCGCTTCGGGGGCTGGGGGTCAGCTCGCTTGCTCAGGTCAGCGCGCACGGAGCCGCGCCTGGCCTGAGGCGGCGGTGTGGTGGGAAGGGGAGGCGGCCGGGATGGAGCCGGTGGAGGCTGTTGGGGCTGGGTGGCCTCACGTTTGATCTGGTCAAAAATCTCGCGCACGGAGGCGAAGGGATCATTCAGCGGTGGCGGTGTGGAGGCGGGGGCTGGACGAGCGGGTTTCTGGGCCTGGGTTTGTTTGCGCCAGGCTTCCTCGCGGTGTTGCTTTTCCTCGGGAGTGACGGGATTCCGGCGTTGCTCAGCCTCTTCTTTGCTCTGCTGGATGAGGCTCCAGATCCACTGGACGAAGCCGCCCAGCATGGCGATCACGACGATGGCGATCTGGACCGGGTCGAGTTCAGCGAGCAGTGGCGTCGGCATGGTGGAAGGATGCACGGTTCCAGTGGGTATGCCAAGACTGCGTTTTTGAAATGACGGGGGAGCTGAGGAGACGCGCATCGCATCCGAGAGCCGGTTGAGGGCGAGATGTCCGTTGATTTCACCCCAGAGGACACGGAGGAGCACAAAGGCCTTCGTATTCCAGGTTTATGCGTCTTTCGTCATTCGTTGCTCTCGCGGTGTTCATGGAGGGACACCGCGAGAGGAAGGCGGAACGCAAGAGTTCAGAGGCCGGAGTTTTCTGGGAGCCATGAAGGGCAAGCTGGAAGCTTGCACCACCTCTACAGAGGTCTTGCGACGATGATGCCGGCGTGGCTTTGGAAGTCGGCGAGGTAGCCGGAGACGGTTTTGTCGATGATGACCTTTTTCTTTCCGGCGGAGGCTGAGGCGTGCATGAAGTGCATGCCGCTGTCTTTGACGCGGATGGCGAGGCCGACGTGACTGCAATACACGTGAGGCTTGTGCGTGACGATGCCGATGATGTCGCCGTTTTGCAGCTTGGGCTCGATGGCGGCGACGGATTCCTTCGGGATGTAGTGGAAGGGATGCTGCTGGAGCTCGGCCTCGATCCTGGCCATGCCTTCACGCAGATCGGGATTGTTTTTGAGGTAACGATAGCTTTTCCAGAGCACGGTCATCTCATCGATCTTACGGCCGGTGAGGGGGACGACGGGGGCGAGATCGCGGGTGATATCACGCACGTTTTTGCGGGCGTGATTGTCGCGGAACCATTCATCGAGGTAATGGATGCGGTCGAGGTAGTTGCCGTTGCATTTGCCATCGCGATAGCGGGTGTGCTCGATCTCGCGCAGGAGGTCCTCGGGCATGTAAAAGGTCTGGTGCTTCCGCGTCATGCGGGCGATGCCGAGGGCGGTCTCGAAGAAGGTCCAGCAGTCGAGGCCCTTGAAGTTCACGGAGGGAGATTCGATGTGGTCATCAATCTCCAGGGTGAAGCCGACGTAGGGGGTATCGAGCATGCGGAGGGCGGCGCGCACGACTCTCTCTGCCACGGGCAGGCTGCTCCAGCGCCGGGCATGTGCCTCGGCGGCGATGGAGCGGAATTTGTCCTCGCCGATGAAGGTGACGCTGCGGGGCAGGTGCTCGGCTGCAGACGCGGGCCATGCCAGCCATGAGGTGGATGAGGCGAGCAGGAAGCGGCGGCGGTTCATGGAGCAGTTCTCGGTTCTCGGTTCTCGGTTCTCGGTTTTCGGTTCTCGGTTTTCGGTTCGCTGTGAAGTCAGTAGAGATCTTCGTCGGTGGAAGTGTCCGTGCGGATCAGGGTGCCGGTGCCGGACTCAAACCAGGTGCCGGTTTCGGAATAACCAAAAGTTTGGGGCCAGTTGTGGCTCGCCTGGTTGAGCTGGCGCTCGAGCTCGCGGAAGAAGGCGGTGCCGGCGCTGCCGTAGTTTCTTTTGAGCAGATGGGAGGTGGCGGCGGTCAGGGCTGTCTCCAGTGCTGAACTGGGCAGCAGAGGCTCCAGGCCATAACCGATGGAGGCGACGCAGCGCGGGGCCTCGGTATCGCAGAGCAGCATGACGCCATGGTTGTCTCCACCCTTTTCCACGGCGCTGAAGAGGCCGGTGCGGTTGAAGAGCCAGAAGCTGTAGAGCTCGGGGGTGAAGTTTGCCGGCACGGCGGCGGTGATGACCACGGCGCGTACCTCTGGGAAGCGCTGCTCCAGGGCGCGCACGGACTCGGCGAGGGCACGATGGGCGCTCAAGGAGAGGACCTTGGCCATGTCTGCCACCGGGGCGGTGAGCTGGGGCGGGATGCCGAGGTGCGCATCCAGCGAGGCCAGCGTGAGGCTGCAGGCCGCGCAGGCGGCGTCACCTTCACGAAGGGGCTGTTGGCAGGCGGGGCAGCGCATGAGGAGTGAGAACGAAGATCAGGATGACAAGGGAATGCTTCAACGCGATCAAAACATGTGGGGGAGTAGTCGCCGAAAGGGAGACCGCTGATCAGTCTAAAAGCAGTCCGAGGGCGGGATGTTCTTTGATTTCGCCACAGAGGCCACAGAGGCCACAGAGGCCACAGAGGCCACAGAGGCCACAGAGGAGCACAGAGGAGCACAGAGGAGCACAGAGGAGCACAGAGGTTTTGAAATGAAGACTCGTTGGTCTTCTGTGCTCTCGGTGGTTTTAAATCAGCGCTGCTCAAGTGCTGTAAGCTCAATGCAGGACGGGCAAGCTGGAAGCTTGCACCCCACTTAACGTCCAGACATGGCCTCACGCGGTGTGTGCTCGGTGAGGATCTGGGATGCCTTCACCTCCACCAGACTCTCGCGGCCGAGGAACTCCATGAGGATTTTCACGCGCTCCTCGCCGCTGTGCACGCTGTTCACGATGCCTTTCAGGCCGCGCATGGGGCCCTCCGTGAGCTCGACGGTGTCTCCCACTTTGACGCCGATGTGGATTTCCTTGATGACCTGGCCGTCCATCTCCTCACGGATCATCTGGATCACGGAGTCGGGTACGGCAATGAGTTGATCACCGAAATCCACCACGCGGATGACGTTTTGCGAGTGCTTCACCGCCCGTATGGACACAGAGGGGACGAAGCGGGCGAAGAAGTAGCTGGGGAAGAGTGCCTCCACGAACCAGACCTTCCCGCGCTTTGTGCTGCGCTGAAACTTGATGCGCGGGCAGTAGCTCTCCACCCCCGGCAGGCCCAGCATGAGGCCGGCGGCCAGATGCTCGCACTTTGGGCGGGTGTGGATGACGAACCAGGCGGCTTGATCAGACAACGGCATGAAAGACGAGGGTAGGTACTGCGGAAGGAGGGAAGGGGCAACTCCCGTTTGCGCAATCCGCGCCCCTGCTCCAGTCTGCGCGCCGCGCCCTCTGCGCTCCCCCCCAACCCATGTTCAAAGACCTCCACGACTATCTTTACCACCTGTCTGAGACAGGCGGCCTGCCGATGAAGCCTGTGGGCATCGTCCTGGGGCTGGCTCTGCTGGCCGGTCATCTGATGGCCTGGAAGAGTGGTGACAAGGCCAAGACCTTCCTCCGCGGCTTCCCGCGAAACTATGGCTGGGGTGCGCTGCTGCTGACGATCGACTTCATCTGGGGCATGATGGTGCTGGCGAACATGGACATGGGTGAGTTCTTCTTCCTGCGGAAGTGGTTCCTCACGCTGGTGCCCATCGGCTTCGTGCTGGTGCTGGCTTATGTGCGGGAGTTCCTGGCGGTGCGCGCGCTCGGCAGTCTGATGCTGCTGATGGCGGGACCCACGCTGGCCTCGGCCTTTCTCCAGCCGCAACATACCCGTCTGCTGCTGCCGGTGCTGGCTTATGCCTGGATCATCGTGGGCATGTATTTCATCGGCATGCCGTATCTGATGCGTGACTGGATCACCTGGGTGGTGGCCAAGGATGCGCGCTGGAAAGCGGCTGTCTGGGGTGGCGTGGCCTACGGGGCCGCGCTGCTGGTGCTGGCGGTGACGACTTACTGAGCCGACTGCGCATGGACGACTCCGCGCGACCCCGTGTGCTGGTGATCCGTGGCGGGGCGATTGGGGATTTCATTCTCACGCTGCCGGCCATCCGTTTGCTGAGGCAAAATCTGCCAAGAGTGCAGATCGAGGTCATGGGATATCCGGGGATTGCCAGCCTTGCAGTCAAAGCGGGAGTTGCCGATTCTGTGCGAACCCTGGGTGACCGGCGTCTGGCCCTGCTGTATGCGCGCGGGGCGCAGATTGACCCGGCGCTGGCGGAGGATCTGCGGAGCTACAACATGATCGTGAGCTATCTCTATGATCCGGATGGCATTGTGCGCGAGAACCTGGAGAAGATCGGTGTCAAAACGCTGATCGAATGTCCGCACAACGTCATCCCGGGGCAGGGGCATGCGGCGAAGCAGCTGGCGAGGTCGCTGGAAAAGCTGGCCATGTTTCTGGAGGAGCCGGACTGGCGGCAACCTTTGTTAGGTGGAGGCGCGCAGATCGTGCCGAAGCGCATTGCCCTTCATCTGGGAAGCGGCTCGCTGACGAAGAACTGGCCGGTTGAGGGCTGGCGGCGGATTGCGCAAGAGATCACGGAGAAGCATCCGGACGCGGAGATTGTTTTGGTCATGGGGGAGGCGGAGATGGAGAGAGGCACGGTGCCGGTGGATCTGCCTTGGGAGAGGTGGAGCGGACTGCCGTTGACGGAGCTGGCGGAGCGTTTGGGGACGTGCTCGCTATTTCTCGGGCATGACAGCGGGATCTCGCATCTGGCATCGACTTGCGGGGTGCCGTGTTTGTTGCTGTTTGGGCCGACGGATCCGGTGACGTGGGCGCCGCCGCAAACGGGTTTGAGGGTGCTGCGTGCTCCGGAGGGGGAGTGGAGGAAGCTGCCGTATGAGGCGGTGCGGGATACGGTGATGGGGATGGTGAGGTGAGGAATGGAGGAATTGGACGCGGGGTGTTTTTCCAGGGGGGAGGGTGGGGTTGGAAAAACTCGGACCTCGGGAAGATGGTGGGGCGCGGTGAGTTTGAGCTTCGGACGAGACACATTCATCCTTCGCAGTCCTGCTTCGGAGAACGGGGCTCTTTCCTACCTGGGTTTTGGGGGCGCTGCCGCGCCAAGGGGGCTGGGGGACCACTGCGCGGACAACGGTGTCACGTCTCGCGTGCGCGGGACGCTATCGCGACTGCATCACTTGCGTAAAAACGCTTCGCTGAGGACGGCCTCGCGGATGAGGGAGCGGGTGTTGCCTTTGGATTGCCTAACCAATTGATCCACTGCGGATTCGTTGCTGAAGCGCAGGGGGGCGCCGGTGGCGTAGGTGAGGAACTGGGTGGCGAAGCCGCGGGCGAGGCCGTCGGCGCGCTGGCTCTGGATTTTTTGCCAGGCGGCGAGGCTGGCAAAGGCATCGCCTTCGGGGGTGGTGCCTGAGGGGTCCACTTTGGCACCTTTGCCGTCCTTGCCATAGCCGGTGCGCCAGACGCCCACGGGATCATAGTTTTCCAAGGCGAAGCCGGGTGGGTCGATGGTCTGGTGGCAGGATGCGCAGGACTCGTTGTTGCGGTGCTTGGCAAGTTGATCCCGAATGCTGGTGGCGCCGCGGATGTCAGGCTCGATGGCGGGGATGCCTGGTGGTGGTGGCGGGATGTGATTGCCGAGGATGCGCTCGTTGATGAAGACGCCGCGCACCACGGGGGAGGTGCTGGTGCCATCGGCGGTGACTTTGAGAATGGCGCCTTGAGTGACCAAGCCGCCGCGCCGTGAAGCTGGAGGCAGGGCGACCTTTTGCAGGCCGTCACCGGCCTCGATCTTCAAGTCATCGCCATAGTGGCGGGCGAGGCGCTCGTTCAGGAAGGTGAAGTCAGAGTCCACCAGATGGGTGATGCTCAGGTCCTTCTGAATCATCTCGGTCACATAGCTGCGCGTCTCCAGGAGCATGGACTCCTGCACGATGGGATCAAAGCCGCGATAGAGGCGGTTGTCAGGATTGGTGAAGTCAATCTGGTTCAGCTTCAGCCACTGGTCGGTGAAGCTTTCGATGAAGCGTTTCGCCTTCGGATCCGTGAGCATGCGCTCCACCTGTTCAGCCAGCACAACTGGGTCCTTCAGCTTGCCTTCGTTGGCCAGGGTGGTGAGCTTGTAATCCGGCATGGAAACCCACAGCGCGTAGCTCAAGCGTGAGGCGATGGCATGGTCATCGAGCGCTCCGGGAGCCTCCGTGAAGGTGAGGAAGCGCGGCGAGCAGAGGATGGCGCGGTAAGCGGTGCGCAGAGCCTCAAAGGGTGTCTCGCCTTCACCCAGGGCTTTCTGAGCCATGGTCACGTAGGGCGCGCCTTGTTCATTGGTCACGGGGCGGCGGAATGCCTTGCTGGCAAAGCGGGTGACGAGCCTGCCGATGTTTTCGGGAGTGACTCCTTCCATGCCACCTTCGCCGAACAATCTTTTCTTCAAAAGCTCGGGCCCGGCATTCGGGTGGATGCGCTGGATGTCGATGCCGGTGTGGGCGATGCCTGCGAAGCCTTGCCTGGCCAGATCACGCCCTTCGAAGGACACATTGCCGCCGTTCGCGCCGGTTTGTGCGCGCTTCAGGGTGGCATCTTGCGGGCGCAGCTCCAGCATGTGGTCCTTTTGAATCCAGGCCTCAAAGGTCATGTCACGCGGCGTGGTGGTGGCACCCACGAGGCCGATGTGATACAGCATGGGCGCATTGGAATAACAAACACCGCTGCGCAGCACGCCCCACACCACGCCGCCGGGGCCGGGATTGACGGCCTGCACGTCATGCAGGGTGATGCGATACCAGCCGTCGTCAGGCACCTCGGTGACCTTCATGCGGCCGAAGAACTGGAGGGTGATGGGCCAGGAGAGGCTCTTGCCATCGCGGAAATCGGGGCCGCGATAGTTGCCGCGGGTGAACTTGGCCAGTTCCTTCGGGGTGCAGTGGATGTTGAAGGGCTTGTCACCCTTCAGCGCACGATTGAAGGCCTCGCTCAGGGCCTGGTCGGCGACATCGAGATAGCGGGCGAGCTGGTGATGGGAAAGCTGCTGGCCCTCCGCCACGGTCTCAAAGCCGTGGGAGGCGCGATCTTCCGGCAGCAGGCTCTTCAGCGGAATGTCGATGCCTAACAAATCATGCAGCGTGTGCTCATACTCCGTGCGGGTGAGGCGACGGCTCTGCACGCGACCGTTTGCGGCGATGTCTGCGGCATCTGCTTTCAGGAGAGGTTCCCTGAGTGCGGTGAGAAAGCTTTCGAGCTCTGGTTGGGCGGGCTGCGGCTTCTTCTTGGGGGGCATCTCGCCATCTCGCACGCGCTCGAAGACATGCTGCCAGGATTTGAGGCGGGCACCATCAAGCGGGTCAAAGCTCAGCGCTGTGAGGTCCAGCCCGCCCTTCTTCACGTCCGCGTCATGGCAGTCGACACAGTGCTGGTCGATGAAGGTGCGGAGCGGTGCTGGCAGCGCGGCCATGGACCGGACGAACGAGGTGCCGAGGGCGAGAATGAGACAGAGGCGTAGCATCTAACTAAAAGGGGGGAGCGGGGAAACGAAGCTCGCAGGCGGCTCTTTCGAGGTTCCTGGGATGAGTTTGGCATCCCTCGCACAGGACTTCGAGGTGAACGCGTGATGGGGACAGGCTACCCGTGTGGAGTTGGCTACCCGGCTGCGGATTCGGAGATCCGCGCTCCATGGACGGCTGAAGCCGACCTGCGAAAGGAGGGGGCGTGGTGTGTTTGTGGAGCTTCGGAACTCACACGAGTTCCGCTACATCACGCTACTTGCCGGCGCGGCGGGCGAGGAACTCCTCGGCCAGGGCGCGGTAGGCGGTGGCGCCGCGGCCGTTGGGTTCGTATTCGATGATGGCCTTGCCGAAGCTGGGGGCCTCACCGAGACGGACGGTGCGGGGAATGACAGCGGTGTAGATGATCTCGGCGAAGTAGTTCTTGACGTCGCTCACCACCTGCTGGGCCAGATTGGCGCGGGAATCGTACATGGTCATGACGATGCCTTCGAGCAGGAGGTTCGGGTTGGCGCCGCATTCGCGGATCTGCTGGACCACGCCGACGATCTTGCCGAGGCCTTCCAGGCCGAAGTACTCGCACTGCAGCGGGACCAGGAGCTCGTCCGCAGCTGCGAGAGCGGAGGTCATGAGCACGCCGAGGGAGGGCGGGCAGTCGAGAAGGATGTAGTCAAAATGGTTCGAGGCGCGCAGGGGCTCGATCACCTCGCGCAGGCGGGCGAGATGATTGCCACTCTGGGCCAACTCAATCTCACAACCAGCCAGTTCCTGATGGCTGCGGATGATGGAGAGGTTCGGGATGCGGGTGCTGCGGATGGCCGTGTGCGGGTCCGTGCCGAGCACCAGCGCGGAGTAGAGGCTGCCCCCATCTTCCTGAGCCAGACCGAGACCGCTGGTGGCATTTGCCTGCGGATCCAGATCGATGAGCAGCGTGCGGATTCCCCGTGCAGCCAGGCAGGCGGCGAGATTGATGGCTGTGGTGGTCTTGCCGACTCCGCCTTTTTGATTGGTGATTGCTACGATCCGCATAGGTGTCTCTTGACGTGAGTTTGAAGAGGAACCATCACCCGCGCCAGAAAGAAAAGAAATGGAAATCACGGAGAAATGGCTCGGCGAGATCGGTGGCTGGCAGGCGATGAAAGCCGCTCGCGGCTTGGTCGATGCCGGGTTTGTCACGGTTCAGAGCGCTGAACCGGGGCGCATCCGTGGTCTGGCGGGCGGAGGAAAGACCAAGTTCGCCTCGGGGCTGGCTTTTTCGTCCAAGAGTGACGTGCAGAACCTGTGCACGTGCCCGACGGCTCGCCGAGGGTTGATCTGCGATCACGCTCTCGCCGTGGTGCTGGCCCATATTCTGGGGCCGAAGGCGGGCGCTGGCGCAAGGCCGCCTGCCCACGGTGGTGGCTCAGAGATCTCCCGTGCCTTGGCCGCCAAGTCCGGAGGAGCGGCAAACGTCAGTTTGCCGAAAGCTGCGCCATCTCAGCCAGCCCCATCCGCTCCACGTCAGGCTACGCCCAGAAAACTCCAGCCTCTCCGCCTCCCCGGCACCTACAGCGTCTTCCTCCCGGAGAATCTGCTCACCGGCACGATGCGGGAGCCGGTGGGGGCTTATGTCCGCTATGCGCCGGGCGGGGAAGGTGAGGAGTCACTGCTCGCGGCCTGGCTCGCTGAAAAGGGTGTGAAGGGGCAAAGCGCGCCGCTTTCTCTGCCGAGCGCCACCTTCGATGACTTCCTCCACAGCGCGGCGGAGCATCCCCGCGTGATTGCGGGGAAGCCGAGTGGTGGTGGATTCCCGCTCAGCATTGCCCGCGAGCCGGTGCGTCTGCTCGTCACGGCAGAATCCAAGCCGGGAGACAAGGAGGTGACCTTCCGTTTTTCCGGTGAGGGGCAGCTTCCGCTGATTCAGACCCGGCCGACCGGGCCGTGGTTTTGCCGTGAGACGCAGAGTTTGTTCAGGCTGCCTGCCTTGTCTTCGGACTGCGAGAGCTTGCTGCGCGAACTCCCGGCGCGTCGTCCGCTGAAGTGGCTCATCTCCCAGCGCGAGGCGTTGAATGATGCGTTCCAGCTTGAGCTGAAAGGCGCGGGTCTGGAGCATTTTCATTGTGCGCCGGTGCCGTGCAGTTTCACGCTGCATCTGGATGGTTCGCTGCAAGCGGCCGAGGCGGTGCTGCGCGCTTCCTTTGCGGGGAAAGAATGGCTGGTGGGGGAGAGTGGTCCGAAATGTGCGGCAGAGAGCTTGTTTCCATTTGAGGACGCGACCACCCCAGGGCTCTTCTACATGCGCAATGAGTCTGAAGAAGGCCGCCTCATGGCGCTCATGGAGACGCTCGGGTTCCAGATCGGCACGCGGGTGGAGGCCAGCGGTCACACGCTGGTGTGGAAGCTCACAAAGCCTGAGGCTGTGCTGCAACTCTACGCCACGGACCTCCCGCGTCTGCGCCGTGAGATGAAGGTGACTGAGGGTGAGCGCTGGCGCGCTGCCACCCGCGGAGTCGCGCGCATCACACCGCAGATTCATCGTCGGGAGGCGGATGACGACCGCCGCAGCGGCGGTCAGGACTGGCTGGCCATGGAGTTCGCCTATGAAGCGCCGGATGGCTTCCGCCTGCCGCGTAATGAGGTGCTCCGGCTTGTGCGCAGCGGTCAGCGCAGTGTCACCGCGAAGAACGGCAAAAAGTATCTGCTCGATGTGTCCGGCGTTGAAGAGTTCGAGGACACATTGCGCGATGTGCCGCTCCAGCTCACCGCCGATGGCGCGCGCATCAGCGGCCTGCATGCGGACTATTTCCTGGGTGAGGAGGCAACACCCACGAAGCTCACGGATGAGGCGTCTTTGCTGGCGAAGCTGGGAGAGCTCGGTCCGAAGCTGAGGCCGTATCAGTTGTTAGGTGTGAGATGGCTGGTCACCCAGGCTCAGAGTGGTCGTGGCGGCGTGCTGGGGGACGAGATGGGTCTTGGGAAGACGGTGCAGAGTATTGCGACGATCGTGGCTTTGAAATCCCAAGGTTCAAGCGGGCCAATGACCAAGGAAGTTCCAAAGCCCAATGCTCAAGACGCATCTGGGAAGGGGGAGTCTGGGTCGGCGCCGACGCTTATTGTTTGTCCGAAGAGCCTGACGGGGAACTGGCGTGCGGAGTTTGAGAAATTCGCGCCGCATTTGAAGGTGGCGGTTTCACAGGGCTCGAACCGTGCCGGCCTGCTCTCGCGCCTAACCGAGTTTGATGTCATCATCACCACTTACCAGCTTGCGGTGCGTGATCAGGATGTCCTTCAAAAGCAGCCCTGGCAGCTCGTGCTGCTGGATGAGGCCAGCTACATCCGCAATCCAGACACGGATGCCTCGAAGGCGGTGCGCTCGCTGAAGTCACGAGCGCGTCTCGCGCTCACCGGTACTCCGGTGGAGAACAGCACGCGCGACCTTTGGTCCATCTACCAGTTCGCGCTTCCGGGGTATCTCGGCAGTCGAGATAACTTCAAGGAGCGCTTCGAACAGCCCATTCAGAATGGTCTCGACTCTCCTGCGGGGCTCGCGGCGAGTGATCGCCTCAAGAAACTGCTCCGTCCTTACTTCCTGCGCCGCATGAAGCGCGAGGTGCTGAAAGACCTGCCCGAGAAGATCGAGCAGGTGCTGTGGTGCGAGCCTTCGCCTGCGCAGGCCGAGCTCTATCGCCGCGTCTTGGAGGAAGGTCGCGAGGAGATCAAGGCCGCGCGCAAACGTTCCGGTCAAGGTGGTGCGAAGATGACCATGTTCACCGTCCTGCTGCGCCTGCGCCAGGCCTGCTGTGACCTGCGTCTCACTGGCGTAACCAATGATGCGCTCAAAGCTCTTGACCCTGATGATCTCTCAGGCAAGTGGCCGATGCTGAATGACAAGCTCGAGGCCATCCTTGAGGCCGGCGGCAAGGTGCTGGTCTTCAGCCAGTTCGTGCAGTACCTAAAGCTCGTGCGTGCGAAGCTCGATGATCAAGGCATCGACTACGGCTACATTGACGGCTCCAGCAATGATCGCGAGGCCCAGGTGAAAGCCTTCCAGAGTGATCCGAATCGCAAAGTCTTCCTCATCAGTCTCAAGGCCGGTGGTTACGGTCTGAACCTCACGGCTGCGGATCATGTGATCCTGCTGGATCCGTGGTGGAACCCGGCGGTGGAGTCTCAGGCCATTGACCGTGCGCATCGTATCGGTCAGCAGCGTGTCGTCACGGCTTACCGGCTGGCGATGCGCGGCACCGTGGAGGAGCGCATCCTGGCGCTGCAGCAGAAGAAGCGCGGGCTGGTGGAGGCCACGCTGGATGAGCATTCGCCGTTGATGGCAGGATTGGGGGAAGGGGATTTGGAAGAGTTGCTGGGGTAGAGGAGTGAGTTCGGAGTTTTGAGGTCGGAGGTCGGAGTTGGGCATTCGGCCTTGTGGGGCGGATGGGGGTGGAACTTCCAGGGGCGAGGGCGGGGTTGGGAAAGCTCGGGCCTTGGGGGTGATGGCGGGGTGTGGTGAGTTTTAGTTTCGGACGAGACACAGCTCGTCCCTACCGGGGGGTGGGGGCGCTACCGCGCCAGTGA
>NZ_BKAG01000060.1 GCF_007992435.1 Prosthecobacter gellanilyticus | reverse complement strand
CCTGCCTAACCTAAAGCCTGCTCTCGCCACACGTCAGCAGCGCCGGCAGCTGGACTTCGTGCAGGATCTGAATCGTGACTTCGCGGCTCAGCCCGGCGCCCCAGATCCCGTGGAGGCCATCATTGATTCCTATGAGCTGGCCTTTCGCATGCAGGGAAAGGTGGCGGAGCTTTTAGACATCTCGAAAGAGCCGCTGAAAGTGCAGGAAGCCTATGGCGTGAATGACAAAGGTCCGAAGGCCGCCTTCGCCAGACAGTGCCTCATGGCACGCCGTCTCAGCGAGGCAGGTGTGCGCTTCGTGGAGATCTGCCAGGGTGGCTGGGATCATCACAACAACCTGCACAAAGGCATCATCGACCGCACCGGTTCCGTGGACCAACCCACAGCGGCCCTGCTGACGGACCTGGAAGAGCGCGGCCTGCTGGATGAAACACTCGTGCTGTTCGGTTCCGAGTTCGGCCGTCTTCCGACAGCCCAAGGTCCGGATGGACGCGATCACAACATCACTGGTTATTCCATGTTCCTCACCGGCGCAGGCCTGAAGAAAGGCTACACGCACGGCGGCACGGATGAGCTCGGCATCAAGGCCGTGGATGGTCGCATGCACATCAATGACCTGCATGCCACGCTGCTGGCCCTCATGGGCCTGGATCATGAGCGCCTGACTTATCGTTATACCGGCCGCGACTTCCGTCTCACCGATGTGGCCGGAGAAGTGGCCACGAAGATTTTTGCCTGAGCCGTGGTTGGGCCTGGCTGCCTCGCGGCGCCGCCAGGTAATTCAGGCAAGATGCAAAACCAAGTCCGCGTCTCAAAGCAGCCCTTCAGCCCACGACGGCTGCGGGGCTGCTTCCCTTTGGGGGAGACCTATACTACAGAGCCTCCGGCAGGCCGTGATGCGCGAGGGCGGCCTTCACGAAGCCGCGGAAGATCGGATGCGGATCGTTCGGCTTGCTCTTGAACTCAGGATGGAACTGGCAGGCCACAAAGAAAGGATGCTCAGGCAGCTCGATCATCTCGGCCAGACCGCCCTTCTGCGAAACAGCGCTGATCTTCATGCCGTGGCTTTCGAGCTGCTCTTTGTAATCGTCATTCACTTCGTAGCGATGACGATGGCGCTCGTTGATGACCTCACTGCCGTAGAGCTCGCGCGCCTTTGTGTCTGGATACAGTTCCGTGACCCAGTTGCCCAGACGCATGGTGCCGCCGAGCTGCTTCACCTTCTTCTGCTCCTCCATCATGCTGATCACCGGATGCGCGGTGGTCTTGTCAAACTCGGTGCTGGTAGCTTCTTTCAAGCCGCAGACATTGCGTGCGTACTCGATCACCGCGATCTGCATGCCGAGGCAGATGCCGAAGAATGGAATGCCTTTCTCACGAGCGTAGCGCGTGGCGGCAATCTTGCCTTCCGTGCCACGATCACCGAAACCGCCAGGGATCAAGATGCCCTGCAGGCCGTTGAGATAGATGTCTGGTCCGGCTTTCTCGATCGCTTCCGCATCGAGACGCACGATGTCCACCTTTGCATCCTTATAGGCACCGGCATGCGTGAGGGATTCATAGATGCTCTTATAGGCGTCCTGCAGCTCGATGTACTTCCCGACCACGCCGATGCGGACGTGATGAGTGGGATGAATGACACGCTGCACGAAGTGGCGCCACTTGGAGAGGTCAGGCTGCGGGCGTTCAATCTTCAGGAGGCTGCACACGGTGTCATCCAGACGCTGCTCATGCAGCTTCAGCGGCACTTCGTAGATGCTGTGCTTCACGTCCTTCACTTCCACGACCTGCTCATTCGGCACGTTCCCGAACATGGCGATCTTCTCACGCACATCCTCATCCAGTGAATGCTCCGTGCGGGCCAGGATGATGTGCGGGCTGATACCGATCTCACGCAGTTTCGCGAGCGACTGCTGGGTCGGCTTGGTCTTCAGTTCCTGCGCCGCCTTGATGTAAGGCACCAGCGTGGCGTGAATGAAGAGCACATTGTCACGTCCGGCCTCGATGGCGAACTGACGGATGGCTTCCAGGAAAGGCAAACCTTCGATGTCTCCCACTGTGCCGCCGATTTCGGTGATGATCACGTCACCGCCCATCTTCTCCGCCACGTCCGTGATGCGCTCCTTGATCTCGTTCGTGATGTGCGGGATCACCTGCACTGTACGGCCCTTGTATTTGCCAGCGCGCTCTTTTTCCAGCACGCTCATGTACACCTGGCCGCTGGTGAGGTTGTTCAGACGGGAAAGGTTCGTGTGCGTGAAGCGCTCATAATGACCGAGGTCCAGGTCCGTCTCAGCACCGTCATCCAGCACATACACTTCACCGTGCTCATAGGGGTTCATCGTGCCTGGATCGACGTTCAGGTACGGATCAAACTTCTGCATGATGACCTTGAGGCCGCGAAGTTCGAGAAGCGTGGCGAGAGAGGACGCAGCGAGACCTTTGCCAAGTGAGCTGACGACGCCGCCGGTGACGAAGATGTATTTCATGATTGGTTTTTCGTTCGCGTGGTGGACTCGCGGTTCAAGCAGTTTGTGACTTCAAATGCGCTTCGATGGCATCCGCCTGCTCGCGGGTGTCCACACCTGGGGAGAGATCGTGGGTCTGCACCACCCGCAAACGGGTGCCGTTCTCGAGGGCACGGAGCTGCTCGAGCGATTCCGTCAGCTCCAGCCGCGAGGGCGGCCAGGCCACGAACTGGAAGAGGAAATCCCGCTGAAATCCATAGATGCCGAGATGGCGGAAATGCTGCGTGTGCGCGGAGGCATTCCTAACGAAAGGCAGAGGCGAACGGGAGAAGTAGAGCGAGTCCCCATTCACATCAAAAACCACCTTCACCACGTTCGGGTCAGTGACCTGAGCCTCATCCTGAATGGGGGCCGCAGCGGTGATCATGCGGATGCTCGCATCTGCCTGCAGAGCCAGCGCAAGCTGGTCGATCAGCGCCGGGGAGATGAGCGGCTCGTCACCCTGCACATTGATGATGGTATCATGGTCCGGGAAGGCCTGCGCAGCTTCGGCGATACGGTCCGTGCCGCTCGGATGATCCGGCGAGGTGTAGACAGCCTTTGCGCCAAAGGTGGCCGCAGCCTCGACGATGCGCTCGTCATCGGTGGCAATCACGATGTCATCCACCGAACGGCAGGACTGGCAGCGCTCCCAGACATGCTGGACGAGCGGTTTGCCGGCGATGAGGTGAAGAGGCTTGCCTGGGAACCGGGTGGATCCCCAGCGGGCAGGAATGGCAACAAGAGTGCGGGATTTCGCGGAATCAGCCAAGGTGGTTTGGGCGGGTTCGCCTGAAATGTCCCAGAGCTCCCCTCGGTGCAAGGGGAGAGATGGGACAAGAGGCGACTTTGACGGCAAAAAACCGCCGTTAGAGGGCGATGACCTGCCGGGTCTTCTGGCTCTCCAGAGCAGCGGCAAAGATCTCCTGGGTGGCCACGGCTTCCTCAGGGGTGGCGCAGCCAAATCGGCCGTCCAGCTTGCCTTCACGCTCCATGAGGTAGGCGGCCCACATCTGCTGCATGAGATCCGGGAAACCTGGCTCAAAGATGCCGCCGGTGACGGTCTTGAAGGGCATGCCGAAGCCGAGGTCCGTCTGCTTCCAGTACTGCTCCTTGCCGACTTCGAAGAGCCAGAGGGTTTTAGGCTCCTTGGTGGAGTAGCGCGCTCCGCCCTCTGTGCCGAGCACTTCCAGGAACCAAGTATTGGTCTCGCCTGGGGCCAAGCGCTTCATTTCCAAGCGAAGAGGGACTTCGTGACCATCAATGTTCGTCCAGGCATGCAGCATGGCATTGTCCCAGGTATCGCAGGCAGCCATGCCACCTTTGCCATCCGGACGCTCGGGGTAGCCCTTTTGAAGCTGGGCAAAGACATGAGTGGGCCTCCAGCCGCAGCGCAGCGGGATGTGGCAGGCATGCATGCCCAGGTCACCGAGCACGCCGATCTCACCGCAGGTCTTGGAAAAGCGCTTCCAGTTCGCAGCCTTGGTGGCATCGAGGTCGCTGCTGTGATGGAATCCAGAGCGGATCTCCAGGATGCGGCCGATCTTGCCGGAGGTGGCTGCGGCGATCACGCGCTGAGCGCCGGGGAAGAAAGGAAACTCGGAAGAGCAGCGCACGAAGCGGCCCGACTTCTGGCCGGCGGCGAGAATGTTGCGCGCGGAGGCGAGATCAATGCCGAAGGGTTTCTCTGCGAAGAGGTCTTTGCCTGCGGCCAGCACGTCCAGGTAGATCTTCTCGTGCAGGTTATGAGGCACGGCCACATAGACCACATCCACCGCCGGATTGGCGAGGAGTTCATGGTAGTCAGCGGTGAGCTGCGCGCAGCTCGGGATGCGGCGGAACCATTCACGCACAGGCTCCACAAGGTCTGCGACGGCCACAAGTTCAGGCTGAACGTCCACGTCCGTGAGAGCGCACCAGCGCATGAAAGCGCTCGCCATTTCCCGGCCCATGAGGCCGCCGCCGATGATTCCAATGCCGACTTTTTTCATAGTGTGAGGTTGAGGCCCGCCATAGGAGAGAGCGTGCACGGGGAGGCAAGTCGTCATTCGCGGCTAGCTTCTACGAAAAAACGTAGGAATGGTTTTATTGTCACATGTCATCCCCCATCCTCGAAGTCACCTGCCTCACCAAAGCGTATGCGGATCGTCCGATTCTCAGAGGGGTGTCGTTCAAACTGGCGGCGGGTGAACGCGCGGCGCTGCTGGGACCTTCAGGCAGCGGGAAGACCACGCTTCTGAACTGCATCGGCGGGGTGGATCGTGCTGATACTGGAGTGGTGAGCATTGCAGATGAAAAACTGCACGCGCTGGATGCGGATGGGCTGGCTCGCGTGAGGCGCACACACATCGGCACGGTGTTTCAGTTCTTCCATCTGCTGCCGACTCTCACCGCGGCGGAGAATGTGGAGCTTCCGCTGCAACTGCTCGGCATCACAGCCGCCGAACGCGAGAAACGTGTGCGTGCGCTGCTGGAACGCGTGGGTGTTTCACATCGTGCTTCAGCCCTGCCTTCCGAGCTTTCCGGAGGCGAGATGCAGCGCGTGGCCATCGCCCGTGCGATCATTCACCGCCCGGCGCTTCTACTGGCGGATGAACCGACGGGCAATCTAGACTCTCACACAGGTGAGCAGGTGCTAGATCTGCTGGCTGAAGTGGTGCAGGAAAGCCAGGCCGCCCTGCTCATGGTCACGCATAGTGATGAAGCAGCGAAGCGTTGCCAGCGCATCCTGCGCATGAAGGACGGCGAGCTCACCGAAGCCTAACCAACTTCACTCACATAGCCTCTGACAAGATCTTGACCAGAGTCTCCTCGCTCAAAGACACCGGATTTCCCTTCATGCTGCTGGCCTTCGCCGCCTTGGCAGCGATATCAGCCAAGTCTGATTCCTGAATGCCATAGCTGCGCAGTCCGGGAATCTGCAAACGCCCTGACAATCCACGCAAAACCGGCAAGACATCCTCAGCCCGTGCATCTGCTCGTCCAGTGAGGAGTTCGCCAGCATGCCGGAAACGTTCGCGCTGGAAGTCATTTCCAGAGGCATTCACCACGGCCCAATTGGCGGCCCAAACGGGAGCCAGCAGGATGGCGCACACGGCTCCATGAGGTGCCTGAAACTGACCACCGATCGGTGCCGCGAAGCCGTGCACGGCACCCAGCCCCGCGTTCGCCAGGGCCATGCCGCTGTACATCGCTGCCAGTGCCATGTCCTCTCGCGCATCCAGATCAGCGCCATCCTGCACAGCTTTCTCCAAGGAGCGTGAAGCACGGCGGATGCCATCCACGCAAAGGGCATCGGTCATCGGCTGGGCCCGGCAGGAGACATAAGCCTCCAGGCACTGGGTCAGCGCATCCATGCCACTGGCCGCCGTGACGACAGGCGGACAGCCCACTGCCAGTTCTGGATCCACCAGCGCGATGCGCGGCAGCATGGACACGTGACGAAGACTGGCCTTCACACCTTTTTCGGGACTCGCCAGGACGGCATTGCGCGTGACCTCGGCCCCCGTTCCAGCGGTGGTGGGCACGGCGATGTAAGGCAGCGGCGGCTCATCCAGGGCATTCCCCTGCCCCACCACCTCCAGATAGTGCAGCGCATCATGCGGCTGCCGCGCGAGAGCTGCGATGGCCTTGCCCGCATCCATGGCGCTGCCACCCCCAAAGCCGATGACCACTTCAGCCCCCAGGCTCTTCGCGCGCTCCGAGCCACAGCGCGCATCATCCAGTGTAGGCTCCCCTGGCACACTGAAGACCTCCCCAGTCAGGCCTGCGGCCTCCAAAGCCCCCACAAGCTTTCCGGCCCGTTCGGCTTTGGCCCCCGTGACGATCAAAACACGCCGCCCGAAGGGCTGACAAAGCGCAGGTAGCTGGGAGACGGTGCCGCGCCCAAATACAACCCGGGCGGCGGTGGCAAATTCAAAAGAGGTCGTCATCCCGGGAAGGATGGCGAGCGATCGGGCCTGTGCCAATGCTGATCGAATCCCTCCGGATGAGACCTGAAATAGGCATCAGAGTAGCCCAATTCTCGGATTTAAGAAAAAAATGTGGTTACATCTATTTGATTAAGCTGAGCAATTGTGAAAAGGCAGACACATGATGCGTTACTTGGCACTCGATTTGCGGTGACGGCACCCAAATGTCAGAAATATGTCACCACCGCAGCTTTCAAAGTCACTACGAGAAATAAATGCGGTATACAATTTTGTGACAATTAACTCCCGCTGTCCTGACAATTCAGCTGTCACAAATGCCCCCTCACAGCAGGTTATCAGTCAGGCATTTCACGACATCTGAGCGTTGAGAATTCCCTAGAACTCTCAGTCTCAGGACTTTCTCTCTCAAGTTCAGTCAGACAACATCAACAAAAACATCCAGATGAATCCCCCGATCATCCCCTTCCTCGCCTTGAGCCGCATGAAAGGCGGCCTCTTGTCCGCTCTTGCCAGCCTCGCCCTCCTCACCGGAGGGATTCAGGCGGCCGAAATCGTCGTTGAGCAGCCTGCTGGCACTGGCTTGACTGACAACGCAGCCACGACCACCTTCACCTCGGTCATCGCTGGGAGTACGGGCACCACCAAGACCTACACCATCACCAATTTGGTGTCCTCCTCGGGCAACCTCACCGGGATCAATGTGATCCTGACCGGCGCTGGAGCCACGAACTTCACACTCGACAAGACAGGTCTGGCTACCTCTCTGATCCCTGGCGCCAGCACGACCTTCACGGTGGCTTTCAGCCCACTCTCCACGGGTGCCAAGACCTGCGGACTTGAGATTGCCAGCAACGACACGGACGAAAATCCCTTCAACATCACCCTGGCAGGCACAGGTGCCGCGACGACCGTCACACTTTCGTCCACGGGTTCGGCGCAAACCGTCACGATTCCTGATGGCGTCGGCTCATTCACGGTTGAGGCCTGGGGCGGCGGAGGCAGCGGCAGTGGCGGCTCGCCGACTGGCCATGGCGGGGGTGGCGGCGGCGGCGGTGCCTATGCCAGAAAGGTCATCAATGGCCCGCTGAATCCAACCTACTCGGTGTTCGTCGGTGCTGCAGGACAGGACTCCACCCTCAATACCAATGTCGTCGTGGCCAAAGCCGGCTCAGCAGGCACAACCACCAGCGCCGGTGCGGGTGGAAGTGCGACCGCGAGCGTCGGTGATGTGAAACGAAAAGGGGGCGACGGCGCCTACACGGGTTCCTACAACTCCGGCAGCGGCGGGGGTAGCTCCGCCAGCCCGTCAGCCGACGGCGATGTGGGTCAAAACGCAACGAACAATGGCACCCCAGGCACGGGCGGAGCAGGCTGGGGAACAGGGACACCTGCGGAAGGGTCCGGTGGCGGCGGCGGCGGAAACAGCGGTGCCGGCACGGCTGGCACCCTTCCTGGTGGTGGCGGCGGCGGTGGTGGCAGAATGGTCACAACTACCGGTGCCGGTGCCGCTGGCCGCGTGGTATTGACCTTCGCAGCCTCGCTTCCTGAGATCGACGTTCAGGGCAACGCCCAGAGCATCGTCGATGGAGACATCACGCCTGATCTCGCCGATCACACGAGCTTTGGCGATGTGCTGCTGGGTGGCTCGGCAACCCGAACCTACACCATCACAAACCTGGGCACGGCCCCCTTGACCCTTGGCACCGTGGGTGTCACGGGCAGCGGTTTCAGCGTAGCAAGCCAGCCGATTCCACCTGTGGCTCCGGGTGGATCCACTACCTTTGACATCACCTTCACCCCTGCTGCAACTGGGGTCAGCAGCGGAACCGTGAGCTTCAGTCACAACGACACAGATGAGAACCCGTACAACTTTTCTGTGCAGGGAAATGGCATCGTGATCCCGATCATCGTGACCAATCCGAGCTTCAGCCTTGGCACGGCAGGCCAGGCTTTCAGCGAGACTTTCACGCAGACGAACGCTGTGGGCACTGCCACCTTCACCACCGCCAGCACGCTCCCCAACGGCCTGACTCTTTCCACCGCTGGTATCTTGAGCGGCACTCCGCTGCAAACAGGCATCTTCCCCATCGTGGTCACGTGCACGGATAGCAATGGCACCATCGGAACGGGTTCGATTTACAACCTGACGATTTTCTGCCAGAGCATCTCGGTGGGCGTTCCCTCCAACGCCAACGGCACGGCAGGCATGAGCTTCAGCGAGACCTTCACGGAAGCCGGGGCAATCGGCGGAGCCACCTTCACCACGGCGAGCACGCTGCCGACTGGCGTGAGCCTCTCCACCGGCGGCACCCTCAGCGGCATTCCACTGACGATCGGGACCTATCCGGTCGTGGTTACAGTGACTGATGGCAACAGCTGTACTGGCGTCAGCTTTACCTACAATCTGTCCATCGGCTGCCAGGTGATCACGGTAAACAATCCCCTGAACGCCAGTGGCACCGTCAATGCGTCGTTTAGCGAGAGCTTCACTCAAATGGGAGCTGAAGGCACCGCGACCTTTACTACCGCAAGCATCCTGCCGAACGGCATCACCCTTGCCACCAACGGAGTTCTTAGCGGCATTCCAACACAGGATGGCAGCTTCCCGGTGGTGGTGACGGTGGCGGACAGCAATGGCTGTATCGGCACCGGAGCCACCTACAATCTTGTCATCGCGCCGGTCTATCCCGAGATCGCCGTCTTTGATGGCAATGGCACCGGCGGCACGGAGCGCACGGACAACAGTGGCACGCATGACTTTGGCAGCGTGAACACCGGCAGCAGCAGTACAGCACAGACCTTCACGATTCAAAACACGGGCATGGCAACCCTCATGAATCTGAGTGTCTCAAGTACCAACCCGACGGAGTTCGGCTTCTCGCAGCCCATGAATGAATCCCTGGCTCCAGGAGCCACGACCACCTTCACGGTGACCTTCAGCCCGTCATCTGCAGGTACACGCAGCGGCCTGATCAGCATCTCCAGCAATGACTCAGATGAAAATCCCTTCCGCATCAATGTCAGCGGCACGGGTCTGGCACTGAACACAGCCCCGGTGATCACCAGCTACTCCGGCGTGGTGAACGTGCCGATTTCGCTCAATGAGAATGGTCTCGGCATCTATGCGACGGTGACGGCCACAGACGCGGATGTGCCGGCGCAGACGCTGACCTACAGCCTGAGCGGGCCGGATGCAGCGCTCTTTTACCTGACGCCCGGCGGCCAGCTGCTGTCGAGGACTGCCCTCGACTTCGAAATGCCGACCGACCAGGGCGGGAACAATGTGTATGAGGTAACGGTGACGGTGACGGACGATGGCAGCCCGAACCTTTCGGCCGTGCAGAACTTTGCGTTCACGATCCTGAACGTGAATGACGCCCCCACACTGACGCCGATCCCGGACCAGACACTGGCCGTGGGCGGCAGCACTGGACCGATCGCCTTCACCATCGGGGACACCGAGCCTACACCTGTGATCACAGTGCTGTCACCAGCGGGCATCGCCGGAACGCGACGGGCGGGCACGGCCAGCTTTGGCCCGGCTATGTTCAACGTGACGGCCAACGTCGAGATGGCGAACCCAGCTCAGGCGACGGGGCCGCTGGTCAATGCGGCGGCTTGCGTGGGGAAGATCGTGATCGTGGACCGTGGCATTAACTCCTTTATCGCGAAGGCGGCGGCGGTGCAGGCTGCAGGCGGTGTGGGCATGATCCTGGTGAATAATGTCCCCGGTGTGGCCGCTCCCGCCATGGGGGGCACCGACCCGACCATCTCCATCCCGATTTTGAGCTTGAGCCTGGAGGACGGCGCGGTGCTGAAGGCGAGCGTGCTGTCTGGACCCGTGATCGCCACCTTGGACTCCAACGGGGAGCCAGCGCTAAGACTGACGGTGACGGCGACCTCAAGTAACACAACGTTGGTGCCAAATGCGAACATCGTGCTCGGTGGGACCGGCGCGGCCCGCACCGTGGCGGTGACGCCTGCGGCCGGCCAGAGCGGCCTGACGGTGATCACCGTGACAGTTTCAGATGGGACGCTCACATCCTCACGTGAGTTCCTGGTGTTTGTGGGCGGCCCTGCCCCATACACGGTATTCACGGAAACTTTTGAGGATGCCGCTGACGGCTACGACGTGAATGGCTGGAATCACACGCCTCTTACAGGCAGCCCGGATTGGGTGTGGTCGACGGCGCGTTCGCACTCGGCCACGCATTCCTGGTACGCCCAGAGCGGGATAAACAATGCCCGCCGCGCCCTGCTTTCCCCGCTGATCAGCGTGACCTCGACCAGCCAGATCAGCTTCTATCACACCTACGCCTTCGAGATCCAGCCAGGGCTGGAGTATGACGGCGGAACGCTGGAATACTCGGCGGATGGTATGACCTGGAGCACGGTCCCGGACGCGGCCTTCGTTTCCGGCGGCTTCAATGGCACTGTGGCGCAGAATTTTGCCACTGGAAACGTGCTGAAGGGCAAGCGCGCATGGGTAGGCGGCACGGCCGGTGCGCTTACGCAGGTAGTGGTGAATCTGGCCTCCTTTGCCAACGGCCAGACCATCCGACTGCGCTGGCATGCGGGTGACGACCAGAGCACTGTGGAGGAAGGCTGGTATGTGGATGAGGTGGTGCTGACAGGCGCTAGCCCCGAGATCGCCGTTTTCAATGGTATTGCGCCTCCTGCCAATGAACGCACAGACAACGCAGGCACGCACAATTTTGGCAGCTTAAATACTAACAGCAGCAGTGCTGCCCAGATCTTCACCATTCAGAACGCTGGCACAGCTGACCTGACGCTGGGCACGGTGACTCTGACGGGCGCAGATCCAGGGCAGTTTATCGTGACCCAGCCTGCCTCCACTACCCTGGCAGCGAACGCTACCACGACCTTCACCGTCACTTTCAGCCCGAACAGTGTCGGAGGAGCCAAGAGCGCTGTGGCCAACATCGCCAGCAACGACAGTGATGAGAATCCCTTTGAGATCAATGTGAGTGGCACGGCGGTGGTCCCGGTCCCCATACAGACTTCGTTTGCTTTTACCGGGGCGGATCAGACCTTTGTCGTCCCCGCTGGAGTCACTAGCGTTACCGTCAAACTGTGGGGTGGTGGTGGCGGGGCTGGGGGAGGCAGTGGCTCTTTCGTGTCAGGAAACTTGGCTGTGAGTCCAAATGAAACCCTGACCATCATCGCGGGCGGCGGCGGTGCTGTGTCCCCGTCCTCTGGGGCCACGCCTAATGCTTATGGCGGTGGCGGAAGAGGCGTTGGAGACGACGGCTCGCGGTTTGGTGGTGGTGGCGGTGGGCGCTCTGCCATACGCCGCGGTAGCACCGAACTCGTCACCGCAGGCGCAGGCGGCGGTGGGAATCAGGGAACGGCCTTTGGTGGCGCAGGCGGGTTGATCAATGGAGGCAACGCCTCCAACGGAGCCGTCGGATCAGGGGGGACTCAGCTGGCTGGCGGAGCCAAGCCCACAGGAGTATCCTCGGCGGCAAACGGTGCCCAGTTCTTGGGGGGGGACGGTCAAGGTGGCGGCATTCCCGGCGGCGGGGGCGGCGGATCGGGTTTTTATGGCGGCGGCGGCGGCGGCAACGATGCTCAGTACGGCGGTGGCGGAGGTGGATCTTCATTCACATCGAACTTGACCAGTTTCGCCGGTCAAGCTGGATTGACTGGTACAGGGACAGGAGTGGCCCCCGGAGGCACGTCTGATCTTGCCTACACCGTTCCCGTTGGGCGAGGCGGTCCAACTGCCTCAGCAGGCGGTAATGGTCTGGTGATCATCACTTACCTCGCCACTCCCCAGCCCGAGATCGCCGTCTTCAACGGAGCCAGTACGGCTCCTGGAGATGCGCGCACGGACAATGCTGGCACTCATGTCTTTGGCAATGTAATCACCAGCGGCAGCAGCACAGCACAGACGTTCACCATTCAGAACACTGGCACAGCTGACCTGACACTGGGGACCGTGACGCTGACGGGCGCAGACGCAGGACAATTTAGCGTGACCCAGCCTGGGTCTGCAACCCTGGCCGCGAACGCCAACACGACCTTCACCGTCACTTTCAGCCCGACATTTTTGGGAACGAAGAGTGCCGTGGTCAACATCGCCAGCAATGATGGCGATGAGAATCCTTTTGAAATCAATGTGAGCGGGACAGGTATCAGCCCTGCCGAGATTGCCGTGGAGGATTATTTCAACGCTGATCTGGTGGACAACAACGCCTTCTATCGCGTGCCCTTTGGCACCACCGATGTCGGCACCAGCATCACCCGCAGTTTCACCCTCAAGAACACTGGCAGCGGTGCGCTTTCCATCGGTGCCATCAGCTTTGACGGAGATGGCAGGGCTGCCTTCGCCTTGACCACCCCACCACCCGCCAGCATTGCTCCGGGGGGCCAGGCAACCTTTGCCGTCACGTTCACCGCTTTGAACGAAGGCGGCCATAGGGCCACCATGCATATCGTGAACGGTGACTTGGATGAGAACCCGTTCGACATTCGCATCGGTGGTGTCGGCACGGACACGACGGGCGGCACATGGACTGGCTCGCCAGCTCTTATCGACCTCCCGCCTGATGGCAGCTTCTATGCGGATGGACTGAACTTCGGCACTGACCTGGGCTTCGTCCCAACGCCTGAGCAGAAGTACACCTTCATTAACATCCAGGGCGCTCTGCCTGCACGTGTGGTGGGTCATTTCAATGACCTGCCGGATGGTGGTGTGGTGGCCATGAGCTTTAATGGCGTCATCTACTACTTCCAGGCGGATTATGAAGGTGGCACGGAAGGCAATGACCTCGTCCTGACCAACTTCACTCCAGAGTCCTCCCCCATGTGGAAGTGGGTCTCCGGCCCGAGCTCGCGCAATGGCGTCGGCATTTATGGCGAGCAGCATGAAGCCAGTGAAACCAACAATCCCGGCGCACGCCAGGGGGCCATGAACTGGCTCGGAGCCAATGGCAATCTCTGGCTGTTCGGTGGTTATGGTTACGGCACTGCCCTGACCAATCCTCCACGCTGGCTGAATGATCTGTGGGAGTTTGACCGTGCCTCCGGCCAGTGGATCTGGCACACCGGCAGCACCACGCACAGCGTGGACAGCACCTACGGAGACATGGGCTCGTCTGATCCGGCGAACACCCCGGGATCCCGCCACACCGGCAGCACCTGGACTGACTCCAGTGGCAGTCTCTGGCTCTACGGCGGCTTCTCCAAGGGCAGCTGGAATAGCGACCTCTGGCGCTACCGTCCAGACACGGGTGAATGGACCTGGATGAACGGTGCGAACACGCCTAATGCCGCCCCCGTGCGCGGAACGCTGGGCGTGGCGGATCCTGCCAACACCCCCGGTGCCCGCAGCAGCGCGACCACCTGGTTCGTGCCGGGTGCTCCTGATCCCATCGACTTCGTCCCTGGCGGAAAGCTGTATCTCTTTGGAGGCTACAATGGAACCACCTACTACAACGATCTGTGGAGCTACGACCTTCTCACCGAGCAGTGGACCTGGCTGGGCGGCGGCAGCGCACCTAACCAAAACGGTGTTTACGGCACCCAGGGCGTCGCGGCACCCGCCAACCTGCCCGGCTCGCGTCGTGATGCCACGGCCTTTGTGGGCCATGACGGCAGCCTCTATCTCTTTGGTGGTCTCGGTTACGATGCCAGCAGCCCAAGCCGCGGCGACCTGAACGACCTCTGGAAGTTTGATCCTGCCGCGGGTCAGAACGGTCTGTGGACATGGGTGAATGGCAGCAATGCCACGGGTGCTGCCGGCACCTACGGCACACTCAACGCGCCTGCCGCAGGCAACTCGCCACCGGCACGCAGTGCTGGCAGCGGATGGGCCACGGTGGATGGCAAGCTCTGGCTCGTCGGCGGTTTCAAAAACAGCAATCATTCCTACAATGACGTCTGGATCTTTGACCCCGGCACAGGTCTGTGGACCTGGAAGCAGGGCGCGAGCGGTGCGGTCTGGGCCAATGGCGTCTATGGTGAGCAGGGAGTCGCCGCAGCGGGCAACCAGCCTGGCGCCCGCTTCACACCGAGCACCTGGGTCACGCTCAATGGCACACTCTGGGTCTTCGGTGGCGGCGGTGCAGATGCCTTTGGCAACACAGGTCGTATGAGCGACCTCTGGAGCTACGGCATCCCGAACCGTGACGGCGCTCCGCTGGACAACTTCACCCCTGCTCCGTTCCCGGATGAGTTCATCGTCAACGCCAGCCCAAATGCATACAGCGCCACCGCCGGTACTGAGGCCTATGTGCCGGTCAGCGGCCAGCTTGCGGGCACGGATGCAGACGGTGACAAGATTATCTTCAGCAGCACCAGCGCCACGACGGTCAGCCAGGGCACACTCACCCTGAATGCAGACGGCACATGGACCTACACGCCTGCGTTTGGATTCACTGGCATCGCCGCCTTCCAGTTCAGGGCTTCCGATAACTACGGTGGCCGGAGCGCGGTGAAGACGCTGGTGATCACGGTCATCACGAACCCGGCTGACAGCGATGGTGACGGCCTTGCCGATGCCTTCGAGCGCAGCATGTGGGGTGATCTTGCCTCGGCGGATGGAGATGGCGATGCTGACTTTGACGGTCAGAGCAACTACTTCGAGTTCCTCGCGGGCACGAATCCGCTCAGCGGCAGTGAAACGCTGAGCACCGCGCCGAGCATTGCGGGAACGGCATCGGCCAGTGGCGGCATCCAGCTTCAGCTCAATCATGTGCGTCCGGGTGTGTATTACCACCTGGAGACAAGTTCGAACCTTGAGCAGTGGAGCCGCGCAGGCACCTTCACCTTTGATGTCGCCGGCAGCGCCACCATCGAGGACCCGACACCTTCCACAGGTGCGCCGAAGTTCTACCGCATGAGCCTGGAGGCTACGTCGGCCGTGATTCTCCCGTAATAGCAGGCAGTGGTTAACGAACCGTGAAGGGGGCAGGAGGCAGTCCGAAAGGGCTCTTCCTGCCCCCTTTGGCTTTCTTGTGATCGTGGCTTGCTTTGTCCGTCAAAACTCGGCCGCGAACCTCGTTTGGTTTTCATGGTCATCACGCGCTGCTTTCTCTTCCTCGCCCTCGTTTCACTTCTCCAGGCTCAAATCGAAGTCGCCGTCGAGTCGAATATCATGGTGGCCATGCGTGATGGTGTGAAGCTGGCCACGGACGTGTATCGTCCAGCAGGCAGCACTGAGAAGCTGCCGGTCATCCTGACCCGCACGCCGTATAACAAAAACGGCGCCAAGAAGCAGGGGGAATACTTCGCGCAGCATGGTTACGTCTTTATCGCACAAGACACACGCGGACGTTACACCAGCGAAGGGGTGTGGCACTGGATGACGGATGATGCGCTGGATGGCGTGGACTGCGCGAAGTGGATCACTTCCCAATCGTGGAGCGACGGAAAGATCGGCATGCTGGGCACCAGCTATGTCGGCGGCACGCAGCATGCCATGGCGCTCGCCCAGGCACCGGGTCTGGCAACGGTGATCCCGGTGGATGCCGTGTCAAACTGTGGCGTGCAGTCCATGCGCAATGCGGGAGCCTTTGAGATGCGCTTTTGGAACTGGATCATGCTGAACAGCGGCAAAGGCAGCAACACCGCGCAGGATCCAGCCACCGGTGCTGTGCTCAAGGAGATGGCGGACAACCGTTTGAACTATCTGGCCAATCTACCGCTGCGAAAGGACACCATGCCGCTGAAGCTGGCGCCTGAGTATGAGGACTGGCTGATCAATGCCATGCGCCATGGCGCGAATGACGAGTTCTGGAAGCAGAACAACATCCTCGACCATGCCTATGACTACAAAGACATCCCGGTCTTCCTCGTCGGCGGTTGGTATGACTCCTGGGCGGGTAACACGACTTCTAACTTCCGCGCGCTGACTCCCGTGCTGAAGAGTGATGTGTATCTCATCATGGGCCCGTGGATTCATGGCGCGCAGGCGAAGAGTGCGCATGGCATGGTGGACTTTGGTGATGAGGCCGCGATCAAAGACGAACTGGCGTGGAGGCTCGGTTGGTATGACCACACACTGAAAGGCAAGGCCTCTCCCTTCACCACCAAGGTGCGCTACTTCACCATGGGCACGGGCGATGGTCACAAGACCGACAAAGACCTGCTCTATCACGGTGGTGAATGGCATGACGTGAAGGAATGGCCGCCAGCCGGCACAAAACCCGTGAACTACTACTTCGGTAGCGATGGGGCGCTCTCCACGCAAAAGCAGAAAGGCACTTCCAGTTATACCTTTGATCCCAGGAATCCCGTGCCGACCATCGGCGGCAACATCTCCAGCGGCGATGGCATCATGGTCCAGGGTGCCTGGGATCAGCGCGGTGGTGCGCATGTCTGGAACTGGCTGAATCCCCTGCCCCTCTCCTCGCGCAATGATGTGCTGGTCTTCCAAACTGAGCCTCTCACCGAGGATGTGGAGGTCACCGGCGAACTGGAGGTCAAGCTCTGGGTCTCCTCCGACTGCGTGGACACAGACTTTACTGCAAAGTTGGTTGACGTGTATCCGGCCAGCAAGGACTGGCCCGGTGGCTTTGATATGAACATTGCGGATGGCATCTGCCGCGCCCGCTTCCGTGATTCGCTCAAGGAAGAGAAGCTCATGGAGCCGGGTAAAGTCTATCCGCTCACGGTCCGTCTTTATCCGACGAGCAATGTCTTCAAGAAGGGTCACCGCATCCGCGTGGACCTCAGCAGCAGCAACTTCCCCCGCTTTGACGTGAACCCGAACACCGGCGAACCGCTGCAACAGCATCGCCGGATTAAGACGGCCATCAATTCCATCCATCATGATGCCGAGCACCCTTCGCACATCGTGCTGCCGGTGATGAAGAGATAGGCCTGCCTTGCAGCGTCCCTTGACCCTTTGGACTCTTTGACCGTATTGATTGTCATCCATGAATCTTCCCATCCGCCCACGTCGCAACCGCCAGTCACCAGCCATCCGTGATCTTGTGCGGGAGACGGATCTGAGCCCGGGGCACCTCATCTACCCGCTCTTTCTTCAAGACGGGAATGAGAACACGCCCATCGATGCCATGCCGGGCTGCCAGCGCTGGTGTGTGGAGGATCTGGTGAAGGAAGCCGGCGAAGCCCATGCGCTCGGCGTGCCTGCGGTGGTGCTGTTTCCGCGCATTCCAGATGAGCTCAAGACTCGTGGTGCTGAAGAGTGCCACAATGACGACGGGCTCGTCCCGCGTGCCATTCGTGCGCTGAAGGCCGCGCATCCCACCCTCTGCGTGATCACGGACGTGGCGCTGGATCCCTACAACAGCGATGGCCATGATGGTCTCGTCTCTGATGATGGCCGCATCTTGAATGATGAAACCGTGACCGTGCTCTGCCATCAGGCGCTTTGCCATGCCCGTGCCGGCGCGGACATCGTGGCACCGAGTGACATGATGGATGGCCGTGTGGCCAGTCTGCGCGAGGCTTTGGACAATGCCCGCTTCACCGGGGTCTCGATCATGAGTTACACCGCCAAGTATGCCAGCGCCTACTACGGCCCTTTCCGTGGTGCGCTGGACTCCGCTCCGAAAGCCGGGGACAAGAAGACCTACCAGATGGATGCCGCCAACTCCCGCGAAGCACTGCGCGAGGCCATGCTGGACGAGGCTGAAGGTGCTGACATCCTCATGGTGAAGCCAGCAGGCCCTTACCTGGATATCATTTCCAAGCTTCGCGCTGCCACCTCCCTGCCCATCGCGGCTTATCAGGTCAGCGGTGAGTATCTCATGATCAAGGCTGCAGCCGCCTCCGGCTGGCTGGATGAGGAGAAAGTCATGCTCGAATCCCTCCTCGGCATCCGCCGCGCCGGGGCGGACATGATCCTTACTTACTTCGCCCGTCGTGTGGCGGAGAAGGTGGCGTGATGGCTGGCCCCCAACAAACAGCCCCAAGATTCCCCGTTTTCGAACGTCTGGCACGCTTGGAACCACCAATCTCTCCCCCAAGCCTGCGGTTGACAGCCCCCTGCTCTGACCCGCATCTTTCCCCATGAAAGCATTGCCAACCTTTCTCTGCCTCAGCGCCCTCATGCTCAGTTCCGCCTGCGCGGACCTGGCCACGGATGCGGCCATCATCGAACTGAAGCCGAAGCCGGAGGACGAAACCGTCACGACCGACTTCGTGTTTCACAACAAAGGTGACAAGCCGGTGAAGGTGCTGAAGATCGACAGCGCCTGCAGCTGCCTCAGCGCTTCCCTGGACAAGGCCGTCTACCAACCCGGCGAGAAAGGCGTGGGCAAGGCGGAGTTCAAGCTCTCCAGCTTCACCGGCCGCCATGAGAAGAGCGTGCATGTGCAGACGGATGACCCGCAGCAGAGCGAGTGGGTCATCACCTTCATGATCGAGATCCCCGAGATCGTGAAGATCGAGCCCAAGACACTGCAGTGGTGGATCGGCGATCCTTTGGAGGCCAAAACCTCGAAGGTCACCATCACCGGTGCAGATCCCATGAAGATCCTCAACATCACCTCCACCCGCGAGCAGGTGGAGTTCTCCTGGAAGGAAATCACCCCGGGCAAGGAGTATGAAGTCACCGTCAAACCTCGCAGCACCGCGGAGGTCATGCTCGGCGCACTGAAGATCGAGACGGACAGCAAGATTCCGAAGTATCAGCGCCAGCTCTCCTTCTTCTCCGTCTACCGCAAGCCCAGCACCTAACCATGAGTTCGGCGCTTTTTCAGGCATGCTTGATCGTGCTTCTGGCTGCGGCCGCAGCCACGGCGGCCTTTCAAGTGCATCCGCGTGCCCCTGCGCTTTATGCCGTGCAGGAGCCTCTGAAGGCGGACGAGGTGGGACTCAAAGAGATCCAGGAACGCTGGAAGGGTGATGTCATCTGGCTGGATGCACGTCCTCGTGATCAGTTCGACAAGGATCACATCCCCAATGCGCGCTTATTGAACGAGCAGGAGTTTGACACCCAGCTCTTCGATCTGCTGGAGACTCTGCAGACCGCCACCAAGCCCATCATCATCTACTGCAGCGGCCAAAAGTGCGAAGCCAGCCGCCATGTGCGTGAAAAGCTGCTGGCCACGGTGCCGATCGACAACTGCTTTATCCTCAAAGGTGGTTATCCCACCTGGCAGGCTGCGCAGAAGGCTCGATGAGCTTTCGGCAGAGGAGCGAAAAAAGTGCAAAGTCAGGAGTGGTTCAGGTCCCGAGTCTTGTCGATCTCAAGTATCTCTGCCAACTTGACGACGGACAAGTGACTGCCCGTCAGCCTGAGACGAGCTGTCATGCCTGGATGAAGTTCTTCCAGTGAATGTCTGTAGGCTTCGATAGCCACAACCATGAGAGCACACGGCTGCGACGTCACCCTAAGTCTCCATGCATCCGAGTTTGGAAATGCACGGTCGAAAACATCACCGACGGCAATCATATGCTCCCCGAGCCGGCCATCAACGATGGCAAGCCCATCCTTCATCTCGACAGAGTGAACCATGAAGTATGGCCTGCTCATATGCGGCCATCTCTTAGTTCAGCATGAACGTGAACGGGAACGACACGCGCTCCAGCTTGCCATCCACAGGTGTGTAGGGCTTGAACTTCCACTGGGACACAGCCTGGAGGGCAAATTGATCCAGCGTGGGATGCGCGGACTGGACGACCTTCAGGTCAGAAACGGAGCCGTCAGGCTGAACGGTCAACGCCACGCGCGCCACTCCCTTCAGACCAGCCTTCCGGGCTTCTGGCGGATAGGCAGGCGGGATCATCTTCACGAGCTTGAGCTCCACGCCAGAAGTTGTCTTCCCACCGCCACCGGTCTGGTTGACGACCTTCACCTTGTTCGTGGCGCAACTAGCGACGAGCAGGACGGCGAGCAGGGCCGTGAGTGCTTTCATCGTCTGATTCAGCGAATGAAGATTCGACAGAGCGAAGGCAGGCTTGGAGGGGATTGAGCGGTTTGGCATGGAAAGGAATGGAAGCTTGGGGGATTTCATTGACCATCTGCAGGAGGTCAGGGGCGGTCACTCATATGTCTCATCCTATGATTTCAGGTCAAGCTTTGTCATGGTTGTGAGCTCCGGCAAAGAGAGATCACGGTCCTATTCCGGCCTCAGCTGGCCTTCCACCCTTGCGCTGAGTCGAGATGCCTCCATGATGCCCGCTTCGAAACTCCCGTCATGGCAGCGCGCAGCAAAGAGGTCACCATCTCCATTCTCTCCTTTCTCATCCTGGCCCTCCTGGGGCTGGGGCTTGGGTTCTTTTATCGTTTGTCCCCCTCCCTGGACCGCCGGCCGATGCACACCGACGAGGCGATCCTGGGGATGAAGCTGGCGGATTACTGGGAGACAGGCCACTTTACTTATGATCCGAAGGACTACCACGGTCCGGCCCTGCATCAGGTGGCGATCGCCTGGGGCAAGATCGCGGCCTGGGGCGATCCAGCAACCTGGACGGAGTCTGACCTGCGCTTTGTGGCTGTGCTTTGCGGCCTGGGCGTGATGCTCTCCGTCTTCCTGTTTGCAGATGTGCTGGGACGGCTGGGCTCGGCCATGGCCATGCTGATGACGGCGGTTTCGCCGATGATGGTTTACTACAGCCGCTACTTCATCATGGAGATGCAGCTCACGCTGCTGATCGCCCTGACGCTGGGCTGCTTCTGGCGGTTTTCCCAAGGGGGCACAAGGCTCTGGCTGGTGCTGGGTGGCATGGCACTGGGTTTTGCCCATGCGACGAAGGAAACCTTCATCCTCAACGTGGCAGCGGCCCTGGCGGGATGGATTGTGGCGAGGGTGATCGTGGGTGATTTCCAGCCTCGGAAGAGCAACAGTCTGAGCCTGAGTTCGAGCTCAAAGAAACAGCGCGTGGGCGCCCCCTGGGCCTGGGTCCTGGTGCCCGCCATCCTGGTCTCTGTGGCCTCCTATTCAGGAGGCTTTCATGACTGGCACGCCGTGAAGGACAGCGCGCTGACCTATGCCAACTACCTGGTGCGCAGCGAGGGCAGCGGCCATGAGAAGCCCTGGCACTACTACCTGACGCTGCTGTTCTGGCGCAAAGACGGTCTGGTGTGGAGCGAGGCAATGATCTGCGTGCTGGGACTGCTGGGAATGATCTACTCCCTGGTGGGCGAGCACAAGAACACGGCGCGTCAGGCCTTCCTGGTCTTCCTGTCCGTCTACACGCTGGTGCTCTTCGGCATCTATTCCGTGCTCAGCTACAAGACGCCCTGGTGCATCCTTTCCGTGCAGCACAGCCTGACACTGCTGGCCGGTGTGGGCGCCTGGTGGCTGTGGACCATGTTCACGGGCAGCATCGGCCAACTGGTCTACAAGGTGGCGATCGGCGTGGGCATCTACTTCCTCTGCGGGCAGAGCAAGTTCGCGATCGAGGAATACCGCGCTGACCAGCGCAATCCGTATGTCTACTCACACACCACGACGGATCTGCTGAGACTGGTGGGTGAGGTGAAAAAGATCGCCGCTGAGAAGGGCGAGTCCTTCAGCGCGCAGGTGATCAATCGTGATTCCGGATGGCCCCTGCCCTGGTACTGGCGCACGCTGCCGAAGGTGGGTTATCAGATGGACGTGACCTCCAGTGGCACCACGGCTCCCGTGCTGATCGTGGATGCAGATCTGCTGCCGGTGCTGAAAACGCAGTTAGGCGAACAGGCCGCGAGTTATACAGAAAGCGGCCCCTATGGACTGCGCCCTGGCCTTTACCTGAGCCTGCTGGTGCAAAAGGAGAAGGTGGCTGAGCCGCAGCCGGTGGCTCCGGTGATCCAGCCTGGTGCTGATCTGTCACAGGGCCTGGCACCGATGCCAATCCCAGCCCCATCGCCTATCCCGGGTGACATGCCCGCGCCCGGCACCATCTCGACTGCACCCACTTTGACGCCGAACCTGCCAGTGCTTCCAGGTTTGCCAGGAACTAGCGCGCCGATCCCTGCGGCACCCGCCATGCGCCTGCCAGATCAGTCACCGCCGCCCCAGCCTGCCCAGCCCTAGACCTGACTCTGATGAGTGGCACGCCCCAGATGCACAGCTTCGGCGCGGAGGCGATGGCCACGACCTTTGAGTTGATCATCGTCCATGAGGAAGCGGAGTATGCCGCGCAGGCTGCGGAAGCGGTGTTTACAGAGATCGCAAGACTGGAGGACGAACTGAGCCGGTTCCGCCATACGAGTGATATCTGGCGGCTCAGCCAACTGCACACTGGCGAAAGCCTCTGTGTGTCTCTCGCCGTGTGGGACTGCCTGACACTGGCTAAAAGCATGTGGGAAGAGACCGCAGGCGCCTTTGACATCACCATCGGCCCGCTGATGCATCTGTGGCGTGATGCGGAGGGCAACCTGCGTGAACCAGAACCGGAGCGTCTCGCCCGGGCACGGCAGAGCATTGGCTCCCAGCTCTTTGACCTGGGTGAAGATGGGCTGCGCGTGACGGTGAACGCTGACCGCATGGTCTTTGATCTCGGCGCCGTGGGCAAAGGTTACGCGCTGGACCAGGCGGCGAACATTTTGCAGGACTGGAGCATCTCCAGCGCCTTTCTGAACGCGGGTGACAGCACCCTCCTGGCCCTGGGCACGCCTCCTGACGAGAGCGGCTGGCAGGTGACGCTGGCGGATGGCGCGCACGCGCTGACGCTGACGGAGCGGGCACTGAGCGGCAGCGGCTTTCAGGTCAAAGGCGCGCACATCATGAACCCGCGCACGCTGCATCCCATGCCGGTGCAGGAGCGGCGGAGCTATGCGCTAGCACCTTCCGCCGCGCTCTCCGATGCGCTTTCCACGGCTTTCATGATCATGAGCGAGGAAGAGGTGAAGACGCTGTGCGAGCGATATGAAGGACAGGTGGAGGCGCTTTGGGTATAGCAAAACAAAAACGCCTGCGAGGGATGCACGCAGGCGCTGAAGTTTGAGGGCGATTGTCAGATCATTGGTTACCCAACGATCTTATAGAACACGTAGCCGAGGAAACCCGTAGCCGGGATGGTGAGTACCCAGGCCCAAATGATGCGGGTGACGACGTTCAGGCGCAGGGCGCTGAAACGTTTCGCACAGCCCACGCCCATGATGCTAGTGGTGATGGCATGGGTCGTGGAAACAGTCATGCCCATCTGACTGGTCACGGCCAGAACGGTGGCGGCCGTCGTCTCGGCGGCGAAGCCGTGCACGGGCTGCAGCTTCACCATCTTATGCCCCATGGTCTTGATGATCTTCCAACCGCCACCGGCCGTGCCAGCGGCCATGATAAGGGCGCAAATCACCTTGATCCAAGCCGGGACGTCGGGAGACACCGCGCGCACCTTTTTCGCCGCAGCAGGCAGACCGGGCTTTTTGGACTCTTCAGCCACCTTGACCTCGGCCTGCAGGGTCTTGAGCCAGTCGGTAGGCTTGGCGGCCACCATGGGGCCGATGACGGGCACCTTCGGCATCCAGCGGGCATTCTCATGATCCACCGCTTGCTGATGGGAGAGCTTGGCCCTGGCCAAAGCGGCGTCGGCACCCTTGGAATCTCCTGCGGCCACAAACGCAAGATGAGCCAGGGTCTCGAATGACTCTTTAAACTCACCTGGCTGCAAACTCTCAGCTTCCTTCATCAGAGTTGCGGCATTCTCGGCCGGTGTGGCGGAACCCTTTTCCAGGGCGACGATCTGTTCCTCGGCCACCTTGGATTTATCCATCTTCAAAAAGCTGAAGATGCCAGGAACATTGTCCAGGCTGCCAGCGGTCGTGGCCGTCACCAAGGCCAGGGTGATGATGCCCATGGTTTTCTGAGCATCAGCCAAGCCGTGGGCAAAGCCCATGTAACCCGCGCTCACAAGCTGCAATTTGCCGAAAACACGGCTGACCCATGAAGGCCGCGCCGACCTGAGTAGGATGTACAACAGCGTCATGAAGAGCAGGCCGACTGTGAAGCCAATGATCGGACTGGTGATCATGGGAAGGACCACCTTGTGCAGCACGCCCTCCATCTTGACCGCACCAGTCACCTTGTCCGTTTTCGCGACAGACCAGTAGATGGAAGCCCAGTTGTTTTGCGCGGTAGCCAGGGTCGCGCCACAAAGACCACCCACCATGGCGTGCGTGGAACTGCTCGGCAGGCCTAACCACCAAGTTAGCAAATTCCAGACGATGCCACCCAGCAGCGCGCACAGCAGTGTTTTGTCAGTGACAAACTGAGCATCGACCAGTCCGGATGAGACGGTCTTGGCCACGGCATGGCCAATGAGGGCACCCACGAGGTTGGTGATGGCCGCCAGCAGGATGGCCTGGCGCGGGCTAAGTACCTTCGTGGAGACGACGGTGGCGATGGAGTTGGCAGTATCGTGGAATCCATTGATGTACTCAAAGATGAGCGCCACCAGGACCACGGTCAGGACGAGAGTCATGCGCGTGGCAGATCAGGAGTTCTTGAGCACGATTTGGGACACGACCTTGCCGGCATCGCGGCAGCGGTCCACGACCTTTTCCAGCAGGTCGTAGAGATCTTTCAGCACAATGACCGTGATCGGATCACGACCGCTGTTGTAGAGATCACGCAGGCAGTCGAGCACGAGCTTGTCAGCATCGCCCTCGATCTTCTGGAGCTCGTCATTCAGCACCTTCAGACGCTCGAGGTGGAGCTTGGAGCGCAACTCGGAGATCATGGTGACCACGGTGTCAGCGGCAGCGTCCATCAAGGCGGTCTGCCTGGAAAAATCCACACCGGCCACGCGCTCAGGGGAGATCACAATGCGCTCGGCGATCTTTTCCACAGTCTTCGGGATCTTATAAAGGGCGGTAGCGAGGGCGGCGATGTCCTCGCGCTCCAATTCAGTGATGAAAGTGCGGCATAGCGCTTCATCGATCTGCTGGGTGATCTTCTTGTCCTCGCGCCGGGAGGCCGAGAAGGTTTCCAGGGATGGATTGGAGCCCGCGGGAGCGGAGAGCAGGCCATGCAATGCTTGGACACTCTTGCGGGCCTGGGCCGCGCTGGCCTCCAGCAGATCATAAAACACGTCTTTTTTGCCAAACAGACTTTGAAGGGAAATCATGGGAGCAATGGGTTGTCGGGGGGAGGCGGCGGAGTCACGGCAGAGGACGCAAGGTGTCAAGTGACGTTCATGTAACCGCTGGGAGCGGGTCGCTTTTTTGGAAAATGGCCTCAAGTGCAAGAAAAAAAGAGCGCCCCGATTGTGAAAAACTCAAAATTGTCAGTTGCACGGCAGGGTCGCTGTGATACGACTCCGACCCCTCCGCCCTAATGGGTGGAACTTCCCCCGTAACCATCGTTATATGCGAGTCCGTCCGTCTGTGAAACCTCTGTGCGAACTTTGCCGCGTCATCCGTCGCGCTGGTGTTGTCCGCGTCGTCTGCAAAAACCCACGCCACAAACAGCGTCAGGGTTAATCCTTTTTAATTAAGCACCTTCTGTTATGGCACGCCTACTTGGAGTCGAAATCCCGAACGAAAAGAAGATCGAATATTCCCTGCCTTATATCTTTGGCATCGGTCTTCCCCTCAGCCGCAAAATCCTGGCACACACCAGCATTGATCCGAACATCCGCACGGGTGAACTGACGGATGACCAGCTGTCCCAGATCGCCCAGACGGCACAGGCTCTCAAGATCGTCATCGAAGGTGACCTTCGCCGTGAACAGCAGATGCACATGAAGCGTCTCCTCGGCATCAATTGCTACCGCGCCACCCGCCATCGTCGTGGTCTTCCAGTCCGTGGCCAGCGCACCCACACCAACGCCCGCACTCGCAAGGGTCCCCGTAAGACGGTGGGCGCTCAGAAGAACCCAGGTGCCAAGAAGGGCAAGGTCTAATCCACGCGGTAGCAACACGAACAATCCCCACCTAACATGGCAGAAGAAACGACACCCGCAGCAGCTCCTGAAGCTGCCGCTCCCGCCCCGGCCGCTGCTCCTGCGGCAGCCCCGGCCGCCGCACCAGTCCCTGGTGCTGACAAGCAACCTACCTCCGGCGACCGTGCCGTGTCCCAGAGCGTCTGGGCTGAAATCGGCGGCGGCGATGGCACCGAAACCACCAAGGTCATCAAGGCCAAGGGTTCCAAGAACGTCTCCTCTGGTATCGTCCATGTGCAGGCTACCTTTAACAATACCATGGTGACCATCACCGACCGAGTCGGTAACGTCATCGGCTGGTCCACCGCCGGCAAGATGGGCTTCCGTGGCTCCCGTAAGGGCACTGCATACGCCGCTCAGGTCGTGGCGCAGGACGCCTGCCGCCAGGCCATGGGTCACGGTCTCCGTGACGTGGAAGTCCGCCTCCGCGGCCCTGGTTCCGGTCGTGAATCCGCTGTCCGTGCCATCCAGGCCCTGGGCGTGGAAGTCACCGTCGTGAAAGACGCGACCCCGATCCCTCACAACGGCTGCCGTCCGCCGAAAGCCCGTCGCGTTTAATCCCAGCCCTCCCTTTTTACTAGTTTATGGCACGTTACACAGGTCCTCGCGAAAAGATCGCCCGCCGCTTCGGCATCGCCCTTTTCGGTCCTTCCAAAGCTCTCGAACTCCGTAACTTCCCACCAGGGCAGCACGGCGTCCGCAATGCCCGCCGCAAAGTCTCTGAATACGGCGTGGCCCTCATCGAGAAGCAGAAGCTCCGCTTCCAATACGGCGTTCTTGAGAAGCAGTTCCGCCGCTTCTTCGCCGAAGCCCAGCGCCGCAAGGGCGTGACGGGTGAAATCCTCCTCCAGCTGCTCGAGATGCGTCTCGACAACGTGGTCTACCGCATGGGCTTCGCGAACACCCGCTTCGCCTCCCGCCAGCTGGTGAGCCATCGCCACATCACCGTCAACGGTCGCGTGGTGAACATCGCCAGCTTCCAGGTGAAGCCTGGTGACAAGATCGGCGTCAAGGACAGCCCGCGCTCCCAGCAGCTCGTCGGCCGTTTCCTGGAAATGACCCTCGGCAACCCAACTCCAGATTGGATGACGGTGGATCGTGACAGCGTCAGCGCCGTCGTGAACCGCGCTCCGATCCGTGACGAGATCAACCCGATCGCTAACGAGCAGCTCGTGGTTGAACTCTACTCCCGCTAATCTTAGCGAGACAACCTTTTCAAGACACCGGACCCACGAAAGTGCGTCCGGTGTTTTGCGTTTGGGGCGGACGTGGCCGCTATGTCTAGCGAAGGACGGAAAGGACGCCAGGGACAAATAGGACGCCGTCTGCACGGCATTGGTCATTCATTGCCACGCCTTTTGTTACCGCACGACCCGCTGCTGCGTTGTGCATGCCAGATGTCCCCTTCCCTCAAAAACACTCTGATCGGCCTGCTGGTTCTTTCCCTGATCTTCTTCGTCATCGAGCGTGTCTTCGGCAAGGTGCGCGGTCCGCTGATCCGCCGGGGCTGGATGACAGACGTGGGCTACTGGTTCTTCACGCCCTTTGTGACGCGGGTCTTCTCCAAGGGCGTGATCCTCCTTCCTGCCGCATTGCTCGTCTGGTGCGGTGTCGCCAGCGTGGCGGATTTTCAGAGCAAGGCCTACGTGGGTTTTGGCCCCCTTTCCCACCAGCCCATCTGGCTGCAGGCGCTGGAGATCTACTTCATCTCCGACTTCCTCGGCTACTGGAGCCACCGCATCTTCCACGGCGGCAAATGGTGGGCCTTCCACGCGGTGCATCACAGTTCGGAGGACCTCGACTGGCTCAGCAGCATCCGTGTGCATCCGGTGAATGACATGGTCACCAAGTTCGTCCAGGTCACGCCTCTGCTTCTGCTGGGCTTCAATCCCTGGGTCACCCTTTCCACGGCACCCTTCTTCACGCTCTACGCCATCTTCCTGCATGCGAAGCTGAACTGGGACTTCGGCCCGCTGCGCGCGGTGATCGCCACGCCCGTGTTTCATCGCTGGCATCACAGCCGCCAGCGCGAGGCCTGGGACAAGAACTTCGCGGGCCTGTTTCCGTTTTGGGACATCTTGTTCGGCACCTACTACATGCCCAAAGGCCGCATTCCGGAAGACTTCGGCGTGGCCGGAGGTTTCCCGCAGGACATGCCGCGCCAGCTCTGGGAGCCGGTGCGGAACTTGTGGAAGTAAGGCCTAACAAGAGAGGCGGCAAACCTCCTCCCGTGTTGACCTTGATCACGCCTCCCGATGCAGCTTGTAGGGGTACACGCCACCGCTGTTCCACTGGCAGACATAGAGGTCTCCCTGCGTGTCCACACAGACGTCGTGGCAGTTGTTAAAGACAGGCTTGTCCTGCAGCATGACCTTGAGCTGGTCCCCGTCATAAGCAGGCGCCTGGCCGCCGGGATTGGAGACCACCTTGCCAGCCTCATCCAGGATGGTCACAAAGCCACGTCCCTGCCACATGCGGAAGTCATTCGGCTTCGCGCCAAAACACACACCTGAATACAGGTTCTTCCCGTGAATGACCGGGCGGCTCACATACGCGCCAGGAAGATACACACCGCGCACGTGCTCGCCTTCGAGCGTGAACCAGTTGAACTCATTGCGGATGCGCTCTGTGACCACCAGCAGCGGCTTCTCACCACGGGTATCGATCGCCACGCCATGCGCCTGCATGAAGCGCCCTGGATTCACCGGCTGCGTGCTCTTGCCGCCGAATTTCGAGAGGAACTTCCCCGCCTTGTCAAAACGCAGCACATACTGGGAGCCATAGCCATCAGCCACGTAGATATCCCCATTGGGAGCCACGGCCGTCTCGGTGGGCTTGTAGTCCTCCACGGCTTTGTAAGCGCCATTCTTTGAGGGATGCTCGAGCTCCAGCACGATCTCGCCGCTGAGTGTCGTCTTCGCCACGCGACCCGAGCCTGGATCCGTGATGTAGAGGAACTCCCTCCCGTCCGCCTCGCGGTGCAGCGTCAGCCCGTGTGCGCTGCCAAACTTCAGCGTCCATGACTCAAGCAACGCGCCCTTCACATCGTAGATGAGCACGTTGTTCTGGCCGTGGTTCGTCAGCATGAAGAGACGGCCGTCCGCTGCCTGCGCCATCTCATGGCAGTCCTTCACGGGCGTCCTGGCTGCATCCGCCTTGCTCCACAGCTTGTCCACGCGGAAGCGGAACTCGCCATGCCCCACGATCTCTCCATGAAACTCCGGCGCGGTCTTGCTTTCTGCCCGAACAAAAGGTGCGACTAAAGTAGACGCCGCGCCCACGGCGAAACGGCGACGATTCATAAGAGTGGAGGAAGTGCCAGACATGCGAGGGGAACGGCAGCAGATACCCGGGACTTGCCAGAGAAGAGACTCACCCCAATAGGCAGCAGAAAAGCACAAAGGCTGCCGGATTCGACAGCCCTCAGTCACCACCTCAAAGTCGGTCCTTGATCCGGATCACCAGTGGCCGGTGATCACTGGCCGTGATGAAGTCACGCTCATGATGGACGCGGCAGTTCCGCAGGTCGATGTAGGGCCTCATCGCGCGACTGGTGAAGACGTAGTCCAGCCTGGCGTAGCTGTCTGCCGCATCCCAGAAATGGGTCCAGACCTGATCGTTCACGTCACGCAGCAGAAGGTCCATCATGTAGGCGTCTGAAGCCCGGCTGCCGATGATGGCACTGATGGAAGGCTCGTTGCGGTGCTCATTGAAGTCACCGTAGCAGAGGATCCGCGTCTGCGTGTTCTGGGCCAGGATCTTGTCAATGTGGTTCCGCAGCAGATGCGCCTCGTTGCGGCGCATCAGGGCCTGGTCCGCTTCATCCACCTCGCGCATCGACTTCAGATGCACGCCGAGGAAGCGTACCTGCAGATCGGCATGCAGTTCCACCGTCGCATCCAGAATGCCGCGCTGCATGGGAAAGGTCTGCTCCCCCAGCTTGTAGGTCAGGTCCGTCTGCGAGTTCCGCGCCTTGATGGGAAACCGCGACAGCAGCGCCAGGCTGCGGGTGGGATCTCCACCGTGACCACGCTCCACATGCGGGAGGTCGATTCCGGCCTTCTTGAGCCGCTTCTGCAGGTCCTGCACATCCTCGTCCGTGCCCATCTCGCACACACCCAGCACATCCGGGTGGATCTTCATCAGGATCTCCACGACACGCCGCTTTTCCTCCTCAGGCTTCCCGGCCGCAGGAGCCGTCTTGCCTTCCTCAAACCGCTCCATCTTCAGCCAGTTCCGCACATTGTAGCTGCAGAAGGTGTACTGCTCAGGCTCAGCCGCCCGGGCGAGACAGGTGAGCAGCAAAAGGGCGGGCACCAAGGCCCGCCCTAAAAATCCCGTGATGTTCATCCTGGGAACCACATGAAATCAGTTTGATCAGACGTCCTGGGAGGAATTCACAGGCTGGCGCTTTTCCACGCTCTGGGGGATGGTCGGACGCTCGACTTCATCCTGGGCAGAGTGCAGTTCGCGCTCAAACTCATCCTTGGCCTTGCGGAACTCACCCATGCTCTTGCCCAGACTGCGAGCAAAGGTGGGCAGCTTTTTTGCACCAAAAAGGATCAGAACGAGAACGGCGATGATGATCAACTCGGGGGTGCCGAGAGGGCCGATGCCGGCGATGACTTGGGGGATGTTCATGATAGAGTTAGACTTGCATGGTTTATGCCTGGCTGCAATTCGGACTTTCAGTCGTTCCCAGTGGGGCTCATCGTCCGTTGCTCAGGCTAGTCAGAAGCGGGTTTTCCGATTGGGAAAATAGACGCTTCTGTCTCTTAAACGTTCATGCTGGAGGCTTTTTATATTCTTTTTTACTCAAAGAAACACAATTGCCGCCACTACCACGCTGATGATGGCACAGACCAGCACGGCTCCCGCCGCCGCATCCTTGGCCCGACGGATGTGAGGGTCCTCCTGGGTCGTCACGCGGTCACACAGCACCTCCAGGGCGCTGTTCAGCAGTTCCGCCCCCCAGACCAGTGCCACGCAAAACAGCACCGCACACCATTCCCAGGCGGCGATGCCCTGCACAAAACCCAGTCCCACCGCCACCAGCGTGGCCACCGCATGAATGCGCAGATTCCGCTGGGATGACAAAGCCCAGGCGATGCCCGCAAAGGCATAACGAAAACTACGGAAAAGGCCCTTCAACCACATGAGCCATTCCATCAGTTGGTCCCTGCCGTGTTCGGTGTCGGCGGCGGCGTGGCAGAGGGATCACTCGTCGCAGGAGTGGCTGAGGAGGCATTCACCGAAGTGCGCAGCTGCTGCACCCAGGATGGAGCATCCGCATGAGCGGGGAATTCCTTGATCACCTTCAGCATGTCCGCCATGCCGGCAATGGCCGAGGGGCCGTCATCATAGAGGAAGGTGGCGCGCTCCCAGCGCAGTGCCGGCACCTCGTTCTTGACCCAGAGCAGATACTCCGGCTCGGCCATCTGTTCCTTGCGGAAGGCGGCCTCGTTGTTGATGCGGCTGTCCCACAGCGTCGCCATGGACTCAGGGGATTCCGTCTTCGCCACAAACAGCAGCGTCTGGTTGTACATCCCGCCGAAGTCAGTCGGATTGCGGTTCCAATGCGGACGGGTCAGGTAGCGGTCCAGCTCAAAGGCCTGGATCACCGGGCTGTTGCCACCGCACACACGGTTCAGCGTGTTCATCGCACGGCCTTTCAGTTTCGGCGCCGAGGCCACCAGATCCGTGATGTAGGCCTGCAGCTTGGGCACCATTTTCTTGAAATCTTCATCCTTGGCCTCGTGCGCCTCCAAGGTCAGGATCAGATACCTCAGTCCAAAGCGCAGCGCCAGGGCCGTGTCCCCTTCCTCATCATCAGCGCTGGCCCCAGCCTTGCTCTTGCGCTCCATGTTTCGCTCCACCATCTCAGCACGCTGACGCGCCTCGGCCTTGCTGGCCTCCTTGCGCTCGCTGTTCACCAGCACGTCGCAATCCGTGAAAAACTTGATGGCAGACTGATCACTCGCAACCGCATCATTGAGCTTGGCCAGGATGGAGCTCAGCGTGGTCCCGCGCTGATTCAGGATGGCTTTCTCCAGATCTTTAAGCTGGCTCAGCACATTGTTGACCTGGGCTTCCGTCAGCTTGGGTTTCTCAGCAGCAGGAGTCGTTTCAGCTGCTGGAGCCGTGGCAGGTGTCGGAGTCTGGGCCTGGGCCTGAAACAGGGCGGCGCCGGAGAGCAAGGTGAGCAGGAGGGTGGGTTTCATGAAGGTTGGGAACGGGAAGGTGTTCTTTAAACGCACGAACGAGAACTAAATAAGGCCCAAAAAATCAAGGCCGGTGGGAAATGGAAAAGGCGGGCTTCTTCAATCGGGCACAAACTGCCGCCTCTCCAACCCCAGCTTTCCGCGTCGGTCGCGCCGGAGTCGTATTTGCTCACGCACCACCCCGTCCATCCCGGGTGTGCCATACTCCACGGTCACCGTCACGAGCTGCGGCAGGGAGTCCAGGCCTACCACCCGGAACACGGGCTTCCTCTGGCTGCGGAAAAAGGCATGCAGGGGGATGTGCGGATGAGCGGCATTCCAGAGCCAGCGCGCCGGGGAAAAGTCCTCCACTTCGGACAGGGCCTGCAGCACCTCCCGGACATGCGCTTCTTGATGATGCTTCATCAGCTTGGAGGCAGCCCGGCGGCTCAGCATCTGCTCCATCAGCGCCGCCACCGGATTCAGCCGGTCCTCCTCCATTTCCTCAATGATCTCCACCGCGCACTCGTTCATCTTGGCCCGGAACTCTTCTCGCGTGATCCGGCCGGAGTCGAGCAGGTGGAAGAGCTGGCGTGGGCTGAGTGGAGCGGCGGACATGTGGCAGCAAAAAGGGGGGGACGGATAAGCGAAGGTAGCAAAACGCCGCCGGGAGATTATCCCGGCGGCGCCAGTTGAGTTAGTTCACCTGGGCAGGATTACTTGCCAGGGGCACCTGGGAGGGTTGGCAGACCGCCAGGAGCTGCAGGCAGGCCGCCAGGAGCAGGAGGCAGACCACCAGGAGCAGCACCAGGGAGACCTGGCAGGGCGCCAGGAGCGCCGGGCAGGCCTGGAAGACCACCAGCGCCAGGAGCACCAGGGAGACCGCCGCTAGGGTCACCCATCATGCCACCAGACACCTGGCCGGTGCTCAGGATCTGCAGCACCTGCTGAGGCATGTTCTGGCTGGCCATCGTGAAGATGTCATAGCCACCAGCCATCGCTTTTGGACCCACAGCAGGGCCTTTTTTCGTGGCCAGCTGCTCGACCTGCACCGAGTTGTCGTTGCGGCCGATGATGATCTTGCCACCGCGCCAGGCGCGGCCTTCCTTCGGCTGACCTGCGGCGTCGCAGTTCCACTGGGGCGGCCAGCTTGGAGCCAGCGGGTTTTCGTACACCAGCGGCATGATGCCGTTGCTGGACGTCGTCTGACCTTGGGTCAGAGCCCAGTGGTTCTCACCTGCCTGCAGAGACTGGTCAAAGGAAGGTGCCGTGCCGATGTTGCCATCGGGCTGGAACTTCGAGGCCTTCGCGCCGAAAATGCGCTCGTCCTGAATGATGTCTTCCTGGATCAGCACGCGGAAGGCATCATTGGAGGTGATGGCCATACCGCCTGTCTGCGGGTTGTTGTAGGTGTCCGGGTAGATCGAGTTGTTGTCATTGGCGAAGATTTTCATCGCCATGATGATCTGCCGGCAGTTGTTCGACGTGGACGTTTGGTTCGCCATGTCCTGGATCACGTTGAAAGTGGGGACCGCCAAGCTCGCGAGAATCGCGATAATGGTGATCACCACCAGGAGTTCAATGAGGGTGAAACCTCGTTGGAGTGCTCTCTTCATAGTAGTGCGTTTTTCTTTTGTATTATGTTATGTGAATAGACGCCGGAATGAATATCCCGGCACCCATCATCATTATGACAAACGAGCGCCGAAAATGGCGAGAAAAATCTTTTCTTACTCCCCCTCGATTTGGCCCCGGTGATGCCCCCGGCTGGGGCGCCTCCACATCCCTCATACCTGCCCCGCCCCCGCCAGCAGGGTGTGACGTGGCAGATCAATCGTAAAAATGCAGCCGGAGGGCATCTTGTTTCGGACCCTCAATATGCCGTCATTGGCCTCCACACTACGACGTGAAATGGAGAGCCCCAGGCCCAGGCCGCTCTTATCATCCCCGCATTGGGTGAAGGGCTGAAACATCTTCTCCACATCCCCGGGAGGCAGGCCGTCTCCGTGGTCCTCCACATCAATGAGAATGCGGTCACCCTGTGCATAAGCATTCAAGAAAACCTTGGTCCCATGGTGGGTAAACTTGAAGGCATTCTGCAGGAGATTACCAACGGCGGAAAGTAACAAGTCCCGATCCCCATCGATGGCGAGGCGCCCATCCACTTCTGAGACGACCAGCGCACATTCCCGCACCCGCGCCTCCAGAGTCGCCGAAAGTTTGAGTTCGCCGATGAAATCCGCGAGCGAGAACAGCTCATGACGCAGCGGCATGCCAGCGGTCATTCGCACATCGGTCAGCGAACGGTCGATCAGCGTCCTCATGCATACCAGAGAACGATCCAGGACACTGCCCGTGGCCCCCGTGAGTCCCAGGTTGCCATCCTTCATGGCGAAGAGCGCCAGTGTGGCGGTGTTCAGGAAATTTCGCAGCTCATGGGCGAAGAAACCAATCTGCACATTCAGCGCCTGCACCTGCTTGTCAGCCAGGACAAAATCCCGCTGATAGTTGTATTCCGTGACCGCCATGGCGATCGCGTTGTCCAGGCAGCGGTTCAGCGTCCGGAACTCGTCCACATTCACCGGTTCGTTGATTTCGAAGGCTAGGTCCGTGATGGACTGGCAAAGGTCCCCGTAATCATGCACCACCTGCTCGACGGTGAAGCCCCGGCGCATGAGCTCACCACCATGCCGCGCCGCCATGTCACCCAGTTCAGAGTGCGCTGGTTTGCCGCCCCCTTCGGGACCCGAAACCTTCCGGCTTTCCATCGGGTTTGCCGTCTGCTCCATCGTGAGGGTTTTGATCAGCTGGTCCAGGAAAAACGGCACGCCATGATCCAGCTCATCTGCCGTGGCTTCTGGAGACGCACGTTTCGCCACCTTGGTCTGGCATCTCTGAATAAGCTCCACCCGATGAAGGGAAAGAAATTCATGGAGCATGGCCCAGAGTAAAGGCGATCCCAGGCTTTACGTTATGTATCTCAATTATTTGTTATACCAATGCCATGATTATCAGGACGACTCCATTGTGGCTGCCGCCTGCACTCGCCGCTCAGGGGGAAACACCACCCCACTTCCGCGCCCACAGGCTCAGCTTCTTCATCTGCGCCGCAGACAGCACCGGTCCAGGGATCACCACCAGGGCACCCAGGGCGAATTTACCTCGGTCGACCGCCCCATACCCTGCCCCCACCGCATTCCAGCCGGTCCACTCCGTGTCCTTCGTCACCGTACCTTGGGGGGTAGTCACACTCATCGCATGCATCCCCTCCGGCCTCGCTGGTGAGACACAGGTGATCATTGCCGCATTCACCACCACATCCGTACACGGCGCATCGCTGACCGTCACCCCCGTCCCCCCTTCACAAAACCTGACCCACGCACCGTCAGGGGCACCCCGCCATGCACATCCCCAGCCCCGGCGTGACGGACGTCAGCACCGCCGCCTGCACCCACGCAGCCGCGCTCAAGCCAAGGAAGATGGAAACACGAAGCAGCATCACACAAAGATCATCACGCAGCAGACACCCTGGCTCGCCCCAGAGTTGAAATCAAACCATCCTCCTTACTTGGATCAGGTCGGATTCACTCGGATCCCCCTCGTGTAGCGGCAGGCGTCAGCATGCCGTCTTCGAACGTCTCAATGTCCATCAGTCCCCCAGCAGCCCACAAGGTCGGATCCAGTCGGATTGACTCGAAGCCACTCGTCGTAGCGGCTGGCGTCAACGTTCGGCTCCCTGAACTCTGCCAAACTCCTCTAGCCTGGATCTACCTTGATTAGGCTGGATCGCTCCCAAAGTGGCCAACTTTCTCCGAAAGTTGAGCCCAAGCCTCCGCCAACACCTTCCACCCCTCTCGCCACAGGTCGGATCCGGTCGGATTGACTCGGATCGCCCCTCTCCTCTGAAACCACCGTCAACAACGGTAACGGGTTCCATCCCCCTCCCATGTGTTCCGTAGGCCAGTACTCCCCACCTCGCAGTCCATAGCCTTGGCGAAGGTCCGTCCCCAACTCCAAATCTCCTGTAAAAAAACGCATTCATAGCCCCGCACTCTCCACGACCATCCCACACACGACAACGGACCCAAGCGGCCCCTTTGGACACCGCAAAGCCCTATAAACACAAACGACCAAGCCCATCACGGCTTGGTCATTCGTGTCCATTCGTGGTTCACATCCTCCACTCCGATCTTAGCAACCGAGAACAGCGAACAGCAAACCGAGAACCACCTCCGGCCTCACTTCCCGAGCAGCTTCTTCACCTTCTCCGGCAGCCCCTGACCCGGCTTCGGATCCAGATTCGCTGTCATGTCAGCATCCGTCACCGTGGAGGCCACGCCTTCCGCAGGCACGTCCACCTTCGCCGTCCACAGGATCGCATTCAGCACCAGCTTGCGCTGCTCATTGTTCGCCCAGCCCTTGTGGAAATGCCCGCCGGTGAAGCCGAAACCGCGCCCACCACCCGCATTCTCAGAAGCCCAGGCCACATGCTGCTTCTCCTTGTTCTTCACCGACTCACGCACCGCCGGATTGCCGCTGTGATGACCGTCTGCGCGGCTCATCGTTGACTCCGGTGCCACATCGCTCAGGATCGGTGTCACACCTTCCATGCCTTTGCGGAAGCGCATGTAGAAGTACCACTCGTCATTCGTCGCAAAAGGCTTCACGCCATTGCTGATCGGGTGCTTCGGGAGCTCCTTGAAATTCGCATCCCAGTGCGGGTTCACGCTCCAGTTGATCTCAAACGCGCCGCCCATCCAGTCGATGAACTCCTTGTTCCCCTTCTCGATCGTCGGCTCCACCGCGTAGTGCAGTGTCAGGAAGCCGCAGCCGCGCTTCATTTCCTTATCGAGTTGCGCCAGACGATCTCCCTGCAGCGCCGGATGCCCGCCACCACCATCGGAATAAATCACCACTGTGTCCGCCTTGGAAAGCTCCTCCTGGGAAGGCCACTCACCATTCAGATGATACTTGATCTCCACCTGATCCGCCGCGCCCTGCTCCAGGCACTTCTTCAGCAGTTGAATCCCCGCATTATGCTCATGCTGCCCAGGCCCGTGCGAGGGCTTGCCAGCGATCATGACAATGGATTTCTTGTCCGCCGAAAAGGCAGAACCGGCCAGGGAAACAACAACGAGGAGGGAAAGCAGACGCTTCATGAGGTTGGAGGAATTAAGGATGAGCAAACGCGGCCACACCCTCCACCATTTCACCAAGCCACTGCAAGTCTCATGACAATCGAACGAACAAAGCCCCCCTCGAATCTTCACCCTTCAAAGTGCCAAAGGCACGTCCCATCAAAGCCTGGGGTTTCAACCCCAGGTATCGATGCCACATCCCACCGGAAAGCGCTGAAAGCGCGTCTCATGCACGCAACCGGTCGATGCCCCCGACTCCATCGCACCACCCCCAATCTTCTTTTGCCTCCCGCCCAACTTCGAGGCATAAACTACGCCCACATCCCCATGCCCACCCTCGACCACGAAAACCAACTGCGCCTCGCCGGCTACCGTTGCATCGTGGGCATTGATGAGGCCGGGCGCGGCCCCCTCGCCGGTCCCGTCTCCGTCGCCGCCGTGATCCTGCCTGAAGGCTTCCATCACACCGAGCTGAACGACTCCAAGCAGCTCAACGAAAAACAGCGCGAACGCATCTACGACGAGCTCATGGCAAACACCGCCATCCGCTGGCACGCCGAGATGATCGAGATCGACGAGATCGACCGCCTGAACATCCTCCAGGCCACCTGGACCGGCATGCGCCGCTGCGCCCTCGCCCTCGATCCCCGGCCCGATGCCGCATTGATCGATGGCAAACCCGTCCGCAACTTCCCCATCCACCACGTCGCCTTGGTGAAGGGAGACAGCCTCAGTCACAGCATCGCCGCCGCCAGCATCATCGCCAAAGTGCGCCGTGATCGGCTCATGATCGCCATGGCCGAAACCTATCCCGGTTACGGCTTTGAGATCCACAAAGGCTACCCCACCCCTGGCCACCAAAAAGCCCTGAAGAAACTCGGCCCCTGCCCCCAGCACCGCCGCAGCTTCGCCCCCGTTGCCCAGCTCATGTTCGATCTCTGAGCACAGCCTCGATGTCGCGAAGCGTCG
>NZ_BKAG01000059.1 GCF_007992435.1 Prosthecobacter gellanilyticus | reverse complement strand
AGGGAGGCGGCAGAGTTTCAAAATGCCGAAACTTGAGGCCGGCGGCATCACGGCCTACGTTCATCATCCCATGCCACAAGACCTTCCACCGATCTCCTATTATCTCGCCATGCCTGCAGGGCAGAGGGCTCTGCTGGCATGTTTGATGATCGGCTTCGCCAATGGCTTTGTGAGCGCCTTCGTGGTGCTGCGGAAGTCAGCGCTGAAGGTGGGCACGCTTTCTCATGCGCTGCTGCCGGGGATTGCGCTTGCCGTGCTTTTGGTTGGGCTGACCCAGTGGAGCGCGCTGGCTGGAGCGGTCTTCGCGGCCATGATCGTGGGTCTGGGCTCCATCTTTCTCTCCCGCACCTCGCGGCTGGACCAGGACACCTCCATGGGCATCCTTTACACCACGGCCTTTGCCGGTGGTTACCTCATCCTGACGCAGCTCAATGTGCGGCAAAAGCTGGATGAATGGCTCTTCGGCAGCATCGTGGGCATGGCAGACAGTGATCTGTGGATCGCTTTTGGCATCAGCGTGGTGGCGGTGCTTGCGCTGACAGCGCTGCAGCGGCCGCTGCTGATCTATCTCTTTGAGCCCAACATCGCCGCGAGCCTCGGTGTGCCGGTGCGCTTTCTGAACTACGCCACCTTTGCCATCACGATCCTGGTGCTCATCTCCTCCCTCCAGGCCGTGGGTTGCATCCTGAGCGTGGGCCTCATGGTGGCACCTGCGGCCACGGTCTATCTGCTGACAGACAATGCCCGCGCGCTCTTCTGGGGCGGTGGCATCATCGGCGGGCTGGGCTCGGTGGCGGCGTTCTTCATCAGCTATCCGCTGGGCTGGTCCATGAGCAGCACCATCATCCTGGTGCTGGGCGCGCTTTTCCTGCTGGCCTACATCTTCAGCCCTCGCTACGGCCTTTTCAGCCGCCGAAAAGTGTCCTGAAGGTGGATTTTGCCGACCGGGTTTCCCTGGGAAAATGGGCAGCTTTTGCCATTCCTTGGAAGTGGGGTTGCCCCCGGCGTTGACAAAGCCTCCGCCCGCTCCTTTTTAGCGCCCCCTTTCCGGCCATTCCGGAATCAGTCACCCAGCCGCCTTTCCTCAACCGCACCTTATGGACTTCATTGCCAAAAACATCGCCGAACTCGCCCCTTCCATGACCCTCGCCATCACCGCCCAGGCGAAGGCTCTCAAGAAGCAGGGGATTGACGTGCTGAGCTTCGGTGCCGGTGAGCCTGACTTCAACACACCGGACCACATCACCCAGGCCGCCATCGAGGCCCTGCAGAACGGCAAGACCCGCTACACCGAAAGCAACGGCATCCTGGAGCTGCGCGAAGCCCTGGCCGCCAAGCTCATGGTGGACAACGGTCTGCAATACGACCCTTCCATGATCAGCGTGAACTGCGGTGCCAAGCACTCCTGTTACAACGCCATCGCCGCCGTGGTGAACCCTGGCGACGAAGTGATCATCCCGGCTCCTTACTGGACCAGCTATCCTGAGATGGTGAAGATCGTGGGCGGCGTGCCTGTGATCGTGGAAACCAAGCGCGAGAACGGCTGGAAGATGACCCCGGAAGAGTTTGAGGACGCCATGTCCCCGATGACGAAGATGGTCATCATCAACAGCCCCGGCAACCCGACTGGTTCCGTCTACACGAAGGAAGAACTTGCCGCCATCGGTGAGATCGCCGCTTCCGAAGACATCATCATCCTTTCTGACGAGATCTATGAGAAGCTGGTCTACGGCGGCCAGCAGCACGTCTCCATCGCCAGCATCAGCAAGGACATCTTTGACCACACGATCACCATCAACGGCTTCTCCAAGGCCTACGCCATGACCGGCTGGCGCCTCGGCTACACCGCCGCTCCGAAGAAGATCGCGGACGCCATCGACGTCATCCAGAGCCACACGACCAGCAACGTCACCAGCTTCGCCCAATACGGCGCTCTGGCCGCCCTCACTGGCGACCAGCAGATCGTGGCTGACATGCGCGATGAGTTCGACGTGCGCCGTCAGTATATGCTGAGCCGTCTGCAGGGCATCAAGAACGTCCGCGTGGTGGAGCCTCAGGGCGCCTTCTACTTCCTGGTCGACATCGAGCCGATCGGCATCAAGTCCGTGAACTTCTGCGAGAAGCTGCTCAGCAAAGCCCGCGTGGCCACTGTTCCAGGCGTGGCCTTCGGTTCCGAGTACACGCTGCGCTTCAGCTACGCGACCGGTCTGGACGTCATCAACGCCGGCATGGACCGCTTCGAAGAGTTCTGCTCCCAGCATTGATCCGCTGGAACCTGAAGGCTTCTATTCAATTCAAAGGCCGCCAGGAAACTGGCGGCCTTTTTCTTTACAGTCGCTGTCTCACTCTGTGAGATGAGCTGGGGAGATGGCCATCACAAGGGACTGGCGATATCACGCGGAAGTGTCTTTGCCGCATGCGGCATGGGCTTGGGGATTCGCGAATCCTTTGGGGTTTTGCTACTCAGGGAAGTCGATCTGATCGAGGTCACGTGCGGAGTGGATCACGCGAATGACCTCGATGCCATCATCAACAGGTCGGAAAAAGAAGCAGTATTTGCCGAAGGGATAGCTGCGGCAATCCTTGCCGAATTCCGGACGTGGTCGCCCGAGAGTATTCCACTTGGCAAGGTGCTCGAGCTTGGCGCGAAACTTCTCCAAGAGCCGGTCAGCCTGGCGCTGGCTGTCAGCAGAGATGTAGTCCCAGATCTCGACAAGATCAGTCTTGGCAGCATTCGAATAGACGACCCTCGCCATGTCTAGGCAGCGTGGTGACGCTCGGCATATGCACGGTGACGCTCGGCGAAGAATTGATCCCAGTTCATTTCGCTGCCTTCACCACGGTCAAGCTGGTCAATGCCAACCTGGATATCACGACGGAGATTTTCGAGCTTTGCTTGCTCGGTTTCGCTGAGACCTTCCTCGACCTGGTCTTTATACATTGAGACGACGCTGATGAAGAATTCGTCTGCGTTGTGAAAACCGCCGGATTGAACCGACTCGTTCACAAACTGGGTGAGCTCGTCTGGAAGCTGAATGGCGACCTGGGTCATGATGGAGGGACTCTACCAAGCGTGGTTTGATTTGTCGAGCGGCTACAGCATGCAAGGATATCTAGAGGCAGGCGTGAGCATGCCTTTGGTTGAGGTACGAAGGTCTCGCGTGCTCCCAGAGGGAAGACTGACGTCTTCCTCTACACAAAGCACCCTCCCCGCAGCCCCACAAAAAAGCCCCGCTCATCGCGGGGCTTTCGTGATTGGACTCATGCGCTAGCTAGTCGAAGGATTAAGCTCCGCTCGCCTTGGAAGCAGCCACGGCGGCATCGGCCATGCGGGCGGCTTCGTGGCTCTCGAGCACCTTGTGCTTGAGGCTGACACCGGTCTTCGTGGCATACCACAGCACCAGCGGGCTGGCGATGAAGATGGAGGAGTAGGTGCCGAGCAGCACACCGATGGTGATCGGCATGGCGAACTCAAGCATGGCAGGGTTGCCGAGGAACAGGAGGATGACCATCGGGGCCAGGGCGGTCGGACCGGTGAGGAGCGTGCGGCTCAGGGTCTTGCAGATAGCCTCGTTCATCAGGTCGCGGATGCTGCCGCTGCCACCGCGCTGGATGGTCTCGCGGATACGGTCGAACACCACGATGGTGTCATTGATGGAGTAACCGGCGATGGTGAGGAGCGCACCCACGTGGATGAGACTGAGTTCCTGGCCGAAGAGAACGCAGAGACCCGGCACCATGAGCACGTCATGGAAGAGGGCGATCACCGCGCCGAGGGCGAAGGCGAACTCATAACGGAACAGCAGGTAGACGAAGATGGCGAGAAGCGCGACGCCCATGGCGATGATGGAGGTCACACCGGACTCCTGACCGATCAGGGAACCGACAGTCTCCAGACTGGTGCCCTTGATGCTGTCCTTGAACTTGGCATTCACCGCGCCTTCAAAGGCGGCACCAGCATTCTGCTCGCCTCGGACGGCGATGATCTCACCACCGGTCGTGGTGCTCTTGTGCTGGATGTAGAAAGTTCCCACAGACGCTTCCTTGCCGTCTCCGGCCTTCATCTTGAGGGGCTTGAAAAGATCCTCGAGGTCTTTGTCAGCGATCTTCTTGCCGTCAGCGAGCTCGATGTGGAGCAGGGAACCACCACGGAAGTCGATGCCGAAGCTGTTGCCACCTTTGACCGCCAGAGTGGCAAAGGAAATGGCGGTTACGACGAGGGACGCGATGATGAACTTCGGAGCCTTGGCCAGGATGTCGAAGACGCGGTCAGGGATGATCTTGGTGGTCTTCAACGTCTTCAGGGTGCCGGTGTCGATCACCCACATGAAGATCACACGGGTCACGACCAGCGCGCCCAGGAGGGAGGAGACGAGACCGATGAGGAGGGTCACGGCGAAGCCGGCCACCAGACCACCGGAGATGGAGAGGAGGATGACTGCGGCGATGATGGTGGTGATGTTCGAGTCAGCGATGGCGGAGAAGGCCTTTTCATAGGCGGCTTCCAGCGCTGCGGTGAGCGTCTTGCCAGCTTCCATTTCCTCACGCAGACGCTCATAGATCAGCACGTTCGCGTCCACCGCCATACCGATGGTGAGCACCACACCCGCGATACCGGGCATGGTCAGGGTAAACTGGAAGAGGGCCATGCCGCCGAAGAGGACGACCAAGTTGATCACCAGACCGACGATGGCGACGAGGCCGGCCATGCGGTAGATGAAGAGCATGAACAGGGTGGTCATGGCCAGACCGGCCACGCAGATCCACTTGCCCTGGTCGATGGAGGACTGACCGTAGGAGGAGGAGACCGCGTTCTCAGACTCGATCTGCATCGGGTTCTTCAGCGGGTTCTTCAGCAGCGTGGCCAGCTGGGTGGCGGACTCACGGTTGAAGTTGCCGGAGATGACGGCCGTGCCGCCGAAGTGGTCCACCTGAAGGGTCGGGGCGGAGATGATCTCGTTGTCGACGATGATGCCGAGCTGGCGGCCTTTGTTCACGGCGGCGATCTCGTCAAATTTCTTGGAGCCGTCGTTGTTGAGGTCTAGATACACCTTCCAGCCTTCCGCATCCATGGTGGCAAAGGCATTGCTCACGCCGTCACCTTCCATGTCAGGACGGCCGCGGACGAGTTCAGAACCGCGATCTGGCAGCACCTTGCCCTGATCATCTTTCTGCTCCTTATACTTCATCTTTTCCCAGCCTGGCTCGGTGAGGCCACCGCCATCGATCTCGGCGATCTTGGAGCGGCTGTCCTGGTGGACGATGCGGAACTCAAGCTTGGCCACCTGCTGGATGGCGGTGCGCACAGCGGCGAACTCCTCAGGCTTCACACCCGGCATCTGGATCAGGATGCGGTCGCTGCCCTGGGGCTGCATGGAGAGGTCCTTGTTATTCTCCGGGTTGAGACGCTTTTCCAGGATGGCGATGGCCTGCTGCACTTCATCCGCAGTCACGGTGTGGGTCTTGCCATCTTTGTCAGCACTGGGCTTCAGGCGCACGACGAACTCGCTGCCGCCTTTGAGGTCAATGCCGAGCGGAATGCCAGCATTCTTCACCGTGATGATGGCGAAGAATGTCATCAAAGCGATGAGGGCGGTGCCGACCTTGCGCTTGGTGGAGTGAACCACACTGCCGATGTAAAACAGCAGCAGCAGCAGGATGGCGGAGCCAACGAGGAAGGTGAAGATGGGGTGCATGGATGGTTGGGGGAAGGGGCTAAAAATGACGAATTAAGAATGACGAATGACGAAGTGGAGCGGTGAACGGTTTCTGACTTTCGTCATTCTTCATTCGTGCTTCGTCATTCTCTTTATGCTGCGGTGGCTTCCACCACATCGCTCTTCTTGCTGATGGAGGCGATGGCGCTGCGCTCATACTCGACCTTCACGTTGTCGGCGATCTTGACCATCACAGACTTGTCCTTGGTGCTGGTGATGATGCCGTGCTCACCACCGTTCATGATGACGTGGTCACCCACCTTCACACTGCTGAGCAGGCGCTCCTGCTCCTTCTGGCGCTGGCGCTGCGGGCGGATGAGCAGGAAGTACATCATGACAAACATGAGCACCATCATGATCATTGGGTTGCCGAGGATGCCGCCAGGACCGGCGGGGGCTGCAGGGGCGGCTTGGGCGAGAAGGACGAGATTCGAAAGCATGATTAATCGGGGGAGTCTGAACGTGTCTGGTAGCGGGCATTGACCTCTGCCCGGAATTCGGAGAAGCAACCTTGCTCGATGGCCAACCGCGCCCTGGACGTGAGGGACGCGTAGAAATGCAGATTGTGCAGGGAAATCAACCTCAAACCCAGCACCTCCTGGGTGTTAATTAGGTGACGGATGTAGGCCCGGGAAAATCCCCGGCACAGCGGATGGGTGTCCTCGGCGAGGTCGCGGAAGTCTTTGGCGAACTTGTTATTCCGCAAATTCATGAGGCCTTCATGGGTGAAGGCGGTGCCGTTTCGGGCCAGGCGCGTGGGGATCACGCAGTCAAACATGTCCACTCCGCGGGCGATCAGCTCCACGATCTGCGGCGGCGTGCCCAGGCCCATGGCGTAGCGCGGCTTGTGCTCCGGCAGGAGAGGGCAGGTCCATTCGGCGATGCGCATCATGTCCTCCTCCGGCTCGCCCACGCTCAGGCCGCCCACGGCATAGCCGGGGAAGTCCATTGCCACGAGCTCGCGGGCGCAGTGCTGGCGCAGGTCCTGAAAGACGCTGCCCTGTACAATAGGGAAGTGGAGCTGCTTTGTCTGCGTGGCGCTGCGGCCATGCGCTCCGGCATCCGGCTGGTTCTGGTCCACCCAGTCCCGGCAGCGTTTCGCCCAGCGCAGGGTCAGCTCCATGCTCTTCTTCGCCTCATCATGCGTGCAGGGATAAGGGGTGCACTCATCAAAAAGCATCGCGATATCGCTGCCCAGCGTCGCCTGGATCTCCATGGCCGTCTCCGGTCCCAGGAACATCGGCGTGCCGTCCACGTGATTGTTAAAGTAGCAGCCCTCCTCCTTGATCTTCCGCAGTTTGGCCAAAGAAAAGACCTGGAAGCCACCGCTGTCCGTGAGGATGGGGCGGTCCCAGTTCATGAACTGGTGCAGGCCACCCGCCTCGCGGATGATCTCCATCCCCGGGCGCACCCAGAGGTGATAGGTGTTTCCGAGAATGATCTGGGAGTTCAGCTCCCGCAGCTCATTCGGGTGCACCGCCTTCACCGTGCCCTGCGTGCCCACCGGCATGAAGACCGGCGTCTCGATCACCCCATGAGGCGTCTGCAACCGGCCACGGCGGGCGGAGGAGGCAGGATCATTGGCGAGCAGATCAAACATTTAAATATAGGCGGAAAAGGGCGCGGAGTGTGGAGGCGCGGCCCGCAAGTGTCAAAGCTCATCTCACGGCCCTTTTCTGGAAGGGGAGGGGAGCGGAGCCCCGGCACTCTTGCCCGGTTCTCTGCCGCTCTCTCCCGAGCTGCATCCCAGGCACAGGGCACCATCGAGCTCAGGAGAGATTAACTGCCATTCCTTTCCGCGTATTCCATGTGTTCCGTAGGCCCTCTTCCTCTCCGGAATCTCACACCGCGAGAGGAAGGAAAGAACGCAAGAGCATGGAGCAAGGGAGTATCCTCACGCCCCCTTCAACAAATCAAACAGCGTCACAATCCCCAGCAGATGCTGCCCTTCATCCACCACCAGCGCCTTGCTCACCCCGCTGCGCATCAGAGTCTCGATCAGCACCGGCACCGGCATCGTCGCTGAAACGCAAAAGGGCTTCGTCAGCGGCAGCTCCGCCAAAGTATGCTGGCAGGTGAGACCATGATTTTTCAGCCACTCATAGGCCTGGGATCTCCGCAGCAGCCCCGTGACCTTGCCCTCCGCATCCGTGACCGGATACGTGCTGTGCGGATGTGCCTGAAATTCCGTGATGGCATCCTGCACGCAAAGCGTGGAGGGCAGGGAAATCACCGCGCGTGTCATCACCTCCGCTGCCGTGCCATCTCGCGTGGCCGCCGGGATGGCATTCACCGTACGCTGGATCTCTTCTGGTAGATGATACTGCTGCGCTGTGGACCGGAAAAGCATCTCCAGCGAGCCGATGCTCTTCACCAGCGTCTTGAAAGTCCCTCCGTCGATCGCCACCAGCTCACTCGGTTCCGTCGCCACGGCATCAAAGCGCCAGATGCCATCTGCCAAGAGAGCGCGTTCACCAAAGTGTTCTCCAGGTCCGGCCGACTTCACCAGTTGTCCTGCTGCATCTCGAATGTCCACGCGGCCTTTCTTCACCGCATACAATGACTGCGCCGGTTCACCCGAGCGGAAGAGCGTGTCACCCGGCTCAAGATGCATCTCACCGAGTGGCGATGAAAAGCTCGGCGTGAGCAGATTGATGTCACGCGGGAAGAACAGCTCGAACGTCCACTCCGCCATCACCCGCAGCTTCCGGTCAAGCCCCGGCAGCTTCATGAGATAAATGCCGCGCCACATGAACCAGGCGATGATGCCCGAAAATCTCAGCCCCATGATCTGCGCCACCGCCTTGCGGTGACCGATGGTGGCCAGCTCGCCGAGCCCCGTGAAGGTGAACGGCTTCAAAGGCTTGTGCAGCAGCTCCGCCGCAATGTTCTTCCCCACCACCATGCCTTGCCGCATCGCAAACTGCGCGGTCTCAGGGCACGTGCCGCCATCCTTCTTTGGAAATAGCGCGCAATCACCGGCCGACCACACATTGCCGAGCCCCTTCACCTTGCCCGTCGGCTCCACGATGATCTTGCCCTTCTCCACCGGCAGTGATCCCGCCGAACCAAGAGTTGTAATCAGTGGATGCGGCGCATTGCCCACCGTGCAGATCACGATGCTCGCCGCCTGGCTGCTGCCATCACTGAGCTGCACGGTGCGAGCAGTCACGGCACGCACACGGCATTTGAAGATGAGCTTCACGCCCATCTTTGCCAGGCAGTCGCCCGTGTAAGTGCCGAGGCTCTCACTCAGCATGCCGAGCAGACGCTCGCCGCTATGAACCAGCGTCACACTCGGTTCATCCGGCGTGATGTTTTCATAGTAGCGCAGCACTCCGGCGATGAGGTCCTGGATCTGTCCCGCCGTCTCCACCCCAGAATAACCACCACCGACCACCACGAACGAAAGCAGCTGCTTCCTGTCCGCCGTATGCGTCAGCAGGTTCGCCTCCTCCATGCGGCCGATGATCGCCGCGCGCAGCTTCATGGCATCACCCACCGTGCGCATTTGAAAGGCATGCTCGGACATCCCCGGGATGCGGCTGAGATCCACCCCGGCCCCTGGGGCCAGCATGAGATGCGTGAAACCCACCGTCACCATCGGCGTGAAGCTGCCGCCCGTGAGTGTGAGCACGCGCGCCGGCATGTCGATGCTCGTCACCTCCCCCTTCAGCACCTCCGCCTCCTGGCAGATCATGCGGATCGGGTTCACCACATGCTGCGCGGAGAGGGATCCACCCGCCACCTCCGGCAGCATCGGCTGGAAGACCATGTGGTTCTCACTCGCGATGATCCCCACCCGCAACCCCGCGCCTGCCATCTGTTTCAGCAGCGCCTGGGCGCAGTAAACCCCGGCAAATCCTCCTCCAATAATGGCGACATCGAACGTGCGGTCGGGTGGTTTGATCATGAGCGGCACCCCACCCGAGCGCACGCTCCGCGCCATGTATGAAGGAAAACGTGCCCTCCGAATCCACCGGACTCCCTCCGCCCCATTGGAATGGGGCGGTACGCTGGCCCCGACGTACAACCCCATTCCAATGGGGTTGTCTCCGCGCATACCCAGAAGCCCGAACTCATTAACCATCCCTGCACCCCAATACCCTGTCCTCAATGTGGCAACACCAGCGCCACAATCGCCATCCCAATCATCAACCCATCCTCCACAATCGTCACCGTGGACATCGGCAGGTTAAACACGGTGCCCAAACAAGCGCAACGAATGGCCTGTTTCGACATCACCGCCTTCAACACACCAATCAGACTCACTCCCATGACCACAATCGTAGTTAGGTTGATCCAGAAAGGCTGCCAGTCCGCGATGTAGCCCAGCCCAAGCCCGAGCTCGATGAACGGATAGACGAACCCATACGCAGGCACGGCTTTCGCCACCAGATCATAACTCCGGTAAGCATCACTGAAGCCGCGCAGGTCCAGCATCTTGAAAAAAGAGAAGGCTACAAAGAAACCGCCCATGAACAGCCGCATCGCCATCGAAAGCTCAAAGCCACCGTGCATGATGCTCGCCGCCGTGATCACCAGCAGCAGATACGCGAGCAAGATGATGAGCGGACGATAAGTCTGCGCATCCTTCTTCGGCAGATCATCAGGGCTGGATGCCTGCTCAGTCACAGGCACACGATACTTGCCCAGCGGTTTCAGCCACTCGTTGATGTCTGCCTCACTGAGGGCCGCGCGTGTTTGAATCCGCATCTGCGGAGGTTGCAGCGTGACCTCAGCTTCAGCGATGTCGGGATGTTCCTGCAGGCGTTTCGTGACCTTGCCCACACAAGAGCCGCAGGACATGCCGGTCAGTGGGAAGGTTTGGGGAAGTGTCATGATGATGGTTGGTTAACGTAACCAGAGGTTGGAGTGAAGCCTTTAGGCGATCCGGGCTCTCAAAGCCTTCAAATAGAGATATTTCAATTCCCTCCCCGGACAAAATCGAGTCCAGGGAGGCTTGCGCAAGGTCAGGAGTTACTTTGGCAGCTTGCCCAGATACTTTGTAGGATTGGCCTCGAACTTCTTGATGCAGGGCTTGCAGCAAAAGATGATCTCCTGGCTGTCATAGACCTTCTTGATGGGCTTGCCCATGCTGCCGAGTTCATTGCCGCTGACCACGCAGGTCTTTAGCGGGTAGGGTTTCACATCTGCGGCGTTCAGACTGAGGCCGAGCAGCAGGGTGGTAACGAGGGTGGTGAGTTTTGTTTTCATAGTCGTATTGTTGGTTGGGTATGAGTTTGTTTTTGTTGAAGGAAATGAGGTGAAATCAAAATCGGAAAAGCAGCCCCGCGCCGATGCCATATTGCGAATGATACTGCGCGGTGAGAGAGGTGCTGCGGGTGAGGGTGTAGTCGGCTCCAGCCGTCCACTCCCATTCAGTGTTCGTGTCATACTCGATGCGTCCCCACACGCCCAGCCGTGGCGTGAGCTGAAGCCGTTTGGCGAGCCCGATGCGCGCATCGCCCTCGCTGTCCACACTGAGCGTGGCCCAGAGCATGAGCGGCAGCCGGTAGTTGATGCCTGCCACAGCGCGATTCTCTGCTTCCGGATCATTCGTGAGCCGCGCACCGGCGAAGGCCTGGAAGTTCATGTTAAAATAGCGCTGGTAGAGCAGGTCGACCTCATACTGCGGTTTATCCACACCCTCCCAGCCCACTTCCCAGCCTAACAGAATGTCATTCTTTGGATTCATCCAGGTCAGCAGCCCCTCGCTCATGTGAGACTGGAGGGAAGCCGCGCCCCAGACATAGGCCATGTCATGGCTGTGCTCGCCCAGGCCTGCCGCATGATGCAGCGAGTGATCCTGCACCCCCGGTGCCATGGGCATGCTGTGCGCAGTTGCTGCAGCGGCGATCGTATCATCTTCGGGCGCGGCAGGCGCGCTCGCAGGCTCTGCCTCATAGCGGAACACCCGGGCCATGCCGCTCATCATGTGGTAGAGGATGTGGCAGTGAAACATCCAGTCCTTCTCCTCATTGGCTTCAAACTCGATAGTGCGCTTGCTCATTGGCGGCACATCCACCGTGTGCTTCAGCGGTGAGTAACGCCCATTCCCCATCAGCAGACGGAAGAAATGCCCGTGCAGATGGATCGGGTGATGCATCATCGAGTCATTGATCAGCGCCAGTTCCACGATCTCGCCCTTCTTGATCATCACATAGGGATCCTGGGCGATCGTCTTGCCATCGAATCCCCAGATGTAGCGGTTCATGTCCCCCGTCAGATGCAGCGTGATCTTCCGCCGCGGCAGATTGGCTGGCAAAGTGGTGTCGTGTGTCGCCTTCAGCACTCGATACGGCGCCCCTGGCCGCTCCAGCTTCAGCGAGGCACGCGGATCATCCTCCTGCTCTTCCAACGCCAGGTTCAGCATCTCATCCATCTGATACAGATTCGGTCGTGGTGGATCCGTGGCCTCCACACGCTGGCCATCGCCTAACCAGGCAGAGGCATGCCCGCTGCCATCCTGCGCCGTGAAGCGCAGTTCCTTCTGTCCATCCGCAGGAAGGGTGAGAATGACATCATACGTCTCCGCGATCGCCATCAGGAAGCGATCCACCTTCACCGGCTGCACCGGCGGACCATCTGCCGCCACGATGGTCATTGGTCCACCCGCATAGTTCAGATAGAAGTAGGTCGCCGCCGAGGCATTGATGATGCGCAGCCTCACACGTTCACCAGGCTTGCCCTCGATGCGTGTCTCGCGCTGCCCGTTCACCAGAAAGGCATGGTAACCCACATCCGAGATGTCCATCGGCATCATGCGGTCCCACTCGCGCATAAAATAGTCCTTCAGGTTGCCCTTCTTCCACGCACCCCACACGGACTGCGCATTGCGCCGCATGAGTCCGAAATAGTCACTGCCACGCATGAGCATGCGCATCACCTCGTGCGGGTTGTAGTTGGTCCAATCCGAAAGCACCAGCACCTGCTCGCGATCCGCCTTCATAGGCTCGCCATTCTTCGGCGTGACCACGATGCTGCCATACACCCCATTCTGCTCCTGCAGATGCGTGTGGGAGTGATACCAGTAGGTGCCGCTGTGCCGTAGTTCGAAGTTAAAAGTGTGCGTTTGCCCCGGCAGGATCGGCGGCGTGGTCACATGCGGCACGCCATCCTGAGGGTTCGGCAAAAGCAGCCCATGCCAGTGTGTGGAGGTCTCGTGGGACTTCAGATCATTGTGCACGCGGATGCGAGCGAAGTCGCCCTCACGAAACCGCAGTGTGGGACCCGGAATGCCACCATTGATGGTAAAGCCACGCACGGCTTTGCCCGCGGGACTTAAGGTTTGCTCGGCGATGTGCAGGTCGTATTCGACCAGTCGTTGGCCTGGCCTTGGTCCTGTGACCTTGCAGGCGTCACAGGCGAGCGCGCTGGCGGTCGTCATGAGCATGACGAGGCCTGGATAAAGGAATGTCTTCATAAGAACGGAGTCGTGATGGTTCGATGATGGAACCTGGCCCGTGCCTGCAGATGTCCTGATGGGACCGCGATGCGTGGGCACAATGCGTCTGTCAGAGACGCCGACTCAATTCAGGAAAGCGCAAAACAGCACTGGCAGCCGGACATGCGACTGCTTCACAGGATCACGCTGAATGAAGCGCTCCCTCTTCTTCTCAAGATTCATCGAGACACTCGTCAGAGATGGCATCTCCTCGATCATCGTCCAAACCACCTGTGGCACCAGATCACGACCGCTTGCTGGCGGCGTGTTCAGCGGCTTGGCAGGAGCTGACGTATCAGCGCACGCACAGGCATCCATCTCAGTGGATGCCACCGCCGCACAGCAGCCCATCTCACAAGTCACTGGCTCCTGCGCACCACGCATCATCGCCTGCACAGGCATAGCCTGCGCCAGAACGGCGAAGATGAGAATGATGGAACGCAGCAGTGACATGTCTCTATAAGAGCATACGGACGAAACTTTATTCCGTCACACTGAATCTTTGTCAGATGCTGATTTAACTAATCACTGCAGTTGTCATGAGCTGCCCACGTCTTGCTGCGCGCTTCATCACCACCAGCGCATCTCCGGGCATCAGCATGGCAGTCGGGGCAGGATTGAGGTCGGTGCCACCCTCCTTCCTTAAAATGGCCACCGGCATCATCCTTCCGGCGGCCTCGGTCTCGATCTCCGAGATACGCTTGTGCACCCACGGTGATTCCGGGCCGATCTCGACCTCCTCCATGTCCAGTCCCAGCTCGACAAGGTGATGCTCCAGATCCACCCCTGCCTTGGTCCGTCCGCCGATCAGCTCCCGTGCATTCGGATGCAGGATCAGGTGGGCGATTCGATCCGCGCCAATATGCGCAGGCAGCACCACGCGGTTTGCACCGGCTTGCAATAGCTTGCGCTCGGTGGAGGGCACTTCACCGCGCGCGATGATCTGCACCTGCGGGCTCATATTGCGCGCGCTGAGCGTGATGAAGACATTCGCCGCATCATTGGGCAGCACCGTGGCCAGCACACGAGCGCGGGTGATGCCGGCGTGGCGCAAGACCGCCTCATCCGTGGCCTCTCCCTGCAGGGTGAGGTAGCCGTCCCCCCGTGCCTCGGCCACGCGCTCCGTGGACTGGTCCACAATGACAAAGGGAATGCCGCCTGCCACCAGCTGGCTGGCGATCATCCGGCCGATGCGGCCATAGCCGCAGATTACGGCGTGGTTCTTCAGTTTCTCGATTTCGTTTTCCATGCGTTTGCCTCCGAGTGCTCGTTGGATCTGCGCCTCTGTCAGCCATTGGACAAAGGAACCCGTGATGAAAATGATGCCCGTGCAGCCCAGCATGATGAGCGCCATCGTCCACGCCCGCAGCCAGGGGGAGGTGATGGGCACCACCTCGCCAAAGCCCACGCTGAAAGCCGTGATGATCACCATGTAGAGCGCGTCTCCCCAGCTCCATCCGGCCAGGCGATAGCCCACGGTGAAGACCACCATCACCACGCTCACGAAGATGGCGGCGTAGGTCAGGTTGGCCTGCGGTCGGCTTTTGGAGATGGGCATGTGGCGGGAGACGCTACTGTTAGCCGGTCGCGTGCCAAACCTCCAAGGATGCTCGTCTCTGCACCGAAACCACCCCGCAAACTGAGGTGCACGCCGTGGGTGTCTCAGCCTGCGGCCTCACCACCTTGAGGTCGGAATTGCCTCAGAAGCCTTTCCGGTCCACGTTATCATCGTTCGACCATGCGTTTTCTCCCGCTTCTGCTCCTGACCAGTTTTCTTCAGGCGGCTCCGCCCGCCGAGCTTCCGGCCACGGATGGCAAATCCTATGCGCCGCTGGATGCCGGTGGGAAAAAGGCCGTGGTGCTCTTCTTCGTCTCGCCCTTCTGCTCGACCACGCGGCCCTTCATGAAGGAGATCAACGCCATCGCCGCTGAGTATGCGGACCGTGCCGCGGTGACCCTGGTGCATTCGGATTCCGAGATCACCGTGCTCACGGCCTTTCAGCACGCGGACATGGAAAAGGTGCAGGCGCGTGTGTTGATTGATCAACAGCAGGAACTCGCCAAGCACCTCGGTGCCACGATCACACCTGAGTCCTTCATTTTGTCCCCAACAGGCGAGGTACTCTACAAAGGCCGCATCAATGACCTTTACCTTGGCCCCACGAAGCGCCAGCGTGCTGCCACCACCAAGGATCTTCGGGATGCGCTGGAGGCCATCCTTTCCGGGAAGGCCGCCCCGACACCGCAGGAGCCCGCGCAGGGCTGCAAAATCGGCGGCCTGAAATAAGCTTCCATCCACCCCACTCCCACCATGCATCGCCGTCACTTCATTCACAGCAGCGCGGCGCTGGCAGCGCTGGCCTCATGCAGCAAAACCAAGTCGGGCGCTCCCGCCAGCGCGCGCTCCATGACCGAGCTCATCGACCGCATCCGCTCCGGGAAGGCGAACGTGCAGACGTATCTCTCCCACTACCTGAAGCGCATTGAGGAGATGAACACCGCAGGTCCGGAACTGCGGGCCGTGATCGAGCTCCATGCCCAGGCTAACCAATTACCCGTTCAGCCGCTCCCGCAGGGCGTTCTTCATGGCGCGCCGATCCTGATCAAGGACAACATCGAGACCGCAAACGACGGCATGCTGACCACCGCTGGCTCGCTGGCGCTCATGGATGCGCCACCGCCGCAGCGGGATGCCTTCATCGTGCAAAAACTGCGCGAGGCCGGCGCGCTCATCTTTGGCAAAACCAATCTCAGCGAGTGGGCGAACATCCGCAGTCATGATTCCACCAGCGGCTGGAGCGCGCGTGGCGGGCTCACGCGCAATCCGCACCGCCCCACGCACAATGCCAGCGGCTCCAGCAGTGGCTCCGCGGCAGCCGTGGCGGCAGACTTTTGCGCGGCTGCCATCGGCACCGAGACGAATGGCAGCATTGTCAGTCCCGCGAGCGCTTGTGGCATCGTGGGTTTGAAGCCCACCGTGGGAAAGGTCAGCCGCACGGGCATCATTCCCATCACTCATTGGCAGGACACGGCCGGCCCCATGACGCACACCGTGCGTGACGCGGCGCTGATGATGAACGCCATCTCCGCGCATGATCCGGAGGACGTGCTTTCCACACCGCCGCCTGAAGGAGCGGTGAAGGATCATCTGGCGCTGTTCAGTCCGGATGTGCTGAAAGGGAAGCGCCTCGGCATCGTGCGCGGTGAGTGTGGCAAGCATCCAGGCGTGCTCACCCAGTTTGAGCGCATGATCCTGCTGTTGAAAGTGGCCGGGGCCGTCATCGTGGAGGATGTCGAGATTCCCAATCACAAGCAGGCGGGTGGCCTGGCATGGCGCGCCATGCTCACAGAGTTCCGCGCGGAGCTGAATGCCTATCTTGAAAAGCGTGGCGGCAAAGTTCGTTCGCTGATGGCCCTGATGGCTTTCAATGAGGAGCATCGTGCCGAGGAGATGCCGCATTTCGGCCAAGACATTTTTGAAGAGGCCGAAAGCCGCGGCACTGACGAGGCGGTCGAGAAAGCGGCAGAGGCCAGGGCCATGGCACGTCATCTCGCGGGGCCTGAAGGCATCGATGCCGCGATGGCGGCCCACAAGCTGGATGCGCTGATCTGCCCAACCAATGATCCGTCAGAAGCCCTCGACCTCAAGAAGGGAGATGCCGACACCCGTGTGGCCTGCACCCCCGCTGCTGTGGCTGGCTATCCGCATCTCACGGTTCCCATGGGTCTCGTAGAAGGCATGCCCGTCGGCTTTTCCTTCTTCGGCGCCGCCTGGTCAGAGCCGCTGCTGCTGGCCATGGGAGATGCGTTTGAGAAGCTGCGGGATTGATGATGCTGTATTCAACCTTCAATCTGGTTCACCCATGGTTGTGCATCCCTGTGCTTGATCAAAACTAAGTCACCATGCGTTGGTCTCTATTGATAGTTTCAACTCTGGCAATGATTGCCGGCTGTGATCGAAGGTCGTCCGATCGACCATTGCCGAAGGTCTCTATTGAGGAGGTTCCTGCGCCAAAAGAAGCAACCGTCATCGTCGCCGAAGGATCGAATCTCGGGGCTGTGGGTGCCGAAGCGTATGGTCACGAACGATTTTCTGGCTTCATTGCGGCGATGAACGGGATTGCAGATCCCGAGCGTGTTCAGGCAGGCGCATCACTCAAGACGCCATCCCTTGCGGTTGCATTCCGTGATGCCGGCGCTGACGCCACCTTTCAGCCAGCGCTGAATGTCCTCTCGAAAGCGTGCACAGATTACTATGCCATTGAGCCGGCCTATCTGGCTGCCCGCCAGGCCAGTGGCGTTGAGCGCGGAGAATTTGCTATCCCATCGGAGATTGCGGCAAAGCTCCGCGCATGTGCTGATGCGATTGATGCCGCAGTTGCGACGCTATCAACGGCCAGAGTGCCTCACACACGTCCGTCGATGACCATCGACCAGTTTGGACAGGCCGCCTGGCACATCAGGGACCTCGCTGCCGGACACATCGATGGATATGGATACGACTATGACCTCGTCGGTCAGCGATTCGGATTAGCGTTTACGAATGCCTTGATATGGACGCAGAACCACCATCGGTAGTTGATGGCATCATGCTCTCAAAATCTCATCTCCTGTCGTGAGGAGATGGTGCGCGGTACAGGGTTCGAACCTGTGACCCCCACCATGTCAAGGTGATGCTCTACCACTGAGCTAACCGCGCGGGGTTATTGAAGGGCCAGCTTCTTACTCCACCCAGCCCTGGGAGCAACTGGTTTTTCACCCTCACTTCGCAGGTTTCGGTGCGGGAGGCTCCTGTTTGGGGTGTCCGGCGAGCTGAATGACGGAGGTTTTGCTCTCGGTGGGGAAGTCGGCAGGCACATCGGCGGTGGCTTTCACATCACCCGTGGCAGCCCATTCGGTGCCGCGCTGAAGAGTCTCATAGAAGCCGCGATCCAGCATGGAGTAGTCCGCATGACCGAGTGTGGTGTGAAACACGCGGCCCTTGCCGTAGTCGATGACCATGAGGTTCGGCTCCTGCTCGGCGGTGAGGTCGGACTTCGATGAAGACAGAATCTGGATGTGCTCCGCCGGACCGCGCAGACGGCTGTAGAGCTCGTCCTTGCAGTGCATCCATCGCTTCGGCAGACCGCGGGTGATCGGGTGGTCCACATCACTGATCTCCACCACAAACTCATGCTGCGGGCCGTGCGCGCCGCCGGAGCCTTCGCCGGTGTTTCGGTACAGCTTGCCTTCCTTCACATAGATCCAGGGACCGCTCTTCTCATTGCGCCCGCCCCAGCCGCCGACACCAATCATCTGGTTATACTCTTTCCAATCAGGAAAGGAGTTGTTCGCCGCGTGCACGGAGACAAAGCCGCCGCCAGCCTTGACATAGGTGTCGAACTCCGCGCGCACATCTGTGGGCCAGGGCTCGCCATTGTAGTTGCTCACCACCGCGGCGTAGTCACTAAACTTCGGGTGCCAGGCCTTCCAGGCATCCGCAGGCGCGCCTTTGGCAGGCGTGGTGCTGACTTCGACCTTGAAGGCGCCGCTGCCTTCCAGCGCATCCTTGAGCACGGGCGTGGTGATGTCCCACTTGTGATTGTTCTGGCCGTCCACGATCAGGACTTTCAGGGGATCAGCGAGGGCCGAGGTGGACAGGGCGGCGATGGCAAAAAGGCAGGGGATGGGGCGCATGATGCGCGGTTTTAAGAAACCCGGGCGCGGCCTGCAAGACTGAAAGTGCCCCATCATGCGCACACCGCGCTTGTCCCTGCGGTGTTTCGTGGCTTTATCCGCGCACTGCACTGTAACGCAACCGCATGATCACCCGGCGCCTCACCCTTCTGCTGCTCCCCCTGCTGCCAGTCATCCTCGGAGCCTGCAAGCGTGAGGCCTCTGCCGCTGCCAAGGCTGGCACTTCCCGTACGATCATTCTGCTCAGTGCTCATGGCGACCGCGCTTATGAGATGGCGCAGAGCCAGCAGCTCGCGCGCCTCGCCTTTGCCCGTGAGGGCAGCAATCTGAAGGTCCTGGATGCCAAGGGCGACAGCAAGCTTCAGGCTCGCCAGCTCGATGAAGCCGTGGCTGAAAAGCCCGCCGCCATCCTCATCTCCGCTGTGGAGGCGAGTGCGCTCTCCGCTCATGTGAGTGATGCCGTGCAGGCGGGCGCCTTGGTGATCGGCCTGGGTGAAAATGCCGCCTCGCTGCCATGCTCCACCGTGGTGCAGGTCGCGCAGCGTGACCTCGGCAAACTCGCCGGTGAGCTGGTGGCACAGTCGCTGACGCGCAAAGCGCAGGAAGAAGGTAAAACGGAAGCGGTGGGCCGGGTCGTCGAGTTGCGTGGCGATGACCACAGTGCTGAAGCGCAGGCTCGACATGAGGGCTTCATGGAGGCCCTGCAAAAGGTTCCAGGAGTGATCCTCGTGCATGATGCGCCTGCGAACTGGACAGGGCAGGGTGGCAAGGACCGCATCCACGAGGCCCTGCGCCTGCAGAGCCAGTTTGATGTCGTCTACTGCCAGAGCGATGCCATCGCTCTGGGCGCGGCCTCTGCGCTTGGTGAGCAGCGCGGCCAGATGATGATCATCGGCACGGACGGCTTTCGCGGAGACGAGGGCGGCCTAACCTTGGTTGCTCAAGGAAGCATTGATGCCTCAATCTACCAGCCGCCGCTGGTGGATCTGGCCTGGCAGATCATCGAGCGTCGCGTCAGCGAACCTGGCTTCACGCCGAAGCCAAGCTATCGCGTTGAGGCGACCGTGATCACACCCAAGAACGTGGAAGACCTGCGCCGTGGTGGATTCCCGGCGTTGCCAGCTTTGTGAGGATGATTTGAAGATGAGGAGTGCTACTGCACGAAGGTGTTACCTTCGCCGAATCAGTCTCTCTTCGCGCGCTTCTCCTGCTTGGCCAGCTTCTTCTCTTTGGCCGTCTTTTGAGGGAGCTTCTTCTTCTCTTTTTTGGCGTCTTGAGCTTTCATGAGCGGATCTCGGTTTGGTTTCAGCCATCCACGATGTGGGACGGCATGAGCGGGGTTATAGCGTGGATTTCAAAACAGCGCAATCTTCGACTCATCACTGTCACGTCACGCTTTCGGTGCTGGAGATGGAGCTGGCTCCATCAATCTCTGCACACTCACCGCGCCATTCTCGCCAGAGGTGAAGGTGCGGCGCTGGCCATCCACCTCATGCACGATCACCAGCGCCTTGTTCCAGCCCGGTGTGGGATCCGCTCCCAGCCAATGCGGATTGGCGTAAAAGATCGCGCCGGGTTCTTCCAGCAGTGCCTGCACACGCTGCGTGACTTCCGTGAACTTTGTGCCGGAGCCATACACGGCGGAGACCAGCTTGACCGGCACCAGAGCTGGCGGATGCGCGGGCTTGCCATTAGGTTCCAGCTTGATGATCGAAGCCTTCCCAATGCCCAAGGTCAGTGACTTCGTGTTCCAGAGGTTTTCGAACTTTGCCAGATCACACACACCGCTCATCTCGATGAGGTCACCCTTCCGCAGTGTGGCCAGTTTGGGCAGCATGTTCGGCTGGTTCCAGTCACCGGCAAAAACGCGGATCGCATAGCCCTCATCCGCTGGCAGATGGGACCAAACCGTGAAGCGGCCCCAATGATCCACGCCGTGCACCTTGAAGCGCATCGTCATCGGCCGCTGCCTGTCCACGAGCTTCTTTTTCAGGATGCCGTTCGCCACTTCCTTTTGCGCTTCGGACCAGTCCTGCGCATTCTCCGGCTCCAGATCCTTCGGCAAAACCGCCAGGACGTCCTTGTAGGTCTGCACCGGCCTAACCGATTTTGGTTTAGGCTTTGATTCGGGCTGTGACTGAGGTGCTGCTACGGGTTCTGCTCCGGAAACAGCACCCACAAGCATCGCGGCTAATAAGGCATGGCAAAGGATCTTCTTCATGGCGTGAGGAAGCTATCACAGCGGTCCGTCAGCGCACAAGCCCGGCTCGGTAAAGAGCTGGTAAAGAGAGTTCTAGGGCAGTTTCACGTCTTTCACATCCAGGTGCAGCTCGGCATTCGTGCGGCCCAGAACCTCGGCATTGCCGATGCGGCCGGTGATGGTGATCTTGTCGCCCTTCTTCAGCTTCTCCACCTTCGGGTGCTGGTCGATCGCCAGGACGGCCAGGATATGCACGCTGATGTTCACGCCGGAGAGCCGCTCCATCTCCACACGGCCGCCGATCTTGTAGCGGGTCACCGTCGGTGCCTCCGCCGCTTGAAAGGGATCCACGTTGCCAATGACGATCTTGAAGGTGGCCTGCTTGCCTTCAGACTCGGCGGCTTTCTTCGAGGCTTCACCGGCCGCATCCATCATCTTGTTAGACCCCGAGCGCAGGTCCTTGATGACATCACGCGACAGCCCGTCCAGCACCGCGAGCGGCTCCTGAATTGTCACCGGCTTCTCCTCGGCACCTTGGGAGTTCACGGACATGGCAATCCCGGCGGCGGCAATGAAGGTGAGGTATTTCATGGACTGTCATGTTCTTAAGTGTTCTCGCCCATGTCGAGACAAAATATGCTCATAAGTTCTCAGTTCGCGGTTCGCAGTTCACCAGGCCACCCCGATGTGTTACCCATGTATTGAGCCTGAAGTGTTACCTATGTTTTGAACCTGCGCCCCGAGAAGCGAGAACCGTTCACCCAGCTCTACGCATCTCCTTGATCCACTCAGGAGGCAGGCCCTGCCCGGGAACCGAGGTGTCCGGCTGGCGCTTCAGGCCCAACGTGTGCTCCAGCAGCCATTCCACGCCGGCCCAGAAGTTCAGCCTGTCCAGCACCGGGTTCAGCGCATTCGTCACCGGGCAGTAGTGCACCTCCTTCGGGTTCGTGTGGTGGATGGCGTGATGGTGCGGCGTCTGCAGGAGGCGCATGTCCTGCAGCCAGGAGATCAGCCTGCCATTCTCCTTCCGCGTGCGGTGAGACCACTTATGCACCTCGTTCGCGTTTCCGCCCACGATGGCAAACAGCCAGACATGCCACGTCAGCCGGCCCAGCAGCGCGGCGATCACCACCACGACGCTCATGGCCATCAGTTGGTCCCAGTTGCTCTTGAACCAGCCATTCTTGGTCATCCTTCGCGGCAGGTGATGATGGATGGTGTTCGGGATTCCGATCCACTTACCGATCAGGGGTGTGTTTTCGCGGATGTAGGCGTCTTCCGCCCAGTGGATGATTCCGGCGATGAAGTCCGCCAGGAGGATGACGCCGATGGCTTGAAGGAGAATAGAGAGGAGGGAGATGAGGTCATTCATGACCCCGCACCACATAGCCACCGAAGCTCCGGGGGTGATATCGATAGTCGAGATGTTGTTATCGACTGAGTCGATGCGCGGCTAGCTGCCATGTGCCTCCCCGATCTCAACCCCAAGGATGTAGCAGAATCCTTGATCTATCTGCAGGTGACGTAATATTAAGAAATGCGTATATCTTATTCGAAGAAAGGTTGAACCCTCTCTTCGCCATGGCATCTTATAGACTCACCCCCCAACCATGCGCTGCCCCAAATGCGGAAGCTCCCAGGATAAAGTGATCGACTCACGCGAGGCGCGGGAGGGACATGCCATCCGCCGACGCCGCGAGTGCATGAAGTGCAATTTCCGCTTCACGACCTATGAGATCGTGGAGCGTGAGGAACTGCGGGTGGTGAAGCGCAATGGCGCGAGGCAGAATTTTGACCGTGAGAAGCTGATGTCCGGCCTGCGCAAGGCCTGTGAAAAGCGCCCCGTGAAGATGGAGCAGCTCGAGCAGCTGGCGGACGACATCGCCAACGAGCTGGAAGAGGAAGGCTACCGCGAGATCCCCTCCACTGTCATCGGTGCCAAGGTCATGCGCGGCCTGGAGGCGATCGACCACGTGGCCTATGTGCGCTACGCCTCAGTCTACCGGCAGTTTGAGGACGTGGGCGAGTTCATCAACGAGATCAAATCACTCGACCGCCGCCGCAGTGTGGATGATGATCAGGAAGAGCTTTTTAGCTGATCCTCCTCTCTCATTCATGTCCGAAAAGACCATCTTCCAGAAGATTATCGACCGCGAGATCCCGGCACCCCTGGTGTATGAGGACGATCTGGTCGCCGCTTTCAACGACGTCAATCCGCAGGCGCCCACGCATGTGCTGATCGTGCCGAAGAAGCTCATCCCCCGCGTGGGTGAGGCCACGGCGGAGGATCAGGCCACGCTGGGAGCGCTGCTGCTGGCAGCGGGAAAGATTGCGGACAAGCTGGGTATTAAGGACCGTTCCAAGGGCTTCCGCCTCGTGATCAACCACGGCAAAGATGCCGGGGAAAGCGTGCCGCACATGCATGTGCATCTGCTGGCTGGGCGCCCTCTGGACTGGCCTCCAGGCTGAAAATCTGACGGATCGGTGCAACTTTGCACTGTCTGCCTGGTTACAAGGACTGTCATGGAACCGCTCTCGCCCAACGACCCGCTCTGGAACCTGCTTGGCAAGACCAAGAAGGCCGAGCCGCGCCCTAACTTCGTCCAGAACGTCGTTCGCGCTGCCCGTCAGACGCCGCAGGATCGTGGCATGCTGTCCTGGTTCAAGGGCTGGTGGCAGGACCAGGAGCATGGTCACGTGACCGTGGTCTGGGCGGCGGTGGCTGCTGTGATCATGGCCGGGCTGGTCTTCACCCTGCCTTCCGAGAATGCCGAGCCTCAGGTGGCTGTGCAGCCTGTGCCCGTGGTGCAGGAGCCTGCGGTGACCGAAGGAGATTTCCTGGTGCCCGAGTTTGAGACCCAGTGGGAAAACCTCACGCAGATGGGTGACCTTGTGGCCGTGCAGGATACGTCAGAGCTCACGGACAGTGAGATCCGGATGCTGTTGTATTAATCGTGGGACTGCCAAGTCGCGCCAGCGTCGTGGAGTGCGGTGGGAAGCGCTCAAGCGCGACATCGCTGTGTGCGGACGTGGGATAGTCGAAGGTCAAATGTGCAAGCCGAGCGCTCGACAGCGGCGTCAAGCCGCGCGCACTCCACGACGCTGCGCGAAATTCGTTAGGCCGAGTGTTGGATGCGTCACTCGCCCTAAGCGGTGTCGACGAAGCAAGGGTGCCCTTGCTTCTCTGCCACCGCACTCCGGGACGCTTCGCGACTTCGGGGGCTCACTTGCCGATGCAGTACAGCTTGTCTTGCGTGCGGATGAAGAGGCTGCCGTTGGAGACGGCGATGCTGCTGCGGCAGCTGGCGGCGTCGCCATTGGGTTTGGTGCCATCACCCATCTCATTCACGCTCAGCAGCTCGAAGGCATCGCCGCCGGCTTTCACGACATAAACATCGCCCCAGAAGTTGGTGGCGTAGATTTTGCCATCGGCCACGGTCGGGCTGCTTTCGAACTTGGACTTGCTGCCGGTCTCACCGGTCCACAGCACCTTGCCAGTCTTCGGCTCCACACGGCTCACGGTCTTGCGGCCGCTGTCGAGCACGTAGAAGCTGCCCTCATAAAAGGCAGGTGTGGAGACATCGCTGGTCACCACTTTCGGATCGCTGGTCCAGAGCGGCTGCACATCCTTGCCCTTGCTATCAAGGCCCATGCCGAAAACAGGAGAGTTCTTCGGTGCGCAGACGATGGCCACGCCATTGCCAACCACTGGAGATGGGACGAGACGGAAGAATTTGTTATACCCATCTCCCAGCGGATTCCAGGTGACGAGGCGTGCATACTCAGCGCCGGTGCCGGCATCATGCAGAGAGAGGGTGTCACCACCAGAGATCAGCATCACGCGCTTGCCGGCGTGATCAGCGAACACCGGTGAGCTGAAGGACTCGAGCGACTCGACCTGCGAATGCGTGGGGCGGATGTGCTTCCAGATGTCCTTACCGGTCGCGGGATCAAGCGCCAGGATGTAGCTGCTCATGTCCTTGCCTGGCGTGCCTTTGGCGAAGCCCTGGAACTCAAAGGTTTCATTGCGCTGCAGCACCTGGATGTAGAGCTTGCCGCCGTCCAGCATGGGGCTGCTGCCATAGGTCCACTGCGTGGCAAAGGCACCGTGAGTCTCTTTGAAATCGCGCTTCCACTGCTGGTTGCCAGCCATGTCATAAGAGGCAGCCACCGCATCGGCAAAAAGGAAGATCACATGCTCGCCATCCGTGACGGGAGAGGGGCTGGCGAGGTTGCTCTTATTGTCCCACTGGTAGCCGCCTTCGGAGACGACCTTGCGCCAGAGTTCCTTGCCGGTCTTGGTGTCATAGCAGAGGCCGATGAGCTTCTGTTCCTCGCGAAGCAGAGCGGTGATGAAGAGCTTGTCACCCCACACGACTGGCACGGAGGCGGAGATGGAGGGGAGATCTGTGGCCCACTTCACGCCCTCGGTTTTGCTGAACTTCACCGGCAGATTTTTCTCGGAGCTGGAGCCATCCATGTTCGGGCCACGCCAGTTTGGCCAGTTTTCAGCTTGGGCAAACGAGGCTGCAAGAGTGATGGCGACGAGAAGTGAGCAGGGTTTCATGGAGTGAGCGGTAAGAAGTCGAAAACGGGCCTGGATGTCGAGATGTTTCGCGGTGGGCAAATCGAAGACGTTTCAGCGTGCTTCAGGCAGCAGATCCGGGCGCATGCGGCGGGTGCGCTCCAGCGATTGTTGCGCGCGCCATTGGGCGATCTTGGCGTGGTTGCCACCCATCAGTACCTCCGGCACGGCCATGCCCTGAAACTCGGCAGGCTTCGTGTATTGCGGGGCTTCCAGCAGGCCGGTGGGACCAAAGGATTCCTCCACCGCGCTCATTTCATCTCCCAGCACACCCGGCAGCAAGCGCACAATGGAATCCATCATGACCACGGCGGCGATGGCACCGTTCGTGAGCACGTAGTCGCCGAGGCTGAGTTCCTCATCCACCCAGTGGTCGATCACCCTTTGATCCACGCCTTCATAGTGACCCGAGATAAAAATGATATGTTCCTCTGAACAGAGTCGGTGCGCGGTGGCCTGATCAAAGCGCTTTCCGGCCGGGGAGGTGAGGATGACCCGGCTTTTTTCCGTGTGCACCTTCTCCAGAGCGGCAAAGAGCGGCTCGGGTCTCAGGACCATGCCCTGGCCACCACCGCAGGGGGTGTCATCGACTTGGCGATGCTTGCCCATGCCCTGCTCACGCAGGTCATGCACACCCAGGGAAATCGCCCCTTTTTCCTGGGCACGGCGCATGATGCTGATGCCCATGGGGACAGTGACAAGTTCGGGGAAAAGGGTGATGACATCCAGACGCACGGCGCAGTGTATGCGGGGGATGGGCAGGGGGTGCAAGGCGCAAAAGTCAGGGGGGAAGGCTGGCTCGAGGCTTATCTAGGGTTGCAACACCGTCTCAAGACGGGTAGTTGAACATCAGCGGGTGTTAAGTCATCAGAGACTTTCCCCGGAGTGCTGACCAACCGTGAATTTTCCCCGCCTTTTCCTGTCCATGCCCGTGATCATGATGATCGCGGCGGCAGGGATTGTTTCCGCTCAGGAGGTTAAAGCGGCCCCAGTCCCACCCAGCCCGGGCCAGGACAGCATCGCCGCCAGCGCGGGTGACTTTGTCTCACGACCAGTCTTTTGGACCAAGGAGCAGAACCCGGCGGACTTTCTGGAAATGGCCGGACGCCATACCAAGGCACGATGGCGCACGCTCTACCGTCCGCAGCCCCCCGTCCCCAGCACGGACCGCATGCGCACCAGCTTTGCCCTCGGCAGCCTCATGGGGGAAAGCTATTTGATCTGGGAGGCCGGAGACTCCCAGCAATTTCGGAACAACAACCAGGACATCGTTTCCTACTGCCGCACGCTGGGCCTTGGGGAGAAGATGATGCCTCGCCTCATGGCCCAGGCCAAGATGGCGGAGATGGATGAGTGGAAGGATCTGCGCCAGGAGATCGTGGACGGTCATCAGGAGCTCCTGCGCCTGCTGCGGGATCAGATGGATGAAGACCTGGCCGTGCTGGTGGACATGGGCGCCTGGATGCGCTCGCTGGAAATCGTCTCCAAGCTCGTGATCGAGATTCCGGATGTGGACAAGCGCCACCTCTGCATTGGATCGCCAGCCTTGCTGGCTGAACTGCGCGCTCGCTTTGCGACTTTGGGTGATGACACCCGCCGCTCTGCCTTGCTGCAGCCGGTGATCCTAGTGCTCACCGACCTGGAAAAGACCTGGGGCGATACGGCCGCAGGTGCCCCCACCCAGGGCATGGTGGCCCGCACGCATGAGAAGCTTAATGCGGTGATGAAAGAGATGATCATGAATTGATTAACGGATTGTTGGTTAGGTGTGGTGTTGTCGTTGAGCGGGCATTGGGGCTCGAGATTGGAGGGTCAAGGGCCCGAAACTCCTTAGCCCAGGGCAAGGCCCTGGGGTTCACAAGGCACGGTGTTCTCCCGGAACCAAAACGCCGAAGGTGCGACATTCGACTCCTCGGGTTCGTTCGCCGATGGAGCTCCGGCGTCGAGTGTCGGCCTTTCAGGCCTCCACATCATCAACTTCGTCAGGCTGCATCATTCCCCAGGGCGTTGCCCTGGGCTGAGGAGTGCCGCCTCTTCGAGGCTCCGATCCATTTTCCCAGCGGCCCGAAGCTTAGCTCTTCCTCAGAAACTCAATCAAATCCGCCATTTGCTGCGGGGTGATTGCTGCCTCAAGACCTTCGGGCATGAGGGAGATGCCTGGACTGGTCAGGGACTTGATCTCGCTGCGCAAAACACTGTCCGTGCCGCCATCGGCGCGTTTGAGGGTGAGATTGCCGGCGGTCTCGCTGGAGATCAGGCCGCTCAGGAAGCGCCCATCATTGGTCTCGATGATGTAGAGCGCAAAGTTCGGAGATACTTCACGATTCGGGTCCAGGACATTCGTCAATATTTGTTCGGCGGTCCAGCCCTGGATGGTGCCGAGGTGCGGGCCCACGTCATTGCCCCGGTCCTTGTGCTTGTGACAGACCATGCAGGCGGTTTCGTAGATCTTCGCGCCACGGGCGGCATCGCCCAAAGTAGTGATGGGCTTTAGCCCGTCAGGGGTGTTCTCGGGAGCTGTCACGGGCTGAAGCCCACGACTACTTTTCAAGCCCAGCGCCGTCAGATACTTGTCGATCACCTCCTTGCGATTCGAGGCCGAGCCATCACCGATGAGCTTCGTGATGCGCTTCGCCAACGCGGGAGACTTCTGTCGTCCCAGCGTGGCCTTCGCGGCAGCGCTCAATTGATTAGGCTGGATCTTCTTCTCCTCGATGGCATCCAGCAGCTTGGCGATGCGGTCCGTGCGGGAGAGCAGGAGTGTCGTGGCTTTGTCGCGAAGGGCAGGGGTGAGCTTCGGCCAGGCTTCGAGGAGCAGGTCAGCAATGACGGGTTCGCGGTAGGTGCCAAGTGCCTCAATGGCAGCGAGTTGAAGTTCTGGAGACTCGGAGGGCATTAACAGGCCTCGAATGAGCTCAATTACCTGTTCGGCTGGCGCGAGAGACGTGGCGACAGGAAGTGCGAGGACTTTGCCTTCGGTAGATTTTGAGGTGTTGACGACGTTGATTGCCTGAGTGCCAATCTCCCGAAGTCTCGCATTGGTGACTTCATTGGATGAAACCGTTGCCAGTGAGATCGACAATCGAGTCGTGTGTGGGAGCATTGCTTGGAGCACCAACGATCTCAGGCTAGACGGAAACTCAGCTTTGCTTAGCGCTGTCATGATGATGGCCAGCTTCGATTTTTCACCTTTGGCAGCAACCAAACCTGCAAGTCGTGGCACTAAAGCGTTGTTTTGGATGGGCTCCAGATCCCGGTCACTCAAAAGCCAGGGCACGAGAAGCTTGTCCGCCCGATCAGCAGCAATGCAGAGGACCATCGTCTGCAACCAGGAGTCTGCATTCACTCTGCTGCCAACATGTCTCATGGCCTCGCTCCAAAAAGCTGCCCCCGCTCCATTTTCGGCAGTGGTGGTCAGATCTCGCATTGAGAACAAAGCTTTGATCGCGACCCGGTTCTCTGCATGGGCAGCCAATTGGGCGAACGAAAGCTTCGATGCGTCTTGCTTGAGGTCGCCGCTCCATTTCAACTCTGGAACGATAGGTTCGAAGAGTTCAGCTGCTGCCTCTGCCACAGGTCCATTCAAGAGACGAGCAGCCAGATCCAATGTCGGGACATCTAGCGCTGACAACGAAGACAGAGCATGAAGGGCGCATACTTTGCCTTGATCGGTCTTACCGCTTTTGGCCAACTCCCGCAGCAACTCCACCGCACTCTTGTCCTGTCTTTCAAACAACAGACGCTGCGCCGTTTCACGATGCCAGGCGTTCGGATGATCGAGCAGGGAAACAAGCTCCGCAGTGCTCAGGCGGCCTAACAAAGTAGTGCGGGGCTTTAGCCCGTCACCACCCGTGTTCGAGCTAAAGCTCGGAACTACTTTGTCCGAGCTAGCGCTCGGAATGACTTTGGGTGCCAGTCTCCAGATTCGGCCCTTGTCTTTGCCTTTGAGCAGATCAATCCCCGCATGAATGTCATCCGGGATGCTCCACGGATGCTCGATGACCTCGCGATACATGTCGCACACATGCAGGCAGCCATCGGGAGCATTGACGAAGTTCACGGGGCGGAACCACACATCATCACTGGTGCAGAAGTTCTTCGTGCCATCCACCTGCACGGCTTTGAAGGTCACGCCATCGGGAACGAGCTTCATGCGATAGAAGAGATTTCCTGCTACATCGGCGACGAAGGCGAAATCACGATACGCTTTTGGATAGGCATCGCCGCGATACACGGTGATACCAGCAGAGGAGGTGACCACACCGGCACCGACGAGCTCGCTCTTCGGCAGATGACTGCCTTCCTGCACCCAGCGCTTCGCACGAAAATCGCGCCAGGGTTCCGGAGGGCTTGTGCGATACACAGGAAGCTGATCACCCGCTTCAGCACAATCATTCAGCGCGCTAGGAATGACGAGGTAGGGATTGCGTTCGAGATAGCGATAGGGCAGCACCACATGCTGGCAGGGATTGCGGATGTTGCAGAGGAAGCGGTTGCCCCAGTCATCAAAGGTATTGCCGAAGCGCGCGCCACCACTCTCGAGTCGCACATCACCGGAGCTGGGATCAAAGCTGAAGTCGTGACGCTTGATAGGCAGCGGTTTGAAGTCTGTGGGCAGGGGCATCACACTCTCGCTTCCAGGCGCACGCTGGATCTCGCCGCCATTGGAGCCTCCGGCGACATAGATGCGATGATCGAGACCCCAGATGGGATTGTTCATCACAGCCTGCACATTGAGCTTCTTGAAGCCGGTGAAGACCTTCTGCTTCACATCCGCCACACCATCGTCATTTGTGTCCTTGAGATACCACACATCCGGAGTCGCGGTGACAAAGATGCCGCCCTTCCAGCAAGCCGCACCGGTGGGCCAGGAGAGGCCTTCGGCGAAGACGCTGGCCTTGTCGAAGACACCATCGCCATCGGTATCGGTCAGCAGGCGCACCTTGCCGATGTTCAGGTCCGTGGGGTTCTCCTGACTCGGCTTGTGCTTGGACTTGTCCGTGTAGGGATAGTCGTTCATCTCGCACACGTAGGCACGGCCGTTTTCATCATAGGTGATGGCCACGGGATCGGTGACCAGCGGCTCCGCGGCGATGAGCTGCATCTCGAATCCATCCAGCACATGAAAGCTCTTCGCGGCTTCCTTCGCCTCCGTCGGCGGGGTGGTGGGAAAGCTCAGCGGATCGGCTGCGATGGCGACCGTGGTAGCGATGGCCGCGAGACAAAACTGGGCGCGCAGGAAGATCATGTGATGCATCACGGGCAGGGTAGTGGAGGCCTTGCATCCAGGCACGCCAAAAGCCGCATCGGTATCGAAAGCTGGTATCGCAGCATGCCTGGGCCGCGCAGTTCCCGCGCTTCCGGAGACAAAACTGCCCACAAGAATAGGCTCGCCAAATGAGGGTAGGCCGGAGAAGGTGGCACGGAACTAGCGTTCGAAAGCATCGCCCCAACCCAATGAGCAACAAGACCGACTCCTCGAAACCGCTGACGAAGAACCCGCACCTGATCAAATGGGTCAAGAAGATGGCCGCCCTCACCAAGCCGGACCGCATCCACTGGGTGGATGGATCCAAAGCGGAGTATGACAAGCTCTGCGAGGAGATGGTGCAGGCCGGGACCTTCGTCCGGCTGAACCAGAAGAAGTGGCCGGGCTGCTTCTACGCGAAGTCTGACCCGAGTGATGTGGCCCGCGTGGAGGAGCGCACCTACATTTGCAGTTATTCCAAGGATGGCGCGGGCCCCACGAACAACTGGATGGACCCTTTTGAGATGAAGAAGAAGCTGCGCGGCCTCTTCAATGGCTGCATGGCCGGGCGCACCATGTATGTGCTGCCTTACAGCATGGGGCCGCTGGATTCGCCCATGTCCCAGATCGGCGTGCAAATCACGGACTCAGCTTATGCCGTGGTGAACATGCGCATCATGGCGCGCATCGGGAAGAAGGTTTTCCAGATCATCGACAAGGCGGAGAAGCGTGTGGTGCCCTGCATGCACACCATCGGCGCGCCTTTGAAGAAAGGGCAGAAGGACGTGCCCTGGCCCTGCAACAAGGAGAAGTACATCGTCCACTTCCCGGAGACCCGTGAGATCTGGAGCTATGGCTCCGGCTATGGTGGCAATGCATTGTTAGGCAAAAAGTGCTTCGCGCTGCGCATCGCCTCCGCCATGGCCCGCGATGAAGGCTGGATGGCCGAGCACATGCTCATCCTCGGCGTGGAAAATCCGAAGGGCGACAAGACCTATGTGGCGGCCGCTTTCCCCAGCGCCTGTGGCAAGACCAACTTCGCCATGCTCATCCCGCCAAAGCATTTCTCCGAGAAAGGCTGGAAGGTCTGGACCGTGGGAGATGACATCGCCTGGCTCAAGCCGGGACCTGATGGCCGCCTGCATGCCATCAACCCCGAGGCCGGTTTCTTCGGCGTGGCTCCAGGGACCAGCGACCAGACGAATCCGAACGCGATGGCATCGCTGCGGAAGAACACCATCTTTACCAATGTGGCGCTGACTCCTGACGGCGGTGTTTGGTGGGAAGGCATGACCGACACTCCACCGGCGAAGTGCACGGACTGGCAGGGCAATGAATGGACCCCCGAGATCGCGAAAGAGAAGGGGACCAAGGCCGCGCACCCGAACTCGCGCTTCACCGCGCCTGCCTCGCAGTGCCCGACCATTGATCCCGCCTGGGAGAACCCTGAGGGCGTGCCGATCAGTGCCATCATCTTTGGTGGACGTCGTGCCTCCACCATGCCGCTCATCTTCCAGGCCTTTAACTGGAGCTGCGGCGTGTATGCCGGAGCTACGATGGGCAGCGAGATGACCGCCGCCGCAGCAGGCACCATCGGCAAAGTGCGCCGCGACCCCATGGCCATGCTGCCTTTCTGCGGCTACAACATGGGGGATTACTTTCGCCACTGGATCAGCATGCAGCGCAGGCTCACCGAGACCCCGCGCATCTTCCACGTGAACTGGTTCCGCAAAGGTGCGGATGGCAAGTTCCTCTGGCCCGGCTTCAGCGAGAACATGCGCGTGCTGAAGTGGATCGTGGACCGCGCCACCGGCCACGGCATGTCCACGGAAACCCCCATCGGCTGGGTGCCGCGTTACCGGGACATCGACTGGACGGGCCTCGACTTCCCCAAGGAAAAGTTCGAAGAACTGCAGAAGTTCGACCGCGATGCGTGGCGCGCGGAGATCCTTTCCCATGAAGAGCTGTTCCTCGATCTGAAGACCCATCTTCCGAAGGAACTGATCTATGAGCGTGAGCTGCTGATTTGCCGTATGTGAGCTTAAATCACTGATTTCCAGGCTCTTGATCGGTGCCGTGACGGGCGGGCCTCTTCCATGATTTTTCTTTGAATGGTAGAGGCAGGTTCGTTGACTCAATTGTCACCCTGGATGGGTTGGATTGGCGGAGATTGGTTTCTAAAAAGTATCACGAATTGGGCTCTTCCCGACCGGGAAAGTTTCTCCTGGGCACGCCCAGGAAAATTTTCCTGAGGAGCTGGAATCCGTTGGTGACAAAAAAACCGCTCCTGCTACGCTCGCGTTCCCATTTCAGAAAAAACCGACCTCTTTTTGTCCATGCAGTCCGTCATGATGATCAATTGTTGCCCATTGCCGTGCGTGCGCGAGGCGGATTGCTTGTGACTCTTCTCCGGGCGTAGTTTTCTCCTCTCTTTATGTTCGTCATGCGTCATTCTTTCTGTGCTGCTTTGATCCTGGCCTCCGGGGCCACCTTGGTGCTGGGGCAGGCACCGCCTCCCGCGAAGCCACCTGTTCCAGGTGCTCCCGCGGCCCCGGCTGCTCCTGGTGCCCTCGCTGGTGGTGCCCTCAGCATTCAGGCTGAGACCGAGGCTCTCATGAATGCTGCCCTGGGACTCTTCCAGGAAGGCAAGTATCAGGAAGCCCTGGCGAAGATCGCCGAGGTGGAGAAGAACGTCAGTGGCAAGCCCTTCCCACAGGTGCTGTTCGTGAAGGGGGCCTCCTACTTCAACCTGAACGATTACCCGAACGCGATCACCTCCCTTGAGGCTTACCAGACCAGTTTTGCCGATGGCGAATACATCAACCCCGTGCGCATGGCACTGGGCCGCAGCTACATTAACAAAGGTGAGCCGGACAAGGGTATTGAGATTCTGAAGGCTCTCGTGGGCACCGCTCCTGCCATGAAAGCAGAAGCAGGCTTGTTTGTGGCCGAGGCTTTGAAGAAGCAGGGTAAGAACGATGATGCCATCGCCATCCTGACCTCGGTGCTCACCGATGGAACACGCAGTGCCGAAGGCATCCAGGCCGCGATGATGGCCGCCGATCTCTATGTGGCCAAGGGCGAGCTCGACAAGGCCGCCGAGCTGATGGACAAGGTGAAGGGCTTTGCCACGGGTGGCGACAACGTCGCCCAGATGAACAACATCTACCTCAAGCTGGGTGATCAGATGCTGGAGAAGAAGAGCTTCCGTGAGGCTCTCGGTGCCTACCAGCTCGTCCGCCGTCAGAGTGAGATCACCCGCGTGCAGAAGGACCTGATCGCGAAGATCGAGCAGAGTCTGAAAAACCCTGGCAAAGGACCGATCCGCGGCACCAAGGAAGAGCTGGAAGAGAAGCTGAAGACGAACAACTCGCTCCTGGAGGAGATCGAGAAGCGCTCCGACTACGACGCCTCCCTCTACTATCGTCTGGGCCGCTGCTATTTCGAAATGGCCCGCCTTTGGGAAGCCATCCTGGCCTTTGACGTGATCGTCAAAGACTTCAAGGAGTTCCCCCAGCGTGACCGCTGCATGTTCGGCATGATCATCGCCCAGGCGCAGTTGAAGCGCGTGAACGCCGCCCGCAATCTTTGCGAGAAGTACATCAATGACTTCCCGGATGGCGCTGACCTCGGCACGGTGTCCGAGATGTTCGGCATGCTGGCCTATGAAAACGGCCAGATGGACCAGGCTGTGCAGGCCTTCCACAAGGCAGAAGGTTTCCCAAAAGCGGACAAGGAGCGCCTGCGCTTCCTGCGTGGCAACGTGCTCTTTGAAATGCAGCGTTTCGACGATGCCCGCACGACCTTCGAACTGCTGGTGAACGAGTTCCCGGAGACCGCCTACAAGGACGATGCTCTCTACCGCGTGGCCCTCATCTACTTCTATCAGAACGACTCGATCAACACGACGAAGGCTCTAAAGACTTACATGAAGGAGAACCCGAAGGGGCAGTATGTGATTGATGCCCGCTATCGTCTCGCCTTCATCAAGTTCCAGGCGCGTGAGATGGATGATGCCATGAAGGATCTGGAAGGCATCGCCAAGGATGCCCCGAACGACCCGAACATCGGCCAGGTGTATGCACTCCTGGGTGACGGGTATAACCAGAAGCAGGATTATGAAAAGGCGCTGGAGAACTTCGCCCAGGCCGTGGACAAGGCCAAGTCAGACGACGTGCTGACGTATGCGATGGACCAGGCCACCGACCTCTACGCCTCCATGGGCAAGTGGAAGGAGCTCGGTGACATGTGGGACAAGTATCTCAAGACCCACAAGGACAACGAGGAGCAGGAACTCAAGGCCGTGCTGTGGATCTCCCGCGCCCGGGTGAAGGAAAACAAGATGGATGAGGCCCGGAAGCTCCTTTCGGATGCCATCAAGCCGAAGATCCCCAATCCTTCCAACGAACAGGTCGAAGGTCTGATCCAGCAGCTTGTGACCCTCGTGGCTCCGAAGCGCCGCGCGGCTCCTCGTCCTGCCACCCCCGCGCCTGCCGCTGATGCCGCCAAAGGCGCTGCTGCGGATGCCAAAGGCGCCACTGCCGCTCCAGCTCCTGCCCCTGCGGCGGCCGCAGCTGCCCCTGCAACTCCGGCGCCGGCTCCTGTCGCCACCTTTGAAGAGGTGGAGAAGCAGCTGGAAGCACTGCTGACACCGGCTGAGGCCGCCATGAATGGCACGGCTCAGATGCGTATCCTTTTCGCCAAGGCCTGGCTGGCCAAGACCATGCGTGAGCCTGAGAAGGCAGAGAAGTTCTTCACCATCATCATCGAAGTCGCGAAGGCTGAAGATCTGAGCCCCATGCTGCTCGCCACCGTGGGTGACAATGCCCGCAAGAAGGGTGACCTGGACAAGGCCATGGCCTGCTACAACCGCCTGAACGAGTTCTTCAAGGACACTGAGTATGCCGACGGTGCTGCCGTGGGTCTGGCGGAGATCGCCTTCGAGAAGAACGAGTATGACAAGTCCCTGGAACTCTTCCGCAAGGCCATGGTGGACTACGCTGGCAGCTCCCGTCTGCTGGATGCCACCCGCGGTGAGGCCAAGGCGCTCTACAAGCTGAAGAAGTATGATGACGCCAAGAAGATCTACGAGAACATCCTCAACACCAAGGAGTGGCGCGGTGAGGCCCATGCCGAGGCGCTCTTCATGCAGGGTGAGATGCTGATGGATCAGAACAAGCCCGGTGAAGCCGTCTCCTTCTACCAGCGCGTGGTGATCGCCCATCAGAAATGGAAGCCCATCCTCGCGAAGGCTTACGTCCAGGGAGCCAAGGCCTTCATCAAACTGAACCGCCCTCAGGAGCCGCCGGATCGTCCGAACTCTGACAAGGAGGCTGCCAAGCTGATGCTGATCGAGATGACCAAGCGCCAGGACATGCAGACCCTTCCTGAACTGAAGGAAGCCCAGAAGCTCCTCGCCACCCTTTAATTTTCTGCTCCCGCCCCTCATGCCTCGTGTCTTTTTCCTGCTCCTGGCTTTGTCCGGCCTTCTGGCCGGCTCCGCCCACGCCCAGTTCCTCATTTTGAAGGATGGCAGCCGCATCCCGTCTTCTGAATTCCACGTCGAGAACGGCAAGATCATCCGCACCATCCTTCTGGGTGACAACAAAACCGCCACGACCGAACTGCCCAAGCAGAACGTGGGTTCGCTCGACTGGCCGGACGTCGCGGAGATCACGGAAGCACGCAATCTGATGTCCCAGGGCAAGGCTGAAGAGGCGCTCGCCATCCTGGCCAAGGCCAAGACAAGCTTCGAGATGTTCGAGACGCTTCCTGGCTCCCCTTATGCGGAGATCTTCTTCACCTATGTGGAGCTGCTTAGCCAGGCGGGCAAGTTTGAGGATACGGTGAAGCTCATTCCCCAGCTGAAGATCCTCAAGCTCTCAGACGCGCAGAAGATGCAGCTCCGCATCATCCAGCTGGATATCGACCGCCAGACCTCGTCTGAGTACACCTCCATCATCGCCGAGGCGGAGAGCATTTTGAGCGAGACGGATGACTCCAGCGTGGGTGCTTCCATCTGGGCCATGATCGCGGACATCTATGCGCGCCAGAAGGACTGGGAAAAGGCGCTCATGGCCTACCTGCGCATCCCTGTGTTTTACGGCACCCAGCTTCAGCGTGTGCCAGATGCCGAGCTCAAGGCCGGCCAGATGCTGGTCAAAATGAAGCGCTATGAAGATGCCCAGGCTGTCTTCAAGCGTCTTGTGGAAACCTATCCAGGCTCCGCTGTCGCCGACCTTGCTGGCAAGGAGCAGGCGAAGATCAACGGCATGAAGAACGAACCCGAAACGGGTGACGGCAAGGCGGAAGGCAAAGACGCCAAGCCTGCCGAGGGCGCTGCCCCTGCTGAAGCTGCCGCGCCTGCCGCCAAATAACATTGCATTCCTCTTTCCCAATACTCATCCTCGTCTAAATCGTCACCCCTCAAGCCACCATGCACCTCCGTAAAACAGCCTCCCTGACCAAGATTATCGTTCGCGCATCGGCCTGCGCCATGATGCTCGCCGGCAATCTCGCCATCGTCGCTCCTATCCATGGCCAGGAGCCTGCTGCTCCTGCTGCCGCAGGTGCTGAGGCACCGACGAAGGTTGAGCACACCCTGATGGACCGTTTCCATGAAGGCGGCTGGGTGATGTATCCCATCACGGCTTGCTCCATCGCCCTGATCTGGCTGACGGTGGACCTCTGGATGCGCACCGGTCTGAAGAAGATGGCTCCTCCGAACCAGGTCTCCCAGCTTCAGGACCTCTTCCGTGCCGGTGACTACGTCGGCGCTTATCAGTTCGCCAAGAGCAACAACTCCCCCTTCTGCGATATCTCCCGCGTGGCCCTGAGCTTCGTCGGTGACGGTGAGGAAGCTGTGGACAACGCCCTGTTCACCGAGCTGAACAAGACCAACTCCACCATCACCACCCGCATCAACTACCTTTCCGTGATCGGGGTTTGCACACCGATGATCGGTCTGACTGGAACGGTGACGGGGATGATGAGCGCGTTCGCCACTCTCGGCACCAGCGGCGTGGGTGACCCGTCCAAGCTCTCCGGCGCTATCGGTGAGGTGCTTATCGCCACGGCCTCCGGTCTCTTCATCGCTGTGCCTGCGTTCATGTTCTTCTACTTCCTGCGCAACCGCCTCCAGTCCTCCATGACCGGTCTTCAGGACGTCGTCGGCGCCTTGTTCCGCAAGATGCCTTACAGCCACCTCAAGGACGCTCACGTGGGCGAGGAAGAGTTCTACGCCGCGATCCCGAACTGGGTCAACGGTGGCGAAGGAGTCCCGGCGGCTGCCTGATTCGGCAGATCTGTTTCATACTTATCAAACCAACTTTAACCTGACACCACTATGGGCGGAGGAGGCGGCGGAGAAGGCGAACCGGAGTTCCAGATTGCTCCGATGATTGACGTGCTGCTGGTGCTGCTCATTTTCTTCATGAGCATCACCTCAGCTCAGGTGCTGCGTATCGACAAGGACATCAAGCTCCCTGTCGCTGCGGACGCCAAGAAGAAGGAGGACAAGAACACCATGTTTGAGGCGGCCATCAACATCCGGTGGCTGTCCGGCAAGCAGGAGTCCGTCATCAAACTGGATGACCGCGAGATGTCCAATGAGGAGATCGTGGAAGCACTCACCCAGCGTAAAAACAACAACCCCACCTACCGTTGTGTGATCCGTGGTGATCGCGATACTCCGGCGGTGGAAGTTCAGAAGGTGATGGCTCTGATCGCCCAGTCGGGCATCGATGACATCTCCTTCTCAGCACTCAACCAGGACGGCTGATCATCATGGCAGGACACAAGGCATCACATCGTAAAGTCGAGACTGACAACCTGGTCATGGGTTTCCAGATCGCGCCCATGATCGACGTCGTCTTCGTCATCATGCTTTTCTTCATGGTCATGGCCGGTGCGGTCAAGGTCGAGCGCGAGCTGAAAACCCAGCTCCCCGGCATTGGCACACCTTCCCTGAGCAATGAGGACACTCCGCCGGACGAGATCATCGTCACCGTGGAGGAGACAGGCGTGGTCACGCTGAACGAGGAGGAGTTTGACACTCCTGAAAACAAATCCCTGCCTAACTTCACCGGCACGCTGATGAAGCTCAAGCAGGAGGCTGACAGCCGCAACGCCAAGGTCATGGTCACCATCCAGGCTGAGGAGCAGGCCCGTTATGAGCGCGTCATCGACGTGCTCAACGCCATGGCCAAGGCCCGCATCGGCAACGTGACCTTCACCGTCGGCGGCGAGGAGTTCTAACCACGTTTTCGACAAACATTTCAGGCCTGAAGGTGTCACCGCCTTCAGGCCTTTTTGTTTAAAAATGGTTATGCCGAGATTGGCGGTCTTGTTTTGCGAGCCGGAGGCTCGCCGGCTTGTAGCCGGTGGTGAAGCGAGGCTTTGCGAGCGAGAACCACCGGTCTCAAGACACGCGCAGCCTACGCAAGAAACGCGTCCCGGAGGGTCGCTGGAAGCATTCGCTCCCTCGGAGGACCCCTATGGCGGGGGCTGGCTG
>NZ_BKAG01000058.1 GCF_007992435.1 Prosthecobacter gellanilyticus | reverse complement strand
GGACGCTCCGCGACTTCGGCACCAAATACGAACGGCGTGGTCCGGGGACCACGCCGTTGATTTTGAAATTAAATTTCGTTAGGTGAGAGGGGGATTATTCCTCGCCTTTCCAGGAGCCGAAGCTGGCGCCGGACTCGATCCACTTCTTGATGAGGGCCTGCTTGTCGGCGGCGATGCGGTCGCCCTTGCCTTCAGGAGGCATGGCCATGTCGTCAGAGTCTGGAAGAGCCATGGTCTTGAGGAGCCAGGAGGCGTCGGGCTTGCCAGCGACGACGTTTTCATTCGGGTATTCTTTGCCACCCTTCATGATCAAGGCAGCGCCATCGAGACGAAGGCCGCCTTTGGGCTTCTTGATCTTGCCGTTGTCTTCTTTTTCCTTCTCGTGGCACTTGAAGCAGTTCTCCTTCAGGATGGGGAGGATTTGCTTTTCAAAGTCGACAGCGTCCTGGGCGGTGGCGACGTTCACGGTGAAGGCAGCGGCGATGGCAGCGAGTGTGATTTTCGTTTTCATTGGGTGGGTGGATTTGAATTTTGTTCTCGGCGCGTGATTTGGTCAAGCACGAGGAAGCTCCATCTCGACGATCAAACCGTGCGGTTCATTCGAACTTAAGCTGGCGCTGCCTCCACAAGTTTCTACACAGGTCTTTACGATGGCGAGCCCCAAACCGCTGCCACCGGTTTGACGATCGCGGCTGGTATCGACACGATAGAAGGGCTCAAACAAGCGTGGAAGGCTCTCCGGCGGGACACCGGGGCCGTTGTCGGCAATGCGCAGGCGGATGAGATCACCACGGCGAGAGGCGGTGACTTCGATGTCGCTTTCCGGGGCGTGCAGACGGGCATTGCGGAGGATGTTGCCGATGGCGCGACGCAGGAGATCTGGGATGCAGCGCACGACGAGATCCGCAGAAACAGTGACGCGGAGCTTTTGTGCGGGAATGGCTTCAGTGCCAGCGACTTCATCAATGAGCGAGAGCAGCGGGACGTTCTCCGCGGGCTTCGCGGCGGAGGCGATGGTGGTCCTGGAGAAGGAAAGCAACTCGTGAACCAGCGCGGACATCTGGCGCAGTTCATCACGTGCATCGGCGAGACGAAGCGCATCGGTATCGGTGAGGCGCTCCTCAAGGATACCGAGACTCATTTCCATTCTGGCCATGGGACTGCAGAGCTCATGGGCGATGTCGCCGAGGAATCGCTTTTGGCCGCGCACGATGCCATCGAGCTGAGCGGCCATCTGGTTCACGGCGTGGGAAAGACGGCCGAGTTCATCACTGCGGTTTTCAGGCACGCGGACATCAAACTGACCACGGGCGATCTGCTCGGTGGCGTGCATGTTGGCCCGGACACTGCGGGTGATGCCGCTGACGAAGGGCAGCCAGAGCAAGGCAGACACGGCCATGGCTCCGAAGAGAGCAAGGAACCAGGGTTTCACATCAAAGAAAAGACCGCCGCCAGTGATGCGATCTGTGACGATCATGAGGATGAGGGGGCCGTCACGGCGATTCCAACCGGGAACGAGCGGGAGGCGGATGCCGGTGTAGTAGACGGGCGGTGTGCCCACGGGCAGCATGAAGGTGCCGAGCTTCACCGGCATGATGGTATTCAGCTCGTCAAAGCGCGGGCCGTCATCCGGGCCTGGAGGAGGACCGATGCCGAGGGGGAAGTCACGCCCGAAGAGAAGGGCCTCAAGGTCATCGCGCGGCGGAGGTGGAGGTGGTCGATCTCCATCTGGCGGCTCATTCCCATCGCGTGGCGGCGGACGGTGAGCCAGCTCAGGGTGCATGTCGGCAAGCAGGCGCTGAACGTTGTCTGGCATCTCCACCTCGGCTCCAGCGATGCGGCGCGCAGGAACTGTGGCGATCAAGGCCTTCACGCCATGGCGTTCGCCGAAACCTTTGAGCATCGGGTCCCAATCCGCACGCTTCATGGTGCTGATGACGGCGTGCATCTCACGGCCGATGGTCTGGAGGCGGTCACCGACGATGCCGCCGAGCGCGCCCTGCATGCCTTCACGAAACTGCCACTGCAGCACGAACCAGAATGCCCCGGCAAGCACGAGGACATTCACCAGCAACCAAAGAAGGATGCGGGAGTAGAGATTAAAAAAGCGGCGGGGCATGGAGGCTGAATGCCTCTCAAGCTACTCCGCCGCTCGAGGGTGTTGCAAGAAGCAGGACTAATTATTCCTGTAGCAGCACGAAAACACCCATTTTGTTACCCACCACGACGTCCATCTTGCCGTCCTTGTTCACGTCGCCTGGGGTGACTTCGGTGCCGACACCGCTGGCGTCGTCGATGAGATGCGGGATGAAGTCGGCGCCGCCTTTGCCATCGCGCTTGATCTCGAACCAGTAGAGGACAGGAGCGGCCATGGGCTCGTCATCCTTCAGCGGGCCGTGGGCCCAGCGACGCTTGCCAGTGACGAGGTCCAGGACGCCGTCGCCATTGATATCAGCGAGCTGCATGGCGTGGAGCTGGCTGAACTTCACACCAACTTTGCTCTCCTCCACGGTGGCGCCCATGAGGTCATGACGCTCAAAGGTGCCGTCTTTCTTCTGCTCGAACCAGCCGAGGCCGTAGCCGTGGGCGTCGTAGCTGCTGATGACGTCGTTGAGCTTATCGCCATTCACATCATAGACGAGAATGAAGCTGCCGCCGCGCATGCCTTCCTTGGTGAAGAGCGCGGGGTGGAACTCCCAGTCGCTGTCCTGGGTGGTGTCTGCGGGCTGCTCGCGCCAGCCTTCCTTGTCGAGGATGTCGGGGCGGCCATCGCCATTCACATCGCCGAAGCCATAACCATGAGTGTAGCGGAAGTATTTCTTGTCGTTGTCATCGCTGACGGGGGTGATGGGGCGGAAGCGGGCCTTGCCGAAGGGGTTCTTCCAGTCGATCTCGGCATAACCGAGACGGCCGCCTTTGGAGGGCTGGGCGCCGCTGCTGGTGTGGCAGATGATCTCGGGTTTGCCATCGCCATTCATGTCACCCAGCGTGGGGGATTCGTTGTCGGTGATGTCAAAGATGGTGTGGCGGGTCCAGTCGCCACCTTTGCCCTGCGGGTTTTCAAAGACCCAGGTTTCCTTGCCGGGCCAGGAGAAGGCCAGGATGTCATGCCAGCCATCGCCATTGAAGTCGTAGGTGTAGGTGAGGAAGAAGTCGCTGTAGGTCTTCGCGGCGTCATAAGGCTCCTTTTCGAACTTCGGGGCGAAGCTGATGCGCTCTTTGAACTCCGGGCCTTTCCAGATGAAGCGGCCGGAGCAGATGTCGTTGTGACCATCGTGATCGAAGTCGGCGAAGTGGGCACCTTCGGCCACGAACTCATTGGAGAGGGTGATCTTCTTGAACTTGATGTCGGCTGCCGGAGACAAGGCGGCGGCGAGGGCGAGGAAAGGCAGGATGAGACGCATGGCGTGAGGTTGGGGAAAACAGAACAACCCCACTCAGCGCGATATTGCTTTCGGAGACAAGAAAAAGCTGTGGCTCAATCGCGTGACAAAACAGAGGTCGGCAGAGAGCGGAACAGAAGCGGACAAGAGTGTCCGCACTCCCCTCGACGTGGGCGCGAATGAAGAGACTGGAGTGAGGTCACATCAACACTGCGTTCGCGACGGCTGCGGATTCGGAGATCCGCGCTCCGTTGGCCGTGCAGACGGCGCCCCATTTTACTCTACTTTACGCGCTTCCAGACTTCCTGCCAGGGGTTGCCCTGGCCGATGAGGGTGAGGCGGTCGGAGTCGAGCTTGAAGGTGAATGTGAAGGTGCGGCCGATGAGGTCGGAGGAGCTGGAGTTGGCGTATTCGACGTGCTCGGCATAGGAATCACCATTGACGGTGAAAGTGCCGCCGTGGCGGACGAGGATGTGGCCGGTTTCGGCATCGGCCTGGGTGACGAGCCAGCGCTTGCCGCTGATGACTTTGATGCCGGCACCCTTCTCCGGAGTGTCCGGGGCTTCGCCGGGTTTGCCGAGCATGACCCAGGTGCCGGTGAGATCAGCGGAGGTGGGTTTGGAGTCCTGCGCGAGGGCGGTGAGGCTGAAGACGATGAAGAAAAAGGTGAGGCAGGTTTTCATGGCGGGACTTCAGGATTTCGAGGAGGTGGCGAGGCGCGAGAGCAGGCGGCGGAAGGAGTCCAGGACGATCTCAGACATTTTCCTCTGGGATTCCTGGGCGAGATCGAACTGGATCATCTGCTCCGGGGTGAGGATGTCTTTGGCGAGGATGATCTCATCACTCAACGGAGGGAGGATGCCGGCATCGTGGCTGACTTTGAGGACCAGAGAGTCATCTGCGGGGCCGGTGGGTTCAGCGGAAGCGCGGGCCGTGAGGGCTGCATGCAGACGATCTTTCTGCGCGGATTCGAGGCTGATGACGTCTTCAATGACACGCAGGGAGGAGTTCACCCTGTCCTCGATGCTGCGCTCGCGGGCTCGCTGAGAGGCACGGCGCCATGCTTCGGACCGATCATTGCCGAGGGCTTCGAGCATGGCTTCATCGAGCGCAGCCCTGGCAGCGGCGACGCCTGCTTGATAGGCCTCTGGGGACAAGCCGCCGTGGACGCGTGCTTCAGCCCGGGCGATGATCTTGGGCATGGCGAGCCGCCTCACGGCCGAGACCTCGGCAGGAGTCCAGTCGAGGACGCGCTGCCACCTGGAAATCTCGAGCTCGGCATCATTGCGGCTGAGTTCACGTTTCAGTTCGGGCTGCCGTGCCTTCAACTCGGACTCGAAGCGCTGCACGATCTGGGGCGGAGGTTCGCTGAGAACTGGCGCTGAGCCAGGCGGTGGCTGGACAGGTTTCGCTGATGTCTTCGCGGCCGAAGAGTGGGAAGAGGCTGGCTTCGCGGAGGGTGCGGGCGAGGCATGAAGCACGTCCCGCCGATGCAGGTAGAAGGCGGCACCAAGCAGCAGGATGAGCAGGGCTGGAAGGTGGGGCTTCATTGGGCCGGAATGGATTGAAGATGATCGAGAAGCAGCTTCAAACCGAGAGGCTTGAGCTCTTCATGGACGTCATGAACCATCTTTTGGTTAAGCTGGAGAACGCGGAGCTGATCCGCCGTGAGCACGGTGGCGAGCAGGTCCTGGTCCTCATGCATGGCGACCTCGGCACGCTGGAGGGCAACATTAAAATTCGCCTGGTGCTGAAAGCCTTCGCGGACCTGCTTAAGGGCGGTGCTCGCAAAGGTTTGGAAGAGGGCTTCCTTCTGATCCTCCGTCATGTCGATGGCCTCGGTGAAGTGCGCGAGAGTGCGGGCGGCAGCGCTTTCCGCAAAGGCGATCTCCTGCCCGGCCATCCAGGTTTCAAAGGCCTTGGCCTGGTCTTCGGGAAAGTTTGCCCGGACATACTTCACGCAGGACTCCTGAGGCGTCTTCACGCCAGGATGAGTCGTTGCATTGCCCTTGTCATCGAAGGTCGGCATGACGATCTCGCGCTTCATGAACTCGGTGTAGGCGATACGCTGGGCATCGGTCCAGCCGAGTGCTCCGGCGGTTTTCAAGGCCTGCTGCGAGACGGTCGTGGTGAGGATGAGACGGAGGAATTTATCCTGAAACTCTTCACTCACCGTCTCTCCCGAGGTGGCAGCCGAGCCGAAGGTCGCAGGCATGACAGCCGAGCCTGAATGATCCGCAGCGTTTTGAGGTTTGGGCCGAGCGACGCTGCTGGAAGTCGATGGGATCGGAGCGGTGAGTTCCTGATGAATCACGGGAATCACGACGAGAGCGAGAGCTGCCGCGGCGGAGAGGACGGCTTTCGTCGTGCTGGAGAGCGTGGCGAGGGTGGTCCCGGCCGTGGTGGCTTTGGGGAGTGTGCTTGCCAGCATGCGTGCGGCGACGGCGAGGGCAGCGATACCTGCGGTGGCGGAGGAGGAAGTAGGGACCAAGGTTGCGCCAAGACCTGCAGTGAGGGCAGTGGCCGGGACGATGATTCCGCGACGTTTCAAGGCAGTGCTAAGGCGGTCGATGGCGCGGCCTGCCTGCTGGCGGAGGGCTGCATCACTGCGGCCGAGACGTTCGGCGAGATGCTTGAAGCTGGCGCCTTCGTAGAAGCGCAGGAAGATGAGCTCGCGGTCGGTTTCCTGAAGATCATTCAGAGCGGCATCAAGCACGGGAAGAGCCTCGTGCAGCGGATCCTCCGCGGAGGATGAGGTGAAGGAAGTCGTGGTCATCTCAGCGGCATAGGCTTCGTGTTTGCTGTCAGTGCGCCATTGCTGACGGATGAAGCGTTTGGCCTGAGTGGCGGCCACGCGATGCAGCCAGGCACCGAGAGAGGTCACGCCAGTGAGAGCAGCGGCACGGCGGGCGAGCTCGGCAAAGACGATCTGCGCCACGTCCTCCGCCCCCTGCCCTGCCACGCGACCCGCCACGGCGCGCACCATGGTGGCGTGACGGCCGACGAGCTGCTCGAAGGCGCGGAGATCCCGATGCTCGGCATAGGCGCGGAGCAGCACCGCGTCATCGGCTTCGGGAGAAGAGGTGGGATTCGTCTGCATCACGGAAATTGTTCCCGCCCGGCATCTTATGTGACAGAAAAGATGTGGGGGAAGGAATTTCCGAAGATCTATGGGGGAAGAGCGTTCCGACGTGGCCAGTTCAGTCCGGAGTAGAAACGTCCACGCTAAAACTCAGATCAGTTTTGCGTTTGGGGGTTCACCAAAAGTGGGTTTGGCACGATCAGGTGAACGGCAATGAAACCACAAACATCACACGAGTAATTCATTCGCACCTCCACCTCAGGCTGATCAAGTTTCGCCGGGAAGAAGAGTCCGATCTTCTGAGCATTCGGCACGCCAGTGATCATGCCCGAATTCGGTGGTCGATCGATCCTGCCAGTATAGACAACTTTTGGATCTTCGGGAACGTAGCGAGCGCTCATTGGAATCACCTCAACCAGGGTGATCTTATTGGCCAATAGAAGTGCCTCCGGCAAGTTATCCGGGGTATGCGCTGCTTTTGCCACGGGATCTGCAAAAGGCCGCACATACTTCACGACAAAGTCCTCGGTGATGCTCTCGGCTGCAATCTCGCGGTCTGTTTTAGGTGGCACGGGGGCGCACGAAACGACCCAACCCATCGCCGCAAAACAGAGAAGTAGTTTACCTCGACTCATCGTGAAGCCGCCATGCTCAGCGGCCGGATGGGCTGACTCGGACAAATTTGAATCTCGCTTGATCGGGCCGTTTGTAATCGAGGCGAATGTTCGAGATCGTCAGGTACTTGTCGCCCTGCAATTGGAGGGTGCCGATGGGCCTTTTGAACTTGGGCATCTCATTTCCACCTTCGACACGCAGCACGAGAGCGCCGTCCTTCAGCGAGTAGTTCCCAAAGTAGTCCTTGTAGGTGCCCCAGGGTTTGAAAGTCACGGAGAACCCACCTTTGTGCAGGTGCAGTTCCTGAATCTGACGCCCTGAACCACCCACCTCCCTCCAATAACCATGCTCCGGCTGGGTGTGTTTATAGCCTGCGTAAGGATTGTCTGCGGTGGGGCCAGGTTGCGCGCATCCGGCCAGCGTCAACGCGCTGGCAAGCATCAGGAGCAGATAGGATTTTCGGAGCATAGGTTTTCTCAAAGTGGTATGAAGCTAGCAGAAGGGCATCCTGCGGGACAAGCTCCAAGATCGACTTAGCGAATACGTCCTGCCATCCTACTAAGGTGGCAGATGAGGTGATAGCATCTGGCCAGCATGAGGCTTCGGGAAGAATTTCCAACTTCACCGCTGCAAGGGTATCCGGGCGCGCCACGTTGACTGCCTCCCCATGATCCGATCTGTCCTCCCTGCCCTGCTGTGCACCAGCGTCCTAGCCCTCTCCGCCCTCCAAGTCCGCGCCCATGAGGCTGGCAAGCAGATGGCCGAGGTGGCGAACCTCCTCCTGTCCGTGCTCACCCCCGAGCAGAAAGCCAAGGCAACCTTCAAGTTTGACGATGAAGAGCGCATCAACTGGCATTTCATCCCGCGTGAGCGCAAGGGCCTGCCGCTGAAGGAAATGACGCCTCAGCAGGAGCTGCTGGCGCATGCGCTGCTGAACACCGGCCTGGGTTTCCGAGGCGCAGCGAAGGCGGTGACCATCATGTCCCTGGAAGAAGTGCTGTGGCAGATGGAAGGCGCGAAGGCTCCGGATGAAGCAGGCAAGGCCGCGGTGCGTGCGAAGCGTGATCCTGAGCAGTATTTCGTGAGCATCTTTGGCACGCCTGAGATGAAGGGCACCTGGGGCTGGCGCATTGAGGGGCATCACCTGTCCCTGAACTTCACGATCCAGGACGGCCAGCTTCTGCGTGCCTCGCCGACCTTCTTTGGCACAAATCCGGGTGAGGTGCGTCAGGGTAATCTGATGGGCCTGCGTGTGCTGGGCAAGGAAGAGGATCTGGGTCGTGAGCTGGTGAAGAGCCTGAATGATGAGCAGTGGAAGAAGGCGCTCTTTGATGCTGTGGCTCCGAAGGAGATGATCACCGCCGCTGAGAAGCGCGTGAATCCGCTGAAGCCTGAAGGGGTGTCCAATGCGGACATGACCGCTGAGCAGAAGGCGAAGCTGAAGGAGATCATCACTGAGTATACGGACCGCGTGCGTCCAGAGATCGCCGCTGAGCTTTGGGCGGAGATCGACAAGAGCCCGGTGTTCTTTGCCTGGGCTGGTGGCAAGGAGCGCGGCGAGCCGCACTACTACCGTGTGCAGGGCGCAAGCTTCCTGATCGAGTATGACAACGTGCAGGGCGAGGCGAACCATCCGCACAGCGTGTTCCGCAGCTTTGAAGGCGACTTTGGCCGTGACATCCTGGCTGAGCACCACAAGGAAGCGCACGGGAAGTAAGAGTGCGCTGATTTATTTTTTGTTATGCGAAAGGGGGCTGACGTGAGTCAGTCCCCTTTTTTGTGGGGATGTGGGAGTTCGGAGATTTGGCGTGTTTGCAACGCTTCTCGCGCCCTTCCAGGGCGCGAACCTAGCAGCGAATGCGGTTCGTCGAAATCCAGGGGTTCCGCTGCACCGCTTCGCGGTTTCGCTCCACCCCTGGCTACCTGCTGGCGAGCCTCCGGCTCGCGAGACGGATGAGGCGATGCTGCATCGTTTGTTAGTCCAATGACGATCTGATCATGGGGATGATCTATTTGTGGCGATGCCGTGCTCTTTGTGACGGCATTGACGGCTCACTCCGAGGGTTCCATGGTGGCGTGCATGGAGCGGTTGCTTTCCTTCATGCGGGGATCGGCGCCGTAGTTCTCGATCTGATCAACCCGGAGCTCGGCGAGCTCCTTGTGACAGGTGGCGACGATGACGCGGCCGCTTTCATCCACCTCACAGGCCATCTTGTAAGACACCTTGATTCCATAGCCAAAAATGGCGGTGAGCATCTCCACCACATAGGCATAGGTGTGCAGATCGTCATCATGCAGGATGACGTGATACGGCGGTTCGAGCTCAGGCTGAATCTGAACCTGAGTCTTCGGCTGGGCAGGCCTGGGTGCCACCAGCGGTCCGGCCCCTTTCGGGAAGGACACGGCAGAGTGCAGAGGCGCAATCGTCATAGGCGCATCATGTACCCAAAATGAGCCGTCCTCAAGGGCAAGGAGGCCCGAGCTTTAGATCAGCTCTCCTCCCGGCTCACTTCAGCTCGTGGACTTCGGCGTCCTTCTGCTGGGCGAGTGTTTTGATGAGCTGGGCGGCGGGTTGATAGGGTCTGGGGAAGGCAAACTCCAGCAACTGGGCGGCGTGGTCGAAATCTCCGAGTTCCCGGCAGATCTCGGCGGCGGTGAGGCGCTGGTTGGCGTTTGATTCATCCAGCAGGCGGAGAAGCTTTTGAAGATTCTCACGGTCCTTCAGGATGTCGGCTTCGCCATGGCGGACGGGATCGTTCGTGGCCCACCAGAGGCGCATGCGGACGTAACGTTCCTTTTCTTCGGTGGATGCCTCACCGCTGGCGAGCAACTGCTGAAGATCCTGCAGAGAAGGTTCATTGGCGAAGGGCACGCCCGGGAATTCGTTCGAGTCTCCCCAGGGCACCTCGGTGGCGACTTCCTCGCACTCGTCTGTCCAAAACAGCTCACCGCTCTGAGGGTGCCGGCGCAGCCAGCTATCGTCCGGCATGAGCGGGGCCACACGCTTGCCATCCGTCCAGAAACGGGCACCGGCAGTGCTGCCTGAATTCAGCGACTCGATCTTCACGAGCGAACCACTGCGTGTGGTTTTCAATACTTTGTTAGGTCCAGGTGTCATGGAAGGTCAGCGGGTGGATGGACAAGCGGGTTCGCGAACCCTCTTGTGTGACTAAATATTTAACGAACACGCGGACTAGGCACTTAAGACTTTGTCATTAATTCGTGATTCCTGAGCGGGAGGTTCGTTTCATCCGGAGGTGGAGTGGATCTCCCATCCCACGCTGAAGCGTGAACAACGTACTCTACCTCAGTTCAGCGAAGCCGCAAAAGACGGCGGAACTCTCGGGGGGACGAACGGGGAGGGGCTGGTCGTTATCCAGATGGTCGCGGCAGATGGTGAAGAAGTCTGCCTCAGTGCTGACGCGGCGGATGCGGAACTCGAACTGGCCATCATCAATGCCGGTGGTGATGTAGACCATGTAGCGCTTCATCTTCTGCACATGTTTGGTGCGGTCCGGATGCGGATGGAAGACGGCGGTGTGCTCGTAGAGCAGATGGATGTACTCCAGGAGGTCGCGGCGTGAGGGCCAGGGCGCCTGGGTGCCTTCCCAATGGGCGCGCATCTGGGAGAAGATCCAGGGATGGCGGATGGCGCCGCGGCCGATCATGAGGCCGGCGGCCTGGGTCTGGCGCAGGTAGGAGAGGCCGGTGGGCACGTCGACGACATTGCCATTCGCAATAACGGGGCAAGGCATGGCGTGCACGGCCGTGGCCACGCATTCGGGATGCACCGGGGTCTTGTAGGCATCCTTCACGGTGCGGCCGTGGATGGTGAGCATCTGGATGTCATGCTTCAGGAAGACCTCCAGAAGGCGGGGGAACTCCGTTTTGTCCGTGAAACCGACACGGCATTTGACGGTGAAACGGCCCTGAATGGCACCGCGGAGGGCGCGGAGGATTTCATCGACACGGTCCGGCTGGCGGAGGAGACCGCCGCCGGCATCCTTGCGGCACACAACGGGGGCCGGGCAGCCGAGATTGAGGTCGATGCCTGCAACGGGGTATTTTTCCAGCAGCTTGGCGTTGCGGACCAAGGCGGGCACATCCTGCCCGATCATCTGGGCGATCACCGGGCGGCCTGTCTCGTTCTCCGTGATGGAACGCAGGATGGAGGGGTCCAGGGTGGAGTCTGGCGTGATGCGGAAGTACTCCGTCACGTAGAGGTCAGGGCCGCCATAGCGGGCCATGAGCCGCATGAACGGCAGGTCCGTGACGTCCTGCATGGGGGCGAGGACGAGGGCTGGGCGGTTCTCTGGCAGCAGCAGCATGAGACGATATCAATCAACAAACAAGCCCCGTCCTGACGCGCAGGGCGGGGCTGGCTTGAAAAAAGAAAGGGCTGAGGACTACTCCTGAGCGGCGATGGTCAGCACCTGACGGCCTTTGTAGTAGCCGCAGGATGGGCAGGCCACGTGACCTGGAACGGACGTGCCGCACTCAGGACAGGTCTTCAAGGAAGGGGCGCGCCAGCGGTTGGCTCCCTGACGGAGACGTTGACGGCACTTGGATTGACGGCGTTTCGGATTGGCCATGTTCTGGGAAGGGGGGCGCTAGTTTTTCAGATTATCGAGGGCGGACCAAACTCCTTTGCCCGTGCCAGGCGTCTCAGGCGCCAAGGGAGATTCAGTGGCATCGAAACGACCTTCGGCAGGACAGTCGCGCGGATCAACGTTACCATCTTCACAGCGCGGGAAGTTTGGAAGGGTGAGCAGAATGTCTTCCCTTATAGCGTCTGTCAAGTCGATGATGCCTTCCTTTTCAATTGGCACCTCGGTCACGTAGTCAGGGATGTCGACGCGCTGGCGGTAGCGCTCGAGACAGCGACCGCACTCAAGGCTGAATTCGGCCTCCACGGAGCCGGTGATGACGAGGTTCTCGTCATCACGGATGACCTGGAGGTCATAGGTGAGCGGGGATTCGGCGCGGGCGGTGTCCGTCTCCGGAAGCGCAAAGAAGGAGGCTAGCTCCGTGCCCTGAAGCTGCTTGCCATCTCCTGGGAGGTGGCGGAGGTCGATGTGGAAAGGATTCATAACGTGAAATAGCTGGGAGGACTTTACCCATCAATCGGGAGCCTCGTCCAATAAAACCCGGCCCCCGAATCCTGTATTCAACGCCCCAAACACAGGAAGGGATCTTTTTTCCAAACAATGCGGGAAAGATCCGTTACAGAATAAGTGACCCTCTCCTTAGGTCTATCTCCCCCTATGAAATCACTCTTTGTGACCCTCCTGATCCTGGGTGCCGCTTTCCTCGGTTACGATTACTTCCTGGCCCGCCCCTGGGACCGGGTGGTTTTTGAGAAAGGCCCCCGCCCTGCCACCGGTCCGTCTGCGCTGCCGACGCACACGATCGAGGACGACGGCCCGGCCCCGGGAACGACTCCCACGGCCCCTGCGGATGCTTCCGTGGCCAAGACGGATGCGCCGAAGAGTGATGAGAAAAAGGCCGATGACTGGCAGCCTACGATCCCGAAGATCCCGACGAATGAGTTTGTGGTGCCGACGATCCCGACAGCAGAGGCGGTGACGAAGAACTGGACGATGATCCCGAAGCAGGCCTTCCCGCGCCCGGTGGTGCTGAAGAAGGATGTGGTGGTGAAGATGAGCGTGGGTGGATCCACCCTGCGCGCGGGCGCCACGGCCCAGGCCATGGCCGCGGAAAATGGCACCCTGGTCATCGCTCCCACGGTGACCTCGCCAGCACGCGGCACGATCCCGGTGATGGACACGGATTTTCCGGAACAGATCCAGAAGGCCTACGCGAAGTGGAAGGTGGAGCGCATCGAGCAACTGCGGCAGGCCTGGGTGAATGCGAAGACCCGCATCACCGAGCCCGGGAAGGACAACAGCACGATGTCCAACGGCCAAGGCGTGGGCTTTGACGCGGCAGGCAAGCCGAAGCAGAACTCCGATGGCAGCTACAATCTGCTGCTGGCGGTGATCTCCACCGGACGAGTGACCGATGTGGATCCCAAGAAAGTCACGCACTGGAGCCTGCCAAGGCAGGACACGATCGATGGCAAGCCAACGTGGGTGGTGGATGTGACCTACTCCACAAGCACGATCTTTGGCCTGATGGATGTGCCGAGTCATGCGCACATCCGGGATAACCAATTGATCCGCTGGATCTATGATTCGGGCGAGCCCGTGCCGTAAAGTTGGTTAATCCTCCGGGGCTTGATGGAGCAAGCGGATGCCGAAGCGACCGAATTCTGACGGATGAAAAAGGTCTACTTCGCCATCTTTCGCAGCTCTTTGCGCGACAGAGGCTTCGGCGCGGTCGATGGATAGGCTGCGCCGAACTCGCCAAAGGGCTGCTTGAGCGGGGCAAGCACCTCTTTGAGCTTTGCCTTCATGTCAGCGAGCAGCGCCGCATTCGCGGGATCAGCCGCCACATTTTTGGTGTCCTGAGGAGCCGGGCCGCCGCCGATCTCGAACAACTGGTCCGCGTCGAACTGAAAGGGAAAGTCGTCGATGGACTTCATGTAGTTGTTTCCCTGCGTGTGCCAGCGCCATGAGTTCCGGGCGAACTTCCACTGTTCAGGCGTGAGCGTTTTTTTGAACTTCTCGAAGAACTGCTCCGCCTTTGGTGTCATGTGCGGGAAGACTCCGGTGCGCTCCACTTCATCAATCCTGGCCTGCACATCAGGCGGATAGCGGAGGGCGACGTATTTCCATTTGTCAGTAACGACCGCGCGCGTGTGGCCGTTTTCCAGCATCAGGCCATCCCGCCACGGTGCGTCCGCGTCAGCGAGCACGGGCAGGATGGTGCGGCCATCGAGGATCATGCCCGTGGGTGGCGTGATGCCGCAGGCGTCGAAGATCGTGGGAGCGAAGTCCGTGTTTGCGACAATGCGGTCGCAGACGGAACCTGGCTTGAAATGCTGCGGCCACATCATCAGCAAGGGCACACGTGCGCCGCCTTCATAGAGCGTTTCCTTGCCGCGCTGGTTGTTGTCAGAGAAGACCACGAGCAGCGTGTTATCGAGCAGCTTGAGTTCTTCGAGTCGATTCACCACGGCACCAATGCCGCAGTCGAGCCAGTGCATGCCAAACTGCTGTGCGGTCTCTGCGCCGGCGGCTTTCGCGGTGTCATAGATCACTTTGCGTGAGGGCATGGGCACCTTCGGTGCTTCGGGCAGCAGACCGCCCTCGGTCACGCGGCCGTATTTTGCGTAGTCTTCCAGCAAAAGCTGAGGTTTGATCGGCAGATGCAGGAGATGCGTGGAGAGATAGAGGAAGAAGGGTTCCTTCTGGCTTTGGTCGATGAAGTCCAGCGCGCCTTTCACCTCGGCTTCCATGTTGTGATCGTAGTTGGTGCCGTGAAGTTCCACGCCCTTGAACTGTGATGAGCGGAAGTCCAGCGGAGCGGCGACGTAGTCGAACCCACGCTCCTTGATGCGCCCGGTCAGCCAGGCGCTGCGCTGCTTGAGCCAGCCATCCGCCTCCGCCCCGAAGACATCGCCGTCTTTACCGGGGAAGCGGCCATATTTCTCTGCCTCGAGATGATATTTGCCGACGAAGCCCGTGCGGTAGCCGGCCTGGTGCATCACATTGGGCAGGTTCGGCAAATCTGTCTCCAGCACGGCGTGGCCACCGGCCTCGTCCTCCTCGGCTGCGGCGGCATCAGCACCGGCCGGGCGAGCGCGTGAGGCGTAGCGGCCGCTCAGACAGGTGTAGCGGCTGGGCACGCACAGCGGCGTGACGGCATAGGCCCGCGTGAACTTCACGCCACGCTCGGCGATACGATCCATATGCGGTGTGAGACTGGTGCCGCCGTAACATTTGCCCATGTAGCCAAAGTCCACATTATCAATGACGATGAAGACCACATTGGGAGGCGGTGGCGCTGCCGCGAATGACGAGTGACCCGTCACGCAGGTCCAGAGGAAGGCGATGGCGGACAGGCATTGTTTCATGAGTTTCAAAGAGCGCTCAGGCAGATGCATCGTGCCTCCCAAACGCCGGCAACCTGCCGAAAAATCACCATCCATGTTTTTGTTCAGCGCTGACATGGGTGTCCGGCAGTCACGAGTCGGGATAGACCCCATGTCGCGGGAGGTGGCTTCTGCGCACACTACGGTCATGATCACGCGCCGACTTCCAACCTTCTCGATGGCGACCTTGCTGGCCATCTTTGTCTCCTGTGCAGCCTGGGCCGAAGAAACGAAGAGCAAGGAGGTGACTCCACGCACGCAGGCAGGTATAGAGGCCGCGACGCGACTGCAGGTGTTCCTGGATCGTGCGGAGTTCGCTCCGGGGAAGATCGATGGGCGCTACGGGGAGTTCACGGTGAAGGCGCTGCAGCTTTTCCGCCAGTCACATGGGGAGGAGATGAAGCAGCCCGAGAAGCCAGACGGTGCGCCGGATGTGAGCGGGCTGGATCTGGCGAGTGTGGAGCCGCTTTTCACCGACTACACCGTGGTGGAGGCTGACTTAAAGGGACTGGGGGCGGTGCCTGAAAGCGTGCCTGCGCAGGCGAAGCTGAAGGCGCTGTCCTATGAAACGGCAGCGGAGCTCATCGCGGAGAAGTTTCACATGGATGTGGATTTTCTCGGCGAGCTAAACCCAGGCAAGACCAAGGACATCAAGGTAGGTGACAAGCTCCGCGTGGTGAATGTGGAGCCCTTTGACCTCGGCGCGGTGAAGGATCTGAAGCCAGGCAGTGAGCTGGGGGCGAATGACATCGAGGACGAGGGCAAGGGCAAGGATGAGCCGGTGACGACGAAGACGGCGGTGAAGGTGGATACGAAGAGCAATATGCTGAGCGTGCTGGAAGACGGGAAGCTGATCGCGGCGTATCCGGTGACGATTGGTTCGGAACAGACGGAGTCACCGGTGGGTGACTGGAAGGTGCGCGGTGTGGCGAAGATGCCTAACTTCCGTTATGACAAGAAGATGCTGAGCAAGGGTGAGCGCAGTGACCAGTTTCACATGCTTAAGCCAGGTCCGAACAATCCGGTGGGGGTGGTGTGGATCGCGCTGAACAAAAAGGGCATCGGCCTGCACGGCACGAACTCACCGGATGCCATCGGGCGTTCCGCCAGTCATGGCTGCGTGCGGCTGGCGAACTGGGATGTGGTGCGCCTGGCCGCGAAGGTGAAGGCCGGGGTGCCGGTGGCGATTCATTGACCGGGATGGGCCATGTCCTGCGGATTCCGCTGATTTTCAGCAAAGAAAAGGTGCCCCTCGTTCGCTATAGGGGGATTACCAACCATGCTGCGAAGTCTCTCTTTCGTCTTCCTTGCCGCCAGCCTGCTCCATGCGCAGGAGGCGGACCGCCAAAACTACAAGTCGCCCTATTCGGTGAAGTTCAGCTTCCCGGAGGAGGAATTGGTGGGGGATCTGGCGAAGGGGCCGCGCAGTGAATCGAAGAACCAAGCGGAGGTGCCCTATGCGGAATGGTATGATGCTTCGAAGCAGGGGCGCTGGGGTTACTGGGGGCCTTCCGCCAAGCACTATGATCCACCGGCGGGGTTTGCCTCGAAGAGCGCGGACTGGCTGCGTGAGCGGGTGATCGCCACAGGGCTGAAGTTCACAAGCTACAGCTACCAGCATCATCATGTGCCGGACTGGGAGCCGCCTGCGGACTGGCCGAAGGATGCTGAACAAAAAACGCCGGCGGCCAAGGGGCTGGACTGCAGCAACTTCACGGCATTCGTTTACAACCTGGCAATGGGCATCAAGCCGACGGGCGCGATCGGTGACCAGGCGGAACTCACGACGATGCCTGGCCCGGGCAAAGGACGGAACATTCCGGTGAAGAGGATCGAGCTGCCGGCGGATCATGCGGACTATGAAAAGACGCTGATGACGGGTGATCTGCTCTATGTGAAAAGCAGCCGCGGCAATGTGAGCCATGTGGTGATCTGGGTGGGCAAGATCGGCCAGGCGCCGGAGAGTGTGCCGCTGATCCTGGACAGCACGGGCACGGGACTCAAGGACAGCAACGGCGTGCTCATTCCGGATGGCATCTATCTGCGCCCCTTCCGCCCGACGACCTGGTATTTCCGACAGGCCAGCCATGCGCTGCGCATCATCCCCGACGGTCAGGACAAGGACAAGAAAGCCACGCGATGAAACCTACTTCCCTTTTGCTCATTCCCCTTTGCATCGCTGCTGCGAACACAGCGACAGCACGTGATGCGGAGACCTCCACGGACAAGGATCGCGTGGATTTCCTAACCATCGTTGATACCAAATTCGCCAGCTGGGATGCAGATACGGATGGTGAGCTGGAGCGCGGTGAACTGGACAAGCTGGTGGCGGATCGTGAGATCCTGGGGGATCAGGCGGCTGCCGTGGCGGCGCTGAAGCGGGCTTCACGCTACAAGAAGATCGAGCTGCCGAAGTTCACGGCAAAGGCGATCCATGAACTGGCGGAGAAGAAGCCTGCGAAAGACTGGCCGAACCTGGCCGCGATGTATGCGAGCGGTGTGAAGCGCCTGGCGAAGGTGCAGCAGCGTGTGCTGTTTGCCTCTGGCAAGCCAAGGCTGGAGACGGTGCATCAGGGACCGATGGGGAACTGCTTCAGCCTGGCACCGCTGGGGGCGATCGCGCAGGGAAGGCCCGAGTACATCGTGGATGAGATGATCAAGCCGCTGCCGGACAACCGCTATGAGGTGAAGCTGGGCAAGAAGAAGGTGACCGTGGATGCCCCGACGGATGCGGAGCTGGCGATGACGGCGGGCAATGAGTCTGACGGCATCTGGGTGAATGTGTATGAGAAGGCGGCTGGTGAGGCGCACAATGAGCTGAAGCCCGAGGAAAAGCGCGAGAGCACGGGTCTGGATGCGCTGAGCAAAGGTGGCAGCGCGGGCACTCAGCTGGCGTTCATCACCGGGCATGAGATGTATCGGCTCTCCTGCAAATTCGCGAAGGAGGAGAAGATCTCGAAAGAGGAGTTTGATCAGAAGCTGAACGAGATTCGCGAGGCACTGAAGTCCGCCACGAAGGAGAAGCGGCTGATGACCTGCGGCACGGTGAAGGCCACGATCCCGGGCATCACGCCCGGTCATGCCTACGCGGTGCTGAGCTATGACGCCGAGAAGGATCTGATCCGTGTGTGGAATCCGCATGGTGACACGCGCACGATCAAGGGTGAGCCGGGGCCGGCGAATGGGTACCCAATGACGGACGGGGTGTTTGACATGCCGCTGCCGGTCTTCGTGAAGGAGTTTGCCGGACTGGCTTTTGAGATTCTGCCGAAGTCTTGAGGCTTTGGGGAGGACGGAGGCTTTCAGCGAACCTTCGAAACGCTTTGTTGGTTAGGCAGTTCGTGCGCTTTTACGGCGGTTCCCGGTCGCTTCGCGACCTTCACAGCCGAGGTTCACCAACGTCTTTAGAACGTGAGGTGCCACGCTTTTGAAAAGCGCGCTTATAGGTCCAGCATGTCTTCCATCACGCGCTTGGGGATGGCGCCGACTTCGCGGCGGATCTCCCTGCCGTCTTTGAAGGTGATGAAGGTGGGAATGCTCCTGACGGCGTGCTGATTGGAGGCGCCGGGCTGGTCGTCGATATTGATGCGCACGACGCGGGCCTTCGTGCCGATCTCGCGCGAGAACTCCTCGACCAAGGGGCTGACTTTTTTGCACGGCGGACACCAGTCAGCGTAAAACTCGACCAGCACGGGCACTTTGGAGGTGTTCAGCGTCCACAGGAGGGAGCCGCCATTCTCGGACCTACTGGAAGGGCCGGTGGGGAGGGAGGTATCAATCATGATCCAGCCCCCCCACGCGATGAGGCCCGTCACGGCCCACATTCCAATATTTCCAGAATTCATAGCTACATAATTCCAGAAGAGGTCCTTTTAACCAAGGTGGGAGTTGTAACGGTTTTCTAAGATTTTAGCCAGGAATGGGCACCCATAGCTGGGCTTGGAAATAGTCCGAACCCCTTACTTGATTCCCTTTTTCTTGATCTCAGCTCAACTCAGATTCTGGGACATCCAGGTGCGCATGAGATCGAGGGCCCGGGCGCGGTGGCTGAGCTGGTTTTTCACCTCGGGGCTGAGGACGCCGAAGGTATCGGCGAAGCCATCGGGCTGGAAGAGGGAGTCGTAGCCGAAGCCGCCGCTGCCCTGCTCGGTGAGGCGGAGCTGGCCTTCGACCGTGCCGTGAGTGACGTGGAGGGCCTTGCCATCCAGCGCGAGGACGAGGCAGCACCGGAAACGACCGGGGAAGGTGGCAGGAGGGAGTTTGCTGAGCTCGGCTTTCAAGCGGGTGCGGTTGTCGGCATCCGTGGCATCAGGGCCGGCATAGCGGGCGGAGTAGACGCCAGGCTCGCCATGGAGGGCATCGACCTCCAGACCGGAGTCATCAGCGATCACGTAGAGGCCGGGGAGAGCGGTGCTGGCGGCCTCGGCTTTGAGGATGGCATTCGCCTCGAAGGTGGTGCCGGTCTCCTCCGGCAATGTCACGTGAGGATGTGCGCGCAGGCCCTGCACGTCCCACGGCGCGCCGAGCATGGCGGCGACTTCCTGGACTTTGTGAGCGTTCGAGGTGGCGAAGATGAGGGCGGGCATGATGAAGAACAGATGATGGGGAGATGCGGTGGCACAAATCCAAATCTGTGTTTTCTCCATCGCTGCCGCTGCTTCGTATCTCCCCTGCCCTCTCATGCCGTCTCTGCTAACCGTCACACATCGCCAAGGTATTTATCTGCCGGAGCCTGACCTGTGGCTGGATCCGCACTTTCCGGTGAAGCGCGCCTTCATCTCGCATGCTCATGCGGATCATGTGGCGCGGCATGCGATGACTTTTTGCTCGGAGCTGACCCTTCATCTGATGAAGGAGCGCTATGGACTGAACAAGGACGCGGTCTTTCATGCGCTGCCGATGCGTGAGGTGCATGAGGTGGACGGATGGGAAATGCGGCTGCTGCCGGCTGGTCACATTCTTGGTTCGGCGATGCTGCACCTAACCCGGAAGAGTGATGGCGCGACGCTGCTCTACACGGGGGACTACAAGCTGAGGCAGGGTTTGAGCTCGGAGAAGTGTGAGCTGCTGGAGGCAGACACGCTGATCATGGAGACAACCTTTGGCCTGCCGCAGTTTCATTTCCCACCGATCGCGGAGGTGATCGCGCAGATGCTGAAGTTTGTGCGTGAGACGCTGGAGGACGGTGGCATTCCTGTGCTGCAGGGATACTCGCTGGGCAAGGCGCAGGAGATCCTGTGCGCGCTGAACGAGGCGGGGTATCCGGTGATGCTGCACAAGGCCGTGTGGGAGATGACGGAGGCCGTGAAGGATGTGCTGGGCAAGGTGCCGGAGTACAAGCTCTTTGATGCGGCGCATGCGAAGGGGCATGTGCTGCTGTTTCCACCGAGCAACAGGAAGTCTCTTGCGCTGAAAAAGCTGAAGGTCTGCCGCACGGCGATGATGACGGGCTGGGCGATGCAGCCGGGAGCGCGGTATCGCTATCAAGTGGATGAGATTTTTCCGTTGAGTGATCATGCGGACTATCCGGAGCTGCTGGATACCGTGCAGATGGTGAAGCCGAAGCGGGTGTATCTGGTGCACGGGTACACGCAGGAGTTCGCCGCGGATCTGCGCGCGCTGGGGTATGAGGCGTGGACGCTGGAGAAGGCGGACCAGATGGAGCTTCTTTTTGGCGAATCGCGTGCGACGAGCTCGAGCGAGCCTGTGGACATGATGACCGTTTCGTCTCTTGCAGATGCGGAGCACGCCGGGTTTTCGCAGTGGGCGGCGGTTTGCGCGAAGACGGCAGAAGAGTCCTCGAGGCTGAAGAAGATCGAGGTGCTGTCCACATATCTGCGCGGACTGCCCGAGGAGGATCTCATCAAGGCCACGCGGTATTGCTCAGGCATGACGAGTGATCCGGCGGCGGGCGAGGTGCCGCTGAACACAGGCTGGTCGCTGATCCGGCGTGCGCTGCAGATGGTGAGCGGGGTGAGTGATGTGGAGTATCGTGCCATCTCGCGCAGCCAGGCGGACACGGGGCGCACGGCCTATCTGGTGCTGCAACGCGCAGCGCTGAAACCGCAGGCGGTGTCGTTGGAAGAGATCGCGGTGCTCTTTGACGGATTGAGACATGCGAGCAGCCAGGTGGCACGGGTGGATCTACTGCGAGAGACGCTGATGAAGCTCTCCGCGCATGATGGATCCTGGCTGGTGCGGCTGATGACCAGTGAGCTGCGCATGGGCTCCAAGGAAGGCTTGATCGAGGAGGCGGTGGCCGCGGCCTTTGACCAGAAGGCAGATGATGTGCGCGAGGCGGCGATGCTGTGTGGCGATATCGGCCGCGCGGCGAGCCTGGCGAAGGCGGGAAATTTGGAGGAGGCCAAGCCGAGGGTGTTTGTACCGATCAAGATGATGCTGGCTTCACCGGAGGAGACGGCGAACGGGATCTGGGTGAGGATGACTGAGGGTGAGGCAGGTGCGGTGGATGCTGCAGTGGCGGATGGGGAGGTCGTGTTTGAAGCAGAGGGGCAAGTGGAGGTATCGGACCGTCTTGAAGATACTGGAGCTTTGGAGACTTCGACGAGACAGGTTACAAACCTGTCCCACTCTGTTTGGGTGGAGGACAAGTATGATGGGATCCGGGCGCAGGTGCACAAGGTGGGAGAGCGGGTGGAGATTTTCAGCCGGGATCTGAAGCCGCTGGGCGGGCAGTTTCCGGAGGTGGTGCGTGCGGCACAGGGCCTGAAGGCGGATGTGATTTTGGATGGAGAGATCATCGCGTATGCCGAGGGGAAGAAGCTGACGTTCTTTGATCTGCAGAAGCGCCTGGGACGGAAGGATCAGGGAGATCTGTTCCTGGCGAGTGACATCACCGTCAGGTATGTGGTGTTTGACCTGCTGTGGCTGAACGGCGATTCCCTGCTGGAAAGTTCGTTAGCGGATCGGAGGGCTGCCCTGGAGATGCTGATGATGCCGGAGGGCATGGGCTTGATCGTGGTGGAGAAGGCGGCGAACGCGGAGGAGATCGAGGCGCTGTTCATGGCGGCGCGCCGGCGTGGGAATGAAGGGCTGATCGTGAAGGATCCGGCGAGCGCCTACAGTCCCGGACGACGCGGCAAGGCCTGGCTGAAGCTGAAGAAGGCTTTTGCGACGCTGGATGTGGTGGTGGTCAAAGCCGAGCAAGGCCATGGGAAGAGATCCCATGTGCTGAGTGACTACACGTTTGCCGTGCAGGATGAGAACGGAGTGCTGCGGGTGATTGGCAAGGCTTACAGCGGGCTGACGGATGCCGAGATCGAGGAACTGACGGAGCACTTCACAGCGAACACGCTGGAGGAGAATGGGCGTGTGAGGTCGGTGGTGCCAGACACGGTGCTGGAGATCGCGTTTGATTCGATCCAGGCGAGTTCACGACATGACAGTGGTCTCGCGATGCGGTTCCCGCGAATCAAGGCGATCCGCAAGGACAAGACGCCTGCAGAGATCGATACGCTGGCCTATGCGCGGAAGCTGGCGGGAGTGTGAGGCCGCTGCGCTCGCCGATTCAAAATGACATTCTTTTCGAGAACTGGTCTAAGCGAGAGCGGGCACCGATTCCATGTGCTCGACAAACCATTGGGAGGCGGCTTCGGCGACGAGTTCAAGCGCCCCGGGCTCGCTGAAGAGGTGTGAGGCGCCGGGAATGATGCGGAGCTCGGTCTCGCAGCGCATCTCAGCGCGCGCCTGCTCGTTCAATCTTGTGCCCCCCTCGTCTTTTTCTCCGACGATGAGCAGTGTGGGTGACATCACTTCCGCCAGTGATTCATCACCCGCGAGATCAGGCCGCCCCCCACGTGAGACGACAGCGGCGATTCTGTCTGCCTGCTGGGCGGCGACCTGCACGGCCACAGCGGATCCAGTGCTGCTGCCGAAGAAGCCGAGCGGCAACGCGGCCAGTTGCGGCTGGCAGTCCGCCCATGTGCAGGCATCCTCCAGACGATCCGCTAGAAGCGGGATGTCAAAACGATGCTGCCGGGAGGAGGAGTGGTCCTCCTCCTCTTCCTCGGTCAGAAGGTCGATGAGCAGCGTGGCCAGGGATGCTTCATGCAGGACCTCGGCGACATAGCGGTTACGCGGGCTGATGCGGCTACTGCCACTGCCATAGGCGAAGATGACCAACCCGACCGGGTCGTCGGGCAGACGTAGCGTGGCCTGGATGAATTTGCCATGACGGCAGCAAATGCAGATTTCAGAACTCATAGGGTGCAAGAATAGGTTTCTGGAAGTTCTTCCTTCGCCCTAGAAAGGATCGACGGGGAGACCGGCGACCGCCGCAGGCCGAAGCACGGCTCATCCAACCGCTCACGCCGGTTCGATGCCACTGCCAAAGCTTGTGCCCAAGATGTCAGGGGGGAAGACACTGCCACTCCGAGCATTCGGCGCGGAGACGCGCTGTGGGTGGGTGTTTCCTGCCAGGGTTTTCCCTGATTTGGGGATACGGGGGATGAGGGAGGGAGCCTAACAAACAATTATTCCTGAGAGAGACTGCTGCTTTTGAGACGAGGACGCTGTCCAAAGGGGCCTCTTGGGTCAGTTGGACGGAAGCGGGTTTCGGGCAGTGTGATGGGCCCGGGAAAGGGCTCTTCTCTTGATGAACACATCTGCATCTACTGAATTTGAAGCGATGCTGGCATCCGAAGCTGTGTCGACGATGACGCTGATCTCGAATGAGGCTCGCCGAGCGAGGACCGCGCCTCGGACTGCGGACCGCTTGCCTTTCGCTGGGTCTTCGTTACCGGGGCCTCCAGGACGCGGACACCGACTGGGGGAGAGACGACACCTCGGTCGAGGGAGATCCAGGTGAATCCGACCAGATCCAAGTTGGTTTCACCGTCCCTATCCAAGGCCTCGGACGGCAAGGAAGTGGACGGTCTTCCGTCAAAGCATCGGGCTGCGGGCGCATGGGGCTCAACTTTCGGAGAAAAGTTGGTAACGTTCGCCGATCCAACCGGTATTTACCTGTTAAGAAAACAAGTCCTACGTTCAATGAACTAAAGCCAAGAACTGCCAGGAAGGACCATCAATACCCTACAAATATCGTAAGCAAATAAATGTCTTGCTACGAAAGAAGCTATTTGTTAAAATTATAACCATGAGCGAAATTCCATTTTCTCATAAGGTCGAGGCAGAGGACGGAGATCCCCTGCTCAAACAACCCTGCGGCTTTACCGTGAAGGCTGCGGTCCTGGACAACCGCCGCAGGCTCATCATCGAAGGCTGGTTTCATGCAGCCGCGCGTGATGCCGAAGGGGGGACCCTGTCCCCGTTCCTACCCCGTCAGTTCCCTTTTGAGAATGATGGGGAAGAGATCGACGGCGCGTGTTTGCTTCAGTTCGAACGCGGGACGTTCCCGATTACGCAGGCGTTTTATTGTGCCAATACTCACCACGTCAACATCACTCGAGAAATCCCCCAGAAACTGCACCGAACGCCGCGACACATGGTTTAGGGAAGACCGGAGGAGTGAGGGAATCCGAGTGAATCCGACCTGATCCAGGCTCTTTTTTCACAGGAGCATTGGAGATTTGGAGATATTGGGGCGCGGGCGTTCTTCCAAGGAGCGAGGGGTGGCGCTCAGTGCATTCAATTTGGGAAACCAGCTTCGTGAGGCGCACTCAGCGAATCCAAGTCAATCCAACCTGATCCAGGTTATTTGAGCCCATCAAGCTCGATGATAGCCACACTCATCCTCAGTTCAGCACATGGCTTTCTTCATCTCGGCGATCAGTTGATCGGTGGTCCACTGATTGCCGTCGAAGACGCGCTGGATGCGGCCTTGGGCATCAATGACGATGGTGCGGAGGTTGTGGTCGATCAGGCCGTCCTTCTGGCTGACCATGAGACCGAAGCGTGAGCCCCATTTGAGTACCGCTTCTTGTTCGGCGGTGTTCTATCAATCCATGAACACTCCTCTTTCCCGTAAAGAATTTCTTCTGAGCCTGCCTGTGGCATCGGCGGCGTTTCTGGGAAGCTGCAAGAAGGACACGACGGCCGAAGTGACAGCAGACGGTCTGATGAAGGTCAAGCTGGGCTACATGGGCCTCACCTGCGAGGCTCCGCTGTTTATGGCGATGGAGCTGGGCTTCTTCAAGGAACAGGGGATCGAGGTGGAGAAGATGAAGGTCGAATGGACGCAGTTCAAAGACGTGATCAACCTGGGTGGCATCCACATCGGCCAGCAGCCGGTGATGATGTTTCTGAAGCCGATCCAGGAAGGCCTGAACATCAAGATGACCGCCGGTGTGCACAAAGGATGTCTGAGGGTGCAGGCGCCGAAGGGCGGAGCGATCTCCAAGGTGGAAGATTTGCGCGGCAAACGCATCGGCGTGCCAGGCATGGGAACACCACCCTTCATCTTCGCCAACCGAACACTCTCCAGGCACAAGGTGGATCCACGGACGGAGATTGAATGGCGTGTCTTCCCTTCCGGCGAACTGGGTCTGGCACTGGAAAAGGGCGAGGTGGATGCGATCGCCAACTCGGAGCCGATCGGCTCGCTGATGATGGCCTCTGGCAAGGTGCAGAACGTGGCCGACCTGGGTGTGGACACGGAGTATGCTGACGAGTACTGCTGCAGCATCATGATGAACGCGGCCTTTGCGGAGAAGAACTCCAAGGCCGCAGCAGCAGCGACGAGGGCGATCCTGAAAGGCGCCAAGTGGGTGTCCGTGAATCCTCATGCAGCAGCGCGTTTGTCCATCGAGAAGGGCTATCTGGCCTCGAACCCTGAGCTGAACGCCCAGGCTCTGGGGGCGCTGCCCTTTGAGCCCATGGTGAGCGGCGGCCGGGAGGCGTCAAAGCCGCGGCGGAGGACATGATGGCCATCGGCATGCTGAGCCCGACGACAGACATTGAGGCCATCACCAATCAAATCTACGTGGAGTTTGAAGGTGTGAACGATGCGTGGCTGAAGACGCTGGAGGTGCCGAAAGTGGCCGGCGGCCAGATCCACGCCGACCAGCTGGAGCGCGTGGCGATGGAGATCCGGACCATCGGCGCGCCTGCGTATGTGCAGACCTGCTGCACAAGCCCTTCCATGATTGTTGCGAGATGAATTCTGAAGTTTCCCCAACGGCAGCCACTCCAGAAGTCTGGCCTGAATTGAATCAAAGGGCACCCACGCTGACCTGGCGCAACGGGCTGAACCTGCCTCTTGCTGCAATTGTCGCGCTCATCGTGCATCTGGTGGTGGCAGGCGAAGAGCCTGCGATGGAGACGCAAAACTACTCGCTCTTTCTTGGCGGGCTGGCAGGCATCGGATTTCTCCTTTTCGTCCTGCAGTTCAAGCTGAGCGGTCTCCGCCGCTGGCTTCGCGAGACAGGTCCTGTCCTGGCGGGTGGCATTGTGTTCCTGGCGGTTCTTGAAGGGGTGACCACCGGTCTGCGCCTGCTGCCCCTTCCCTATTTCCCGAGTCCTGCGCGTGTGCTGCAAAGCATCATCACGGACCGTGGAATGCTCTGGAACAGCACCTGGCATTCGCTCTTTCTGCTGGCCAGCGGATATGCGCTGGGTGTGATGGCTGGCTTGGTTTCCGGTGTGTGCATCGGCTGGTTTGCGCCTGCGCGTTACTGGGGCATGCCAGTGCTGAAGGTGGTGGGGCCGATTCCTGCCACAGCGTGGATTCCGCTGGTGCTTGTGCTCTCGCCATCAGCGCTGTTTTCCGCGATCAGCCTCATCGCCCTGGCGGTGTGGTTTCCAGTGACGATGCTGACTTCATCAGGCATCTCGAACACACGCGCCTCTTATCTGGATGTGGCCCGCACGCTGGGTGCGAAGCCTTCGTATCTCATCTTCAGCGTGGCCATTCCGGCGGCGATGCCTAACATCTTTTTAGGTCTCTTCATGGGTCTCGGCGCGGCCTTCCTGACACTGGTGGTGGCTGAGACGGTGGGTGTGAAATCTGGCCTCGGATGGTATCTCGGCTGGGCCAAGGAGTGGGCGGAGTATGGCAAGGTCTACTCTGCGCTGGTGGTGATGGCGGTGTTCTTCTCCACCATCATGACGGCACTTTTCAAGGTGCGTGACCGTGTGCTTGTCTGGCAGAAAGGAACGATCAAATGGTAATGGCTGCATCTCAGACATCGACAACTTCCAATGTCACTGCCGAAGGCTCGTCCTTGCGCGTGTGTGATGTGAGCAAGCGCTTCCTCAGCCCTGATGGCACGGAGTTCATCGCTCTGAAGTCCGCCTCGCTGGAAGTGGGCTCGGGCGAGCTGGTCTCGCTCGTAGGTCCGAGCGGCTGCGGGAAGTCCACGCTGCTGCGATTGATCGCCAGCCTGGACACACCGAGCGCGGGAGAACTGCTGGTGGGCACCGAACCGATCACGGGTCCTGAAGCGAGCCGCGGGCTGGTCTTCCAGGATCCGAATCTGTTTCCCTGGCTCACAGTCCGCCGCAATGTGCAGGCTGGTCTGGTGGCCCGGGGTGTGCTGCAGCAGAAGGCGCATGAGGTGGATGAGTACATCCGGCTCGTGGGACTCGAAGGCTTTGCGGACAGCTTTCCGCATCATCTGTCAGGTGGCATGGCGCAGCGTGTGGCGCTGGCCCGTGCGCTGATCAATCATCCAAAAATTCTTTTGCTGGATGAACCCCTGGGAGCGCTGGATGCCTTCACCCGCATGCGCATGCAGGACGAGGTGCTGCGGCTGTGGCAGACACGGCGCACGACCATGCTTTTTGTTACGCATGACATCGATGAGGCCATCTACATGAGTGACCGCATCGTGATCATGTCACCACGCCCAGGGCGGATCGAGCGCATCATCGATGTGAACCTTCCGCGTCCGCGGCAGCGCAGCAGTCCTGAGTTTTTGAAGCTACGTGGAGACATCCTGGAGCTGCTGGACTTCTCCCATCACACAGACGCTTGAGAGAGCGGGGTGGTGGGGTGGTTTGAGCTCACTCTCAGAGTGAGTTTGATCTCCATTTGAAGAGGCAAGGCGAGGCTTTCGCTGCTCTCTACCAAATGCCTTGTGGTGTGCACAGGCTTGTCCGCCTTGTCGATCCATGGGTGTGCCATTCGAAGCCGGGCGGCAATAGGTGGAGCCCATCCTTCGCTCTGCGAGCTTCGGAGGTTGTTCTTCGTCTTGGTGAGGTCGGCGAAGAATGGCGGTGAGGGAGGGATTCGAACCCTCGGTAGCGGATAAGGCTACGCATCTTTAGCAAAGATGTGCTTTCGACCACTCAGCCACCTCACCAAAACGTACCCGCGCTTGGCGGGTGAACGAGCGTTATCTATCGCGATGCCATTCGTGACGTCAACGCAAAAAAACACCGGGTGAGGATGAAAATATCACACTAGGCCCGATCAGGCTTGGCAAAGAGACCCGTCCCCCTTCAAACTCGATATATCCGGGGCACGGTGCCCGTCTTTTTCTTTCACTTTCAACCTCAGAACATTCATCCCATGTCACGCAAGCTCAGCCACATCGCTCCCGACTGGTGGGACTATACCACTCTGGACAACTCTCTGATCAATGATGCCGCCCGGCTTACCGAGCGCGACCTGCGGCAGCTTTCGCGCCCCGGTTTCAAGGTGGTCATGTATGACACGCTGGAGGAGTTTTACCTGGCCGAGGCGCTGGAGTACATCCACGCCTGGCGCCAGGCCACGCCGGACAATCCAGCGGGCATCTGCGGGCCGATCGGCCCCACGGAGCAACTGCCGCTGGTGGCCCGTCTGATCAATGAACTGGGCATGTCCATCAAGGACGGGCACTTCTGGGGCATGGATGAATGGTATGATCCAGACACGAAGAAGGAAGTGAGCATGGATCATCCACTGTCCTTTGAGAAGGCGGACCGTGAGATGTGCTTTGACCGTATCCAGAAGAAGCTGGTGATGCCGGACACGCAGCTGCATTTCCCAAAAGCGGACACGGCGCCGTTCATCAAGAGCTGGAGCTCGGGTGTGCGCTGCATTGTGATGCAGGGCGGCCAGGGTGACATCAAGCACTGGGCTTTCAATGATCCGCTCAAGCGTACCGGCAAATGGAAGAACGAGCCACCACCTGCGGCAGAGTATCGAAAACTAGGCACGCGCATCGTGGACCTGCACCCGATCACACTGGCGCAGAATGCGCGCACGTCTGGCGGCGGGAACATCACCATGGTGCCGAAGATGGCGATCACGGTGGGGCCAAAGGAAACCTGGATGGCCGAGAAGGTGAGCATCTGGCATGCGGGCAAGCATGACAACCCGCTGGGTCAGCGCCTGACGGCGCTGATGATCTCGAAGCGCCTGGTGGACAGCAGCGTGCCGATGTCACTGCTGGCGGATCATCCGAATGTGCAGTTCAACTACTTCCGCGGCGGCCTCGGCGAGGTGGCGGTGGAGATGCATTGATCAGCGATCTTTGAATGAAGCGTGTCTCGGTGACGGGACACGCTTTTTCGTGGAGAGGTTCTTTAACCACGAAGAGACACGAATGATGGAGCCGGCAGGGATGAGGCGTGACGCTTTTCACCACAGAGGTCACAGAGGGACACAGAGGCTTAGAGAGAGGACGCGCTTGTGTTTCTCCATGCCAAGAATTTTCGCATCACCTGTTAGGCGCGCACGGGATCCTTTGAAGATGGAGGACGCTGGGTGCGCACGAGAGCGGTGTCGACGAGGCACGGTTGCTCCCAGCCTCTCTGCCACCGCACTCCGGGACGCTATCGCAACTTCGGGGCTGTGTTACTTCGCTGTGCGCTGGTCTTTGGGCAGCCAGCTGATCTCATCAGCCGGGTTCTTGCCGCCACCGGGAAGGATGTCTCCCGTGTCCTTGAGGGTCACGAAGACGAAGAAGCAAAGGAGACCGAGCACGCAGGCAGTCTGGATGAACTCAAGGATGCGTCCGCGAGGTGGACGACCGCGGATGGCCTCGCCAATGCCCATGACAATATGGCCGCCGTCCAGCACCGGGAACGGCAGCAGGTTCATGAGCGCAAGGTTCACGTTCAGCACGACGCTGAACCAGAGGACCTGAAGCAGGGCTTCCGAGTCCTGAAGAAGATTGTAATACACACGGCCAATGCCGATGGGGCCGCTCATGTGGGCGGGGCTGATGTCTGAGCTCGATGTCACAAGCTTCTGAATCATGCTGACAAGTGCCTTGGCGGAACCTGAAACCTGCGCCCACACACTTGGATGCGCCAGTTTACGAGCACCGGTGGGGTGCCATTTGAAGCCGGCCAACGGCATGGTCCAAGTCGTTGGACGCTTGTCAGGCAGGCGCGGAGTGACTGTGATCGTGCTCTCCTTGCTCGCGGCACTCTCCTTGTCTTTTCGGCGAATGATGACCTGGATGGGCTGATCGGCACGGGTCTCGATGTAATCGGAGAACTGAGCCTTGTGGAGCAGGGGCTGGCCATCCACGGAAAGGAGTTCATCCTCCACCTGCAGTCCAGCATCGTCAGCAGGTCCATGGGGCATGACTTCGCCAATCATGGGCACTTCCTTGCCGGTGATGCCGATCTTGCGCAGGGGCGGACGATCAAAGATGAAGCTGAAGACCTTCTGGAACCAAGTCTTGGGCTTCTCCTCTTTCTTGTCCTCAGGTGGCCAGGCAGTAGGATCCACATCGATCGGTGCCAGAGCCTGGCCATCACGCTCGACCTTGAACTGGATGGTCTTGCCCTCACTGGAGATAACGTTCCAGGTGACGGTGTCCGTGGTCATACCCTCGAAGCGCTTGATTGGCTGGCCATCGATGCTCAGGATCTTATCTCCAGGCTTGAGACCGGCTTTGCCAGCGGGGCCATCCTTCACCACATAACCAATGGTGGTGGTGACCAAGGGCTCGCTCTCAGGCTTGCCCAGCCAGCAGACGAAAACGGCAAAGAAGCAGGCGAGCATGAAGCTGAAAAGCGGGCCGGCGAAGGCGACGATGATCTTGTCCAGCGGACTGATGGGAGGCAGGGGCTCTGTGCTGGAGCTTTCACCCTCGATGGCATCCATGGGAGCCATCTGGGGAAGCTTGACAAAGCCACCGGCCGGGATGCAGCCGAGTCCATACTGCACGCCATTGATGGTCTTCTTCCAGAGAGGCTTGCCGAACCAGATCTGGAAGGCCTCCACCTTCAGGCCCCGCCAGCGGGCGGCCAGGAAATGGCCCCACTCGTGGACGAGAATCATCAGATTGAAGACGAGCAGGACTTCGAAAATCAGGATGATGAAGTAGAGGGCTTCACCGACGGGGCCAAGGGAAGAGAGCCAGGACATGCAGGGGGGGACGAGGTCAGGGAAAAGAGCGCCAGGGGGCGTGGAAGGAGAACGGAAAGCTACCACCCACCTCCAACTCGGCAATGGGCAGATGGAGGGAACGCGAAAATCTCACATCCCGGGACTTTTACGCCTCTACATCTCCCGTTTGACCATTTGCTGCTGCACTTTGTTGATTTCCTGGTGCAGGGCCCAGATTTCTCGTTGTAGCTCGGCAATGTCTTCCGGGGTTAGGCCGGGTTGTTTGAGGTGGGTCTGCAGGCGTAGTTTGAGCATTTGCAGCCGAGTTAGCTCTAGAGCGCCAAAAGCGTGCTCCGCTGCCGCCAGCCCGCCCGAAGCACTAGATTCGTGCAAAAGCTGGTTCAGTGCGGACTCCTCGTCCGGCTGGAGGGTGGTGAGGTAGACATTCACCGCTACGGGGTCAACTGAGTCAAACTTCCCCCGCCAAACCAGAGCTAGCAACTCGGTACCAGGGACGTCCCTGAGAACCTCGTCATGCTCTTGGTGTCGCAGCCAATCCAAAACTTGGGCATCCGCCAACGCAAGACGGACAATGTCGAGAGCATTTTTGTCTTGGGCTGCGATAATTTGCTGACCAGAAGTTTGAGTCGGCTGGTCCGTTTTTGAACCCTTACGCTCTGCCTTCAATTGCGAACGCTCCACAAAATTTCTGACAACCTCTTCCGATAGCCCAAGTTTGTAGGCAACTCTCATGATGGTTGCCTGCTTTTTCACAGGTTCTGGGAACAAGTGAACATTCACTGCCATCTCTTGGACCACTTTAACCTTTTGTCCCATGTCATTAAGGTCTCTTGTGCGAGCCAAGTGCTCTAGTTGGAAATCGATGAAGTACTCGGCTGCCTCAATTCTCTTTGAAAAGGCTTCGGCACCTTCCTTCCTAAGAAGAGAATCGGGATCTTCTCCTCGCGGCAAGCCCGCTACCTTTATTACCAACCCTGTGGGAGCAAGAACCTGAAAGGCACGTTCCGCAGCCTTTAAACCTGCATTGTCCGAATCATAGCAAAGCACGATTTCGTCCGCTAAACGCTTCAAATGCTTTGCGTGCACCTCAGTAAACGCGGTGCCTTGACCAGCGATAGCGTTGGTAAAGCCAGCCTCGTGGAGCATGAGGGTATCAATCTGCCCCTCACATACAATCGTTCGTCCAGCCTTGGAGATGTTCCGCTTGGCGCGGTCAAAGCCGAAGAGGACCTTGCTCTTGCTGAAGATGGGCGTCTCAGGCGAGTTCAGGTACTTCGCCGCCTTGGCATCGGCCTGGAGCAGACGACCACTGAAGGCAATGACATCACCATTGTCATTGCGGATGGGGAACATGAGCCGGTCGCGGAAGCGGGGGTAGGCATCGCCACGCTCCTCGCTGAAAATGAGGATGCCAGCATCAATGAGGATCTGCCTGCCAAACTTCTGTTCTGTGGCCCACTGGCGCATGAGCTGGCTGTTCGTCGGTGAATACCCGAGCAGCCAGTTTTTGGCGACGGCGGAGTTGATGCCACGTCCTTTCAAATAATCCCGCGCCGCGGCAGCCAGCGGGCTTTTCATGAGCAGCTGGTGATACCACTCCGCAATCTCCTGATGCACGCGGATGAGCTGTGTGCGGTGCTTCGCCTCCTTTTCAGCATTGGCATCCCAGACCTCTTCCTGGATGCGGATGCCGGCGGAATCACCCAGGCGTTTCACGGCTTCCATGAAGGTCAGGCCCTCATTGTTCATCAGGAAGCGGAAGGCATTCCCCCCTGCCCCGCAGCCAAAGCAGTGGTAGGAGTTCGTGGAAGGCCGGACATTGAAGGAGGGGCTCTTTTCGTTGTGGAAGGGGCAGAGGCCCACCCAGTTCGTCCCGGCGCGGCGCAGCTTCACCGTACGGCCGATCAGGTCCACGATGTCTGTGGAGGCCAGGATCTGCTGGAGGGTTTCTTCGGGGACGCGGGACATGAACTGGGGAGGGACGAGAGAGCCGTGAATCCTGGCAAACTCAAGAGGGAGTGGCAAGAGAGTTGCCTAGAGGCCGGATTGACGCCAAAGACTCTCCTGTACATGCCCGCCCGCCCACGAGCTGCCCTGCCCCTCGCCTCTGCCAACGTCCCCACGAAGCAGCGGGCGGTGTATGAGGCGCTGCGGACGGAGATCCTGAACGGCGCGCTCAAACCCGGGGAAGCGATCGTGATCGACTCCCTGGCGAAGCGCTTTCAGGTCAGCATCATCCCCGTGCGTGAGGCGCTGCGCCAGCTCCAGTCTGAGCGGCTGGTGGAGATCACCCCGCACACCGGCGTGCGCGTGACCATGGTGGACGTGGCCTCACTGGGGGAGATCTTTGCCATGCTCGGCGCGCTGGAGGGCATCTCAGCCGTGCAATGCCTGCCGCATCTGGCGGAAGGTAATCTCCTGGAGCTGGAAGCGCTGCTCAAGAAGATGGAAAGCAGCGCGCAGAAGGGTGATCGCGCAGGCTTCGAAGCCGCCAACCGTGAGTTCCATCTGCTCCCCTGCCGTATCGGTGGGTTCACGAGAGTGGAGCAGACATTGCAGTCTCTTTTGACCGAGTGGGAGCGCCTGCACCGCAGCGCTTTCCCCTTGGCGCAGCCGCCTGACATGGTGGCGGCGAACCAGGATCATCGGGCCATCGTCAATGCGCTGAAAAACAAGGAGGCGGCGAAGCTCGGCCCCTTGCTGGCGAGGCACAATCAGACAGCGGTGGAGCACTACCAGAAGTTCGCAGAGACGCTGAAGTGATCGCGGAAGGCGGCATGCTGACGCCTGCCGCTGCCTCAAACCTTGGCGTGATGATTGTGCTGCTAACCCATATCTCGGCATGCTGACGCCTGCCGCTACGCCGGGTCAGAGGAGAGTGCTGTCGTCCTGCTTTTCGAGGCGGCCGATCTTCTTCTTGATGGTCTCGAGATGCACAGTCATCTCATGCAGAGCCTTGAGGCTCTCTTTCATGGTCTCCTCGTCCTTCAGATGTGGCAGGGCCGGATGGATTTTCATCATCTGCAGGGCGATGTTCTTCGCGGCTTCACGGATGTGCTGGATGGCTTCAGGACGGGTCATGGATGTACGGCGACTTTGATCAAACTTGTGCCCTCTGGCAACCACGGGAGTTGTCAGACCTTCACTCGACGGCTAAAACAGCTCATGGACCTGCGACATCTGCGCTATTTTCAAGCCGTGGCCGAGGAGCTGAGCTTCTCGAAAGCGGCTCGTCGCCTGCGCATTGCGCAACCCGCGCTCTCACGGGCCGTGCAGGAGCTCGAACAGGACATGGGCATGCAGTTGATTGATCGCAGCCGCCGCACCGTGTCTCTGACACCCGCAGGCAGTGTGCTTCTGGCGGAGACCGCCGTGGTGCTGGAGCGTCTGGATGAATCTCTGCGCAAGGTGAAGCGCACCGCCGCAGGTGAAGAGGGTGAATTGAGGCTGGGCTACATCGGCCCGCCGACCCAGATCTTCCTCGGCCGGCTGCTGGCCGAGTATCGCCAGCGTTTCCCAAAAGTATCTGTGCACCTTGAGGAGCGCACCCCGGAACGTGTCTGGGAGATGGTGGCGAAAGGACGTCTGTCCGTGGCTCTCACGCGTCCCGTGCCCGGCCAGGGCGAGCGTGCCTTGAGCACTCTTTTGCTCAGGCAGGAACCTTTGGGCATCGTGGTGCCAGGGGGGCATCCTCTCGCCGGCAAAAAAAACATCCCTTGGAAAAGCCTCGCGCAGGAGCCGCTGATCGTGCTGGCCCGGCGTGAAGGCGTGGGCCTGCATGATGAGATCCTCGCCGCCTGCCGCACCGCAGGCTTTGCGCCACGCATCGCGCAGAACCCGAGTCTCATGGGCACCGTGCTAACCTATGTGGAAGCAGGCGCCGGTGTGGGCATCGCCACGGACAGCGTGGCCGCGGCTTCCTCCATACCTCCTGGCTTGCAGTACATTCCGGTAACTCCAGAACACACCGTGCCACTGGTGATGGTATGGAATCCCGATGAGCTCAGCCCTGCCGTGAAGGCCTTTCGTGATCTCGTGAACGACTGGCTGACCAGCGGCAAACTCTGGCAAAAAGCCTGATCGCGGCGGAGCAACTTCAGCACCTCCCGAGTGGACATCCATCGGCGATGAAGCAGCTTCCCGTTCGGATGTCCTCAGTCAGCGCCAAGCAACCCCAACTCTTCCGGATCGAGAATCCTCTCTCGGCACGGCTGGGGAATGAGTTCTTTCGCGCGCTGCCGGGCGTGCCTGGCGTGTACTTCTTTTACAGTCAGACGAATGAACTGCTCTACATCGGCCAGTCACTGGATCTGCGCTCGCGGATCGGCAGCTACCGGCATGTGACACCGGAAAAAAACGCCAAACGAACTTTGCGTTTGGTGCATCGTGTTTTTCGCATCGAGTGGAAGACCTGTGACACCGCTGAGGAAGCCATCGAACTCGAACGCATGCTGCTGCTGGAGTATCGTCCGAAATTCAATCGCGCCGGCGTCTGGCAAGGCGAGCCATGGTGGCTGAAGATCAATGTCGAGGCTGGCAAGCTCATGCTCTCCCTGAGTCGTGAGGAAGGCGGCACCGGGCCGCATCCATCAGCCTTTCGTCATGTCTATGGCAGCCTGGCCAGATGCCTTTACAGGCTCACCTGGCCATCCGCACCGATCTCGACTTATCCGCATCGTTTCTTTGATGCTGCGGTGCCTTTGAATCTCTCCATCACCTTGCCTGAGTCGTCTGATCTCGTCGCGACATTGCAAAGTTACGTCACAGGAAATGCTGAGACGCTACTCACCCTGCTCGACGCCATGTCCATCGGCATCACGGAGAATGAGATGGAATACTGGAACGAGGAGCGGGAACGACTGAAGAAGTATGCGGCGAAGGCAAGGAAGCTGATGCGGAAATAAGGCCGTCACCTGATCCCATGAACGAGAGGTGGCTGAGACGTCGCTCGCTGGCGATCCATCCATTGAAGGCGGCCAATCCGTATAACCGGGTATGAAAAAGGACTCCACCCACCCCACTGAATTGACAGACAGCCTGAATCAGGTTCTCGCCGATTCCTATGCCTTGCTGTCACTAACCCATCTTGCGCATTGGAATGTCGAAGGTCAGGGCTTCTTCGCGCTGCACACAGCCTTTCAGACGCAGTATGAGGAGCTGTTCACAGCCGTCGATGAGATCGCCGAGCGTGTGCGTGCCCTGAATGCGTATGCCATTGGCGGCCTGAGCAGGCTGGCTGAAGTGGCCCAGATGGAGGAGTTTGTCTCGCCGCTCTCGCAGGAGGACTATGTGAAAAAGCTGATCAAGGCTAATGAGAAGCTGCTTTCAGACGCGGTCAAATGCCGTGACCTCGCCGGTAACACCGATGATGCCGAGACGGAGGATCTCATGATCAACCGTGTCACCCTGCATCAGAAGACCGTATGGATGCTGAAGAGCTTCCTGAAGTAACCGCGCCCACCCAACGCAACGCATGTTAGGCCGCTGCGGCTTGGGCCAGCACGCGGCCTTTCACGTGTGCCGTCACTCTGCATTCTTCGCGTTCTTCCCCTTCCCTTTGCCCTTGGCGGGCTTCTTTTCACCGCCATCGCCGTTGCCACCTTTGCCGCCGGAGGTGGGCCTAGCTTCCTCTTTTGGGAACACAGCGGCGAGGCGTGTCTTGACCTCGCTGCTGGCAGCGTCGCTGGCGAGGTTTGTCCACTCATACGGATCCTTGCTGTGATCGTAGAGTTCCTCGCTGCCATCCGCATAGCGGATGTAGCGCCACTGGCTGTCACGAGCAGCGTGATTGCCCTTGCCATGCGAGCACACAGCCACGTGGTCCCAAGCAGCTTTCGGATCTTTGAGAAGCGGCACGAGGCTGGGGCCTTTCACATGCTCTGGCAATGGCAGGCCGGTGAGCTCGCAGAGCGTCGGGTAGATGTTCGTGTAGTCCACAGAGGCGGTGCAGGATGTGCCGGGCTTGGTGATGCCTGGTGCCGTGATAGCAAAACTGGTTCGGGTGGTTTCCTCCCAAAGCGCAAACTTGCGCCAGTGCTGCTTCTCGCCGAGCGCCCAGCCGTGATCCGTCCACCAGACGATGATGGTCTTGTCCTTGCGCGGGCTGGCATCCAGACCATCGAGCAGACGGCCCACCTGATCATCGAGAAAGGAGATGGTGGCCAGATAGGCCTGCACCGCTTTCTTCCACTGATCTGACTTCAGCACCTTGGCGTGATCCCCTTCAGGACCTGCCATCTTAACGCCCGCTTTAGGAATGTCTGCCAGGTCATCTTCCTTCACGGTGGGCAGCTGGATGGAATCGAGCGGGAAGCGGTCGAAATACTCACGCGGGACATACCAGGGCAGGTGCGGTTTGACATAACCAACAGCGAGGAAAAGCGGCTTGTCTGCAGGCGCTGTCTTGAGGTGGTTGATGGCCCAGTCCGTGAGCTTGTAGTCACCCATGTCAGAGGGCTTTCCATCCACAGCGCCCCAGTCGAAATGACCACCCTTGAGGCCGTTCATGTTCTCCTCATGCTCGGCGATGCTGGGGAAGAGGCCCGCCCACTCCGTCCAGGTGTCCTTGCGGCCTTCGGCATTGATGTTGTGGTAGATCTTGCCGCCGCCGAGGGTGTTGTAGCCACTGGCCAGGAAGTGCCGGTTGATCGTGTTCACATCCTTCAGCACGCCCGCAGCAGGGTCGCCATTCGTGTAGATGCCGGTCGTCCAGGGGCGCAGACCGCTCATCAATGCGGCTCGAGAGGGGTTGCAGGCCGGGGCCGCACAGTGGGAGTTCGTAAAGGCCGTGCCGCGAGCCACCAGGCGGTCAATGTTAGGCGTCTTCGTCTGCGGATGCCCGCCCAGGTAGGAGGTCCAGTCATTGAGGTCATCCACCGCGATGAAGAGTACGTCCGGCTTGTCCGCCGCCTGGAGGGTCAGGCCGCTCAGGGCGAGCAGCAGGGAAAAGAGAAGGCGCGAGAGTTTCATGAGCCCCCATGAACGACGAAAGCCCGGCAGCCTTGCACGAGTCTGATGGCATAGACTGCACAGTCTTTGACCCACCCGACCGGGTAGCTGGAGATTGCCGAAAGAAAGATTTTTTCATGGCGGGCCGCTCTCAGGGTGACACGAGGTTTGACACCGGGCACGAACCGCAGAGAATCAGAAGCTAATGGAGGAGACGCCGGAAATCCCAGAAGAAGTTAAAAAAGAGAAAGGCCTGTGGGAAAAAACCCGCAAGTCTCTCATCGAACGTCTCAACAACTGGGAAGATCAGCGAACGTGGAATGAGTTCTACCAGACCTACTGGCGCCTGATCTACTCGGTGGCCACCAAAGCCGGCCTGACCCGTGAGGAGGCCTTTGATGTGATTCAGGAGACCATCATCGCCATCGCCCGGCAGGTGCAGAAGGGTCAATATGATCCCCGCGCCGGTTCTTTCAAAGCCTGGCTGCTGCAGATGACCCGCTGGCGTGTGCTGGATGTGTTCCGCGCCCGCAAGCGCCAGCCCTCCCTGGCCGACCAAGGCAATTCGGAGAGCGAGGAGACGAGCAATCTGGCCCTGGAGCGCCTGTCGAACGAGAAGGACAACCTCCTGGAAAGCATTTGGGACAAGGAATGGCGGGACAACATCACCTCCGCCGCCATCGAGCGAGTGAAAGCCAAGGTCTCGCCGAGACAGTTTCAGATTTTCGACTGCTACGTGATGAAGGGCTGGGGCGTGAAGAAGACCAGCGAGGCACTGGGCATCAATGCCGCCCAGGTCTATCTGGCCAAGCATCGTGTCGGTGCCCTGGTAAAGAAAGAGGTCCAGGGACTCGAAGGCACGATGCTCTGATCGGATCAATACACGATCTGCACCTCATCGCCCACATTGCAGAGGCCGAAGAACTTCTTCGCCTTGTCATAAGGCAGGCGGATGCAGCCGTGAGAGGCCGGACGGCCCGTGACGTAGCCGCTGTGCAGGCCGATGGCGCTGCAGTTCAGACGCATGAAGTAGGGCATGGCCACGTGATACAGCGTGGAGGTCCATGACCGATGTTTGTCCGTGATGACGTAGCGTCCGGCAGGTGTGTTATAACCCTCACGTCCGGTGGAGACGGAACAGGTGTCGATGATCTGGCCTTCCTTGGTCACCCAGGCACGCTGGCGGCTGAGATCAATGGTCACCAGAATTTGCGGCTCCGACTCGGGCTGACGACCAAGGATGATGCGCATGAGGAAAAGATACCCCTGAGTCGCCGCAAAGTTGATGGGGTAACGATGATACCTCGTGGTGCAGCGATCCGGCTTGGCACCCCAGCGCAGCAACTCCGCCGCGCCTTCCACATCACCACGCGCCGCGCAGGCAATCAGCGGTGTCACACCGCGATCATCCGAGAGCGCATTCTTCAAATCCTTGATGGTCACACGATCCAGCAGTTCCTTGCTCACCGGGGCAATGAAGCGAGTATTCGCATCTGCGCCTGCGGTGAGCAAAGCCCGATAAATATCCGTGCCACGGCGCAGTGAAGCCAGCGCCAGGGGAAGCTGGTTCTCGAGACCGTATTTAGTGACGTCTGCACCTCCGTGCACCAAAGCACGCACGCTGTTCGTGGCCGAAAGACGCACGGCATGACACAGCATGGTATCACCAGCAGGGGTCTGCTCATTCGGATCCGCACCGCGGGAGAGCAGTTCGCCGATCCACTCCGCGTCATCGAGCATCACCGCATACTGCAGGAGTGGCAGGCCTCCGAGATCCGGGATCACGTTATGGAAGAGGGTGGTGACGTCATCCTTCAACGGTGTCCACGTCCACTCGATCTTCGGGACCGATGGTGCCTTCGTGATAACAGGTGGAGAAGGTGGGGGAGGCGGAGGTGCTGGCAGGACCTTCATGGGCTCCACGGGTGCCGGCACGGGTGCTGGTGCTGGTGCGACCTCACGAGCCGGAGGCAGTTCCTGATTCGCAGGCAATGCCGGGCGGATCGTTTCCGGAGGAGACAAAAGGCTCTTGGGTGCCACGGATGGCTGCCTGGAAGCACTGAGCATCGGAGCTTGGAGCTGCTTCGGCGGGCTCGCCTCCGCAGGACGATGTTCATAGATCAAAATGGCCACCACCAATCCACCGATAGCAATCACCGCCGCGACGATGCCGTAGATCACGGGCATCAGTTCGTGGAGGAATCTTTGAAACCATGTAGATTTCGGAACCATCGGGGGAGAATGCTTAGCGATTCATGATCATGAGTCGAGTCACGATTTGGCAGCAGCGGGATTCTTGCCACACTGACCCTCTCATTTTTGCCTCTAGCCAGTCCACCTGATCCAAATTTTATAACCTAACCAGACATGAAACCTACCGACATCCGAGTCACCGCCGCTTCCGTTTACTTCCTGCCGGTGACCATGCGCGTGCCGCTCAAGTTCGGGCCGGAGACCGTGACCAGTGTTTCATGCCTGCGCGTGAAGGTCGCCGTCACTGATCGTGGTGGCAAGAGCGCCGAAGGCTGGGGCGAGACCCCGCTCAGTGTCTCCTGGGTCTGGCCGAGCACCCTGGCTGTGTCGGATCGCCTGCGCCGCATGGAGGAGTTCTCCAGGCGCCTCGCCCAGGAACTCGTGAGCAGCGGGCTGGAAGGCCACCCCATGGAAATTGGGGCTGATTTCATTCATGGCCCTCTGGCCGCGACCTTGAAAGCCGCGAATACGGAAGCGGGAGGGCCGGAGATGCCTTACCTCGGTTCGCTCGTGGCCTTCAGCGCCTTTGACATCGCCATTCATGATGCCTTTGGTCACCTGCTGAACAAGGATGTGTATGACACGTATGGGCCTGACTTCATGTCGCGTGACCTCAGCGCCTTCATCCACGCCGAGGAAGGCAGCGGCATTGATTTCCGCGGCCGCTATCCGCAGGACTATTTGGTGCGCGAAGCTCCGAAGCAGCTCCCCGTCTGGCATCTCGTGGGTGGTGTGGATGCATTGGAAGCCTGTGATCTCACCGGCAGCGAGCCGAAGGACGAGCATCCCCTGCTGCTAGCGGACTGGATTCAGCGTGACGGCCTGACGTGCCTGAAAATCAAGCTGCGCGGCACGGATGCCGCCTGGGACTATGAGCGCATGGTGCGTGTGGGCCGCATCGGCCTAACCAATGGTGTGCGCTGGCTGAGCGCCGACTTCAACTGCACGGTGAAGGATCCGGAATATGTGAATGCGATCACGGACCGCCTGCTTGCCGATGAACCGGAGATCTATGCGCGCACGCTGTATGTGGAGCAGCCCTTCCCGTATGATCTGGAAGCACATCAGATCGATGTGCGCAGTGTCTCCGCACGCAAACCGCTGTTCCTGGATGAAAGCGCGCATGACTGGGAGTTCGTTCGTCTCGGACGTCGTCTCGGCTGGAGCGGTGTGGCGCTGAAGACCTGCAAGACTCAGACCGGCGCGCTGCTCAGCCTCTGCTGGGCCAAGGCGCACGGCATGCCGCTGATGGTGCAGGACCTCACGAACCCCATGCTGGCCATCATCCCGCATGTGCGTCTCGCTGCGCACGCGGGGACCATCCAGGGAGTGGAGTGCAATGCGATGCAGTTTTATCCGGATGCCTCCGTCATCGAGGAGCGCATTCACCCCGGGCTGTATCGCCGTCGTGGTGGTGTGGTGGACCTGAGCACACTCAAGGGGAGTGGCTTTGGTTACCGCATTGATGAGATTGGACGTAAACTTCCTGAACCCTCGTAAGCCATGAAAAACCTTCTCTCTCTTTTCTGCCTCTGGTCTCTCAGCGCCGTCACGGCGCTGGCAGGATCGCCGAATGATGAGGCACGCTATCTGGCAGGGCTGAACATCGATGGCTCCACGCTCGAACCCTGGGCGCGGGAAGGAGCCTGGCAGCAGCATGCCTCGGAGTTTCAGCGCGCCTGGGTGGACGTGGAGGATCGCCAGCTCGGCCCCATCCGCACCTGGATGCCCGCGAACCTGAACTTCGTCTACTCGGACCCAAGCCCGCTCTTTTATCCTTTCAGCGGACCTGACATGCTGTATGCGCACGCGTTCTTTCCGAATGCCAGCACCTACATTTTGTGCGCACGCGAGCCGGTGGGAAACCTTCCTCAGATCGAGGCCCTGGATCCAGCGGTGCGCGCCGCAGCGCTCGCAAACCTGCGCAAGTCCCTGAATGCCATCCTGAGCTTCAGCTTCTTCATCACGGCTGACATGAAGAATGATCTGAATGCCACGCAGCTCAGCGGTACGCTGCCGGTCATCATGGTCTTCCTGGCACGCTCTGGCTGCCAAATTAGCAGCGTCGAGATGGTGAAACTCAGCAGCAGTGGTGACCTCACCACAGACAAGTCCAAGACACCGGGCGTGAAGATTGTCTTCCAGGGCACCACGGGCCGCACACAGACGTTGTACTACTTCACTAGCGATCTCTCGAACTGGGGCATCAAGAGCAATCCGGGCTTCATCGCCTTCTGCAAGAAGCAGGGCCGTGGCAATGGCTTCACAAAGGCAGCCTCTTACCTCATGCACATGAGCGAGTTCACCACCGTCCGTGATTTCCTGCTCACCAACACACGCAACGTCGTTCAGGATGACAGCGGCATTCCCCTGCGCTTCTTCAATGGCAATGAATGGATCATGGGCCTCTATGGCAACTACCCCGGGCCTATCGAACTATTCGCCAAGCATGACCAGCCGGATCTTCGCGATGCCTTCGCGCATCACAAGGCCGGCGACCTGCCCTTTGGCTTCGGTTATCAGTGGGGACGCGGAGTCTCCTCTTTGATCGTCGGCACCGCGTTGAGCTCCGTGCCCAAGGCAGGATCCACGGTAGAACCGGTCTCAGCCTCACCACCTGTCGGAACGCCACCGGTCGGAAGCCCACCCGTGAAGGCTGTGCCGGTGGAAGAGTGATCCTGGTTTGTGTCCGTCGGATCATGGGAGGCATTCTTCCTGCCAAACAGGTGTCGATGGGTGCCCCACCAGATGGCCGCAGGAAGCCAGATGCAAAAGCCACCCAGAATGCCGAGCGTGGCAAAGCCCACTTGAGTTAGATCCTGCGCTGCATGGAACGCGGTGAACCAAAGCTCGCCGTGAAGAGCCGCGATCACGAAAAGAACCAGCCAGCCCGCA
>NZ_BKAG01000057.1 GCF_007992435.1 Prosthecobacter gellanilyticus | reverse complement strand
CCCAGAGATCTCAGATGGCCTGAGTCTCTGATCCATCTGTGCCCTCTGCGTTATCTGCGGTTAACCTTCTTGGCTCACAGCGCCTGATATCCCGGATACTTTTGCTTCAGCAGCTTGCGGAACTCCCCGGCCTTGTCAGCCTGGCCGCTCTTCTCCAGGGCTTGCGCGGCCTTGTCCAGGGCCTCAGGCGTTACCTCTTCGTCATCGAAGAACTGCGCGGGGACCATGTATTTGCCAGCAGCGCCGGCATACTTCTCCGTCGCGGCAGCCGCCTGATTTTCGCCGGTGAGCTTGTCACCCAGCGCAAAGAGGATGTCCCCTTGCAGGATCAGCAGCAGAGCCTGCGGTTTGCCATCCTTGGCAAAGGCCAGACCTTCCTGCACCACCGCTTCCGCCTCATCATGCTTGCCCAGGCCGAGCAGCGCGCGTCCCTTGGTCACCAAAGCGCGGGCCTTGGGGGCGCCATCGGCGGTCACCTTGAGAAAGTTGTCCGTGGCCTTGACGCTGCTCTCGTAGTCCTTCGTTTCCAGGAAGGCCATACCCAGGTAGTTCCAGACCCGGGGATCCGTGTTTTCCGGCGCGGTGGGAGTGGAGGCCAGGGAGAGATACTGCGTGGCGCGTGGATAAGCCTTCTTGTTGAACAGCGTCAGGCCTAACCAAGTAAGCACATTCGGCGGGATGTTGCCGCTCGCATTGGCACGGCGATACTCGTCGATACTCTTCGCCAGCTCCTCGGCATTCTGTTGCACGTACTGTGCCTGGATGATCATCTGGCTGGCCTGGTCGAGATAGGTTTTGCGATCCACGTCGATGGCGCGCTGCAGCGCCTTCACAGCAGGTTCCCACTGCTGCAGGGAGTAGTTTGCACGCCCGATGCCAAACCAGGCCTGGCCGGCAGCCGGGCTGGTGGCAAACTTCTTCACCAGGGTCTCAAAGGCCGCGATGGTGGCCTTGTGATCCCGCTGTTCGGAGGCGATCAATCCCATCTGCAGGTAAGCCAGCTCGGCCGCCTCGGAGTTCGGGTGGTTTTGCGCCACGTTCTTAAAGTCCGCCATGGCGTTCGGCAGGTCCTTCATCTCGCGGTAGGCGAGACCACGGCGCGCTAGCGCCTTGGCCGTCAGTTCATGCCCCGGGTTCTGCGCCAGGAAGAGTGAAAAGGCAGCAATGGCGTCCTGCGGACGCTGCGCCTCGGCCAGCGCCCAGGCTTTGTTAAAGAGCGTGCCAGGTTGCAGCTTCGCGGGCAGCTTCTCGAGCTGCACATCACTGAAGCTTGAGGCAGCCTCCACATAGCGCTGCTTGTTGAAATGGTGATCCGCACGGATGAGGCGCGCCAGGTTCAGGAACTCGCTGTCGACGCGCTCTTCCTTGTATTTGGCGATGTAGCCCGTGGCGAATTCCGCGAGATCCTTGTCATCCAAAAGATAGAAGCAATACAGCTTCCAGTAACCCGCCTCAAAAGCGGCATCACTGCCAGGCGCGCCTTGCTCGACCATGAGATAGGTCTCCACGGCACGTGCATAGCTCTTCTTCATGCGGAAGGCATTGCCCACCATGAGCAGCATCTTCGGCCGCGTGTCACCTTCCGGCAGGATGGTGGAGTTCGCGTTGTAGTTGCTGATCACGCCATCGTAGTCACCCTTGGTAAACAAGGCCTGCACCACACCCACCAACGCGATGCCACGATTTGAGGGGCTGGTCTCCGTGATCTTCAGAACCTTTTCGAAAAGCGCCACAGCTTCCTCCGGCTTGCCTGCCTCGGCCAGCAGCACCGCTGCCTTCACTGAGGCTTCCGAAACGGTCGCGTTGTCCTTGCTGCTCGCGATCAACTCTTGAAACAGCGGCAGGGCCTCCGCCTTCTTGTCATCAGCAAGCTGCAGCGTGCCCAGACTGAGCAGGGCGGCTTCGCGATAAGGATTGTCCGTCTTCACGGCCACCACCGCATTCAGCGCGGTGATCTGGCGCTTCATGTCGCCGAGCATCTGATACGCGCGTGCCTTGTTAAACCCGGCCGCGAGGCGCACCTGCGGCAGCGTGGTCTTCGTCTCGCACAGCGCAAACATGCGCGCGGCCTCATCATACTGCTTCGCATTGAAACGCACCGCGCCGAGGCGATACGCCGCTGAGGGCGCTCCTTCGCTGTTCGGATAGCGGTTCACCACCTCTTCATAGTAGGTCTCTGCCACCTTGATCTGGTTCTGCTTCATGTAGCACTCGCCGATGCGGAACATCGCGATCGGCACGTGTTTGCCAGAGGGATAGCTTTGCAGATACTGGCCGAAGGACTTCGCCGCCATCGCCCATTCGCTGCGGTCATAGGCCAGGCTGGCATAATCAAAAAGATCATCATCCGGACCCTTGGTCGGGGCGGGGGCCGCAGGCGGCTGCATCGTGCGCGCATCATTCGGATCCACCGGCACCGCTTTCGGCACGGGCCTGTCTTCATCGATCGGCACCGCCTTGGGCACGGACTGCCCCGTCACGTCCGCAAAGGGACTCAGAGTGGCAGCACACAGGAAAGCTCGGAGCGCGGGTCGCATGATGTAAAAGGAAAGACGGGGCTGGGGAGAAAGGTGGGACGTGCGGTGGCTCATGTCACTTCACGGCTTTTTCGGAGCTTCAGCTTCAGGTCTGCGGGTGGCAAAGGCGATGTTCCAGATTCCCGCCTTCTGGCAGGTGTCCAGCACGCGGATCACGTGCTTGTAGTCCACGACCTCATCACCTCGCAGGATCACGGCCTGGTCTTTGAAAACGGTCACGATGTTCTTCAGCTTCGCCAGGAGTTCATCCTCGGTGAGCTGCGCACCGTTCACGATGATCTCGCCCTCGGTTTTGATGTTGATGATGATCTCACCCACATTGCGGGACTCTTTTTCTTTACCTTCCTCAGCGGCAGGCACGCTGATGTCCATGACCTGCTCGTTCTTCGCGTAGTGCGAGGTCACGGCAAAGAAGATCACCAGCAGGAAGAGCACGTCCACCAGCGGCGCGAGCTGCATGGGCGTGGGCTCGATGGAGTGTTGTTTGCGAAAGTTCATGGTGGATGCTTCAGAGGAAGATCACGATCACTCAGGGCGGCCGGCTGCCGCACGGGCTGCCCGCTTGTACTGCACCGCCAGCAGCGCCATGATGTGCGTGGTGGCCGCTTCCATCTCGGAGATCAGGCGGTTCACCTTGCCACGGAAGATGGAGTAAAAAATCAGCGCCGGGATGCCGATCGCGAGACCGCTCGCGGTGCAGAAGAGCGCCTCGGACACACCCTGCGCCAGACCGAGCTGGTTGCTGCCACCATACTCCGTGGCGGAGATCTCATGGAAGGTCGTGATCATCCCCAGCGTGGTGCCCAGCAATCCCAGCATCGGCGCCACCGCACCCACGTCACCGAGGTAGGCGATGCGTGCCAGCATCAGGCTCGACTGACGATTGCCTTCCGCCTCGGTCACTTCCTTCACTTCTTCAAAGCTCGCCGTTGGGTTGCGTGTCGCAAAGTCCAGTGTCTTCGCCGTGATGCGCGCGATGCACTCATTGCGGCGGTTGCACACCGCGAGCAAACCCAGATAGTCCTGTTTGCGGATCAGTGCATCCGCGCTGTTCATGAAGGCATCACTCACCACCGTGCCCTGGCGCACCGTGAAGGTGAAGAGCACAATGAAGAAGGCCGTGATCATCGACAACGCAATCAACGGATAGGCCATCACGCCCGTGCGCTGCACGAAACCTTCCAGCGTCAGTGCCGCCGCATATGGATTTTCTTCCGCCGGTGCCGCACTGCTCGCCGCAGCTGCCGGCGCGCCTGTGGCTGGAGTCCCTTTAGGCGCTTGGGCCATCACCCCGGAGGTCATCCAGACAAAGAAAAGCGCGATCAGGGCCAAAGCGGAGAAGTTTCGGGAGGGCATGTGGGGGCGACAGTAGGCGTTCGGGGCAGGCTTGCAAGAAATCACACAGTCCTTGACGGCCCCGGCAGGCGTTGTTTTTCCTGCTCCCAGCTTTTTCTGTCATCTGCTCATGCCTCTTGCCATCACCGCCCAGTCCATCATCACACTCATGGAGGAGCATCACATCCTCGACATCGAGGAGGAAGTGCGCGCTGACAGCGACCTCTTTGCGCTGGGGTTGGACTCCCTCGCCACCATGCAGCTCATGCTTCATCTCGAGAGCACCTTTGCCGTCACCATCCCCCCCATCATGGTGAAACGTGAGCACTTCACCACTCCAGCCGCCATAGCCTCTCTGGTGAATCAAGCCGGCACCGCATGATGGCTGCGCTCAAGGCTGACACTTCAGCCGAGCGTCTTGTGAGACCCATCGCAGAAGGGCGGGGTCTTCGTGTGCTTGCAGTTGCACAGCCAGACCTTCTTCGGCTCCGTGAGCGTGAACTTCTTCGGGCCTAGTCCCGTGCCTTTGTGCGATCCATCACACATCGGCTGATGTCCGCTCAATCCACAGGCGCACCACCAGTGGTCACCCGCTTCCAGTTCCAGGACACAGGGCTTGTTGTCATAAACTTTGGGCAGGTCGGACATGGCGGGTGATGTTGGAGATTCGAATGCAGGGAACTGTGAACCGAGAACGCTGAACCGCGAACCGAATCCCAAACAAAAAACCGCATCCCGTGAAGGAGGCGGCTTTTTGGAAAAGAGGAAATGGAAGATTAATCTTCGCTGTCAGCGGCTTCTTCAGTCGCGCCTTCGCCGTCAGCGGCGGTGACGGTGACCTTCAGGAAGCAGTTCACGTCGCCGTGAAGCTTCACAGGCACTTCAAAGGTGCCGGTGTTCTTGATTGGCTTGTCGAGCTGGATCTGGTGACGGTCCAGTTCCACCTTCGCGGAGCTCTCAAGCACTGCCTTGGCGATATCCATGTTGGTGATGGAACCGAAAGCCTTGCCAGCCTGACCGGTCTGGAGGGTCAGCTTGAGCTTCAGCTTCTTCAGCTTGGAAGCGATCTTCTCAGCTTCCTGGAGTTCTTTAGCCTCACGCTCGGCGCGGGCTGCCTTCAGGTGGTTGAGATTCCGCAGGTTGCCAGAGCTGGCCTCGAAGGCCTTGCCCTGAGGGACCAGGAAATTGCGAGCGTAGCCACGCTTCACTTTGACGACATCGGCCTCGGCTCCGAGACCTTTGATTTTTTCTTTGAGGATGACTTCGACGTTTGCCATAAAAGTATGCGCCCAGCACGGGCGAGGGGGGGCGATAGTAGACGTCTTCCCCCGCCTGTCAAACAGTCTGTCAATAAGTCGGACAAAAGGTTTTCCGGGGCCAGGTCTGTTAAGAGCGCGCCTTGGCACGCTTCACGCCTCGGATAGTGTGCAAATGACCGGTTGCTATTCCCTGGGCGGGCTGTCTGCTGTCTTATGCTAATTTACCGGAGCTTCGGCTCGTGAGCAGTCAGCCGTCATTAAGACGGGTGGCTTTCCTCGGGGACTATGTTCCCCGTCGTTGCGGAATCGCAACCTTCACACGGGATCTGTGTGAAGCTGTCAGCACTGCAGTTCCGGAGGCGGAATGCTACGTGGGGGCGGTGAATGATCAGGCGGAGGGTTATAACTACCCGCAGGAAGTGCGGTTCGAGCTGCTGGAGAAGGACATCGATTCCTACCGGCGTGCGGCGGACTACCTGAATTTTAACAACACCGGCGTGCTCTGTGTGCAGCATGAGTTCGGCATTTATGGTGGCCCGGCGGGCAGCCATCTGCTGGCACTTCTTAAAGAGGTGCGCATGCCAGTGGTGACCACCCTGCACACGGTCCTGCGCGAACCAGGCACCGCCCAGCGCAAGGTCATGGACGAGATCATCCGCCGCAGCGACCGGCTGGTGGTCATGGCCCGGAAGGGGGCAGAGATCCTGCAAGAGACGTATGGGGCGCCGAAGTCGAAGATCCATGTGATCCCGCATGGCATCCCGGATGTGCCTTTTGGCGGCACGGAGGCGGCGAAGGCGCAGTTCGGCATCGCCGGGCGCACAGTGCTGCTGACCTTCGGCCTGATCGGTCCGGGGAAGGGGATCGAAACCGCGATCCAGGCGCTGCCGGGCATCGTCCGGCGGCATCCCGAGGCGCTTTATATTGTGCTGGGGGCCACGCACCCGCATCTGCTGGCCCGTGAGGGAGAGCGCTACCGCAGCAGCCTGGAATGGCTGGCGGAGGAAAACGGAGTGAAGGATCACGTGATCTTTGACAACCGCTTTGTATCTCCTGGAGACCTGCAGGAGTTCATCAGTGCCACGGACATTTATGTGACGCCCTACTTGAACCGGGAGCAGATCACATCAGGCACGTTGGCCCAGGTGTTTGGTGCGGGACGCGCAGTGGTTTCCACTCACTATTGGCACGCCGAGGAACTCCTGGCGGAGGGGCGCGGCATCCTGGTGCCCTTCAGCCAGCCGGAAGCCATCACAGGAGCAGTTTGTGAGTATCTGGAGCGTCCGGGGCTGATGCTCAGGACGCAGAAGGCCGCCTGGCATGCCGGGCGGGAGATGATCTGGTCAGCCGTGGCAAAGCAGTACATGGAGGTCTTCCAGCACGCCCGCGCGGATTACCGCGTGCCTTCACGCACGGCCTTTGCAGGCTGGACCGTGGGGCACAAGGCCGAGCTGCCACGTCTCAAACTGGATCACTTGAGACACATGACGGACAGCACCGGCATCTTTCAGCATGCCCTTTATACCGTGCCTGATTTCCAGCATGGTTACTGCACGGACGACAATGCTCGCGGATTCATTCTTTGCTGTTTGCGGGACAACATCGGCGGCAGCCAGCCTGTCGGTGCTCTGGATGATCTTTCCACAAGCTATCTGGCGTTTCTCTCCGCGGCGCTCGACCGCGAAAGCGGACGCTTCCGTAACTTCATGAGCTTTGACCGGCAGTGGCTGGAGACGGCGGGCAGCGAGGACAGTCATGGCCGTGGCATCTGGGCCGCAGGGCTGGGTGCGGCACGCGCGCGCAATGAAGGTCATCGCGCGCTCTGCGCCCAGATTTTCGATGTCGGGTTGGCGAGTGTGGAGGGCTTCACCTCTCCGCGCGCATGGGCCTTCACATTGCTGGGCATTCATGAGTATCTGAGCCAGTTTCCGGACAACAGCGCTGCCAAAGCTGCGCGCGAGGTGCTGACCGGCGATCTTCTCCGGCTATGGAAGGGATGCGCTAGTGACGACTGGCCGTGGTTTGAGCCCGGTGCCACCTATGACAATGCCCGTCTCAGCCAGGCCCTCATGATTTCCGGCCAGGCTCTGCAAAATGAGGAAGCCCTGGATGCCGGCCTGAAGTCATTGACCTGGCTCGTCTCCATCCAAAAAACGCCGAATGGCAGTTTCAGGCCCATCGGCAGCGAGGGCTTCTGCATTCGTGACGGCGCCCGTGCCCATTTTGACCAGCAGCCTGTCGAGGCCCAGGCCATGGTCTCGGCTTGTGTGACGGCATATCAGCTAACCAACGATGCAGTCTGGTCACGTGAGGCGCGGCGTGCCTTTGAGTGGTTCCTCGGTCGCAATGACCTGGGGCTGCCTCTTTATGATGCTGCCACCGGTGGCTGTGCTGATGGGCTGCACCCTGATCGCGTGAATCAAAATCAGGGCGCGGAGTCCACCCTCGCCTTCCACATCGCTCTCGCTGAGATGACCCTTGCCCAGTATCCGCTTCCCGCCCGCGTATGACCTGCCTCGCCCTTCGCCGCCATCACATCATGCTGCAGCCGGAGAGCGCGCGCGTCATCATCCGCCCGTTCATCCCCTCCAATCCGCAGCGCCTCGCCACCATCATCGGCCGTGCGCTCGCGCTGACTGAGGAGGAGGTGGAGACTGAGCTCGCCGCCGTGCACGCGGACTTCGACAGCCGTCATCTGGACATTGAGCCCGTGCTCATGAGCCACTTTGCCAAAGTGCAGTCAGAGATCTTCACCCAGCGGCCGCTCACACGTTCGCGGCAGCTCCTTATCGGCGCCATCTTCAGTGGTGAATACTCACTGGAGGCTGCGGCCCTCTTCAATCCCTCCATCGTCTCGCATCCTGATCAAAGCGGCGTGCCTGAAGGCGGCCTGCGCTTCATCATGAGTCTCCGCGCCACGGGTGAGGGACACATTTCCTCCATTGAGTTTCGTGAGGGCTCGATCTCGCCTGACGGGCACATCACACTCGTGCCGGTCTCGCGTTACGTCAGTCTCCCTGAGGTGCTGCCAAACCCTACTTATCGGAAGAAGCGCTTCATCGTGAAGCTTCATGAGATGGGCTTTGACAACGAATGCACGGCCTCGGTCATGGACATACTGGCCGACGATTTCTCCCGCAGCGAGCTCGCTGCCCGCGTCGCCAGCGTGCGTCGTGAAAGCCTGCCGCTCTCCCATGAGAGCCGCCGCACTCTGGAGTGTGTGCAGTGGCTTGCCGACTCCAACTATGAGCTGTGTTTTTCTTCCAAGCTCGCCGTCAGTGAGCGCATCCTTTTTCCGGTTTCTCAAAACGAGAGCAATGGCATCGAGGATGCCCGGTTCGTGCGCTTTGTGGATGATGACGGCACCGTGACCTACTGTGCCACCTACACCGCCTACAATGGCCGGGCCATCCTCCCGCAGTTCATCGAGACAAAGGACTTCCTGCACTTCCGCGTGCTCACTCTCAATGGCACCGCCGTCCAGAACAAAGGCATGGCCCTCTTCCCGCGCCGGATCCGCGGCCGTTATGTCATGCTCTCCCGCCAGGATGATGAAAACCTCTTCGTCATGTTCAGCGACAATTCGCACCACTGGGCCGACCCGCATCTCATCCTGCGTCCTGCGGAGACCTGGGAATCCGTGAAGCTCGGCAATTGCGGTTCGCCCATCGAGACCGATGCAGGATGGCTGGTCATCACCCACGGTGTCGGTCCCATGCGCAAATATTGCATCGGTGCCGTGCTGCTGGATCTGGATGATCCTACCCGCGTTATCGGTCGCCTGCGCCACCCTTTGCTTTGCCCGGAGGGCGTGGAGCGTGAAGGCTACGTGCCTAACGTGGTGTATAGTTGTGGCTCCCTCGTCCATGGCGGTCAGCTCATCCTCCCCTATGCCATGAGTGACAAAGCCACGGCCATCGTGTCTCTGCCTATCGCGGATCTGCTGGCAGCGCTTCTGGAGGACAACAGCCCTCCCGAAGTCGCGACTGCGTGAAGCCGTCTCAACACGTCAAAACTTGGCGTTGGATGCGTGTCTAAAGAGCCCAAGTGGTTCAGGCTTGAAACTGTCTTTCTGAGACAGCTTGCGAACCTCTGCCACGTCAAAAACTTACTCTTGCAACGTTTGTTTCTTGTTTGTAACAAGTGTTACAAATGACGAAACTCCCCTGGCTCCTGCTCCTGCACAGCCTGCCGCCCAACAGCGGCGCACTCCGCTTGTCCCTATGGCGTCAGCTCAAACGGCTCGGCGCAGTGTCTTTGAAGACTGCAGCTTCCGTGCTGCCAGACCGTCCCGAGCTCTATGAGAGCTTCCAGTGGCTGGCTCAGCGTGTGCGAGAGCAGGGAGGCAATGCCACCCTCGTGCGTTCTCAAGACGTGGACGGCATCAGCGATGCCGAATTGATCCAGATGTTTCAGGAAGCCCGGGCGGCGGACTATGCAGAGATTTTGGAAACCATTCGTCCTCTGCTGCCAGCGAAAGCGAAAAAGCCCAAGGCAAGTCCTGAGGAGGTGGAGAAGATCGCCTCTCGCTATCAAGCCGTGCGCCAGATCGACTTCTTTGACTGCCCCAAGGGCGATGAAGTGCAGGATCTCTTGCGCCGTGTCGGCGATGAACCCGCGAGCGCCTCCTCTAAGAAACTCACCATCAAAGACTACCAAATCCGAGTCTGGCTGACTCGTCCGAAGCCGGAGGTGGATCGCGTGGGATCAGCGTGGCTCATCCAGCGCTTCATTGATGCTCAGGCCACCTTTATCTTTGCCTCTGAGACATCCGCCCATCCTGAAGCCCTGCCTTATGACATGGTCGGCGTGGAGTTTGGTCATCAAGGGGACGACTGCACTTTCGAGACCCTGATCAAACGCTTCGCTCTCAAGGATCCGGCGCTTCAGCAAGTCGCCGCCATCATTCACGATGCGGATCTGGGCGATGGCCGCCACGGCACGCAAGAAGGCCACGGCCTGCTCGCCATCTTTCGCGGCTGGGCGCTAATGGGCTGGAGTGATCACGAGATCCTCGCCCATGGCTTTGAGTGTTTCGATGCCCTGTATCGCCAGCTTTCCACACGAACCCGCAAAACTCCCGCCAAGTGATGAACTCCGAACTCCCTCCCATGCCTACCTTTGCCCAAGCCTTGCGCTATTGGCTCAAGCTCGGCTTCATCAGTTTCGGCGGTCCTGCGGGGCAGATTGCCATCATGCACAATGAGCTCGTCGATAAACGTCGCTGGATCAGTGAGACCCACTTCATGCATGCGCTGAACTTCTGCATGCTCCTCCCGGGACCGGAGGCCCAGCAGCTCGCCACCTATCTAGGCTGGCGCTTGCATGGCGCGAAGGGCGGCCTCGCTGCGGGAGCTCTGTTTGTGCTGCCGTCAGTGTTTATTTTGTTAGGCCTGAGCTGGCTCTATATGGCAGGCGGACATCTGCCCTGGCTCGCCGCCATCTTCCACGGTCTGCTCGCCGCGGTCATCGCCGTGGTGGCGGAGGCCGTGCTGCGCATTGGCAAAAAAGCTCTCAAAAGCCCCACGCTCTGGGCATTGGCAGCGCTGAGCTTCGTCGCCATCTTTGTCTTCAAGATCTCCTTCGTCTTCATCATCCTCGCGGCCGCCGTGCTTGGTTATGTTGGGAATCGAGTGTCTCCCAAGCAGTTTCCAGCCGGCAAAGGTCATGGAGCCGCCAAGGACTCCTTGCCAGCGCTCGAGCTGCCACCAGCTCAGCCGGCTTCTTGGTCACGGGCTTTCCGCATCACGGCCTTGTGCCTCACGCTTTGGTGGCTGCCGATCCTTGCCATCGCCGCCTGGCTGGGCTGGAGCAGCACCCAGGCCCAGCAGGGGCTGTTCTTCAGCAAAGCAGCCCTCGTGACCTTCGGCGGGGCCTACGCGGTGCTGCCCTATGTCGCTCAGCAGGCGGTGGAGACCCACGGCTGGCTCACGCATCCACAGATGATGAGCGGCCTCGCCCTCGCTGAGACCACCCCAGGTCCGCTCATCATGGTTCTGCAGTTCGTCGGCTTTGTCGGTGGCTGGCAGAATCCGGGAGTTCTGTCGCCCCATGCCGGAGCCGTGCTCGGTGCCTTGATCACCACCTGGGTCACTTTTGTGCCATGCTTTTGGTTCATCTTCCTCGGGGCCCCGCATATCGAGAAGCTAGGAGAGCAACCCAGACTGAGCGCCGCTCTTACCGCCATCACCGCCGCCGTGGTAGGAGTCATCCTCAATCTCGGTGTCAAATTTACCCTTCACGCCTTGTGGCCTGCCAGCGGCGGATTTGATGCCTTCATTGCCATTCTCGCCGTCGTCGCCTTCATCGCCATGCAGCGCTTCAAGGTCGGTCTCATGCCCGTGATCGGCGCCTGCGCCCTGGCGGGACTTGCGCAGCACCTATGGTCATGATTTGACTGAAAGAACCAGTCTTTTGGACAGTTTCTTGTTCGCCCTCTTTGTTTCGTCTCCTCCCGAATGTCTCTCCCACGCCTCGCTCTCCGTCACCCCTGGACCATCATCGTCATCGTCGTGGCGATTCTGCTCGGGGCCTGGCAGGCGGAGGAAAAAATGGCACGAGATGTCTTCCCGCCGCTGGGCATTCCCACCATCTACGTCGCGCAGCCGTATGGCGGCATGGACCCGGCGCAGATGGAGGGCTATCTGACCTACTACTACGAGTATCACTTCCTCTACATCGCCGGGATCGAGCACGTGGAGTCAAAGAACATCCAGGGCGCTTCGATCATGAAGCTACAGTTTCATCCCGGCACGGACATGTCGGCCGCCCTTTCGGAGACCATCGCCTATGTGAACCGCTCCCGCTCCTTCATGCCTCCCGGCACGCCGGGAGCTTTCGTGACACGGTTTGATGCGGGGAGTGTGCCCGTGGGAAATCTCGTCTTCTCCACCGAGAACCCCACCCGCACCGTCGGCCAGATGCAGGATGCCGCGCTAAACATGGTGCGCCCGCTCTTTGCCACGCTGCCGGGTGTTTCCGCGCCTCCACCCTTCGGCGGTAGTGCCCGCACTATTCTGATCAACGTAAAACCCGACCGCCTCCGCGCTTACGGCCTCTCTCCGGATGATGTGGTGAAGGCCATGACCGAGGCCAACACGATGAGCCCCAGCGGCAATCTGGCACTGCCCGGCAGCTATCCCATCGTGCCCACGAATGCCGTGGTGAAGAACATCCAGGACCTCGCCGCCGTGCCGCTGAAGGTTACGGACCAAGGCGCGGTCTATGTGCGGGATGTGGGCGAGGTCAGCGACGGCAGCGACCTAACCACAAGCATCGCCATTGTGAACGGCCGCCGCACCGTCTACATGCCAGTCACGAAGCGCAGTGATGCCTCCACGCTCAGTGTGGTGGAGTTGGTGAAGCAAAACATCCCCAAGTTTAAAGCCGCCTGTCCCGAGGACATCAATGTCACCTTCGAGTTCGACCAAAGCCCCTGGATCATCCGCGCCATCGATGACCTTGTGAAGGAAGGCCTCCTCGGTGCCTGCCTCACGGGCTTGATGGTCCTCATCTTCCTGCGGGATCTGCGCAGCGTCTTCATTGTCGTGCTGAACATCCCCATCGCCATTGCGGGGGCTCTCCTGGCGCTTTGGATCACCGGTTACACCGTCAATCTTATGACCCTCGGCGGTCTCGCCCTCGCTGTCGGCATCCTGGTCGATGAGGCCACCGTGGAGATCGAGAACATCCATCGCCGCATGCGTAGACCGAACTTTCCAGTTCGGTCTCCCGCAGGCACCACCGAGGGGACGAACAGTGAAGTTCGTCCGACATTGCGCCGCATTGTCTTGGATGCCTCCGAAGAAACCATCGGCCCGCGCTCGCTGTCGATGCTCTGCATCCTCGCTGTGTTCGTGCCGAGCTTCTTCATGACCGGCGCTGCCAAGGCTCTTTTCATGCCGCTCTCGTTGGCCGTGGGCTTCAGCATGATCTCAAGTTACCTGCTGTCCTCTACCCTCGTGCCCATCCTGAGCATCTGGTGGCACAAAGAACCCAAGCATGCGGTTCAGCCCAAGCCCGCCAACGAGTCGGCTCTGCGCTGGCTCTTCCTTCCATCGCTCACCATCCGTCACATCCTCGTCCCGGCTTATCTCGGCGGCGTGATCTTCGCCATCACCGTCATCCTGCCATTCCTCGGAACCGAGATCTTCCCGCGCATCGATGCCGGCCAGCTTCAGCTTCGCCTACGCGCGCCGACTGCGACTCGTCTTGAAACCACCGAGCAGATCGCCATGCGCGTGCTGGCCATCATCGCGGAGGAATCACCCATTGCCACCAGCATGGGCCTCATCGGTGTGCATGCGCCGAACTATCCGGTGAACCTCATCCATCAATGGAACAGCGGCCCCGAGGAAGCCATGCTGCAAATCCAGCTCAAGCCCGGTTCGAAGCCGATCAATGGACTTCGTGAGACACTGCGTGCCCGCTTTGCGAAGGAGTTCCCGAACGTCCTCTTCTCCTTTGAGCCTGCGGACATCGTCAGCCGCGTCATGGCGCTTGGTTCGCCGACACCCATCGAGGTCGCCGTCAGCGGCAAGGATTACGCCGCCAGCCGTGCGCACGCGGAAGTGCTGCGTGCGAAGCTCGCTGAGCTCAAGGATCTGCGTGACGTGCAGTTCAGCCAGACACTCGACTATCCCAGCGTGGACGTGCATATCGACCGCGAGCGCGCCGGTCTTCTCGGCGTGAAGATGAGTGATGCCACACGCAGCCTCGTCGCTGCCACGGCCAGCAGCCGCTTCACGGTGCCCAATTACTACGCGGACCCCAAGACCGGCCAGAGCATGAGTCTGCAGATTCAAGTGCCGCAGACCCTGATGAAGAGCCTCGAAGACCTCCGCAACCTGCCTGTCTCCGCCCAAGACAGGCCGCCCATTCCGCTGCGCAACATCGCCAGGATCAGCGAAGGCAGTGTCATCGGTCAATACGACCGCTACAACATGTCCCGCACGGTTTCAGTCCTGGCGAACCTGCATGACAAGCCGCTTGGCACCATTGCGAAGCAGGTCGAGAAAGTCATCGCCGATACTCCCGCGCCTGCAGGTGTGAATGTCGCCCTCCGCGGTCAGGTGCCGCCGATGAAGGAACTGCAGAGCGGTCTGCAAACCGGCCTCCTCATCGCCATCATCACCATCTTCCTGCTGCTCGTAGCGAACTTCCAGAGCATCCGTCTCGCCTTCATCGTGCTCACCACCATTCCTGCGGCCCTGCTCGGTGTGCTGCTGGCGCTCATGCTCACCGGCACCACGGTGAACATCCAGAGCTTCATGGGTGCCATCATGGCAGTGGGCGTGGCCGTGGCGAACGCCATCCTGCTCGTCACCTTTGCGCATCGCGCCCAGTTGACCGGCCTAACCAAACGTGATGCAGCCCTGGAAAGCGCCACCACCCGCCTTCGCCCCATCCTGATGACTAGCCTGGCCATGATCGCCGGCATGATCCCCATGGCGATGGCGAAGAGCCAGACCAGCCCGCTCGCCATCGCCACGATCGGCGGCCTTGCCCTCGCGACCGTCGCCACACTTCTCGTGCTTCCTGCGGTGTATGCGCTACTAGCTTCGAAGAACGCCAAGGAGGCGTCCCTCGAACCCCTCAACGATTGACATGAAGCTCACCCCCAAATACCAGGCCGAGATCAAAGCCCTCAAGCTCGAGAAGAAGTTTCTCGAGGCTGAATACTATCCCGGTGCCGTCGATGAAGAAACCCGCGTCCGCTGTGAGAAGCGTGTGAATGCCTTCCTCGACAAGTGCGAAGCTCTGCTCTCCCGCAGCACGGCGGCCCATGTTCTCTACAGGGCAGCCGAGGAACTCCAGGAGCAGTTTGATGAAGAGAACGCCGAGGAAGCCGAACAGGTCGGGAAATACATTGGTGACTTCATGCACATCGTCGGACTCGATGACTGGATGGAGCATCTCTAGAGCCTGGTTTTTATCTTTTTGCCATCTCATGCGCCCCCTGCTTTTCCTAGCCTTCACCACCTTCGCCGGAGCTCTTGAGCTTCCGACGGCCAAGCCCACGACCGGCACCATCCATCGTTGGGTGTCGTTGCCGTCCACGCTGGCTCCCTGGCAGCAGGCCACGCTGTACTCGAAGGTCACGGGTTACATCGCCAGCATCACCGTGGACAAGGGCGATGCCGTCAAAGCAGGGCAGGTGCTCGCAACTCTGGAAGTTCCTGAACTTCAGGCAGACATTGCCAAAGCCAAGGCCGAGGCTACCGCGGCGCAGGTGGAGGTGAAGCGCCTTCACGAGGCCCGCGCGAAGTCACCCGACCTCGTGCTGCCTCAGGCCGTGGATGATGCCGAAGCCAAGCTCGCCATTGCGAAAGCCAGTCTCGAACGGGTGGAGACCTTGATCCAGTTCGCCACCCTCAAAGCGCCCTTTGACGGCATCATCACCGCCCGCCATGCCGACCCCGGTTCGCTTGCCACGGCCAATACTTCCAAGCTGCTGGAAGTCACAGACCTGAGCACCCTTCGTCTGCAGATCCCTGTGACGGAACTCGAGACGGGACTCGTCGCCGTCGGCAAGCCCGTCAAAGCGCAGATTGATGCCCTCGGTGCCGCCGCCACTCCGGTGGAGGCCAGCATCAGCCGCATCGCCTATGCGCTTGATCCCGCCACACGCACCATGCTGGCCGAGGCTGACCTCAAGAACCCTGAGCTCAAACTGCGCCCCGGCATGTATGCCATGACCAAGATCGCCGTTGAGAAGCACGACAACGCCACGCTTATCCCCGTCGCCGCTCTGGTCATGGAAAAGACCAACGCCTTTGTCTTCAAGCACACCGATGGCAAAGCCATGAAGACCGCCGTGAAGATCGGTTTCAACGACGGCACCAACGTCGAAGTCCCCGAGCTCAAGGCCGATGATGTCCTTCTCGTTCCTGGCACCGTCACCCTCACGGACAAGCAAGCCGTCACCGCCAAATGAACGCCATGTCCTCTGTTCTCCGACCTCTTTGGCTCTGCATCTTCGCGGTCACATGTTCCAGCATGGCTGCTCCCGTTTATGTGAACCTTCCCACCGTGATGAAGCTCGCGGGTGCTAACAATGACGAGATCGAACTCGCTCGAGTGAAGCACACAGAAGCCATCGCGGAATCCAAGCTCGCCTGGCAGCGCTTCTGGCCTGGCCTCAGCCTCGGCGCAGGTTACAAGCGCCATGACGGACGCATCCAGGATGTGGCAGGAGCGGTCTTTGATGCGAGCAAGCAGCAATACACGCTGGGGCCGTCCATCATGATCGACTGGTCGCCGGGAGACATCTATTATTCCGCGCTGGTGGCGAAACAGAAGGTCCTCGCGGCCGAGCAACTCGCCGAGAAATCACGACGAGACATCGTCACTCAGGCAACAGGTCGATATTATGATTTGTTAGGCGCTGAGGCCTCCCTGGCCATCATTGAGGATGATCTTCGCCTCACCCAGGACTATGAAAAGCAGATCGGTGGAGCGGTGGATGCAGGCACGGCCTTTCGTGCCGATCTTCTGCGGGTGAAGACACAGGTCAGTCGTGAAAAGCTCGCCATCCGCCAGCATCAGGAGAAGCGCGATCTTGCCGCTGCGGCTCTCGCTGAGACATTGCGCCTGCCGGCGGAAACCGAACTGCGTCCTGCGAAAGCAGACCTGGTTCCGGTGCGCCTGCTGGATCGCAAAACGGGTGTCGCCACGCTGATCTCCCAGGCTTCGCAGCATCGCCCTGAAATGAAAGCGGCGGAGGCTATGAACCAGGCAGCTGGGCTTGAAAGCGATCGCGCACGTGTGGCACCGCTCATCCCCAACGTGCAGGCGGGTTATACCGCAGGCGGGCTTGGCGGTGGTTACGGAGGTCGCACAGGCAACTCGGGCACCACCCAGGACTTTTTTGTCGGACTCGGATGGAAAATTGGCCCCGGTGGTCTTTTTGATCGTCAGCGGCAGGTCATCGCGGATTCACGTGAGCAAGCCGCGCAGCTCCAAACCGGCCAGATCAAAGCCGCCATTGGTCGTGAGGTCGTGGAGGCCGCTGCCAGATCCCAAAGCGCCTATGATCAGGTCGGCATCAATGATGAGGCGGTGGATGCTGCCGAGGAGATGGTAAAGCTGGCCAAGGATCGACAGGCCAGCCAGCTCGGCGTGGTGCTGGAGTATCTGCTGGCCCGTGAGGAACTCACCCGTGCCCGTCAGAGCCGCGTGCAATCAGTGACAAACTTCAATGCCGCCCAGCACGAGCTGAAGCGCGCTGTTGGAAAGTAGGTTGGGCTCCATTGGGCTGATCAAGGCATCAGGCGGGCCTGATGTCACGCTAGGGGATATCCACTCCAACCGGATGCCGGAGTCAGGGCGATATGAGGGAAACCATCCTTCAAGATGGGAAGACGAACAAACCATCGAACCCAACATGAAAACACTCCTCCAAAGCGCCGCCTTCGCTGTTCTGGCCGTTGCCTTCAGCGTCCAGGCTCAAAGCACCACCCAGACCACCACGACCACCGTCAATGAAGACGGCACGGCCTCACGCTCCACGAAAACCGTCACCACCTCCGGGACTCTCACCGAGTATACCCCTGGCTCCACCTTCATTGTGAAGGAAACCAGCGGCCCGATCACCTATCGCTACGGCACCAAGGTGGCCTATGTCACCCGCAGCGGCAAGATCCTGACCGACGATGATGTGAAAACCCGCATCAAGGTGGGCATCCCCGTCAGTGTTCACTACGGCCTGGAAGGCGAGACCCGCGTGATCAACCGCGTTGTCATCGACGACTAAACGCATTCTTTGTTAGTGTGTCCAACCAGAACGGCCGGCCGCTCCTCTTTGGGGCGACCGGCCTATTGTTGTAGGCTCGTTCGCCAGAACGAGGTCAGTGGCGATGCATGAGCTCATCAAACCCCGCACTCTGGCGGGTTTGTCTACGCTGAAGCAATCTTCTCCGCCTCCCTCGCCAAGGTCAAGTCCAGCTCCGTCAAGCCACCCGCGCTATGCGTGCTGAGCTTCACGGTGACCTTTCTCCATCCGACAATGAGATCGGGATGATGATTCATCGCTTCAGCAGCGTGCCCAAGCTTCGAGACAAAGTCGATGCCTGCCAGATAGGCCGCAAACTTGAAGGTCTTCACGATCTCTTTCCCCTCCACGGCCCAACCATTCAAAGTGGCGAGGCTCGCGGTGAGTTCTTCAGAGCTGAGCAGAGGAGTTTTCATGACAGTCGGAATCCGTGTTCGTCAGCCAGTCGGAGGCAGTCGGCCACAGGGCGCAGACCTTCTGAAGGCGTGGGATGAGTCAGGCAGCTCGCTGCCGTGCAGACGGCGAGCGTCAAACAGTCTACGATCGGCCAGCCCTCATGGATTCCGTGCAGATAGCCAGCGGCAAAGGCATCGCCCGCGCCCGTGGCACCGATGATGAAGCCTTTAGGCAGATTCAGAGAGGACTGGATGGTCACATGACCTTCACTGTCAGCCACCACGGCCCCAGCTTCGAAATGAATCACCACCTGCTTGTGCACGCCCTTGGCCAGCAAGGCACGCGCCGCATCGGAAACAGCGGACACATTCACCGGCACCGTCTTGAGGTTCATGCCGACGATCTTTCCTGCCTCGACCTCATTGATGATGAGGTAGTCGGTATGCGGGAGCGCCGCTTCGGCGATGGATTGAAAATGCGGGTTCTCCGTGCTGACGACATCCACGGTCGTGATCAGTCCCGCCGCACGCGCCTTGGCCAGCACCCGGGCCGCCGGTGTGCTGCCATCCGGCAGGAGACGATCCATCTCATCCAGCAGCATGAGGTAGCCCAGATGAAACACCCGCGCCGTGGTGGTGCTGAAATCAAAGTCCGCCTCGCCGAGCAGTGCATTCGCTCCACGCTGGTGGAAGAAAGTGCGCCGTCCCGTGCTGATCACTGTCATCGCATCCGTGTAAGAGGTCGGCGCGCGGTCCGTCTGGCGGAGTTGAGCGGTATCAATGCCCGCCTTCTGGCAGTCCCGGAGGATCCAGTCACCATTGGCATCCTTGCCCACCAGTCCGGCGGCAGCCAGCGGGTAGTCCGCACGCATGGCGGCCAGGTCCTTGAGCACATTGTAGGGGCCGCCGCCGTTGCTGGAGGTCTCGCTGCGGATGTCAGCCAGCATGTCCTGCTCCGGGTAGCCGTTGATCAGTTTGACGTAGTCGATGATGTAGTTGCCGCCTGCGAGGATGCCTTTGCGCATGATGATGGGGGGAGGGGGAAAGGGAAGGTTGAGAGGGGAGACGAAATAGCGACACTCAAATCGGGCGTCGAGAAGGAAATCTACCAGGGATCCGAGGAGAAGAGTGGCTCACAGGGTTGACACCCCTCCCCAGGGCGGCATTCTCGGAGCATCCAGCCGACTGGCGGCCTTCGTTTGTTTTAAAAGGCCGCCACCATGGCCAGACCCTCTCTCCTCCCCCTTTCCATGCACACCTCCCTCGAACTCAAGCGCGAAGTCGAAGCCGTCCAGATCCCCAGCGGGGAAAGCATCAAACTGCCGCTCGGCCTGAAGGTGATCATCACGCAGTCCCTCGGCGGCACTTACACCGTGGCGACCGACTTTGGCCTCGCCCGAATCAGCGCCAAGGATGTTGATGCCCTGGGGATCGACCCCGAGGCGCAGAAAAAGGAGCAGGAAAGCAGCTCCTCCAACATCCCGGATGATGCCAGCGACCTCGAAGCCCAGGTCTGGAACCAGCTCAAAAACGTCTACGACCCGGAAATCCCCGTAAACATCGTGGACCTCGGCCTCGTGTATGATTGCCATGTCGAGCAGACCGAAGACGGCAAAAGCAAGGCGCTCGTGAAGATGACGCTCACCGCCCCTGGCTGCGGCATGGGGCCCACCATCGCTGCCGATGCCCAGAGCCGCATCATGACGATCGAAGACATGGATGACGCCGCCGTGGAACTCGTCTGGGAACCTGCCTGGAACCAGGGCATGATCTCCATCGAGGGCAAAATGAAGCTCGGGATGATTTGATTTAGTTCTGAGTTCGGAAGGCGGAGTTTAGAGTGGGAAATTCAGCCTTATGGGGCGGAATGAACATGGGAGATTTCGCTTTGATGCTGGGGTAGTTTTCAGCCCCAGACTCTTCCCCAAGCTGCGCCAGACTCTCACGAGGCACCCTTTTCCTAACTCCGACTTCCGGACTCAGCCCTCCGAACTCTCATGCCTGCCTTCAAACCACCCGGTCAATGCCCCAACTGTGGCGAGTGGGTGCCCAAAGGTGCCGTGGCCTGTGATGATTGCGGCGCCTGCGCGAAGTCCGGCTGGAAGGCTGATGCCGACACCTATGACGGCGTGGATCTTCCGGATGATGAGGATGATTTTGATTATGATGACTTCGTCAAACGTGAGTTTGGCGAGGACAGAGAGGGAAGGCCCTCGCTGAGTAAGGAGCAGATGTGGAAGATCGTTGCGGCCATTTTGCTGGCCGTGATGATCCTGGGCTACCTGCTCTCCGCGCGCTGAGCCCTAGGGCTAACCAAAGGTGTGATTGGGAAAGCCTGTGGCTTCAGTCACTTTCTCGGATACACACCGCCCTCTTTCACATCAAAGAAGCTGTACTTGATGCCGTTCCGCTGGAAATCCACCATCACCTGGTAGCTGGATTGCATGGCCTCAGGCACCTCGGTGGCAGGGGTGATCGTGTTGTCACGGACCAGCATGAGGTCGCGAATGCCGCGCACGCGTCCCGTCCAGCGCTTGCCGTTCGGCAGGACAATCTCGTTGTTGGGCGAATTCAATACCACATACGCGCCGCTGCCGATCGAGCCCAGCTCGTCTTTCGCGGTGGCGCCCGGAGGCACACCCGGCAGAGGTTCAACGTGAGTCGATGCACAGCTTGCTCCCATGGCGATCATCGCAGCGATCAATGCCATGCGGATTCCGACGGTTTTCCATGAGGTGTTCATGGTCGATTTCATCCTCCCTCTCTCTCCCGGAGTCAAGCCTGCACAGGGTAGGGATTCTACTACTCTGCCGCCACTCGACGAGCCCAGGCGTCTGCCTCGATCAGCGCTTCCAGGCCTGGGTGCTGGATGACCTGATGCTTCTCCATCACCCGCGCCACGGTCTTCCAGATGGACGGAAAGCTCGTTCGCTCGTTCAGGAAAGCCTCCACCGCCACTTCATTGGCGGCATTCAAAACGGCTGGCAGCGTGCCACCGACCTCTCCCGCATGCCGGGCCAGGTCCAGGGCAGGGAAGTCCTGCGTGCGCGGTGCCTCAAAGGTCAGCGAGGCCAGCCGCGCAAAATCCAGTGGGCGAAGATTGTTAGGCACGCGCTCCGGCCAGGTCACCGCATACTGGATGGGGAAGCACATGTCGCTGTGGCTGAGCTGGGCGATCACGCTGTTGTCCGTGAACTCGACCATGCTGTGCACGATGCTCTGCGGATGCACCACCACCTCGATGCTGCTCATGGGCACATCAAAGAGCCAGCGCGCCTCGATCATCTCCAGGCCTTTGTTAAAGAGCGTGGCGCTGTCGATCGTGATCTTCCGGCCCATCGTCCAAGTCGGATGCTTCAGCGCTTGAGCGAGCGTGACATCCGGAAGTTGCTCGGCAGGAAGCTGGCGGAAAGGTCCGCCACTCGCCGTGAGCAGGATGCGCCGCACCTCACAACCACGATGCCCTTCCAGGCATTGGAAGATGGCGTTGTGTTCGCTGTCCACCGGCAGGATGTCCACGCCCTTGCGCTTCGCGGCTTCCATCACCGCCTCGCCTGCCATCACCAGGATTTCTTTACTCGCCACTGCGAGATGCTTGCCTTCTTCAATCGCTGCCAGAGCCGGCGCGAGCCCTGCCACACCCACGATCGCCACCAGCACCATGTCCGCATCACTGGCGCGAACCAGATCCACCAGACCGCTGGCACCTACATGCAAAGTGACATCAGCAGGCAGCAGAGCGCGCGCTTTGGCAGCAGCGGCCTCATCGGTCAGCGCCACCTGCTTCACGCCAGTCTCCAGCACCTGGGCCACGAGAGCCTCCACACTGCGCTGCGCGGCAAGGCCCACGATCTCCATGCGCTCCGGGATGTCGCGTGCCACTTTGAGCGCGCTGGTGCCGATGGAGCCTGTGGAGCCGAGGAGGAGGACTTTGCGTCGTTTGATCATGCGTCGTTCGTTCTCCAATGCCTCAGGCCGTGATGGCCTCCAGATAAAAATAAAACACCGGCGCGGTGAAAAGCAGGCTGTCCGTGAGATCCAGGATGCCGCCGATACCGGGAAGCTTGTGCCCGCTGTCTTTAATAGACACGCAGCGCTTCAGCACGGACTCGGCCAGGTCGCCTGAAACCGCCGTGGCACAGAGCACCGGAGCCAGCAGCAGCCCATGCATCCAGTTCAGCGGTGCGAGCTTTGGTCCGGCAAGCCAGAGAGTGATCGCCGCCGCACCAAAAGAACCGATGAACGCACCGACCAATCCTTCCCAGGACTTTGCCGGGCTGATGTGCGGGATCATCTTATGCTTCCCGAACAACACGCCAACCGTGTAAGCGCCCATGTCGCTGAACTTGGTCACGACAATGAGATAGAGCACCAGGAAGAGGCCCGTCATCGTGCTGCCGTCCGGCTTGAAATACATGAGCCGCACGATGAAGCCGAAGAAGATCACCGTGTAGACCACGCCAAACACATTGTGGAAGATGCGCTGCAGCGTGACGATGCCCTCAAGCTGATGGCGATAGCAAAGCAGGAAGGAGCCATGCACACTGGCCGTCAGCGCGGCGAGCTCCAGCCACATGGGCGGCGCGCTCTTCTGGCTTGTGACCCACCAGGTGGTGGTGATCCAGTAACCCAGGCAGATGCTGAGGCCGAGCAGATTGAAACCGCGGATGTGATTGTCCAGCCGCAGCAGGCGGAAGTATTCAAAGGCACCTGCCACGCCGAAGAAGCCTGTGAGCAGCACGATCATCCAGTGGCTCTTCCACTGCAGCGCCGTGGCGATGACACCCCACAAGATGAGCGTGCTGAACAAACGGGAGGCAAACACGCGGCGCTTGCTGGGAGCTGGGGCGGGTGCGTCGGTGGTCATGCGGGGGGAGAGGATCGTGAAAAGACACACTATTTAGAGCAGGCAGGTTAGAAACTGCAAGGCTTCCGGTGAAAGTAGTGCAGGGCTTCAGCCCGCACTGAGGTGGAAGGATCGAATGTTCCCGAGTCACAAATTACCGTCTGCTACGGTGACGACGACACCTCACGCGCTAAAGCGCATGAGTACCTTGTCGAGCATGTGCCGGGTTCTCTTGAGATGAGAAGACTGCGGGTCCTGCATGTTGCCAAGACTTGGGAAGCTTTGCTTCCAGTCCTCACACTCTCCTGAGGAGAGTGGCGACCCCTACGAGAATCGAACTCGTGTCGCATCCGTGAAAGGGATGTGTCCTAACCGCTAGACGAAGGGGTCATGCTCTGTTGAGCGGGCGCGGAGATTGCTATAAAGCAGAGATTGTGCAAGGGAAAAGATGTCTTTATTTTACGTATCGCTATCCTAACCACCATGACCCCGCTCCGACCACTGCTTCTGTGCGCCCTTTCCGCATTCACCACCCTCGCTGTTCAAGCCCAGGAACCGGCCAAGCAGCCACCTCCAGCCGAAGACAAGAAGGAGGACAAAGAGAAGAAGGAAGATGATAAGGCAGACAAGGCAGACAAGAAGTCCTCCACGGAACACAGTGTCACCATCGGCGGCCAGAAGATCGACTACACGGCCACGGCTGGCACGCTGGCGCTCAAGGATGCCACGGGCAAGACCACGGCGGACATCTTCTACATCTCCTACACGAAAAAGGGCGCCTCGGATGCGGCGGCTCGTCCTCTGACCTTCTCCTTCAATGGTGGTCCGGGTTCTTCTTCCGTCTGGATGCACATGGGTCTGCTGGGACCGAAGCGCGTGAAGCTGCGTGATGATGGCTTCGCGCTGCCGCCGCCTTATCAGCTTGTGGAGAATGAGTTCAGCCTTCTCGACGAAACCGACCTCGTCTTCATTGATCCTGTGGGCACGGGCTACAGTCGCGCAGCCAAGCCGGAAGATGCCAAGAACTTCTATGGCTTGAACGAGGACGCGAAGAGCATCGGCGAGTTCATCCGTCTCTATATTAGCAAGCACTCGCGCTGGCCTTCACCGAAGTTCCTCATCGGCGAAAGCTACGGCACCACACGCGCCGCTGCCTTGAGCGGCGAGTTGATGCGCTCTCATCGTCTCAATCTGAACGGCATCATGCTCGTCTCCACCGTGCTGAACTTTCAGACCATCTGGGGTGGTGAGGGCAATGACCTGCCTAACCTACTTTACCTTCCCAGCTTCACAGCGGCGGCCTGGTATCACAAGAAGCTGTCTCCGGAGCTGCTGAAAAAGCCGCTCACGGAAGTGCTCGCTGAATCCGAGGCCTTCGCCTCCGGGGACTACAACCGTGCCCTGCTCATGGGTGCCGGACTGCCGGCTGCGGAGCGCACAAAGATCGTGAAGCGCATGGCGCAACTCACCGGACTCTCGGAAGCCTTTGTGGATGGCTCGAACCTCCGCGTGCCGCTGCACCGCTTCAATGCCGAGCTGTTGCGTGACAAGCGCCTCGTCACCGGTCGCTTCGACAGCCGCTACACCAACTATGTCCGCGATCCGCTCAGCGAGAGCGCGGAGAGTGATCCGAGCGCGGATGCGGTGTTCAGCGCCTATGCCTCCACCTTTTATCACTATGTGCGCAATGAACTAAGCTTTGAAGACGACCGCCCCTATCACATCCTCGCCAGCGTGGGTAAATGGAACTGGGATGCGGAAAACCAGTTCGCGGATGTGTCTGAAGTGCTGTCCGAAAGTATGACGGCCAATCCCTTCCTCAAAGTGCATGTCTCCAATGGCTACTTTGACATGGCCACGCCGTATTTCGCCAGCCGCTACACCTTCAACCACCTGCGCGTGCACCCGGATCTTCTCAAGAACATCACCCATTCGGATTATACCGCCGGCCACATGATGTACCTGAATCTGCCGGACCTCAAAAAGCAGAAGGACGATCTTTCCAAGTTTATCCGCTCCGCCAGCAACCGCTAACCAACATTAGCGTCATTGAGGCGGCGGATGACCGTCCTGCAAAAGATTGAACGTTTATGGCGTCCCTTTTGGATGTCTGGAAATGTGCCACTCTGCGCGCATAAATCAGCATTCCATATTGAACATCCATAGGGGGGACCTCCGTCGAATAGAACAAGGAGGTCACCATGACAAACACCTATCCCACCCAAAAGCCAGGGCCGGGAATTTTGCGTTCAGCCAACGACGCTGCCGAGCACGGATCGAATTCCTCGATCACCCCGGCATCCCCCCCCCGAATCGGATTGGCTCTCTCAAGCGGAGGCGCCCGTGGCCTTGCCCACGTCGGCGTGCTCCAGGTCTTGGAGGAGAACAACATCCCCATCACCGCCATCGCTGGCGCCAGCATGGGTGCCTATGTCGGCGCCATCTATGCGGCCGGCTATGATGGAGCGGAGCTGGAAAGGCTCGCCAAGGAGATCACGGACAAGAAGGCGCTGAGGCGTCTGCTGGACTTTGTGATCCCTCCCACCGCTGGTCTGATCCGGGGAAACAAGATCCGCAAGCACCTCGAGCGGACCTTGGGCGAACAAACTTTTGAACAATTGAAGATCCCCATGCTGGTGGTGGCCACGGACCTGGACACCATGCAGCCCTATGTCTTCGAATCTGGCCCTGTGGCGCCTGCCATCCACGCCAGTGCTGCCATCCCGGGCATCTGCATCCCGGTGACTCTGGGTGATCAGCGCTTCACCGACGGTGGTGCCGCTGACCCGCTGCCCGTCACCGTGCTGCGTCAGAAATTCAATCTCGATGCCGTCATCGCGGTGAACGTGATGCCCACGCACAAGGACATCTCCCTTTGTGGAGACACCTCCTTTGCTCCGCTGACCAAGAAGCCGAGTTTCCTTTCCCGACTGCTGCGTCCCATCAACCTTCTGGCTGATGGCAACGTGCTCGACACCTTTCGCCGCGCCCTCATGTGTGCCCAGGTCGGGCTTGGTGAGAAAGAGGGACGTGAAGCCGAGGTGCTGATCCATCCCTACCATAGCGGCAGCTCCTGGAACGACTTCGAAAACCACGCCCGCTACATCGAGACCGGGCGCCATGCCGCGGAGGCAGCCCTCCCGGCCATTCGTGCTTTGCTTTCAAGAACATCACCTCAACCCAACCCCAACCATGAAACTGTTTTCTGCTCCACCGAGATGGGATGCCTCGCGGCCTGAAGTCTGGCATGACTGGCAGCTTCAGCGTCTCCGCACCTACCTGAGTCATCGTGTGCTCCCCTTCAGCGCGCACTATCAACGTTTGTTCGCGGAGAATGACATCCATCCGGAAGACATCCAGACTTATGAAGACTGGGCCCGGGTGCCTTTTAGCTCCAAGAAGGACCTCACCGTGTCCAAGGAGGAGCAGCGCGGATTTGTGCTGATCCCCAATGAAAAGGCGCTGAAGCGCGAATGGGGAGTCATCTGGAATGCCATCTCGCACGGCTCTGCTTATGCCAAGGAGCAGATCGAGCGCGAATTCCGTCCCGTGATGATGACTAGCACCACGGGGCGTTCCTCAGATCCCGTGCCCTTTGCTTTCACCAAGCATGATCTCGCGAATCTGGACGTCACGGGCCGTCGCCTCATGGAGGTTGGTGCTTCCCAGCGTGAATGGAAGCATGTGAACGCCTTCCCCTATGCGCCGCATCTGGCCTTCTGGCAGGCGCATCATGCCGGTCTCGGTTTCGGCACCTTCATGGTCAGCACAGGCGGCGGCAAGGTGCTCGGCACCGAGGGGAACATGAACATGATCGAAAAGGTGCGGCCTGAGGTGATCATTGCCATGCCGACCTTCTTTTACCATCTGCTGCGTGAGGCGGTGGAAACGGGCAAGCACTGGCCTAACATGAAGCGCATCGTGCTCGGTGGCGAGAAAGTGGCGGAGGGCATGCGTGCCCGTCTGCACGCGCTCGCCACGGAACTCGGCGCTGACGATGTGAAGATCATCAGCACCTACGGTTTTACGGAAGCCAAGATGGCCTTCCCGGAATGCCCCACCAGTCTGGAAGTAGGAGCCAGCGGTTTCCATCTCAGTCCAGATCTCGGTCTGGTGGAACTGGTGGATCCCACAACGGGTCTGCCCGTGCCGGAAGGTCATGCGGGCGAGATCGTCTTCACGCCGCTGGATGCACGCGGCACGGTCGTCATTCGCTATCGCACGGGTGATATTGCCGAGGGTGGCCTGAGCTGGGCTCAGTGCCCGCATTGCGGTCGCATGTGTGGCCGTCTGCTCGGCCCCATCAGTCGCGTCAGCGAAGTGCGCGAGCTGCAGTTTGACAAGATCAAAGGCACGCTGGTGAACTTTAACATCCTCGAACATTTGCTGGATGACATGAAGGGCGTGGCTGCCTGGCAGGTGGAACTGCGCAAGCTGCATGACGATCCGCATGAGGTGGATGAGCTCCTCCTCCACGTGGCTCCGGAAGATGGCATGAACACGGGCGAGCTCGAACATCGCCTGGGCCGTCGCTTCGCCGAGGTCACCGAGATCCGGCCAAACGAGATCCAGTTCCACGATGTGGCTGAACTTCGGGATCGCCTGGGCGTAGGACGCCTTTTGAAAGAAGCCAAGATCCTGGACAGCCGCCCGAAGGACGCGGCCCGTATATTAAAAACATCCAACTAAGCGACCTGCCATGAAACCTCTTTTCATCATCGCTGCTGCGCGCACTCCGTTTGCACGTGCTGGATCTTCACTGGCATCTCTGGATGCTGTGGATCTTGGTAAATCGGCTGTTTCCTCTCTGCTGGTGCGTAGCGGCATCGACCCGCATGTGGTGGACGAGGTGATCTTTGGCTGCGTGGGCCAGCCCGCGAATGCGCAGAACATCGCCCGCGTCATCGGCCTGCGTGCCGGTCTCCCGGAGTCTCGTCCGGCCATGACGGTGCATCGTAACTGCGCGTCGGGTCTCGAGGCTCTCACCACCGCGCATGCCAAGATGTGCGCAGGGCAGGGGGAGGTCTTCGTCGTCGGTGGCACGGAGAGCATGAGCCAGATGCCGCTCTACTTCTCACGCCGCGCGGTGGATAAATTTACCAATCTCGGCAAGGCGAAGGGCTTCTCCGAGAGGTTTGGGGCCATGACGGCCTTCCGCTCCGCCGACTTCTCGCCGGTGATTGGTCTGAAGCTTGGTCTCACAGATCCGGTGGTGGAGATGAACATGGGCGAGACAGCAGAGCTGCTTGCCCGCGAGTTCTGCATCAGCCGCGAGGAGCAGGACGAGTTCGCTTTGAGCAGTCATCGCAAAGCTGCCGCGGCTGCCGCTGCCCTTCAGCGCGAGGTCACGCCTATGTACATAGTCGGCAAGGGCGTGCAGCCCGTGCTGGCGGACAATGGCATCCGCCCGGACTCCAGCATGGAAAAGCTGGGCAAGCTCAAGCCCATGTTTGCCCGTGAGAACGGCACTGTGACTGCCGGCAACTCCAGCCAGATCACCGATGGCGCTGTGTCACTTCTGGTGGCCAGCGAGGAGGCTGTGAACCATCACGGCTGGGAACCCATCGGCAAGATGGTCGAATACACTTACACCGGTTGCGATCCGCGCCGCATGGGCCTTGGCCCGGTGCGCGCCATGGATGCTGTCTTGCATCGCGCCGGACTGACGCTCGACGACATAGATGTCGTCGAGATCAACGAAGCCTTTGCTGCACAAGTGCTGGCGGTGCGGCAATGTTTGAAAAACCCAGCCAGCGCCCGCCGTGCCGGATTGGAGGAGCCTCTTGGCGACCTCCCTGAGGCTAAACTCAACCCGCGCGGCGGGTCCATCGCCCTCGGTCATCCCGTGGGAGCCACGGGAGCCAGGCTCGTCCTCACCGCACTAGACCAGCTTCGCGAAAGCAAGGCCCAGCGTGCGCTCGTCAGCCTGTGCATCGGCGGCGGTCAGGGTGGCGCGGCCATCCTCGAAAGGGTCTGAATCTCAACACATTCGCTCATCATGAAAACTCACCTTCTCGAATCGTTGGTTATCCATCCGGAGTCGGAGCACTCTGATGCTCCGCTGAAGCACTTCCGCCTGGAGGTGGATGCCGACCACTGGGCCTGGATCACTTTCGACATGGCCGGAAGCTCGGCGAATGTCTGGAACACCACCACGCTGCGGGAGTTCAACCACTGCCTGGATCATGTGGTGCATGACAGCAGTGTGAAAGGTCTCTTCATCCGCAGTGCGAAGGACAAGGTGTTCATTGCCGGCGCGGATTTGAAAACTCTGCGCAGCTCGGCCGCTCGCAAGCTGGAGGAACTGATCGACCTCGGTCAGGCTACCTTCAATCGTCTGGCCTCCATGAAGATGCCGAAGATCGCCCTGATCCACGGAGCCTGCGTCGGCGGTGGATTGGAACTCACGCTGGCCTGCGATGCCCGCATTGCCAGCGATAGTGATTACACACGCCTCGGCCTTCCAGAAACGCAGATCGGCCTGATCCCTGCCTGGGGTGGCAGCACACGTCTGCCGAAGCTGCTCGGGCTTCCCAAGGCTCTGGATCTCATCCTGACCGGCAAACTACTGAAGCCTAGTGAGGCCAAGCGGGTCGGCTTGGTGAGTGCTGTGGCTCCTCGTGAGCATCTGGAGACGGTCGCCAAGAAGATGATGAGTGAGGTCGAGCATGAAATGCCGGTCGCACGCTTCCGTGATCGCCTGTTCGCTCCTTTCATTGCCAGCAAGGCCAGGTCGGTCTTGCATCACAAGATGCGCGGCCTCTATGCGGCTCCATTCCGCGCGCTGGAAGTCGTCAGGCGCGCGCCTTTCACCTCGATGGCGAAGGCCATGGAACTCGAGAAGCATGCCATCCTTGATCTGGCGCTGACGCCGGAGACGGAGCGCTTGATCGATTTCTTCTTCCGCAAGGAGGATGCCTCCAAGAAACCCTGGCCGACCGGAGTCGCGCTGACCGTGCACGATGTGACGGTCATTGGCGCCGGTGTCATGGGTTCAGGCATCGCGCACTGGATCGCCACGCGGGGTAACAAGGTCTTGATGCAGGACATCAGCACCGAGTCGCTCGGCAAAGGCATCGAGCGCATCAAAGGTCTGTTGGATGAAGGCCTCAAACGCCGCGCCATCACGAAGCAGAACCTGCGAGACACCATGGACCGTATCATCCCCGAGCATGAGCGCGTGCCGCTGAATCATCAGCAACTGGTCATTGAAGCTGCCACGGAGAGCATGGGCGTGAAGAAGAAGATCTTCGCGGACCTCGCCGCCCGCGCCAGCAACGACACTATCCTGGCCACGAACACCTCGGCCCTCTCGGTGAGAGAACTGGCGGAGACTGTGCCGCATCCGGAACGTGTCATCGGCCTGCATTTCTTCAATCCGGTGCATCGAATGCCGTTGGTCGAGATCATCACCACTCCGCATACCTCGGATGACGTGATCGCCACTATGGTGAGCTTTGTGCAGCGCCTCGGCAAGGTGCCCGTGGTGGTCAGTGACAGCCCCGGCTTCATCGTCAACCGCATCCTGGTGCCCTACCTGATGGAGGCAGTGCATCTGCATGAGAGCGGTGTGCCTGCTGAACTCATTGATGAAGCCATGCTCGACTATGGCATGCCCATGGGACCCATGCGCCTGCTGGACGAGATCGGTCTCGATGTCGCCGCTCATGTGGGCCGCACGCTTGATGAAGCTTTCCCAGGCCGTTTTGCCAAAACGAGTATGATCCATGACATGATCAGCCAGGGCAAGCTGGGCAAGAAGACTGGTGAGGGCTTCTACACCTATCCGGACAAGCATTCGCATCACACCTCGTTCTCGGAAGCTGATCATCATCTGATGGAGCGCGTGCGCGAACGTCTCGGGGGTCTGATTGGCGAGGAGGCCCGTCGCATTTCGGAGGAAGGCATCGCCCGCAGCAACGAGGACATCGAACTCGCCATGACCTTGGGGACTGGGTTCCCGGTCCTCCGTCCGCTGCTGAGTCCGAGCATGCATTAGTCAGTCGGAGTTATTGAACGTTTCGGCCAAAGTTCCTAACCAATCATGCATCAACTAAACTCCCATGAAAACATCCACCACTCCCGATCTCCCGGTCACGATGATCGATACCTCGAAGATGAGCGAGGGCCAGAGGGCGGCTCTCGAAATGGCTGAAGCAGCACGTGATGAACGTAGCAACACCGGCCTCGCCGCCGGAATCTTCTTTGGCGATGCCGACTTCGCCCGCCATGTGCCTTTTCCAAAACAGTCGGATGTGGACAAGGACCAGGGCGATGCCTTCCTCACTCGTCTTCGCGCGGTGCTGGATGCTCATGCGGATCCTGATGCCATCGACCGCACCGGTGAGATCCCAGATGTCCTGCTGAACGAGCTCGCCGCCCTCGGAGCCTTCGGCATCAAGATTCCTATCAAGTATGGTGGCTTGGGGCTTTCGCAAACCAACTATTCTCGCGGCGCCATGCTGCTCGGTGGCGTGTGCGGCAATCTCGCGGCTCTGCTTTCCGCACATCAATCCATCGGCGTGCCACAGCCGCTCATCCTTTTCGGCACGGAGGAGCAGAAGGCCAAGTTCCTGCCACGTGTGGCGAAAGGAGAGATCAGTGCCTTCGCTTTGACGGAAGCCGATGTCGGCAGTGACCCTGCCAAGATGACCACCATGGCGGTGCCTGATGGCCCGGATCACTTCATCATCAATGGTGAGAAGGTCTGGTGCACAAACAGCCTCAAGGCGGGACTCATCGTGGTCATGGCCCGCACTCCCACGAAAGAGAAGCCGCATGCGACCACGGCCTTCATTGTCGAGGCTAAGTCCCCAGGTGTTGAGATCATCTGCCGCTGCCGCTTCATGGGCCTGCGCGCTCTCTACAATGGCGTGGTGCATTTTGAAAACGTCCGCGTGCCCCGTGAGAACATCCTCGGCGGTGAAGGGAAGGGGCTCAAAGTGGCTCTGACCACGCTGAACACGGGCCGCATCACGCTGCCCGCTGCTTGTGTGGGCCTCGCAAAACGTTGCGTGGATATCTCCAAACGCTGGGCAGCTCGTCGTGTGCAGTGGGGCCAGCCCATCGGCAAGCATGCCGCCATCGCGGACAAGCTGGCTCGCATGAGCGCCGATGCTTTCGCCATGGAAGCCACTGTTCGTTATGTCTCGGCCTTGGTGGACAAAGACAAGCATGCCGATGTTCGTCTCGAAGCCGCGATCGCCAAACTCTGGGGCAGCGAGCATGCCTGGCAGATTGTCGATGAAACCATGCAGATCCGTGGTGGACGTGGTTATGAGACCGCTGATTCACTGCGCGCTCGTGGTGAGGAGCCTGAACCGGTGGAGCGCCTCATGCGTGACTGCCGCATCAACACCATCTTTGAAGGCAGCAGTGAGATCATGCGCCTCTTCATCGCTCGTGAAGCCCTTGAGCCGCATCTGAAGATCGGTGCGGAAGTGGTGAACAGCACACTGCCCATGAAGCAACGCGCGAAGGCCGCTCTGCGTGCCGGTTGGAGCTACGCGAAATGGTATCCACGCATGTGGCTGCCTTTTGGCGCTGGCGATGCCGCTGACAAGCTGCATCCCGCTCTGCGTGAGGAGTTGAACACCATCGCTGTGGAAAGCCGCAGGCTTGCCCGCACCTTGTTCCATGAGATGGCCGCGAATGGTCCTTCATTGGAGAAGCGCCAGGTCCTGCTCGGCCACCTTGTGGATATTGGCTCGGAGCTCTTCGTCTGGTCCTGTGCTATTGGTTATGCCGAAACGAAGATCACCGATGCCTCGATGATCTCGACGGAAGTCGACAAGCTCACCCGCATGATGAGCTACTTCGGTAAGCTGACCCGCAGCCGCATCGCCAGCCATTACGCGGCCATGAAGGCCAAGCTGGATCTGGACTCGTATCGCGTGAGCAAGGATGTGCTGGCTGATCAGGCGTAATCACGCGTTCTGAAACAGCCAGGTGGCCAGGATGATGCCGATCAGCAGCAGCGCGAGGCCGATACCGAAGGTCTTGCGCACTCCTGCTCGGCCTCGCCTGGCTTTCGTCAGCGCGATGATGCAGACGATGAGGCCGGGCAAAACTGGAAGCAGAACAAGACCCCAAAATTGAACAAGGATCCAGGGTGATAAGGTGAAAGCGAGCATAAGGTTAGGAGTTGCCCGGCGAGTGCCTGTGACGCTCTAGCTTTCTTTGCTCAGCGCACCGGTGCTCAGCACCTTCGCCCGAAGACCGCCGTTATTTTTCATCGCTGCCTCGGCACCTTCAGCGAAGGCCTGATCCATCCAGTAGCAGGGGGAGCACTCGCACATACCGAGAAAGCGCACCCCCTGCACCTCAAACTCCTGGCCGATCAGCGTGTTCAGATCCACGCCCTTCGTGATGATGTTCCGCCGGAAGATCGATGGCGGCACGCCCATGATCTGAAACTGCTCGCAAAGACGCTCATAGACCTCATGCGCAAAGAAGGTGACCTGGCCCTTGTAGTCCTCTTTCCAACCAAAGAAACGGTCTCCAACCAGCCCTTTCTCTGCCACGCACTCCACCTCATCCACCTCGATCATCGGAGCCTCGCCAGGAGGCTTGCCATGATGACCGAAGTAGTTGTGCTCAGGTGAGATGTAGATGTGGAGGAGCTTCACGGTGAAGAGAACGAGGAGTCCATGATACTCCACGGTTGAATCCCCGCTTGCACATGAAAACGCCTCATTCGTCTGTGAAAGCCGGTTGATGAGGGGCGGAGCCGTGTGGCAGGCAATGAACTCCTGCTTCCGCCCCGCCAGCTTTTGTGCCAAAGGAAGGGCATGAACTCCGACATCACTCCTCTCCGCATCGGCATTGTGGGCGCAGGTGGCATCGTGAAGCAGCGCCACCTCCCCGGACTGCTTGCGCTTCCTGGCATTCAGATCACAGCCGTGGCGAACTCATCCCTCGCTAGTTCCGAGGCCTTCTGCCGCGAATTTGCTCCCGAGGCGCGTCCCATCGCCCGCTGGGAGGATGTGGTGGACAATGACAACGTGGACATCGTCTGGGTGGGCGCGCATCCGTATATGCATCATGATGCCACCTGTTTCGGGCTCGACTGCGGCAAGCATGTCTTCACCCAGGCCCGCATGGCAGCCACGCTGGAGCAGGCAGAGCGGATGTGGGAAGCCTCACAGCGTTACCCCGAGCTCGTCACCGGCATCTGCCCCGCACCGCAGGGCATGAAGAATGGTGAGATGATGAAGATGCTCCTCGAGGAAGGTGCCATCGGCACGCCCTTTCATGCCATGCTGCATAGCTTCGGCAGTGGATGGCTCGATGCATCACAGCCTGCGCATTGGCGGCAGAAGATGGAGATCAGTGGTATCCAGATCCTCACGCTTGGCATCTACATCGAGGTCATCCAGCGCTGGCTCGGCCACATCGTCGAGGTGGAAGCGCGTGGCAATGTCGTCATTCCTCAACGTGGAGATTGCAGTGTCGAAACACCCGACTTTGTGAATGTCATGGCCCGTTTCCGTAGTGGTGTCGAAGCCACCCTCATGTTCAGCGGCGTAGCCTCCCATGGCCCCACGGACAAGCTGTGGATCTTCGGCAGCGCGGGCACGCTCAGTTATGACTTCGTGACCGATGAGATCACACTCGGCAAACCCGGCGCCAAGGCCGAGCTCGTGCCCGTGCCTTCCGAGATGCAGCGTGATTGGACTGTCGAGCGCGACTTCATCCAAGCCATCCGTGATACCTCTGCACCTCGTCCCAAGCCCGACTTCACCGAAGGCGTCTGCTACATGCGTGTCGTCAACGCCGTCTGGGAAGCCATGGAAACCAGCGCTGCTGCGAAGTGTGCTTGAGGCTTTGGTTGGTAGAAAAATGAAGGGTAGAAAGATTTAAATTTTTCTACCCTCGATCTTTCTACCAAAGCTCATGCAGCACCAGCCCCGATGGTAATTCGCTTCTCGGGAATCGGTGACTCGATGATGCCTTCCTCGGTCTCCTGCTTCAGACGAAGCTGTCCGCAAGCAGCGGCGATGTCGTGACCTTTCTCGAGACGTAGTGTAGCTGTCACACCGCCAGCGGCGAGTGTATCGCGGAAAGCAATGCACTGTGCTTCAGAGGGACGAACCCAGGGCAGTCCTTCCACCGTGTTATAAGGGATCAGGTTCACGCGTGCATCGATGGACCGGGCACGCTTGGCCAGCAGGCGGGCCTGCTCCAGCATGTCGTTCACACCTTCGATGAGGATGTATTCCAGGGTGATGCGCTGCTTGTGCTTCGTGCGCCAGTATTGCAGCGCCTCAAAAAGCTCGGCAATGTTGTGCTTTTTGTTCACCGGCATGATCTGACTGCGCACCTCGTCACTCGCGCCATGCAGGGAAATGGCCAAACGGATTTGCAGGGGCACATCCGCCAGCTTCTTGATCTGCGGGGCCAGGCCGCTGGTGCTCACCGTCATGTGCCGCGCACCAATGCCGATGCCCCACTCCGCGTTCAGGATCTCGATGGCCTTCACGAGGTTGGAGAAATTCGCCAGCGGCTCGCCCATGCCCATGAAGACCAGATTGTCCACGCGGTCGGCGGCATAGGCCTCTGCCTGCACGATCTGCTCCACAATCTCTCCAGCGGTCAAGTTGCGCGTAAAGCCGGCGAGACCGCTGGCGCAAAATTTGCAGTCATAGGCGCAGCCGACCTGGCTGGACACACAAAGTGTTAGGCGGTCCGAGCGCTCGCTATAGAGCGCAGGGCTTGCTGGGATGAGCACGGTCTCCACATAGCGGCCGTCATGCAGTTTCAGCAGGATCTTCCGCGTGGTGTCCTCTGACCCAGCCACATTCGAAAGGGTCATGCTGCGCGTCACAAACTTCTCCGCCAAAGCCTGACGCAAAGGTTTGGACAGACTGGACATGGCCTCGATGCCCGTCGCACGTTTCTTGAAGGTCCACTCGACGATCTGCTTCGCGCGGAAGGCTGGCTCGCCGAGGCTGGTCACGACCGCAGCCACCTCCTCAGGCTTGGTGCCGAGGAGGGAAGGCAGGGCTTGTGATGGGGGATTTGTGCTCACAGATGTTGTCTCGATCGATCAATCTGCGTGGAAAGCGCGCACCACCTCTTTCACGCGGGGGATGCCACCCTTGTCCTTGGCCAGGATGACCTTGCGCTCATGATAATACTTCGTGGAACCCTGGGGCAGGGAGAAGAGCCACTCGGTGTCGTTGTCACGACGCTCAAACGGAACGCCGAGCCAGTCAAAGACCTCCTTGCCGGTCATGCCCGGCTTCACGCGAGCAAAGTGGTTGTCCGAATACTTCATCGCGTAGCGCGTGTTCGACTGCAGGAAGTGGCTGGTGGCCTCCACGGCCTCGTTCACGGGATAACCGAAGGCCAGGATGTAATATGCCAGGATCACGGCAGGCATGCCGATGAGCAGCAGGGGGGTGAAGAGATACCAGTTCTTTTTGAGCATGGAGATGGAGGAGAGAGGGACTGGCAAAGTCCTGCAAGTGGGGCTTCCCCGCAAGGGTCAATTGGTGTCGCTTCAGGGCAGGAAAGAGGCCATTTCTCACCTCTCATTCAGGTCCAGCCGATGGATTTCAGCCGGGACTTCGCTTTCCAGGAACTCCAGCAGGCTCTTCACCCGCTGGGGCAGCTGCTCATGAGAGGCATGGGCGAGCTGGAGGTCGATGGGATGCATTTGCCAGTCTGGCAACAGCTCCACCAGCCGACCTGCGGAGATGTCCCGCGCCGCCATCCACTCGGGCAGTGTCGTGAACCCTGCGCCCTCGATCGTGGCTTCCCGCAGAGCCGTGACGGTATCCAGCAGCATCACCGGCGGCAGTTTGAGCCGCACGACCTTCTTGCCCTGCCAGAGCTCCAGGCGGTCACGGGAATAGAAATGCGGCTGCAGGATGCCCAGCCAGGGCAGGTGGTTCAGATCCTGCGGGTGCTGGGGCACCGAATGGTCCTTTAAAAGAGATGGAGCCGCGACGATGCGGCGATGCAGCTCCGCGATTTTCTTCACGGCGACCCGCCGGTCCGAAGGCACGCCGACCGTGATCCCGCAGTCGAAACCTTCCTTCACAAATTTCGTGGCGCGGTTCAGCAGGTGCAGTTCCGTGGTCACATGTGGATGCATGCGCTGAAAGCGGGAAATCACGCGCGAGATGATCCACTGGCCCACATCCACCGTGGAAACGATGCGCAAGTGCCCGCGCAGAGAGCCTCTTTCTGCCCGCAGCCGGCTGCCCATGCGATCAGCCAGAGTCAGCAGTTCCCGCGCATCCGAAAGCAGGATGCGCCCGGCTTCCGTGAGGCTCATCGTGTGCGTATCACGCCGGATCAGCGGCGAGCCAATCTGGGTTTCCAGGGCCGCCAGATGCCGGCTCAGCGTGGGCTGGGACATGCCTAAAATCTTCGCCGCCGCCGAGATCCCGCCGGAGTCGGCGATCTGCACAAACTCGCGGATCTGCTGGAGGTCATTCAGGTTGGTCATTCAAATACTGTATAAGCGATATGTCGTATATGCGCTATTTAAGATGCATCCACGTTCGTAATCGTATCCCATGACACCCCAGTCATTCTCTCTCTCCTCCCCCCATCTTTTATGTCAGCCACTTCTCGTGGGGGCGCTGATCGCCCTCGCTTTGCCGGCATGTAAAAAGGAAGCCTCTACTGCTGGTGGGCCTCCGCAAGCCATTGTTCCTGAGGTGACTGTGGCCAAGCCTGTGGCTCGTCGCCTGACCGATTGGGATGAATACACGGGCCGTTTGACCGCTCGTGACAAGGTCGAAATCCGGGCCCGTGTGTCCGGCTATATCACCAAAGTTCATTTCAAGGAAGGCGCGGAGGTGAAGGCGGGCGACCCGCTTTTTACGATCGATCCGCGTCCCTATGAGGCTGCTGCGCAGCGCGCCGAAGCTGTGCTTGCCCAGGCGAAAACGGAAGCCGATCTCGCCCAGGTGGAGGCGCAAAACGCCACGAAACTCCGTGCCGGGCAGGTGATCTCCTCGGAAGAATCCGAGCGTCGTCTGAAAAGCGCGGCTGGAGAGCTGGCTGCCGTGCGTGCCGCCGAAGCCAATGTCACTGCGGCAAAGCTGGAACTCGAATTCACTGAGATTCGCTCCCCCATCAGCGGTCGTGTGAGTGATGCCCGAGTCACGGAGGGGAACCTTGTCACGGGTGGAGCCGGTATCGCCACCCTGCTAACCAACGTTGTGGCCATCGATCCCATCTACCTCGAGTTTGAAGCCGATGAACGGAACGTGCTGAAGTATCGCGTGATGCACAAGACGGGCGAGCGCAAGAGCGCCCTCTTCGGCACCATCGCGGCGGAGATGTCTCTGATCAATGAAGACGGCTGGCCGCATGTGGGTGAGATCGACTTCGTGGACAACCAGATCAATCCTGCCACCGGCACCATCCGTGCGCGTGGTGTGTTCCCGAATGCCGACCGCCTGATGTCACCCGGCTTCTTTGCGAAGGTGCGCATTCCAGGCAGTGGTGAATATGATGGTCTCCTCATTCGTGACTCTGCCGTCGGCGATGACCAGGGCAGCAGCTACGTGTGGGTGATCGATGCGGAGGACAAGGCCTCCTATCGTCCGGTGAAGCTCGGTCCGCTGGTGGATGGGCTGCGTGTGGTGCGTGAGGGATTGAAGGCGGATGAACGCGTTGTTATTCTCGGTCTCATGAGCGTGCGTAACAGCGCGAAAGTGAAGCCCACCCTGGCAGAGATGACGCCGTCTGCTCCGTCAGCCCCGGCTGCGAATTCCACCCCGGACAAGAAGCCATGAATTTCGCCCGTGTTTTCGTGGACCGCCCGATCTTCGCGGCGGTGCTGAGCATCGTCATCACGATGCTGGGCGCCTTGTCCTACTTCAGTCTGCCGGTGGCGCAGTATCCGGAGGTCATTCCTCCCACGGTGGTGGTTGCGGCCACTTATCCTGGTGCGGATGCGCGCACATTGGCTGAGACCGTCTCCACGCCGCTGGAGCAGGAGATCAATGGTGTGGAGGACATGCTCTATGTGTCATCATCCTCCACCAGTGATGGCAAGGTGCAGATCACCATCACCTTCCGTCTCGGCACGGATCTCGACAAGGCGCAGGTGCTGGTGCAAAACCGCGTGAACGCTGCCGTGGCGCGTCTGCCTGAGGAGGTGCGCCGTCTCGGTGTGGTGGTGAACAAACGCTCGCCTGACCTCACGCTGGCCGCGCAGTTCTTCAGCCCTGATGGTTCGCGTGATGTCTCGTATCTCAGCAACTATGTGACGCTGCAGATTCAGAACGAGCTCGCCCGTCTGCCTGGTGTTGCCGAGGCTTCCGCTCTCGGTGGTCTGGACTACTCCATGCGCGTGTGGCTTGATCCTGAAAAAGCCGCCGGACTCGGCCTTACAGCCGGAGATGTCGTTCGGGCGATCCGCGAGCAAAACGTGCAGGTCGCTGCCGGTGCTCTCGGCCAGCCACCCGCTGCGGAGGGGCTGCAGTTCCAGTATACCCTCACGGCTCCCGGCCGTCTGAAAAAGGCTGAGGAGTTTGGTGACATCGTGCTCAAGACTGGCGCGCAGGGAGATGTCGTGCGTCTGCGTGATGTCGCACGCATCGAGCTCGGCTCGCGTGACTACTCCAGCAAGACTTACATGGACGGCTACAACGCGGTGTCCCTCCGTGTGTTCCAGCTTCCGGGCACCAATGCCATTCATACGGCGGATGCCGTTTATGCACGGCTCGCGGAGTTGAAGCTGCGCTTCCCGCCAGGGATCGACTACGCGATCAACTACGACACCACGCAGTTCGTTCGCGCTTCGATCGAGTCGGTGCTGCACACACTCGTTGAGGCGGTGCTGCTGGTCGTGTTTGTGGTCGTGCTTTTCCTGCAGTCCTGGCGCGCGTCCGTCATTCCGCTGCTTGCCGTGCCGGTGTCATTGATCGGCACCCTGGCGGTCATGCAGGTCTTCGGCTTCTCGCTGAACAACCTGAGCCTCTTCGGCCTCGTGCTCGCCATCGGAATTGTTGTCGATGACGCCATCGTGGTGGTGGAGAACGTCGAGCGAAACATCGCCAAGGGGCTGGCTCCGCGTGAGGCGGCCATCCAGGCCATGAAGGAGGTGAGCGGCGCGGTCATCGCCGTGGCGCTTGTGCTCTGCGCGGTGTTCGTTCCCACTGCTTTCATCAGCGGCATCACCGGGCAATTTTACAGGCAGTTCGCGCTCACCATCGCTGTTTCCACCGTCATCTCGGCCTTCAACTCGCTCACGCTCAGCCCGGCCTTGTGTGCTCTTTTGCTGCAGCCTCATGGGGCAAAGGCGGATCTGCTCACGAAGAGCATTAACCTGCTCTTTGGCTGGTTCTTCCGTATCTTTAACAAAGTCTTCCAGTTCGGTTCCAATCTCTATGCGGGCCTGGTGCGCCGGCTGATCCGCCTCGCGGTGATCGTGGTCATCGGTTACGTGGGACTGCTCTTCCTCACGCAGAAGGTCTTCAATACGGTGCCTGGTGGTTACATCCCATCCCAGGACATGGGTTACTGCATCGTGCTTGTGCAGCTTCCGGATGCTTCCGCCTTTGCGCGCACGGATGCGGTCGTTCAGAAGATGGAGGCCATGGCGCTGAAGATCCCCGGCATTGCCCACACCTTCGCGATCTCCGGCTACTCCTCCGTGTTGCAGGCCAACCAGCCGAACGTCGGCGCGGCCTTCCTTGTGTTTGATCCCTTCGACAAGCGCACCACACCTGAACTGAAAGGTGATCGTTTGCTGGCGACCATCCGGCAGAAGTTTGCCTCCATCCAGGATGGGCGCGTGCTGGTGCTGCCACCACCGCCGCTGCGTGGTCTGGGGAATGCCGGTGGTTTCAAAATCCAGGTGCAGGACCTCAACAACGCAGGTCTGGAGGCGCTGGAAGGTGCCACGCAGAAGCTCCTCGCCGCTGCGCAAAATGAGCCTGGGCTGAACTCGCTCGTCACGGGTTTCCGCGCCCGCACACCGCAGTTCAAGCTGGAGATCAATCGTGCCCAGGCCAAGACCATGGGGGTGTCCCTGGCAGATCTGAATGAGGCGCTGCAGGTGTATCTCGGCTCCGTGTATGTGAACGACTTCAACTTGTTCGGCCGCACCTATCAGGTCACCGCGCAGGCAGATCCGCTGTTCCGCAAAGACCCCACCGATGTGGCCCGCATCAAGATCCGCAATCACAGTGGCGAGATGGTGCCTCTGGGCGCTCTGGTGAAGGTCGTGAAGACGGGTGGTGCCGACCGTGTGCAGCGGTATAACCTCTATTACTCCGCCGACATCAATGGCAATACCGCCCCAGGTGTCAGCTCCAGTCAGATGATCGAGAAGATCGAGCGTCTCGCCAAGGATCATCTGCCGAGCGGCTTCGCCATCGAGTGGACGGACCTGACCTACCAGCAGATCCTGGCAGGGAACACGCTGATCTACATCTTCCCGCTGTGCGTGGTCTTCGTCTTCCTGGTGCTCTCCGCCCAGTATGAAAGCTGGAGCATGCCCATGGCCATCATCCTGATCGTGCCCATGTGTCTCCTCTCCGCCATCGGCGGTGTGTGGCTGCGCGGGCTGGATAACAACATCTTCACTCAGATCGGTCTGGTGGTGCTGGTGGGTCTCGCGGCGAAGAACGCCATCCTCATTGTCGAGTTCGCCAAGCAGCTCCAGGATGAGGGCATGGATCGTGCACAGGCCGCTGTCGAGGCTTGCCGCCTGCGTCTGCGCCCGATCTTGATGACCAGCTTTGCCTTCATCCTCGGCGTGCTGCCACTGGTGCTGGCCACCGGTGCGGGCGCTGAAATGCGTCAGGCGCTTGGCACGGCGGTGTTCTTCGGCATGATTGGTGTCACCATCTTTGGTTTGCTCTTTACTCCTGTGTTCTACGTCATCCTGCGCGCCCTTGTGGAACGCCGTGAACGTCGTCTCGCCTCTGCTTCCACCACTCCCGCTCCCCATGCAGCTCACTAAACCTTTCCTGCTCATCCTGTGCGCAGCTTCCGCCACCAGTTGCACGGTCGGGCCGAAATTCAAAAAACCTCAGCCCGACATGCCGGCCGACTTCGCCTCGCGCGCCGGTGCGGCCAGAGGTGATGCCGTGGATGCCGCCTGGTGGCGCAAGCTGAATGACAGCACGCTGAATGATCTGATCGCGCAGGCGAGTGCGCAGAATAAGGACATCGCGGCAGCACAGTCGCGTCTGTTCGAAGCCCGCGCGCTGTGGCGTGAAGCGGTCTTCAACTACGCGCCCACTGTCACGGTCGGGAACACTTACTCGCAGACCCGCAACGGTCTCACCACGCCGGCGGGGCGTCAGGCGCGTAACAATGAGTTGTATCGAGTCGGCTTTGATGCGGACTGGGAGATCGACATCTTTGGACGTGTCCGCAGTTCCGTGAGGGCTGCCAAAGCCACCTCGGCGGCGGTCGAGGCTGATTTAAATGACCTGCTCATCACGTTGCAGTCTGAAGTAGCGCTGAACTACCTCGAGCTTCGTGGCGCGCAGGCGCAGCTCGCGGTCGCTCGTGAGAACGCCACCAACCAGGCTGAGGCCATGCGCATCGCGGAAGTCTCGCTCAAGGGGGGCAAAGGCACGCAGCTCGATGTGGCTCGTGCGAATTCCCTCTGGAACTCCACGCAGGCGCAGATCCCGACGTATGAGGAGAACGTTGCGAGGTCCATTCATCGCATCGCGGTCCTGTGTGGACGTCAGCCGTCTGATCTGCGTCCCCAGCTCGGTGTGAGCAAGAGACAGCCTTCGGTGCCTTCACGCATCAACATCGTCTCACCTGCGGATCTGCTCCGCCGTCGTCCGGACATCCGCGCGGCGGAGAATGCACTCGCGGCTGAAACTCATCGTGTCGGCATCGCTGTCGCGGATCTCTTTCCACGTGTGACCTTCAATGGCCGCATCAACCTGGAGGGCCAGACCATCGCCAGCCTCGGCCAGAGCGGTGCGGATGCCTTCACCTTCGGTCCGCGCATCACTTGGGCCTTCCTGAATCTCGGTCGCGTGCGCCAGCAGATCAAAGCCGCCGGTCATCGTGCCGATGCCGCGCTTTCGCGTTACGAGCAGACGGTGTTGCTGGCTCTCGAAGAGACGGAGAATGCGCTCACGTCCTATGATCGCGAGCGTGTTCGCCTTCGTCACCTTGAGGCCTCTGCCTCCAGTGCCCGCGAAGCCGCCACGCTGGCCCGCCAGCGTTATCAAGACGGCATCGCCGACTTCCTCGCCGTGCTCGATGCCGAGCGCGTGGCCATCAATGTGCAGAACGATGTCGTCCTCAGTCGCGCGCGTGCCGCCGCGGCCTGGGTCCGCATTTACAAGGCGATGGGCGGTGGCTGGGAAGGGTGATTGCTTGACGTCGAAGTCGCGAA
>NZ_BKAG01000056.1 GCF_007992435.1 Prosthecobacter gellanilyticus | reverse complement strand
TTTTCGAGAACCAGTCTAGTTAGACGAAAATGCCGTGTGCGGACGAGAGCGGTGTCGACGAGTCACTGTGGCCCGTGCCATTGAGGCCGCTGCGCTCGCCGATTTAAAATGACATTCTTTTCGAGAAACTGTCCAACCGCATAGTTGCGCGTGGAACTGGGCAGGCCGTCCATGAAGGTGAGGGAGGATTTTTCGACAGTATTGGTTAGGTCAGCAGGGCCGAGGCCGCGGATGACGCTCTGGTTCGCGGTGGCGAGAGGCACCATAAACTTGGCGCCGACCATGTCGAGGTTGATGCTGCCGGGCCAGCCGTTGGGATACCACTGCACTTTCCGTTAGGCTGGGCGGTTCCAGAGGCAGTTCACCCGAAACTTTGGGAGGAGGCGGGCTTACGGAATGTTCGACGGCGTCAGTGTGCCAATGATGTTCAGGCCGGTCGTCAGCGTGTCCGTGCCGATGCCGCCATCCAGCAGGGCCGCGGCTTTGAACTCCACCGTCTGCGCGGCCACGCCTCCGCCAATGAGCACGCTGTCCGCATCGTCCCCCATGGAAATCGTCACCGCCTTGGAGAAGGTGGTGCGGGCGGTGAGGTTGAACCCGACTTCGGAGGTCAGGTGTTCGATGTTCAGGGTGTCCGCGCCCACACCTGTCTGGATGCCCAGGGTGCCCAGGAAGATCGTGTCGTTGATGGAGACTTGGTCGGCCCCGTTTCCGGTGGTGAAGGTGGCGTTCCCACGGAAGGCCGCCTGGCGGATGGCGAGGGTGTCCGCCCCGGTGGAGCCCACGTAGGTCACGTTTCCCTGAGCCGCCAGCCGGTTGAGCGTCACCGTGGCCGCGCCCGTCAAGCCCCCAAAGTTCAGGTTCACCGCACCCGCCACTTCCACGGACTCGAAGTTGTTGGCGACGAATGTCCCCGTGGAACCAGCGCCGTAGTTGACAGAGAGCGAGCCGTTGATGCGGCTGCCGCCGACCAGCGTAAAGCTGTCATCCCCCACCAGGGAGGTCACACTGAGGCCGCCCTTGATGACAGTGCCAAAGTTAGAGCCCAGGGTGCTGCTCGTATTACCGTTTCCAAACGACATGGAAACCGCCCCCGTGTTCAGGGTGAGGAAGGCAAAGCCAGAAAAGCTGTCGTTGCCATCCCCCATGGATACGTTCAGGGCACCGCCGACGGAGACCTGCTGACCGCCGTTTCCGAGCACCGTGGTCGTGTCGCCCCCGGCGGATTTGAAGGTCACACCGCCCTTGATGACTAAGTTGGGAGAAGAGATGATAAAGGGGGTTGCGCCTGAGGACCGAACACTGGTCTGCTGAAGCACGCTGCCGCCAATCAGTAGCGCGCCGCCGCTGCCGAGGAAGTTGATGACCTCTCCATTGCCGCTGACCATGCTGACCGAGCCGCCCACACGGAATTCCTCCAGCACGTTGAAATTGTTATTGATCGAATTGTTGGTGTTTCCGTTGGTCACGGAGAAGCTGCCTTTGATGTTCACCAGGCTGCTGCCGATGAAGTTGTCCCAATGGCCGTCGCCGTTTTTGATGGTTAGGCTGCCATCCACATCCAGGGCGGAGACAAAGAATAGATTCCGGGTCTCGGCGGTGGCCGTGCCGTTAGTGATGCTTAAATTTCCCCCCACCCGGAGACTTGGGCTGTTGCCTGAAAAGAAATTGTTTTCGTAGTCCCCATTGCCGTTTTTCAGGGTGAGGTTCCCCGTCACCAGCGGCAGGGAAAAGCTGTTGTTCACCTGCGCGGTGGAGTCTCCGTTGGTGACTTGCAGGTTCCCTGCGATTCGTCCATCGGCAAACGAGACGAAATTGGAAAACTTGCCCATGCCGTTCGTGATGCTCACACCGGCGCTGAACAAGCGCGCTCCAGAGATCGTGTTCACGGTAAAATCCGCAGTCGAGTCCTTGTTCACGATGTTGATCGTGCCGCCCACGTTCACCGAGGACCCGACCAGCCCCACCTCGTTGGTGTAGGTGCCGCTGCCGTTGGTGTAGGAGATTCCACCCTGGATATCCAGAGAACCCCCGATGCTGGTGATTTCGTTCCGGGTGCTCGTCGCGCCCGAGTTGCCATTTGTCACCGCCACCGCGCCGTCAATCTCCACCTGCGCCGCCGAGATTCGGTTGGTGTAGTCGCCATTGCCATTCTTGATGGTCACCCCGCCTTCGATGGAGACATGGTCGGTCGAAGTCAGGATGACCTCGCTCCTCGAAGCGCCGCTGACATTGCCCTGGGTCACCGAAACCGCGCCGCCGATGAGCAGGGCGTCCGTCCCTTCCATCAACATCACGTTCTGACCCGTGCCGTTCTTCACCGTCACGGGCCCGCCGATGGAGACGATCTCCTGGGAAACCACCCTTGTCTCAAAAAGAGCACCCGCGTGGTCCAGCGTGGTGAGGTTAAACTTGCCGCCGACGATGACTTCCTTGGCGGAATTCAGGGTCAGGAAGCCACCGCCGGCGCCGGGCGCGAAGTCCACCGAGCCCAGCAGGATGGCGGAGGCGATGTTGAACAGGAGGCCATCCCCGGCGCTGCCCCCGGTGTACTTCAGCGCGCCTTCGATCTGGATGGCGTCAAAGCCGGGTGCGCCAGGGGTGTATTCCACGGAGTTTGTGCCATTCCCCATGGCGAAGGTGGCGTTCCCTCCCACCAGCAGCCGGTCCCGGAAAAAGATCTGATCCGCATCGTTGCCCCCCTGGATGGAAAGATTCCCACCGATGGACAGCGCGTTGAAGCGGGCGGTGTTGGCGCCGATGCCCAGGTTCACCGTCACGTCCTTCACCAGTTTAACCTGATCAAAAAGCACCACGTCCGCGCCTTCCTTGAGGTCCACTTTGATGGATGTCACCGTTGCATCGAAGTCCACCGAGAGGGCGCCTGCCGCCGGGCCCAGCCTGATGAATGTGCCGGCCTGGCCGGTGATCCGAAAGCGGTCGGGCATGAGTTCCGTGATGACGATGTCGTTCGCCTCCAGGTCGCCGGTCAAGGTCAGGACGCCGCCTGCGATGACCGCCGTGACCGTTCCGGCCGGAGCGATTTTGGACTCAAGGTGTTCGATCACAGGACGGGAAAGGAAGCGGTTTGTCATGGGGGGAAGGTTCGTTGAGGACGGATTTGAATTTGAAAACAGGGGTGGTGAGCGCCTTTCAGGGCGCAGCCAATGCGCCTGGCAGCAGCATGACCGATCCTCCCTCGCCATTCGTGCTCGTTTTGTCAGGCGGGACGCTCATGAAGAAGCCATAGGTGCCTTGGTAGTCGCCGGGCTTCTGGATGGTGGTGGCTTTGAAGGCGGGCTTTTTGGTGTCGGTATGGGTGAAGGTGCCGCTGATCTCGCCGGTGGTTTTGGTCAGGGTGAGGGTGAAGTCCTTGGTCTTCAGGGGCAGGGGAGTGACGGCGTCTTTGGTCGTGATGTTGACGGCGTAGTTGCGCGTGGAACTGAGCAGGCCGTCCATGAAGGTGAGGGTGGCGTTGCCGTTGGTGGAATGGACCGGGCCGAGACCGGGGATGACGCTCTGGTTCAGGGTGGCGGCGGGGACTTTGTATTGCGCGCCCACCATGTCCAGGATGATGCCGTTGGGCCAGCCCTCGGGGTACCACTGCACCTTGGCGGGGGGCGGCTGCGCGGGGCGGTTCCAGAGGTAGTTCACGCCGTAGGTGTCATAGCCCGGATTGTTGGAGGGCAGGACGTTGACAGTGCCGGCAAGGTGGCCCTTGTTCGTGTAAAGGGAGACGAAGAGGGGAGCCTGATTGGCAGGGGAAAGCGCGGCGCTGGCGGTGAAGGGGGTGTTGTCGGCCAGGATGCCGGCGAACTTGGCGGTGCCATCAGAACCCAGGATCATGGAGCCGATGCCGGTCCCCGGGGGATATTTGCTGGCGGGCAGGCCGTCCTGCGGCACAGAGGGAAGGATCACGTTAAACCGCTGGCTGGTGCCCGTCATGAGGGTGGCCGGCACCTTGATCTTGGCGCTGTATTTGGCACGGCTTGCGGTGAAGGTGGACACCGTCAGGATGGTGCCTGTGCCGTTTTGCTTTTGCGTCAGGGTGCCCTCGATGGTGGAGGCTTCTCTATTGTTGGAGAAGGCCATCAGGCCCAGCACGAGGTCGGGCTTGCCCTTGCGCAGAAGAGTCAGCGTGTGCGTGCGGGCGGTTCCGAAGCGGGCGCCATCTATTCCCCCGGGCGTGATTGTTCCCCGGCCGTGTTCGTGGTGCCGGCGAAGGGCAGGCTGGCCCCGTCAATTTTCAGGGTGCCGCTGAAGGCGCCGGTGGAGGCGAGCGTGGCGGTGAAGAGACCGGTGGTGTCGTTTTTAGCGGAAGTGCCGCCCGGTGCGGGCTTTGTGGAGGACGGCAGGATCAGGCCCGTGTAAATCCCGATGGTGTCAGGTTGAACGTTGGGGGAAAAATTCGCCGTTAGCGTCAGGCCAGGCTGCATGATGAAGCTCAGCGCAGGCAGTTCAAGACTGGCGGCAGTGAGGCCGATGTCCGCGAGGGTGAGCCGGGGCATGCCTGGGGGCGGTGTAGGAAACGAATAATACCAGCCACCGAACAGGTAGCCTGGCTTTGGCGTGGCGGTGACCTTGTAGGTCATGCCCACATACAAACTGTTAGGCACCGTTTTGTCCACCGCCGCGGGCCGGGTGATGGTGCCAACGACGCCGGCCTCACCGCCTGAGACCGACGTGATCAGCGGGCGGATGACGCGATAGGTAAAGCTGCGCTTTTGCAGGGCGGAGATCTTGCCCTTTTCATCCACGGAGCGCACCACCAGGGTGTTCACACCCGGCACGGCCGTCACGGTCAGGGCAAAGGTGGGCATGGTGCTGGTGGTGGAGGGGGCGAGCACCGCATCCACAAACGCACCGCCATTGAGCTGCACCTGCACGGCCTGCACGCCCTTGTCGTCCTTGGCGCTGCCGGTGACGCTGACGCCGGTGCCGTTGGCCTCCAGGAAGATGGCGTTGGCCTTGGGTGTGGTCAGCACCAGGGTGGGGACCGCCGCATCCACGGAATCCAGGATGCGCACGGTGGTGCTGCTTTGCGCGCCCGGGCTGGCGCCGCCGGTGACATTGGAAAGCGTGAGGGTGAAGCTTTCATGCGGTTCCTTCAGCGTGGGGGCATCCGTGGCGGCGGTGATGGAGATGGTCTTGACCGTATCTCCTGGCGCGAAGGTGAGGGTGCCGCTGACAGCGGTGTAATCCTCCGGTGGGGTGGCAAAGCCGGTGCCCAGGCCGGCGGACTGGGAGGCATAGCTGACGGTGACCGTGCCGATGGTTCCCGCGGTGCGGTAAACGGGCACTAGGGCGGTGGTTCCCTCCTGCACACGCACCACCGGCGCGCCAAAGGCGATCGTGCCCGGTGCATCCTCCGCGGTGGTCTCCACGGAGCCGATGTCCATGGTCTCACCCTGGAGCCGCACGCCGCCGCGCTGGTCTCTGAGCATGCCCACGATGGCTGCGGAGGTGCCGCCCACGGGGTTCCGCGCCGGGCTGCCGGGCAGCGGCGGCATGGTCTGGGTGGGGCCGCCGTAGTCGCCCAGGGAGGCAAGCATGGGGTTCAAAGGAACCGCGGCGGTGCCGGTTAGGTCAGTGCCCAGCCAGGTGACATTGGAGGTGCCGGTGATGTTGCCGATGAGGTTGTTCCCCAGGCTGGTGACCACCGCGCCATTAAAACGGCCCACATCCATGGCCGTGCTGGCGGAGGTGTTTCCGGCGATGAGGCAGCCGTCGAGAACGGTGGTGGCGCTGCCGGAGTTGTAGCCGTCAATGGAGGTGCCGCCGCCCTGGGCGTGGGTGGTGGTGTTCCCCGCCAGGGTGCAGCGCCGCAGGGTGAGCAGACTGCTGGAGCCGGGGTCAAATCCATCGTTCATCACCGCGCCACCACTCACCGGCCCGGAGCTGTTCTGGGCAAAGGTGCACTGGCTGACCACGGTAGTCAGTTTGCCGCCACCGAAGGCTCCGACTCCGAGCCCGCCGCCCGAATAGCCCGGGGCTTTGTTATCGTAAAAGGTGCAGGCATCCACGGACACCGTTCCTACGGAGCCAGCGCCGCCAGTGGCGACATACAGCCCCCCGCCCCTGTATCCGGTATTGCTGGTGAAGGTGCTGCGCAGGACTTTCAAGGTCATGGACGCGCCTCCGTTGCTGCTGCATTCCACCGCTCCCCCCAGTGCCAGCGCGGTGTTGCCCGTGAAACGACAGTCTTCAAGCAGCAATCGCACAGGGTTTTGTGCGAGGTCGGAGACCCCGTCGATGGCGCCGCCATCGCTGGCTGAGGACACATTGCCAGAAAACAGGCAGCGCTCCGCCCGCAGGTGGCTGCTGCCGCTGCCAGGTGCATGGCGGATGGCCCCGCCCGAGGTGACGGCGGTGTTGTTGATGAACTCACAGTCCGCGAGGCCAAGCATGCCCGCATTGAGGATCGCCGCGCCTGAGCCTGCGAGGCTGCAGTCCCGAAGGCGCAGGTGAGACAGGCCGACGGACACGCCGGAGGAGATGTTGAGAATACGGCTGCCACTTGTCGCAGTCAGGTTCACCAGCGCTGCCAGCCCGCTGCCGTTTAGGATAACGGAACGGGAAGGGAAAAGCTCCCCCGCCGTCAGCGTGAGCGTCTGCCCGGAAAGTGCCGGGGCGAAGCTGATGACGGCGCCTTCCGGAGCATCGCGGACGGCCTCGCGCAGAGACACGTCATTGACACCGGCGGGAACATCCAGTTCGTCGTTGGCCACATCCACCCGCACCATCACGGCCTCCGCCGCGCCGATGTCCGCACGGGCGGTGCCATCGGAGTCGCCGTCCACCACGCGGGAGAAGCCGGCGCCGCGGGCATCGGTGGTCAGGCTGGTGCCCACCGCCCGATCCAGGGCGGGGCTGCCGGGCATGGGGGGGCAGGTCTGAACCAGGGCGGGGCCGCCATAGTTGCCGGCGGGTGCCAGCAGGGCATCCAGGGGCGCGGCGGCGGTGCCCACATAGTCGCCGTTGGCATTGGCGGCACCGGGGACGGCAGGGGCGGGGAAGAGCGTGCTCACGTCCTTGTTCTGGCCGATGACATTGGCGCCGGAACGGGTGGTCACGGTTGAATCCAAACTGGCCAGATCCGGACCCGTGGGGGCGCGGTTGCCCGCCACCACGCAGTTCAGCATGGACATAGTGGAATTACTCGTCCCCTGGAGACCGCCGCCGCTGCCATTGACACCCTCATTGCCAGTGATCGTGCATTGCTGCACGGTCGCTGTGGCGTTGACGATGCGGATCCCGCCGCCGCTGCCGGCGGCCCGGTTGCCAGCCACCGTGCACTGGCGGATGAGGTTGGCTGGGTCACGACTGGTTTCCAATAGAATGGCCCCGCCGCTCACGTTGGCGGTGTTGCTGGTGAAACTGGATTCGGTCATAACGAAGCGGATGTTGCTGGCCAACGAGTTCACCGCGCCGCCCAAGGACGAACCGCCGGTGCAGGAGTTGCCGGAAAAGCTGCACTGGTTCAGCGTGAGCAACGTGCCTCCGGTCACGTTCAGGGCACCGCCGCTGCCGGTGGTGGTGTTGCCACGCACCACACAGCGCTCCAGGGTGAGGCTTCCCCCGGTCATGAGGATGGCGCCGCCGCCGTCAGAGCCGGCTTCGCCGCCCTGGAGAGTCAGGCCGGCCAGGCGCACCGTGCCGCTGGTTTGAAAGATGCGGTTGGCCCCGGAGCCGGCGTCAATGGTGAACCCCGCGGGCAACGCGCTGGCGTCCAGGAGAAGATTGTTTCCCGCGGTGATCTGCCCTTTCGCGGCATCCAGAGTCAAGGTCTGGCCGCTGAGCGCGGGGTCCAGGCGGATGATGGCACTGCTGGCCGTGGTGTCGCGGATCGCCTCGCGCAGGGACACATTAGCACCGGCGGGAGTGTCGAGTTCGTCGGCGGCGGTGGTGACCTTGACCGCGACCGCCTCCACCGCGCCAATGTCCGGCAGGGCGGTGCCATTGAGGTCGCCATCCACCACGCGAATCTGCCGGAGGTTATCCACCACCAGAGTGCTGGCGGCAGCGGGGTCAGCGGCATCAATCACGGGGCTGCCGAGAAGAGGCTGCAGAGAGTTGACACGCGGTGGGTGGAACAAAAGGCCGGGAGACAGCGGTGCGGCCAGGGTGCCGGTGAGATTGGTGCCGCCGGTCAGCAGGCCGCCCCCGCCGCTGTCCGCCACGCCGATGAGATTGGTCAGGCTGGAGACGGCGCCGGAGTTCAACTGCACGTCCGGGCCCTGGGGGGCGGTGTTGCCGGCGATGATGCTTGAGGTGAGGGTGGTCGTCACCGCAGTGGTGCTGGTGCCGGTGGAGAAGGTGTGCAGGCCGCCGCCGCTGGCGACCGCGCTGTTGCCCACCACGGTGCAGTGCAGCAGGGTCATGCTGGCAAGGCCATTGCCGGCCGTGTTCACCAAAGCGCCGCCGTGCCGGCCGGAGGTGTTGCTGTAAATGCGGCAGTTTTCCAGGATGACGGTGGCCGCGCCGCCACTGGCGGAGGCATTGTACAGCGCGCCGCCGTAGGCGGTGGCGGAGTTTGCACCCAAGTTGCAGCGGCGCATGACCAGGGTGCTGGGAGTGGGGGCCATGCCGTTGGCGATCGCGCCGCCATAGTCCGCTTTCCCAAATTCCAGGGTGCAGTGGGTCATGGAGAGCACGCCCTGGTTGAGGATCGTACCCCCTTTGCCGCTCGCCACGGCACCCGTGCCGGTGCCACCGAAGCTGGGACCAGTCCCTGGAATGGAGATGCGGTGCATATGCACCTGCGCCCCTGGGGCCACGTAAAAGACGCGTAAGGAAGTGGGGGCAATGCTCCAGGTCACCGCATTGCCGGCCAGGATCAGCGGCTTGTCCAGGACCAGTTCCTCCCGGAAAACCGAACTGCCATTGACGGTGCTGGTGACCACGGCTCCGACAGGGGCGTCGCGGATGGCCTCGCGCAGGGAAACGGAAGTCCCGGAAGGGGTGTTGAATTCGTCATTAAAGCTGTTTGTCCGCACGATGAAGGACTCCGCCGCGCCGCTGTCAGAGACCGCGCTGCCATTAAAATCACCGTCGAAGTTGCGTGCAAAGCCACGCTGGTCGGCGGTGGCGGTGGAACTGGTGGCACGGTCAAGAGCCGGGCTGCCGGGCATGGGCGGCATGGTATCCGTGAGGCCGCCGTAGCGGCCCAGCTCCGCCAGATTGAGCTGGCTGGCGGTGACATTGCGGGTGTCTGTGGGCTGGTTGTAGTTGACGAAGAAGTCATCCAAACCCAGCACATTGCCACCACCACTGCCAGGTGTGGGAAATACATTATAAAGCCGCAGATCCTGCCCCAGGTTCCCGGCCAGGACGGTGGAGGTCAGGGTGAGCCTATCCCCTGCCTGACCAAAGACGGAGATGCCGCCATTGCTGTCGCTGGAGGTGTTTCCGGCGATGGTGCAGTGGGTCAGGGTCAGGTAGGTGCCTTGGGAGGTGAAGATCGCTCCGCCATCTCCACCTCCCGAGTGATTGCGGGTCAGGGTGCAGTGGTCCAGCACGGCGACTGAGGTCTGGAGATAAAGTGCACCACCGAGATTGGCTGAACTTAGATTGTCGTGAAACGTGCAGCGGGTGAACTGCGCCGTCGCGCTAGCCACGACGACGGCACCTCCACGATTCGTGGATTGATTGCCCCGGAAGGTGCAGTCCACCAGAGTGGTCGGTACAATGCTGAGGAAGGCGCCGCCGAAGCCGCTGTTGGACGTCCCTGTGCCACCGCCTCCGGTGAGGGTGAGGTGCCTCAGCTCAAATGAACCCGCTGTTGCAGTGACAAAAAAATGTCGGTTTGTCCCCGGGCCTCCATCCAGGATCAGCCCGTCCGGCAGCGCAGAGGCATCAATGATCACGGCTCTGGTGGGAGCTATTTCCCCCTTCACTGAATCGAGGATGAGGGTCTTGCCCGACAGCGCCGGGGCAAAGGTGATGACGGCTCCCGCAGGTGCGTCACGCACGGCCTCACGCAGGGACAAACTGGCCCCCGGAGGTGTGTCCAGTTCGTCCGCGAGGGTGGTGACTTGATACACTCCCGGGGGGCCGATCTCGACCGCGCCGATGTCTGCCACGAAGGTGTTGTCGCCATTCCCATCTCGTGGGCGGGACAGGCCGCGCTGGTCGGAAGTGGGGATTGTTCCTGAGGCGTGGTCGATGGCCGGGCTGCCAGCCAGAGGCAGGCAGGTGAAGGTGGCTCCACCATTGCTGGCCAGCGCGCCTAACAAAGGATCCACCGGTGCTGCCCCAGTGCCCACATAGTCGCCAGCAGCATTCGGCAAGCCGGGGGCAAAAACGGCTTCAGCACCGTCATTTTTGCCGATGATATTGGTTCCGCTGCGGGTGATGGGGGCATTGTCGAGATTGCTGATGTCCGGGCAGCCTAGAGAGCCCGTGTTGCCCGCGATGAGGGTATTGTGCAAGCTGATGACCGGAGCTGTGGCGCCCGCGATCAGGAGGCCGCCACCGCCGTCCAATGAGGCATTGCGGGTGATCGTGCAGTGAGTGAGGCTCAGGACTGGTATGTTGGAGATATCGACAGGTCTGAGTTTCACCGCTCCGGCGGCATTTCCCTCAAAGGTGCACTGGCTCACCATGGCCGTGCCACCGGTCATGAACAGAGCGCTGCCTTTGCCACCGGTGCCGTTTTCCAGCAGGGTGCTGTCTTTGAGTGTCAGGGTGCCTGACCCCACGCCGATGGCACCGCCCAGCAGGGTGCCTGAAGTATTGCCAGAGATGGTGCACTGGGAGATCTCCAGGCTGCCTGAACTCAGGTACATGGCCCCACCGCCTGCGCTGCTATTGTGACCGGTGATGATGCACTTTTCGAGGCTGACGGAGCCGCCCAGGTTGAAGATGGCGCCCCCGGCGTCCGCCAGAGTGGTGACTGCGCCAGTGAGAAACAGGTTTTTCAAGCTGAGACCCACTCCCGCGCCGACCTGAAAGAGCCTGGGGCCTCCTGGTTCACGCCGGATGGTGAAGCCGCCCGGGAGGCTGGTGGCATCCACCAGAACCGACTTGGTTGGCTGCAGGGAACCTAGTCCGGCGGCCAGATTAAGCGTGGTGCCACTCAGACCTGGGGCGAAGGTGATGATAGCTCCGTCGGGAGCATCTCGCAGAGCCTCGCGCAGGGACACATCTCCCGCGCCTGCAGGCACGTCCAGTTCATCCGTCGCCACATCCACCCGCATGAAGGAAGACTCCGCCGCGCCAATGTCTGCGCTTGCGGTGCCGTTTTGATCACCATCCACCACCCGTGGCAGGCCGCGCTGGTCGGTGGGGAAGACAGGGGTGGGGGCGCTGTCCAGTGCAGGGCTGCCGGAAGCCGGCGGCATGGTGGCGGTGAGGCCGCCATAGGAACCGATGGGGGCCAGCTTCGGATTCAGGGGCGCGGCATCCGTGCCGGTGAGGTCAGTGCCCTGCCAGGTGATCTGGCTGTCCGTGGTGGAGCCGATGAGATTGCCCCCCTGACTTGTGACGGTGCCGGAGACAAGCCGGACGTCTCTGCCGTCTTGAACGCTGGTATTGCCGGCGATGATGCTGGAGGTGACGGTCGTGACGGCCGGAGCGCCCTGGGAGAACAGACCGCCGCCACTGCGGGCCGCATTGCCCACCACGGTGCAGTGGGTGATGGTGAGGCTGGCGGGACCGGTGGGGGATCCCGCGGTCGTGTCGTAGGCGGCGTTGAGCAGTCCACCTCCCGAAGCTGCCGCCGTGTTCCCGGTGATGGTGCACTGATCCACTGTCATGTTGGCAGTGCCTGTGACGTTGTTTGAGTAGTTGAGCACGCTGCCGCCAATCAAAGGGCTGGAATTGCTGTTTCCCTGGATCGTGCTGGTCCGGAGTTGCAGGCTGGAGGTGCCTGTGTTGCCGCTGTTGTAGATCGCTGCGCCAGCTCCGGAGGCTGTGTTGCCGGTGAAGGTGCTGTCTTCCACCAGCGCCTGCGCGGTCGTGCTGTTCAGGCATAGATTCATCAAAGCACCTCCATACCCTGCGGCGGCTGAATTGCCGATGAAACGGCAGCGGCGGACCGTCAGCGAGGTGTTTTGGGTGGAGTAGCCGCTGGCGAGAGCTCCTCCCAGGCTGGCCGTGTTTCCTCGGAGGACACAGTCCTCCAGCGTCAGGGTGCCCGCGCTCAGAACGGCGCCACCGCGCAGTGTGTTTGCCGCTCCCGCACCCCCGCCACCGGTCAGGGTGAGTCCTTTGAAGATGGCGGTTTTGCCTGCCTGGATGTAAAAGAGCCGGTTCGTGCCACCGCCCTGCAGGATGATTCCACCCGTCAGGGCGGCGGCATCGATCGTGACGTCTTTGTCCAGGATGATCTCGCTGGCGGGCATCTGCACCGACTGCCCCGCGAGGCTGGCATGAAACACCACAAATGAGCCTGGCGAAGCGTCTGTGAGGATCTGAGCCAGGGAGCCTGCGCCCGCAGCAGCTGTCGTCGTGACTGTGTAGGTGCCTGCGATAGACTGGGGCAGGAGGCCGGAAACGCTGGTATTGTAAATGGTGTTGCCACCATAGCTGGCGGTGATGTTGTGCAGCCCCGCCGTCAGCGCGCTGGTGGTGAACGCGGCGGAACCCGCGCCATCAAGTGCCAGCGGACCGCCTATCGGAGTGCCGCCGTCGAAAAAGGTCACGATGCCCGTGGGCGTGCTGCCGCTGGTGAGGGGGGTGACAGTGGCCGTGAAGGTGACGGGCGTGCCTGGCAGGACGGGGTTGGCGCTCGAGCCCAGACTGACGTTTGTGTTTATCTTGCTTACCACCTGGGTGAGCGTGGGGGAGACCTTTCTGTGGTAAGTGGTGCTGCCTACGTAGGTGGCGGTGATGTCATGGCTGGCCTCGCTAAGGGCGCTGGTGGTGTAGGTGGCCACACCGCCGGCATTGAGGGTGGCGGTGTTCAGAGTCGTCGCTCCGTCTTTGAAAACGACGTTGCCCGTGGGTGTGCCACCGCCCGAGACCGGGGTGACCGTGGCGGTGAAGGTGACCGATGCGCCCGGCACCGCTGGATTGGCGCTCGATGTGAGCGTGACATTGGTCTGAATCGCCACTTTCCTCAGCGCCACGGCATAAACATGGAAGGTGCGGTTGAAAGCGTTGTTCATGTCTACCCGCAGCGCCTGATCCCCCGCACCCGCCGTGAAGGCATAATCCGCGCGCAGGCCAAAATTTTCGCCATACAGGTTTTGATCAATCGCCATCTCATCGGTGCCGGAGACGAACTTGATCAAACGCGGGTCGGTGGGCCCATCCCAGCCCACGCTGTAAAAGGAGACCACATACTGCCCCCCAGCCTGGAGGGAGGCGGCTTTGACCGTCAGGTTGGTGGAAGGCAGTCCGCCATAAAAGAAACTGCCGCCCATGATCGCGCTGCTGGTGCCGCCCAGGCTGGTCAGGTTGTTGGGGTCAGGATTGAGCACAAACTGTGCGCCGGTGAGGTCGAACTGGCCCGCCACATTGACAGGCGGCGGTCCGGCGAAGCCCGGGACGGACACGCCATTGACCGTGGCGGCGGTGGCAGAGCCAAAGTGGTAGGCCCACTGCGTCTCGCCATTGATGATGCCCGTGGAGGCATCGCCGGTCCAGGGCTGCACCGTCCAGGTGCCTGCGTGCAGGGAGGTGGCAAGCAGTCCCGACAGGACCAATAGGGGCAGCAAGAGGAACCGCTGAGACGTGAAGAAGACCATGGGAAAGCGAATGCAAAAGGGAGGGGGCTGGCAGCCTTCAGGGGATCTGCCCACGGCTCTATAAACCGTAACAACGACGCATCATTACTCCCATAGCAGGATGTCTTCCATCCGGGAAGCCCAATCCCTCGCCTGATCCTCAAGATCGAGAAAAACCAAAAGTATAAAAACTCTCTGAAATCTTTCTACCCACAATCTTTCTACCCTCCTCACTTCCATTCCCCCAAAACTCCATCACTCCCAGTCTTCTGCATCCGCCCCACGAGGTCTAACGCCCTACTCCGCCCTCCGGCCTCAAACCTCCGCACTTAGCCCTCCGCGCCCGGCTTCAGCCAGTAGAGCACGCTCATGCGCACGGCGATGCCATTTTCCACCTGCTGGTTGATCAGGCTTTTCTCATAGTTCATGCCACGATCCGTGATCTCCACACCTCGGTTCACCGGACCTGGATGCATGAGCCAGAGGCCACGCTCGCGGATGATGTCCACACGCGCATCGGTGAGGCCGTAGTTGCGGTGATACTCCGCAGCGCTGGGGAAGAAAGGCTCGTCCATGCGCTCGCTCTGCACGCGCAGGAGGTACACCACATCAGGACGCCAGGCCAGGGCATCATCCCAATTGCCAAACTGGGCGATCTCCTGCGGGATCTCTCTCGGCATCATGGAGCCGGGGGAGAGGTAGGCCACGTTCATGCCCAGACGGCGTAAAATCAGGCTCGTGCTGCGTGCCACGCGGGAGTGCTGGATGTCTCCCACGATCAGCACACGCGCCCCGCGCAGATCCTTGAACTTCTCCCGCAGCGTGAAGGCATCCAGCAGTGCTTGCGTGGGATGCGCATGCCAGCCGTCACCGGCATTGATCACGCTCGCACGGGTGTTTTGGGCGATGAGGTTCGGCGTGCCGGACTTCTTGTGACGAACGATGATGTAGTCCACCTTCATCGACTCCAGAGTCTCCACCGTGTCGAGCACAGACTCGCCCTTCACCACGCTGGAGGACTCGATGTCAAAGCCGATCACGTCTGCGGAAAGGCGGCTCGCGGCCACCTCAAATGAGGAGCGCGTGCGTGTGCTCGGCTCATAAAACAGCGTCAGCACGGACTTGCCTTTCAGCGTCGGTACCTTCTTCACGGTGCGCTTGAAAAGGTCTTTGAAAGGCCCCGCATTCGCCAGCACGAACTCGATCTCTTCATCCGTGAGAGAGGCGATATCGAGGAGGTCTTTGCGGGGTGTCATGGTGAGTAGGTCGGAAAAGAAAAGTAAGGGAAGAAAATCAGGCAGTCTTGTTGTGCCAGGCGGTCACAAAGACCTCGTCACGGCCATCCATGGCGGCGAAGCGCACTCTCACGCGGTCTTCCTTCGGAAGGTCCACCTTCAAGCCGGCAAAGTCCGCAGTGAACGGCAGCTCGCGACCCGCACGGTCCACCAGCGCGGCGATCTGCACCATGCGTGGACGACCGAAGCCGAGAAGCTCTTCCAAAGCCGCGCGCGAAGTGCGAGCTGTGTAGACCACCTCATCACAGAGAATGACCACGGCATCATCCAGGTCGAAATCGATCTCGGATCCCTCCAGCTTCGGCAGCACGGTGAAGGAGTGCAGGTCATCGCGATACTGGGTGATGTCGATCTTCCCGAGCTCGATCTGCAAGCCCTTGGCGATCAAGCGGGCACCGAGAGCTTCCGCAAACGGCACACCACGGCGGTAAACCCCCACAAGCGCCAGTTTCTCCTCATCCTTCCAGCGCTCATAAATCGCCTCGGCGATCTCATCCAGGCAACGGTTCACCCCTGCGGCATCGAGAAGCTGGCGTTGGGTCGGGGAGGAGTCAGGCACGCCCTGAGATGAACGCGGCAGGGCAGGGGCGTCAACGGCAAAAGTCGAGTCCATCACATCGCCCAGACACTCGCAGCTTGCTCGCTCTTTTCAGAATGGCTTGGTCATAAGTGTAAATCAGTGTCCATTAGTGGTTTAAAGACTGGTCTTCGCAGGGAAGAACCCTGCCAAACGGCACGTTGTCTGCGCTCCCCCTTTTTTCATGAACGTCTCCCTCCGCCCCGCCACGCTCGAAGCCCTCGCCGCTTTTCGCCAGCGCCGGCAAAAGCTCCTCCAATGGCGCGCCTACCTCGCCTGGGCAGGCATCGCCCTCGCTGCCCTGCTCGTCATCGCGCTGCTCGACCGCGCACGCCTCATGCCGGAGTTCATCCGCCCCTGGCTCACGCTCAGCGTCTATGCTGGCGCCGCCTTCTTCGCCTGGCGCGTGGCTTGGCGCTTCATTGGCGATGCCCGCGGCCTCCCCGGCGCAGCTCGCTTGCTTGAAGCCGCCGCGCCCAACATGCATGAGCGCCTCATCGCGGCGGTCGAGCTTTCCGAAGGCCACAGCAACGAGTCCGAGGAGTTCCGCGCCCGCCTGCAAGATGAAGTGGCCAGTGAAGTGAAAAACATTTCGTTAGACTCCGCGCTGCCTTCCCGCTCGCTCAAACCCTGGATCCTGGGCGCTGGCGGTGCCTTCTTCTTGATCATCGGTCTGTGCCTGGTCTCCAGCCTGCATCTTCCCGGCTTCCTCGCCCGCGCCGCCTTCCCCTTTGTGAACTTTGCCCGCCCCTCGAGCGTGCAGATCAACATCGTCGCGCCGAAACCCGCGAGCATGCTCGTGCCCATCGCTTCGGAGTTGGAGATCCTCGCGGATGTCGTCGGTCCCCAGCCGGAGCGCGTGCAGATCGAAACCGTTTCCGGCGATTCCAAACCCCGCCTTCAAGACATGACGCGCGCAGGCTCGCAGTATCAGGCCCTCGTCAGCATCGGCCAGAGTGATCTGCGCTACCGCATCGTCGCGGAGGATGCCATGAGCCCCTGGCATACGCTCAGCGCTCGTCCGCGTCCGCGTGTTACCGAGTTCGTCAAGACCATCGTCCCGCCCGCCTACTCCGGTCTTCCTGAGGTCAAGCTCACCGAGGACCATGGCGATGTCGAAGCCCTCGAAGGCAGCACGCTCAAGCTTTCCTTGAAGGCCAACCAGCCGGTCACCAAGGCGGAGCTTCTCCTGAATCCTGATCATGCGGATCATCCTCCCGCCGTTCCGGTGAAGGAAATCAAGGACGGCACCATCCATGCTGAACTGTTGGTTAAGCCAGAGGTCGAGTCCTGGCAGATTGCCCTCACTGCCGAGGAAACCGGTTTCACCAATGAGGAATTCTCTCCCTGGAGCGTCACAGTGCTTCCTGACCTGCCTCCCTTTGTGCAGGTGATCGAGCCTGCGGAGCAGCTGGAGATGCTGCCAGATGAATCCATCCGCTTCAGCGGCGCGGCCACGGATGATGTGGGCCTCGCTTCGGTGAAGCTCGCGCATCAGATTAATGCCGGGAACTGGACTGAGAAGGAACTCTCCGGCAAGACCGGCAAGGAATCCCAGGTGCAGGCCACTCTGCCCCTTTCTCCCTTGCAGGTGAAGGCCGGGGACACGGTGATGCTCAAGCTCATCGCCATCGATCTCAAAGGTTTGAAGACGGAGTCGGAGCCGGTGCGCATTGTCATTCTCGAGCAGACCATGAGTCCGCAGAAGCGTGAGTGGGCAGCGCAGACACGCCGTTTTGCGCAGCAGGCGGAAAGCCTCTCTGAAGATGCACGTGAACTCCGCAAAGCCACGGAACAACTGCGCAGGACCGAGAAGCAGGCCGAGAAAAATCCTGACGCCGCGCGTGCTGCCCAGGATGCCGTGGCACGTGCGCAGGGGGATCTGGAAAAGGTGCAGGAAAAAGCCGAGGACCTCTGGAAGCAGCTCCAGGAAAGTGCCCGCCAGGCTCCCACGCATCTCGATGCCGCTGAAGTGCAGCTGCTTGGCGAGCGCCTCGCCCACATGCGTCAGGATTCGCTGAAGCAGATGGAGAAGGAGATGTCGGGCGATATCGAGCAGACCGAAAGCATCAAGCACGCTGCCAGCGAGGCGCAGTCAGACATCGACACCATCGCCAGTGCCGCGCGTGCTTTTGCGGCTGAGGACAACGCCCGCCTCGTCTCCCAGCAGGCCCAGCAATTAGCTCGTCAAGAAGCCCTGCTCACCGAGCAGTCTCTTCCGGCGAACCGCGATGCCGCCCAGCGCCCGAAATGGCAGGAGCAGCAGCGCGGCGCCCTCGCCGCCGCCGAGCCTCTGCGTGAGCAGATGGAAGAGCTGAAACCGCTTGTCGATGGTGGTCAGCAGAACCAGCTCAAGGAGTTTCAAAAACAACTCACCGAAGCCAGCGCCGATCTCGCCGCCAGTCTCGACAAACCGGATCAGGCCAAAAGCCCGGAGCATCTGTATGGCGCCGCAGACAACCTCCGCCAGCGTCTCGCCCGCACCTCCGATGCAGCCCGTGCCATGGCTGAGCAGGCCGCGAACCGCGCGCAGCAGCTTCGTGAGCAGATCGCCCGTCAGGAGAACCCGGCCGTCGTGGCTTTGAATGAAGCCCGCGAGGCCGTCGCCCAGGCCGCTGCCGAGGCCAAGAAGCCTAACCAAAAGCCACGTGAAGATCGCAATGGCGACACCGCCCAGGAAAAGGCCGCCAAGGAGCTCGCGAATGCTGCCAAGCAGCTCGAGGAGCAGGCAGCGCTGCGCGAGCAGAATGCCCTCACCAATGACGAGGCCGCGCTCGATGCCAACCGCGCCAGCCGCGCTGCGGACAAGCTCGCCCGCGAAGTCCAGGAAGCCACGACCCCTGAAGGTGCCCGCGCCATGCCCCAGCCTGCTGGCAAGGAGGACAACAAGAACAACACACCTGATCCTCTCGTGGCGAAAGCCGAGCAGCTTCGTGATGCCGTGCGTGCTCTTGAGGCCGATGCCTTGGCGCAAACAGCCATGAAGGCTGCGGAAGAGGCCGCCTTCAGCGCCACGCAGCAGCCGAATGAAAACCCTGCCGCTGATCAAGCCCGCGCCGCCGCTGAAGCCCTGCGTCAGCTTCCTGAAAACATCCGCCGCATGAAGCAGCCGGATGCGCAAAAGGCTCAGGCAGCGCAGCAGCTTGCACAGAAGGCCCAGCAAGCCGCGGATCAGAACCGTAATGCGGCCGAGCAGCTTCAGAACCTCGAGCGCCAGGCCGCCACCCAGCCGCCTAACCAACCTTTGAATACACAACCCGCCCAGCAGGCTGCTGAACAAGCCCGCCAGCAGGCTTCAGAAGTGGCTCAGCAGCTCGCCGAGCAAACAGGTGAGGCACGTGAAGCCCTGGCCCAGCTCACACCCAAGGTGAGTGACATGATGAAGGCCGTGGCGCAGGACTTGAAGCAGACGCAGCAGGAAACCCAGGCTGCCGCCGCTGAAGCGCAGGCGAACAAGCCCGTGGCTGATGTCGCGCAGAAAGCCTCCGAGCTTCAAACCCAGTCCGAGGAAAATGCCGAGAAGATGGCGTCAGTGCAGGCCGCTCTTCGTCAGGAGGCCAACGCCGCCGATCTGCAAAAGCAAAGCCAGCGCCAGATGGCCCGCACCGCGGATGCAGCGCTCGCGCAGATGCAGCAGGCCCAGCCGCAGGTGGAGCAGAACCTGAAGCAGGCTTCCGAGGCCCAGCAGAGCCAGCCTCAGGCCCAGGCGCTGAATCAAGCCGCGCAGGCCCAACAACAAGCTGCGCAAGCCTTGGATCAACTCGCCAAGAACATGGCCAAGGCCGAAGCAGGCCAGGAGTTGAGCGCTCAAGAGCTCGCCGATGCTGCGAAGATGGAGCAGGACATCGGAGTGAAGGAGCCTCTTGATGAAGCTTATGCCCGTGCCCAGGCTCTTGCCCAGATGGCGCAGGATGCGCAGCAAGATCCTGGCAAGGTGCTGGCCGAGCTTGAAAAGGAACTGCCCAAGAATGCTGCCATGCAGAAGGCTCTCGCCGAACTTGGCAAACAAACCGCGAAAGCCAGCGAGCAGGCCGTGGCCTCGGAAGCCCAGCAGCCGAGCAACCTCGGCCTCGCCACCGAGCAGGCCGCCAATGATCTGCAGCGTGTGGCTCGTCACCAAGAACGTCTTGGTCAGAAAGAAGCCGCGCAGCAAACCGCTCAGGCAGCCCAGTCCTTGCAGAAGCAGGCCTCCGCTGCCCGCACCTCACCGGCAGCCCCAGGCCAGCCTGCACCTCCCACACCGAAGCCCGTCGGCCAGGAGGCTCTCTCACCTGCAGGACAGGCCACGAAAGCCGCGGAAGCTACTGCGGCTGCCACACCTCCGGCCATGACGCCGCATCCGCTGGAAGCCGTGCAGGCCACCTTCCTCGCGCAGGCTCTCGATCAGCTTGATGCCCAGCTTCACCCCATGCAGGCACAGAACGGCCAGCCCCAGCCAGGTGGTGAGCAACAGCAGCAGGGACAGCAAGGCCAGCAGCAGGCGCAGAAGCCCGGCGCGCAGCAGAGCCTCTCCCAGGCTCAGCAGAGCCAGCAGCAGCAGATGGCGGATCAGCGCAACCAGGGCCAGACCCCAGGCACGCAGCAGCCGAAGCCCTCCAGCCAGATGGCGCAAAATCAGCAGAATCAAAAGCAGCAGCAGAACCAGTCCCAGGCCTCCACGGAAAACGCGGATGGCGACATCCAGGCCATGCTGAAGGACGGCGTGCTCGGCAAAGAAATCATCCTCGTCAAAGGCGACTGGGGCCACCTGCCCAGCAAGATGGCCGAGGACCTCACCGAAGCCACCCGCACCGAAGCCGCTCCCGAATATCGCGCCGCCATCGAAAGCTACTACAAAGCCATCGCCACCAAGGCCCGGAAGTGAATGAGGTTTGGTAGAAAGATTAAGGGTAGAAAAATTTTCTGAAATCTTTCTACCCCTAAATTTTTCTACCAAAATTGGTTTGGGAATTATGGTGACCAAGAACAACGCAATTTCACTCATTGTTCGTCGTTCCAAGTGCACGCATGCGTCTCATCCTTTCCATTCTCAGTGCCGCCAGCCTCTCCCAAGGCGCCGAATTAAAACCTCTGCTCGCCCAGCCTGACCAGATCGTCATGCAGGATGACTTCTCGAAGCCAGGCCCCATCAACCGCCAGCATTGGGGCGCACGTCAGGGCACACAATGGTCCGTTGAAGAGGGTGTCCTCCGCGGCAAACCCTCCACGCCCGAGTTCCAGGCCAGGAAGAAAGACCACTTCGGCTACGAGCCGCGCATCTCCGCGCCGGTCACACCGCCGCAGTTCATCGCGCAGTTTTCGGTGCGCTTCACCGGTGGCAGCGAGACCGCCATCGTGCCCTTCATGGAGTTCGGTCATCATGTCTGCCGCCTCCGCCTAACCAAAGACGGTGCAGAAATGCTCGCCGATGGCGAATCACTGAAGGTCGCTGAATCCAAGGAGCTCAAGTATGAGCCCGGGAAGTGGTATCACGCCCTCGCCGAGATGAAGGGCGATGAGTTCGTCATCCAGTTCGCTGATGGCCCCACGCTTTACGCGAAGCATCCCGGCTTTGCCAAGCCGGCGGAGAAAGGTGGCTCCGGTCTCGGCATCGCGGGACCCAAAGACGGCGTGGCTGAACTCGACAACGTGACCCTCTGGTCCATCAAACCCGAAGCCCAGGCAGGATGGGCCGCGAAGCGGGATTCCTTGCCCAAGCTCACCCCCGTGACCGTCGGGAAGAAAAAGAGTGCCAGTTCGAAGGTGGAATGACACTATGGGCGGCCTGGCTTAACCTGCCCTGGCTCACTTAACCATGAAGTTCATCATCGCCTGCTGTCTGCTTGTCTTCTGCTTTCATGCGGAGGCCCAAGTGTGGTCACCAAAGTCCTTCGCCTATGTCCTGCAGGCGGATCGTCTGGCGGCGAATCGTGCTTTTGTGGTGCAAAAGCTCGCCGCCAGTGGTCGCGACCTCATCGTGCTCGATGCGTCCTACCAGACGCAGCCGGGTGGTGCATGGACCTCCGCAGAGCTTGAAACGATCCGTCGTGGCAAAAGCGGCCGCCGGATCGTCGCCTATCTCTCGATTGGCGAGGCCGAGGACTACCGCCCCTACTGGCAGAAGTCCTGGGATGCGAACAAAGACGGCAAGCCAGATGCTGGCGCGCCCGCTTTCCTGAATATCGAAAATCCGGATTGGGAGGGTAATTACCGCGTGCGCTACTGGCAGCCGGCCTGGCAGCAGATCATGCTGCCCTACGTGGACCAGATCGTCGCCCAGGGCTTTGACGGCATCTATCTCGACATCGTGGACGCCTTTGAGTTTTACGAATACGACGCGGCGAAAAAGGACTGGATTGATGACCGTCGAAATCCCGAGACGGGTGCCACCTATCGCCGAGATATGATCGCCTGGGTGGGCACCATCGCCAGACGTGCGCGTGCCAAGCGTCCCGGTTTCCTGGTCATTCCGCAGAATGCCTCTCAGTTGCTCGATCATGCCGATTACCGCGAACTCATCAGCGCCATCGGGGTGGAGGATCTGTTCGTGGCTGGCAAAAAGCTGACCACGGCGGCGCAGTCGCGCTATGTCATGAGCTTCCTGCAGAAGCTGCAACCTTCTGGAAAACGGGTGCTTGTCATCGACTACCCGAAATCAAAGGATATTTATCCCGCGGCATTCAGCGCGGCTGCGAAACAGGGCTTCACCCTGCTGCTCACGGATCGCGAACTGACGACGCTGGGCGAGTCCCGCTAAAGCAGCCACCTTCGTAAGAAGTTTGTAGGCCTGCTGACGGGCGTGTTGCCGGGATGTCCCTGACAAACCTTTTAACCTCGTCTCTTGCCAGTTGGGCCCTTTTTTGGCATGGTAGCTGTTCGTTGTCCCCCTGACGAATGCCTGCCGCCCAAGTCACATGTCCTCACTGTGAGACGCCTGTCGAAATCCAGGTGACGGCGGTCACGCGCTCGCGTCCCTGCCCGAAGTGCGGGCAGTCCATCATGCTGCAGTTCGCAGGCCGCACCTCCCGGGTGAAGCACAAGGCGCTGCTCATGGCACCGACTCCGCCCACGGACAGCATTCCCTTCAAGGCCGAGGTCAGTCATGAGGCCAGCAATTTCCCGGGTGATGCCTTTGAGCGCATGTGCCTGGACCCTGAGCTGATCCGCACCCGCAGGCAGTTCATGGTGGGTGCCGTGTGTGTCGTCGCCCTCGTGATCGGTCTCGCGGTCATGCATTTCACGTCTCCACGCAGCCAGCCTGAGGAGACCTCTGCCGATGTGGCTGAGTCTCCCGCTTCAGCGTCCGTCATGGCCAAGACGGAGGCCGCTGTCCAATCGCAGCCGCGCCCGGTCGCCTCGGCTGTGCCAGCGCCTGCTGGACCCTCCCACGCTGCCAGTCCTTCGTCTCCCATGCGGATCACCTTCCGTTCCGCCACGGATACCACGCCAAGGCCGGCGGATGAATCTCAAGGCGCCCTGGAGTCGTTTCTCAAGGCTCCCACGGTGGATGAAAAGCTGGCCCTCGTGCATGACGCTGTGCGTGTGGAGCCCGCCATGCGTGCCTACTATCAGAAGCATCAGGTCGGCGCTCTCTCCTACAGCCACGTCGAGCGCCATCCGCAAAGCCTGCGCAGTGACTTTGCCGAGTTCCGTGTCGTGTTGACAGACGGCACCCGCAAGTTCGCCGCCGTGATGACCACGCCTGAAGGTCCGCGTGTTGATTGGGCCAGCTTTGTGGCCCTCGGTGATCTCGAGTGGGAGCAGATGCGCCAGACCCGCCCCACGAAGCCCGTGCTCATGCGTGTGCTGGCCTTTGCGGGTGATCACTTCAGCGGCTCCTTCAGTGATGCCAGGACGCTCAGCTGCGTGCGCTTCGTGCCGGCGGAAAATCCCACCGCCGCCCCCGTCTATGGTTACGTGCCCACCACCAGTGACCTGGGCCGTCAGATTGCCACCTGGCTTTCATCCTCAGGCTCAGATCCTCTGCCTCTCACTGTGAAGCTCTCGTATCCCGAGAAAGCCGTCAGTCACGATCAGGCATGGATCGCCGAGGTCGTCGTCCCTGGCTGGGTCACCCTGGTGTCCCCCCCGACCACCGGCGAGGGGGAGTAAAGCGTCACTTCTTCGCTGCCTTCCGCTGCCGCACGGCTTCAAACAGGCTCACACCCGTGGCCACGGAGACGTTCAGACAAGGCACTCGGCCGCTGCTCGCCATAGGGATGCGCGCCTGGAAATCACACAGCTCGCCTGTCAGACGTCGCATGCCTTCACCTTCCGCTCCCACCACGATGGCGATGGGGCCCTTGAGATCGATGTCGTAGAGAGACTGCGTGGTTTCATCCGCCGTGCCGACGATCCACACGCCGAGCTCCTTCAGCCGTTCCATGGCGCGGGCGAGGTTCGTGACCCGCACCAGCGGCACGCTGTGTGCGCCACCGCAGGACACACGCACCACCGTTTCCGTGACCTGGCATGATTTGTCCTTCGGCATGATCACGCAGGCGCAACCCGCCGCATCGGCCGTGCGCAGGCAGGCCCCGAGATTGTGCGGATCCTGGATGCAGTCCAGGATCAGAATGAGCGGATCAGGCCTGTCTGCGAGCAGTCCCGGCAGATCCCCCTCCTCATAAAGATGCGGCATTCCCGCGGAGGGTGAGCTGTGACGATTTTGGCGCGCGACGGGCGGTGGCTTGGGCATGGTGAAAAGACCCCTCACCATCAAGGCAGTTCCCCCGCCGCGTCAAGCCCTGAGGGCCTCATCACTTCATCACGTCACCCCACAAACCGCTCGCGCAGATGCTTCAGGTGGTGCCGCGCATCCGTGGCCTTGCCGGTGGCGTGCTGCATGATGTCTCCGGGCAACGTGGCGCCACCCAGGGAGTGCACGTTGTTCCGCAGCCAGGCCAGCAGGGGTGCGTAGTCCGCCTTTTCGATGCCTGCCGCGATGCGCTTTTGCTTCCTCGCGGTCGCAAAGAGCTGCGCCGCATTCAGATTCCCCAGCGTGTAAGTGGCGAAGTAGCCCAGCCCGCCCATGCTCCAGTGAATGTCCTGCAGGCAGCCATGCGCCGCATCTGGCGGCGTCATGCCAAACATCTCCGTGAAGAGCGCATTCCAGGCCTCCGGGACATCCGCGACCGGCAGATCTCCATTCACCATGCGGCGCTCGATCTCAAAACGCAGGAGGATGTGCAGATCATAAGTTGCCTCGTCAGCCTCCACGCGGATGAAGGAATATTCGGAGCGGTTGATCGTGGCCATGAAGTCCTCCAGCTTGATCTTCCGCAGGTTCGGAAAGATCTCCGCCGCACGCGGCAGCCACTTCTGCCAGAAGCTCGTCGAGCGTCCCACATGATTCTCCCACAGACGGCTTTGCGACTCGTGAATGCCCAGCGAGCACGCACGCCCGGATGGCAGTCCGAAATCATCTTCCGGCAGACCCTGCTCATACAAACCGTGGCCGCTCTCATGCAGCACACCGAAGAGTGATGAAGTGAAATCCTTCTCATCATAGCGTGTGGTCAGGCGGATGTCGCGCGGACCCAGCGTGGTGCAGAAAGGATGCGCCGTGGTGTCGATGCGGCCCGCCTCAAAATCAAAGCCGATGCTCGCGGCGATCTCTGCATTCAGCTGTTGCTGCTTCGCCACCGGATAGTTGCCGCGCAGAAGATTGGGCTTCACACGCTTGCCACGTGCCACCGCCGCTCGCGCGATCTCGGTGAGCTCCGGCTTCAGCTTCGAAAAGAGCGCCGCCACCTCACGCGTGCGTGTGCCGCGCTCATACGTGTGCAGCAGCGCATCATACGGTTCATCCGCATAACCCCAGAGGTCTGCCTTGCGCCGGGCGATGCCCAGCAGCTTCTCCAGATGCGGTGCGAAGCCGGAAAAATCAGACTTCTTCCGCGCCTCCACCCACGCATGCTTGGCATGCGCGGTCAGTTCACTTTCCTCAATGACGAGACGGTTCGGGATCTTCGCATTGCGCTCATGCTCCTCTGTCATCACGCGCACATTTGCGGCCTGCTTCGCATCATTCAGCTTGGACTCGCTGGCCTGCACCAGCAGCTTTTGCATCATGCGTCCTGTCGCCTGCGCATGCGCCTTGCCGCTGAGCCAGGACATCTGTCTCGCGCGGAAGGCCAGCGCCTTCGCTGGCATGTAGGTTTCTTGATCCCAGGAAAGAGTGGATTCAGTGGAGGTGAGGAGGGAAACCTCGCGCACATGGTCGCAGAGCTGGTCGTAGGCGTTGGCAGGCATGTGACTCCATGATCGTGAGCACTCTCCGCCGCGCAAGCCCGGCGCTCTGCATCTTTACTGCACACAGAAGCCGTCCGGTGGCGTTCTATCGCAGAGTGTTCATTTCAGAAAACTTCTTCGCGGGAGGCTTGACTTCCGGCGTGGCAGTTGCTTGAAAAAACATAGAAAACAAACAATGGCCGCCTATTTGAGACAGCATGACAAGGGAGTGGAGTACGCGCTCGCGGACTTCAACCTCCTGGGGCGCAGCCCGGACGCGACCATCCGCCTCCAGGATGGAGGGGTGTCGCGTCAGCACGCCACCGTGCGTCGTGATGGCACCCTCTACTGGGTTTCTGACCTCGGCAGCGCGAACGGCAGCTTCGTCAATGACGTGGCTGTGACCACCGCACGTGCGCTGCGTCATGGAGACCGCATCCAGCTCGGCACCTGCCTTTTTACTTTTGAAACGGACGATGGTGACCACACCGGCCAGTCCGTGAGTGGTAACAGCATGCTGCACACCGTGGCCCTCCCGGTGAAGACCGTGAGAGCCACGCTGCTCGTCGGCGATCTGCGAAATTTCACCAGCATCTCCGCCCAGCTCAGTGCGGAGGAAGTCGCCGCCATGCTGCGCGAATGGTATGCTCAGTGTGAGCAGGTGCTCAAATCTCGTGGTGCCATCATCGACAAGTTCATTGGCGATGGCGTCTTCGCTTATTGGGCGGGCGACAGCCTGGAAGTGCGTGTCCGTGCCACCGAAGCCGCTCGACTGCTCAGCGGCCCCGAAGCCAGCGACTCACCCGTGCGGAAGCAGCTCAAGGAAGTTCGCAATCTCGAAGTCCATTGCCACATCGGCCTGAACATCGGGGACGTGGCCCTCGGTGCCATGGGCCGCGGCGTGAACACCGCCGTCGGCGAAGCTGTGAACGTCACCTTCCGTATCGAGAGCCTCACCCGCAAGCTCCAGGTCCCGGTCCTCGCCGGAGCCGCCTTCGTCGAAGGCTGGCCCGATGGCCTGGCCGATTACAAAAACGTCGGCGTGCATCCCGTCAAAGGCCAGCCCGACCCCGTCGAGGTCTACGCCCTGGTCGAGAGCAATCCCGTGCTTGCTTGAACGTACCACCCCATTCCGATGGGGTGGCGCTAAGGAGTCCTTTTGAGTATCGAATCCATCAAGGACTTCATTCCGGGCTACACCGAACTGTGAATAACTTATTCACACAATCAGCATGCAGTCCCCGTAACTGTAAAATCGGTAACGCTCACGTATCGCTTCTGTATACGCTTTCATGATCAGGTCACGTCCCGCAAAGGCACTCACCAGCATCATCAGCGTGGACTTTGGCAGATGGAAATTCGTCAGCAGTGCCCCCACCACCCGGAACTGAAATCCGGGATAAATGAAGATGTCCGTGCTACCTGACGCAGGCACTACTTTTCCATGGTCCCGCGCCACCGTCTCCAGCGTGCGCATGGAGGTCGTGCCCACGGCGATAACGCGTTTAGCGTTACTGATGCGTTTTGAGGTTTCGACACCCACTTCATACACCTCCGAGTGCATCTGATGCTCGCTGAGCTTCTCCACCTTCACCGGTTGAAACGTTCCCACCCCCACATGCAAGGTTACAAAAGCATGCGGCAGCGTGCTGAGCATCTGCGGCGTGAAATGCAGCCCCGCTGTCGGTGCTGCAATGGCTCCTGCTGACTGCGCGAAAACGGTTTGGTAACGCTCCCGATCCGCAGGCTGGTCATCACGCCCCATGTAATGCGGCAGCGCCAGATGCCCGTGCACATTTTCGTCAACCAGCGAGTCCCATTCGATGATGCGCTCCCCATTCTCGAGGATCTCACGCACCGTCCCGTTCGATTCACCGATCTGCACCATGTGCCCGATCTTGAACTTCTTCCCCGGTTTCACCATGCAGCGCCAGCGCAGCGGAGAGATCGGCTCCAGCCGCAGCACCTCACGACTGCCGTCATTGGAAAAGAACCGCGCTGGCACCACCCGCGTGTTGTTCAGCACCAGCAGATCATCCGCGCGCAGATACCCCGGCAGCTCACGAAAGGAGCGATGCTCAATCTCCCCGCTCTCCCGATGCACCACCAGCATCCGCGAAGCTGCACGATCTGTCAGCGGCTCGCTGGCGATGAGTTCAGGCGGAAGATGATAGTCGAAGTCAGAAGTAAGCACGGAACGTGAAGGGAAAGGGGAAGCGCATCCCTTGCATAACACTTCCACTTGGTCATCCGGGATGTTTTCACCGATGCGGAAGAACCCACACCACCATCCCGTTTTTCCCCACTCATGATTTCCCGCCGCTTTGCCCTCCTGCTGCTCGCTCTCGCCGCGCCCTTCGCCTCTGCCGCTGATCCCATCATCCTCCCGCCGAAGGACAGGCTGCACCTCTTCCTCCTCGTGGGGCAGTCCAACATGGCAGGTCGCGGCAACGTGGAGCCTGAGGATCAGAAAGTTCACGGCCGCGTCCACATGCTGGGGAAGGACGAAACCTGGGCCCCTGCCGTTGACCCCATGCATTGGGACAAACCCAGCGCGGGCGTCGGCCTGGGCCGCACCTTTGGCCGTGAGATCGCCAATGCCAACCCACGCATCGCCGTCGGCCTCATTCCCTGCGCCGTCGGCGGTTCACCCATTGATGCCTGGAAGCCCGGCATCATGTATGCCCCCACCAAAAGCCATCCCTGGGACGATGCCATCCGCCGCGCCAAGATTGCCCTCAAGGACGGCACCCTGAAAGGCATCCTCTGGCATCAAGGCGAGTCCGACTGCAAACCCGAGCTCGCCGCCACCTATGAGGACAAGCTCCACGATCTCATCCAGCGCCTGCGCAAAGAGCTGGATGCCCCGGACGTTCCCTTCATCGTCGGCCAGATGGGCTCCTTTGACGACGTCCCCTGGACCCCCGAGATGAAGCTCGTGGATGAAGCCCATCGCAACCTCCCCAAGAAGGTCAAAAACACTCTCTACGTCGGTTCCGAAGGCCTGAAGCACAAAGGCGACAAGATCCACTTCGACTCCCCCTCCTTCCGCGAGTTCGGCAAACGCTACGCCGCCGCCTACACCCTGCTCACCAAGCAACAATAGTAGAGCTGCCAGAACATTGGCTTGGAGCCATCTGTGCCCTCTGCGCTATCTGCGGTTAAATCCGGTTCGGTAAAAATCCACCTCCCGCTTCACACTTGCCAGCCCGCCCGTTTCGGCTGATAAACCGCGCTTTCCCGCCAACCCTCATGTCCATCTGGAACCACGCCAACTCGCAGCTCAAAGACCTCGTCGCCTACGAACCCGGAAAGCCTATCGAAGATGTGGCCCGCGAGCGCGGCCTTCGCCCGGAGGACATCATCAAGATGGCGTCGAATGAAAACCCGCTCGGCCCCTCGCCGAAGGCCATTGAGGCCATGCGCAAGGCCGTGGAGGAAGTGCACATCTATCCAGACGGCGCCTCATGGAAGCTGCGCAATGCCCTCGCGGAGAAGTTTAACCTCGAGATGGGGAACTTCATCATGGGCTGCGGCAGCAATGAAGTCATCGAGTTCATCGGTCACGCCTTCCTAAAACCGGGTGACAACATCATCACAGCCGAGCACGCCTTCCTGGTCTACAAACTCATGGCCAAGGTCTTCGGCGCGGACACCATCGAGGTGCCAGATCCCGGCTATGTCCACGATCTCGACGCCATGGCCGCCGCCATCACGCCGCAGACGAAGGAAGTCTTCATCGCCAATCCGAACAACCCCACCGGCACCCTCGTCACCCAGGAGCAGATCGACCGCTTCATGGCCAAGGTCCCGGAGCACGTCGTCGTCGTGTTTGACGAGGCCTACTATGAGTTCCTCGATAATCCGCCAGACACTCTGAAATACGTCCGCGAAGGCCGTAATGTGGTCGTCCTCCGCACCTTCTCAAAGATCCAGGGCCTCGCCGGCACCCGTGTCGGTTACGGCATCGCGAACAAGGAGTTGATCGATGTGCTTCAGCGCACCCGCCAGCCCTTCAACCTGAATGCCATCGCCCAGGCAGGCGCCCTCGCTGGTCTGCTGGACGACGAGCACCAGGCCAAGACCAAGCAGATCACCGACGAAGGCCGCACCTATTTGCAAAATAAGTTCGGCGAGCTCGGCCTCGAGTACATCCCCAGCTACGCGAACTTCGTGCTCGTGAAGGTGGGAGATGGCAATGCCGTCTTCAAGGCCATGATGGACAAGGGCATCATCGTCCGCGCCATGGCCGCTTATAAGCTCCCTGAGTGGGTCCGCATCAGCATCGGCACCATGCCGCAGAACGAGCGCTGCATCGAGGTCCTGAAGCAGGTCCTCGGCAAGTAAAGGTGGGGCAAGCTTCCAGCTTGCCCATCTAATCGACCAAATCTCACGTCTGCCCCGTCCGCCTTTCAGCGGACGGGGCAGACTGTTTTCGGGCTGAGGAATGACAGGGCCGGACGGAGGTCGCTAGACGTATCCACGACAGGATGAAAACTACGCCTCAATCTGTCGTTCCTGGAGGCATGAAACGCTTCCTCCCAGCCGTCCTCCTTCTCGCCTTCTGTTCCCTCCTTCCCGCCGCAGACAAACCTAACGTCGTCGTCATTTTGAGCGATGACCTCGGCTGGGGCAGCATCGGCTGTTATGGTGCCAACCCTGACTTGGTGCAGACCCCGAACCTCGACCGCCTCGCCAAGGAAGGCCGCCGCTTCACGGATGCGAACACCACCTCCTCCGTCTGCTCCCCCACTCGCTACTCGCTGGTGACCGGTCGCTACTGCTGGCGCACCTCCCTGATTAGCGAGGTCCTCAGCACCTGGGCACCTCTGCACATCGAGCCCACCCGCCTCACCATCGCCTCCATGCTCAAGGCCCAGGGTTACAACTGCGCTGCGGTGGGTAAATGGCACCTCGGTTACGGCACCGCTGAGCGCTGTGACTACACCAAGGAACTGAAGCCTGGCCCGCTCGAAATCGGCTTCGACTACCACTTCGGCGTGCCTGCCAATCACGGCGACCTCTCCGGTGTGTATGTCGAGAACCACTGGGTCTATGGCCTGGACAAGAAAAGCCCCAAATCACCCAGCCCTCCCTATGTCACCATGGGCCAGCAAAAGGGCCGGCCCGTCGCTGCTCTCGAACTGAATGTCCCGAAACGCGTGGACGACGAGGTCATGGCCACATTGACGGACAAGCTCGTGACCTGGATCGGCCAGCAGACGAAAGAAAAACCCTTCTTCGTCTACTTTACCCCCGTGGCCGTGCACAATCCCATCACGCCATCCAAACAAACCGCCGGCAAAAGCAAGGGCGGCCCCTTCTGCGACTTCATCAGCGATCTCGACATCAGTGTCGGCCGTGTGCTGGAAGCCCTCGACAAGCAAGGCCTCGCGGAGAACACGTTAGTCCTCTTCAGCAGCGACAACGGTGGCGTGAACAAACCCATGGGCGAAACGCCACAGAACGTGGCGCAGAACGCTGGACTCAAGCCCGTGGGCCACTTCCGTGGCGGCAAGCATGATGTCTGGGAAGGCGGCTTTCGCGTGCCCTACCTTGTGCGCTGGCCTGGTCACGTGCCCGCAGATTCGGTCTGCGATGACACTGTCAGCATTGTCGATACCCTCGCCAGCATCGCCACCATCACCGGTGCCAAGCTTCCGAAGGTCAGCGAAGCTGCCGAGGACAGCCGTGACGTGTCAAAGGCTTGGTTAGGCGAGAAGTATGAAGGCCCCATCCGTCAGGACGTGATCGTCCATGGTTCGGACGGCACCTTCGCCATCCGCAAAGGCCAGTGGAAATGGATCGAAGGCGTGCCAGCGGACGACGTGAAGCCCGCTGCCAAAAAAGCCCGCGCCAATCAGATGAAGCGCATGCTCTACGACCTGAAGGCTGACGTTGCCGAAACCACAGATGTCTCCGCCCAGCATCCAGAGGTGGTGAAAGAACTCGAAACCCTCCTCAACCGCTATCGTGATGGCGGCTACAGCCGCGAGGTGCCGCCCGCCGATGCCAAACCCAAAACCTTGTTCGCCAAGCTGCCTCCGATCCCCAATGCGCAGCCCGTAGATCTGAAGAGCTTCAAATCCTCACGCGGCAAGGAGTGGTCATCCCATGGTGAGGCCATGCTCGGCAGGGCAGGGGAGAAGGGCAGTGCCCTCACCGGCCCTCTCGACATGAAGGACGGCTCGCTCGAGTTCGAACTCCGTCTTGGCGAGGCCGACCGCCACTCCCTGCGCATCCACACCGCTGGTGGTGCCCGCAGCTTCCGCATCGTGCTTTCCCACGGCTTCATGGACATCGCCAGGAACCCCGAGAAAGGTGAGGCCCCTGACAAGACGCTCTCCCTGGCTCACACACGAGTTCAGTTCCGTCCCAAGGAATGGCTCCCCATCCGCGCCACCTTCAAGGGTGACGAGCTCACCGTCCAGGTCGCCGGCACCACCACCAAGGTGAAAAATCCCATCTTCGCCGAACAAAAAGTGCAGGCAAACTTCATCGCCTTCGATGGCGAGATGGGCCTCCAGCGCTTCGTCCTCGCCAGGCAATAAGGCATTCACACGGTCCTCACGAAGTCGCGCCAGCGTCCTGGACTGCGCCTGTCCTCTGGCGCTCTAAACCGCGTGGCTGTCACGCGCCAACCTCCGCACATCACGCCCTCTCTGGGAGCGCCCTCAAATCCACCCCCGCCACTTGTACACCGCCCACCCGATCATCTCATGCAGCCATGACGTGATCCCCTGGATGGACCCGAGCTGCGGCAGGTGTACCCATGAGTCATCTCCCATCATCTTGAAGCTGCTGATGTAGTCACAGGGGATCGGCTGCACCTTCACTCCCGCTTTCGTAAACACCGCCACCGCCCGCGGCATATGCGCCGCCGAGGTCACCAGCAGCACATTGTTCCAGCTTCGTTCCTTCGCCAGCGCCGCGATCTTCACCGCCTCATCATGCGTGTCCGCGCATCGGCCGAGGCTTTCAATCGGCAGCGTGAGCTTCAGCGTTTCCTTCAAATAAGCCACCACCACGTCCGCCTCCGAATACCACTGCCCCTTCTCCTTGTAGGCTCCACCTGTCACGATCATCACCGGAGCCTTCCCTTGCGTCAGCAGGCCTAACGAACTCGTCACCCGGTCCACATTGCTGTTAAAGTTCACTCTTGTGGGTTCGGTGAGCGATGGCGCCGCACTCCCGCCCAGGCAGATGATCGCATCCGCCGTCGGCGCATCCGCCACCTTGATGGACGGATACTTGTCCTCCAGCCCCAGCAGCAGCCAGGCCGTTAGCGGCGTGCAGGAAAAGAGTGAAAGCACCGCCCACGCGGCAAAGGGCAGCAGTAGCCCTCGGCGCTCCTTCTTCCAAAACCGCCACCCCAGCCACACCGTCAGCAGCAACCACGCGAATCCCAGCGGTTGGACAAAGAGGAGCAGTTGTTTCATCAAATCCATGGGTGCGTCAGGGAGCTAAGCTCCCGAGAAGACCGCCTGCCCGGGGATTCGGCAAGCCCAAAGTGTTTCGTCAGGTGCGCTAGCCAAAGTGAAACACTCTTCACTCAATCGGAACCAGATGATATTCCAGCGCCCACTCGCGCATGTACCGCACTTCGTTAGGTGTGAAGACATAGATGATCAGCTCCGGATTGTCCGGCGTCCGCAAATAAGCTCTCAAGAGTGGATTCCCATCCCAGATCTCCTTCAGCATCACCGGATCCGTCAAGACACTCGCCGTCGCCGTGATGCGCACCTGATGATGATCGTCATCCGTGTAGCACAGCTCCGCCTTCGGATTCGCCGCCAGTTGCGCCGTCTTCCCGTATCGCCTCAGGTTCGCCACATAGATGGTGAACCCGTCCGTCTTCACCGGCGAAACCGGCCGCACTCTTGGTTGATCTCCCTCCACTGTCGCCAGCACCGGAAACTTCGCCCGCTTCAGTGTGGCGAGCGCAAGGTCACGGACTTCAGAGGGAACGACGGGCTTGGGCTGTGGCCGGGACATGGTCTATGCGTGCAAGGCTTCCAGCACAGCTTGGGGATGACGTTCTGCAATGCGCAGCAAGGCTCGCGCAGTCCCTTCTGGACGCCGATGTCCTTGCTCCCAGTTTTGCAGGGTGCGGACGCTGGTACCGATGAGGGCGGCAAATTGAGCCTGGGTTAGGCCAAGTTTTTCGCGGACAGACTGAGCGTCCGGCCATTCATGGGTGCGCTTGCGGGACGCCTTCTTCTGAGAGCGCAAAATGGGCCCGCCTTGCTTGATGCTGGTGACGAGCTGCTGGAAGAGTTGCTCATTCATGGGAATTCAATTTGGACGAGGGTTTTCAGGAGTTTGATTTGAGCTGGCGTCAGGTCGTCTTGTTCGTTTTTCGGATACGCGAGGAGAAAGAGGATGGTGCTGCCCGGCACATGCCAGTAGTAGATCACTCGCAACCCACCACGCTTTCCTCTGCCCGAACCTGCCCAGCGGATTTTACGCAGACCACCGGAGCCACGAATAAGATCGCCTCGCTCTGGATTGGCCATCAACACCCACTCCAAAGCACTGAGTTCATCATCCGAAATCAGATCACTGATCTGGCGGGTGAAAACCGGAGTTTCTTTAAAGGTCAGGCGCACGCCTCAATATCCGTCAATGACGGATCTGCGCAAGCGCTTGTTTTCCATCAGAACCACTCAAAACCGATACGTCACTCGGCAGCGGAACATACGCGGTTCCATCGGATGAATGTGCGTGTCACTGATCACCCCCGTGCCCGGATTGCTGTCGTAGAAGTAGGAGATGTCATTGTCCTCGCGGTCCAGAAGGTTCAGGCCGTCCACGGCAAACTCCCAGTTCTTGCGGCGATAACCTACCACCGCGTTCACGAGCACGCTGTCACGCCCGCGCACGCTGTCTGTCTCCTCCAGCGGGCTGTTGGCAAAGCAGCGTACACGCGCACCGGCAAAGAAGCCATTGTCATTCCCTTGCGCCCCGAGAGTGATACCACCGCTGAACATGATTGGGATGCTGTTCGGAATGTGATCTGCCCCGTTCGGTTGATCACGCAGACGAGCATGAGTGACGGCCAGCTCAGCATCCGCGGTGAACCAGTTGGTAGGACGCCAGTAACTCGCGATCTCCACGCCGTAGCGATCACTGCCCGGGCCTGCTTCATTGGTGCCCGCATCACCCACATAGATCAGCTCGCTGTCACTGCGCAGCCAGAAGAAGGCCAGCGTCGTCGTCAGGTCCGGCACCACCTGGGTGCGCAGGCCGATCTCCGCGCCCATTGTCCTCGCCAAAGCATCCGCGGAGTTTTTGCCCGCCGACACACCACGCGCGTCATTGCTGTGGAAACCCGTGCCGAAATTCAGATACAGCTCCGACTTCTTCCAGGGGCCAAAGACGGCGCTGAACTTCGGGCTGATGATGCCATCCACCTCCGCATCCTGACCGTTCACGCTGCTCTTCATCGGCTCGAAGTAGAAGAGATCGCCACGCAGCCCCAGCGTGGTTCGGAACCATGGCGTCCAGCGTGTCACCGCCTCACCATACAGGCCCACACTGCTTTCCAGGATGTCATCCTGACGAACCTGTGAGAGACGATTGCGCTGGCGTGTCTTCCACAGCCCGATGCCATCAATGATGTCCGTGCGTGTCTGTAGACCGAGGGTGAAATCTGTCTCAGCGCCGAACAAAGAACGCTTCTCCCACGTGCGGGAAAGATTGCCACCCAGCACCCAGCGCTGCTCCGCTTGCTGGAACTGGTCACCATTCACCGGGTCATCGAGGAAGTAGGTGAAGTTCGAATAAAGATCCAGCATGTAGTGGATCGCATACAGGTTCGCGCGAGTCACCACATCATCGTCACCGCGATGCTCAAAGGCCACGTTCACGCTGTAGCGCTCGCTCTCACCACCCGCCGTGCGGTCCAGCGTGTCAAAGGCATCCAGTGTGCCGTTCTCCACAAGGTCAGAGGGAATCTGGTCCGTGCTCGTCCAGGTACCTCGATAGCCCATGAAGGTCACGGAGAGCTTCGTGTCATCATCCTGCTTGAACCAGCGCAGCAGCCCGTTCCAGCGGCTGAACTCTTCCGGCTGCTGCCAGGGACCATCATAGTAGTTGTACTCCAGCGCATAGGTCAGCCCCTGCGTCACGCCATCCTCTTTACCAGCTTCAAACGGCAGCGTGCCAGCCACCAGCGCGCGGTAGTAGTTATACTCGCCGAACTCGAGACGGATCATGTTCTGTGGCATCACATCCCAGAGCAGGAAATTCGCGCTGCCCGCGCTGCTCAGGTCACCATCGGCGGCGGTGTACGTGCCCTTCGCATAGTCGAGCGACTGCACCAGCTCCGGGATCAGCGGGTTCAGGTCCGTGTAACCCTGGCCGTGGGCATGCGTGCGCATGTTCAGCGGCATGCCTTCCAGGCTGATGCTGAAGTCCGTGCCATGGTCCAGGTTGAATCCACGCAGGAAATACTGGTTCGCCTTACCTCCGCCTGCATGCTGGGTGACCGTCATCCCCGGGATCGTCTCCAGGATTTCTCCTTTGCGCAGCAGCGGACGGGAAAGAAAATCCTGCTGCGTCGCTCGCCCCTTGCTCGCCGTGTCCGTCAGCCCCAGTAGATCGTCCGCCTTCCCGTCGATCACCATTTCAGGCAGTTCTTCCACCTCACCGCTGGCCGGCGCCGCAGAGGGAGTCGCGGCAGGTGTTTGTGCAGCCAGCACCGGGCAAAAAGCCAGGCCCAGCCAGAGGGGGATTCGGGAGGAAAGCATCTTCGGGAAAGAGTTGTCGCATCCTGAGACGACCTCCCGACCCCGACCCCACAGAAATAATTTCCTATCTTATGAGAGATGCCATTCAGATCTTGTTTTGGCTGCATTGGCCGGTCAATCTAGCTCATGCCTGTCTCGAAACATTCATGCATCACTATCAAGGCTGAAGCCTTGCGTCTGGTCAGCGCCCTGCCTGAGACAGCAACCTGGGATGATCTCATGCATCAAATCTACGTGCGTCAGAAGATCGAGGCAGGGCTGGATGATCTCAAATCAGGTCGCAAGCATAAGCATCAATCCATCCGCCAGACATTTGGACTTGGATGACGCTTCTGAAGGTTAGCTTTACCCCTCCCGCTCCCACCACTCCATCAGCATCTGCCGGGCCCGATAAATCCGTCCCTCCACACCGCGCACGGAGCAGTTCAGCACCTGCGCGCATTCCTCGTGGCTGAGGTGTTCCATCGTGGTCAGCATCAGCGCGGCTCGGAGCTTCTCCGGCAGCACAGCCAGACCGCGCTCCAGCTTTTGCATCTCGCTTTGCCATTCGGCGTTCGTATCCGGGGACTGCTTCGGACACTCAGGCTGGGAGATGACTTCATCCAGCGCCACGGTGCTGTCTCGCTGACGAGTCGCACGGGTCTTCGCCCGATCCCGGCACAGATTCAGGGCGATCTGATAAAGCCAGGTCGAAAGCCTCGCCCGTCCTTCAAACTCCGGCAGCGCCTGCCAGGCCCGCACAAAGGCATCTTGGCACACCTCGCGTGCATCTTCCACACAGCGCAGCCAGCGGCAGCAGAAACCAAACACGCGCTCCTCATGCTGCTGCACGATCCATTCAAACGCTGCCATGTCCCCCGCCTGCGCGGCACGCACCTTCTGCTGCTCCACACTCTCATGCGGCGCAGCTTCGGTCTCCACAAAGAGGAGTTCAATGCTCGCGGGTAAGGCTGTCATGCGTCCATTCGATCAGCCGCTGCGCCTGCGCCGGGCGCAGGTAGCGCTTCATGGTGAAGAAATGTTCCAAAGTCACCCGCTGCAGTTCTCCCTGCTTTTGGTTAAGCCGCTCCAGCGCCGCCTTGAGCTTCGCGTCGTTCGCATCCGCTTCACTAAGGGCTGAGGCCAGTTCCATTCCCGCTTCGCGGATCTCTTTGCGCAAAACAATGCGCCGCTGCTCAAACTCCTCCTCCAGAGGCTCCAGCTTGTCATGCTGCTCCGGAGTGATGTCCAGATGCTCATGCATCCACGCATGAAAGTCCGGCTCCAGATGCGCATGCGCGTGCCCTTCGGCATGACGATGCAGCACCCAGTCGGTCACGAACCACGCCGTGCCTCCGGCCAGCAGCATGGAGCAGAGCACGGAGAGGATCAGCCACTTCGGACGCGAACTCATGGCTGCCCCCCCTCTCGAAAAAGCTCCATTGTCGGTGGCACGGAATGTGTGGTGTCGCGTGAAGCCATGGACCAGCAGATCATGCATGCCGTGATCACGCCGGAAATCAGCGCCAGGACTAACAACCATTGCACAAACGAGCGCCAGCGCTTCGCCCGGCCGTCATCCACTTTTACCCGCGCCATGATCGCCTCCTCCAGCGACGACGGCACAGTCGCCGGTGCCGCCGAAGCGGCCCGTCTGAGCATGCCGTTGAGGTCAGAGTCGTTCATCGCTGCATCTATGAATGGCTTTGGAAGCTTTTGAATCCCTTTTTGGCCTCAAATCAGCCTCAATCCCAGACGATCAGGCTTCGCGCCACTTCGCCACGTTCCAGAGAAGCATAGGCCTCATTGATCTGATCCAGCCGCCAGGTTCGAGTCAGCAGCTCATCCAGCTTCAGCGCCCCAGTTTGGTGCAGATCCATCAGGCGAGGCAGATCGATTCGCGGCCTCATCGAACCATAGAGGCTGCCCTTCAGCGTCTTCTCCGCATAGAGCAGTTGGTTGGCGTTGATCTGGGCCCGTGCATCACCCCGGCAGATGCCAGCCACCACGCAGGTCCCTCCCTTGCGCAGCGAATCGAAAGCCTGCTCGATCGGCCCCGGAAGCCCGATCGCCTCAAAAGAGAAATCCACACCCAGTCCGCCCGTGAGGTCCTTGATGGCCTTCACCGGATCACAGGTGGTGGAATCAATGAAGTGCGTGGCCCCCATCGTACGTGCATGCACCTCTTTGCTAGCCACCGTATCCACCGCGATGATTTGCTTCGCGCTGATCATGCGCGCTCCCTGGATGATGTTCAACCCAATCCCACCGCAGCCAAACACCGCGACTGTGGATCCTGGCCGCACCTGCGCCGCATGCGTCACCGCACCGATTCCCGTGATGACACCGCAACTGATCAGCGCCGCCTTCCACAGCGGAAAATCACCCTCGATCTTCACCACAGCAGCCTCAGGCATCGTCGAGATGGAACTGAAGGTCGAGACACCCGCATAGTGCCGCACGCTGTCACCCTTCGAGTTGCGGAAGCGGGTCTTCCCATCCGGCATCAATCCCGTGAAACGCATCGCCGTGCCGAGATCACAGAGCGCAGGTCGACCCTGCTGGCAGTAGTCGCAGCGCCCGCAGGAGGAGCGCCAGATCGGCCACACCGCATCCCCCGGTTTCACGCTGATCACCCCTGGTCCTACGGCTTCTACAATGCCCGCGCCTTCATGCCCCAGGATGATCGGCGCAGGCATGGGCAGATCACCCTTCATCACATGCAGGTCGCTATGGCACACGCCCGCAGCCTTCATGCGCACCATGACCTCACCGGCCTGCGGCTCGGCCACATCTACCTCCTCGATGACGAGAGGCTTTCCAGATTCGTAAAGGACGGCGGCGAGGGCTTTGGGCATGCGCGGAGTGAAGCGGAAACCTTCACCGCCTGTCAATCATGCCTTCGCGGCAATGTTCTCCAGCAGCGCCTTGGCACAGGCAGAGGCGAAGACCGCGTCATTGATCTCCAGATCCAGCTCGATCACCGGTACACGCGGATCCAGGTTCGTCTTGATCGCCTCAAAGAGCGCTTTGTCCGCCGCCGCATCATGGAAGGGCTTGCCTTCCGCGCTGATGACACTGATCGCTTTCTTTGGCAGCAGCACCGTCACAGGCGCGGTGTAATCATTGACCTTGTCCGCGATGATCTTGCCCAGCTTCGCACACTCTTCAGCATTCGTGCGCATCAGCGTGACCTGCCCATTGTGCTGGTAGAAAGTGCGCCCGTCATACTTCGGCGGCACCGTCTGCGGCTCGCCAAAGTTCACCATGTCCAGGCAGCCCGGCGCCACGATGGCCGGCACCCCGGCCTTCGCCGCTGCATCCAGCCGCTCAGGTCCGGCATTCAGCACACCCCCCATCAGTTCATCCGCCCATTCCGTGGTCGTGACGTCCAGTATCCCGGCCACCATGCCGCTTTCAATCAGCGCCTCCATTGCCCGTCCACCATTGCCCGTGGCCGCAAACACCAGCACCTCATAGCCCGCATGCTCCAGCACCTTCTTGGCCTCGGTCACACAGGTCGTGGTATTGCCAAACATGCTGGCCACGATCAGCGGCCGGTCATAGGCTGGAGCCTGCTTGCGGCCCTCCGCGGCATCCACCATCCCACAGATGGCACCCGCTGCATTTTCAAAGATGACGCGTGTGAGCCGGTTGATCCCCGCCACGTCCGCAATCGCCGGGATCATCACGATGTCCTTCGTGCCCACATACGGCGCTGTGTTGCCGCTCGCCAGCGTGCTCACCATGACTTTCGGAAAGCCGATAGGCAGCGCGCGCATGGCTGCCGTGCAGATGGCCGTGCCACCCCCGCCGCCGAGTGAGATGATGCCCTGCACCTTCCCGTTCTCCACCAGCTCCGCGACCACCTTCGCCGCGCCTGCGGCCAACAGGCTCACGCATTCACCGCGATCCTGCCTCGCCAGCACCGCCTTCCAGTCCGGCGCTCCTGCGGCAGCCACCTCATCGCTGCTGATGTCTGGTGTGATCCCTGGTTCGGCCAGACTGCCCGCATTGATGAGCAGCGTCTCAAAGCCACGCGCGCGGATGCGCTCGGCCACGAAGCCATGTTCAGGACCTTTGGAGTCAAATGTGCCGAGAACGGCGATGGTAGGCATAAAGTTCGGGGGAAATGATTTTACCAGATACGTGCCTAGTGAACGAAACCCGTGTGCCTTTCTCAAGCGTCCCGCTCCACTTTCACCTCACTGAAATCCACCACTTGATGGATTTTCCGACCAGTCTCAAAAATCAGAATACCTAAAATGCACTTCACTATTGTCATCAGAGCGGGTTTTTGATTAGGGTGGACGGGTGAAGCGAATCTTGTTGTTCTGCCTTTTCCTTTTGGCCCTCCATCGCGGAGCGAACGCCGCGACCGTCATCCATTCGCTCACCGGTCCCGCGGCCACACAGAATCCTTCAGGCAGTATTTCAGTGCCGCAGTTTGATTCCACGTTAGGCGTTTTGGAATCCGTCTCACTGCTGGTCACGGTAAACACCAGCGCGCTCTCCTACAACATTTCCGTCACCAATGGCACACTGAACCCGACCTGGAGTGGCTATGCTTTCATCACAGACAAGACGAACGTCAGCTTCACCGGCCCTGGTGGACTCAGCGCGACGGGGATCGTGGACGTGGGCAGTGTCTCACAGACTTGGTCCAATCTCTCCTCGCCCGTCAATGTCTCCGGCACGCACAATGCGAACTCGGGTGATTTCTCCAGTGTTCTCACCTCGGGCCTCACGTCTTATCTGGGCACCGGCACCCTGAACATCATCTGGGGGCTGACCAATGCTCACACTCACTCCACGCAGAGCAACACAACCACTTACACCCAGACATCGCCGAATCCGAACACGATTCCTTTCACGACGACGTATGGGTCGACCTCCGGCTACACGGGCAGCCTCATCTACACCTACACGGCCGTCCCCGAGCCTTCGCGAGCAATGTTGGTTATGCTTGGCCTCGCATCCGTGGCGGCACGCCGTCGCCGGCTGAAGGCGTGACTCATAGCGTCGCCTTCTTCACCTTGCCAAACTCCGTGCCCAGGAAGCGCCGGGCCATGGCCTCGGCCTGCTCGGATAGGTCCGTGAGATAGATGTCCAGCGTGGGCTTGCCCCGGCCTTTGCGCAGCAGTTTTTGCTCTTCCAGCACCCGCTTGGTATGCGCGGCGCAGGTGCTCGCGCTGTCGATCAGGTGCACCTTTTTGCCGAGCATTTTTTGCAGCACCGGCATGAGCAGCGGATAGTGCGTGCAGCCGAGCATCAGCGTATCAATGCCTTTTTCCAAAAGCGGATCCAGGTACTGTTTCAGCACCAGCTTGAGTGCCGGATGCTCCACCCAGCCTTCCTCGACAAACGGCACCAGCAGCGGCGTGGCTGTGGCATGGATTTGCAAACCCGGCCTCCTCATGGCCAGCGCATACTGGTAAGCACTGCTGCGGATGGTGCCTGCGGTGCCGATGATCCCCACGCGCTCACATTTGCCATCTGCCAAAGTGGCCTCCACACCCGGCTCGATCACCCCGATCACCGGCACCCGAAAAGTCGCCTGCAACACCGGCAGCGCATGCGCCGTCGCCGTGTTGCACGCCACCACCACCGCCTTCACCCCGTGGCTGACCAGGAACTGCGAATCCTCCACCGAGAAGCGGCGGATGGTATCGGGAGACTTGGATCCATAGGGCACACGCGCGGTGTCACCCAGGTAGACGATGGACTCGTTCGGCAGCAGCTCACGCAGGGCACGCACCACGGTCAGTCCGCCCACCCCGGAGTCAAAGACGCCGAGCGGGGCTTGTTGGGGATCAGAAGCAGACATTTGGGGATGGGCGATTGGAAGCACGGGCGGGCGGCAGGGCAAGCGGCGTTTGCGCTGTCCGTAATGACGTTTGCCTGAAAACATCTTTGCCTGCGATCCGCAGACAGAATAGTAGGATCATCCGTATCTTTAGCCTCCCGTCATGGACACCTTCCGCCGCCTCATCTTCGCCATCGCCGTCTTCATGCTGGCCATCATCGTCTTTTCGCTCTGGCGCGGTGGGCAGGAGGGATATGGACTGCTGAACTTTCTCCGGGGTGAGAAGCCCGGTGAGGAGAAGTTTACCTCACAAGCCACTCCAAAGCTGGATTTGGAGGATGTGAAGGTCCTGTCCGCCATGAATGACGAGTTTGCCAGGCTCAGCGCGGGCGTCCTGCCCAGTGTGGTCAGCGTCACCACCCGCACCGTCCGCCGTGGCCAGACGGCCTGGCATCCCTTCTTCGGCCTCGTCTCCGGCAGACCCCAGGTCATTCCCGGTCTCGGTTCCGGAGCCATCATCTCCAAGGAAGGCCATGTGGTCACGAACTACCACGTCATCGCGGATGTGAGTGAGGTGATGATCACCACCAACGATAACAAAAAGTACTCCGCCAGCATCCTCGGGGCCAGCGTGGAGCGCGACATCGCCCTCCTGAAGATCGAAGGCGGCAAACAAGATTTCCCCGCGCTGAGCTTTGCCAACAGCGACCAGGCCAAGGTTGGCCAGCTTGTCTTCGCGGTCGGGAATCCCTTCGGTCTCAGCGGCACCGTCACCCAGGGTATCATCAGTGCCCGTGACCGTCACCTGAGTGACAGCCAGCTCGACTACCTCCAGACGGACACCGTCATCAACCCTGGTAACTCCGGCGGACCTCTGGTGAACATCCGGGGCGAGATCGTGGGCATCAACGTGGCCATTTATCGGGGTGATGAAAACGTCCGCGCCTGGCAGGGGGTGGGCCTTGCCGTGCCCTCCAATGATGCCAAGACCGTCATTGATGCCGTCCTCACCCAGTCCAAAAATGTGACCTCAGGTTACCTCGGCCTCGAACTCAGTTCAGAATCGGTCAGCATTGATGCCTCGCTCGGCACTTCCCGTGTCGGTGCCTATGTCACCGATCTGGATGCAGGCTCGCCCGCGCTCACAGCAGGCGTCGCCCCGGGTGATGTCATCACCGCGCTGAACAACAAGCCTTTCAAAACTCCACGCGAGCTGCTGGACTCCATCCGCCAGCTCCCTCCCGGCTCTGGAGCTTCGCTGACCGTCTTTCGAAACGGCCAGATCATCAACGTTCCCGTCACCATCGGCCGCAGGCCGGATGCCCGGTGAAGCGAAGTGGCAAATGTGGTTAGGTGAGTCGCGTCGAAGTCGCGAA
>NZ_BKAG01000055.1 GCF_007992435.1 Prosthecobacter gellanilyticus | reverse complement strand
AAAGTCGGGTAACCGACGTTGCGTTGGCGCTTTTCCCAGGCCGTTGGCCTGGGCTGAGGAGCGCCGCCTCTTCGAGGCTTCAAACCCGGGATTGCTTAGCCGCATTAGGTCTAGGCCAAAGCTTCCAGGACGAACCAACTTTCGTATCACCACACCTCCGGCCCCAGGCATGAAAAAACCCCGCAGTCACGGTTTACTGCGGGGTTTTTCTTGGATCCTGCTTCAGCAGGGTCCCTGGATTACAGGGAGCCTTTCAGAGAGGAGGAAGCCACGAAGCGCACAGTCTTCGAGGCCTTGATCTTCATGGAAGCGCCGGTCTTCGGGTTGCGGCCGGTGCGGGCTGCACGCTTGGCGACCTTGAAGGTGCCGAAGCCGATGAGCTGGACGTTGCCGTCCTTCTTCACGCCTTTGGCGATGGATTCGAGGACAGCTTCGAGGGCGTCGGAGGCGGCGCGCTTGCTGGTTTCGCCACCGAGGTTCTTCTGAACCAGTTCCAGGAGTTGAGCTTTGTTCATGTTGTTCGGGTAGTTGGTTGCTAGTGTGTTCGGCAAATCCGCGGGTTGATTACCACGGTGTCGCGGGCGATTTAGAGGCCAACCACCGTTCACCGTCAAATACTAAAATCGCCGCCAAGCCCCTATCCAAGCGGATTTATGAGCACTCAGACCCTTAAAAACTTCTTGATTCCAGGCACCTCCCCGTCCGTGCCGGAGACCGCCTTCATCGCCCCGGGAGCCGTGGTCATCGGCGCGGTGGAACTCGGTGTCGAGTCGAGCATTTGGTTCGGCAGCGTGCTGCGCGGTGACATCAACCGCATCATCGTCGGCAGCCAGTCAAACGTTCAGGACGGTTCCGTGCTGCATGTCAGTGATGATCACGCCTGCGTTTTGGGGGATCGCGTGACGGTGGGTCATCGCGCCATCGTGCATGCCTGCACGGTGGAGGATGATGTGCTCATCGGCATGGGTGCCATCATTCTGGATGGTGCGCGCATCGGTGCGCGCAGCACCATCGCCGCAGGTGCCTTGGTCACCAAGAACATGCAGGTGCCTCCAGGTTCGCTGGTCATCGGCGCGCCTGCGAAAGTGGTGCGTGCATTGACTCCTGAGGAGCAGGCCGCGAACACGAAGCTCGCGCACAAGTATGTGGAAGTCTCACGCCGTTATCTTGCCGAGGATGTGCCTTCGCTGATCACACCTTCGTCAGTTGCCGCCGGAGAGACAGCTCGAGACTCGTGAGCAGGATGACCATGATGAAGAACATCACCAGGCCATTGATCCACAGCGTGCTGAACTCCGTGCCGAAGTAGCGCTTCGTGGTGCCGAAAAACACATTCGGGCTGCGCTTGCGGCGGTAGTCCTCACGCTCCATCTCAGCCTTCGTCACGAGGTCGAGCACCTTGCGGTTCACATACACCTCCTCCGCGCTCACACCGTCCTGGCGTTCCAGCGCCTTGTTCAGCAACTGTGTCTCCAGACGGCCATGGATGCTGTCCGCGCGGATGTCATTCAGCAGGTCCACAGCCTCGTCCGCGTCCCTCGCATACAGGCCGGAAACCACGGCCAGCGCCTGCTTGGCGGTGTCCAGCTCACGCTGCTGGTCCTTGGTCATCTTGATCTCCTTCGGCTGGTCCACCAGCTCCTGGATGCGCGCCTCCAGCTGGTCCTGGGTGGAGGTCAGCGGGTTCAGCTTCGCCTGGGAGATCAGCATGGCCTCATAGCTCCAGCGCAGCGGCATGAACTGGCAGATGAAGGGCACCTTCAGCTTGCTCGGCTCATTCTCATCCGTCACCCCGGCACGCTCCAGCCAGCGGGTCACGGAGTAGACGAAGTCCAGGTTCTTGTTCATCTCCTCATACTTGATCAGCGCCCCGCCGAGGATGATCTGCGGGATGAGGATGAGCGGGATGGCATTGATGGCGGCGCGGTTGTCATTCACCACGCAGGAGATCAGCAAGCCGAGACACGCGCCTGTCAGCGAGGTGATGAACATCCACCAGAGATGCACCCAGAACATGTCACGGATCTCCAGCACGTTGTTGCCGATCAGCAGGTAGATCACGCACTGCACCAGCGCGAAGGTGCTGAGGGAGATCACCTTCCCGCAGAGGTAGTAAAAGGTGCGCAGGTTGTGATTGCGCTCCCGCTTCAGCAGATGCCGGTCACGAATGATCTCATCCGCACTGTTGGTTAGTCCCAGGAACATGGCCACGACCAGGCTCATGAAGAGATAGGTCGGGATGTGGAAGGCCGTGGCGAAGGTGTAGTTCTCCTCCTCGCTGTATTTCAGCACGCTGGAGATCAGGAAGGCCAGCAGCGGCGCCTCCAGCAGGGTCGTCAGCAGGTTCGTGCGGTTGCGCAGCTTCGAAAGGAAGGCGCGCTCCAGGTTCGTGACAAAGAGAATGCTCTCCTCCCGCAGCGAATGCTTCGGCGGCTTCGGCACCGTGCGCGAGCGGGGAGAGGCTGTGTTCGTGTCGTCCTTCCGCGGCCGTGAGATCACATTCGTGGCGCCCGGCATGGCCTGCACCTTGGCCATGCTCTCCAGCAGCAGATGGCTCTGGTAACGGTCACGCCAGAAGTTCGGCGGGAACCGGCGCGCGGCCACCATGTGACCGTCCACGCTGCGCTCCTGGATGATGTCTCCGCTGATGTCATGCAGCGGTGTCTCCAGCACGTCGAAGACAAAGTCCGGCGTGATGTTCGCGGGCATGCTTGCCTCACGCTGGCCGGTCTCGTCATTGTAGGCCTTCCAGAAATACTCCAGCAGCCCCTGCGGCGTGCCGAAGAAGGCCATCTTGCCGCCCTTGTCCAGCAGCAGCGCTTTATCAAACATCTGCAGCAGCCTCATGCTCGGCTGGTGGATGGAGACCAGCACCAGCTTGTTGCGCGCCAGACTGCGGATGATCTCCAGCACGTGCTCGCTGTCCTTCGATGACAGGCCGGAGGTCGGCTCATCAAAGAGATACACGTCCGAGATGCCGATCATGTCCAGACCCGCATTCAGGCGCTTGCGCTCACCCCCGGAGAGATACTTCTGCTCAGGCGTGCCGGCGAGCCGCTTGCGCATGTCCGCGAGGCCCAGTTCAGCCAGCTTCGCCTCCACACGCTTGCGGCGCTCTTCTTCCTTCAGATGCGGGCAGCGTATGGCCACCGAGAAGTCCAGGTTCTCCTGCACCTTCAGCAGCGGGTCAAAGGCATCCTCCTGCGGAATGTAGGCGATGTAGGGCGTGAGATTGCGCCGGTTGCCATACAGTGACAGGCCGTTCATCAGCACCTCGCCTCCACGGGTCTTCAGCTGGCCGCCGAGCACACGCAGCAGCGTGCTCTTGCCACAGCCGCTGGGCCCCATGACGCAGATCATCTCACCACGTCGGGCGATGAAGCTGATGCCGTCCAGAGCCGTGTCCTTGTTATCAAACCGATGCGAGAGCTCACGAACCTCCATCTGGCGGATGACGTTCTTCTCCTCCTCGATGATGCGGTCGCTGAAGTGGCAGCGCAGGAACTGGCCTTCGCCCAGAGTGATCGTGTCACCATCACTGAGCGCGATGCGGTCACGCACCGGCACCAGGCCGATGTAAAGCGGGCGCGAGGAGCGCAGCACCTCCAGAGTGCCCGTCTTCTGCGTGTAGTTGCACTCGATGCGCAGCAGGATCTCTCCCTCCGTGTCTTCACTCAAAAGGATGTCACCTTCTTCCAGCAGCTCAGGCTTGTTGGAGACCAGGTAGGTATTGCGGCTGCCCTCCAGACGGAACTGCCCGCCGAATTCACCCGCACGCACACGCAGGTCACGCAGCGCGATCTCGATCTCACCATGCGCGATGATCTTGTCCTCGATGGAGGCCTCGATGCGCGTGCCTTCACGCAGCGGGATGTTGTTCAGCGTGGCGTCGGTATTGCGCAGCGCCTCCACCGTCACCCCCAGGCCGAAGCTCACACGCAGGTTCGTGCCACGCGTGCGCTGGGAGGAGATCTCCGCATCCCCCGTGTCCGTGAGGATCAGGTAAAGCTGCGAGCCCGTGACCGTCTTCTTCGCATTGAAGTAGGACGTCAGGTCATTGAAGTCCAGCGTCACGTCCTCCAGCAGCACTCGCTCACCTGGATACAGGCGTGAGAAATCACCCGGAAGCACACGGCGGCTGCGCACCAGGATCGGCACCTTGCCGGTATTCTTGATCAGGACGAGGTTTTGATAACGAAACGCCGTCACCGTGCAGCCGGGAGACAGCGAGCGCAAAACCACGGAGCTCGCATCAGTGGGGCCGATGATCAGCGTCTCCAGCGGCTGGCCGCTCTTCGTCACAAACTCCTCCTCCGGCGCGCGATCACCAGCATTCAGCTGGTAGACGATGTCGATGGCCTGGGCGGCGATGCCCAGGTTCGTCATGAAGAGATAGAACTCCACCATCTGCCGCTGGTTCGAGACCGACTGGGAGATCAGCAGGTAGAGCTGCACGCAAAGCAGGATCTTTTGATCCATGGCCAGCTGGCCGCTCAGGTCCTTCGCCCGCTCACCCAGGTTCTGCGGCTCCTGCAGCGCCTCGAAATACAGGCGGCGCATGTCCGAGTAGATCGCCCCGGAGTAGTCATAGCGCAGATAGCCGAGCGAACGCTCGATTTCCTCCTCCTCCACCTCACCATCGAGTTTCGAGAAGCCCGCGAAGACCTCGATGAGCACCGGCAGCATGGAGTCTCGCGTGGCGCTGATCTGCACGCCTTCGCTCGGGCCGCGGCCCAGCAGGCGATGCCACCAGCGCCGCGCCTTGTCCACAGGACCGGCCGGCTCCGGCGGTCGCTGAATTAGGGGTCTCGGCATCTGGGCGGTGCTCATGCGTCGGGAAGCGGGCCGAGTATGGAGGAAGCGTTCACAAAAACAACCAGCGATACCGTTCGAACACCACTTTGGAGGGTATCACAGAAGAAAGGGGGAGTTTTTATCATGAAAGGGGGGGAGGAACGGTGGCCACGAACAGCCGTTCAAAGCCACCTTATTCCCCCCTTACCGAAAACCGCCCCCAAAGTTTCCGTCATTTTTCTCCGCCCACCGCCACCCATTCAGATTTCCCACAGATTCAGAAAGGCCAGCAGATTAGCTTTCAGCTCTCACTGATCATTCAAAAGCAATCTGCTGGCCTCCCTGAATCTGCTGGAGCCTCATCTCTTCTAAAAAGACAGCCCCCCACCATCAACGGCTCCCGTCCGCTTTTCGTGTGTTCCGCTTCTATACCCCAGCAGAAATGGCAAAGAGGCAAACAGCCAAGCATCCCCAGAAATCTTTCTGCCCTAATTTTTCTGCCAAAACTTCTGGTTAGCCCCCCTGCTCCACCCACCACGCCCCAAACCTAACCAATTTTCAGTTTTCAGTAATCTGGGCCTCACGTCCCGCGCCTCTTCAGCACCGCCACCCAGCGGTCCACCGACTTCCCAGGCGCATCCTTCAGCGCGCGGCTGGCCTTGTTGCGCCGGTTGCTCACCACCTCCATGCCCAGAGACTCCAGCGCCCGCAGCGCCAGCCGGTGCTCCACATCAAAGTAGCTCGTGATCACCAGCATGCCGTCCGGCCGCAGCTTGGCGATGCCCTGGTCAAAGATCTTCTTCCACAGCTCCTGCCCGTGCCAGAAGTTCTGATGCCGCAGAAACACCATGTTGAAGTCATCCCCCAGCTCCTGGTGCTGGTCGATCTTCGTTGCATCCTCGATCAGAAACTTCGCCGGCAGATTCGCATGCGTCTCGCGCGCCTGGCGGATCTCGCGGATGCGGATGTCCGCGCCGATCATCTCCACATCCCCGCTCTTCGTGAGTTCCGAGCCCACCTGGATCAGCGTCTCCGCCTCGTCACAGCGCCCGCAGGCCAGGTTCAGGATGCGCATGTCACTGGCGGCTCCCTTCGGCAGATGCGGCTGCAAAGAGTCCTGCAAAAGCGTTTTCAGCTTCGACATGTCTTCGGCGATCGGCGTGGGCAGATGGAGATCAGGCTTCATAGGGCGTGCTGTTCTTTTCAAGCCAGGCCGCGTATTCGGCCTCGGTCATCTCTCCGGCCGCCAGAGCCAGCGTGGAGATGGCGGCATCGGCTTCGGTTGCAGCAAAATGATATCCATTGAGCTGAAGCATCAAGGCTCCGGCCAGAAACCCGATACGCTTGTTGCCATCAATGAAGGGATGATTCTTCACCAAGCCCGTCGCATAGCTGGCCGCCAGATCAAAAATGCTGGCTTGGGCATTGTAAGCATGGACGTTCTGCGGCTTGCCAAGCGCCGAGTCTAACAATCCATCATCTCTCAAGCCGGAAGAGCCGCCATGCTCATTGAGTGATTGTTCGTGGAGAAGCAAGATCGTCTCCTTGAAGATCCATTGGGGTTCCCTCATTTGGCCAGTTCCCGCAGAGTATTTCGATAACGTTGCATGAGATCTTGGGCGACTTTGAGCTGTTCGCTGACCGAAGGTTTGGCCGTGCTGATACGAAGGCTGTCATCGTTCGCTTCCGTCAGGAGCACTGAATCCCCTTCGTCCACACCAAGCTTGGCCAGAGCCTCTTTTGGAAGCACGAGGCCGACAGAATTGCCGATTTTGCGAAGTTTGAGTTCAAGGACCATAAGACAATGTATCCACACACGTTATAACATGCAAGCCCGCTCTCAGTCCCTCCAGCGACCATGCTCAGGGCTGATCTGGTGCTTTTCCTCCTTGCTTCCCCCCACCCTCCGCGTTCCCATCCCCCTCTCATGGCACTGATCATCAATGGCGAAGAAATCGACGACGAGGTCGTCGAGTCCGAATTCCGCAACGTCAAAGGGCACTACGAGCGTACGCTCCAGGTCGCCTGCTGCGAGCGTGACAACGAATTCCGCGGCTACGCCAAGGACAACCTCATCTCCCGCGTGCTCCTGAACCAGGAAGCCGTGAAGCGCGTGCCCCAGGTGGATGAGGACGCCATCACCGCCCGCCTCACGAAGCTCATCGACGAAGCCGGTGGCGAAACCCAGTTCTACATGCGCATCGGCATGCCCTACAAGGACGAGAAGGTCGTCCGCGAAAACGTCGCCGGTGGTGTCCGCCTGGACCAGATGCTGGCCCAGGTCTACGGCGCCGAGCCCGAGCCCACGGAAGCCGAGCAGCGCGCCTTCTATGAGAAGCATCTCTCCAGCTACATGACCGAGGAGATGATCCACGCCGCCCACATCACCAAGAGCCTCCAGGGCGCCAAAAGCCGCCAGGAAGTCTTTGATGCCCTCCGCTCCATCCGCCAGGAACTCCTCGCCGGAGAAGACTTCATGAAGCTCGCCGAGCAGCACCGCGCGGATGAGCAGCAGCAGATCGATCTCGGCTGGTTCAAGCGTGGTGACTTCATGGAGGAGTTCGAGACCATCGCCTTCTCCATGGGTGAAAACGAGGTCAGCCCCGTCTTCACCACCCAGCTCGGCTTCCACATCTGCAAGGTCCTCGGCCGCAAGCCCCAGGAACCCGTCGCCTTCGACATCGTGAAGGACGCTGTCCGCCAGCGCATCATCGAGGAGCATCGCGACAACAAGTTCAACGAGCTCATCGAAGAACTCAAAGCCGTCTCCGACATCAAGGACACAGATCCTCCTGAGGACACCAGCTGCCCAGGCGGACATTGACCTCACCTTCCCTGCACATCGCCCCCATGACTCTGGCCCAAAGGCTCGCCTGCCTGCTGCTTCCGCTGCTGCTCATGTCCTGCGCCGGCGTGCGGCCGCAGCCCATCCTCAGCAAGACCCTCACCTTCACCGCCGCCGATTTCGGCCCGGCGGAGATGAGCGCCCCGCTGATCGGCCCGGGCAGCCAGGACCGGCAGGTGCTCGTGGTTCACAGGCACCAGTCTGGAAACCCGGCCGTGCAGATCTTCGCCCCCCAGGCCATCAAGCACCTCAACCGCAGCGTCAAATCCCTGCCGCGTGACGGCACCCACACCGCCCTCCGTGCCCGGCTCATCCGCACACGCACCCTGATCCTGGACTTCTACAACCAGCGCCGCACCGCCTTCCAGTCCGTCCCTCCCTACAATGCGCGCAACGGCTACCTCAGCCGCCAGATGCTCATGCCGGGCATCGGCACCACCTTGTAGGCCGCGTCAGGCCATATCGAAGGAGCCTTTTTTGCCAAACCGCGCAGGCCCGTCACGTTTCATCCGCATCGATGACACGTCTCGCCTGCCTCCTGGCTTTCCTCACCCTCTGCACCCTCCAGGCGGGTGAGGTGAAACATGCGACTCCGAATGACTACCGTCGTTGGTTAGGCGAACTGAAGGCAGGAGACACGCTGGTGCTCGCGGAGGGTGTGTATGATCGTGGCTTGCCGGTGACCGGGGCGCATGGCACCCCGGAGGCGTGGATCACCATCCAGGGTCCTGAGACAGGTGTGGCAGAGATCCGCCAGACCCAGGTGGCGAACTGCGTGGAGCTGCGGCAGTGCAGCTTTGTGGCGCTGAAAAAGCTCTCCATCATCGGCGACGGTCCGAAAGGCACTCCAGGCCTGTTTGGCATCAGCGCACAAGGCGGCCTGAAAAACAGCGTGCATCACATCGTGATCGAGGACTGTGTGATCCGTGACTGGAACACCTCCCAGCAAGCCGTGGGCATCTCCACCAAGACACCCACCTGGGACTGGATCATCCGCCGGAATGTGATCCGCAACTGCGGCACCGGTTTGTATCTCGGTAACTCCAACGGCATGGACCCCTTCATCCGCGGGGTCATCGAGCATAACCTCGTGGAGAACCCGGTCGGCTACTGCATGGAGATCAAATTCCAGAAGCCGCGTCCCGTGGTCGAAGGCATGCCGTTAGAGCCAGGCCGCACCATCATCCGGCACAATGTGTTCATCAAAAATGATGCACCGAGCCCGGATGGAGACCGTGCCAACCTGCTCGTGGGCGGCTTTCCGAATGAAGGGCCGGGCTCGCAAGACATGTATGACATCCACGGGAACTTCTTCTGGCACAATCCGCGTGAGTCGCTGCTGCAGGTGTCTGGGCGCGTCACGATCCATGACAATGTGTTCGCAGACTGTCCCTCCGCAGGTCATGCGGCGATCATGTTGCGTGATCATGATCTGCCCGTGAAGCTGGCGCACATTTATAACAACACCATCTGCTCTGCCGCGCGCGGCATCCGCATCGCCAGTGCGCCGCGGGAAGGACATGCGGTCGTGGGGAATGTGGTGTTCGCCGGGGAGCCGCTGTCCCTCCATTCCACCTGCCATGTCGTGGGCGTCAATGTCACCGGCTCCACCGCCGAGGCCACCGAGCATCTCATGAATCCGCGCCTGATTTTGGGCGAGGTAGACCTGCATCCGAAGGAAGGTCACTGCACGGCTGATGACACGAAGCATCCCTTCTTCAAGACTCTTGGCGAGTATGATCTCGACTTCGATAAAGTGTCCAGAAGACGAGGCTGGTTTCCCGGAGCCTATGCGGGCCCTGCCCGGGCTGTGAGCTGGCCCCTGCAAAGCGCAGTGAAGCCGTAGATTCGATTGCGCAGCGCGGGCACATCCGTTCAATGGCCTCATGTCCGCCAAGCCTGATCCCGCCTCGCTGCCCTGCAGTCCTCTGGATGAAACCGCCGGTCTGAAATACTTCCCGCGCATGCTCGGAAAGATCCGCCTGCATGCCGAAGGAAAGCTCTGGGAAGATCTGCATGGAAATCTCGGCAAGGGCTCGGATGGCTCCTGCACCGGCTTTCTGCACATCAACTATGACAAGCTGAAGGCGCGTGTGCTGGAGGGCGGCAGCGATGAGGACATCCTGCAATGGTGCCAGGAGCATGGCCGCCCGCTCAATGACACCGACAAGCTGGTCTGGAACTACTACGTGCTCAAGCTCGGCTGGAATGACCACATCTCCGCCACCCTGGAAAAACGCAAGGTCGATGGCGGGCTCGGTGATCGCCATGACATCCAGACCATCACACACTTCATCGATGTGGATGAAGGAAGGCAGCCATAGGCTGGAATGACGAAATCAGAATGACGAATGCCGAATTTTAGATGATGTAGAAAATGGCGCGCATCGTAGGATAGAGCGGGGGCACCTTGGATGGTTGGCACGTCCGACGTCTGGCTTGAGGCATTATTGCTTCGTCATTCGTCATTCGTCATTCGTCATTCGTCATTCGTCATTCGTCATTCGTCATTCGTCATTCGTCATTCGTCATTCTGGTTTCGTCATTGCCCCCGCCGCTACTTCATCTCTCTGATCCAGTTATTTCATGAGCCAGGACTCCACCACCTCCCCACCTGCCCCGTCATTCTGGCGCAGCGTGGCGCAGTCACTGCGCGGGGAGGAGCATGACTACACGTCTCTGCCCATGAACCGCGCCATCATCCTGCTGGCGGTGCCCATGGTGCTGGAGATGATCATGGAGTCCCTCTTTGCCGTGGCGGATGTGTTCTGGGTTTCACGCCTGGGCAAGGAAGCCGTGGCAGTGGTGGGTATCACGGAATCCGTGATGACACTGATCTATGCCGTGGCCATCGGCATCTCCATCGCGGCCACGGCCATCGTGTCACGCCGCATCGGTGAAAAGGAGCCTGAGCTCGCGGCACAGGCCGCCGCGCAGATCGTGCTTCTGGGCGTGCTGATGGCCGCAGGCATCGGCGTGGTGCTCGGCATCTTCGCACCGGACATCCTGCGCGCCATGGGCGCCGATGAGAAGGTGGTCACCATCGGAGGCTCCTTTGCACGGGTGATGCTCGGCGGGAACATCACCGTCTTCCTCATCTTCCTGATCAATGCCATCTTCCGCGGCGCGGGAGATGCCGTGATCGCCATGCGCACGCTCTGGCTGGCGAACGCGCTGAACATCGTGCTCGGCCCTTGTTTTATTTTTGGTTGGGGCATCTTTCCAGAGATGGGCGTCACCGGCGCGGCCGTGGCCACAAACATCGGTCGTGGTGTGGGTGTGCTCTATCAGCTCTGGCATCTGGCCGGGCATCACAGCCGCGTGAAGGTGCGCTGGGAGCATTTCAAGCCGCGACGCGAGATCCTCGGCACCGTGCTGAGCAAGTCTGGCAGCGGCATCGCGCAGTTTCTCATCAGCACCACAAGCTGGGTCGGCCTCTTCAAGATTCTCGCCATGTTCGGCAGCACCGCGCTGGCGGGTTACACCATCGCCATCCGCATCGTGACCTTTGCCCTCATGCCCGCCTGGGGTTTGGCAAATGCAGGCTCCACCCTCGTGGGCCAAAACCTCGGCGCGAACAAGCCGGAGCGTGCCGAGGCAGCCGTATGGATCGCCACGAAGCTGAACATCCTGGTGCTCAGTGGGGTGGGCCTGTGCTTTGTGATCTTCGCGGGACCGCTGCTCCGTCTTTTCAGCCCGGAGCCGGACGTGCTGGCCTTTGGCACACAGTCACTCTGGATCATCAGCTTGGCCTTCCCGCTTTATGCCGCAGGCATGTGCTTTGAAGGTGCCTTCAATGGCTCGGGCGACACATGGACACCCGCGCGCCTGAACTTCCTGTGCCTCTGGCTCGGCCAGATCCCCATCGCCTGGCTGCTGGCCAGGACCCTGGGCTGGGGTCCGATCGGCGCCGTGATCTCCGTGCCCGCAGCCTACTCGCTGCTGGCCGTGTGGAGTTTCTTCTTGTTCCGGCGCGGAAAGTGGAAGCTGCAGAAGGTGTGAGATTTCCCGCGAACGCGTGATTTGAGCTTTTTCAGCGCCTCGCCAGGCTGGATGCCGTGTGCAGGCTGGAAGCATGTCAGCGTGCCGCCCACAAGATTTCCTACCGATCCGAATCATGATTTTGCGCCCTCTTCTCTTTCTCTGCATCGCCACCGCCGCCCTCGCGGCTGACGCACCCGAAGAAGCAGTTCAAAAAGCGCATGACGAGCTCTGGCGCAGGTTTGTTGATGAGCACCACCTCATCCTCGACTACGTCGGACTGAAGGGAGAGATCGTGCGACCCACGCCCGAAGATTGCCGCGAGATGAAGCCGAGCGCTCTGAGCTGGGGCGTGCCGAATGAGGACGGGCCCATGTTCAACGGCCTGTATCTAGATGCGCTGTGCAGCCGCTGGACGATCACGAAGAGCGAGGAAGATCGTGCGAAGGCTAGACGCATGATCGAAGGACTCATCAAGGTCTCCACCATCGGCAAGACACCCGGCTTCATCGCTCGCGGCATCGCCACAGACGGCAAGACCACCTACAGCATGGGATCGAATGACCAGACGACACCGTGGCTCTATGGCATCTGGCGCTATATCAAAGATGGTTTGGCCAGGGATGAGGCAGAGAAGAAGGATCTCATCGCCCGCTTCATCGCGCAGATCACCGTGCTGGATGCCAACGGCTGGAAGATGCCCGCGGACGGCCCGCCTTCGAAGTATCGCGGAGATCTCAACAAGCCGACCTGGGAAGGCGCGCCGAGGCTGCTCTTTGTGATGAAAGCCATGCATGCCTTCACGGGGGATGAATCCTGGCAAAAGCGCTACGTCGATGCCGCGAACGAAAAGGTGGGCAAGTCCCAGCGCCCGCGCATCGACTTCTGCCGCGAGGGCATGGTCTTTGATCCAGGTCAGGGTCCACGTCATTCCTGGACAGGATCTGAAGGCGTGATCTGCCTGCGCGCCTTGTGGGAGATGGAGACCGATGCAGCCCTAAAAGCCGTCTATGCCGAAGGCTTGCGACACAGCGCCGAGCTCTCCGCCAAGAGCCTGGGACTCATCTCCGAGTTCGATGTGAACGGCACCGAAGTCTTCAACGTCGACTGGCGCATGATGAACGCTGCCTGGAAGCCACAGACGAGCGAGCTGGAATCGGTGCAGGTTGCCCTGGCAGGCCTGAAGCTGCAGCACGCCGCCTCACCGCGCATGCACATCGAGAAAGACTACCTGCGCGAACCCTGCTTCGCCGCCTGGGTGGTCACGCTGTGTCCAGACCGCGAGTATGTCATGTCCCAGCGCACGGCGATCGAGAAGGTCATCACGCATTATGACGTCAGCCGCGTCTATCTGAGCCAGTTCTTCCCCCTGGAGTCCGCCTGGTGGCGCATCAAGCTGCTGGAAAATGAGTGAGCAACTGATCTGCGATAGTCGCGAAGCGTCCTGGACTGCGCCGGCCATCCCTGAGCGTCACCCATAACTATGACGTCGACGAGGACGTTTGGCCGTCCCTGACAAAGCGGGACAACACACTAGGATGCCGCAGGCCGCGGCGTCCAAGGAGCGCGGACTTCAGTCCGCAGCAGGTCGAACGCCCTGGTGATCTCCTTCATCCGTGCTCGTGTCCTTCGAGCCCACGTCTTCGTCTTGAAGACATCACCAGTCACAGGGCACCTATGACAGCGAATGATCCGCTGCGGACTGAAGTCCGCGCTCCACAGCGCTACTTGGCCAGCGAAGGTCTGCCTCATCGACTTATGGGTAAAACTCAGGGCCCTCCGGCGCTCTGGAAGGCCTAACGAGAAGCTTTGCAGAAGTGGAATGCGACGGCCTTGGAATGAGCTTTGCTCATAAGTCATTGCTGGGGGGGGAATCGCGAGCCGGAGGCTCGCAAGACATTAGCCGGTGGTGAAGCGAAACCGCGGAGCGGTGCAGCGAGAACCACCGGAACACATCACAACACCGCCCTGATCAGCCACGCGCCCCGAAGGCGGCGCGAGAAGCCTGCAAATACATGGTCATGGGTAGAGCTCAGGGCCTTGCGAACCTGACTCCCCCTCCATCATCTGTCCCTCAATCCTTCGAGTTGATATTCCCCGACTTCCGGATGGCCCGAAGCAGCCGCCAGCCCAGAAACAAACTCACGACATAACCAAAAGCACCGAAAATGGACACGCCAAAAAGCACAGGCTGCGCCTGGTTGCTCCAAAGCTGGGATGATCCCAGGAAGATGGCCGCAGTAAGCACGCCCAGCACCAGTCGGTTCACGATGGGGTCCAGGTGCCGGTGATCCAGATGCACCGTCAGGGTGCCGTCACGAAACCGCGCCAGCAGATCCGCGAGATCACGCGGCAGCAGCGTGATCAGCCGGTCCCAGTCGCGATAGGTCCGCCGCGCCCGGCGCAGCAGACGTGAGGGGGAAAGCCGCCGCATCACCATGCGCTGGCAGAAGGGCTGCATGAGCTCCGCCAGGCTCACCTCGGGGCTGAAGCGGCGGCTCGTGCCCTCCAGCACGATGAGCGTCTTCAAAAGCACCGCGAGCGGCGGCGGCAAGGTGATGTGATAGCGCCGGACGATCTCGATGAGTGATGACAAGGCACCGCCCACATTGATGTCACGCAGCGGATGCCCCACATAGTCCGCCATGAAATCATCCAGATCCGCACGCAGCCGCTCACGGGGAAAATCAGAAGGCACAGCCCCTAAACGCAAAACTTGTTCGGTGACCTGGCCAGAGTCGTTCTCCACGATGGCCAGCAGCAGCGCCTCCACTTCGTCACGCAGCTCGTCATCGATGCGGCCCACCTGTCCGCAGTCGATCACACCCACCACACTGCCGGGCATCAGCACGAGGTTTCCCGGATGCGGGTCCGCATGGTAGAAGCCATCGCGGAAAACCATCTCCAGATACATGTTCGCACCGCGCCGGGCGAATTCGGTGAGGTCCTCGCCAGAGAGTTTCAGCGCCGCCACATCATTGCCAGGCACGCCATTCAGCCGCTCCATGGTGATGATCTGATGCGAGCACAGATCAGGATACACCGTGGGGATGTGCACATCCGGCTCGGCCGCGAAATGGCGCGCGAACTCCTCCAGGTTCCGCTTCTCATACGTAAAATCCATCTCCCGCAGCAGCGTGCGGCGGAACTGGCGCACCACGGCCACGGGTTGATACGGACGCAGCGAAGGCGAGTGCTTTTCCAGCAGCTCCGCCAGTGCCTGCACGATCTCCAGATCCGTGCCCACCTTTGCCTCGATGCCGCTGCGCCGCACCTTCACCACCACACGCTCCCCACTATGCAGCCGTGCACAGTGCACCTGCGCGATGGAGGCCGCCGCCAGCGGCGTGTCCTCAAACTCCGCAAACAACTCCTCCACCGGCCGCCCCAGATCCGTCTGCAAAATCTGCCGCGCTGTCTCCGCCGGTTCAGCGGGCACATTCGCCTGCAATTCCGCAAGCTCTGCGGTCATCTCAGGGCCGATGAGATCCGCGCGCGTGCTCAGCATCTGCCCCAGCTTGATGCCCGTGGTCCCCAGCTCCGTGAGCGCCAGCCTCACCTTCGCTGCGGTGGACACATCCGCGAGCACCTGCCCGTCCGCGCTGCGCAGCCGGTTGTTCAGCCAGGGATAGTCAAACCCGCCGAACATGTCCGCCAGCCCATACTTCCCCAGCACCGCGGCGATCTCGCCGAGACGCTTCGCATGACGTTCCAAACGCGCGATGGCATCAATCTTCATGCGCACACCATACACAAGACCTCACGCCTGTCGAAGGACTCGCACATGCTGAAAACCGCGCTCATCCATCGTCGGCTCACTTCTTGCCGATGCACCACAGGTTCTTATACCCGCGGATGAAAAGCTGCCCGTCACTGACAGCGATGGAGCCGATGATCTTCTCACCCAGGGAGTTCGTGGAGAGCAGCTCAAACGTCGGGCTGGCCTTGAAGACAAAGCAGTCGCCACCCTGATTCGCCGCGTAGCATTTGCCATCCGCGCTGAGCACCAGTGATGACCAGTTCTGTCCTGTGGGTCCCGGACCTTTGAGACGTTCGTTGTAGATCATCTCACCCGTTTTCAGATCACGACACTCCACGATGCCCCCATCACTGAGGATGTAGTGATAGCCGTCTTTGATCACCCCGCTGCCGATGCGCTGGCTCACCTTCGGCAGATGCCAGAGACGCTTTTCGGTCACGTCCCCCTTGCCACCGGCCTTCACCGCCACACCCATGCCGCCATACCCGCCGTAAGCGATCACCGTGTTGTCCGGTGCCAGCAGCGGTGAGTTATAAACCAGCGCATTCAATCCATCACAGGTCCACAGCTGCTTCCCACTCAGAGGATCAAAACCCGCCACGCGCCCCGGATAACTGAGGATGACCTCATAATGATCATCGATCTTCCGGAACAGCGGGTCCGCCCATGAACCGAGCCACTTTTTCTCCGCGCCTTCACCCGAGGCACCACCGGGTTCATTATGCTCCCAGAGCGTCTTGCCTGTCTTGAGATCAAAGGCATACAGAGTGGTCTTCTCGCCGGGCCCGAAGTTCAAAAACACCCGGTCTCCGGCAATCACCGGCGAGGTGCCGTTTCCCCAGATGTGATGCTGCTTGCCCAGGTCCGTGCGCTTCCACAGCTCCTTGCCTTCGAAGTCATAACAAAAAACACCGGCACTGGCAAAGAACACCACGATCTGCGTTCCGTTCGTGGCCGGTGATGCCGCGCAGTAGGGGTTCGTGGCATGGGTCAGCTCCGGCTCCTTGTAGGTCGTGCCCGCCTCCCAGAGTTGCTTGCCATCCTTGCGATCAAAACACAGCAGCAGCCTCTGCCCCGCCTTCTCCACCGCCTGCGTCACCAGCACCTTGTCACCCCACACCACCGGCGTCGAGTTCCCGCGATCCGGCAGCGCCACCTTCCACACCACATTGTCCGTCTGGCTCCACTTTTCCGGCAAACCAGATTCCGTGGTGGTCCCGTCCCCGCTCGGGCCGCGCCACATGGGCCAGTTCGCCGCAGGGCAGGAAGAGGCCATGAAGGATCCGAGAGCACCGAGCAGGAGGAGTGTGCGTTTCATGCAGCTTAGAACGTGCGGAAACCTGCCGACCTTGTGCCAATTCTAGGCCGGTCTCCTCGGGTGAAGACTTGCCAGGCCTCATGGGAGCCACGAAGACATGCCATGCCCTCTGCCCCCGAAGGATCTGCCATCGCCCGCGCCCGCATCTTGCGGGAGCAGGAACGGCGCACCGGAACATTGGATCTCGGTGACCTCGGCCTCACCGAGTGGCCTAACGAACTGTGGGAATTGAATCACCTCTCCTGCCTGAATCTCGGCGTCGGCTGGACAGACGCCGCCAACGGCTTCCACCCCGCCTCGCCCGGCATCCCCTATGCGCCCAATACCCTGCCTCCCGCAGCGGCGCGTGAACTCTGGAATCGTCTGCCCAATCTGCAGATCCTCTCCCTCGCCGGAGCACGCGGAGATGGCAGCGCCTGGGATGATCTCGCAGGTCTCGAAAGCCTCCCCCAGCTTCGCGTCCTGGACCTCTCATGGACATCCGTGGAGGATCTCGCACCCCTCGCCAGCCTGACTTATCTGGAGGTGCTGGATGCCTCCTACACCTTCCTTTCAGACATCCGTCCGCTGGCCCGCCTCAGTGCCCTGCGTCATCTCGACCTCAGTCATACGAAGGTGGCAGACCTCGCCCCATTGCAGGATCATCCCGCCCTGCAGGTGCTGCTCTGCTATCACACCCCAGTCACCACCGTGGCTCCGCTGAGCGGCCTGCCCGCGCTGAGAAAGCTGGACCTCACCCAGACCCAGGTCACCGACCTGGAGCCTCTCATCACCCTCCCTGCCCTCGAGACCCTCCTGTGCGCCTGGACACCAGTCGAAACCATTCCCGAATCACTGGTTAGGCTCGCGTCATCCGCTCCGCATCCACCCACAGGTCAAACTCCTCCCCCGTGAGATGCCCGCTCTTCACCGCGGCATCACGGAGCGTGAGACCTTCCTTGTGCCCCAGTTTGGCAATGGCAGCCGCCTTGTCATAACCAATGTGCTGATTGAGCGCGGTGACCAGCATCAAGCTGTTGCCCACATAGCTGTCCACCTTCTCACGATTCACCTTCAGGCCATCGAGGCAGTAGTCCGCAAAGCTGCGCAGCGTGCCGGTAAGGAGATCCGCGCTGTGCAGGAAATTATGGATCATCACCGGGTTGAAGACATTCAATTCAAAATTCCCCTGGCTCGCCGCAAAGCCGATCGCCGCGTCATTGCCCATCACCTGCACCGCCACCATCGTCATCGCCTCGCTCTGCGTGGGGTTCACCTTCCCAGGCATGATGGAGGAGCCCGGCTCGTTCTCCGGCAGCGACAGCTCGCCCAGCCCACAACGTGGACCTGAGCCCAGCCAGCGGATGTCATTGGCGATCTTCATCAAACTCGCCGCCAGGGTCTTCAGCGCACCGCTCGCATACACAAACTCATCATGCGCGCTCAGTGCCGCAAACTTGTTCGGGTGGCTCTTGAAAGCCAGCCCCGTGAGCTCCGCAATGGTCGCTGCCGCACGTTCAGCAAACTCCGGATGCGAGTTCAGCCCCGTGCCCACCGCCGTGCCACCGATCGCCAGATCACGCAATCCCACCAGCGTCTCCTCAAGCCGCACCACATCACGATCAATGAGACTCACATAACCACCGAACTCCTGCCCAAACGTGACCGGCGTCGCATCCTGCAGATGCGTGCGGCCGATCTTCACGATGTCATTGAACTCCACGCGCTTCCTCTCCAGAGCCTCGCGGAAATATTTCGCCGCAGGAATCAGCCGGTGCGTCACCTCCTCCACCGCGGCGATATGCATCGCCGTTGGGAAAGTATCATTGCTGCTCTGCGACATGTTGACGTGGTCATTCGGATGCACCGGCGCCTTGCTGCCCATCACCCCACCCGCCATCTCGATCGCGCGGTTGGAGATGACCTCGTTGGAGTTCATGTTGCTCTGCGTGCCAGAACCCGTCTGCCAGATGCGCAGCGGAAAATGCGCGTCCAGCTTCCCCTCGATCACCTCATCCGCAGAGCGGCAGATCAGCTCCTTCTTGTCAGCAGCCAGTTTCCCGAGATCACAATTCACCATCGCACACGCCTTCTTCAGCACCCCCATCGCACGGATCACCGCGCGCGGCATCACATCCTTGCCGATGGCGAAATACTTCAGCGAACGCTGCGTCTGCGCCCCCCAGTAAGCCGTCTGCGCCACTTCAATGGCTCCCATCGTATCAGTCTCAGTGCGGGTCGGAACAGAAGTCGTGCTCATAGCTCCCAGCATGTCCACAAGTGCCTTCGAGTCAAAGCACACCCATGACACTCTTCTACAAAATCCCGCATCCACTACGAACAGCTGAAATTGATCAGCCATTCCGGCGAGCCGGAGGCTCGAGAGAAATTAGCCGGTGGTGAAGCGAGGCTTGGCGAGCGAGAACCACCGGATAAAATCGCCACGTTCAGTTGTTTGACCATGCGCACCGGCAGGTGCGCGAGAAGTCAGCGACAACACCCACAACCTCTCCGCTCCCACATCGAAAACAAAACAGCCCGCACCGGCCACAAGATGACCGGCACGGGCTGCATGAAGAGCAGCGGGGGGATGCTTCAACTCTTCAAATCTCAGCTCTTCAAATCAAACCGGTCCAGGTTCATCACCTTGGTCCAGGCAGAGACAAAATCGTTCACGAACTTCGCCTTCGCATCGTCACTCGCATACACTTCCGCGATCGAGCGGAGCTGCGAGTTCGACCCGAACACCAGGTCCACAGACGTGGCCATCCACTTCGCCTGCCCGCTCTTGCGGTCCACACCCTCGTAGAAGTGCTCGCACTTCGGCGAGACCTTCCACTCCGTGCTCATGTCCAGCAGGTTCACGAAGAAATCATTGGTTAGGGCACCACGATTCTTGGTCAGCACACCCAGGTCAGGATGACCCGTGTTCGTGCCCAGCACACGCAGGCCGCCCACCAGCGCCGTCATCTCCGGAGCGGAGAGCGTGAGCAGTTGAGCGCGGTCCACCAGATTCTCCGGTGCGGGGCGGTCAAGCTCATGCCCCAGGTAGTTGCGGAAGCCGTCATGTTTCGGCTCCAGGAAGGCCACAGAGGTGACATCCGTCATCTCCTGCGTGGCATCCGTGCGGCCTGGCGTGAAGACCACCTTCACCTCATGCCCACCCTTGCTGGCCGCCGCTTCCACGGCGGCACTGCCACCGAGCACAATGAGATCCGCGATGGAGATCTTTTTACCACCGGCCTTGGCGCCATTAAATTCCTTCTGGATCTTCTCCAGCGCCGCCAGCACCTTCGCCGTCTGCGCAGGATTGTTCACCTCCCAGTCCTTCATCGGAGCCAGGCGGATGCGCGCACCATTGGCACCACCGCGCTTGTCACTACCACGGAAGGAAGCCGCCGAAGCCCAGGCCGTGGAAACAAGTTCCGAGGTCGTCAGACCAGAGCCAAGGATCTTCGTCTTCAGCGCCGCGATGTCCTGTTCGTTCACCAGTTCATAGTCCACCGCAGGCACCGGGTCCTGCCAGGTGAACTTCTCCTTCGGCACATCCGCACCCACATAGCGGGCCATCGGTCCCATGTCACGATGCGTCAGCTTGAACCAGGCCTTGGCAAAGGCCACCTCAAACTCCTTCGGGTTCTCAAAGAAGCGCTTGGTGATCTTGGCATACGCAGGATCCATCTTCAGCGCCAGGTCGGTGGTGAACATGATCGGCGCGTGACCCTTCTTCGGATCATGCGCATCCGGCACCGTGCCCTTCCCTGCCCCGTCCTTCGGCACCCACTGCTTCGCACCCGCCGGGCTCTTCGTCAGCTCCCACTCATAGGCATAGAGGTTTGAGAGATACATGTGCGACCACCGCGCAGGCGCGCTCGTCCAGGCACCTTCCAGGCCGCTGGTGATGGTGTCTCCGCCATTGCCCTTGCCGTGCTTGTTCTTCCAGCCCATGCCCTGCTCTTCCAGGCCTGCGCCTTCAGGATCAGCACCCACGTTCTTCGCATCGGCGGCACCATGCGCCTTACCAAAAGTGTGACCACCGGCAATCAGCGCCACGGTCTCCTCGTCATTCATCGCCATGCGGCCAAAAGTCTCGCGGATATCCTTCGCGGCAGCCAGCGGGTCGGGATTCCCATTCGGGCCTTCCGGGTTCACATAGATGAGGCCCATCTGCACAGCGGCGAGAGGCTTCTCAAGCTCGCGCTCACCTTGATAGCGCTTGTCACCCAGCCAGGTGCTCTCCGGCCCCCAGTAGATGTCTTCCTGCGGCTCCCACACATCCGCGCGACCTCCGGCAAAGCCGAGCGTCTTGAAGCCCATGGATTCGAGCGCCATGTTGCCCGTGAGAATCATGAGATCCGCCCAGGAAATCTTGTTTCCATACTTCTGCTTGATCGGCCACAGCAGGCGCCGCGCCTTGTCCAGGTTCGCATTGTCCGGCCAGCTGTTGAGCGGGGCAAAGCGCTGCGTGCCATACCCAGCACCACCCCGCCCATCACTCACGCGATACGTCCCCGCGCTATGCCAGGCCATGCGGATGAAAAGCGGCCCATAGTTCCCGTAGTCGGCCGGCCACCAGTCCTGGGAGGTCGTCATCAGATCACGCAGATCCTTCTTCAGCGCCTCGAGATCCAGCTTCTTGAACTCCTCCACATAATCAAACTCAGCCCCCATCGGATTTCCCTTGGGCGAGTTCTGGTGAAGAATCTTGAGATTTAACTGGTTAGGCCACCAGTCGTGGTTCGACATCGCTCCCGCTGCCGTGTGTCGCGCAGCACTCGCCGGCTTGCCCATCACAGGACATTGGTCGATCGGGTTCGTTTTCGGGGAACCACCGTCCTGGGCGGAGGCCAGCAGGACGGGAATGATGGCTGAGGAGGCAAGCCACCCCGTGAATGTGGGCGATTTCATGGCAGTAGGATTCAGTGGGTTGAGTGGCGGACTTGGATTGGGTGGTCCGTGGCACAGGCAACCTCTGGCAAGATTTAATCCATGCATCCAATGCATTGTATGTATCCTTGCGATGCGCTGTACGCATTGCTAAGATAGCCCTATGAGGACAGATCTGAACTTCCAATCGCTCGAGCAATTCATCGCTCTGGCCCGCACGAAGAACTTCACCCGTGCCGCCACGGAGCTAAATCTCTCCCAGTCCGCGCTCAGCCGCTCCATTCAAAAACTCGAAGACCAGCTCGGCCAGCCGCTCTTTGAGCGCAAGCCCCGTGAAGTCGTGCTCACGGACCTCGGCGAGCTTCTGCTGGAGCGCGCCAAATCCATCCTCAAACTCGTCGAAGACACCTTCTCCGAGCTTTCCGAGGCAGGCCAGCGCAGTCGCATCCGCCTCGCTGCCATCCCCACCATCGCGCCCTATTTTCTACCTGGTTTGTTAGGCGGCTTTGCCGCGAAGCATCCGCAGATCTCCGTCATCGTGCAGGAGGACACCACCGAGATGCTCATCAAGCGCTGCAGCCAGGGTGAGATCGACCTCGCCATCGTCGCCCTGCCCATCATCGCGAAGCATCTCGAAGTCGAGCCACTCTTTGATGAAGAGCTCCGCCTCGTCGTTCCCGTCGGTCATGCCTTGGCGAAGTCCGCCTCTCCCACCATGCAGGAGGCAGGAAACTATCCCTTCGTCATGCTGAATGAAGCCCACTGCCTCTCGGAAAACATCGCCAGCTTCTGCCGTCGCCAGTCCGTGCAGCCCGTGACGGTGGAGCGCACCAGCCAGCTCGCCACCGTGCAGGAGCTGGTGTCGCTCGATCACGGCGTCTCCATCGTCCCTGAAATGGCGCGCCGCCTGGACCTGAGCGACCAGCGTGTCTACCGTTCCTTCAAAGGTGAAAAGCCCGTCCGCACCGTCGCCATGATGTGGAACGCCTCCCGCTATCAAAGCCAGGCCATGGCCGCCCTCATGAAGCACATCCGCAACCATGCGCGTCATCTTCACGCGAGCACCACGAAGAAGTGAACCCTTTCAATCTCTTCATAAAATAGAGCATAACGGTCGGCCTTCGGCAGGGTATTTAAGTGTGTGCCAGCTCTCCGCACAGGACTTTGCCTTTCACACACCTAACTAAATATGCTCACTTCCATCACCGTCCGCGCCATCGCCTGGGGCGGCAAATTCATCGGCCAGGGCCAGGACGGCGTGGCCCGGCTCACCGTCACGGATGACTACGGGAACATCATCGCAGGCGTGCAGGATGCCCCCATCACCCAGGGAAATGTCGACGGCGGCGATGGCTCCGGCGTCACGCAGGACATCATGCAGAGCGTGCCCTGGGGCACACCGGTGAATCCGACCGATGCCTATTCCTACACCTTCTCATTCGAGCCACCGGCACCGGTCCAGCTGACCTTCACCGTCAACGTCTTCCACAATGGTACGCTCATGGCCACCGCGAGCAACCAGCAGGTCGTATGGCCGGGGCTCACGCTCAGCGGCACAGCGGCCGTGGTGGTCGTCGTTCCCGGACTGCTGACAAACATGATCACGCCTGCTGCCCTGACCACCGGCCAGCCCACCACCATCCAGGCCAACGTCTACATGATGTGCGGCTGCAAAATCGACAACGACTACTGGCCCGGCGGCAATTTCAACGTCCAGGCCGTGGTCACCAATGCCAGCGGCACCGTGGTGGCCACCGTGCCGCTGTACTGGCAGAGCCTTGCCACTTTTGCAGGTAGCTGGACTCCGGAGACGCAGGGCCCCGTCACCCTCCAGTCCTTCGTGATCGAAACCACCAACGGCAACACCGCATTCTCAGTGCCCGTGTCGGCGAACGTCCAGTAACGGGAGGCCCTCTTCATGGAGGCTCGCACAACGGAGTGACTTAAGGAACGAGTCGCATGTTGTATTGCCATTCAAACGTGGGTTGGAAGGCCAAAGGCCTTCCGCATCATAGCGAAGGATTGGCGAGCCTTAGCGAGCCTACCCTGGTGATGAGCCAGCCGTCCTCATCTCAAAGCGCGAACCCGGAACGGGTTCCGCATCTTTCAATGGGTCCCCGCTTCTCCCCCGATCCAGCGCCTTCAGGAGAAGCGGCCTGATGTCACCCTGTTGCACGAGCCTCTCTAAAGCCCCTCGGTTAGGTATTGAGTCCAACGCTCGTCGTGATAGCCTCGCGGCATGCACCCGCTGTCTGCCCGGATCTTCTTGCCGTATGCCACGACAATTGCTGTTAGGCTTTTGACCGCCTTCACGCTGGCTCTGCCGCCGTTGTCATACGCTCAGGACCCAACACCTCCCGGCTTCGCCAAATGGCTCCAGCCCATGGACTGGCAGCGCGACAGTGACCAGCCTGTCTTCATCATCGGCGAGAAAGGTGAGTTCGATGACACACACATCCTCTCACCCAGCGTCATCTATGAAAACGGCGAATACTCGCTGTATTACATGGGCTCCACGAATGACGTCATCGCTAAAGGCCTCTACAAGCCCGCGACCGATCTCAGCGACGAACAGAAGAAGAAAATCCGCGCCAACGAGCACAAGGACCGCATCTACAAGATCGGCCTCGCTCGCAGCAAGGACGGCATCCACTTCACCAAATACGAGAAGAATCCCGTCCTCACTTTCGGCGATGACCGTCGCGGCCTCCTGACTCCGAATTTCCTCCGCCATCCGGATGGATCGGTTCTGCGCGAGAACGGTAAACTCGTCATGTACTTCACCGCCGCAGACATGCCCGGGAACTACAAGCATATCGTCCATCGCGCCATCAGCGAAGACGGCATCCATTGGTCATCTCCGTCCGAGCCCTTGCTTGAGAACGCCTATGCCCCTTACCTCATGAAGGAAGGCGAGACCTATAAAATGTGGTTCACCGATGTGGGCAGGCGCCCATGGGTCATGCGCTACGCCGAAAGCCCGGACGGCCTCAAGTGGACCGTGAATGCAAAGCCTGCGATCCAGCCCAAGGAGCAAAAATGGGAAGGTGCAGGTGGAGATCTCGTCATCCTCCCCTCCATCGTCTACCCCTCGGTCTTCAAGCAGGATGGCATCTACATCGCCCTCTACGGCACCTTCTGGGAAACCCAGCATCGCACCGCCATTGGCCTCGCCGTGAGCACTGACGGACTCAGCTGGAAAAAGTTCGAGGGCAACCCCGTCTTCACACCTAACCAGAAGAATGACTGGGAATCCAACTTCACCACCAGCCAGACCATCATGAAGCTCCCGGACGGCAGCTATCGTCTCTGGTATGGCGCCCGCCAGGGCCCCATCCCCGGCTCCAACCCCAAGAACCCCAGCTGGGCCCACATGTACTACGCCATCGGCACCGCCCATTGGAGCGGGCCAAAGTGACGTAGAGCATCTAACAACGTGCTTGGAGCCTCGAAGAGGCGAAACTCCTCAGCCCAGGGCAACGCCCTGGGAAAATGGAACTCTTGAGAATTTCACGCCCCAAAGGCCTGAAAGGCCGGCACTCGACTCCTCGGCTGCATTACCTCAGCCCCGCTTCGGCCTCTTCACCACCCGCAGCTTCCCACTGCTGCCACCACCGCAGAAGAAACGATCTTTGCCATCCGACTCAAGACCCGACACCCCCACGCCTTCAGGCATCGTTAGACTCTCCAGCACCTCACCGCTCTGCGGGTCAATGTGGCGGATCTCACTCTCATCTTCCCACGTGCCGTGCCACAGCTCGCCGTCCACCCAGGTCACACCAGTGACGACACGATTGGACTGGATCGTGCGCAAAATGGCGCCGTCTTTAGGATCCAGCTGATGGATCTTCTTCCCATCCGCCTGCCCCACCCAAAGACTGCCCTCCGCCCATGCCATTCCCGAGTTGTCGTCCTCACTCGGCGCAGGGATCGTGGAGAGAATCTCACCGGTTCCAGGATTGATCTTTTGAATGCGCCCCTCGGAGAGCTGGTAGAGATGACGGCCGTCATACGCCGTGCCGGAATGAGCAGGCACCTCCAGAAAGCGCACGATCTCGCCGCTGTCCGGATCAAAGGCATTCAGCCGGTTGTCAGACGCCCACCACACGACCTCGCCATCATAAGTCACACCGTGGACTCGGGGGTTGCCGGGAAAGGGACCGAACTCGCGAACAATATCAGCAGGGGATGTTGGGGTTTTCATAGGTGAGACCATACTAACGGCTCGGCAGCACCGTGGGGAGTAACATGATTGTCGTGAATCCAGGAACCGCGGATGACGTCCAGCGCCGCGCACGAGCACGGCCAAACCACTGCACCTTGCCATCCTCAGCCAGCGCATCCAGCGACCGCTGCACCGTGCGCTGACTGATCCCAAGGGCCAACGCCAGCGCGGAGCTGGACCAGGCCTCGCCATCCGCCAGAAAGGCCAGCACCGCGCCGTGCTCCTCCTCCACCGGCCAGGACAGCACGCTGACCTCGGCCTTGTCACGGGGCTGCAACACAAACCCCAGCATGGTCGCCTGCACATCCGCCATCGGCTTCAGCAACTGCCGCAGCCTGCCGATCTCCACCCGCAACCGCGCGCGATGAGACTCATCCACCTTCTTTGCTTCAAAAGCAGCACGCAGAAGCGCGGTGCGGGACACATCCCCCGGCCAAGCCTCCGCCAGAGCACGCACAAGAGCAAACAGCACAGGCCGCGTCGTCAGCGGCACCACCATCTTCCCGCGCCTCACCACACGCCGGCACGCATCCACCACCAAGGCTCCGGAGCCTAACAAACTTTCCACCTCATCAATCTGGACCAGCCTTTCCCTGCCCCGGGTGATGTGACGCGCGGCGGGTGTGTCCAGGCGCAACGCCGCAGCCTCCACCTCTGCTCTCAAAGCGGGAATGCGTGAACGCTGCGCAGCCTCCCGGGCCCGCGCAAAAGCAGTGCGGGCACTCTCCGTGCGCAGCCGCTGCATAAAGATGCCCGCCACAATCAGCTCATGCGCCGCCCTCCGCGCCGGCGGCAGTGGCGAGGCATCGATGGCACCCAGCATCTTCTCCGCCGCGCCCATCTCGCCTAACAAAAGACATCGTCTCGTCTGAAGATGCACCGCGTGAATCGCATTCAAGGCATCTCCATGCTTCTCCAGGGTCACCCGGGCTGCCTCGAGCTCCTTCACCGGCCAGCCCAGCTCCCGTGACACAAAGGCAATCTCCGCCTGCGCCAGCACACAGCGCGCATGTGCCACCGGCTGCTTCACACCAAAGGCACGCGCCGCTCGTTTGAGCAGCCCTTGCGCCTGCGCCAGATCCCCGAGCTGCGCCAGCGCAATACCGCGCAGCGCCAGCGCAGGTGCCTCCTCACGCAGCGCCACGCAGTTCAGCGCGCGCAGCGGATCTCCCGCAGCGAGGGCGGAGGCAGCCGCGGAAATGAGTGAGTCCATGCAGAGTGAAAATCGCGCCACCGTTGTCACTCACAGCCTGAACTGCCAAGCGATAACTTGTTTCCAGCGACACCACCAAGGTTCGTCAACGCACATCCACCAACAACTCATCACACCTCTATGAGCACACCCAAAATCGGAACCCAAGAAGAATGGCTGAAGGCACGCCTGGAACTGCTGAAAGCCGAGAAGGAACACACACGTCAGAGCGATGAACTCGCCAAAAAACGCCAGCAACTCCCCTGGGTGCCCGTGTCCAAAGACTACCGCTTCACCACCGAGTCGGGCGCGGCGAAGCTGGCCGACCTTTTCCAGGGTCGCTCGCAGCTTCTCGTGTATCACTTCATGTTCGGCCCGGACTACACCGCCGGCTGTCCGTCCTGCTCCGCCATCGCGGACGGGTTCAATGGCATCGTCACCCATCTCGCGAACCACGACGTGCTGCTCACCGCCGTCTCGCTCGCACCTTTGGAAAAACTTCTCGCCTTCCGTCAGCGCATGGACTGGAGCTTCCCATGGGCTTCCTCCATCGGCGGCGAGTTCAACTTCGACTTCTGCGCCTCCTACACGCAGGATCAGCAGCATGAGGGCATCGAATACAACTACACCCGCGAGCCCCAGCAGCCCTGGCGCGATGGCGAACCCGGCGGAGGCGCCAGCGCGGAGTTTCAGTTCGCCACCGCCTGCGGTGTGAACACACCCACCTACATGCGCCAGCGTCCCGGCATGAGCGCCTTCATTCAAAAAGACGGCGTGGTGTATCACACCTACTCCACCTATTCACGCGGCGTGGACGGCCTCTGGAGCATGTATCCCTGGCTGGACCGCGCACCACTCGGCCGCAATGAAAGCGAAGGCATCTGGTGGCGTCATCATGATCGCTACGATTCAGCATCCCCCACCGCCTCCACCTGTTGCCAGCACTCCACCAAGGCCAGCTCATGAGTACGTCACCATGCTGCCAGGGCCGGCTCAAATCGAGCCGGCCCGAGGCCACTCCACCACACAAGCGAGGCCTCATTCAAGGGACGAGCCTCCTGCTCTCCAGCCTCGCCCTCATCCTCATGCCCAAGTGTCCCGTCTGCGTCGCCGCCTACGTCATGCTCTTCACGGGAGTCAGCCTGTCCACCACCAGCGCCGGCTACCTGCGGACAGCATTGATCGTGAGCTCCATCAGCGTGCTGACGATGCTGCTTTTTGCATGGTTAGGTAGAATGTGCCGGTCAAACGGAAATCATTTGCTGAGATCACCCTCACGAAAGGATTGACTTGGGAGGCTGGCCTACCCAAATGAGTGTTCCTGCCAGGAAATCACCCATCAAATCGACTCCATGAAGCGCCGCATCGTCTGCACCCTCCTTCTTTCCCTCACCCTGACTCTCACCGCCACGGCCAAGGACGTCGGATTCCCCAAGGAGGAGCCGGCAGTCTCGCTGGCGAAGCCCGAGGGCTGGAAGTCCAAGTTCGAGGAAGGCAGGCTCTACATCACCACGGAGGACGATGAGAGCGTCATCATCGAGGTCTCGGCGCTCAAGACCCCGAAAGCCAAGGGTGCCGAGGCACTCGCAGAGATGAAGGCCTCCGTGGAAGAGACCTTCAAGAACGTGGAGTATAAGCCCATGCAGGAAGGCGGCAGCAACAACGTGGGCCTCTACATTCTCAATGGCACCGGCGAGGACGAGGACGGCAAGGCCGTGCTCAATGCCATCATGGTGACCAATGGCGACAACGACGACCTCTACATGGTCTTCATCGCCTCCACCCCGGAAGGCTCCAAGGAATACGGCGAGGACATCGCCACCATCCTGGCCTCGATCAAGAAACCGTAAGCTCAGCAAACAAGGCTTTTTGTTAGGCTGGAGATCCTCGATGGGTCTCCAGCCTTTTTTTGGGAGTACGTTGTTCACGCTTCAGCGTGTTCAATGAACTCCCAATCCCACGCTAGATCATAAACAACCTGCTTCAGGAACGCCACTACTTCGCGGCCTTCTTCGCCGGCCCACCCTGCGGCACCACCTTCACCGCATCCGCAGAAACAGGTGCCTGTGCTGAGGTCAGCAGCGGCAGATCATCCGGCAGCTTCTTCACCCAGAAATCCCTGTACTGGATCTTCATCACCGGCCCGCGATGCACCTGCACGGCAATGACACCTTCCAGGGCGCGGCCTGCTTCATCGAGATCGATCACGTCCACCGTCGGCACACCATCGATCCAGTGCTGGTGATGATTCCCCTCAACGAGCACGCGATAGTCATGCCATTCACCGGAGGGGAAGGACTTGATGGGCAGCTTGCCGACCACCCACGGCTGGCCTTGTGGATCGATGACCACCTTCTCACCCGTGTGCGCGAGGATGCGCCGCCCGCGCTCCTCATAGAGCATGCCGTTGTAGTCATCCTTGTCCGGCACCACATCACATTGATAACCCGTGACCACCCATTCGCCAAGATCAGGCCGCTCCTTGCCGCGATACTGAAGCCCGCTGTTCCCACCCTTCGTGACCTTCACCTTCACACGCAGCTCAAAGTTTTTCACTGTGCCTTCCTTCCAGGTGATGAAGCGGTTGTAGTCCAGCTTGCCATCCGTCACCCCCGTGAGGCAGCCATCCTCCACCGACCACCAAGTGCTGCCGCCGCTCCAGCCGCTGAGGTCCTTGCCATTGAAGATGGCCTTGAAGCCTTCGGGCAGCGTGGCGGCCTTGTCCTGGGCTTGGAGGCCGGTGGCTAGGGAAAACAGGATCAGGCCAAGGGTGAAAGCGGTCCGGAGCATCGTGCGAAAGGTTTGGTTAGAAAGAGGAGCAAGTTCGGGAGGAAGAATAAACGACCTGAAGATCGCGGCATTTATCAAAAATCCGGCATCTAAATGGAAGCGGGTGGCAGGCCGGAAACTGTCACCACCTTCACGTTGAATGCGGCGGTGGGTGGCGTATTCTCAGTGCCCCCCGGGCTCCTGTGATGACTCTTTACTCAAGATATCTCGGTTCACGTCACGCCTGGGGCGGACGTGGTGTCTGTCACTTCCTGCTGACCCTGGTCATGGTGCTGATGGCCGGGCGAGCCCAGGCAGGCTGGAAGGAGCGCCTTTGGGTGGACAGGCAGCCGCTGGCGGAGATCGGCAATCGTTATCTCTCGGTCAGCGAGGTAAGAGGCATCATGCCGGATGGCACTGTCATCTTTGAGGGCTACAGCCGGTTGAATCCCCAGGACACAAGTGTCGACATCGGCTGGTATTACATCCGCCGGGGCGAGCTGCCACGGCCTCTGGGCGGCCTGGCCATGTACAGTGATGTGGATGATGTGCTGATCGGCTCCGACAACAAAATCGCGGTTGTGAGATGGGTCCGCGGCCCGAATGGCGGCCCGGGCCCGGCCTATGTCCATGTAGGCACGGTGGACAATTTTGGGCCGGCCATCCAGGGAGGAGTGGCGAATTACAACTCCCCGACGGATATCCCAGAACTGCGTAACTTCTACGACGGCAGCAAGCTGGCCTTCACGATCGGCAACTTCGTGTATCGGTGGATGGGCAGCGGGGAAGCGCAGTTGGCGCACAGCCCCAGCAGCTCAGTGCCGGGCGCGCCGGCGGGTTATACGCCGAGCTATTGGGGGCTGACCTTTATGGCAGCGGACGGGCGCATGCTCGTCTACGTGGTTTACTACCGGGGTGGCTTTGAGGCGGGCAGCGTGAACTGGGTTGTGGACGTGAATGGCGACTACACAAGAGTCGGCGGGCGGGTCTACTCCTTGCAAGCAAGCAACTACCAATACTTCCACCCGCCTGACCCGGGCCGTCCCGCGAACCAATTGTCCGTCACGGCCTACACCACCAATGCCGCAGGTCTGTATGGAGGGCGCGCCGTCAGCGTGAACCCCAGCACGCGGGCGGAGGTTCCGGCGAAGATTCTGGCCACACGCCTCATGGGCGGCCCGCCGACGGTGCTCAGAGATCCCGCCACATTCTCAGGCAGCAGCGCCTTTGACTGGGCGAATGATCTTTACCTGTATGTCCCGCAGATGGGTGCCAATGGACAGCTTTTGACGACGGGAGCCATCACCCTGCCACCGCCTAACAACACCCCTGCCCGCAATGCCCTGGCCTGGTTTGAAAACGGCAGCTGGCAGCTGCTGGCCAAACATGGGGATGTGCTGCCGGGCATGGCGGAAGGTGAGAGCCTGGGGAACTATTACTTTTTTAATCTGGAGAATGATGGCTACATGACGCTGGAGTCGGGCATCGAAGGACCCGGAACGAGCACGGCGAACAATGCTGGCTTCTGGATCGGGCAGAAGACGTTGGAGGGTGCCACCTTTGACCTCATCTTACGACGCGGTGAAACCGTGGCCTTTCCCGGTGATGTCACCGCCACGCTGACGACCATCTATGCCCCGCCGGAGCAGCCTTACAGCTTCCCGCAGGCGGGTCCTGACTGCGGACGCCGCCGGACCATGACGGCGGACGGCACCATGGCGCGGCATCTGGACTTCACCACGCCTGGCGGTGGTTATGCGAGCGCTCTCTACCTCATGGGACCGGCTCCGATTCCCTCCGTCACCACACTGACACCCACCGTGCAAACAGCCACCTCGCTGACGGTGGCGGGCACGGTGAATCCGGCGGACACAGAGGTGACCGTCTCTGTCCAGTATGGCGCCACCGCTGCACTGCTGGACAAGACAGTTCCAGCCTCTCCGGGCACGCTCTCGGGCGAGACAGACCAGGCCGTCTCAGCCGTCCTCCCCTTCCTGCCGCCGAACAAAGATTGCTTCTACCGCGTGATCGTCACGCACATCGGCGGCACCACGGTCGGAAACACGGTCAAGGCCAGGACCTCTGCAGGCGCAGGCACCGCCCCCACAACCACCACACTGGCGGTCATGCCTGCCAGCATCACCCCTGCCCAGGCCGTGCTAAAGGGCACCGCCAAGCCCGGCAGCGCAGCCACGGCGGATGTGCGCTTTGAGTATGGCCTCTCCGCCACAGCACTGAATCACGTGATCACGGCGGATCCGGCCACCGTGACTGGATCCAGCGCCACCACGATCTCCGCCAGCTTGAGCGGTCTGCTGCCGCACACGAAGTACTATTACCGTTCTGCCGCCGCCAGTGCCACGGGACTCGGCACAGGCAGCGTGATGAACTTCACCACCCTGGACCGCAAGCCCGTGGCAACTCCAGACACCGCGCTGGCCGTGCTCGGCAGCCCGGCGCCGATCCACGTCCTAACCAATGATACCGATGCGGATGGAGATGCTCTGACGATTAAGTCCTTCACCTCGCCTTTGGCGTCCCAGGGCAAAGTGGCAAAGTCACCCTCCGGCACCGCCATCATTTTCACACCTGCGGCCACCTTCACCGGCGGCGCCACCTTCGCCTACATCGCCCAGGATGCCTTCGGCGGTGTGTCAGATCCAGTCAGCGTGACGGTGGACAAAGACACGATCGGCGTCGCCCCCACCAGCAGCCCTGCGGGCCTTCTCGCGGCCGGCCTCACCTATCCGGTGACGGTAGACACCGGCGGCGCCAGCACGCCCTGGTCCGCTGTGGAGAGCTCACCCTTTGTCAGCCTGTCCACACTTCAAAGCATCGCAGATGGCTCGATCGATGTCACCATCGCGCCGAACACGGGCAAAACAGCACGCACGGCCACCCTCACCATTGGCGGCGTGACACACACTATCACCCAGCCAGGCGTTGTCGCGCCAGTGTTCGTCTCATCACCCACAGTGCCCCTGGCCATCGTGGGCGGTAATTTTAACATGACAGTGCCCACGAGCACACCAGCCCTCCCTGCCCCGGCCTACACCGCCGCACCTCTGCCTGCCGGGCTGAAGCTGGTGGTGGATCCTCTCACCGGCGTGGCCCGCATCACCGGCGTGCCAACGAAAGGCGGCAGCACCAGCGTGACCGTGAAGGCCACGAATGCAGCGGGTCCGAGCAGCGTGACCTTCACCATCGTCGTGCGTGATCTGCCAGGCAGCTTTGTGGGAGACTACGTGGCGCTGATCCGCGGCAATGACTATGTGAACACCGGCAACGGCGCTCATCTCAGCTTCAAAACACAGCCGACGGGTTCGTTTTCGGGAAAGCTCACTTTCTCGCCGACCGAAAGTTTCCCGATCAGCGGCGTCTTGAATGTGACACCGGCAGCGGCTCAAGATCCAGTGGCACCCGCGACCGCTCAGATCATCATTCCGCGCAAGAGTCCGGACATTCCACTAGTGCTGGAACTGGTCCTTGCCACGACAGAATCTGGAGGTGCCGACCGGCTCACTGGCCTCTTGTATATGCAAGGCTACCAGCAAAGCACGGAAGCAAATTTCCTGGGCGGCTGGCGCGGCTCCTGGAGCAGCGCCACACCTGCCACCACGCTGAAGGACACTAAGGGCAAGGACGCGCCCGAGTACTACACCATCGAGGTTGCACCACCGGACAGCAACACCGCGCGCCCCCTGGGCAGCGGATACATCACCGCCACAATGCAGCCCGCAGGCGCCGTAAACTGGACACTGGTGCTGCCGGATGACGTCACCGTGACAGGCAGCGGCCCGGCATCTCCCACACTGCAGTTCATCATCTTCAGCGCGCTGTATAAAAAGACCCTGACGAATTATCTCGGCTTCATCCGCGGCCTTCCGAGGATCACGCGGCCTAACAATCTAGTCGACCAGACACTGCGCTGGCGCAAGTTCAGCCAGACCGCCCCCGGCGTGGCACCCACCTACACCTACTTGTCCTCGTTTGATTTCAATCCAGTCATGACGGGTGCCCGCTACACAGCACCGACGGGCATCGTCCTCGGACTGGTGGGAGGCACTTCGAATGCACGGCTGGAGTTCGCCAATGGCGGCATCGCATCCGCCGCTCAGGCAGCCAGCATCAACCAGACCTTCACCATCAGCGCCGCCAACAAGGCCACCTTCACCGCTGCCAATAATCCCACCAATGTGACGCTCACGCTGAATCCCGCCACAGGCTCCTTCAACGGCACCTTCAGCCTCACCGATGGCGCCGTGAAGCGCACCGGCATCAAGTTCAAAGGCGTGCTGCTGCCGGATGCCGTCACCCCCGCGAACAGTCGCGGCAAAGGCTTCTTTGTGCTGCCACAGCTCCCCGCGACCGGGACTTCGACAGCGACCACATCACGTCTTTCAGGAAGCGTGTGGCTGAAAGCACCGTGAGCGGGCCAGCAGAAAGCACGTTCTCTATCGAACCATATCTAGCTGCCCGTCCTTCCAGTCATGACCAGTTTAGGGTGGCGTCGAACTGGTGCTCGCGTCATGCTCATGCCGGTCTGGCCTCAACATCAACCAGACATAAGGCACCAAAAACACGAGATTAGCCAGGAGGCGGATGTCAAACCACACCCGCCATTGCAGAACGTAAAACTGCACGGTGACCCACGGCTCTTGAGCAGTTCGGGAGACCAGCAGCACATACAGCGGCCACAGAAGTCCCAGCGCGGCAAACCTTCGCCGAAAGCCCAGATACTGTAGCCGCCGCGGAGCTACATAGGCGAGCAGGGTCCCCCAGATAAAGAGGGTGCCCGCCAGGCCACCGTGCAAAAACGGAGTGCTCAGCACAGCGAGCGCAATCGACAGAAGTAATGTACCGAAGAACCACCGTGCAAACGATGCCCTTCTCAGTGTGTGACGGCCTCCAGGTGCATCCCGGTCGCGCTGGACCAGCGGCACATGCACGCAGACCAGTCCTATCCCGCAGAGAATGCCCAGATAAAACAACACCGTCCCCAACGGAGATGGTCCTTGGGGTTCCGCCACTGGGACGGAAGCGAGGCCAGAGAAAGGGAGCAGGGCATCACAGATCATGACGAGCACATCTCCAGCTAAGCCAGGTCGGTCAGTGCACACAAGCCTGGGTTTTTCCGGTCACTACGAATTGCTGCTAGACTGCTGGATGAATTGTCGCATGACCATTGATCCACCATGAGCAGCGAAACAAGACACCGAGGCATGCATCCGGCGGACCGGGAGATGTTTGGCGCGCAGGCGGCACCGGCCCTGCGTCAGGCCGTAGCGGATCTGTCCTGGCTGTTCAGCCGTGGTTATGCGCGCACCTCCGCGCTGAAGCTTGTGGGAGACAGACATGCGCTCACCGAACGGCAGCGCACGGCCGTCGGGCGGGCGGCTTGTGCGGATGAAAACCTCGCTCAACGCTCACGCCACCAGCTCAAGCCTAACACAATGCGTGATCATGAGGTCATGGTGGACGGCTTCAATCTGCTCGTAAGTCTTGAGGCCTTTCTCAGCGGTGGCGTGCTGCTGCTCTGCCGGGACGGCTGTGTGCGTGACATGTCCAGCGTGCATGGCTCCTACCATGCGGTGGCCGAGACCGATGCAGCCATCCTCACTGCGGCGGAGCGTTTACAGGCCCTCGGCATTCGTTCCGCGCACTGGCTGCTGGACAGTCCCGTGTCAAACAGCGGCCGGCTGGCGCAGCGCCTGCGGGAGCTCGCCGAGGAGCATCACTGGCCCTGGACCGTGGAGGCTGTGTTCAATCCTGACACCGTGCTCAAGGAAGCCAGGGACGTGGTCGTCATCAGCTCCGATGCCGCAGTGATCGACCGGTCGGAGCGCTGGTTCAATCTGGCTGCGGACATCATCCTCAGCCAGTCCAGGCCCGAGACATGGCTGGTCGATCTTCAGCACGCCTGAAGCCCCGCCTCAGACTCACCCGTGCATCATGCCAAAGACGAAGTCCATGTCCCGCACATCCACAGTCGGAGGCACCACGCTCTGGTTGCCGCCGGTGATGGAGATGTCGATCTGCGTCACCACGCCACAACCATCAGCCCGGTCTCCCTGCATCGTGCGGGAACCTTTCTGGATGCCCATCTCCGCCTTCACATTGTAGGAGCCGCCGCCCAGGGAAGTGATGGAGAAGTTCAGCCGGTCTGAAACCCTGGAGCCCTGGGACGTACTGACCCTCATCATGGATTCCTGGGTGGTAGGATCTCCCAGCAGAGACATGGTGATGGAAGCGGCCACGGCCTGGAACAGCGGACGCGTCACGCGGCCAGCCTCTTCAATGGACGGGAACTTGGCCACCAGACGGTCGAGCGTCCTTTCCATCAGAGCGTGATCCTGAGTGCCGCAGCCCGGGATGTGCTCGCCATCGATGGTGATGCCGTTGCGGAAGAAGTCCTTCAGGAAGCCCTCGGAGAAATGCGCCGCCTTGCCCTGAAGGCTCATGGGAGCGTTTGAGTAGGCAGCCGCCGCGGAGGGCGTCTTCACCATGTCATCCTGGATGCTGACTCCGAGTCCCGTCAGGGCCTGCTCCTTGTTAAAGCCACCGTGGACCACCATGCCGTCAATGCCATGCACACCTTCACCCGCCTTGGCGCGGACGAAGCCCAGGGAGAAATTCCCCACTCCCACATCCAGCATGCCATTGATCTGCTCCTTGCTCATGCCGGCGATCTCACCCAGTCCGGCCAGCACGTCCATGCAGGCGACCTTGCGCATCATCAGCTCATGACTTGGCACCTCGGACCGGTCCAGATCATAGCGGGCTCCCATGAATCCACTGTCAGGCATGGTCAGCTCGTCCAGGATCTTCGGCGCAGTCTGCGCGTTCAGTTTTTCCGTTCCATCCCCGGACTCGACTTCAACGAGGGACAGGCTGGTCTTCATGACCAGGTCACGCACCGTGTCCGCTTCATCAATGCCGGCGATGCCTTCACGCAGCCCGACCTCTGAGTTGATGGACCGTCCCATCTGCTCCACATAGCGCCCCAGAGCCTCGCCGACCTGGGTTTTGTTCAGGCCGCCGGTGGTGATGGCGGTCACCATCGTCTCACCATGCGGGATCATCTCCACCGCGGCATCGATCATGCCCTTGGTGAACATCTTGTTAGAATCAATGATCGATTCCTTGAGCGCGGCCTTGTGCTTGGGCTCCATCTCCTGCTCCTCCAGATGCTGCAGGCCGTCCAGGAAGCTCTTCACCACCTCGTTGCGCTTGGTCACAGCCTCTTCAAGAGTCGGCGGGTGCAGGTTGTCCGCATTGAACAGGCAGCCCGTGGTCAGCTTGTCTGAAAGTTTGTTCGCCAGCTTGCCCATCTGTTCCGGAGTCATCTCCAGCTCGATGCCGCGCTCCTCGGCCTGTGACATCACGGCCCTGTAAAGAGCACCCTCCGTGTCCGCATGACCACCCACGGTCGCCACCATGGTGTCGATCCCCGTCTTCACGCGGGCCAGGGCAAACTGGCGGCAGGCCTCGTCCACCTGTGACTTCGCATAGTCCTGGGTAGGCGTGGCCCCATCTCGGTCCGCCTTCTGCTGGACGCTGCTTTTGATCGTGTCCTTGATCTGCTGGAGCTCGCCCTCACCCAGCGTGGCGATCTGGTCTTCCATGCCAAACGCGGTCATGTGCTCCGTCAGCTTCGTGCGCATTTCAGCACCAGGCTCCATGGAGCACATGGGTGCGCACATGCTGTTCACGTTCAGCCGGATGTTCGCCGTCTTGGCCTGCGCCTCGCTGGTCTCCTTTTCCTTCAGGCGGATCACATCACTGATCACCTTGGCCACCTGGCGGCCCGTGATCGGCTTGCCCTCCCGGAGATGCGAACCGAAGCTCGTGCGGGCGATGTCGACATAGCGGTCTCCCAGGCCTTCCGCGTCCCGGATCTGCCGGAGCACACCGGTCATCATGTTCTTGTTCGCCTGCACCGCGGTGCCGATGTTCAGCTTCGACTTGATCCAGTTCACCGCACGTCCTGCCCAGTTCGAGGAGTCTGCGCGCACCTCCGACTGTGTGGTGACCTTGGCGTGCTCGTCACCGATGACGTTGAAGTTCTGGGCGACGTTTCTGAGCTGGGCGATTCCGGACATAATCAGTGATGGGAGTTCTCTGCCTACTAACCCGGACGAAGCGGAAACATTACACACGAAGTGCCATCAGCGCCGGATCATGGCCCTCATGCCTCGCCGCGCCCTCTGCATCCGCGCCCCCGGGTGCCAGCTCCGCGTGGATCTTTTCAGCGATGTTCAGGTAGCCTTCGATGAAGGCCGTGAGCCGTTCTCCATCCAGGCCGCCTGCGGGGATCTTGTGGCTGAAAATGATGCCGCCTTCAGGCCCGTCCACCCCCAGCACGCCGCCGCCGGTTCCGCGGAAAAAGCAGTTATGCTCCAGCAGCTTCTGATAGGCCGCCAGACGGTCGCCTTCATGTCCAGGAGCCTGCCCCACACGGCACATGGCGTAGATCTGCGCCTCATCACCCGCATGCTCCAGGTTCACCGTCAGGCCGTCAAACTGCAGCGCGCAGCAGCCCTGCTCATCCCAGGCTAGTTCGGGAATGCCGATGGCACCGCCCAGTCCTGTCAGCGCTTCCTGGATCTGCTTCACATCGTCGGGGGTCGTGCTCATGCGCCATGTCTCCCGAAGTTGGTTTCACATGTCAACTCCAAAGCCTCCAGGTCACAACTTCGTCATCATCATGAATGATGACGTCGCGCAAAAGCACACGCGCACCGTCTGCTCGATGCATCACGGACATGCGCATTTGCGCAGCGGCAGCCGCACCGTGAAGGTGGTGCCATCCCCCACCGTGGACTCCAGGCTCACGCGGCCATGATGCAGCTCCACGCAGTGCTTCACCAGCAGCAGTCCCAATCCCGTGCCGGGAGTTTCCCCCACGTTTGAAGCACGATAAAAAGCCTCATAAAGCCGCGCCTGATCTTCCGCAGGGATGCCGATGCCATGATCCCTCACGCTCAGCACCACCTCCTCGTCTTCACGACGCAGCTGGAACTCCACCGGTGAGCCTTCAGGAGAATACTTCACCGCATTGGAAAGCAGGTTGCTGATGATGTGACGCAGCAGGGACTCGTCCATGCAGGCCTCGCTAAAGTCACCCTCGGGGGTGAAGTTCACCGGGCAGCGGCGGTGCATGGCGGAGAGGCCTTCATCCACCAGCTTCTCACAGAGATCCGGCAGATCCAGCAGCGTGGGCCGCCAGACCAGCTTGCCTGCTTCCGCACGCCCCAGAAGCAGCACCTGCTCCATGAGCCCGGACATCTGCAGCGTGGCAGAGTAGATGTCTTCCAGCAGCTCCTCATGCTTCTCGCCAGAGATCCGGTCACGGTAGTGCCGCAGCACTTCCACGGCACTCATCGTCACACCCAGCGGCGTGCGGAACTCATGCGAGACCAGGGACACAAAACGTGTCTTCAGTTCATTCAGTTCACGCTCCTGGGAGAGAGCTCGGTCGAGTTCCTCCTTCGCCATGGCCAGCTCCGATGTGCGCTCAACCACACGCGCCTCCAGGCTGGCATTCGCACCGCGCACCGCCTCCCGCGAGCGCCGCAGCAGGAAGACCCAGCCTGCCATCATGACCACGGTCATCACAGCAAATCCGAGACCGGTCCACAACCGGCGCGTGACCACTTCCTTGGCCGTTCCCAGGGACTGCAGATCATCTTGAGACACCACCCACAGGCGGATCTGCGGAAAATGCGGAGCTCCCGTCACGATGCCGCGCACCTTCAGAAGAGTGTCCGGCTCCAGACTGGCCAGCGCACCGCGCAGCGGCGCATCCAGGAAGGCCACGATCTTGTGCTCCCCATCCTCCAGCTTCATCGTCGTGCGAAACCTTCCCGGAGCCACCAGCACATCATCCACGGAAAGCAGACGCCCCTGCACCTCCACCCAGTCATGCACATGATTTCCGGCCACCACGGCGGCGATGTCTGAGGACATGGGCGCGGGCTTCGGCCCCTGCTTCACCACACGCACCACGCCATAGTCCAGGTGCACTCCTGGATCCACGCGGCCAGGGATGCCCACCACCTCCAGCTCATCACCCGTCTCCACCTTGGGCATGATGATCGGCGTGGAGAAGCGGCCGCTTTTGTCCTCATCGATCGGATGCAGCATGTAAAAGGAGAAGGCGCCTCCTTCGGCACTGCGCGCATAATAAACATTGCCGGAGGTGGCCCCCAGCAGCGTGCCGGTCAGTTTCACGCGGTCCCGGCTCGGTCCGCTTTTCAGCAGGGCCGCCACGGTGGTCGCCGGCGCATCCAGCGGATCCACCACCCCTGTCTTCAGCACCGTGACCTGATCAGGCGAAGGCGCCACCAGGGAGAGGAAGCGGCTGCCCGGCATGTAAGCGCGGTTCAGGCCCACCACGCGCACTCTCCCGCCGACCCAGTCACGCGGGAAGGAGGTGCGCGGCCAGTCACGCACCAGCACATTGCAGGAGCCCGTATCCGCCACCATCTGGATGGTGAAGAGGGACATCGAGGCACGCACCTGCAGCACCGTGCCCTCCACGCTCACCCACTGGTCCAGATGCTTGAACTCCGACACATCCGTCAGCGTGGCAGGAATCGCCGCCGGGAGTTTCCCAGGGCCAATCACCGTCAGCTTGACCAGCTTCACGCGGGTTTGCTGGCGCTCAAAGAAAGGCTCTGAAATCACCGTGCCCTCGATCTCGACTTCGGACGCAAACGCCGGCGCGGCTTCGTCTCCCGTGACGACGGAAACGCAGGCCACTCCATCATGCAGCGTGAAATCATCGCCATTGGCCGTGACATAGTTCACGACACCGCGCAGCCGCACGGTCCTCGTCCCCTTCTCCACCACTTCTGAAGACAGGGCCAGCACATCCGTCACCTTCGTCAGCACAGGCTCCGCCGTCTGCGCATGCAGGGAAGGCGCCTCCGTGACCGCGAAAACCACCAGCAGCATGCAGGCGGACCATCTCGCGAAAAGACAGGATCGGGTGAGGGGACGGGGGAGGCCGGAAATCAAAGTGGCGGAAGCCTAGCCATCCCGTTCAACCTAGGCAAGGACTCAGTGGCGGCCCTCAGGTCACATAGGACCAAAGTCGGATATCAGCCCACCAGCCGCCACGTCAGCTCCAGGCCCATGCCCGCAGGCAGCGGTGTCACCGGACCCGCCGGAGTCTCAAGCAGCGGAGTCTGGGAAGGAGCCTTCTCCATCTGGAAAGTCTCCTTCGAAGCCGGGAATCCATAGAAGGCAGGACCGTTCAGGCTCAGGAAGCGCTCGAAGAGCGCCAGTCCGTCCTTGGAACCCAGATCGATACCCGCCTCTTCAAAGGCCATGGCATAGAGCTGCGGCGCGCAGCCACCCGTGAAGCAACCGGCGGCACAGCCGCAAGCCGTGGCCTTGGTCGTGTGTGGAGCGCTGTCCGTGCCCGCAAAAAACTTCGTCTGGCCAGCAGCCGTCACCACCTTTCGCAGCGCGGCGCGGTCATCCTGAAACTTCACGATCGGCAGGCAGTAGAGATGATACTTCAGGCCCTGGATCAGATGCCCCAGCGTGTAGAGCAGATGCTGCGGAGTGATGGTGGCGCCCACATGATCCGGCGCTGCCGCCACAAACTCCGCCGCCGTGCGCGTGGTGATGTGCTCGCACACAATGCGCAGCTTCGGATGTGCCGCGATCAGGCGCGGCATGCGGTCCGTGTAGAAACGTGTCTCCGCATTCTGCTGCGCATCGATGTAGTCCGGCCCGCTCAGCGCATGCTGCTCGCCGTGGATGCAGAGCACCACCCCGCACTCCTCCATCGCCTTCAGCACCTCGCCACCGATCAGGCCATCCATCGGCACACCGTGCTCCGAGTTCGTGGTGCCATGCGGCGGGTAGTATTTGCAGGCCCGCAGCAGGCCCGAGGCCGCGCCTTCGCGGATCATCGCCGCCGTCGTATGCTTCGTCAGATAGAGCGGCACGATGAGCTGCTCAAAAGCCTCCGCTCCCGCCGCACGCAGCTCTGCCGAGTAGCTCTCGATGGACCAGCCATCCGCCTGCGCCGCCCCTGAGACATACGAGACCGGCGGCTGCGTGTTCGGCATGGCCAGCGCCCCCGCGCAGCCCATGTCCCGGTGCGCCTTCACATAGGCAGGCATGGCCGGGCCCTGGCGGAAGTGCGTGTGGAGATCAAACCAGCGTGGAAGAGTGAGGAGCATGACCTTCCGTTAACCGGGGGAAGCCCCGGATCAATCCCGAGATGAGAGAGACTGCATGCCGGAGGCATGGGCACGGAAGAGGCACACCCCTCAAGCCTAACCAAAAAGGCAACTCAAAGCCATGGGCGGCGCTTTCTTTTTCGTTCAGCGCGGCACCACCGCCACATAGTTCCTCACCGTGCTCCAGCCGGGCTGGCTGATCTCACGACCATCGCTCGTTCGCGCATAAAAGGCAGTCGATCTGCCGCCATCCAGGTTCAGGGCACGCTCCACACGCATGCCCGCAATGAGATCTGGCGTGGCGAGCATCTTGGCAAGACCTCCCAAGGTCGTGTTCCGCACCACGCCGACTAACCAACGATGCTTTCCATCGGTGGCCAGGAAGGTCCGCGCCGCTGTCTTGGTGGCATTCAGGCCTGCCACCGGCTGCCCGCGATCCACCAGACGCGGCCCGGCTTGCAGGAGGTCGCTGGCACCCGACGTGGAGGACGATTCACTGTTCCAAACCAGCGCGGGCTCGCCCTGGCGGACACGCAGCATGCCAGACACCAGGGAGGAGCGCGTGAGCTGCCCCTGTGGTTGACCATTCGCGATCATGAGGCCCAGTGGCGTGAAATCAGGATGGAAGTAGCCGCCGTTCACTCCGGCGATGGCCCCCACCGAGCGCATCGAGTTGCCCAGGGTATCGCCCAAAGACCAGGACTCCGGCTGGTCGATCACCCGCAGCGTGCAGTGGCGGCTGTCAAAAGAGACCACAGACACGTCCGCCATTCCACCCTCCGCCGGGACGCTTTTTTCAAAAAAAGAGACATGATTGAACAGATCCGTCCCCTCAGCCCTCAGAAGCGGCCCCGTTGCACTCCCGGGCAAGGTTTGAGACGCAGGCTCCAGCGGCCATGGAGCCACCTGCGGCTCATTTTGCACCCAGCCCACCGATTCCCGATCCCCCTGGGCTGTCCCAGGAGAAGTCCGGTGGCTGCACGCGGAAAAGAGCAGTAGAAAACAAGGAAGGAATGAAAGATGCTGAGGCATGGGTGGAGTTTTCCAGAAATAGGACGCTCTACACACCTTCCACCCAACCCACAGGTTAAAGAAACCTGATTTGAGTTTGCAGATTTACTTAACTTATATTAAATTTTTAACCGATATGGATTCTTTAACAACCTCTCTCCCGGCTCAGGTTCCGACCGCGATTCGCTGGTTGGGGCTGGTCGTGTTGGCCGCCACCCTGGGGGCCTGTACATCGAATACTCCAAAATCTGAGATTGTGGTCAGCGTCAAAGACCAGAAGCTCGGCCTCTACAGCCAGGGTGAACTCAAGAAGCAGTTCACCATCTCCACCTCCAAATTTGGCATCGGCGACCAGCCCAACAGCTACCGCACACCGCTCGGCAAGCATGAGGTCATCGCCAAGATCGGCCATGGCCTGCCCACCGGCGCCGTGCTGAAGAGCCGCCACTGGAATGGCGAGGTGCTGAAGCCTAATGCCCCCGGCCGTGACCCCATCGTCTCCCGCATCCTCTGGCTGCGCGGCATGGAAAGCACGAACCGGAACGCCATGAACCGCTTCATCTACATCCACGGCACCACGGAAGAGAACCGCCTCGGCAAGCCTGCCAGCTACGGCTGCATCCGCATGGGCATGAAGGACGTGGTGGACCTCTTCAACAACGTCGGCATCGGCGCCAAGGTGGTCGTCACCCGCAATCCGCTGCCAGCCGGTGAGAAGATCCCGGAAGCTCCTCTGCCGAAAGCCGAAGTCGTGGTGGCCGGGATGAGCGAAGACGCCCAGCCTGTGGATCCCAAGAAAGCCGGCACTGCTGCCCCTGCTGCCTCAGGCATCCCTACCGACGCCATCCCCATCGGTCCAGCCAACGCTGTGCACGCCAAGGCCGACAAGAAAGAAGCCCCCGTAGCCAAAGGCAAGTCCACCAAGAAGTCCTCCTCCAAGAACGAGAAGATCACCACCGGCAACCGCCGCGTGAGCTCCATGGTGGCCCACGGGTGATTTGCGAAAGTCGCGAAGCGTCCCGGAGTGCGGTGGCAAGCGCCTGAGCTTTACTCATAAGTCTTGTGACAACATCGTTGAGTGCGGCAGGCCGCAGCGCATGAGGAGCGCGGACTTCAG
>NZ_BKAG01000054.1 GCF_007992435.1 Prosthecobacter gellanilyticus | reverse complement strand
AGTGGGCATGCCCACCCTCAGAACCTGGATCTCGATCAAACTCAGTTACGACAATCAGGGGAGGCACTTTAGCCCGCTTATGCCAGTTGGTTAGATTTCCTTTTAACTGGGAAAGGATGGGAAAGAACTGTTCCGAAGTATTAATCCTGGACTCGGGAGCTGAAGTGAGGGACGCAAAACCGAACCACTTTGTGGAGTGAGCCATCGCCCAGAGGGCATCAAGCTCAGCGTTTGAATACGCCCTAGCGCCACGCTCCCCTTTCCCTGGCGTGGGAGGGACGCGCCGCTTCCCCAGGGATTTGGCGGAGCGCTTAGCGCAAGCCCGATGAACAATGTAGTCCACCATACGTTCTTGGAAGTTTGAGATGCAGACGTGTGCACTCACTCAGGGGTCACTCAGGACCCCGCGCCCCATGATTTGGAGCAGCAAGCGTTACAGCACATTGACGTGCATAAAGGCAGCCAATGACCGCCGAACTATGCGCGGGCCTCCGCCTCCAATTTCAAAACGTCCGACATCGAAAAGCGGACACCTCGGGAGCTGAATCTATACACTGGTAGTTTTCCAGAGCGGCGATGCCTCCAAACGAACATGGCGGAGACTTTCCAGCGATCACACAACTCGTTAGTCGTGAGAAATGCGGCTGGTTCAGATTTGTTAGTCGTTGTGTTCATAGCGTCTGTCATGTGACGCTAGGATAGATAGCGAGATAATATGGCTAACAACAACTATGCACATCGGACACCCCGAAAGCACGCGCACAATAAGTTAGCGCTTTTGTGCGCGTTCCGCCCTCTCTGCGCGTCGTCGCTTCTCGATAGTGGCGTTTTTTGTGGCACGGGTATGAGGCTTGTCATGAGCCAACCCATCTAGCCCAGCGGCCTTCCATACCTCATTCCATTTTCGCTTACTCAGGAGCTTTCTATCCTTCTTATCAGCATACAACTGCTGGACTTCCCCTTTGGTTGGCAACTCGCCATTTTGCTCCAGCAGCATACGGACGGTCTCGATGACCCAGCACTCAGGGGGCACAAAAACAACTTCGCCCGCGAATTGAGCTTCCACCATGCTCGTCTTTCCATCAGTGCTGTCCTTTACATACGGCTCATGCAGTCCATCGAGCGCCGTCTCAAACCTCCGCATAAGCACCTTCTTCAATTTGGACTTCGCGGACTGAGCTTGCGTCAAGTTAACATACTCACCGAGTTCGACGCCCAAGCCCCCTTGAAAGAGTTGCGCCACCAGAACGAAGGGACGCACTTTGTCATACACCTCGTTTGTCACAGCAAAGACATCAGATGTGTGTCCCAACATGCGCCCGACCTTTAATGCGGCAAAAGGGTTTCCTATGGGGCGCAGGTCCTGAATTTCGCGAGGCAGCTTTGCGCAGCGCCGGATAGCAAAACCAAGATAGTCCTCGTGGGCATCTATCCATTTAGCGAACCGCACAAAGCGCACATCCATGCTCTGGCTCAAGACCGCCTTTTTTGTCCCGTCAGGATATTCATGAAGCTCGAAGAGATCATCGAATCTTGTGGTTCTTATTCCGGGGACTTCCCTTTTCATGCGGACGCCTCCTTCTGAAGGGCATTTGCGTTTGTGAAGTTAGCTTCGATCACATTTTTCAATGGTGCCGCCAGAAAAGACCCAAGCCCCGCCGTCACCGGCTTTTTGACATCCGCATAGAGCTTCGCGGTGATCGAGATATTGGAGTGCCTGAGATACCGGCTAGCGTTAAAGATACCCTCTCGGGTGGCGATGATGCTACCGATCTCTTTGCGGAGGGTATGAATTGGACGAATACCGCTAACGCCCTTCTTTTTGAGCCACACGATCAGCGCCATGAAGTGCATGTTACACCGGTAAACCTTATGCCGTTTACCCCGCCGCGTCGGCTCCTCCAGGACGAACTCGCCCGAGGCACGCGTCTTGTAACCCCGAAACAGGGCCACGAGTTCCTTGTCCAATCCCAGTTGGCCCGCCGAGTCTTTGGATTTGAGCGCCTTGTGCTCGGTGTCAGCGATTTCTAGGACACTGGCGTTGAAATCAAACTGCCGCCACAGCAGCGCGTCCGCCTCACTCCGGCGAAGGCCACACACTAGGGTCAGCAGGAGAGCCTTGTACACCTCAGGCTGGTCTTGAGCTAGCTCGTCCTGCGCGGCGGCGAGGATCTCTCCCGCATCAATTTTGGAGAGGTATCGTAGAGAGGGCTCCTTCTCCCGCGCCACGCCATCGAACCAGAGAGGGACAGGGAGAACCAGCTCACCTTCGATAAAGGGTCGCAGCTTTTTGGAGAGGAGTGCCTTGGAGTTCCGCATCAGGGCGTTGAAGCTGACGACAGCCGAATTGCGGGCCTGGGGCGTCTTGGCAGCCTTTAAATAGCGGTTCTTCCACTCCAGGATCAGGCTGGGTGTCAGCTTCTCCAGGGGAGTATTATCCACGGCAGCCTTCCAGTTGCCATTCTTGGCGGCCTGCCGTTTGAACTTGTCCTCGATTCCAAGAGCGCCAGCCGTGATGCGGCGTAGGGCCTGGGAATAGGCTTCGAGGCTCGTGGGACGGGCAGACGACAAACGGGAGGCGACGGAGATGAGAGCCCCGACCGTGGCGGACTGCTTACGTTTCACCGTTTTGGGTTTGAAGCGCTCCACTGTCGCATCCCAGCCCACCCCCACGAGGGAAAGGTAGATGTCACGGGCCTTTTCAGCGGCTGTGTCCTTGTTCGCCGTCTCCAGGGGGAACCGGTGGCGTTTGCCCCTGTAGGCTATCTGAACCCCGAAGAGCGTGCTGTCCTGGGGCTTCTTCACCTTGGGAAGCCAGTAGGCCGCTGCTGTCTTGGGATACTGCTTCTTGGTCCTGTGCACTTCCTGTGCACTTTTGGGGTTATCCTGTGCACTTTTACGTGCGGTCTTGTTATGAACTTTGGTGGAGTTTGAAGCGGTTTCTCCTGGGTAATTGGTAATCATGACCTAACATGATATAACATGAGCGAAAAAGCAAAAGAAAGACTCAAAATCTTGTGTCCTTTGGACGTGTCGGTTCGAGTCCGACCACCGGTACTCCCCTTGAATAACAAGGGGTTCTGATGCCCCAAAAGCTCATGCTTTCACAAGTGAGACGGAGCATGGTTTATGCCGCGGGGACGGATGCAGAGCACGCCCCTATGACAGAGCCTCATTTGTCATCCAGGCCCTGCCTGCGCATCGCGTCCACGATTTCCAGGAGCTTCTTCGCAAGGGGAGCGGTCAGGTACCAGTGGACACTTTCGCCATACTCGTCCGTGGCGAGCTGGGTGTAACCGGGGCAGTGGCCGGGACGCCACCACCGCGGCAAGCCAAGATCGGGTTGCTTGTAGAGAGCAGTCTTGATGAGCTTCACTCCCCTGCCCGCCTCACGCACTTGATAGGGCACGCAGTTCCGGGTGCTGCCATTGTAGCGGTCCTCGATGAAGTTGTAGTAAGGCTCGCGCACTCCTTCAGGACCAGGCGATTCCCAGTTCACGTACTTGGGGCTGGGATTGACCAGCTGCAGGCCCACAACACGCTCGTCGAGGTCGGTGATGAAGCTGATGTATTTAAACTGGTTGCAGCGGTCCTGGATGGCCTGGCCTCCTTCGACGGCCCACATGTGCACATGCAGTGAATGCTGCGGAAAGGCCAGGTTCATCACATCAAACTCGCGCTGACGCCGGGCTCCACGCGGCAGCATGGCGATGGCCTCCTTCACCGGCATGAGCCACTTCACACCCGCCCAGACGGTATCCGGCAAAACCTCCGGAGCGTCACGTTTGCCGCCGAGCACCTCGAGGCTGTAAAACTCGATGCTGTTGAGCAGCACCTTGCGCGTGTGCACGTTCAGCGGCAGCCAGTCCGCGCTGAGGCTCATCTGCGTGGGATGGGGCGGCGGACGCACAGCGGCTGCGGCAGCGGGTCTGGCCTGACTGGGGGAGGTGACAGTCCGCTGGCCGAGGCGCTGGCCCTTGACGGCTCCTTCCGCATTGCCGTTTTGGGCGAAGGTCATCAGGTCCTGGGCAAAGGTGAGCTCGAGGCTTTTTTCGTTAGGCTGAAGCACCTTCACACTGGTGCTGTTTGTCTGCTGCCAGCGGCTCGGTTGAGAAGAGCCCTTCATGAGCAGAGTGCCGTCCGGCTCAAAGATGACCTGGGTGTCTGTGATGCCTGCCTTCCATGACCAGATGTGACCGGTGAGATCCTGGATGAAGCGGCTGGCGTTCTGCGCCCGGGCTGCGGCGGAGAAACCCATTAGCAGGCAGGTGATGAGGCTCAGGAAACAGGGATGGGAGAAGACGGGAGAGGACATAAGGATGCTCGGGGCATCAGGTTCTTCGGATCTACTGGTATGGAGTTGCGGCCGAGGCGGAAAAAACTTCACTCCTCCAGAAAAAAGCCACGTCAGCATGCAGCAGCTTCAATGCACGGAAGTACGGAGATGACGGATTGCTGATGCTGCATCTAGGGCCTCTGAAAATTGATCTCCCCCGTGCTTTTCTCCGTGCCGGTCATGGGTGGCAGAAGGTAGTGGCCGTCTCCGATGAGTGCATCCTGGCTGTCCGCAGGCTGGCGGAGGACGCCGCTGAAGGTCGCCGGACGCTTGAGGGCTCCATCGGTGAGCTCAAAGCTGCCGGTGAAGGTGCCGTTGGTGGCATTGAAGCTGGTTGTCTTCCATTTGGTTAGGTTGATGGAAGGCGACAGCACGCTGACGGCGTTTGTGGAACTGATGGCCAGGCGGACGGGCAGCTCTGCATCGGAAGCACTGCCGCTGGCGCTGTGCGTGACGGTGAAGTCAGGCACACTGAGGCCGAGACGCTGCGGCAATGTGACGGCAGGCGTGGTCTTGGTGGCAGGGACGGGCTTCTGCCAGGGGTCGAGTAAGAGCACGGTATTCACGGGGCCGAAACCGCCGCGGTAGCCAGCATCCGTGGAAAGGCCGGATTTCTTCCAGATCATGCCAGCAGCGACCACATGGCGGCGATTGAGCAGCCACGGGTGTGAGATCAATTCAAAGCTGCCCGCCAGGAAGCACTGCGGACGCGGCGTGAACTTGGGCGTGCCGGGAAGCGCCGGGCGGCCGCCCGACGGTTTTGTCTGGCTGGTGATGTCGAGATACGGCTGCAGGAAGATGCGATAGCCAGGATCCAGCATCTCATCGGGTGAGACGCTGCTGATGAATGCGGTGCCATCCCCCAGTCTGCCTGTGAGTGTCAGCACGCCTTTGCTACTGATGGCAGCGGTGGCCCAGCCCGCGCCGGCAGGCACATGGGCCTCGGGTGGGCTGGCAGGTTCCAGAACAACGGTGTGAACTCCTGCGTGCAGCACGCTGCTAGTGCTGAGCTTCTGGCCATCCATGGCGCTGCCAAGGGCTGTGCCATCACGTGTGGCACTGGTGGTGACCCTGCCCTTCAGAGGCAGAGTGAACTGGATCGCATAAGGAACGCCGGACTTCATCATGGTAGCGCTGCCGGCGGCCTGCTCCAGCGCGGGGTTGGTGACAAGGCTGCCCGCGAAGGAGACGGCCGAACTCTCCGCAGCGGTGGTGAGGCTGGCGGAAAAGGCTGTGTTGGAAGCTGCCACGGTGATGGCGAGCTTGCCGACAGGCATGCGGGCTCCGTCCACCATCAGCGCATCATAACTGCCAGCAAAGCTGTCCACAACAAGCGTGCCCTGCTGGTAGACAAAGGTGTAGTTCCGAGCCTCGGCACCGCTGGCCGTGATGGCGTATTCTCCGCCCGGGCTGGCCGGCCCCGCAGTGGTCCTCAAAACCGGCATCCTGGTCACCACAGCTTCCGTGTCCGTGCCACGAAAACCTGTGATCTTGTAGGTTAGGCCTGGATTGGCTTGGCCAGCGAACTTGCGCTGGTCGTCCGGAGTAACGTAGAGCGGGGCTTTGGCGATGACTAGGGAAGCGGTCACAGTTCTCCCTCCTGACGATGCCTCCACCTTGTAGCTGCCAGCGGCCACGGGAGCGGCGGGCCCCTTGATGCCGCCTGCTTCGTAAGTGATGCTGGTGACGGCCGGCCCCAAGCCAACTACGGAGACAGGTTTGGGACTGCCATCGTAGACGTGTGTCAGATCAGCCAGTGTGGTGTTTCCAGGAGTTCCGTGAACGATGATCGTCCTCACCACGGCCAGTGCCGGAGCATAGCGACCATCACCAGCCTGCGAGGCCGCGACCTTCACAGTTCCCCTATAGTAGGGCAAGAGGTAGCGGCCGCGCAGCAAAGCCTGCGTGTAGCTGTAGTTCCCGGACGCCTGGTCCGGGACCAGGTCGAACGTGACTGGCAGCCCAGAACTACTGGACGCATTCAGGATCAGCACACCCTGGCCCACGTGAAGCGCTGCAGGCGGTGAGAAGGTAATGGTTTGGCTCCGCAGCTTGTCCACCCTTCCAAAGCCTGAGATGGCGAAGCTGAAGACCGGCAGGGCCGGATCATCACTGGGGATGCTCACCATGGCGGTTCGGACGCCAGGCAGAGTTGGGTCAAAGTTGATGTCAAAAAAAGCCGTACCTCCATGGGACAAAGAAGCGTCTGGCTGGGTGGTCACGGTGAAATCTCTAGCCGCAGCACCGGTAATCTGGACCGAAGGCATCCCTGTCAGGTTGAGAGGAGCAGCCCCTGCGCTGGCGATGGTGAAGCGGTGTGTCACCTGCTGACGAGTCAGCGACACTGTGCCAAAGTCCGTATGGTTAGCAGCTGACGGCGTCAGGTCTGCGTGAGTGATGCTCATGCCGTTGCCGGTGACTGAAATGCCAGTGGTGGTGGTGATCGTGAACCTTTGCGGCGGACTTGTGTCAAGCCCCCCATGAAGCGTGCCCCCATCATCCACAGCCGTCACCACTACTGTAGCCGTGCCGCAGGCGGTGGGCTGCGGAGTAAAGGTCAAGGTGCCGCTGCCATTGATCTCTGGCTGGCTGCTGAAGAGGGCAGGGTTGTCATTCGTGACCACGAAGCTGACGGTCTGCCCCGCATCACTGGGCGGACCTGCGGAGATGTTTGTCACCAGGCTGGCGGCGGTGACCGCGCCGCGGTCTGCCTGAACCTTGATGGTGTGACACACCTCTCTGGACGTGCAGATTTCACTATCACTGATCGCCGCCAGCTTGGTGCCGTCTGCCGAGGAAGCAACGGCAGTCCAATTCCGGCGAGTCGACCATCTTTTCCAGGTCACCCCAGAATCTATTGAAGTATAAACAGAGTCTTTGGCCACGGCCACCAGCCTTGTCCCGTCAGCGGAGGAGGCGATGGCGTTCCCTGACGGGTTAAACAACGATCGGGCCCAGTTCACTCCGGAGTCGGCCGATGTGCAAAGCTGTGCCCCTAGTGCCGCCAGCTTCGTTCCATCAGCGGATGAAGCGGCCGAGAACCAAAGATTCTCACCCTGGCTTTGCCACGGGCTCCACGTGGCCCCGAAGTCATTCGAGACACAAACCCAGCCGTAAGGGGACAAGGAAGGGTTCGAGGTGCTTGTGACCGCCACCAGCTTTGTCCCATCGGACGACGATGCCATGGCCGTCCAGTTCCTCGGAGTATTTGGCTGCACGATCCAGTTCGCGCCAGAATCTGTGGAGGTGTAAATCCGTCCGGAAGCATTCGGGGCAGCATGGGCTTCTGCCGCCACCAGTTTCGTGCCATCTGCTGACGATGCGATGCAAGACCAGCTCCGGCCGCTCTCCCGTCCAATCCAGCTCTCTCCAGAGTCGGTCGAGGTGTAAATCCGGTCGTCATGGGCCACTGCAACCAGCTTTGTTCCGTCGGCCGAGGAGGTGATGGACCGCCATTTTCGACTCTGCTCTCGCGCCGTCCAGCTCTCTCCAGAGTCCGTCGACGTGTGGATCTGGCCGAGGTATGCCACCGCCGCCAGCTTCATTCCATCCGCTGATGATGCGATGGAGACCCACTCCCGCCTGCCCGCATTCGGCTGAACTTTCCAGACGGCGCCCGCGCTCACCATCCCTTCGGCGGGCAGGGTGAAGCTGGGTCTGCTGTTGATCATGGCATAGGTGTAGACCGTGCCTGGAGCCGTGACACCGCCCGGCGGAGTGGTGATCACCACTTGGGCCGTGCCCGCAGCATGAGCGGGTGTTTTGCAGGAGATCGTCATGTCATCCACGAGCGTGATCTCCGTGGCAGCAATGCCGTCGAAGGTCACTGAGGAAACCTTGCTGTAGCCCAACCCCGTAAAACCAGTCCCCCTGATCATGACCTGGGTGCCGCCACTCGTCCTCCCCAAGACTGGACTGATGCTGGTGATGACCGGCGGAGTGGCACCGAGTCCACTAAAAGCCAGGGCCCTGCCAGAATCAACCATACCCGGGTAGGGCAGTATTTCACGGTTGTCTTCCGCAGGTATCCCTGTCAGCGCAATGTCTCCCGAGGCGGCCACTTTGACGCCGAGATTGTCCCCATGCGTCAGATAACTGGCCTTCAGATATGCCTGCTGGCTCCAGATGGCGCCATACCGCACGAAGGCATACGCCGCGCCCACGTTACCGTTTTGGCCAAAGTATTCATCGGGCGTGCCATTCACCCCTGTCGCGCCGCCATCCTCTCCGGGTGCCCCGATCACAATCATGTCTCCCGAGATGGCCACCGACCTTCCAAAATAATCCCCTGCGGAAACCTGTCTGGCCTTCAAATACGCCTGCTGGCTCCACGAACTGCCGTTGCGCACAAACACATAAGCCGCACCGGCATCTCCGTCCCTGCCAAGAATCCAGTTAGGCGTACTGTTCACGCCAGTGCTGTTGCTGTCATCGTTAGGCACCCCGACCACCACGGTGTCTCCCGAGATCGCCACCGAATCTCCAAAGAAATCACCCGCTTCGACATGACTGGCCTTCAGATACGCCTGCTGGCCCCATTCGGTGCCGCTGCGCGTGAAGACATAGACCGCTCCTGCGCCCTCCTGGAGTTCGTCCACCGGGCCGTTCACCCCTGTCGCGCCACCATCCTCTCCGTAGGCCCCGACCACCACGGTGTCTCCCGAGACGGCCACAGAGTAGCCGAAGCAGTCATGCATCGAGACTTGGTGGGCTTTCAAATACGCCTGCTGGTTCCAAGTCGTCCCTGTGCGCGCAAACACATAGGCGGCACCCCCGTTTCCATCGAGGCCAAGCGCCTCATCAGGCGTGCCGTTCACTCCTGTCGAGCCGCCATCTTCCGCGTAGGCTCCAACCACTACCGTGTCTCCCGAAACGGCCACAGAGCAGCCAAAGCGATCTTCTGCCGTAACCTGGCTCGCCTTTAAATAGGCCTGCTGGGTCCATGTTGTGCCGTTGCGCACGAAGACATAAGCTGCGCCAGCACCAGGTGCCGACTGATCCGAGCCAGTGCCATTCACTCCGGTCGCGCTGCTGGCCTCGCCCAGGGCTCCGACCACGACCGTATTTCCTGAGATGGCCACGGACCAGCCGAAATTATCGCCTCCATGCAAGGTGCCAGCTTTCAAATACGCCTGCCTGCTCCAGGCCGAACCGCTGCGCACAAAGACATAAGCCGCCCCGGCGGAGGTTGCATTCTCGTTCACGGCGCCATTCACCCCCGCCGAACTACCGTCCTCCCAAGGCGCCCCGACCACCGCCGTGTTTCCCGAAACGGCGACTGAGCTTCCGAAACCGTCACCTTCCGACATCTGATGCGCATTGAAATACACAGATCCCACCATCGGATCAATGGTTAGGGGATACTGGGCGCCGGTGTCATCATAGCGCACGGCAAAACCTTCCGCGGTGGCCTCGAAATGAGTGGGGATGATCCTGCCTCTGGCGTCCCAGGCTTTGAGGCCTGAGTAGGTGATCTGACCGCCGAAGGTGATGCTCTGCGCAGAGACATCGGATTTGAGCCCGCCACGGACTCGCAGCCGGATCTCGGCGGGGGCGGTGAGCGTCCAGCCTTGTTCAAGACCGCGTGAGTCATTGACGAACCACTCCATGATGACGGGGCCGAGCCGCGCCTCCAGGCGGTTCGAGCCGCTCTTCCTCTCGAAGGACTCCTGGTTAGGCCTCGTCTGGCCTGACTCCAGCTCCAGCCCCCACTCCCACGTGCCCTCCTCAGGTCGTGCGGTGAAGCCGTGCTCATCAAAAGTCATCGTCCAGCCCAGACCTGGGTTCCGCGCCAGATAGCTGCCATCCTTCTGCTTGAGGAACTCATGCCGGCCCGCTTCATACGCTTCTCGAATGCCGGACCAGTCGGACTTGTCCAGCCCCGCCGGCATTTGCTCCGCTGCGGTGAGCGGTCGGGACTCCACCGACGGCAACGTGCCTGCCCGGGTGGAAAACACACAGGCGAAAAGGACGGCAAGGCAGCGTAACATGGAGGACGGGAGCGATGAAAAGAATGGGCCGGATGCTATTCAGCCACGGGGCTGCAGGCAAGGATAGTTCTGCATTGCAGGTGGCGGCCTGTTCGTCATCCGTCAGCCCTTCACCAGCACCACACGGAAGCCGATGGAGTTCCTGCGCGTCTCCGCAGGACCGGGAGAGCGGCTGGCACTGCGGCATTTGTCATAGGTGGTCATCCAGGAACCCCCACGCATCACACGGTTCATGCTGGCGACATTCGCTGTGCCCCAGGGATCATCACCCACGACCTGCTGCTTGTAGTAGGGATGCACGCACCACTCCCAGACATTCCCATGCATGTCATAGAGACCCCACGCGTTCGGCCGGTAGGTCGCCACGGCGGCCGTGCTGTTGCCCACGCCATCGCTGTGGGTCTTGTCCCCGTGCGTGAACTGCGTGTAGCTTTTGTCCGCATAGTTGCCGTGCATCCAGAGGTCTGCCCAGCTCGCGTCAAAGCTGAAGGCACTTTGTGTTCCCGCCCGGCAGGCATACTCCCACTGGGCCTCGGTAGGCAGGCTGACCCTCCACCCATCCTTGGGTTTGACCGCGGCATTCATGCGCAGGCAGAAGTTCATGGCATCATTGTAGCTCACGTTGTTCATGGGCTGGTTGGGGCCTTTGAACTCGCTCGGATTTGAGCCCATCACGGCCTGCCATTGCGCCTGGGTGCATTCCGTCTGCGCGATCCAGAACTCCTTGGTCAACCTCACAAAGCCCGCAGCTTCGTCATCGCCATGCCCGGCTTCGTCGTTGGGACTGCCGAGATAAAAGCTGCCAGAATCACAGTGCACGAACTTCATCTCCACCCCCGGAGCCAGTTGAAAAGCGCTGATCTTCACATCCACCGGAGCGATTCCGCCGCCGGCAGGCATGACGGGCGGCATGGCGCCTGGAGGCGGCAGGTCGGCAGCACCGGGCATGAAGTAGAAGAGGTCACTCAGCCCGGAGTTCATGAAAGGAGTCTGCTCCGCGCCAGCTGCACGCGTCACGGTTTTCACCTCGGACGTCACACGCGTGTGCATGTCACTGATGCTCAGTCCGGGCTGCGTCATAAACTTGCACAAGGCAGTAGTGTACGGACTGCCATTCATGGAAGCGGCGGCGGTCATTTCTGATGCGGTGGCAAAGCCAATGAAGGTGCCCTGCGCCTGCATGACGGCCAGACCAGGCCCCCCGGCCGACTTCGTCAGGTCATTGCGACAGCAGTCGAGGAAGATGATGTTCACCCGCGTGCCCTGGCCCTCCATGCGACCAATCACGCGCTTGGCCGCAATGGCCTCCTGCATCACATCCACGGGCTTGGTGATGCGCGCTCCTTTGGGGATGAGATAGTTCGCGCCATTGTATTCACCACCATGGCCGCTGAAGTAAAAAAGCCCCACGCCCTTGGTGGCGAGCAGGCGGTCACCGAAATCATCGATGGCCTTGTGTGCCTCGACCAGAGTCGGCTCCGTGACCACATGTACCTCAAACTGCGCCGCCTCCAACGTGGCCTTCATGCGGCCGAGGTCCTGCTTGATCCCCGGCAGGCTGCCGAAGATCGGGGAGCCCACCTCAGACACGCCCATGATCAAGGCCACGCGTGGCTCGCCAGCGGGTGTGGTGGCATCACGGGTGATGATGCGCACCGATTTTTCCGGCGTTTCCTGGGCCAGCAGGCCTAACGGCAAAAGCAGCATGGCGATAAGCGAATGCGATTTCATAAGTTCGGGAGAAGAGAGAGCGGCGCATTACGGAGCTGTGTGGAGCACGACGCGATCCAAGCCGCGTGCAGGCCGGCTGGTGCGAGTGAGAGCTGCATGAGCGGAAGATGACGATGATGCAGATGAGGTGATAGCCGCAGGCGTGTCACTGGAGGCAGGACGCGCAATGAGCCGCGCTGCCTTGGTGATGACAGACTGGATGTCCTTGGAACTCTCCTCCATGAAGGTCGCGCCCTTGCTCATGTGCATCCCATAGTTCTCACCATCCGCAAACGGACGGTCACTCACGACGGCCACGAGTTGCTCCATGCCGAAGGGCGGGCCTGTGATCTCGATAGCCACCTCTTGCGCGGCATTCTTCTGGCTGCGCGCCGGCATGATCTGGAAAGACTGGCCACCGCCAGGGATGCGGTCATCCGGCATCAGTGCGTTGGGGAAAAGGGTGACGATGGCACCGCTGGCATCCTGATACAGCAGGCGAAGATGCGCGGGCTGCGAGGCCTGGATGCGGATGATCGGGATCTCGCCTGCACGATAGTGCGTCTTGTCCGAGCTGAGCTTCACGGCGATGGGCCGCCCGCGACCCGGTGACGGCTCACGACCCGCGATGTCCAGGCCTGGAAGCACCACGGAGCCACGCACAGTGCCGAAGTTCAGGCGGGTGATAATGTCCGCGAACTTGTCGAGGAAGTGCTCGCGGCTCATCCCATCACCTTCCAGCAGCGTTTTGACATCAAAGAGGCCGATCTGCGGCTCGAGCTGCTTTTGAAAATCATCCACGGTTAGGCCAGTCTCCGCCGCAGCCTCTGCCAGGGTGATGATGCGGTCATAGTGCTTGAAGAGCGCGCTCACTGGCTCGCTTCCACCCTCGGCGGTGATGCCTGCGGACTTCAATGCGGCAAGGAAGCGCTGAGTGTCCTCGTTCACGACTGAGTCGATCTTGTCCTGCGGGGGATGCAGCATCTCCACCAGCCGCTGCTCATCCGCTCCATAGGTCTTGGCCAGCGGGCGGATCTCATCACGAGGGAGCTGCTTGATCCCCTGGTCATGGCAGATCATGCAGGCCATGGCATTGCTCACCTCGGCGCGGCCGGTGATGTTGGTGCGGTCGCTGACAATCTCCGTGGGCACCGCGCCATCCAGGCGTTTGCCGGTCACATCACTGACGTAGTAGCCGTTCAAACCGTTCGGCAGTGAGAACACGATCTCCCCGCCCGCATGCTCAAAGGCGCGTGTGCCGCCGAGCAGATGCGCGGCATCCGGACCGAGCGGATTCGTGTGCAGGTTCGCGCGGCCGCCGCTTTCCTTGAAATCATAGCTTAACCAGTAGTATCCACTGTAGGCGCGCATGTCATGGCGCTCCGCCAGGCGGTTGTGGCGTGACACGCCGCTCTTGGTGAAGCCGGAGCGCAGTGCCTCGCCTGCCGCCAGGTTCGCAAACACACTCACGCCGAGTTTTGCCTCCAGCTCCTGCTGGTGATCCGGCAGGCGTAACAAATCATGGTATAAAGGTGCCCGCGTGGCCGTGGCGGCCAGCCAGTCCGCGCGTACCACCGGCGTCTTGATGTGCAGGGCCGCGCTCAGGCTGGTCTCCACCGCAAAAGGGTAGAACGAGGTGATGCGGTCCCAAAGCATGGCATCCCAGCCGAGATCACGCAGGCGGACGCGGAAGAGCACTTTCTCCGGCCCCACTTCCTGAAAGGTGGCGATGCGCGGATTCGTGCTGAGGCTGTTCAATACCTTGCGCACTCCCTGGCGCATGAGGTCGAGCTGCTTCACGCTGACCTCGCGGCTGTTGTTATGGGGCGCGGCCAGCGAGACATAGCGCGTGTCCGCTGCCACTTCGGCGGGCAGGCTTTGCAGATCGTCCATCACCGCGCGGACCTCCGCCGCGAGGCTCACCACCGCGCGGGCTGGTTCTGGAAGAGTCGTTGTCACGGCAGGTGCAGCTGCTGCGATGGCGCTGCTGCCAGGATCAGGGGCACCGGCCTTGATCCAGGAAAGCAGCAGGGCGTTTTCGTCATCCGTGAAAGGCACCGGTTTGCGCTTCGCCTCGCGATCCGCCTGGGTCTTCAGCGGCATGTCTCCATCACGCACCTGCACATAGAGCATGGAGCTTTCAGGCGACTTGAGGTTGAGATAGTCACTCGTCCTCAGCGCGGCGAAGTTTTCGATGATGGCAAACTCATCCGGCGACTCGGCTCTCTCGCTATGGCATTCACCGCAGCGGTCACGCAGCAGCACGAAGACACGTGAGGCCAGATCGTCACCGAGCTTCGGCGCGGCGGGTGCTTCCACCACCCGCTCTGGAGCGGGTGGAGTTACAGCCGCAGGCTCGGGAGCCTTCGTCACAAGCGCAGGCGGCTCAGTGACCGGGGTCGCATCTGCCACGGGCTCCTCGGGAGCAGGAAGGCTTCTCCACTCCTTGTTGTCGTGCATCGTCTCCCAGGTGATGAAGCCAAAGAAAGCCAGCACGGGCACCGTGGCACCTATTGCGATCCAATTGGCTAGGTTGGAGGACTTTTTCGGACGCTTGATGTAGGGTTGCGCGGGGCGCGCCGTGGCCTCGCGGATGCTGCTGACGTCCTGCTGAAGCTCGCTGACATGCTGGTAGCGCCGCTCAGGCTCCTGGCGCATGGCCTTCATCACCACCTCGTCCAGGCGCACATCCACACGGGCCTTGTGAGAGGGCGGCTCAAAGGCGCCTTGAGGGCGTGACCCCGTGAGCATCTCATAGAGCATCACCCCGAGTGCGTAGATGTCGGCGCGCTGGTCCAGTTCCAGCCCCGCGCACTGCTCAGGAGCCATGTAGGCCAGCGTGCCCATGCTGACATGACTTTTGGTTAAGCCGGTGGCCTCGGGGTGCATGGGACGCGCGAGGCCAAAGTCCGCCAGCTTCGCCCGGCCATCCGGAGTCATGAGGACGTTCTGTGGTTTGATATCGCGATGAATCACCCCCTGCGCATGCGCATACTGCAGCGCCTCGCAGATCTGCATGGTCAGCTCCAGCGCCTGCTCGGAGGTCAGGCCAGCGCTGTGAATGAGCCGGGCCAGGTTTCCGCCGGCCACATGCTCCATGACAAAATAGACATGCCCGGCGCCGGTCTGCCCGCTCTCATACACGCTGACGATGCCCTGATGCTGCAGCCTGCCGAGCGTGCGCACCTCACGGCGGAAACGTGCCACAAACTCCGGGTCCGCAGCGAACTCAGGGGGCATGACCTTCACGGCCACGGCGCGGTCAATGCCCGGCTGCCGGCCGAGATAGACGGCGGCCATGCCGCCACGATCAATGAGCGCGCTGATCTCATACTGCGGCAGCAGCGCCGTCATTTCTTCCACGGTGGGAGCCTTCCAGCCATGCGCAGCGCCTGAAACCGAGGACTCCAAGGCCCGGCGCATCAACTCCTCCGGCGTGGGAGCCGGTGAGCCGGGAGCGTGGGAGGAGATGATCGTGGTCGCGTCGGAGGAATCAGACGGGGAGTCGGACATGAGGTGATGCAGGGTTCGCCAGGAATCTTCGGGAAGTGGCGAGAGAGAGTTGCACTTGGAGTAACGGTTTTATGAGCAGGGCGCGACAAATTTCATGAGCTTGAGCCGGGAGGCGAGGCAGCGCCTAACCAAGGTTTGTGGACAAGTGTCTGGCAGCGGCGCCCGAAGCTTTAAAGAAGTTATTGTGCCTGCACGCCGTTTTTCTCCGCGATCTTGAGAATGCAGCGGGCAAGCGGTGCGGGCAGATACCAGTGGACATACTCGTAGACCTTGCCGGGAAACAGGCTGGGGTCCTGTGGCATTTTCGCCACGCCGGGAGGCATGCCAGGGCCGCCACCAGGCTGTCCGGGGATAGCTGGCATGGGCGGCATTCCAGGTGGCATCAGGGCACCACCACCGCCGAAGCCTCGGTCACGGAAGACGGTCTGGATCATCGTCACGGCCGAGGAGGGATTCTGCAAAGCATAGACCACCTCTTTCTTGCTGCTGGCATTGTTCGTCAGGGTCAGAAAGTTGTAGTAGGGTTCCATGCTGCCATCCACTTCATAGAGCAGGCCTTTCTTCGGAGTCTGCTGCACGAATTCCACACTGACCACGCAGAGCTTCGCATCCAGCAGCAGGTGCAGCACATTGAAGTTCTTCCCCTGGTCAGTGAAGCTGCCGCCGTAACTCAGGAGTGTGAGCGAGGCCGCCGGAAAGCAGGTGTATTCCACCTTCCGTTCTCCCAGTTTAAAAGAGCCTCCCGGCAGCCGGGCGATGGCCTGGTTCACCGGCAGGAGCCAGGAGAAGCCGCCCACCGTGCTGGGGGTCGGCTCTTTTCCTGGGGCAGTGTTCCCGAGCGTGGCCTTCGCATAGAAGGCGAGGCTGCGCAGCAGTTCGCGCTTGGTCTCGTTGCGCTGTGGCATCCAGCCGGGTGCGAGGGTCATGCCGGCATAGTTGATGTCCATGCCGGATGTGTTTCCTGCTGAGACTGGAGCCGGCGGCGGCACGGATGACGGAACAGGCGCGGGAGCTGGCCCTGGCATTCCGGGCATGCCTCTCGGCGGGAAGGAAGCCCCTGGCGGCCCAGGCATGCCGCCCTGTCCGCCTCGGTTACGCAGGAAAAGCTGGTCAGGAGTGCTCAGGGAAGAGACGGGCAGCGTGTACTGTTTTCCATCGGGAGTGCGCAGGACCACCTGGCTGCCGGTTGAAGACACCACGGAGGCGGTGATCCGCTTGCCCTGGTTATTCGTGAAGGTGCGATAAGGCGAATCTGCCAGCGCGGTGACCGCGACCAGAAAGAAGAGGAGCAGAGTGATCAGCGACAGTTTCATGGAGATGAGGAGAGAGTGGGAAAAGGCTGTCTGAGAGGAATCTTCGAAACTGGCCTGGAACAGTTGGTTAGGCCGTCAGCGTGTGGTCCGGGGATCCGGCATGTCTTGAAAGTAGGTTTCGAGCGTCAGGGCGCCCAGGGCGGTGTTGTCCACAGCATCTCCGCGCATCAAGGCAGACGGCGGGCAGGAGATGGAGCCGTCTGGCTGCAAGGTGGCGAGGAGCTGGGGAAGCATCTGCTTGTGCCAGGACAGCCATTCATCCCCGCCCGCTTTGAACGAGGCACGTGTCGATTGGAAGACGGCATGCAGATCCATCTTGGAGCGGTCCAGCGGCACTCCTTGAGAATGCTGCCTGCCGAAACCGCCATCGGCATTCTGCGCCTGCTGGAGCAAAAGCGCCACACGACCCGAGCACTCCCCCAGGCCGGTGAATTTCAAATGGGTGAGCCTGGCCGTGTTCAACACCTCAGCCTGCCATGCGAGAGCGAGGCCGCTGCCTGCGCCGGCGTTTGCAGCGGAGGACTGCACCTCAATCATGAGGCGGACTGCGTTTTCAAACACCTCGCGCATCCCGGGGAGCATCTTGCTTCCACGGCGTGCTGCCAGATATGCCTGCCCGAGAGCTTCGGCTGCCATGCAGTGCTCCGTGACGGCATGAGGTCCGGCTGAGTCAGCGACCAGGCTGCCGTTGCTGTTTTTTCTCCCAGTCTCGATGAGGAACATGAAGCCCTTAATCACGGTGTCACCGTAGGACTTTGAGTCGGGTGTCTCACAGCGCCCCGCATAGGCCATGAGGGCCAGCGCTGTTTTTCCTGCACGACCTTCCGTGCCCCAGGAGCCATCGGGATTTTGTCTGGACTTCAGATACTCAAGAGCTGCGGTCACCGCGCGCTCGATCTCCGGGCTGCCACCTGTGCGGCGCAGAGCCTCGAGACGTCCCGACGTTGTGCAGGGAAGCTGGTCAGCCGTTGCGGAGGCGGCTGCGCTGGATGCGGAGGGACTGGCAGCCGCTGGACCGGAAAGGTCTTTGATGCGGACGTTGCGGAACTCCATGGGCAGGTTGTCATCATAGTCCTGGATGCCGATGTATCCGGAGGTGCCCGGAGTATTGTATTGCTGGTGCACGTGGACGCCGTTGAGATTGACCGTGACCTCAGGCCCCCTGGCGGTGATCTCGTAGGTGTTCCAGTCTCCGATGATGAGTCGGGGCGGACGTGAGGTGCTTCCCGAGACGAAGGGAATGCGACCCGTGTTCTGGTGAAAAATCTCGACTTCCGCCCCCTGCGAATAAGGGGTTGGCTGGCCGCCTGGCACCAAGGCCGGCAGGCGCAGATGCACGCCTGAGTTCTTCTGGAAGTCCGTGATCTTGAAGTCGAGGCGCAGCACGAAGTCTGCAAAAGTCCGCTTCGAATACCAGAACATGCCGACCTTGTCCCCGGCCGGGCGTGCGGCGAAGGAGGTGATGCCGTCTGCCTGGCTGATCCCGGCGCCAGGAGGGCCGGAGTAGGTCCAGCCATCGGTTCCTTCACGGCCTAACAAGGTGATGAATCCGTCCTCGCTTCCAAGCGAAGCGGGGTCGATGCTCCGGTCACGATCGGTGACGACCTCTTTATTAGACAGACGGGTCATGGTGGTCATGTCGGGGTCCACCCTGCGGTCTTCTCCGATACCAGGGTCAAACTGCGCGGCCTGGGAGGCAAACTGCACATGGATGGTTCGTGGCCCGACCACCCACCAGTGCCACATGCGGTACTCGTCTCCCTCACGCACCAGCGCCTCATGATTGGGGCCAAAGTAGGCCACCCAGTCCTTCTGGCGCATTCTCCAGGAGTAGCTGCCCAGCTGCTTTTCGAAGGCGGGATCATCCACAGGGGAAAACGGGCTGACAACTTTCGGCATCAGCTGGTCAGGAAAGACTTCTGGCATCTCGATCACGCAGCGGAAGCCTGTCTCATAACTGCGTGTGTCTGCCGGTGCCGCCTGCCGCCGGGAGGTGACCATGCCGTTCCAAAAAGTGCTGTGCCAGGCGGAGCCACGGAGCACGTGATCGCTGGAGCCTGTGTCCCAAAGATCCTCCACCCATTCGCGGGCATTGCCGCCGAGGTCGTGAAGGCCGAAGCCATTGGCATGGAAACTCTTCACCGGCGCGGTGGTCGGAAACCCATCATAGCATTCGATGAAGGGCTCCCCGCTCTGATCGGCACCGTAGGTCGCGTCTCCGTAGTTTCCCTCCACCTCCGCGCTTCTCGGAGGGTGGGCAGGTCCCCAGGTATACGTCTTCAGGACGCAGTCGCGGCTCTTGGGCGTGCTCTGTGCATCCCACGTCTCGTCTTTGGCGATGCCTGCCGCCTGGCTCCATTCCCTGTCGGTGGGCAGACGCACTTTCAGCTTCTCCTTTTTCCCGAGCCATTCACAGAAGGCCTTGGCATCGGTCCAGCTGACACCGAGGACGGGATGGTCATCCTGGTGACCGCACGGTTTGTGATTGAACTGTTGGTTACGCCACGATTCATCGGTGCCAGGTGTTTCTTCCGCGTAGGTTTGGTAGTCCTGGCGGCGGGTCTCGTGCTGGCACATGAGCACGCGGGTTCCAGGCACCGGGACAAAAGACATCCCCAGGCTGTTCACGAAGGGCTGCTCTTGAGTGGCGGTCTCCGGCGCGCGGATGATCACAGGGCTTGGTGATTTGTTCGATGTCAGAATACCCAGGATCAATGCGGCCACCGGGGCAGCCACCCACCACCAGCTGCTCGAAGTCTTCTTTCTCACCGCTGAAGCTGCTCTGGATGCCTGCGGCGACCGGGATTGACGTGAGCTTGCGGGTGGCTTGACCGGCGGCTGCGGGCTCTGCACCGTGGCCTCCTGAGACGAGGCATGGAGCTCCGCCGCCTGCGGCACGCGCCCGGACTTCTGCACCGGTTGCGTGAGGATCCCGTCCAACGCACGGCGGAGATCCAGCACGCTGGGAAAGCGCTGCTCACGGTCCTCACGCATGGAGCGGGCGATGATCTGGTCATAGCGGGGATCGAGGCCCGGCACCTGGAGTGAGGGCATCTCAAACAAACCCCGCGGCACCTTGCCAGTCAGCATCTGGTAGAGCATGACACCCACGGCATAGATGTCTGCCCGGTGGTCCACCTGCATGCCGATGATGAGCGCCTCAGGCGCCACGAAGTGGGGCGTGCCCATGACGTAACCGCTTTGGGTCAGGCCGGTGTCCGCCTGGAGCACACTTTTCGCCAGGCCGAAGTCTGCCACCTTCACACGGCCATCATAGCCGACCATGATGTTCGCGGGCTTGATGTCCCGGTGCACGATGCCGCGCTCATGCGCGTATTGCAGAGCATCACAGACGTGCGCGGTGATGGCCATGGCATGCGCGGAGCTCAGGCGGCCCTGCTTCAGCACCATCTGGCCCACGTCCGTGCCATCGATGAACTCCATGATGAAGTACAGAGTGCCGTCCGCCATCTGGCCGAAGTCATACACACTGACGATGCCGGGATGATTGAGCTGCGCCATGGCGCGTGCCTCCTGCTTGAAACGCGAGGCATACTGCGGATCTCCATGACGAAGCTGCGGCGGGAGGATCTTGATGGCCACCTGACGGTCCAGGGACACGTGCACGCCGCGATACACCGCGCCCATGCCGCCGCGTGCCAGAAACTGGCTCACCACATACCCCTGAAGCTGCATCTGCAAGGCCTGGGGGCTCGGCGGCGCCCAGTCCTGCGGATGTCCGGTGGCGGCGTGGGACTCCAGCGCGCGGCCTAACAACTCTGCAGGATCAGGCGTGGAGGGTGGCGGGGTGTTTTCAGGTTCAGACATGACTCGGGAGAGATGGTGTCTGGGACTTTCGGAATTTCGGAACGGGAGTTGCAGATCTCACGAGGCATTTTTCAGTCCGCTGGCTCCAGCTCCATCCAGCCGGAGAGAACAGGAGAACTGCTGGAGACCGGAAGCTGCGGCAGCAGGAAGTGACCCACGCCAGCGCCGAGGCGGTTCACCACCGCACCGGTGAACTTCACGGTGCGCTTCACCTTGGAAGGTGGTGCCTCCGCGAGCTCAAAGCTGCCGGTGATGAGGCCGAGATTCGTGGCGCTGCTGACATTCAGAGTCATGGCCAGCTTCGGCAGCGTGGCCCCGGTGAGGACGGGCTTGTTGGCCAGGCTGATCTGCAGAGAGGTGCTGGCCTGCTGGGAGAGACCGCCCTGGCCAAAGCTGATCTGCGCGTTGCCAGGCTGGTCATCCAAACCAAGGATGATCATGTTGGCCAGGGGCTTCACAAAGCTGCTGCCGCCCACGGTGAGATCATGCGCGGTGAAGCCATTTTTGTAAGCCATGCTGCCCGAGGATTGCCGGCTCTTGCTCCAATGGGCGGTGCCATCGAGCTGCGGATCGTTGTACCCCTGTTTTGCGGCAGTCATCCATCCCGTGATGCTGCCGGGAGCGGCCGCGGTGTAGAGCATGGTGAAGAGCGGGATCTGACCGCCAGGCCCCATCGTGGTGCTGGCGGTGATGGCGGTGCCATCTGCCAGCGTGCCCTTCCAGGTCACCACACCGAGGCTGCTGATGCTGATGAAGCTGACACCATCTCCCGGCGGGTAGGTCGCAGTCTCGCCTTCAGGAGCTTCCGGAGGCATGAGCGCGGCGGTGTAAGTGGTCGAGAGCGCTGCCGGGCTGAGGTTCTTCGTCCAGATGCTGCGCCAGGCCTCCACCGTGGTGTTCTTGCTGCCGTCCACCAGCGTGCCCGTGAGATGGCCGTCATCCAGATCGACCGTCAGGTTCAGCGTGAAGGTGGTCTTGTCCTTGCGGGTGAGCACGAGACCGGCAGAGGCGGTGCCTTCTCCACCATCCAGGAGACGCCCCTTGAGCGGGTGTGCGGTGGTGCCGAGCTTCATGGTGCCGGTGAAACTGCCACTGGTGGTCGTCACGACATTGATGCTGCCGCCATACTTGGCATCCAGAAAGGTGTCACTGCGTGTCACCAGGCCATTGAAAGTGCCGAGCGCATCGGCATCCAGCGCAATGACCGTGAAGGCAATGCTGCGCTCAGGTCCTGCGACGCCATCCTTCGAGGCGATCACTTTGAAGAAGCCCGTTCCCGCGGCGGTCGGGTTGCCGGAAAGCTGGCCGGTGGCCGTACCATAGCTCACACCCGCAGGCAGGCCCGTGATCTTAAAGCTGGTTGGGCCAAAGCGCTTGCCGAGCACCTCCGTGATATTGCGGCCCACCTGCCAGACATAAGGTCCGCCAAAGGCCACGGCACGATAGTTGCCAGTCACGGTGAATAGACCGCTGCTCATGGTGATGCGGTTGTTCGGGTTAACGGCATCCGGCATGGACACCACGCAGTGATAGTCCCCCGCGTCCAAGGCCGTCATGCCGGTGATGGAAAGCTGATCCCCCGCCACACCCGTGACTCGTTCACTGGCAGTGAGGGAGATGCCATCGCGGAACCACTGATAACCCAGCCCAGGCCCCTGTGCCTGCACTTCGAGTTGCAGGTCCTGCCCTTCATGAACCGTCACCCCCTGAGGGGCGGTGTTGATGATGCCGATGTTCGCCGTGCTGACGGTGTTGCCGCCAGGACCGGCGACTGTGACGGAGTAAGTTCCGGCATCAGAAAGGTCCGGGAAGATGTCCGTGAAGTTAGGCGTGATGTTGCTCAGCGTGGTGGAACCCTTCTTCCACTGCCAGGACAGCCCCAGGCCGCCGGCAGTGGCATTCAGCACCAAAGGCTGCCCCACCGGGATGAAACGTGAGGCCAGCGGTGCCACAAGCACGGGTGAAGACGAGGCAGACACGATGGACATGATGACGCTACCATTGGTTAGGCTGCTGCTGGAGTCATTGCCCACCGCGATGCGGTAGGTCTCTCCCTGCGTGATGGGGAAGAGCACGCCTGGAGCCTGCGAGCGTGTCGACACGGCCACCTGGCTCAATCCGCTCAGGCTATTGCCCGTCCACACACTGACCCATTTCTGAATGGCATCACTGCCCGTCGTGTCCACCATCGCGAGGCCGGTGCTCGGTGCGGTCCAGCTCCACCACAGCGTGCGTTCCTTGGTGGCGGCGGGTTCCAGCGCTTCACGCACCGCACCAGTGTTGTAGCCGATGCCGCTGACCACGGAGCCCGTGAGGGGGGTGCTGCTGGCAAAGAGGTCATTGATCGCCGTCGCAGGCGCGCCGAGGTTCAGGTCGTTGACATCACTGTCGTCATCGAGGCTGAAGCTGATGACCGCAGCATCTCCCGCCTGATTGGAATCAAGGTTCCCCAGGCTCACCTGGTAGTCCGTATTGGCCGTGACCGGAAAACTGAGGGTGACGAGATTCCCCGTGGACGAGTTGTACTGGTTGGTGAGGTTGGCAACGAGGCGCAGACCGTTGAGGTTTGTGCCGAGATAGACGGCCAGCGTCTTGGCAAAGTTGTCACTGCCTTGAGAACTGATGACCAGCCTGCCTGCAGCCGGCGGACGATAGGTCCACCACAGGCTCTGCGCACCCGATGTCACCGGCTCGCCGATCTCATTCGTGGCACTCGCGGTATAACCAATAGCACTCACCTCCCTGCCCGTCAGCAGCATGCGCTGTGCAAAAGCATCGTTCTGAGTGCTCGCGGGATTCGGGATGTTCAGGTCCGTCACATCGGCGGCGGCATCAAGCTGCAGAGTGAGGATCACATGGCCCACTTCATCCGCAAAGGCGCCGACAGCGATTTGATAGTCTGTGTCCGCCGTGACCGGGAAGGAGAAGGTCAGGTTCTCATTGCCGTAGCTCGTGGTGCGGAAGGCCGCTTCCTTCAGCGAGGACACACTGTTGCCGAGATAGACGCCGACGTTCTTGCTGTGCAGCGTGCTGCCATCCGTGGTGATGGAGAGACGGCCGTCCGAAGCCGGCCGATACGTCCACCACAGTGTGCGCGTTCCCAGCGCGGACGGCTCGCCAGCCTCGATGGTGGCCGGACGGTTATACCCCATGCCACTGACATAGGACCCGCTCAGCGTGGAGCGTGCCACAAACATGTCATTGGCCAGCGTGGCCTGGTTCGGGATCGTGAGACCGGAGACGTCCGCATTCGCGTCCAGCGCCAGGGTCAGCACTAGAGCGCCTGAAGTGCTGACGCTTTCAAAACTGCCCAGGCTGATCTGGTAGGTCGTTCCAGCAGTCACGGGAAGGGTGATGGAGAGATCACCGGAGCCATAGCTGGTGGACTTGCTTTCCAGCAACTTCAGGCTGTTCACCACCGTGCCGATATACACGCCCATGTTCTTGCTGATGGCATCGCCATTCACCGTGGAGAGACTGAGGCGGCCATTGGCGGTCGGGGTATAGCTCCACCAGAAGGTGCGGATGCCGGCCTCAGCGGGCTCACCTGCCTCGATGCTGGCCGAGGTATTGTAAGCCATGCTGGCAGCATGGCTGCCGGTGAGTGTGATCCGCTGGCTGAACAAATCATTCGCCATGGTCACGGAGCCGTTGAATGGCATGCTGGAGATCACGTGACTGCCATTGAGAATGAGCTCCAGGCGGAAGCTGGTCGTGGCGGAGGTGTTCACGGTGCCGAGTCCGATCAGGTAGGTGCTTCCCTGCACCACGGAGAATCCCACGGAAGGGCGATAGCCGGTGTTGTACATCTCCCCATCATCATAGGCCACGCGTCCGGTCACGGCCCCTGAGGTTTCCTTGAGCCAGACCTGGAGCGCCAGGTGCGGAGCGCCGCTGTTCACGATATCAAGCGCTACCGTGCCGCTGGCGGGCGCCGTCCACTGCCACCACATGGTTTTCTGGGCGAAATCACCGGGTTCCACGGTCGCCTCAGCACAGTTGTCATTCACCACCACATTCGCACCGGCGATGAGGGTGGCATTGGCCTTGTTGTCATTTGCAGGTGCAACGGCCAGCAAGCTGCTGGAGAGAAAAAGAGAGGTCAGAAGACAGACGAACGATAGTTTCATAAGAGAGACAAAAGAGGATTCGCCGGGTGCATTCGGGATCCGTGGACGGGAGTTGCAGATGGATACAGATTTTGCCCTGAAGGATGTCAGACACCGGAACAATACCAGATCATGAGGATCGCGGGCGTGGTTGCACCGTTCGTATCCGACATGATTGGAGCGATGCGATGGCTGGCGCTTTCAGCCTCGCATTCAGGGCAGTGTCATGTCCTTGCCTTCAACACCCACTTTGCGGTAGCGCTTGCCGAGGTATTCATACTCCACCACCAGCCGGTTGGGTGAGGTGGCCACGATCTGGCCGGGACTCTGTGTCTGGACGACGACGGCCCCCTTCCGCGTGGCAATGACCACCTGGGTGCTCACACCGGGCAGGGCGATGAACTGGGCGTTCGCGGCGGCGGTGCTCAGATCATCGCTCACAGGAAAGATCAGCGGCGCTGTGAGCATGCCTTTGTCAGGAAGGTAAGTCTTGAGCCGGTTCTTCACGTTGCGCGGCGCGTTGCCATGGAGGGAATACGACGCGCTGATGATGACAATCTGGCCGGTTTTAAAGCCCGGCTTGGTGGCCTGCAGGCTGGGTTCCTTGTCAAAAAGTCTCACATCTGACTTCGAGGCCACAAGGCGGCTCTTTCCATAGTCCAGCACCACGGTGCCGATGTCCTGGCTGACAACATCCAGAATGGTGCCCTTCTCCATCCGCCGCTGGCCATCCGAAAGACCATCGGAAGTCTGGTAGCGCGCGTTGACCGTGCGGATGAACTCCGCCTGCTGCGGCGGGCGTGGCTTATCTGGGGGGCTGGCATTCTGAGCGGCAGCCATTGATGCCACAGACATGAAGAGGAGGGTTTTGAGCAGGGAGTTGAGGTTCATGGGAGTGAAGTTGGAGAGAGTGCGGACGGGGATGGATGTCAGGGTTCGCCAGTGCATTCGGAACCAGCAGGCAGGAGTTGCACCTTATCCGCAGATTTTTGGGCGCCTCTGCCTCGGGGTTTCATTCGGGTCTGTCTGTGCGGGCGAGAAATTGTTTCCCACAGCTCTCAGCGCGGCATGCGCAGTCTCACCGCACCGCGGAGCTGGTAGATGTCCACGCCGGCCACGGCCGCCACCTGCATCAGAGCGCGCTCGAGGGTCACGTCATGACTGTCCAGAGTAATCTTGCCCGCCGCCTTCCGAGTTTCTTCATCGATCAGGATGCGAACTCCCTTTTTCTCCGGGTCCAGGTCACGGCTTCTGTTCACCAAAAAATCGATGGCCTCACGGAGGGTCGCACCTTGAAAAGGCATCCGCGGGAGCACCGCTTTTCCAGGAGTTCCTAGATCAGGCAGGCTTCCATCAGCTAGCTTTCCCCTAGGCTGGGCGGCCGGCTGAATGTAGAATGCATTCCTCATGCAGATCACCTCCGCATCTGCCACGGCGGCGATGTAGACCAGCGCATCCGCGACGGTCACGTCCAGCACATCACTGATGATCTGCGGCTTCTCCGCATCCAGCGCCGGGTCTAACAAGATGTGCATCTTCGACTGGCCTGGCTTCTGCTTTTCAGTGATGACTCTGACGAACTCCAGCGCCTCTCCCAGACTGGCCTTCTCAAAACGCATCTGCGGCAGCACCACGGCCACCTGGTCCAGCTGCCGCTGCGTGGCCGCGCTGGCGAGGTAGGGCGGCGTCATCCTCGCAGACGAGGTGACTTTCACATCACCGCTGGCCTGCACGACGATCTCCAGTCCCGCCAGATGCGCCAGATAGTCGAGCAGCTCGCTCAAGGGCACATCATGGCAGTTCATGGTGATCTTCACCGGGCTGTTCCGCACCGCGTCCCCGGCCAGGAAGCTCACACCTCTTTTGGCAGGATCCAGGTCACGGCTTTTGACCTGGAGAAACTCCAGCGCCTCTGACACACTGGCTTTGTGAAAGACGCACTGAGGGAAAATGATCGTGTCTGCGAGTTGTGCCCCGGAGGAAGCAGCCGATGCGCGGCTCTGCGGTGCTTGTGCGCACCCTTCTCCCATGCTGAGCGCCATCAAAAAGCTCACCGTCAGCGCGCACCAGGATGAGCTCCGTCTCCAACGTTGGTTAACGAGGGCATGGCGGAAAACACGCCGGAGAGAAGCGGAGTCGGGAGACATTCCCGCGAACAAGTAGCACGTCTAACAGGAAGTCAAATTACGAACGCGCCTTACACACAACCCAGAAGTTCCCGCAATTCCGCCTTGATCTCGTCAGGGGTGGGATTGTCCAGCGTGGCGGCCACCTGGCTCATCACACAATCACGCCAGCGCTCCCGCAGGCGGCGGATGTGGGACTTGAGCGTGTTCAGATTCAGCCCGAGCGCATCCGCCACGGATTGGTAGTTAGGCTCGCTGCTCTGGCTGAAACCGAGGAAGGGTTTGAGCGCTGCGAAGAGCGCCTGCTTCCCCTCATCCTGATACGTGCTCTCCAGTTCCTGCATGGAGGTGGCGATGACCTGCAGCGCCCACTGCTTTTGATAAAGCCGGTCCGGGGTGACGGTGTCCACCGGCTCCGCCAGATACTGTTCCTCGGCGCTCAAAGCACTAAACTCCACAACCTTTCCCGCGCCGCGCTTTTGCGCGAAGGCCCGGTCATGTTCGTCCGCCATGTAGTGCTTCAGACAGGAGAGCAGAAACGTGCGCAGCCTCCCCTTCTCCGGATCTGCGCCCGCGAGCAAGCGAGTGCTGATGACACGCTCAAAGAAGCCCTGGCACAGGTCCTCCGCATCTTCCGGTGACTTGCCGCTGCGGCGGATGAAGGCGTAGATGGGATACCAGCAGTTCTGGCAAAGCTGCCCCAGCGCCCTTTGCGAGCCAGAGTCCCTCTCATCCACCGCGCGGCGGACCATGCTCCATTGGGTCTGAACGAATGAGGCGTGTCGGGAGAGAGGCATGGTTCACGGTAACATCTTAGTTTGACATGGCACCACCAGTTTGAATCGCAACTTCTTCGTCATCCCACGGAGAACGCCTCGCTGCATGCAGGGCCACGGCCCGCACATTCCGTGAGGACGTGGCAGCTCGCCATGATGCCGCTGCCATTAAGACTCCAAGGCGTTTCTCAACCGGACATTGGGCTTAAAGCAGCCGCAACCCGTCCATGCCAGCTCGCCCCACCCATAGCGGCATCTTGAAAAAAGAAGAGCCGGAGATCTCACAAGGAAATCTCCGGCTTTTGCGGCAGGGATGCCTGCCAGTTCGAAAAGATGGTTACGCCACAAGAAGCTGCCTTGGCATCACCAGGCGGTTCGCTTTCGAGGTCGATGGATTGAGCAATACTTTCCGTCCGCGACGTGCTGGAGACCGCATCATCTTCTGCGCGATCGTGCGGAGCCTCTGGCCAGCTGCATGCTCCTCTTGCAGGGTCTTACGCAGCATGTCAGCCACGCTTTTCATCCCCATCGACGAGGCGGAGGTCCAAGCTGCCTGATAGGCGGCGATCTCATAATGAGCTGCGCTCTGGGCGGCGCGGAGCAGCCGTGCATCACGGACCAGTTCATCTGAGGCATCGGAGATATGGCTCCAGGCCGCCTCCAGCATGTGCTCCAGGGCCTTGGCACCCTTGGTGTGGCAGCGGCAGCCCAGTTCATCAGAGATGTTGAGCAGGCGCTCCAGATGATCCTTGGTCTCCTCGAGCTGCGCATCAAACCCCTCCATGAGCCTCGGATGGATTGCGGACCTGGCCATCTTCGGCAGTGCGTAGAGCATCTGGCTTTCTCCCCCGTAAACATCGAGGAGTTGATGATGGAACAAATCGGCAAGCGTCCGAAGCTTCATGGAAAGGGGATGGTGTTTGAGTAGACGGAGCGTGGATCAAGCAGCCTGCAGGCTGTGGATGGCATTGCGGGTGCGGAAGGCATCACGCAGTTTCTTCAGGCCGAGTTCGATTCGTGTCTTCACCGTGCCCAGGGGCAGATGGGCAGCGGCGGCCACCTCGCGCTGGCTCATGCCCTGAAGGAAGGCCAGGCTGATGACTTCCTGCTGGGCCACCGGCAGGAGGCGCAGATGCTGGTGCAGCACCTGGCTCAGGTCGTGGTCTTCGCAGTCAGTGGCAGCGTCCTGGAGGGTGATGTGGGCGGTGACTTCGCTTTCCATGCGGTCCTTCGCGCTGGAGTAGGACATCGAGCGGCGGATGTGGTCGATCGCGCGGCGCTTGGCCAGCGTCACGATCCAGCCGAGCACGCGGCCCTTCTCCGGGGAGAAGTGGTGCGCATGGCGCCACAGCTCGACCAGGCAGTCCTGGAGCACGTCTTCGGCGGAGGCATCGTCATTGACGATCCGCTGAATGGCGCTCTTCAGCACCGGGCGGTAGCGTTGATAAAGAGCCTCCAGCGCGGCAGCATCACGTTGCTGGATGCCAGCCATCAGTTCCTCATCGCTTGGAAGCGGGGCGGCACTGTTGCTGGCGGAGGTAAGGGTGTTGTGAGAGTTCGTGTTCATGGTGAGTCAAGCTAGAGCACCCCCCTCGGGGCTCAACCTGACCACAGCCTGTCCAGCGCGTAGGGGTATGCCTGATGCCCCGCCCTGAGAGTCGGGCCGGCCCTTTCCTGCACATCCACCTCCTCGTTGAACTCCGAATACGCAGGCAAAACCCCGTCCCAGCCCGTTTTCCCTGGGGAAAACCGTGCGGAACGCATGCCAGCCCCCTGCCCCGAGCCTCCTCCCATGGCATCAGGGTGCCATCAGGGTGCTCTCCCAACCCCGAAATCAGGGCAGCTCGCGGTCTTCAGCGGGCCGACGAGATCCACCAACTCCAGCTCACATTTTTCTTGGAGGCTTTTTCAACCTCCAACACGGGCAGCCACTAGCACGAAAGGTCCGCCCCTACCTCGAGAGATGTTCAAGGAGGAACTTCTGCGCCCGAGCCCCTGCATCCGCCAAAGCCACCTCGGAAAAACGATGCGTCTCCTGCTCATAGATCTTCACCACCGGCTCCACACCATGACGGCGCGCCTCACGCTGCACATCCAGCACACGCCCCACCGGCACACGCTCATCCTTCCGTCCATGCAGGACCAGGATGGGCGCGAAGCGCTGTGTCCTGCCTTGCAGCCTGTCAAACACTCCACCCGCAAGGGCCACCACCGCGCGGATGCGCTTGTCACCACTCGATTCGGAGATCGCCAGATAGCCTCCAAGAGAATATCCCAGCATGCCGACCGCCTCAGACCTGACACGTGGATGACTCACGACAAAGTCCACACCATCCCGCACAGTCTCATTCCACGTGGACCAATGCTTGGTGATTCCTTTGTCCAGCACCACCAGCGAGCCAGTGCGGTTGAAATAATGCACCAGGAACGCGGCCATCCCTTGTGAGGCCAGTCCTCGTGCGAAGGCCACCATCTCCCCTTTCCCCAGCAACGCTCCTCCTGATCCATAGAGCACGATCACAGCGGGATGACGGCCGTTGCCAGCAGGCAGATAGGTCTCTACCTTGATCTTCTTGCCGCCGCTCTGATACGATGTGCGCCCTTCCTCCACGCTGCCCGCAAAGCCGAGGCTGGTCACCAGCATCCAGCACGTGGTCCAGCATCCGAGTTTGACGGCGGTGTAAAGGCGGAATGGCATGTCGTTCATGCAAACCTATCGCCTGTCGAACAGAGCGTGACTGCCTCAAACGACAGGCCTTCAATCAAATCCATTTTGCACCCACCACACATCCAGCTCATGCGCGCCAAAGTCCGCCAGCACCTTGCCGTCGATCTCCAGGCATGGGGCGAGGCTCTGGCCGGTGAGCTGCTGCATTTCCAGCATGGCCACGGGATCTGCCACCACGTCCAGCACTTCATAGTCCACTCCGCGTAAGCGGAGTCCTTCCACAGCTTCCAGGCACCAGGGGCAGCCTGGCTTGATGAACAAACGGGCGCGTTGCGGTTTCATGGCTTGGGGTAGGATGAGTTTTTCCTCTGCTGATAATACGTCAGACCCGCCCTCATCAGGTAAGGAAACGCAGCCTTCACCGCCATCGCCGCCACCGGTCCGATCATGGAGACGGGCAGCAGGGAGCCGAGCACGCGATTCGAGGCCTTTTTCCGCGTGGCCTCCGCCACAGCCTGCCTCACCTCCCGCCGTGAAGGCAGCTCAGGTTCTGGCCGCCTCCGTAACAGCAACCAACTTAGTGTTAGGCCTGCGCCTGCCGCGGCCAGCATGACCCAGGCAGGGTGCTTGCTCAGGGCTTCCCTCGCCGCGTTGGCCGGGTTCAGGTCATGCCGCAGTTCCGCGGCCTGCACGCTGATCTCAGCGCGCGCCTGGTCCAGGGCCAGCAGAGTCTGCCGCCTCACATCTCCGGTTTTTGGGTCTTCAGCCATTGGCGGTCCTTTCTGAATTCGTTGAGTGTGTCCGCAAACCACGTGGCCGCCCGGAAGCGCCACCATAGCACGCTTCCAGTTAGGCCCACGATGATCACATGCGCGAGCGCCGTCCACAGCACCGCCTTGATCCAGCTCCCGCCGAGATACTCGGTGAGCAGGCCCACCACCGCCGTGGTGGCCAGCATCCAGATGATGAGGATCGAGACGATGGCCACCACGCCCAGCAGCAGAAGCGTCACAGTCTGCTGCAGCGCCTCCTTGCCCTCCAGATTCAGCAGCCTGAGGCGGGCCTCCACATAGCCGAGCACAGGATCCAGCAGCTTGTGCCGCCCCGGCACCGCCGCAGGCCGGACCAGGGGCGGAGCACAGGGCTCGTCCCCCTTGCATTCAGTCCCCTCCTCACGCCGCTCCTCCCGCGTCACCGCCTCCGCATGCGCCGAAGGTTCGATCGGTCGGCCACGAGCTCTCGCATGAGCCCGCGTGAACTCCGCGCCAAACAGCGCGATGCATGAGGTGTAGTAAACCCACAGCAGCAGCAGCACCACCGAGCCTGCGGTGCCATAGGCACTGGAGGTGCTCTCCAGTCCCAGATACCAGCTCAGCGCCGCCTTGCCGATCTCCAGCAGCACCGCCGTGATGGCAGCTCCCAGCCACACATCCTGAAAGCGCACCCTGGCATCCGGCAGGTATTTGAAAATCATCGCCAGCAGCACCGTCGTGAGTGACATGGAGACAAGGACGCCGACCGCCCACCACACTCCCATAGGCAGCGCGAAGATGTTGCCCAGCCGGTTGTGCACCGCAGCCAGGATGGAGCTCATCACCAGTGAGGTGAGCATGAGAAAGCCGATCGCCAGCACCATGCCGAAGTTCAGAAACTTCTCCTGGATGAAGGCGGTGAAGCCCAGGCCAGGCTTCGGTTTCACACCCCACACCGTGTTGAGCGCATCCTTGAGCTGCCCCAGCACGCCAGAGGCACCCAGCAGCAGCATCACAAAGCCGCCCGTGGCGGCCATCCACCCTTGATCAGGCTTCGAGGCGCTCTTCACCATGGCCTGCACCCCCTCCGCCGCCTGCGCGCCGAGCAGCCCCTTCAGCCCGTCATAGATCTGCCCGGTGGCCGCCTCACCGCCAAAAACGAGACCCGCGATCGCCATGCCGATAACCATCAACGGAGCGATGGAAAAGACCGCGTAGTAAGCGATGGCGGCACTCAGCCTCAGTGCTTTGTCCTCGTTCCACGAGGTGAATGAAAGCTTGAGGAGAGTGCTCCATGAGGTCGCAGCCATAGTACCTGGTCATTGAAGGGTCGCCGCCACGCATCTCCCGTACTTTGAACTTTGAGTTAGGCACGCCGGGAGGCGATGATCTTGGTGATGCCGTAGTAAAGGATGGCCGGCTTCACCAGCGGCACGGCCAGGCGGACGACTCCGCCCAGGATCCGTGCCACCGGCAGCACACGCAGTGCGTACCCAGCGGTCACCGCATACAGCAGCGCCCTGTCAGGATGGCTCTCTGTATAAGCCATCACTTCATCCATGGCGCGCTTCGTGGTCGTCTTCACATTGTCCAGAGCCTCGTCCACCGCCGTCGGAACATGGAGTTCCGCAGGCTGGCTTTCGAGTTGCTCCGGCTCGCTGGTGGCCACGATCGAATGGTGTTTGCGGTGTGACATGGCAGTGGATCAGTCGATGTTCAGCTTGCGACCGAGGCGGCGGAGGAAGTCTTGCGCGCTGTCCGTGTAGCTGTGGCGTGACTCATGCGCCACCGTCCAGCCGATCAGCACGCCCAGGGCGATGCCCGCGCCAAACACACTCAGCACCGAGGTGCCGGGATTCTCGCGCACATAGCGCTCACTGGTCTGGATGGCCTCGTTGGCTTTACCCTTGGTGTTTTCCCATGCCTGGGCAGCACCGCCAGCCACGGCCTTGGCCTGGTCTGTGACGGCTCGGGCTTGTTCGGCGATCAGGTTCTTGGCTTGTTCGAGGGTTGCGTTCGTGCTTGGGGCTGGCTCTGTGTTCATGATTTAAGATGGGTTAGGTTTCTGATGCATCGAATCCAGCACGAGGCGCGGCTGTATGGATTTCAGGGCATCTCGCTGATCGCCTCATCAGGAAGCATTCATGGGCCTGGAAAAAAATCGCCCGCCGTGGAGATGATCCAGGGCGGGCGAGGAAGCGCGAAGCTTGCAGAGACTAACGAATTATTTGTTCGTCACGTCCTCCACCGCATCACGAATGCCTTCGGCTGGACGCTGGTCCAGGGCATCATCGATCTTGTCACCGATTTTGGCGCCAGGGCCTTTCTCGCGACAGCTCGGCATGGCGACCAGAGTCAGCAGTGCGAAGGGAATGATCAGGAGTTTTGTTTTCATAACTTTCGGTTTTCTATTGTTGGTTTGCTGGAGCTGTCATGATACGGCTCGTTTACAGGTCGGCGATGTAGGTCCTGAGGTTCTCCTTGGTCTCACCAGTCTTTTTCTGGAGACGGCCGAGCAGTTCATCCTCTTTCCCTTCCGTGAATAGAAGATCGTCATCAGTAAGCTGGGCGTACTTCTGCTTCAGCTTGCCTTTCGCTTCATTCCACGAGCCTTTGAGTTCGAGTTTAGTCATGATAGTTGGGGGTTTGGTTTTACATCCATGAATCGCGCCAGGCCTCGTCATCGGATGTGCTCACCTAAGTTCTCGAGCCTGTCTCCGCACCGCTCCGGCTTCCGCGTGTCGTGTAAAATCTGACAAGTCTGCCGTGCCAGACCCTCGTCTTTCTGAAGGTGACGGTCGGCTCTCCAACACCCGCAAAAACGCCTCCCTTTTCTTACAACCAGGAGCATGGGTGGAAACGATTAGGCTCGAATGAGCTTTGCCAGTGCCATCTTCACGATTCCCGATCCATGGGCGGGCTCGTTCACGCTTCCTCCAAAACGGGTCCAGCCACCCGCCTAACCCCTTTCTCCAGCCGGATAACACTTATTGACATGTTGACCTCTTCTCTCTCGACATCGCATGCCCCACAGCGGCTCGCAGTGGTGGATGATCACGGCATCATCCGCGGCGTTTTCTTGACCCTCATCGAGGACACGCCGGATCTCATCATGTCCTGGATGGCCCCCTCGCTAAATGAAGCGCGCGCCAGTCTGAGCAAGGACAGGCCCGACTTCCTGGTGTGTGATGTCTGGCTTCCTGATGGCAACGGCTTTGACTTCGTTCGCGAGGCTCTGACCTTAGCCCCTGATCTGCCGGTTCTCATGGTCTCCGCCCACAATGACAAGACCTATCCTGAGCAGGCCAGGGCCGCCGGCGCCAGGGGATTTATCTCGAAGGCTGCATCCCTGGAGCAGCTGCTGGAAGCCATCAGCACCATCCAGCAGGGCGGCCAATGGTTCAGCGGCTCTTCAGCTGGCCGGGGTGCCACAGCTCATGGTCTGGAAGATGAGGTTTTGTATCAGCGCACGGCTTGACTTGGCATCACAGGACATTTTCTTCCCGCTGCATGACTGAACCCTTCAGCGAGAGACATCCCTGGCTCGAGTGGCTGCGCCAGGTGGGCCAGATGTTCTGGGTCGCCATCAATAAGTTCTTCGCCATCGATGGTGAGCAGCGCGCCGCAGCCTTCGCCTACTACGCCTTCTTTGCGCTCTTCCCGCTCGTCCTCCTGCTGGTCACCATCGGCTCCCAGTTCTGGGACACGGACGCGGTGGAGAACTACATCATCCTGAATCTAAACCACTACGTCCCGTTCAACACCAATGACCGGGATGTCATCCGTGGCACCCTCCATAGCATTGTGGATGCACGCAGGAGTGTCAGCTTCCTGGCGGTGCTGGGACTGATCTGGAGCTCTTCTCATTTCCTCCATGCCATGGTCCGCGGCGTGAACAGCGCCTGGGGCACCATCGAGTATCCCTGGTGGCGGCTGCCGGTACAGAGCTTTCTCATGCTCGGCTGGGTGGCCAGCGCGCTTTTCATCGGCGTGCTTGTGCCTCTCACCCTCGGTCGCCTGCGCCACATCGTGCTCTTTCAGGCGGAGGCCTGGAGCGGCCTCTTTGACCTCGCCACACTTCTCGTGCCATCCCTGGTGCTGTTTTATGGCCTAACCATGTTTTATAAATTCGCACCGCGCCGCCGCACCCAGATCTCTGAGGTCTATATCCCGGCATTGATCACCACCGCCCTGCTGCAGCTCTGCCGGCACCTGTTTGAGCGCTATGTGTATGACTTGAGTAATTTCAACGCCATCTACGGCGCCGTCGCCATCGTCATCGTCTTCCTCATGTGGATCTACCTCTCAGGCGTGATCATCATCTTCGGCGGCTGTCTCTGCGCGGCCCGGGCCGAGATCTTCTGGAAGCCCGTGGCTCCCACCGTGGACGTCCCTGAAGAGGATGGCAGTGACAATCCGGAGGTCGGCTGATCTGATCTGCAGGCCGTTCTCATCCGCTTTTTTTCAGCCTTAGGCCAAAAAAATGGGGCTGGGCGGCTCCCGACCACCCAGCCCCTCTCTCTCTATAGATATGCAGTAGATGACTATTGCCACCGCCTGCACATAAGGGAATCGGCCCCCGGCCAGAAAGCGCGTGTATAAAAGTGAAAAAGTTTTCGGCCGCAGATTCGGGGCTCAAAAGCAGGTCCCCCTCCCCTTCGCTGCTCCCCGGGGAAAATCTCCCATACATCCGCTCCCAGGCACCTGGGCGAACAATGGGTAGGCGCACAACCCCGCCTCACGCCATGAGACCGATCTTTGCCGCTGCGTTCGCCTCCCTCGTCTTGGGCAGTGCCGCTTGTTTAGTGGCGACACCCCCTCTCCTCTCCCCCGGCATCTACAAGGTCGTCGGCCTGATGCCGGCACCTCCCACGAAACCGCTGCCGCCGATGCCGGAGCCGCCCGCACCATCGGTGCCCCCGGCGCCGATGCCCCCCGTGCCCTCTCCGGAGCCCCAGCCGCCCATGAGGCGCTGTGAGATCGAAAAGCCGCACACCCCTCACGATTGGAAGGACGCCGCAGGCCAGAGCTTCCATTGTGATGGCAGGATCGATCCCAAACCACGGCTGTAGTCAGCCGCGACCAGCCTGGCACCATCAGCCTAATCAAAGGTGCTGAATCAAGCACCGGGGTTGCTGACCTGCCCTCATGCCGCTCATTCCGCAGGCAATCCCGCTCCAAAAAGAATCCTGACTAGCACAAGTCTAGTCAGGATTTACGAGGAGCTTCGGTTGCTCAGTCCATCGCTGGTCGAGCTGCTTTTCGCACCTCATCCATAGATCGCACCAGAGGGCAAAATGGATGGGCGGCGCAGGCCTTTTAATCACTTTTGCGGACACCCCTTCTTGGCTGCGGCCAGAGCACGTCAGCTTACGGATTGGAGTCGCTGTTCACCCACTCCACCGCGGCACGCACCAGTTCATTGGCGCTCTGAATCTTGAGCTTCTCCTTGATGTGAGCCCGGTGGGTTTCCACCGTCTTCACACTCAGAAACAGCGTCCGGGCGATTTCCCGTGTCCCGCGCCCTTCTCCCAAAGCACGGAAGATCTCGAGTTCACGGTCGCTGAGCTGCTCCACACCCGAGCCACCGGTTGTCGGACCTCGGCCATTGAGAAAAGTATCCAGCAGGCGGCTGCCGATCGCCTCGCTCAAATACAGGCCGCCACCGAGGATGCGGCGGATGCCTTCGATCACCTGCTCCGGTGCCGCTGACTTCATCACATAACCACGGGCACCGGCGCGCAGGGCGCGCTCCGCATACAGATTCTCATCATGGGAGGAGAGCATCATCGCCGGCAGCGTCGGATGCTGCGCGCGGATGGATTTCATCAGCTCGATTCCGTTCGTCCCCTGAATGGAGATATCCAGGACAATCATGTCCGGCTTCAGCTCCTCCACCGCGCTCAGCGCCAGGTTCGCGGAGCAGACGCTGCCACACACTTGAAGATCCGGCTGCGTGTTGATGAGCTGGGTGATCCCGTCGCGGAAGATGGGATGATCATCCACGATCATCACCCGTTTCTTCACCTCGGCGGGAGCTGCCTTCTTTTCAGGGGCGGGAGTTGAGACTTTCGACATTTAACTCAATGGAAACAAAATTTGTGACGCTGCTGGGGCCGCCACGGACTCATCAATTAGCAATTCACAGGCCGATATTGGCGCGGCGGCGAAACAGCTTCAAGTCTCAAACGTCACATCTCCCTCACCTATTATCACGAACGAGGTACTTGGCTCCAATCAGCCATGATCATCTTCCCGGTGAGGAAGCCCTGCTGCCGGGCGATGGCCAGGTACTGGTCCCGGATTCCGGCTGGAAGGCTGGGCTGGCGCGCCAGCAGCCACAAAAACCGCCGGTCCGACGTGCCCACCAGGGCCACGGAGTAGTCCGGTGCGCAGGCGATGACCCAGTAGTTCCCCTCCTTTTTCTCCGGCAGCAGTGCCGCCAGCCCCGGGAACTTCACGATCAGCCGGCTTCCCCTGCTCTCAGGCACCACCGTGCCCTCGCCCGCCACCACCTTGCGGTTGCCGTCAGGACGGTACTCCGTGTTCACCACATGGATTGTTCCTGTGTTCTTCAAAGTATACTCGGCTGTGGCCCGGGAATCATCCCGCTGAAAGACATTCGGCAGCCGGGCTACCTCATACCACAGGCCGCCATACCTCTTCAGGTCCACGGACTCCACCGTGCGCAGTGGACGGGTCTGGCAGCTGACGAGTGCCAATGACGACAAGACTAGGGCAATGAGGGCGCGTTTCATGCCCCGGATTCGCACCGGTGAGCACGTTTGCGTGTATGCCCTCCTTACTTGCCGCCCTTGGCTGGCTTTGCGCGGGTGATTCGTAGGGTGGTCACCTGCGTCTCGGCCAGCATGTCTGCCCCAGGCCACAGACGTACAGCACCGCGAAACGCATCCTGATTGCCTCCACGGACACAGCCGTCCGGCACTGGGTCCACATGTCGCGCATTACCTCCTCCGAGCTGAAAATGGTCCGGCCAGAAGATATCCCGCAGCAGCATCACCGCTTTGCCGACAGACTTTTGCCAGCGTCGCTTCCCATGCGTGTCCAGCGCCTCGTTACTGAGGCGATCCAAAAACGCCTCAGACTTGGACAGGGGCATGATCCCGATTTCCAGCGGCACCACCGTGTCATCCGCAATCAAAGTCGCTCCCACACTAGTGCCCAGCCCCAGGAAGAGCAGCCGCCCAGATTCATAGTTCGCCAGTGCCTGCATCGCCGCATCATTGATGATCTTCACAGGCTTCTTGAAAGCCTTCTCAAAATCAAATCCCACCCAGCTCCCACCCAAGTTCAGCGGATTGCGAGTGATCTGCCCTTCACGGACGAGGCCTGGAAACCCGAGCGAGATCGCGTCATAGCTCCAGTCTTCTGTGGCCTCCAGCACCCCTTTCACCATTTTCGCCGCCGTCAAAGTGCGGCCTGAAGGGAACTTGCGGAAGCCCTCATGACCACTGGCCATCAGCTTCACATTGGTTCCGCCCACATCGATCATGAGAACTTTCATGGTGCGGTTGTTTCAGGAGTTGCCAGCAGATGGCCGATGAGTTCCACCACACCCTCTCCGTGATCAGCCTGCGTCACGAGGTGCACCTTGTCCTTGATGGCAGGAAGCGCGTTTGAGACCGCCGCCGAGTAGCCGCAGATCTCCAGAAAGGCATGGTCGTTCTCAGCATCGCCAATGCCTGCCACCTGCTGCGGTTCGAGACCTAGCTGCTTCAAGGCCGCGAGCAAACCCGCCGCCTTGTTAATGCCGCTCGGCAGGATCATCACCGCGCCCTTGTTGAAGATGACCTGCAGTTCCAGGCCCATCTCCTTGATGATCTGCAGCACCACATTCTCATGCGGCTCCCACGTCGCCACGATGGCCTTGCCCACCTGCACCGGAATGCCGCTGTCCAGCAGCCTCTTCACAAAGTCGGAGGACGGCGGTTCCACCAGTGACTCGATGGCGCCCGTGTGCGGATGAAAAAGCACCGCTCCATTCTCCATCACCGCTAGATCAAACATCGTGATCTGTGGAAAGATGGAGATGAGTTCATTGAGCTCGCGTCCTGTCACCAGAATGAGCCGGTAGCCTGCCTGCTTCAGCCGCTCCAGCCCTGCGAGCGTGTTCTCGTTGACGTTGCCGTTGTGGGCCAGCGTGCCATCGTAATCTGTGGCGAGCGCCAGCAATCGTGAGGATTGGTTCGTGCTCATCGGGATCTATAGTATTTTAACCACCCTTTTGGTTGGGTCATGCATTGATACAGGTTCACCAATCCATCGCTCGTCAGCACGGCCATGGATGCATGAATGGGGAGATCTCCTCAGCTCGGATCACCCGTCTCATAAGCAGGCGGCCCGTAAACCGTGAAGGTGAAAACCGTCTCATGACCTTCATTGATGAAGCGATGCCGCACATCCGCCGGAATGGTGATGCAGTCACCTTTCTGCATCACCTGCCGCTCACCGTCCACCTCGGCCACCACCTCCCCTTCAAGCACCAGCAGTACCTGGTCACTGTGCGGATGCACTTCCAGTTGGTCAGAGGAAGCTTCTCCGGGCTTCAGCGTCATCGTGGCTGACTGCGTCCGCCCCGTGGTCTCCAGCAAATGAAAGTCTTCGGAGGATTCCCGGATGTTGGAGATGTTCATGACAGTCAGGTGATTGAGATGCGTAGCTTGAAAGCTTACTTGGATTCCATCGGCAGCGCATTCGCCAGCTCCTCCACGGATAACCTCGGGTGCATCACATAGACCTCGGCCTCCGGATGCTCACAAGCCACCAGCTCCGCCAGAGCCCTGTCACCGAAGACAAACGCGCGCGTCAGCAATCCAAACGATGGGAGGCCGCTCGTGCCGAGCTTCATGAAGCGTACGCCAAACTCATCATCCCGCATTTCGTCCTGGTCCGTGCGTGCCACATACACATAAGCAAACTTGGCGAAGTAACGCGCCAGCTCCATCACGGATGCATACACGCCCGGCGCGATGGTGGGCTCCGCTGGAAGCAGGAACAAGATGTTATGCAGCTCGGCATCACATGGCACGTCGAGATCCAATGAGGCGAGGTCCAGGGAAGCAAGGAGGGATGATGAAGGGAGAGCATTCATAGGAATCAAGTTTTGCTCTTCATCGCAGACCCCGCTCCCAGTGGTTGTAGGTGTGTCCCGCCGTTCACGCATCAGGGAAAACCTCAGACATGACTCCTCTGCATGTTCTCTCGCGAGAGAGATGCTGTCACAGAGCCCTTACCCTGCCCTCATACGTCCATTCCGTCGCCGCCAAACGATGGATGATTAAAGCATCCAACTACTCCCATGAAAACTCGCGCACGCACTTCTACCAAGTCCCAGAATCTCTCCGCCGATTTCGGAGCCCAGTTGCACGCCATCAAGGAAGATTTGTCCAAAATGATGACGCTGCTGCAGAACAAGTGGGGAGAGATCCGCCGGGACACTCATCCAGGTGAGACCGTTTCAGAACTCGTCAAAAAAACCGGACTCGATCAAACCTGGAATGGCATCAAGGAAGCTGCGGCGTCCACGGTTCAGCCATGGCTCGGATCATCATCTCCAGCACCGAAGCGTGCCACGAAGAAGCGCAGCACCGCCGCCCGCGCGAAAACCGCCGCCAAGAAAGCCGTGAAGGCAGCGAGAAAGACGGCCCGTAAAGCCGTCACACGCGCGACCACCGCCACCAAGAAACGGCGCTGATCACGCTGAGCACCGATGGCTTGCTGAAATTCCCGGCCATTCAAAACGGCATCATCAACCCCTCACATGGCAGCCCCCCCGTGACCGCGAACATCCCTACCTTTCCCTCTACAGGCAACATCGCCCGGATGGTGCACTACATTCAGTCTGAGTGGCATGGACTGGGGCGCGGACTGCGCCAGGTGGCCCAGGCCGTGCGCGATCCGAAACTTGGCGAGGAGACCCTCCATAGCTGCCCCATCTACATCTCCTCCTCGGAGGACTTGCCGCGGGTGCAGCGCATCTTTGAGAAGTCCATCGGCTCAGAGCAGATGACCTCCCTCAGGCTGAAAGTTCTGCCCACAGACACCTCGCGCATCGACGAGCATGGCCTGCTCTTCCTTCCCGGACGCTACGTCGTTCCCGGCGGCCGGTTTAACGAAATGTATGGCTGGGACAGCTACTTCATCGCGCTCGGCCTGCTGCGCCAGGGCCGCGTGGCCATGGCAAAAGGGCTCGCCGACCAGTGTCTCTACCAGGTGGAGCACTACGGCACCGTCCTCACGGCTAACCGCACCTACTACCTCAGCCGCTCACACCCTCCTTTGTTAGGCCGCATGGTGCTCGCCATCTATCGTGCCACGGGTGATCTCGTCTGGCTGAAGCGCGCCCTGCCTCTGCTGGAGAAGTTTTACTATTACTGGACCGTGCCTCCGCACCTGGTGCCCGGCATCAATCTCTCACGCTACTATGACTTCGCCCAGGGCCCGGCCCCCGAGGTGGAGAGGGGTGAGGTGGATGAAAACGGGCACAATCACTATCAGCGACTGCAGATGAACCTCACGGCAGCCAAAGATCAACTGCGTGACATCAATGAGTTCATTGATCCCTCCACCGGCGCTCTCACTCCGCACACCTACCACGCGGACCGCAGCATGCGCGAGTCGGGCTTTGATGTGAGCTGGCGCTTCGGCTTCGCTAATCTGGACGTGCTGGACATTCTTCCCGTGTGTCTGAACACCCTGCTCTGGCGGCTTGAGGTGGACATCGCCAAGGTCCGCGGCTTCCTCGATGCCACCGGCACAGTCGAAGTCTGGCAGGAACGCTACAAGCAGCGCGCCGCTTCCATCACCGAGCATTTTTGGGATGAGGAGGCAGGTCTGTTCTGTGACTTTGACGGCCGCTCCAACAGCCGTCTCACCTATGCCTTTGCCACCACCTTCTGGCCGCTCTGGGCCGGCCTCGCCACGCGCGCTCAGGCCGCGCGCATCGCCTCACGGGTGCCGGACTTTGAGGCCCCCGGCGGATTGCTCACCAGCTTGAGCACGAGCGGATGCCAGTGGGACAAACCTTTTGGTTGGGCGCCTCTGAACTACATGGCCGTCATGGGCCTGCATCGCTATGGCTACCGCACCGAGGCGCGCCGCATCGCCCGCCGCTTCGTCTCCCTGGTGACCGCCGAGTTCTGTCGCACAGGACTGCTGTTTGAAAAATATGACCTCGAAGGCATGACCAGTGATGTGGAGGGCAAGATCCAGTACGGCTATCCCACCAATGAGCCAGGCTTCGGCTGGACCAATGCCTGCGTCATGGAGCTTCTCGACTACCTCGGCTGCCTCGGTGACCTCGACATCGAGCAGACGGACACGGCCCAGATCCAGCTGCCGCCGCTTTCGATGCTGAGGTGACCCCTGGATCTCACGCGCAGCTTTACAAACCATGCATCACTCATTGTTAGGCACTCTCGAAACAAGACACAGCCCTCTGCCCGCAAAGCCTCCCGGCATGGGTGGCTACATTGCAGCAGCACTCGTCGGCGGATTCGTCGGCGCATTCCTCACGCGGAACTTCTTTGAGAGCGAGAAGAAGGTCACCCATGAGATGATCGTGGACTACGAGATCGAGCACCCGCAGTTCTGCCGCACCATGAGCCAGCTCCTGGGACCACCGCTGGTGGAGGGAAACTCCGTCTCCATCCTGGAAAATGGAGACGAGATCTTTCCCGCCATGCTGGAGGGCATCGCCTCGGCACGGAGGACCATCTCCTTTGAAAACTTCGTCTTCACCCATGGGCGCGTCACCCAACAGTTCACGGATGCGCTGTGCGCTGCCGCCAGGCGAGGAGTGAAGGTGCATTTCCTGCAGGATGCCGCCGGCTGTGACTGTGTGAACGGGACCGAGATGAAGCAGCTACGCGAGGCCGGCGTCGAGGTGGAGATTTTCCGCTACTACCATCTGCGCTTCAATGAGCGCACTCACCGCAAGCTGCTCATCATCGATGGCAAGCACGGCTTCATCGGCGGCGTGGCCATCTCCGATGACTGGCAAGGCAAGGGAGACAAGCCAGACCATTGGCGCGACACCCAGTATCGGGTGGAAGGCACGGTCGTCGCGCAGATGCAGCAAGCCTTCCTCGATAACTGGATCCAGACTCGCGGCGTGGTTCTGCATGGCGAGGACTACTTTCCCGAGATCCCGCATGGCGGGGACCTCCTCTGCCAGGCCTTTCAGAGTTCATCCGCGGAGGGTGCTGACGGTGCCCGCCTCATGTTCCTCTTCTCCATCGCCGCCGCACGAAAATCTATCCGCATAGCGAATGCCTATTTTATTCCGGATGACCTCACCGTCCAGACCCTCATCGATGCACGCCATCGCGGCGTCGAGATCGAGGTGATCTGCCCGAGTGCCTACACCGATCAGCGCGTCGTCAGATACGTCGGCCGCTCACGCTGGAAGTCTATGCTGGAAAGCGGCATCCGCTTTTACGAATTCCAGCCTGCCCGCTATCACTGCAAATACATGATCGTGGATGATGTCTGGACCACTGTCGGCTCCTGCAATTTTGACAATCGTTCGTTACGCCTGAACGAGGAAGCCAACCTTAACATCCTCGATAAAGGCTTTGCCAAGAATCACGTCAAAATCTTCGAGGAGGACAAGGCACGCTCCAGACAGATCACTATGGAGGAGTGGCGTCACCGCCCCATCTCGGAGAAGATCGCCGGCAATCTGGGATGCCTGCTCAGATCGCAGTTGTGAACTCTACCTCCGCCACCAGCGGTAGATGATCCGAAGCCAGTCTGGCCAGCGGCGTGTTCACCACCCGCGTGGACTGGCATTTCAGCCCCTGGCTGATGAAGATGTAGTCCAGGCGCAGCAGCGGCCAGCGTGATGGAAACGTGGCCCTCGCCCTCCGCCCAGGCACCGCGCGCTGCGTGTCCGTCATTGCGTGACAGGCTTTCCGATGGACCCTGGAATACGGCAGCGCATTGAAGTCACCGCAAAGGATGCTCGGCGTCCCGCAGTCCGGATGGGCCAGCCATTCCGGGCCTAACAAAGCATCGATCTGCTTGATGCGCTCATTGTTGCTCAGGCCCAGGTGCGTGTTCATCACCTGCACCGGCCTCCCATGCACCTCGACTGATGCCCACAGCGCGCCCCGTGGCTCAAAGGCCAGCCGTTCCTGCACCGTCGGCAGCTCCGCCGCCTGCCGCAGATGCATGGGCCAGCGTGAGAGGATGGCATCTCCATACTCCTCCTCTTCTTGAATGCGCTGTGCCGGGTGAAAATGAAAGCACATGTCCAGATGCTCCGCGATGATGCGCGCCTGATGCGCGCGGCCGCTGCGCGCTCGTGACACATCCAGCTCCTGCAGCGCCACCACGTCCGGCTCCTGGCTTGCGATCACCTCCGCGATCCGCGCCAGATCCAGCTTCCCATCCGTGCCCACACCGGAGTGCACGTTGTAAGTCATGATGCGAAGCGATGGCTGGTCAGTGGAGTCATTCACATGAGAGGATCGAAATTCGATCAAGCCCCGGATGCAGTCAGGCCACTCGTATGGCAATGGCAGGCGTAGGTAGATCCAACATCCGCTCTGCCGCAAGCCTTCCATGTCGTCACTGTCCTCTCGCACCGCCACAGCACTGCTGCTGGTGATCGCCTATCTGGCCTTCATCAGCCTGGGGCTGCCAGACACACTCATCGGAGTCGCGTGGCCCTTTGTGCGGGATCATTTCACGCTTCAGCAGTCCAGCCTCGGCTGGGTCTTCGCCGCCACAAGCGCGGGCTACTGCCTCTCCAGCTTCTTCACCGGCAGCTTGATGAAGCGTCTCGGTGTGGGCTCGCTTCTGGCAGCCAGCACCGCCCTCGTCGCCTTGGCAGGCGTTGGATTTTCAGCAGCGCCCATGTGGCTCTTCTTTGCCGCCTGCGCGGTCTGTCACGGCCTGGGCTCAGGTGCTATTGATGGAAGCCTGAATCACTATGCGTCCACGCATTTCCCGGCGCGCCATATGAACTGGCTCCATGCCTGCTATGGCATTGGCGCCACCTTCGGGCCTGTCATCATGACCAGCATGCTGGTGGCCAGAGGTTCCTGGCGCGCAGGCTACGCCGCTGTCGGCACGCTGCTGCTTCTGCAAGCCTTGTTGTTCGCTTTCACGCGTCGTCTCTGGGGGCAGGCCATGACTGCCGACTCCCATTCAGATCACCTGAGCATTCCCGCCACGCTGAAACACGCCGCCGTGTGGCTGCACATCCTCATCTTCTTTTTGTACACAGGCCTGGAGGTGCTGCTGGGCCAGTGGAGCTTCACGGTGCTCACAGAGGCCCGGAAGATGCCCGTCGAATCCGCTGGCGCCTGTGTCACCGCCTATTGGGCCAGCATCGCCATCGGCCGCGTGCTTTTCGGCTTCGTCGTTGAGCGTGTCAGCATCGACCAGCTTGTGCGCGCCTGCCTGCTGCTCGCCATTACTGGAGTCAGTGCCATCGCTTTCAGCACTTCACCGGCATGGAGTGCCACCGGTCTTGTGCTCGCAGGCCTGGGGCTGGCGCCCATCTTCCCGTGCCTGATGACCCAGACCCCGCGTCGTCTGGGCAAGGCGGCTGCCTTTCACGCGGTCGGTTTTCAAGTCAGCGCCGCCATGATCGGCGCGGCAGCTTTGCCAGGAGTGGCAGGCATGCTCGCGCAGCAGGTCGGGCTGCATGTCATTCATCTCATGGCCGCCGCGCTGGCGGTGGTGGTGCTGCTGCTCCACACCGCCATCACGCGACTGCCAATGATGGATGATCAACGGTAGTAGTAGCGGCCCGTGCGGGGATCATAATACCGGCGGCTGTTCTGATAATTGCGCTGGTCCTGCGCATTGCCGATCGCGTTGCCCGCCAGAGCGCCTGCACCACCGCCGATGAGTGCGCCCTCCAGCCCTCGACCGCTTTGATGTCCTATGATGCCGCCCACCGCAGCACCTCCCAGGCCGCCGACGACAGTTCCCGTTTGCGCGTTGGGACCGGTGGCGCAGGAGACGAGTGAGGAGGTGAGCAAGGCCGTCAGGAGGAGTTTTTTCATACAAGGATGGGGGTGGAGGTTCTGTGCCGCACCCAGAAATCTCCAGGATGCATTTGATGATTATTCGTGCCAGACACGCAGACGGCCGTATGCTGCCGCATCTGGCAGTCTGATCTATTCACAAACGAGACGACCACCCGTGCCCGCAAACACGTATCTCGGCCATATCCCGTATGAACTTTTCGAATCCGCGTCGTTTGCCCCTGAAATCAGTCTCCGAGCTGACGGCCATTCCGCTCGTTTGATCGTAATCGCCGCTAGACACTCACATCTGTTTTTGGCAATCTCCCTCCCGTAAAGCTTCATGACCTCTGCGAATAACGAAACGATTCTAATTGTCGACGACCAGGAGGAGAATCTCCGGGTGGTCCGCAAGGTGCTGTCGATGATGAACTACAACGTCATCCTCGCGAGCAGCGCTGAAGAAGCTCTCCAACGGCTGGCCGAGCGCACTCCAGAGCTCATCTTGCTGGACGTGATGATGCCGGATGTCGATGGCCTGACCGCCTGCCGTCAGATCAAGGCCGACCCACGCTGGGCAAATGTGCCCGTGATCTTCCTCTCCGCGGATGATGACAAGAATGTCATCGTCCAGGCGCTGGAAGCAGGCGGTGTAGATTATGTCACCAAGCCCTTCAACCGCGCCGAGCTCGTCTCGCGCGTGCGCACCCAGCTCGCGCTGAAGCATGCCAGTGACCAGCTTCGTGCCCTGGCGGAAGACAAGGATGAGATCCTCGGCATCCTGGCGCACGATTTGAAAAACAGCCTCGCGGGCATGAAGCTCAGCGCGGCGCTGCTGCAGAGCCGCTCCTCGGAGATGCCGCCGCGCTGCGTACCCCTCGTCCAGAACATCCTGAATGCCACGGAGCGCATGCTTTCCTTCATGAAGGAGTTCCTGGCCAACCAGCATGCCGAGCAGCTGCGCATGAAAAAGGAGGTCATCGATATCGCCGAGATCGCCTCCACGATTTCTGAGGACCACCAGGTCGCCGCCACGGTGAAGCACATCGAGCTCGTCACCAGCATCCCAAACTCCCCACTCATGGTGGAGGCCGACCACGAGGGCGTGACCCAGGCCCTGGAGAACCTCATCTCGAATGCCATCAAGTTCACTCCTGAAGGCGGCAGAGTAAAGGTCGCGGTGGAACGCCCGCATTCCGGCATGGTGAAGTGTACAATCCAGGATACCGGTCCAGGCTTCACCGCTGAGGACCGTGCCCAGATGTTCCGCCGCTATGGCCGCCTCAGCGCCCAGCCCACCGGCGACGAACCTTCCACCGGACTCGGACTTTCCATCGTCAAACGTCTCCTCACTGCCATGGGCGGCACGGTCACGCTCGCGGAAGCCACACCTGAATCACCTGGCGCAAAGTTTGTGGTCTCACTGCCAGTCGCGGTCAGCAAGACCGCTCCAGAAGAAGGCGAGGTCGAACCAGACTTGGCGGCCCTTGAGTAGCCTCTCGGTTGCACCTTCATTCCACGCACCTCGCTCGCGGGGATGTACATGTCCACGGTTAGGCCGCGCAGCATTATCGCATGCGGATCTCTCCAGCGTGGCGATCTCTCGAATTCGCCTGCCTCATAGGTTTCGACACATCCACTCAAGCCATTGATGGAGATAGATAGGCTGAGGCTCACGCTTGCTCGTGGGCTCGTCTCCCATGGATCCTTCCTACCGAACGCTCTCGAGCTTCATCAAGTTCTTCACCGCCTTGCTGGTGATAGCCGCGCTTTACCTCGGGCGTGAAGTCCTCATCCCCCTGGCACTCGCATGCTTGTTCACCTTTTTGTTAAATCCCGTGGTGAAGCGGCTCTGCCTCTGGGGCCTGCCTCGCGTCGCCAGCGTGTGCATCGTCACCATTGTCAGCTTCTCCAGTCTGGCGCTCATCGCCGGCTTTCTCGGCAAGGAGATGACCAATCTCGCCAACGACCTGCCTAACCATCAACAAAACATCCAGCGCCGGGTCCAGGCCCTGAAGAGCATGGGTGACAGCGGCGTCATCCAGAAGCTGCGCAAGCTGGTCAGTAACGTGAGCGACAGCTCTCAGAAAGACGATGCGAAAAAGCTGGCCGCCGAATCGGGCGATGCCGCAAGAGCCCCCGCGCCTGCCGATCAAGCGAAGCCTGAGAACCAACCACCACCCGCCGATCAAGCGAAGCCCGCTGAGCAGCCTCCACCC
>NZ_BKAG01000053.1 GCF_007992435.1 Prosthecobacter gellanilyticus | reverse complement strand
ACGGGCCACCGTGCATCGTCGACACCGCTCTTGTGCGGATGTTGCGCCACCTAACAACGAAGATGCTTTGTGCGCACACAGCGGTCTCACGCATGAGCGCTTCCCACCGCACATTGTTCACGCTTCCTCTTTCTGACTCAGCGCAGCGGCTCTTTCAGCAGCGCCAGCGCTTCCAGCGCCGAGGCTTCCTCATGCACGATCGCCGCCAGGCTGCGCGCAATGGCGGCTGGGCTGCGATGCTGCCACACATTGCGGCCGATCGCGATGCCTGCGGCTCCCGCATCCATGGCATCTTCCACCATCTTCAGCAGGCTGGCGTCGTCATTCATGGCGGCACCACCCAGCACGATGACCGGCGTGAAGCAAGAATCCGTGACGCGGCGGAAATCTCCCGGCTTCGCATCGATCGGGTAGGGGACCTTCACCACATCTGAGCCGAGCTCGGCGGCGAGACGGGCGGCAAACTGCACCTTCTCCAGCGTGTAGTGCTGGCTCTGGCCCAGACCCACGGGCAGCGCCTCGATGATCGTCGGGATGTCCAGGTCGAAGCTCGTACGGATGAGGTCGGCCACCTCCTGGAAATTGATCCGCTCATTGAATCCGCCGGGGTAGAGCATGTTCATGACGGCATTCGCACCCACCATCTCGGCCTCTTCGATGCCGTAGACATTGATGGATCCAGCGCCTTCACCCTCGGTGCGCACATTGTACACGTCCGTGCGCAGGCAGATGCCCTTGCCGGCCATCGAGTCAGAGGCACGCATCGCCACGCCCAGGTTGATCACGTAACCGTCCACATAGGGGCTGACGCTGTCGATCATGTCGAAGGGGTTTTCCAGCCCGGGCACAGGGATGGCGCAGCCGTGGTCGATGGGCAGAATGACGGTGCGTCCGTTGCGGAAGAAGGCTTCGAGATTTTCTTGGCGGGTCATGGGGAAGGGGAATGCATGGAGGGGGATAGGGGGGCGGTCAAGCAATGGTCGGACTGTCTGGAGCCCTGTGGGGGCGCAGCCTCCTTCTTGGGGAGGCCCAAAACCAGAAAATGCCTCAGTCCTTGCCCTCTTCCTCAGAGGTTTCGACGCTCGGCCGCTGCCGGATGCACACTTTGTCGATGCGCTGGCGGTCCATGTCGATGATCTCCAGGTCAAATTGCTCCACCGTGAAGCATTCTCCCTCGCGGGGCAGACGCTTCAAATGATGCATGATGAACCCGGCCAGCGTCTGAAAGCTCTCCGCCTGGGTGCTCACCACGACGTCGAAGCCTGAAATGGCTGCGTTGACCGCATCGATCTCCGCCATGCCATCCACCATCCAGGTGTGCGGATCGGACTGGCGGATCTCCATCTGGCCGGGCAGATCAGGCCGGAGCGTGAGGTCACCCACCACTTCCTCCGCCAGATCCTCGACCGTCACCAGACCACGGACAATACCGAACTCATCCGTTACCATCGCGGCGTGCTGAGGGGCCTTGCGCAGTTCTTCCAGCAAGGTCAGCGCCGGTTGGTTGTCAGACACAAACACCGGCTCGCGCATGAGCTCGCTGATCTTTTGGCCAGACTTGGTGGCCAGAGCTACGAACAGAGCCCGCAGGGAAACCATGCCTACCACATGGTCACGCGTCTCGTCATAGACGGGAAAGATCACCTGCCGTGCGCCCTCCTGCAGATACTCGGCAGCACTCTCAGCGGTGTCGTCGATGTGCAGGAAGATCACCTTCGGCTTGGGCTGCATCACCTCCTCCGCGCGCACATCCCGCAGGTCAAAGACGCCCTCCACCATCTCGCTTTCACGGTGGTGCACATTGCCGGTGGTCAGGCCCTCGCGCACCATCACTTCCACTTCGGCCAGCGTGGGACCGCTCGGCGGCACGGATTTGCCAAACAATCCCAGCATCGTGCGCGTGCTCAGCTCCAGCACCCACACCAGCGGGCTGCCGATCTTTGAGATCAGGTTCATCGGCCCCGCCATGAAGATGGCGATACCCTCCGGGTTCCTCAGCGCCAGGCTCTTCGGCACCAGTTCACCAATGATGAGAGACAGGTACGTGATGAATGCCACCACGATGGCGAAGGCGATCTCGTCCTCCTTCCCCGCCATCCATGCCCATGGGATGTTTTTCAACCACGGCTCCACGTAAGCGGAAAGGCTCGCTCCACCGAAAGCGCCGGCGAGCACGCCCACCAGCGTGATGCCGATCTGCACCGTGCTGAGGAACCGCTCCGGGTTCTCCGCCAGCTTCAGCGCAAGTCTTGCCCCGGTGCTGCCTTTCTCGGCCCGATCCTGCAGCCGCGCCCTCTTCGCGGAGACGATGGCGATCTCGGCCATGGCAAACAGGCCGTTGAACACAAGGAGGACAATGATGATAACAAGCTCGGTCATGAAGGGGAAGCAGCCACGATGGCGTGGATTGGCGCAGAGGCAATTGTGAACGAGAGCGGGTTAGGCTGCCTGACTCCTCCGCGCAAACCACTTCCGGATCTCCTCCGCCCACAGAACGCTGCTGCCGATGAGGAACAGCAGGAAGAAGTCCGTCAGCGGGATCGGCACCGTGTAGAAGATGCGGTTCATCGGCTCGGTGTAGATCACCATCATGTGCAGGGCCATGCCCAGCACCAGGCCGCCGACGAGCCAGACGTTCTTCAGCACATCCAGGTTCAGGCTGGATTTGAGAGCGCTGCGGCAGTTCAGCACATTGAACCACTGGCTGATCGCCACCAGGGTGAAGGTCTCTGTCTGCACAAGCTCAAAGGGCGCGCCGCTGTTCAGCCGCCACATGAAGAAGCCGAAGATGGCCGTCACGCTGGTGCTCACCATGAGCAGCATGCGCCGCCACATCGGCGGGGTGATCAGCGGCTCTCCCATCGGCGTGGGCTTGCGGCGCATCTCATCGCCCTCCAGGCCTTCCATGATGAGGTTCACGGTCACCGTGCCTTCCGTCACGATGTTGATCCACAAGATCTGCACTGCTGCCAGGGGCAGGGGATAACCGCAAAGCAGCGCCAGCAGCAGCACTAGCACTTCGTCGATGCTTGTCGTGAAGAGGAAAAGCACCACCTTCTTGAGGTTTTGATACACCAGCCGGCCTTCCTCCACGGCCTTGACGATGGTGGCGAAGTTGTCGTCCGTGATCACGATCTTCGCCGCGCCCTTGGCCACTTCCGTGCCGGTGATGCCCATCGCCACACCCACATCCGCCGTCGCCAGGGCAGGGGCATCATTCACGCCATCGCCGGTCATCGCCACCACCTGCTTCTGGGATTGGAAAGCTTCCACAATGCGCAGTTTCTGCGCCGGGTGCACACGGGCGAAGACGGAGATGCTGCCCAGCCTGCTCCGCAAATCTTGTTCGGTCATCTGCTCCAGCTCGGCACCGTCCACGGCAATGTCACCTTCCTTGGAAATGCCTAGCGCGGTGGCGATCGCCAGCCCCGTGGCCTTGTGATCTCCCGTGACCATCACCGGCCGGATGCCTGCTGCACGGCATTCCTCCACGGCAGCCTTCACCTCATCACGTGGCGGGTCGATCTGCCCCAGCAGGCCCAGAAACTTCAATTTTCCACGGAACGGTTCAAAGCCTGCCTTTTCATCCAGCGGAAGGTCCGTCACTTTCGCCACGGCAAGCACACGCAGGGCTTGCGAGGCCAGATCCACAGCGGTCTGCTGGGTTTTGGCAAGATCGAGCGATGAGGTGTCGCAAAGCTCCAGCAGCATCTCCGGCGCACCCTTGAGGATGATTTTGGAGCCGTGCTGGGTGGCCATCATTTTTGTGGCCGAATCAAAGGGAATCTCGCCCTTGCGGGGATGCTGCTTGCGCAGCGCATCTAGGTCCACGGAACCCTTCGCAGCCACCGTGAGCAGTGCTGCTTCAGTGGGATCACCCAGGGCTCGCCAGCGAGTGTCCTCCTTATCGGGCGGTACAAGCTTCGCATCATTGCACAGTACCACACCTTCCAGCATGGCCTTCAGCGTCTCATCATCCGAGGTGGAGATGTTTTTGTCCTCCAGACTGAGCTTTCCTTCCGGTGAGTAACCTGCACCGCTGACCTTGATGAGACGGCCGTCCGGCAGCACCAGCGTGGTCACCGTCATCTCATTTTTGGTTAGGGTGCCCGTCTTGTCACTGCAGATGATGCTCGTGGAGCCCAGCGTCTCCACGGCCGCGAGACGTCGCACTATGGCACCGCGTTTCGCCATGCGCTGCATGCCCACGGCGAGGGCGATGGTCATGGCCACAGGCAGGCCCTCAGGCACCATCGAGACCATCTGGCTGATCGCTACCATGAAGATCTGGTCAAACGGAATGCCGCGTGACAAACCAAACACGAGAATCAGTACGAACAGCACGATGGAGGCGATCACCAGCCAGCGCCCGAACTGCTGCAGGCGCATCTCCAGCGGTGTTCGCGGCTCGGAGGCCGTCGCCGTCATGCGCGCGATCTTGCCGACCTCCGTCTCCACACCCGTGGCCACCACCACCGCACGTCCGCGGCCCGCCGTGAGATGCGTGCTGGAGTAGATCATGTTTCTCCGATCTCCCAATCCAGAGTCTTCGGGCAAAACTTGAAGGTGTTTCTGCACGGGCAGTGACTCGCCCGTCAGCGCCGCTTCTGTGGCTTCCAAGGAGGCCGCTTCCAGCAGCCTCGCATCCGCACCCACCTGATCACCAGCGGCCAGCAGCAAAATGTCTCCCGGCACGAGATCCTTCGCTTCGATGATGGTTTCGTGGCCATCACGAGTCACACGCACCTTGAGCGCCGAGAGCTTCCTCAGGGCCGTCATGGAATGCTCGGCACGTCCTTCCTGGATGGCGCCGATCACGGAGTTCACTAGCACGACGACCAGAATGACCACAGCGTCACTCGCGTGACCCATGGAAAACGAGATGATGGCGGCAACAAAAAGGATGTAAATGAGCGGGCTGGCAAACTGCGCGGCAAACACCTTCCACATCGGCTTGTGCTGCGCTTCCGGCAGTTCGTTTGGCCCATGTTCCGCGAGTCGTTCAACGGCGTCGCCGTTGCTCAGTCCTTTTTCGATGTCCGTTCGCAACGCAGAGATTGCCTCGGATGCTTCCTTGCTGTGCCAGATAAGAGGCGTGGTCGCAGGCATGATAATATTCTTTTTTACCTACGCATAGACTCACCCCGTTGGTTGTGCTGTCCGGAGCATTGTCAGGAAACCGCTACATAACTTCTAACGAAGTTTATCTCGTTGGTTCTCAAGGGTTGACCCAGGCGTTATCTTTGTGCAGGGGAAAATGCCAGCCCGGATGCCCGGTGTGACGGACTGGCCCAACAAAATCCGCAGAAATCACACATCATGCACCACATTCTATTCCTTCAGGATCTCGCTGTCGTGATGATGATCGCAGCCGTGGTCACCATCCTGTTCCGGCAGTTGAAGCAGCCGGTCGTTTTGGGCTACATCCTGGCTGGCGTCATCATCGGTCCGCACACGCCTCCGTTTCCGCTGATCCATGACAAGCACACCATCGAGACGCTTTCTGAGCTCGGGGTGATCTTCCTCATGTTTTCGCTCGGGCTTGAGTTCAGTTTGAAAAAACTGACCAAGGTGGGTGCCACGGCCTTGATCGCGGCTTCAGCGGAGATCGTGCTCATGATCTGGGTGGGCTACCAGCTTGGTCAAGCATTTGGTTGGGGCACGATGGATAGTGTCTTCCTCGGGGCCATCCTCTCCATCTCCTCCACCACCATCATCATCAAGGCTCTCGAGGAGATCGGGAAGACGAAAGAGCGCTTCGCGCAGATGATCTTCGGCATCCTGATAGTGGAGGACATCCTGGCCATCCTCATGATCGCCATGCTCTCAGGCTTTGCCACCACGGGCTCCCTGGCTGTGAAGGACGTGGCAGTGACCGTGGGCAAGCTCAGCACCTTCCTCGGAGTGCTGCTGGTCTTCGGTCTCATCCTGGTGCCGCGCCTGCTGAACTGGATCGCCAAGTTCAAGAGTAATGAGATGCTGCTCGTCACCGTCGTGGGCCTTTGCTTCGGTGTGTCGCTGCTCGCTGTGCATCTCGGTTACAGCGTGGCGCTCGGTGCTTTCATCATCGGTGCCATCATCGCGGAGGCACGCCACATCGCTCACATCGAGACGCTCATGCATCCGGTTCGTGATCTCTTTAGCGCGGTGTTCTTTGTCTCGATCGGTCTCTTGATCGATCCGCAGGTGCTCATGGACCAGTGGCTGCCCATCCTCATCATCACGGCTGCTGTGGTGATCGGGAAAGTGCTGACCTGCGGCCTGGGCACCTTCATCGCGGGAAATGACATGAAGACCTCCATGCGCGTCGGCATGGGCCTGGCGCAGATTGGCGAGTTCTCCTTCATCATCGCGGCGCTCGGCCTTTCGCTGAAAGTCACCAGTGACTTCCTCTATCCCATCGCCGTGGCAGTCTCGGCTCTCACCACCTTGCTCACACCCTATCTCATCCGCGGATCTGACAGCATGGTGCGCGGCATGACAAAGGTGATGCCGGACGGCATGATGAAGACCCTCGATACCTACACGGATTGGGTGGGCAAACTCGGGAGTGGCAACGGCAAAAAATCTCCCGCGGCTTTTCTCCGCAAATGGGGCTGGCAGATCCTTCTGAATCTTCTGCTCATCGCCGGCTTCTTCATCGCCGCGGTGTTCATGCTGGACCGTGTGCATGGCTGGTGGCCCACGGCTCCCTGGGGACGTGATGGCATCAAAGGCATGCTCTGGCTGGTCGCGATGATTCTGAGCCTGCCCAACCTCATCGCCATCGTGCGCAAATGGCAGGCCTTCGGCATGCTCGTCAGTGAGATGAGCGTCTCACATGCGGCGGCCAAGGACAACACCAAGGCGCTGCGTGGTCTCATCTCTGGCATCGTTTTCATCGCGGGTTGTGCGGCCCTGTTCTTCATCATTCTTGTGCTCAGTTCCGCCATCCTGCCTTCGCGGAATCTGCTCATCGTTTTGGCGCTCGTGCTGGTGTTGCTGACCATCCTGCTCTGGCGAGTCTTTGTGCGCGTGCACACCAAGGCTCAGTTCGCGCTCTATGAGACTCTCAATGAAGCGCCATTGCCTCACCATGAGCTCGAGGCCTCGGCGATGCCGCCGCTGCTGCGCCATGCGGAGCTGCTCAGCCTCATCATCACCCCCGAGTCCCAAGCCGCCGGCAAAGTCATCGCCGAGCTGCAACTGCGCACGCGCACCGGTGCCAGCATCGTCGGCATTGAGCGCTCCGGTGAGAACATCATCAACCCCAGCGTCTCCGAGGAGATCCGCATCGGTGACTCCGTCCTCCTGATCGGCAGCGCCGAGCAAATCCAAAAAGCCCGCGAGGTCCTTGGTTGATCTCGCAACTGGTGTACGTTGTTCACGCTTCAGCGTGTTCAATGAACTTCCAAGCATACGCTAAAGCGTGAACAACGTACACCTGCTTCGAGCTTCGTCGGAAGCTCCGAACAAAATAGGTTAGCGCTTAGCTCTCAACTGCTCCCGCAGCCTCTCGACCTCACCGAGCAGCTCCGTGAGCAGTTTCACGCCTTCCAGGTTCATCCCGCAGGCTTCACGCAGATGCTCGACTCGTCGCAAACTGCGCACGGTGTCATCATCAAACTGCGGTCGAATGATCCCGCGCTCTTGATACTGCACCAGCGTGGTGGACTCGATGCCCGTGATCTTGGCGAGCACTTCCAGGGTATAGACTTCGTTCATGTCAGGCACGGGGTTTGAAGTTGGAGGTGGCGCGCAGCTTTTCCCAGAGCTCGCGCTCGGCATCACTGATTTGCGTTGGCAGCACAAGATGGATCACCACAAAGAAATCACCGCGCTCGCCGCTCTTGGCCTTCGGCAGGCCTTTGCCGCGAACGCGCAGCGTCTGGCCATTCTCCGTGCCTGCGGGAATACGCAGCTTGATGCTGCCGTCGAGCGTGGGCACGATGACCTCGCCGCCAAGCACTGCCTCCCAAGGTGCGGCATCAAGCTCATGATACACATCCGCCTCACGCGTGGTGAATTCCGGATGCGCCGCATGCCTCACCCGCAGATACAGATCACCCGCCTCGCCGCCGTTGTGTCCCGGCTCGCCATGCCCCGGCACGCGAATGCGCCGCCCATCGGTGGCACCTGGCGGAATGCGCACCTGAAACTCCTGTGTCTCCACGGCGCCCGTCTGGCGGTTCACCGTCTGCATCGAAATCGGCCTCTGCGTGCCATGCATGGCCTCGTCCAGCGAGACCAGGATGTCTCCCTCGATGTCATGCCCACGACGCGCACGGCCACCTCCGCCTGATCGCGGTATGTACTCTTCCTGGAAGCCATACCGGCTGCCACCGCTGAAGTACTGCTCAAAGAAGTCGCTGAAGCCCGTGCCGCCAAAGTGAAACTCCTGCTCATGGCCCTGACTCTGCCCGTGACCGCCCCCTGGATATGGAGGTGGTGCCTGCGCCTCTTCCTGCCAGTTTGCGCCTAACTGATCATACTTCTGCCGCTTCTCAGGATCGCTGAGCACCTCGTTGGCCTCGTTGATCTCCTTGAACTTCTCCTCGGCCTCCTTCTTGTCCGTCGCAGTGTCCGGATGATACTTCCGCGCGAGCTTGCGGAAGGCCTTTTTGATATCGTCCGCACTGGCATCACGGGAGACACCGAGGGTGGCATAGTAGTCTTTGAACTGGGCGGGCATGGTGGTGAACCGTGAAGATACGTTGGCTGCCGATGATGAGGATGAACTGTGTTTGTCTCACCACGGCCAGAGCAGCAGAATGGCCACCCCTCCGAGCATGGCGATGCCCAGGCCCATCAGGGTGGGTTTGATGAACTCTCGCGCACCCAGCGTGACGACGAGGATGCCTTTGAAGACCACATTCGCCATGCCGCCCACCAGGATCATGCGCCAGGCCGTGCCGGGGTCCAGATGCGTGGCACTCACGAGCTTCGCGGTGGAAAGGGTGATGGCGTCCATGTCCGTGAGCCCGGAGATGGCGGCGGCAATGTAGAGACCCGAAGGCCCGAGGTATTGTTTGGCCGCTGCCACTACCACCAGCACCACGGCATAGAGCAGGCCAAAGACGACCGCGCTCTTCAGTTCTGATGGTGGCGACTGCGGCACGCGATGCGTTCCCGTATTTCCCGAGATGCGATAGGCAATGGCCGCGACAAGACTGAACCACACCATCATCGTCACCAGAGGCGGCATCATCTGCTTGAGGTGACCGGGCGCCGTGATGGCCACCTCGGCTAGTACACGCACAAACACGATGGTGGAGGCAATGAGCGCCATAGCGGCCAGGCTGACTCCATTGGATCCTTTTTCCTGGCTCCTTCGTGCGAGGCTGGCCGTGGTAGCTGTGCTGGAGATGAGCCCTCCGAGAATGCTCGTGACCGCTGCCCCCTTGTGACCTCCCAAGAACTTGCCCGCCATGTAGGCCGCGAGGCTGATGCCGATGATCAGCACCACCATGAGCCAGATGGAGAAGGGATTCAGCACGCCCATGTAGCCCATGTCCTCATTCGGCAGGGCAGGGAGGATCACCAGCGCCGCCAGCGCGAGGCGTGCGATCTCGCGCAGATCAGCCTCGCCAATCCGCCTGACCATGCCGTGCAGTGTCTTCTTGCTATGCAGCAGCACCATCACGCTGCCCGCGATGATGATGGCGATCAGCCGCTCTCCATGCACGGTGATGATGCCAAGCACAAACATGACCAGCATGGCCATCTCCGTGGTGAGGCCCGAGTCGGGATCCTCCCGCAGCTCGCTCAGATGCCCTACGATGACCAGGGCGACGAAGCCGATCATGGAGGCGGCGATCACCCAGCCGCCAAACATCATGCCCAGCAGCCCGCACAGAGCCCCGAAGACGGAAAGCAGCGCGAAAGTACGGATACCGGCCACTTTGCTTTGCACCCACTCCCGCTGCAAACCCACCAGCAGGCCCAGCCCCAGCGCCGTCCCGAAGGACTGCAGCAGTTCGGAGGTCTCGGGAAGCGTCGCAGGCATGAGGAAAGGTCGCCATAAGACTCTACGCTCTTGCACCCTCTCTTGCGCTGTCCAAACTCGACCTTGTGCCAACCGTCACCCCCTCCCTGGTCGCATCCCTCCGCTCTGCCGTTGATCCCTCTCGCGTGCTCACCGAGCCCGAGGACATCCTGCCGTACAGCTTTGACGGCACTGCTGCACTGAAGGTGAAACCCGGCGCGGTGTTGTTTCCCCTCACGGGGGAGGAGGTGGCCGCCTGCGTGAAGCTGGCCCGTGCTGCGAAGGTGCCCGTGGTCACCCGTGGCTCCGGCACCGGCCTCAGCGGCGGCAGCGTGCCTCTGGAAGGCTGCCTCGTCCTCTGCCTGGCGCAGATGGACAAGATCCTCGAGGTCGATGAGAAGAACCTCACCCTGCGTGCGCAGAGCGGTGTCATCACCAAAGACATCGACGACGCGGCAGGGAAGGTGGGCCTGTTTTATCCGCCAGATCCCGGCAGCATGAAGATCAGCACCATCGGCGGCAACGTAGCCGAGAACAGCGGCGGCCTGCGCGGCCTCAAATACGGCGTCACCCGTGACTACATCATGGGCCTGCAGGTCGTCCTTGCTGATGGCACGCTCACGACCTTGGGCAACAAATGCGTGAAGGACGTGGCCGGCTACTCCATGAAGGACATCTTCATCGGCAGTGAAGGCACGCTCGGCATCATCACTGAGGTCATGCTGAAGCTGGTGCCGAAGCCGAAGGCGCGCAAAACCATGCTGGCCCTTTATGACAGCATGGAAGCCGCCGCGGAGACCATCAGCGCCATCATCGCGGCGAAGATCATCCCCTGCACTCTGGAGTTCCTCGACCGCATGACCGTCGGTTGCGTGGAAGACTTCGCCAAGATCGGCCTGCCCACCGAAGTGGAAGCCGTGGTGCTCATGGAAACGGATGGCCATCCTGTGGTGGTCGAAGAAGAAGCCGCGCAAATGATGGCGCTGGCCCGCCAGCATGGTGCTCGCGAGGTGCGCGCTGCTGCGGATGATGCCGAGGCCACACGACTGGCCACCGCACGTCGCAGTGCCTTCTCAGCCCTGGCTCGCAAACGGCCCACGACCATTCTCGAAGACGTCACCGTGCCGCGCACGGAGCTGGCCCACATGGTCAAGTTCATCCGCGAGGTCGCTGATCGTCACAAGCTCATGGTCGGCACCTTCGGTCATCTGGGCGATGGCAACCTGCACCCCACCTTCCTCACCAACGAACGCGACCATGAGGAGATGCATCGCGTGGAGGAAGCACTGGAGGAGATCGTGACCGAGACCATCCGCCTCGGCGGCACCGTCACCGGTGAACATGGAGTTGGTTTGGCCAAAAAGGCCTTTGTGAAGCGTCAGCTTGGCGAGGCCAGCTATGAGCTCATGCGCAGCATCAAGCGTGCTCTCGATCCCGAGTGCCTGCTGAACCCGGGGAAGATTTTTGATCTGTGAGTTCGAGTGCTATTTCCATCACCGCCGCCGAGACTGTCTGCTCGCTTGGCGGCTCTTTATCTGAATGTCTCGCCTCCTGGCGTGCTGGCAAGACAGGTCTCGCCGAGCATGACGGCATGCTGCAGGGCCGCATTGCGGACCGGTCCGTGCTCAAAGGCCGGCGATATGGTGCCGTCTCGAATCTCGCCGTGCGTGTGGCACGTGCCGCCGTGGAGCGTTCTGGCTGGACTGCCGAGGAAACGAAGACGGCCTGGCTCTTCGCCGCCAGCAGCCGTGGCAATGCGGATGAACTTCTCGGCCACAATGACTGGCGGCGCCCTTCCGCACGCTTCCGTGCCAGCAATACCATCCACAGTGAGATCGCTGCCGCCGTGAGTATTGAACTCGGCATTCGCGGTCCCTGGCAGATGCTTTCCAGCGGATGCTCCGCTGGTCTGGATGCGCTTGGCATGGCCTGGACAGCTCTGCGCGCAGGCTTGTGCCAGCGTGCGCTTGTGGTGGCCGCAGACTTGCCGCTTGTGCCGGAGTTGATCGAGGCTTTCCGCGCGACTCGACTGCTCGCCACGGACTCTCTTAATGATCCGCTGTCTCCGACAACGACGGGTTTGCATCTCGGTGAGGCCGGTGTGGCTCTGACTCTGGAGCTTTCGGAGACTGGTCTGGCTGAGGTCACGCGCTATGCGGCCAACAGTGACGCCTACGACTCACTGGCAATACCCGAGGACGGTGCATCTCTGGCTGAGTTGCTCTCCACCTTTCCACGGCCGGTGATCATCTGCCCTCACGCCACCGGCACGCCGAATCATTCCAAGTCCGAGATGCACGCGCTGCGCACGGCTTTCGTGAATCCTCTGCCGTCCATCCTGCTGCTGAAGCCTTTCACGGGCCACACGCTTGGTGCCAATGGTTTGCTGGACACCGCACTCATCGCCTCTGCGCTGCCCAATCTGCCTGGAAACCTTCCCGGCCTCACCGGTGTCTCGCCAGATGTCGTGGATCTGCATGTGGGAGATGAGATTCTGAAAATCACCTCCGGCATGGGCGGGCATAATGCGGCCATCGGTTTGAAGGTCGTGGCTCCGCCGGTGCCCATTGAGATTCCGATCCCGGTCCCGCCATGAGTTGTGTTGTTCGACAGATCATCGCGCTCCTGCTGCTGACGGCTTCCATGTCAGCGGCAGCGGATCTGGTCCGCCATGATTTCTCAGGCTCGGGCATGTCCACCACTTTCCGCATCGCTTGTTATGCCGAAAGCAAGGAAGCTGCTGCCAAGGCGGTGGATGCTTGTTTGGAACGTGTGGCGTATCTGAATGCCATCTTCACCGATTACGATCCCGCCAGCGAGCTCATGAAGCTCTGCTCACCCGAGGCGGCGTATCCGAGGAAAGTGAGTCGTGAGCTCTTTGATCTTTTGCAGCGCTCACGGGAGCTGGCGGAGAAAACCGAGGGTGCCTTTGATCCCACCTGCGGACATGTCACGCATCTCTGGCGGCGTGCGAAGCGGCTGAAGAAGCTGCCTCCGGCGGATCGTCTCGCTCAAGCCGTCGCTGCCACAGACTGGCGTCGCATCACGCTGCATCCGGAAACACAGAGCGTCACGCTCACTCCAGGCACCTTGATTGATCTGGGCGGCATCGCCAAAGGTTACGCGGCCGATGAATGCCTGCGCGTCCTCAAACAGCATGGCATCACGCGTGCCGTGGTTCTTGCCGGAGGCGATACATCTGCAGGCGATCCTCCGCCGAACGAAGAAGGCTGGGAGGTCACCCTGCGCACAGACTCGCAGCATGAGAGCAGCATCCGTCTCGCGAACCGCTGTGTCTCCACCTCCGGAGATCTCTACCAGTTCACCGAGATCGAGGGCGTGCGCTATTCGCACATCGTCTCGCCGAAGACCGGTCTCGGTCTCAGGGAACGCGTTGCGTGTTCCGTCAGCGCACCGGACTGCACCACCAGTGATGCCCTGGCCACCGCCATGTGCGTGCTGGGCAAGACAAAGGGTGCTGAAGTGGCTGCCCGCATTCCTGGTGTCGAGCTTCGTTTCCCGGAGTGACTTCGTTGGAAGTTTCTCGGTTGGCTCGCGTTCTCGAACGCATCATGCGCCTCTTTGTTCTGCTTCTTCTTGCTTCGTCATTCGTGCTTCGGATTTCGTCATTCGCTGCCGACAAGCCCAACATCCTCTTCCTGCTCTCCGACGATCACAGCGTGCCTTACCTAGGCTGCTACGGCAATCCCGACGTCCGCACACCCACGCTGGATAAACTCGCTGCCGATGGCATTCGCTATGATCGCTTCTTCACCTCCTGCCCGCAGTGCGTGCCTTCGCGTGCCGCTTTGATGACAGGCCGCAGCCCCGTGGCCGTGCGCATGGTGCGCTTCACCTCGCCGCTGCCGGAGAACATGCCCGCGCTTCCCGATCTGCTGCGTGACCAGGGCGGCTACTTCACCGGCATCGCCGGCCGCAGCTATCATCTCGATGGCCCTGCCACTGGCAAGAAGGGCGCGCCGCGTGCGGCTCCGGTCATGGGCGAGGTGATGGACCGCATGAACCTGCGTACCTTCAAGAAGCGCGCCGACTATGTGGAAGAGAAGAGTGATGGGATGAAGAACTTCGGCGGCAAGCTGGCCACCTTCCTGGACCTCGTCCCAAAGGGCGAGCCCTGGTTCTTCTGGCTCGGCTTCAGTGATCCGCATCACACCTGGGACACAGTCTCCTCCAAAGGCAAACTCGATCCCGCGAAGATCACGCTGCCTCCGCATCTGCCGGATCTTCCCGGCGTGCGCCAGGACCTCGCGAAGTATCTGCAGGAGGTCGAGCACCTCGATGAAGATGTGCAGACCGTGCTCGATGTGCTGCAAAAGCGTGGCCTTGCGGAGAACACGCTGGTTGTCTTCATCGGCGACAACGGCATGGCCATGCCTCACGGCAAAGGCTACCTCACCGATCCCGGCATCAACACCCCCTGCATCGTGCGTTGGCCGGGTGTGACGAAGCCCGGACAAGTGGCCCGCAATCTTCTCTCCGGTGAAGACTTCACTCCGACCATGCTGGAGGTCGCGGGCGTGCCGGCTCCAAAGGAGATGAGCGGCATCAGTTTCGCCAAACAACTGCGTGGCGAGTCCTTCGAGCCACGGAAATACATCTTCGCCGAGCGCGGGCCTCACGGTGGTGATGGCGGCATGAAGCCAGACATCACCGCGAATGCCTTCGATCTCGCCCGTTGTGCGCGCAGCGACAAGTTCAAGCTCATCTACAACTGCACCCCGCATGGTGCGGTGGCCCCTGTGGACAGCAAAGGCGACCCCAGCTGGACCGAGATGGAAGCCGCAAATCAAGCTGGCAAATTGGCCCCTGAGTTCGTGAAGACCTACTTCACCTCACCTCGCCCCACCTTCGAGCTCTACGACCTTGATGCAGATCCTGGTGAGTTGAAGAACCTCTCTGGTGATCCGAAATACAAGGACACCGAGTATGATCTGAAGCGCGCGCTGACCGAGAAGATGGTTCTCGACTGGGACTTCCTGCCAGCGCCTTTGCGGTGAGGTATGTTTAAATGATTGTTAGGTCGACTCCAGCCTTCTGCGAGCCGGAGGCTCGAAAGCAGGTAGCCGGGGGTGAAGCGAGGAACGAGCGAGAACCCCCGGCTAATTTCTTTGGAGCCTCCAGCTCGACTTAGAGAGCCTCGTCCCCAAGCCGCTTGTCTCCGACGAGGTAACCCTGCACATAGTCCTTCACCGCGTCATTCAGCGTGAAGAGCGGCTCGGCGTAACCAGATTTGCGCAGACGGGCGATGTCCGCGCAGGTGTAGTACTGATACTTGGCCTTCAGATGCTCCGGCATGGGCACGAAGTCGATCACCGGTTCCTTGCCCAGTGCGGCGAAGATGCCGGTGACCAGTTGCACCCAGGTGTGGGCCTCGCCGGAGCCGAGATTGTAGAGACCGCTCGCGAGAGGCTCCGTGGCCAGATGCAGAGTCATCTTGATGGCGTCCTTCACATACAGGAAGTCACGCATCTGCTCGCCGTCCTTGTAGTCAGGTCGGTCGGACTTGAAGAGCTGCACCTTGCCGGTGTTCAGGATCTGGCCGTAGGCCTTGTGCACCACGCTGCGCATGTCCGCCTTGTGGTCCTCGTTCGGTCCGTAGACATTGAAGTACTTCATGCCGACAATGCGGCGGTCCATGCCGGTGCGCTTCGCATGCAGGTCGAAGAGATGCTTCGAATAGCCGTACATGTTCAGCGGACGCAGGCGGTGCAGATCTTCCAGCTCGTCATCCATGCCCAGGGAGCCATCGCCATAGGTCGCGGCGGAGGAGGCATAGACAAAGCGCGTGCCCTTGGCGACCGACCATTCGGCCAGCACCTTGGTGAACTCATAGTTATTCCGCATCAGATACTCCGCGTTCTTCTCCGTGGTGGCGGAGCAGGCGCCGAGATGGAAGATGACATCAAACTTGCCCAAAGAGTCCGGGTTGCTGCGTGCCTGCTGCTCCAGATCCGTGCCGTCGATGTAGTCGTGGAACTTCAGCGGTACCAGATTGCGCCACTTTTCATCAGAGCAGAGCTTGTCGCTGATGATGACGTTCTCGAAACCGCGGCGGTTCAGCTCCCACACGAGAGCGCTGCCGATGAATCCGGCTCCGCCGGTGACGAGGATTCGACTTTCTGAAGACTTGAGCATCCAGGCTGTTAGCGAGGAGGCGGGAGATTTGCAACCCGCTTGTCCGTCACTGTCTACGCTCTGCCATGCGTCATGCCGGCAGAGTGAGCACGCTGCTGTCTCCGTGGAGACGTGAGGCTGTGCCTTCGTGGCTGGATTCACCGAGCCTGCGGTGCGTCCAGACATCTGCTGGAGTGTTCTCGCACTCGCCAAAAAGCATCAGCGCGGTGTCATCCGTCTGGCCGGGGAAGGGGAGACCCCAGGCAGGTGCGGTGGAAAAGACTTCGTCGAGCTCCACTTCATCCCATTCGCCACCGGAAAGGCCTGGCGTCATCCACACGGTCAGAGTGCCTTCCAGATGCGCGCGGAAGGAGGCTGTGCCCGCATCCAGGAAAAGGCAGGCAGGGCTGATCTGGCTGGCGATCTCAGCGAGCCTGGCGTGCGTGGCATGCGGAGGGGCCAGCGAGACCGTGGCACCCACGTGCGAGGCAGCCATGAGCAATGTCTGCGCATCGGGATGATCTGCAGACAGGCCAAAGAAGACCACATTGCCGCGCTCCACCCCATTGCGCTGCATCCACGTCGCTGCACGGAGCACATCATCCCAAACCTTCTCGGCGGTCGTCAGCTGGCCACGATGCAGGCATTGCTTCTCCGGGCTTTTTTCAGCGAGATCAGCGAGGTGTTGGCTGAAGAAGAAAGGCTTATGCTTGTTCTCAAGGGAGAAGGTGGCGGGAGAGAGAGGCATCTTTATAATGACTATTATTTTCAGAAAATGTCAATACTTTGTCAGTGGAATGTAATGATGCATATCGAAAAACAGCATTGAGACGGCCTTGTTTGAGAGACATTCAGCCTTCAGAACTTCATTCGATCAGCAATTACACTATCCGTAACACCCTTTCGATGTAACAACATTACACTGAGTTTAATGAAACTTAGAAAAACAGATATGCTAACCATCAGGCCGCGATGATTTTTCCCCAAGGTCGAAAATCGCGCCTAAGTGTTGGCTATCAACTTAATCGAACTGAACTCTTTGAGCTGGACGGTGTGGTAGATATACGGCTTGGGAGGTTTCTGCCTTTCCCAATTTATTCTTTTTATGTATTCAAACAAAATCCGCTGAACAGCCTAGCTATTCAGCGGATTCATAGGGAAGGTCGAAATGGAAGAAAAAGTTTCAGGCTCCAGCGAGCAGCTTTTCCCACAAAGCGTCATTGACCAGCACTTTGGTGATGAATTCCTCGCTGCTTGCGGAGGCGCTAGCGGCGGGAGGAGAGGTCACCGGAATCTCAAGGGTATAGGTCACACCCTTGCCTTGATTGTCGGCAGCCTTCACCGAGCCGCCGTAGTGATGGGCGAGGAAGAACACGCCGAGGAGATTCAATCCAAACTGTTGGTTCGCCGCATCACGTGAGGCAAAGGGATCAAACACGGAGCGCAGCGAATCGGGCGGCAGTCCCGTCCCGTCGTCACTCAAGGTAAACTGGATGCGCACCGGACTGCCGGCCACACTCAGCGGAGCGGCGTGGAAGGTGATGGTGGAGCCTTCGGGAAGACTCACCAGCTCGTCCTCGAGCAGAAGCTCAAACATGCGCGCAAACTTGGCTGGCTCGACGTGCAGGGAAGGGAGGTTGGCCGGGATGTCTGTCTGCACGGTGATGCGGCGCTCGGCGAGGCGTGATTGAAACTTGGTGAGCACACCCTGGATGATCGTCGCAGGATCCGCGGCAGCTTCGCTCGCAGCGGCCGTGGCGATGCCGTCCAGATGACTCACCAGTTCACTGACATGATGTGCGTGTTGAAGCACCTGCGCATGGAAGTCACGCCAGAAGGACGGATCACGCAGCCGGTTCATATCCAGCTCTTCGTAGCGGAGCTTGGCCGGTGTCTGATGCAGGAAGGTGCGCACGGCATCCAGCGGATTGCGCAGATGCTGGCTCAGGCCTGCGGCAAGCACGCCCAGGCTGATGATGCGGTCCGTGACGATCATGTTCTGCACCACGGAGAGCTTCTCCAGCAGCAGCTCGTCACGCTCACGCTGGAGCAGGAAGTACTCGATCGCACGTTTCAGCGTGTTGCGCATGTCCTCGATCTGGATCGGCTTCGAGATGTAGCGGAAGATGTTGCCCTGGTTCACTGCATCCACCGTCACACCGAAGTCGGCATAGGCCGTGATCATCATGCGCACCATGCGCGGGCGGATCTGCCGTGCGCGCTCGATCAGCTGGAGGCCTTTTTCACCGGGCATGCGCTGGTCAGTCAGCAGCACGCCGATCTCGTCTCCACGCTCCTGGATGAGGCGCATGCCCTCGGCTGCGCTGGAGGCGGTCAGGATGCGGAAATCGTTGCTAAAACTCTTCTGAAAGTACTTCAGGGACATTTCCTCATCATCAACATAGAGGATGCAGTAGCGCTTGTAGTCGTGCATAGGGCCAGGGGTTAGAGAATGGAGGCTTCCTCTCTCATGGTACGATAAGAAGAAGCGTCTGGTAAATCCAGGATAAATTCAGTGCCAGCTCCTTCTTTGGAAAGGATGGTGACGATTCCTTGGTGATCCGCGATGATCCGGTGGCAAATGGAGAGTCCGAGACCCATGCCTTTGCCTACTTCCTTAGTGGTGAAGAAGGGGTCGAAAACCTTCTCCTGGGTCTCGCGGTTCATGCCGATGCCGTTGTCCTTCACGGAGAGGACCACGCGGTCACCACGCTCGTGGGCCTTGATCTGCACCTTGGGGGTCTCGCCATTGGCAAATTTCTTCTCCTCAAACGCATCCACAGCGTTTTGCAGCAGGTTCACCAGCACCTGGGTGAGCTGGCCGCTGCTGCCATGCAGCAGCAGATCCGGGGTGGCCTCCACCACGAACTGGATGCCATCCCTCTGATGATGGGAGAAGAAGCGCACCACGGTCTGGAGCAGCTCCTGGACGCTGAAGTCCATGAAGGCCGCCTGATCCGGACGGGTAAAGCCGCGCAGGTCGGTGATGATGGTGCCCACACGTTTCACGCCGTTTTCGATGTCCGTCAGCGTCTCGGTGAAGTCAGCCCTGGCATCATCAGGCACCTTGTCCAGGTTCAGCCGGAGGTAGTAAAGCCCCTGGGTGGCGAAGTTAAGCGGGTTGTTGATCTCATGGATGAGGCCGGCGCTCATACGTCCCAGCGCGGAGAGTTTCTCATGCTGCACGAGCATGGACTCCGTCTCCTTCAACTGTTCCAGGGTGGCCTCGAGCCGCTTCTTCTGCTCGCTGAGCTCACGCTGATAGCGGTGTGACTCCGCCAGGTTCTGCAGGCGCACACGCACCTCCGTGAGAGAGAAGGGCTTGCCGATGAAGTCCGTGGCTCCCGCCGTGAGGGCCTCGATCTTCGTGCGCTCATCCGGGCGCGCCGTGAGCAGCACCACCGGGATGTTCCGCGTGCTGGTGCGGCTCCTGAGTTCACGGCAGACCTGCATCCCGTCTTTGTAGGGCATCATGAGGTCGGAGAGAATGATGTCAGGATGGAACTGCCCTGCCTTCGCCACCGCTTCATTGCCATCATTCGCCTCGATGATCTCAAACTCAGGCGCGAGCTGGGAGCGCAGGTAGTTCATCATGTCCGGCTCATCTTCCGCGATGAGCAGGGTCACCTTCTTCTGGTCTTTGCTCCGGTGATTGTGCGGTAGTGGCATGGGCGCCTGGCTGGCGCTTGCCGCGGCACGGCGTGGTGAGTCTGCCAGCGAGGTGGAGAACTCGGCACGTCGATAGAGATCGGCAATCCATTCACCCGTGGACGGCTCGCCGTCAGCGTTTGCTTTGGTGCCATTCAGCAGAGGCTGGGTCTTCGGTGTCGCGGGTTCATACGGCAGGTAAACCGTGAACGTACTGCCTTTGCCAGGTCGGCTGGCCACATGCACGTTGCCCCCGTGCAGCTCGACGATTTCCTTCACGAGCGCGAGGCCGATCCCCATGCCCTGAAAGCGACGCTGGGAGGTGGCATCTGCCTGGAAGAAGCGGCTGAACAACTGCGGAATGTGCTCCTTGGCAATCCCCACGCCTGTATCCTGCACACGAATCAGCATCTGGTCACCATCACGGCTGGCGCTCAGCGTGATCATGCCGCCTGCCGGTGTGAACTTGAGGGCGTTGAAGAGCAGGTTCAGGCACACGCGCTCGATCTTTTCCACATCCACCATGACCGGACGTATCTCCGGATCACAGGTGGTCTTCAGCGTGATGCGCTTGTCCTTGGCCAGAGCCTGGCAGGCGCTGCCGAGACCGTTGATGAAGTCCGTGAGAATGAGCGGCGTCTTCTGCAACTCCATGGTCTGGGACTCCAGCCGTACAAGGTCGAGCAAGGTGTTGATCAGCTTCAGCAGCCGCATCGCATTCCCCTGCATGGTGGTGAGCATCTCACTCTGCTCCGTGGGTGACACCGTCCTGCCCTTGTTCAGAAGCGTTTCCACCGGCGCGATGAGGAGGGTGAGCGGCGTGCGCAGCTCATGGCTGATGTTGGCGAAGAACCGGCTCTTGGCCACGTCCAGCTCACGGAGCTTTTGATTACCCTCTTCCAGCTGCGCGTTGGCCTCCTGCAGCTGCTCATGCTTGGCGTCGAGAGTCTTGCGCAGCAGGAACTCGGAGAAGCGGCTGTTGTTGTAAAAGGCGGTGCCTGCCACCGTGAACACACCGGTGACGAAGATGAAGTAAGAATTGTTGAAGAACAGTCTTCCGTTATCAATCGGCCCCTGGCCGAAGCTGGCGGCCAGATAGATCCCCACCGTGAGCAGCACCACGAGCACGCTCTCAAAGAGCGGCCAGCGCATGAGAATGGCGGCGCCCACCAGCACCAGGTTCAATCCCGCGTAGTAAGGGGAGGCGTAGCCCTCGCTGACATAGACCATCCAGCCGATGGAACCCATGAGCGGGAAGGCCATGCACAAGCCCAGCACGCGATGCCAATCCCGGCCGATGGTGGAGTTCAGGCCAAAGTAGATGGCCACCAGGAGAATGCCGGAAATGACCCGGAAGTGCAGAAATCGCCACATGCCTTCCTCACCGTAAACGACAAGGTCCAGCGTGAAGCCCCCCACCATGAAGATCGCCGCCAGGATCGCGCACAGCCGGTAGTTCTTGATACGAACGTCCCGCTCGTAAGCCTGAAACTCTCGTCTCAGGCTTGCGCTGGCTCTGTAAAGACTGGGCTTGGCAGGAGCCATTAAGCGGGACTCTCGGGTTTGCGCACTTCGAGGAAAATGTTCACGCCGGTGGCATCAGGCACCACCCGGATACATTCGGGTGGCGCGCTGCCTGGCGCAATGCTCAAAAATTGTGCTTCGTCCCGGTAGACCAGGTGCCACTCGGCCAGGTACTCCATCCAGTTCCGCCAGTCGTTGCTCGGGTGCACGTTGGTGGCGATGAGGAGCCCTCCCGGGGCCAGCATGTCGTAAAAGATCTCCAGCAGCCGCTTGCAGATACGGTCGGAAAGGTAGTCGAAGAGTCCCGCGCAGTAGACGAGGTCATACTTGCCTCCCTCTCCCGCCTTCACGGATTCCTTCAGCACCTGCTGCACGGACCTTTTGATGAAGTTGAGGCCCGTCTTGCGCTGGTAGGCCTGCACATTGTCCTCGGTCGTGCGGCTGGTGTTTTCGATCGTCTCGTCGTTGAAGTCCAGCAGGTTGAGGTCTGCCTCGTCGCAGATCGCGTGGTCCTGGATGAAGCGCTGCACCTCCTGGGCAGGGCCGCAGCCGAGGTTGTAAACCTTGGCACGTCGTCCCAGCTTCCGCGCACGCTCGGTCTCTGCGCAAAGTTGGTTAACCAGATAGACGATGCGGTTCCGGTGCGCGATCACCGGCGGGATCTCCAGATACAGCTTGTTCAGCATCTTCGCATACGTGCTGCTGCCCTCATAGGGGTCACGCAGCATCATGCTGACCATCTCATAGTCCCCCGCATAGCCCAGCGGCTTGGCAAAGGTGCGGTAGACGAACGGTGCGCACAGCACCAGGGGATGCAGCTGACGCTTGATGTAGCTGCGGTGCACAGGCTGGATCTCCTGCGGAATCTCACTGGCGATCTGCTCAAACCGGCGCATCAACGGCAGCATCACCGGCACCACGGGCTCCTCCAGGTTCCGGATGATCTGGACCTCCAGGTGATTGCGGTCCGCCGTCGGCAGCGTGCGGATGCCGAACTCCACCTGCTCCATCCAGCGCCTGAGGTCAGTCAGGAGCGTCTGGATGTCTGACACCACGATTTTGAACTCGGGCGTCACCCGGAAGACACGTGTGCTGTCCTTGAGAAACTCGGCCAGTTCCGCCTTCAGCTCACCGCCATCCCGCAGTGGATTGAAGGTGTCGACATCGCGCCAGCCTTCTTCCTCGAGAGCTGCCTCGAGAATGAGCATGATGCCCGCGTTGACGAGATTGCTGATGACCGCGCGTCCCGAATACAGCGTGCGGTCATTCACGTTGATCTGAAACTCGGTCAGCACCTCGGAAAGCTGGAGAATACTGTAGGGATTATATACTTCAAAGACAGCAACATGACGCGTCACGCGCAGCAAGGTGCCGCGCACTTCAGCCCCCTGGCTGTTGCGGCAATAGATGATGCTCAGCCGGTCGCTTGAGAGCGCACTTCCTGGTGTCTGTGGGACAATTTCGAGAGCCATATGACGAGGCTATATCAGCCGAATGCTTCCAGCCCGACAAGCTGGAAGCACAGGTGAACAAAGTTGGTGCCGCAGAGTGGCCTGCAAACCCTTGAGGATGAGCATGCCTGTCTTTAAAAAATATGAGTGAAACTCAAATGGAATACGTGCCACTGATGCCGGTAGGTGCCATTAAGTGCAGGATCCACATTTCCACCCACATCTCGATCCGGGCTAAAAATGAAGCCGTAGGTCGCATCAATTCGATTGCTCTTTCCGCGCCAGCCAACACCGAGGCTGAAGATGTGGCGGTCATAGGCCGGAATCGCAGGCGTGAAATATTTGTCGGGCATGGAGTTCTCCGAGAACAGGTAGCCGGAGCGGACGATCCATGCCTCGTTAAGTTTGTAGCTCACCGCTGTGCCGAGATCGATCGAGTCCTTGTATTGAAGAGGAACTCTTTTTAGCGGCGGGGGTAGATTTCCAGTGCGGATCGGGATGTCATCGTGGCAACTGTTGTTAATCCATTTGGCATCGAAGCCGATGGTGAAACGGTCAGTCACGTCGAATCCATAACCCAGGGCCACCGAGCCAGGGAAAGTCATGCTGGTTTCGAAGTCGCTGCGCAGGGTGGTCGGGGCGACGCCAAGGATCTGGTAGTCACCGTCCATGTCCACGCGGATCGGCAGGCGGCCCACAAGTGAGATGCGCTGGCGCGGGGTGACCTTCCAAAGAATATTGCCAAAGCCGCCAATGCCCCAGCCCTGCGCATCCAGGCGAACTTCGCCGACTGGGAATCTCAACTGGCTGAACTGGAGATCTCCACGCATGAAGTCCAGACCCAGGCCAGCGCTGACCTTTTCCGTCAGGCGGAAGGCCATGGAAGGCGTGATGCTCGTGGTGATCAGGCTTGATTCATAAGGCACCTGAAAGCGCAGGGGGCCGGTCTTGGAGTACTCAGAGCCCAGACCATACGGTGTGCTCATGCCAATGCCGAAGGCGACATTCTTGCTGGAAAGCGGGAAGACGGCGTAGAAGCTTGCTGGATAGACCCATGGCTGGTCATTGTCCATCGAGACACCGGCGTCTGACTTGAGGCCGATGTCTGAACGCCACAGCGCGGCATTCAGGAGCACCTCAGGGCGATCAAAATCCAGCATGGCAGCCGGTGCCACGCGGGACACGGAGGCGTCCCGAAGGTTGGCATACCGGGCACCGGCAAGGCTCAGTGCCTCGGCGCTGTCAGGGATCAGGGAGAGGGACTCCGCCGCATGACCACGACCGTTTGTGAGGAGCGTGGTGAGGGTGATGCCCAACCAAATATGGTTAATTAACTTCATGGTAAATTAAACTGTAATTGGTTGCGCGCGGTATGGCAAATTGTCAATCTTGCTAAGTAATTGAGTAGGCGGAGCAGAAGATGGCGGGGTGGTTACATGTTGTCCGGATGCCGACTCTTCCAACATTCGGGAAATCACGCCTAATAGGTCTAATACATCGAATGGCTTGTTAAGATAGTTCACCCCGACGGTGAGGGCTTCGCCGCCATGAATCATGGCAGGTTGATAGCCGCTCATATAGATAACTGGCAGGGTGGGTGCGGCGGCACGCAGATGGCCTACCAAATCAAACCCTGTTAGTCCGTCAGGCAGGTAAACGTCTGTGACGAGCATGTCGATTTCCTGATGATGGGACTGCCACAGTGTCCAGGCCTCCAGCGCGCTGTGGGCCTTCATGACTTGATGACCCTGGCTGCTGAGAATGTAGCCCAGAATGTCACAGACTGTCTTTTCATCGTCCACCACCATGAAGGTGAGCTGCCTGCCTGAGGCTGATGTGGCATTCCGCGCGGTCATGACGCGCTGCATGGCCGCCTGAGGCTGCTGGGGGTCCGCTTCTGGCAGCACCAAGGTCTGCGTGCATGTGCTGTCAGTGCCTGCACGCACCTGCAGCATCCCGCCCAGGCTCTCTGCCAGCTGGATGGCTGGCACGAGACGGTCACAGGCTTCTTTCTCCACCAGGGCAGCGTCATCGACAGGCCCCAGACTATAGCTGAGATGGACCAGCATCTGCCGTCCCTGGGCATCAGGAGCCAGACGGGCGTCCATGGTCGTGCGGCTGGAGAGGGTGATGTTGATGCTGCCACCACGCGGCACCTGCTCCTGGGCACGGATGACCATGAGGTTCAGCAGGCGGGTGAGGAGCGTCTCGGAGGCGCAAACAAAAAGTTCGGTCTCGCTGTAGTAGAGCTCCATGCGCAGCTTCTCCTTCAGCACCCGGCCCATCATCTCCACCTGCTTCTGAATCACAGGCACGGCATTGAAGACATGCGTCTCGGCCGGCATCTCCACATCTGAGGTGAGCGCCATCATCTGCTGGCTGAGGAAAGAGGCGCGCTCGGCGGCCTGCATCATCTGCTCCATCGGCAGCGTGGAACCCGAACCACCTGGAGTCAGCAGCGCTGAGCTCAGATGACCCTGGATCACGGTCAGCGCATTGTTGAAGTCATGCGCGATGCTGGCCGCGAGGCCGGACATCACATCGATGACCTCCGCATCTGAGCGCTTCTGCTTCAGCTGGTCACGGAAGTTCCTTTCTTGATACAGCTCTCCGGCGACCTTCTCGGCACGCAGGGAGGTGCGGGTCAGGCGGCTCTGCAGGTCAAGCTGGCGGCAGGCCATCTCTCTCTCAGCCACCCACTTCATGCACATGGCCTGGCAGAGCTGCAGCACTTCGATCGGGTCAAAGGGCTTCTTCAAAACCACGAGGCGATGGCTCGTGCCCAGCTCCTCCACGATCTCCTGCCAGGAGTAGTCCGAATAAGCGGTGCACAGCACGATCTGCAGATCTGTCTGCGCGCGCCACAGGCGCTTCACCGTTTCCACACCGTCGATGCCGGGCGGCATGCGCACGTCCACGATGGCCACGGCGAACGGCATGCCCTGCTCGATGGCAGCCTTGGTAAGATTTTCCGCCTCTGCACCCTGGCTGGCAAAGGCAGTCTGAAAGTTAGGCCGCACCTTGGCCTGATGACTGCGCATCTCGTCAAAGAGGATGGCCTCGATGCTCTCGAGCTCTTCCACACCTGAGGTGGAAGGACAGAGAATGCGACGATAGTCGTCCCGGATGGTCGGATTATCGTCAACGATAAGCACGCGTTTGTTAGAGTACATAGGCACGGTGGATTTGGTTAGGGAAATCGGGAGAGAAAGGGACGGTTAGATCGGAATGGAGGTCGTGTATTTGAGAGGACGGGGCATGGTGCCGGTGATCGTTTTGGCTGCGGCGGCCAGGGCAGGCGGGGCGAAGTTCGCGGGGAACTCCAGCGTGAAGCTGGCCCCATTGCCCTCGCCTTCACTCCAGGCGCTCAGCTTGCCGCCGATCTCCTCCACCAGCAGGGCGGCGTGGTGCAGGCCGAAGCCGTTGCCCTCTTTGCGGGTGGTGAATCCGTGGGTGAAGATGCGCTGAAGATTGTTCCGGCTGATGCCGCAGCCTGAGTCCTGCACGGTCAGTGCCGCGACACCGGTCTGCGGCTGGCTGATGGTCATGGTGATGTGCCTCTCCCGGACACCCGTGGCGGACACTGCATGACGTGCATTGCTGATCAGATTCACCAGCACCTGCAGCATGAGATTCTTGGGCAGCATGACCGGAGGCATGTCCGCGAAGTTCCGCGTGATCTGGATGTCGTGATCCCTGAGCACATCACCCTCGAGGGCCAGGGACTGCTCAAACAAGTTCGCGAGGTCCACAGCCTCCTCCATCTGTGAGGCGCGGCCATGCACCTGCTGCAGGGCGATGACGTCCTTCATGTGCTCGATGTGCTGCACCATGCCGATGGCATCGATGTAGAGCTGACGGCTTTCCTCGGCCAGATGCTCGCTGACGGAGATCAGATAAGCTGGCAGGCGGCGGCCTTGCGGGCTCTCTTTGATGAACTTGGCCATGTTCGCCTCGTTCTCGCGCAGCAGGCGCGCTGCCTTGCCCAGGTTCGCCCCGCGTGAGGAGGCCAGTTTTTCCACATGCAGCTTGGCACTCACATTGAGGCTGGTGAGCACGTTGCCGATGTTGTGCAGCACGCTCTTGGCGATCTCCGCCTTGCCCGCTTCATGGGCGGCTTCCACCTGCTGGCGGTGCGCCCGCATTTGCATGTCTTCCTGCGCATGGCGCTGGGACACGTCCTTCAGCACGCCGCACATGGTCAGATGGCCGTTTGCATCCGGGAGGGCCACGCCGTTTTCACACAGCATGGCGTAGCTGCCATCCTTCTTCTGGAAGCGGAACTCGATCTGGAAGCGCTTCACCTTGGTCAGGGAGTTCTTCCACGCGGTTAAAAGGTTCGGCAGATCCTGCGGATGCACACGGTCGCGGAAGAACTGGGTGCCGGACATCCATTCCTCATGCTTGTAACCCAGAAAGCCTTCTGACTGCGGGCTCAGGCTGATGTAGTTCCACATGTGGGGAGAGCGCTGCCAGAGCACGCCGGAGATGGCGCTGACCAGCAGGCTCAGCTGGGCTTCCTCAAAGCGCAGCGTCGCCGCCATGGAGGACATGTGCTGCTCACGCTGCTGGCTGCGCTGCAGCAGGGAGGTGAAGACGGCGATCAATGCCGCGCAGAAGATCATCATGATCACCGCCAGGATGCAGGCGTTTGTCAGCAGCGGTGCCGCGGCCGCATGATTCAGCGGCTTGCGCAGCATGGCCGCGAACTGGATGGTCCCGCAGATCCCCAGGAACAGGGGCAGCAACAGCAGCAGCATGCGCACATTCACCGACTGGGGATGACGGACGAAGAACCACGCCACCAGGCCATACCCCAGGAGACCTGAGAGCATCAAGGCGAGCGGTTCTGGCATCGAGATCAAAGCCATGGTGAAATGCTTGTCGCGGCAGATGTTGAAGCCTGAGAGGGAAATCATAGAGTCCGGTGACAAAAGAAAAGGGGAGGTCGGGCGGCTCGCGGTCCAGCACGCCCGGGGGGTGATCACATCAGGGTTTCACGCCAGACGGCAGGGTGGAGGAATGAGCTCAAGGTGCTGCCGTGGTCGCCAGCACCTCCGGCGAGGGTTTCCATGCGCATGCCATCGCGGAAGCCGATGGCCGGGTAGAGCCACTCTTCACCGCCGATGTGCAGTTTCGGAATGAGCGCGCTGCCCAGGTGCTCGACCTCCCAGCTCAGGAGCATGGGTTCCTCATCGGAAAACTGGCCGAGGAAGAGATCCACATCAGGGATCATGCCCAGAAGGCCGCTGTCATTGAGGAGATCCCAAACCTCACCCGTCTGGAGGTCAAACTGGACGGCAAAGCCTACCGAGGATGTTTTGCCCTCAGGTGAACGATGCCTTGAGACTAGACCAAACATGATCTGGCGGGGACTTTCCTCGGGAATTATATCTACCTGAAAGCCAAAGCGCAAGGGATGGGGAGGCACCTCGAGGATTCCAAAACTAACCATGTCGAAACTGGCGAAGGCCATTTCGGGGCTGACGAAGGTTGTTGGTGTATGCATATATTTTTGGAAATTATATTAATGACGTTCAATATATTCCAAAAATCAATTTAATTATGGAATTTTAAATATCAGTGCCTAGAGATTGACAGCCCGAAAAGGCAAGTTTCCCTGGTGGCGGAGGCCGGGACAGAGAGTTTAGTCAATTGTTTAAACAATAGGTAATGCTTGCCGCTACTTGTGTGCGGCTGCTGCGCCGCCTTGGGGTTTCCGACCCTTTTCCACATCATGGGTGCTGGAAGCGGAAGGCGGATCATCTCACAAAGAAACACCTTTTCGAGATGGAGCCGGGCTGGACCCACGTTCATGCTCGATCCTATGAAGCTGCTGCTCCCGACCCTCTCTCTTCTCATTTTCTTGTCCGCCTGTGGTGAGAAGAAACCCACTTCGCCCCCGAACCAGACACCCCAAGCTGCCTCTCCCGCTCCCGCCACCACGACCTCGCCTGAAAAAAGCGCCCCTCCTGCCGGTCCGAAGAAGGTCTACTGGACCCCGGAGATGCTGCACACCGAGATCAAATACCATAATCCGGACTACGATGGCAGCGGCGAGTTCAACCTCCAGGACGGCCAGCCCGTGGCTATCAGCCTTCGTGGAGCCAAGATCCGCAATCTTGAGTTCCTGCTGCGTCTCAGCCCCCTGGCGTTAGACCTCAGCGGCACGCCGATCCAGGACATCCGCCCCACCAAGGGCATGAAACTGGTCGAGCTCTACCTGGAGGACAGCCCTGTCACTGATCTCTCGCCGCTGCGGGGCATGCCCTTGGAGAAGATTTACCTGAGCCGCACGCCTGTGAGTGATCTCAGCGCCCTGGAAGGAGCCCCGCTGGTGGAGGTCAATGTGGTCGACACCAAGGTGGCGGACATCACCCCCCTGGCGAAATCACCCATCCAGATGCTCTGGCTCACGGGCACGCCGGTGGAGAGCATCACAGCGCTCAAAACAGTGCCGCTGGTCAGCCTGACGCTGCACAAAACCAAGGTCGCCGACCTCTCGCCTCTCTCCGGCACCTCTCTTCAGCGTCTGCACATTGGCGAGACTCCGGTCACGGACCTCACCCCGCTCAAAGGTGTGCCCCTGACTCGGCTGGTCTTCACGCCAGCGAACATCAAGACCGGCCTCGATGTGGCCAAAAGCCTCCCGGTGCAGGAGATCGGCACCCGCTTTGACGAGAACGGCAAGGATCTCATGCCGCCGGAGGCCTTTTGGGCACAGCTCGGGAAGTAACAGACACGCCGCCACTCTCCCGCATGTCCTTCCTCGAGCGCCTCTTCGCCCTTCCGCCGGTCCGCAAAGCCATCTGGAAATGGTGGTACCCTTATCTCACGCAGCGCCTGCGGGGGGAGGAGGTGCTCTTCCTCAACTACGCCTTTGAAACCGCGCCGCCCGTGGGCTTGAAGCTGGAGTCTGAGGACGAGCCTAACCGGTTTTGCATCCAGCTTTATCATCATGTGGCCTCGCAGGTCGATCTGCGTGGCAAGACAGTCCTCGAGGTAAGCTGCGGTCATGGGGGAGGTGCCTCATGGATCACGCGCACCCTGCACCCCGCCTTCTATACCGGGCTGGACCTCAATCCCGCGGGCATCCATCTCTGCCAGCAACGTCATCACGTGCCTCATCTCGATTTCAAACAGGGCGATGCGCAGAAGCTGCCCTTCGCCAATGAGTCCCTGGATGCCGTGATCAATGTCGAGGCTTCACACTGCTATCCGGACTTTCCGGGCTTCCTCGCCGAGGTGGCCCGCGTGCTCAAACCTGGTGGCCACTTTCTCTATGCCGACTTCCGTTTTGATCATCAGTTCGCGGAATGGGAAAGCGCCATCGCCGCTGCGCCGCTCACCGTGGTGCAAGCCCGCGATATCCGTGAGGAAGTGCTGCGCGGCATGGAAATGAACGCAGCTCGCAATGAAGCGCTCGTCAGCAGCTGTCTTCCCAAGCTTCTACAGCCCGTCGGACGTGACTTCGCCGGAGTGCCAGGAGCGATGGTCTACGAGGACCTGAAGTCCCGAGAGATGTCCTACCGCTCCTGGTGTTTTCGAAAGGCGTGATCCGCCATCAGGCTATTCCAGCGTGACACCGCCCACATAGATCGGCGTGTTGGCGCTGGTGGTCGGAGGCTCGGCGAAGCGGTTGGGCAGTGGTGAGAAGTGGAGGAAGCCACCCCCGATGCGGCGTTGAGGAATGACCATGCCGCGGAAAGAGACCGTCCTGCGAACGAACCGATCTTCCGCGCCCGGCACAGGCTCGTTGACCTTGAAAGTGCCCGTGAAGAATCCCGTCGGTTTATAAACGTCCAGTTTCAAATTGGACGTGTTTGGCTGGTCCACGAGCACTCCTCCAGCTTTGGTGAAGGTGAGACCGGTCTGGACGCCTTCGGGCATGCCATCCGCCGCGATATTGATGTTGGTTCTCCCGATTTGTTCAGCGGATGCATCCGGTGGTGTGAAAAACGGGATGTCTTTGGGCACGAAGTAGCGCCCACCTCGCACGGGAACTTCGGTATTGTAGCCCTCAGGCAAGAGTCTTGCGCCTGGCTGGGCTGGGCGTGCCATCATCAGGGTGCCGTCCACGAGGCCGGTTTCCTCCGTGCTGGAACCCTGGGTGTTGATCCGGCCCCAGAGTCGCACAGGGCCTGATCCCAGCCGCACCAGCATCAGGGTTCCGTTGGATACCCCGTTCTGCCCCATGTACATGGGCGCCGAAAACGTGAACCCAGTTCCATCCGCCAGAGTGCCAGCACCCGTGGCCTGGAAATCTGAGCCGACGGTGAAGGTGCCGAAGCCCTGACCGGCCAGACCTCCCATCAAGAACGAATAGCGTCCTGCCAGAGTGTGGCGCCAATCTTTGTTGAGAGGGAAGAGTGGTTCCAGCGCCGCGGTTTGCTCGGAAGTGCCGCCCTCAGCAGAGCCATATTCCAGCATGAGTCGTGCAGAGATGCCGTTGGAAGGAAAACTCTCCTCAGTGGCATATTGGTCCATGATCAGGAGCACGGATCGATAGCCCAAAAAAGAAGCCAGCCGGAGGGTCACCGAGCGTGTGGCATCTGCGGTGCTGACGTTCCATTGGCCTGCAAAAGGCCGGTGCACCGTTCCAAAGGCCAGCGATCCGCTGAAGCCTGTGCCGTTTGTGGTCACGACCTGAAGCAGCCCGGGCCACGCGGGAGTTTCCGTGTTGGGCTCCGGAATCATGATAATGCCTGCTGTTTTGTGAGGCGTGCCGAAGTGGAGTTTGACGTTAGGCTCTTCTGTGGCGGAGAAAATTTTGAGCTTCAGAATGTAGGGCAGGGCACTGCCAAAGCGATTTTCGGCCATGATCTTCACCGAGTAATCGCCAGCCTGTGTCGGAGTTCCTTCGATTCGATAGCCTTGTTGCGTGAGTTGAACTCCGGGGGGCAGCCCTTCGGCGGAAAAGACAGGACCTTCAGGAAGGTCAGTGAGATCACTCAGCATGATGACACCGAACGGATAACCTACCTGCCCAACGCGCGAGCCAGTTGCGGCAATGATGGGCACGCGAAGCACCTCGATCATGTGGTCGCTTGCCAAAGCAGTCGCTGTTTCATCCATCGTCAGCTCAGCAGCAACCCTCAAGGGCAGAGCTCTTGAGAGCGCCATGACTGATGGGATGGTGAGTGTGGCTGTTTGTGTGCCCTGCATGGCCCACGACTCCGTGTAGGTTGGGGCACCTACATAGGGGTAGAGCCACCGCACGCGTATGCCTGGTCCCCAGAATCTCGCTGTGAAGCTGAGGGAGTCACTGGGGTTGGCGACGACAACGGACGATTGCTTTTCAAACACCCCCAAATTCATCAGGCAACTCATTCGTGCCGACCCCGTGGACCATACATCCAGGCGGTAGCGTCCTGCGTGCGCAGGTTGCGCCGAAGGGATGTACAGATAAGGCAGGGTGCTGCCCGGGAGTGCACGTCCCTCCTTATACCACTGGCAGTTGAAGCGTCCGCGTGGACCAGCGGCATCCGCCTGCAGCTTCACAGGCTCTCCTTTGGCAATGAGCATGCTCAGCATTCCCTCGGACACGAAAGGAGCGAAGTCACCAGACCTCGCCTGGAAATCTATTTTGTAGACGTAAGGGGCTTGTGCGCTGTCAGGATGGAGGGCTTCAAGAGACAGCCGGTAATCACCAGCCGAGGGAGGGGTCAGAGTCAGCTTCACCCGCGCCTTCCCGAGGGGTGGGAGAGTGACGGGCGTGAATGAATGCCCAGTCAAACTGTTGGCCCCTTGGACTGGCGTGATGTTCACACCCGTCAAGTGCAGTGGGTTGGTGCTGGAATTCTGCAGTTCTATTTCAGCGTTGCACGGCTGGCCAGCCACTAGCTCTCCGAGATAGATGCCGCCGCCCGGGGGCGTCGCCTCCGCGGGATCCAGCACCAGGGAGTCAGCCGCGAGGAGTGACCGAAGAGGGGTGAACAAAAGACGCTCGCCCCTGACGATCATGGCGGTTTCTGAAGTGGTGGCGAGGGCATAAGGATAGCCTGCTTCCAGCCTCCTGACGAACTGAGGCGGCTCGGAAGCCAGATAAAGATCGGTTCCTTGGCGGCCATTGACGACGAGGGCGCTTCCTGCCATGTCAGCGAGGTAGGTTGAAGCTTCGTTGGTTTGAGAAAACCTGACCTCGGAACTCACACGCCACCCCGTAGCAGTGCGCTTGAAGAAGACACCCCATGCGCTTGGGGAATTGCATTTGGTGACCAGCAGACGGTCACCTTCCAGGCGCACGATGGGGGAGTAAAAAAGATCTCCCTTCGCCATGGGAATAGGGAGGGTGGCTGTCTGATTCATCGTCCCACCCGAAAGCTCATAGAAAAGAACGTCTCCCTTGCTGCTTTGGAGTACCATGCCCTTGTGAAGATTGAGGATGGCCAGCTCACTGCCGTTCATGGACATTTCAAACCCGAAGTGGTCCCCTCCCGCACGTTCAACCTCTCCGAGCAGAGTGGCTTGTCCATTCTGCAGCCGGTAGGATCTCACCCGGACCAATGACTGGGTGGAATCCAGGCGGACGAGCTCCGTCACTGCCAGATACTCTCCCGAGAAAGCAAACCCCTGGCCGAAGGAACTCAAATCGGGCTGCGACGGTTCGATGACATACGCAGGTTGATCTGGCCAGATGGAGCCCTGCTTTTCATAGACGTAAACGCGCCCGACATGGCCGGTTTCATTGAAATGAGCGTCTCCTACAGCGAGTCGATTGCCGGCAAGGATCACTTGAGCGCCAAAGCGTGTGAAGCTGTCCGCAGTCGCCGGGGGCAAAAGAATTTTGACAACCTGCCAGCCTGTCATTCCCCGTTCCAAGATATGGACGTGTCCTTGAGGCCGGTTGCCTATGGAGGAGTGGGGATTTCCAATCGCGGCCGTGTTGCCCTGCATGTCCACCATGCCACCAAATTGTCGACCGTCAGGCGGAGTGAGGGCCTGGTCTGCGGCTGTGGAAATCGAAGTGGTCGACAGGACCAGTGCCAGGGCCATGCGGGCGACCCAGGACTGCAAAGATTGACGAAGGGGGGGCATCGTCTGCCCTACCTCAATCTACGGCTATTGTCATCTTCGCGATCAGATGAATAGGCCCTCGGGTTGAATTCCTGAGGGCCCGCTTCTTATCAGCTACTTGGAAGACTTTTTCTTCGCGGCCTTCTTGGCGGGCGCCTTCTTCACAGCGGCTTTTTTAGCAGGCGCTTTCTTGGCGGCAGTCTTTTTGGCCGCAGCCTTCTTCGCCGGTGCTTTTTTCTTCACAGGAGCTTCTTCAGGCTCCGCGCCTTCAGGCTGCCATGGCACGACAGGGGCGTCTCCCCACAGTTCTTCGAGTGCGTAGAATTCACGCTTCTCAGGTGACTGCACATGCACAAGCACGTTCGGGTAGTTCACGATGATCCACTGGCTCTCAAAAGCACCGTCGACAAACATCGGCTTCAGCCCTTGCTCCTCGCGCATCTGTACTACGATCTCGTCACGCACGGCGCGGAGTTGCGGTGAGGAACTGGCAGTGCAGATGACAAAGAAATCTGTCACTGGGGACAGTCCGCGCAGGTCCAGCAGCACGATGTTTTCGGCTTTCTTGTCGTCGGCATACTTGGCGCAGAGTCGCGCGGTTTCGAGGGCGTCCATGAGTGATTGATGAATGAGCGGACTGTGAGACCACTTTCGGCCCGCGCGCAAGCAAGCATGCATAGGATCAGTCACGGCATATCCTGGTGCTCAGCGGTCGAAATTCATTTTGCAGAAGATGAATAAAACGCTTGCGCAAGGAAGGTGTTCATCTACCATCCCGACCCGTTTCCAAACGGGAACACGTTCCTGAGTAGCTCAGCGGTAGAGCGGGTGGCTGTTAACCACTAGGTCGTAGGTTCGATCCCTACCTCAGGAGCCATCTATCCGGCAGAGTAGCTCAGGGGTAGAGCAGAGGACTCATAAGCCTTTGGTCGGGAGTTCAAATCTCCCCTCTGCCACCACCCCTTACTGGGGTTTGAAACAGGTGGCGAAACCACCTCGATGCAGAAGAGCTGATTTGGAAATCAAGCGAGCAAGCTGGAAGCTTGCGCCACCTTACTTCTCCGCCTCATACAGGGAGGCGATTCCCATCGTCAGGCGATGCGAGGTCACGCGGCTGAAGTCACACGAAGTCATCAATGACTCCATGTCGCGGCCAGAAGGGAAGCGCTCGATCGAGCTGCACAGATACTCATACGAGGCGCGCTGGCCTGTGATCCAGCCCGCGATGCGCGGCATGATGCGCTTCAGATAAAACAGATACGCCGGACGAATGAGCGGCAGTGTCGGAATGGAAAAATCCAGCACGAAGAGCGTGCCTCCGGGCTTCAGCACACGGCGCATCTCCTTCAGTGCCTCGGGCCATGAAGCCATGTTCCGCAAACCAAAGGCCACGGTGAGCACATCGAAGCTCGCATCTTGAAAAGGCAGGTTCATGCCATCCGCAGCCACCAAAGCTCGCAGTCCGCCTTTTTGCGCCTCACGCATCATCGGCACGGAGAAGTCTCCGCCGAGCACCTTGGCGTTTGGGCAGGCTTGCTGCACCGTCGTGGCCAGATCACCGCTGCCGGTGGCTAGATCAAGGATGCGGCTGGGCTTGCGTGCGGCCACAAGGCCTGCGGTCTTCTTCCGCCAGAGGACATCAATGCCAAGACTGAGCACATGATTGGCCAGCACGTAACGGCGGGCGATTCCCGCGAAGGCTTGTTTGACAAATCCGGCGTCTTGCATGGGCAAACACATCCCGTGTTAGGGGATGGTGCGCTTGAGAGGACTCGAACCTCCACGATGTTACTCACTAGAACCTGAATCTAGCGCGTCTACCAATTCCGCCACAAGCGCACGGATCTGAACGGGCCGTGATCATCCGCAGCCTGGAGGTTTACACAACTGAAAAGATGAAAATCTTCCCTTCTTTTTCAAAACAACCCTCTCGCGTTATTCCTTTCTCTCGCGGTGCCCCTTCTTGGATTCGGGTTCATGGATCAATCGTTCACTGCGAGAGGAAGGATTGACTCATGAGAAGGCAAACAGAAACGCCTCAGAAATCGAGGTAGATCTCTGCACGACGGTTCTTCGAACGTCCCTGGGGATCGTCCGAGCCATCAGCTTTCTCGTTCGGGCTCAGAGGCTGGGCCTTGCCCAGACCGGTGGTGATGATCTGCGCCTCGGCCACACCGAGACCCACGAGCTGTTCCTTAACCGTATCTGCACGCGAGCGGGAAAGGCGGATGTTGTAGCTGTCCGTACCCTTCGCGTCCGTGTGACCGGCGATGTGGAGCTTTTTGTTGGGGTCGGACTTCAGCAGGCCTGCCACGATCTCGAGTTGCTTCTGCGCGCGGGGATGAAGCTGCGCCTGATCATACTCAAAGTAGAGCGCCAGAGACTCACCACCTGAAGGATTCTTCACGATGGGTGTGTAAGGCACGCCCATTTTGGAGGCGGAAGCCGCAAAGGAACTGAGGATCTCGGAAAGGTTCAGACCCACCACACGCCACGGTTGGTCCTGACCTGCGCGTTGCAGTTCCAAGCCAAACTCGGTGCTTTGCTGTAGGCTTGGGGACTGCACCTGGGCGATGACCCAGGACACTTCGGGATTCGCCACGGTGATGATCATCGGTTTCGTGGGCTTGAACTCATACTGCCCCTCTTCAAACACGATGCAGAGACCGGCGAGACGTTCCGCAGGCACACGCTTTTCATCCACAAACTTGCGCGCTTCAGCGAAGTCATGTCTCAGCAAGGCACGCACGAAATCACTGCCAAAGCTCAGCGCATCATCGCCTTTGGAGACCGCAATGAGCGGCTTCCTGGCGGCATTGGCAGGCGGCTGGGCTGGGGATGTTGGTGCCGCAGCTGTACTTCCTGGTGCCTTCGGAGCCGCTCCAGGAGCTGACGGATTTGCCGTCATGGGAGCGGTGGGTGCCGGAGTCACAGGCAGCGCTGCGGCGAGCTCTTGAGGCAGCTCAAAGCGGGTGATCTTCCAGCCCATGCGTTCATCACGCTCCAGGTCGAGCTGTAAACGCAGTGGCGTGGTGCTGGTGCTGCCGGGCAGCGTGAAGGGCACGGCAACGCGGGTTTTGTTTTCCACCATGCCGAGAATCTCCACCTGGTCCTCCGTGCCGATCTTGGCTCCGAGATCCTTCACCATCTTCTCCAGCATCGCCGTCGCATCAGCGGCCTGGGTGGGATCAGCGGCGGCCACCAGACTGCCTGCACGGGCAAACTCACCTGCGGCCAGACTGCGCACCATTTCCTTGCCCAGGTCCAGAGGACGGGCAAAGCCGAAGGTGGGTGGCGGTGTGGCCGGCTTTTCTTCTGCCACACTTGGTGGAGCCATCGCGGCCTTGGCGGGAGCAGCAGCGGCTTCCGCAGCCTTTGTGGCAGCGGCTTCCTTCTCGGCGACCTCGGCCTGGGCCTGCGCCACTTCAGCCTGCTTCTTCTCCATGGCTGGTTTGGTGACGAGGAAGAACACCAGCGCGGCGATGACCAGAGCCAGCACGATGAGCATGACCGGCGAGACACGGCCGTTCATCCATCGTCGGGCACGCAGGGAAGGGAGTTGGCAGGAGGGCAGCATGAACCGGAAGGCTAAGGGTGGCAGCAGTAAAGATGCCATGCTCTCCGCCCTGTGTCCAAGCGGCTTTTCGTGGCGATTCCCCGTGTGGCGGCAGACGTGAGACTGCCGCTTTACTCTCGTTTGGACGACTTGCCGTAGTAGGGGAACTTGTCCCAGCCATCATAGGCCGGATCCACACGCGGGTCGTTCGTCTGCTTCATCCACTCATCCACCCGGGCGCGCAGTCGCTTCAGCGTCTCTGCATGGCTGGCATCGGCTGCCACATTGCTGATCTGGTGCGGATCCTTGCGCAGATCGTAGAGTTCTTCAGCGGGGCGCTTGCCAAAGATGAGCGCGATGTGTTTGGCAAAGGCCGGATCGTCCTGGTGGTCGAGCAGCACATCCTTCACGCGCGTGGTGTCCACATCGCCAAAGGGGCGATCATGGATGAACTTCACATCCGGATCTCCAGCGGGCCAGCGGTCCGGGCGCAGGTTGCGAATGTAAAGGAAGTCACGGGTGCGGATGGCACGCATGGGGTAGCTCAGGTTGTCATGCCGCACATTTGCGTGGCGTTCACGCTCGATGAAGATGGCATCACGCGATGTTGGATCAGCCTTTCCAAGCAGTAGATTCTTGACGCTATGCATGGACATCTCCGCCGGAGGTGTGAGGCCCGCGAGCTCAAGAAACGTTGGCCCGAGATCCGCCACATTCACAAACTCCTCCACTTTGCGTCCCGCACTGAGCTGCTTTCCCCAGCGCACCGCCAGTGGCACGCGCGAGCCAGAGTCATAGCAGTTCGCCAGACCGCGTGGCAACTGCCAGCCGTTGTCGCTCGTGTAGATGATCACGGTGTTGTCGAGCTGCCCAGCCTTCTCCAGTGTCGAGATGGCAGCGGCAGCTTCGTCATCGAGTTTCATGACTCCGCCGTAGTAGTTCATCAGATCGTCACGCACCTCGGGGCAGTCAGGCAACTCCGGTGGCACGGTGAGCCGGGTGGCATCGAGCTTTTGCTTCGCGAGATCGAGGCAGGGAAGTTTGCCGCCTTTCGTGGCGGTGTCGGTGTTGCCGAGCCAGAAGAAGAAGGGCTTCGTGGCATCACGCTTCGCGTGGAAGTCGGCGAAGTCCTTGAACTTCGGTCCCACGGGATTCTCCTGCCAGCCCGAGACTTCGTAGTTCCCCGGTGCCCAGGGCTTGCCGCTATAGCCGATGGCATAACCAGCCTCGCGCAGCAGTTGCGTGACCACCGGAGTATCCTTCGGAAAGCCGCTCCACAGGTTCGCCCGCTCGCCGATCTGATGCGCCGCCTTGCCGGTGATCAAACACGATCTTGTGGGTGAGCATGAAGGTACCGGATTGAAGGTGTGGGTGAAGAGCACCCCTTCACGCGCGATGCGGTCAAACGCCGGCGTCTTTGCCATCGGGTCTCCCAGGATGCCTGCCGTGGGCCATTTCCAGTTGTCGCCAATGATGAATAGAATGTTAGGCTGATTAGTGGCGTGCAAGACGCCGCAGAGCAGCGGCAGAGCGCAGGCCAGGATGATAAACAGACGGCTGATGCGTCGGGTGGATGGAGGGTTCATGCTTCAGGGTTTCTCTGGAATGATGCGGGAGAGTGCTTCCTCGAGCCGCTGACGCATTTCGAGGAGCTTGTCACGGCGCACCTCACTCTTGGCGAGGTTGCGATGCTCGTGTGGATCGTGGGCGATGTCGTAGAGTTCCTCGTCGCCGTTGTGGTAGCGGATCAGCCGCCAGTCACGCGTGCTGAGCGCATGGTTTCCTGGATCAATCGTGGTGACCACCGCGCGGTCGGTCTTCAAATCAGGATTGCTGATCAGTGGCGCGAGCGAGACACCGCTCAGGCCCTCTTTCGTTGGGAGATCACACAACTCGATGAGCGTGGGATAGAGATCCACAAGGCTCACCGGTTCGGCGCACACCTTGCCGCGCACAGCCTGCTGGCTTCGCGGTGGGACGATGATCAGGGGCATGCGTGTCGACTGCCGCCAGGCGGTCCATTTGCCCCAGTGCTGCTTGTCGCCTAGCTGCCAGCCGTGATCGCTCCATAGCACGATCCAGGTGTTGTCCGCGCACGCGGAGGCATCGAGCTTCGTGAGCAAGCGGCCGATCTGGCGGTCCACGAATCTGACGCAGGCCAGATAGGCCCGCACGGCCTCGCGCCACTGCTGGTGTTTTACGACAAGTTCGTGCGTGCCCGCAGTGATGGGATCAAGCGCGAACTGTCGCGCCACTTCACCGAGGTCATCCAAGTCATTCGCATCGGTCTCGGGCAACACGATATCCTTGGTGGGTGGCAAGGCATCGAAGTCCTGTTTGGGGGCAAAGAGGGGAATATGAGGCCGGTAATAGCCGACACCTAGAAAGAGAGGTTTCGTGTGCGGTGTGTCCAGCTTTTGCATCGCCCAGTCGGTGATGCGCGTGTCACCCATCTCGTCATCTGGCACCTCCACAGAACCCCAGTCGAAGGATTCGCCCTCTCTGCCATCGGCGTTTCGCTCGCTCGGCAGGCCGTTGAGCGGCAGCACCCAGTCACGTGCACCTGGACCACCTGTGATGATGTGCTTCGGGTGCTCGCTGCCCTTGCTCGGCAGTTCGGCATCCGTGTAGCTCGCCTGCTTCTGCGTGAAGGGGCTCCAGCGCTGTTCGGTCTCAAAGTAGTCGTCAAAATATCGCGGACCGTTTGAGTGGTAGATCTTGCCTGCGCCGAGAGTTTCGTAACCTGCGGCTGCCAGATGCACCGGCAGTTGCAGGTCCTTGGCGGGCGGCTTCCCCTGGGTCTTGCCCCAGTTGCTGAAAACCCCGGTCTGGTCCGGATGGCGTCCGCAAAGCAGTGCTGTGCGCGAGGCCAGGCACACGGGGGCTGCGCAGTGGGCATTGGTAAAAAGGACCCCACGCTGCGCCAGCCGGTCCATGTTCGGTGTCTGCGCCTGAGGATGGCCTTTCATGCAGCCGATCCAGTCATTGAGATCATCCACGGCGATGAAAAGAACGTTAGGCCGTGCTGCTTCTGCGCGGGCGCTGCCGGACATGCACCCCACTCCAAGCAGGAAAGCGAGAAGTCGTGTTTTAAAGCTCATGGCTTGGGAGAGATTTTTTCCAGGGTCATCCGCGCATCGCCGACAGTGACGCCGGTGACATAGACGATTTTCTTCGTGGCCACCGGCATCTCTTTCTCAAAGGCAGTCAGCTTGCGCTCGTCGTCAAGGTGCCATTCGGGATGGTAGATGCCTGTCTTGAAGTAGGGCGTGTAGTCCACTCCGATGGTGCCATACACGTTCGGTCCTGTGCGCTCCATCATGAGCTTGCCGTCCTTCCAGATTTGCAGTAGGCCGTCATCCTCGGGCGACCACTTCGCGTGAATGACCCACATGCTCCACACGCCACGCTGCACAGGTTCGTCGAGTTCGACCTTGGTGCGACCTGGCTTGTCTTGCGGAGAGCCGAAATGCTGTCTGACAAACCAGCGGTCGTTCGCGACAGAGATCGCCAGATTGGGATGAGTGGGCCGCCAATTTCCGGGAATGCCATGCCATTGCATGACGATGTCATCTCCCTTCGCCGGATCAAAAACCCACTCGTCTGGAATGAGCAGTCTCACTGCATACCACCGCTCCTGAAATCCTTTTTCAGACGGTAGTGAGATCTCGGAGCGAAATGAATCCGGCGCCCGCTGCACCACCATGCGCACGGCCATCTTTCCTTCCGCCAAGCCTGGCGCATCCACCACGGAGACACGTTCAGGTGTCGGCTTGGCGAGCTCGTACTGGTCGTTCTCAGAGAAGTTCCAGCTATCCAGCCTGCCGGACCGAAAATCGTCATGGAAGAGGACGGCTTCACCTTGATGGAAGACATCGGAAACGCGCAGCCGGCGAGAGGGCGTGAGGTCGTCAGCGGCGGGAACTGCACCTGCAAACAGCAGGCTGTTGAAGATGAGAAGAGCGAGGCGTGTTTTTCGAGGCATGGAAGGTGGCGACTTTCTCTTTCCACGCCGTCCTCCAAATATGACGAATAATTTTCTCCTCAGTCCTATCAAGGGAGCTTCCTGACCGCCAGGCCATACATGAAAGGTTTGTTGTTAGGCGCGGCGGGATTCATGGGAGAGCCAAGCGTCACGAATCCCGGCGCACTGATGCGGCGCTTCCACACGGCAAAGGTGTGGTAGGCGCGGTCATCCTGATAAAAACGGGTCTCTTCTTCAGGAGGAGTGTCACGGGGTATCCATGGGCCGGAGCGCAGTTGATAGCCGGTGTCCTGATAGTCCTTCTGCACCCATTCCGGGGCTGGGGCGCGGACGTGGACCATGACATAGAGATCACAGGGCTGGGTGATCTGAAGGGTGATCTGAAGGTCCGCTTCATAGCGGTCAATGCTGAAGGTTCGGATCAGGTCCGCACCTTCCAGTTCTTTGGGGAAGGCTTGTCCCTTCATGGCATGCCAGGTGCGTGTGTGTCCGGTGGTGTAAACCCCAGCGCCTTCACCCATGCCAGCGCGCACGAGTCCGTAGTAGCCTCGGAAATCAATGTCCGTCACGTTGTCGCTCGCTGCGGTGACCACATCGGAACTCTGCTGGGCATCCAGTGATCTCGCATCCGCGCTGAGGGCGATCATTTTCAAGCGCGCCGGCTTGCGTGCCTTGCTGATGCGCACGGCATCACCCGCATTCAGCGTGACCTCAGGAGCCTTGTGCTTGGAGGATGGCTCATAAACTTCCACGGTGCCCTCAAACACGGCCACATCCGTGGATTGCGCCGGACTGGCCGAAACGCCGAAGCGCGTGCCGAGATCCACCACATGCGCGTCAGCGGTGTCGACGATGAAGCCCTTGGCCTGCGTTCCCACATCAGCGGTTAGGCTGCCGTGAAGCAGGCGGACGTGCATCGAGTTCAGCAGCTCAAGCTTCGCCGGTCCTTTCAGGTCCACCACCGCTCCTGAGGCAAGTTTGATGCTTAGCGTGCCCTCGGCGATCTCGATCTTTCGTTCCATCAGATGTTCGCCCAGCTCGTAGCTCGATCCCTGGACGGCGATCACTTCAAAGTAGGCGCCACTTTGCCACCACAGCGTGGCTAGAGTCCCTGAGAGCAGGATTACCGCTGCTGCTGCGAGCGCCATCCATCTCTGCGGCTTCCACCGCACACGTTGAGGCTTGGCTTCCGCGCGCGAAGGATCGGCGAGGTGAGCACGCCCGTGCTGCCAGCTCAGCATGGCGTGGATCTTCATCTGCTCGATGTACTCCCGCCGTGCCGCCTCGGATTCATCGAGAATCTGCGCGAGCTGCGCGCTCTCGTGCTCAGTGGCAGAGCCCTCGATCTGCGCCTGGCAGAGCCTTTGAAAGGTCTCCTCGTTCATCACGATGAGGCCTCCTTTCCAAGAGTGAGCTCCACACAGGCCGCCAGGGCCTTGCGCAGCCGGTAGAAGAGCGCGGAAGCTGCATTCTCTGCCATTTGAAGCTTCGCGGCGATCTCCTGCACCGGCTCTCCACGACCGTATCTCGCGGCCACCAGTTCACGCTGCCGTGGTGGCAGTTTCTCCACGCATCCTTCCAGGGCCGTGAGCTCCCGCTCCGCGTTTTCCTCCACCGATTCAAACAAGTCGGCAATCTTCAGCATCAGCTCCTCCTGAAACACCAGTCGTGACCGTGCCTGGCGCGTGCGCCATGACAGCACCTCATTCCGCGCAAACACATAAGCCCAGCGCAGGAAGGGCTGCTCAGCATCATACAAAGCCGCTTTTCGGCAGAGCTTCAGATTCGTCTCCTGCAACACGTCGTTCGCCTGGTCCAGCCCGCCCATCAGGGACACGATGTAGGCATACAGCGCCCCCTGTGACGCCGTCAGGCGGGTCACAAATTCAGCAGGCAAACCTCCGGGTTCGGCATGAGACATGGCAGTACTATCCACACTGTGGCCTGAATCTGACGATTCTTTTTTGGCCGATAAAGCAGGGACGGTCACTCAGCCTGCCAAACTCCGTCCAGCTGGATGCCATCTTCACCCTTCTTGTAGCGGGCGAGGAGTGTGGTTGGACCCTGGGGCTGTTCCACAAGGAGTGTACTGCCCGTGGCAACGGCCGCGGCGATGGCGTTCTGCCATTGGCCGTCTGATACCGCATCTTCAAGCCGTGTCTCCGTGCCATGTATCACCCACTGCCTGCCTCGTCCTTTGAGACGCAGTAGGTTAGGCCAGCCAGGGATGTCCAGTCCGGCGATCACACTGCCCGGAGGCAGGGGCGATGGATCCATGAACCAGGCCCTCGAGACGATCTGCCGCAGGTGATCGAGGTGACTGCCGCGAATGTCCGTGATCCAATAGTGCGACAAAGCTGGCAGATTTAGCAGGGCGGACCACGCGGGATCATTCACCCACTTCAGCGAACTGGCGATGACCTTCCAGCCACTCTCATCATTGCCACGCAGGATGACATTGAAGACATCCGGCGTGACTTCATCAGGCGTGACCTTCGGCTGCCAGTGCTGGAGGAAGGTGAGAAGCGTGGGCTCGAAGCGAGCTTTCTCCAGCCGTGTCCGCCAGCGCTGGGCCGCGGCCTGCCAGAGCGTGAGTTCATGACCTAGCGGCCGCAGATGCTTCAGCAGCGCTTTGGGCACGTCCGCAAGCCTGCCGGTCTCAGGAGTGATCTGCGGATCACCCAGGCAGGTGGTAAAACTCTCAGGCAAGCTCATAGCAGGCTGGATCAGCCCTGAAGGAGTAACGTCTCAGCTCGCTTTGTCGATCAGCTTGGAAAACTCCGAGAAGAAGTATTTCGCATCATTCGGGCCAGGAGCGGCTTCGGGGTGATACTGCACGCTCAGCACAGGTGCCTCACGATGCCTCATGCCTTCGATGGTACCGTCGTTCAGATTGATATGCGTAACCTCGACGTTCGAGGGCAGGGTGCTCGGGTCGATGGCGAAGCCATGGTTCTGTGCGGTGATGCTGACCTTGCCGCTGCGCAGGTCTTTCACCGGCTGGTTGCCGCCGCGATGGCCGAATTTGAGCTTGAAGGTCTTGCCACCATACGCGTGGCCGAGAAGCTGGTGACCCAGGCAGATCGCGAAGATCGGTGTCTTGCCGATCAGCTGCTTCACCTCTTCATGGATGTAACCGAGCGCGGCGGGATCGCCAGGGCCGTTGGAGAGGAACACACCATCTGGATTCTTCGCGAGCACGTCGCTGGCCTTCGTGGTGGCAGGAACCACTTCCACGCGGAAGCCGGCCTGGCGCAGGCTGCGGAGGATGTTCTTCTTGATGCCGAAATCGTAGGCCACGATGTGATGACGGGCCTCAGGCAGCGGACGAAAGGCGCCGGTCGGACCGCCTTCGCGGTTTTGGCTCGGGCTGGGGATGTCCCACTCGCGGCTGTCGGTGTCTTCGGGGTCCCAAAGATAGGCTTTCTTGGTCGTCACTTCCTTGACGTAGTCACTGCCGCTCATCGGCGGGCTCTTCTTCGCGGCCTCGATCGCCTGCTCGACCGTGAGTTCGGTGGTGATGACGGACTGCATGGCACCGCGGGTGCGCAGGTGCTTGGTCAGCGCGCGGGTGTCGATGCCCTGGATGCCGGGGATGTTGTAGCGGGTGAGGTAGTCGTGCAGAGACTCAGTGCTGCGCCAGTTGCTCGGCACATCGCAGAGTTCCTCGATCACGAAGCCGCGCACATGCGGCTCGGCGCTCTCATCATCCAGGAGGTTGATGCCGTAGTTCCCGATCATGGGATAGGTCATCGTCACGATCTGGCCGCGGTAGGAAGGATCTGTCAGCACTTCCTGATAGCCTGACATGGAGGTGTTGAAGCAGGCCTCGCCATTGGTTGTGCCTGCGGCACCAAAGGATGTGCCTTCAAAATACCGTCCGTCTTCAAGTGCCAGGATTGCTTTCATCAAGTGTGTCAAAAGTGGGTGGGGGAAGTCCCTTCCTGGATGGAAGAAACCGCGCCACCTAGCGCGGCTGTACAGGGATTGCAAATACTGGGTGTTTAACTTCTGTTCCCTCGCGAATTTTCTTTCCTTTGATCCCGCGATTTTGAGAATGGCGGCAAGAGTTCCCCCCGCTCGAAAATGACTTCCGCCGCCGCCACAGTCCTCCTTGCCCGTACTCATGGGCAGGCGTTCCGGCACCGCGTGGAGGAGCTTTTGGCCAAAAACCGCCTCATGGTGGCCACGATCTGCGGTTTCCTGCTGCTTTACGGGGTGGCTGCCTACATCCTGGTGTCCCGGGGGCTGGGCTTCATCCACCGCACACCGCTCTTCGGGCCTTTGCTGACAGAGCGTCTGGTTTACCTGCTGTTCTTTTTCTTCTTTGTGATGCTGGTGATTTCGAATGCCACGATCACCGGCATGGGCCTTTTCCGGCGGAAGGACATGGAGTGGCAGGTGGCCCTGCCTGTGCCGGAGCGCAGCCTGGTCCTGTGGAAGACGCTGGAAGGCATGACGCTAGCCAGCTGGGGCCTCATCGTGCTCAGCGCGCCCATTCTGCTGGCTTTGGGGCAGCTTTTTCACAGCGGGCCCATGTTTTACCTCCTTGGCTTGCCCTCGTTGATCTGCCTGGTGACCATCTCGGCGAATGTCTCCACCTGGGCTCTGCTGTTGCTGGTGCGGTTCGCCCGGCGCTGGTGGTGGCGCGTGGTCATCGGGGCAGGGTTGGTTTTGCTCGGGGTGACCTTCCAGCGCTTCTGGGTGGAGGTGCCGGAGAGCGTGCGCGGAGGGGACATCATGACCAGCCTGCATGATGTGCTGCGCCACACGGAGATGTGCATGCATCCGCTGCTGCCCAGCTCGTGGGTGGCAGAGTCGCTCTTTGCAGCCAGCCGGGGCCTGCATTCCCAGGCGGTTTTTTATGTCGTGGCCCTGCTGGCAAATGCTCTTTTTACCTTGGTGGTCACGGCACGGCTGGGGCACTCCATGTTCTACCCGGCCTGGCATCGTGTCATGACGGCGGCCCCGTCGGCGCAGGGCAGGAAAGGGGAGCTGGCCTGGTTCAAGCAGCCTCAGGCCAGGGCCAAGGCCAGGTCTGAGATGTGGGGGAAGCTCCTCGGCCTGGATCGTGCCTCCTTTGCCCTCCTGGCCAAAGATGCCCGCACCTTTCTGCGCGAGCCGACCCAGTGGGGCCAGTGTGTGCTCATCTTCGGGCTGCTGCTCATGTACAGCTCCAATCTCAAGCGCCTCGGTTATGACCTGCAAAACCCCTTCTGGACCCTGGTCATCAGCCATCTGAACCTGCTCGTCTGCTGTCTGGCTCTTTCCACCCTCACCACGCGCTTTGTGTTTCCGCAGTTCAGCATGGAGGGGCAGCGTTTGTGGATTCTCGGTCTTTCGCCGGTGCCTTTGGAAAAGTTCATGGCGCTGAAACTCAGGGTGATCGCAGGGGTGCTCTCGCTGCTGACCACGCTGCTGGTGGTGATGTCCGGCATCTCGCTGGAGCTCCCGTTTCGCCGCGCGCTCTTCTTCAGCGGCTCGGTGATCATGCAGAGTTATGGACTGACGGCCCTCTCCCTTTCGCTCGGGGCCATGCTGCCGAACTTCCGTGAGCCGAACCCCGCGCGCATCATTTCTGGCTTCGGCGGCACCCTCTGCCTCATCGGCAGCTTCCTGTATATTCTCGGCAGCGCAGCGGTGCTGGCGCTGCCAGATGTGATCGCCTGGAAGGCGACGGTACAGAAGACTCCCTTCACGCAACAGCAGGTCATGACCGGTGAAATCGTGGCATTACTGTTCGTCTTTTTTCTGACGATACTGTTCGGAGGAATACCATGGTGGGTCGCGAAAAAGAAGACGAAAAACCTGGATTATTTAAGAGAGCTGTAATACTCATATCGCTAAATCAAAATTTTAGCGATTACCATGTCTCGCAGACCTGCCACTCCCGTTGCTCCGTCCTCGGCATCCAGTACCAGCGCTGTCCTCGACTCGCCCGAGGACAATGTCATGCGTTTCGATAGCGCACCCGAGTTTTCCTTCCGTCAAAATGACGATGACTCCATGGAGGACATGGAGCAGCAGGTGAAGGAAGCCCAGCATCGTCTCGCCGCCCTCCGTGCCCAGCAGGAGGAAGTGGAACGCCAGAAGCAGATCCTCGAAGCCCTGCGCCAGAAGCAGGACCGCTTCATCTCTGGCAAGAAAGAGGTCACCGAAAAGCTTGAGCGCGCTCTGCGCTCCATCATGGACGAGCTTGATGAAGCGCGCCGCCGTGTCGAGGACCTCTCGCTCACACAGCAGGATTTCGAAGACCGCATGGAGGAGCTGAAGACCTATCTGCCAGAGCGCTGGCAGCGCAGCCAGCTCGATCATGAGCTGGACCGCGCGCTCGCCTCTCTGGACGATGCCGAGACCAGCTATGAAAAAGGTGTGCGCCGCCTCATGCAGCATCGCAACTCTGCGCCTGCGGAGACCGCCATGCCCGTGTCGCCGATCCACACTGCCCTCGCCTCCCAGCAGCAGGAAGACGAAGTGAATGAGGTCGAGCCTGCCCGCCGCCCGCTCTTTGCCTCCAGCCAGGATGACCTTCTGACCTGGGTGCGCCGTGGTTTCGCCTTCAACGCCGCTCTCATCGGTGCCCTGGTGATCCTGCTCATTCTCGCCCGCATGATGTTCTGATTCTGTCCTTCAAAAACTCCCATCGTTCAGCTCTCCCGATATGAACAAAAAAGTTCGCGCCTCGCGCTCCCGCTACGTCTCCGATCTGCTGGCAGAACCCCTGCCAAGCGCCAAGCCCACCAAGTCCCGCATCCGTCAGCTCGAGTCCCGCTCCCGTGAGCTGGATGACGAGATCACCCGCCTGGAGTGCAGCATCGCCGCCGCTCCTGTAGCCATGCGCCAGCGCCGTCTTGCGACGCGCAACACGCTCCCGGCTCCCGAGCCTACTTTCTCCCGGACCAAGCGCACCGCCAACGGCCGCGTGCCGCAGGTGCAGCGCCGTGCCCGCCGCAATGCCCGCATGGGCAAGCTGGTGGAGCTCCTGGTCGTCTTCGGCGTTCTCGCCGCCGCCCTGGGCTGGATGAACCAGTGGCTGCACTGGTGGAACTAAAACAAGTCACCGTGAGTTGGTTGCCTTGTCTTGGCGGGGCTGGATGAAGCACTCTTGTGCATCTCCAGC
>NZ_BKAG01000052.1 GCF_007992435.1 Prosthecobacter gellanilyticus | reverse complement strand
CCGGGGGGCGTGAGCCAAAGTTCTGGGGGCGGGGTGAAGCGCGGTCTTGTCAGATGGGCGGGGATTTGAAGAATGGGGGGTATGAAATACCTTCTCGCACTCGACCAGGGCACGACCAGCAGCCGCAGCATCATCTTTGATCCGCAGGGGAAGGTGATCGCGGTGGCGCAGAAAGAGTTCACGCAGCATTACCCGCAGCCGGGCTGGGTGGAGCATGATGCGGAGGAGATCTGGGAGACGCAGCTCAAGACGGCGAAGGAGGTGCTGAAGAAGGCGAAGCTTTCAGCGAAGGACATCTCGGCGATCGGGATCACGAACCAGCGGGAGACGACGGTGGCGTGGAGCAAGAAGACGGGGAAGCCGGTGGCGAAGGCGATCGTGTGGCAGGACCGGCGGACGGCGAAGTTCTGTGACAAGCTGAAGGCGAAAGGCGAGGCAAAGAGGATCGGCGCGAAGACGGGGCTGGTGATCGATGCGTATTTCTCGGCGACGAAGATGCACTGGTTCTTGCAGAATGTGCCGGAGGCGAAGGCGCTGGCCAAGGCGGATGAACTGGCCTTTGGCACCATTGATTCCTGGCTGCTGTGGAAGCTGACGGAAGGCCAGGTGCATGCGACGGATGTGAGCAATGCGTCACGCACGATGCTTTATAACATCGGCACAGGGAAGTGGGACGCGGATCTTTTGAAGCTGTTTGGGGTGAGCGCCTCAGCACTGCCGGAGGTGAAGCCTTCGAGCGGGGTGTTTGGTGAGACGAGTTTGTTAGGCGGGAGCATCCCGATCGCGGGGATCGCGGGGGATCAGCAGTCGGCGCTGTTTGGGCAGGTGTGCACGCAGCCGGGCATGGTGAAGAACACGTATGGGACGGGCTGCTTCATGCTGATGCACACGGGGACGAAGCGGATTGTGTCGACGAATAATTTGTTAACCACGGTGGCGTGGCAGCTGGGTGACGGGCCGATGGAGTATGCGGTGGAGGGGAGCGTGTTCATCGCGGGGGCGGTGGTGCAGTGGCTGCGTGACGGGCTGGGCATCATCAAGAAGTCGTCCGATGTGGAGGAGCTGGCGGCGAGTGTGCCGGACACGGGTGGTGTGCATGTGGTGCCGGCGTTTGCGGGGCTGGGTGCGCCGCACTGGGACCAGCATGCGCGCGGGCTGATCTGCGGGATGACGCGCGGGACGACGAAGGCGCACATCGCGAGGGCGGCGCTGGAGGGGATTGCCTATCAGGTGGCGGACATTTTGAATGCGATGCAGGCGGACGCGGACATGAAGCTGCGCGAGCTGCGGGTGGATGGTGGAGCGAGCAATAACAACCTGATGATGCAGTTTCAGGCGGACATCCTGGGCGTGCCGGTGGTGCGGCCGGTGGTGACGGAGACGACGGCGCTGGGCGCGGCGTATCTGGCGGGGCTGGGGGTGGGCCTGTGGAAGAGTCCGAAGGAGATCGCCTCGCAATGGGAGGCGGAGAAGCGGTTCAAACCGGCGATGGCTCCGGCGAAGCGGAAGACGCTGATGGCGGGCTGGGCGGGGGCGCTGGAAAGGGCGAGGTCGGGGGAGTGATTGGGGGGTGGGCAGTGGGCAGTGGACGGGGCGGGGTTGGAAAAGCTTGGGCCTCGGGAAGATGGCGGGGGTGGGGTGAGTTTGAGTTTGGGACAAGCACAGCTCGTCCCTACCGGGGGTTTTGGGGGCGCTGCCGCGCCTGGGGGATCGACCTGAGCGGGCTAAAGCCCGTGCTCCGAGCGAGGTGAAAACGGTGGGTTGGCAGTGGGGGTGGGCGGAGCTATGGGTGAAGGGTGCTGCGCGCGGTTAACACGGCTTTTACGGTTCTGGATGAGACGGACGATTACATCGTCGTGGACAAGCCTGCGCCGCTGCAGATCCATCCGGGGGCGCCGAACGGGACGCCGACGCTTTGGCATGGGCTGAAGGATTTATTGGCCTATGAGATCGCGAACGGGGGGCAGGTGAGCATTGTGAACCGGCTGGATCGTGAGACGAGCGGGACGGTGCTAGTGGCGAAGCATGCGGCGAGTGCGCGGCTCTTTGGGATGGCGATGCAGGAGCGGAAGATCCACAAGACGTATCACGCGATCGTGCACGGGTGGCCGGAGTGGGAGTCGCTGGATCTGAATGCGCCGATATTGCGCAAGGGGGAGGTCACGGAGTCGCCGATCTGGGTGAAACAGATGGTGCATGATGACGGGGCGCCGTGTGAGACGCTGTTTCGCACGCTGAGGCGGGTGGAGCATGAGCGGGCGGGGAAGCTGGCGTTGGTGGAGGCGCGGCCGGTGACGGGGCGGATGCACCAGATCCGTGTGCATCTTTCGCACCTGGGGCTGCCCATTCTCGGGGACAAGATCTATGGGCTGGATGAGCGCTGCTACCTGGAGTTCATCGAGACGAGCTGGACGCCGGAGCTGGAGGCGAGGCATTTTTTTTCACGGCAGGCGCTGCATTCGCACCAGCTGGAGATTGAGGCGGAAGGGTTTCGGGGAAAGTGGGAGTGTGAGGTGCCGGGGGAGATGAGGGAATTTCTGAATCTTGATTCATGATTTATGATTCACGGGGAGGTTTTGCGGTGTCCAAAGGGTCCGCTTGGGTCACTTTTTGGGAGTGCGGATGAGGTGGATGTGAGGGGCTATGAATGGAGTTTTTTCACAGGAGATTTGGAGGTTTGGAGAGGATGGCGGAGGAGCCGTTTACGGTTGTTTACGGTGGTTGACCGTTGTTTACAGTTGCTTCGAAGAAGGGCGGGGCCGGGTCCAAGCTCGATAGATTGGGAGGGTGGACGGGGCTGGCCAAGCATGGGGCTCGCTTTCAGCGCTTGGCGCTATGGGGGGGCGAGGAACCTAGGGCTTGACGCCCTAGGCTGGTATGGGGCGCGAACGTTGGCGCTGGAGAGTGGGCGCAGGGCGATCCAGGTGAATCAAGGTAGATCCAGGTGGAAAAATGAGCTTTAGAAACCTCATATCTTCGAATCATGATGCGTTGATGGGAGGGGTTGACCAAATGAGGGGGTAGGGTAATCTGAGACTATGCCCAACCGCCCTAATTGCCGCCCTGAACTGGAAGCCGCCATGCGCCAGCGTATCCTGGTCATTGATGGTGCCATGGGGACGACGATCCGTGGGTATGGCCTGAAGGAGGCGGATGCGCGCGGGACGCGGTTTTTGAGCAATGAGAAGGACCTCTTGAACAATGGGGACATCCTTTCGATCACCCGTCCGGACATCATTGAGGACATCCATCGCCGCTTCCTGGAAGCCGGGGCGGACATCATCGAGACGAACACCTTCAGCGGCACCAGCATCGCGCAGGCGGAGTTCTTCAAAGAGGTGCCGGAGGGCATGAAGAAGGATCCGGCGTTTTTCCAGACGGTGCTGGAGGACAAGTTCCTGAATGATCTGGCCTGGGAGATCAATTTTGAGTCCGCGAAGCAGTGTCGCAAGTGGGCGGACATCGTGGGTGAGAAGACGGGAAGGCAGCGCTATGTGGCAGGGGCCATCGGGCCGCTGACGGTATCGCTCTCGCAGTTCCCGGACCTGACGGACCTGAGCTTCCGCTATGTGACCTTTGACCAGGTGAAGGAGGCCTACAAACTGCAGATCCGCGCGTTGATCGCGGGTGGTGTGGACACACTGCTCGTTGAGACGATCTTCGACTCGTTGAACGCGAAGACGGCGCTGGTGGCGATCCGCGAAGTGTTTGAAGAGGACCAGCTGGAGCTGCCGGTGCAGATCAGCGCGGCCGTGGGACCCGGTGGTGAGACGATGATCTCCGGCCAGGTGACGGAAGCCTATCTGAACGCGATGCGGCATGTGAAGCCGCTGTCGATCGGTCTGAACTGTTCGTTAGGCCCAGACAAGATGCGCCCCTTCCTGGAGGAGCTTGCCTCGAAGGCGGACTGCTTTGTCTCGGCCTATCCCAATGCCGGGATGCCAAACCCGCTGGCACCGACAGGCTTTGACCTGCTGCCGCCGGACATGGCCGCGTATGCGAAGGACTTCGGCGGAAGCGGTTTTGTGAACATCATGGGTGGTTGCTGTGGCAACACGCCGGAGCACATCGCCGCGATCGCGAAGGCAGTGGAAGGTCTCGCTCCGCGTGAAGTGCCGAAGGATCCGCACACGATGCGCCTGAGCGGATCGCAGCCGTTTGTGCTCGACACGACGGATGCGACTGCGCGTCCGCCTTATCTCATGATCGGCGAGCGCACGAACGTGGCGGGTTCGCCAAAGTTCGCGAAGCTGATCAAGGAGAACAAGCTCGAGGAAGCCGTGGCCATCGCGCGTCAGCAGGTGGAGAGCGGCGCGAACGTGATCGACGTCTGCATGGATGAAGGCTTGATCGACGGCGTGCCGATGATGACGAAGTTCCTCATCCTGCTGCAGACGGAGCCGGAAGTGAACAAGGTGCCGATCATGGTGGACTCCTCGAAGTGGGAGATCATCGAGGCCGGTCTGAAGTGCCTGCAGGGCAAGGGCATCGTGAACTCCATCTCGCTCAAAGAGGGCGAGGAGAAGTTCAAGGAGTACGCCACGAAGATCAAACAATACGGCGCTGCCACGGTGGTGATGGCCTTTGATGAACAAGGCCAGGCCGCGACCTATGAGGACAAGATCCGCATCTGTGAGCGCGCGTATCGCATCCTGGTGGATGAGATCGGCTTCCCGCCGGAGGATATCATCTTTGACCCGAACATCCTCACCGTGGCCACGGGCCTGGAGGAGCATAACAACTACGCGCTCGACTTCATCAATGCTACGCGCTGGATCAAGGAGAACCTGCCGCACGCGAAGGTGAGCGGCGGCGTGAGCAACATCAGTTTCAGCTTCCGCGGCAACAACAAGGTGCGCGAAGCGATGCACAGCGTGTTCCTGTACTATGCCATCAAGGCAGGCATGGACATGGGCATCGTGAACGCAGGCATGCTCGAGGTGTATGAGGAGATCCCGCAGGACATGCTGGTGAAGGTGGAGGACGTGATCCTCAACCGCCGTCCGGATGCCACGGAGATTCTCGTGGATTACGCCGAGCAGTTCAAAGGCCAGGCAGGCAGCACGAAGAAGGTGGAGATCGACATGAGCTGGCGTGAGGCGCCGGTCGCCAAACGACTGGAGCACTCACTGCTGCGTGGCATCACCGATTTCATCAATGAAGACACGGCCGAGGCACTGGCGAATCTCGGCAAGCCGCTCAGCGTGATCGAAGGTCCGCTGATGGATGGCATGAGCGTGGTCGGCGACTTGTTTGGCGCCGGCAAAATGTTCCTGCCGCAGGTGGTGAAGAGCGCGCGTGTGATGAAGCAGAGCGTGGCCTATCTTGCCCCTTTCATGGAGGCTGAGAAGGCCCGCAAGGCACGTGAGCGCGAACTGCTGATCGAGATCGCCTCGAAGACTCTCACGGCCCTGAACGAGGGCGGCGATGTGACGCCTGTCGATGGTTTTAGTTATACTCCTTTCCCCGGTCTCAGCGTGGCGGATCGCCGCATCGAGGTGAAGTATGCGGCTGAACTCGCCGCAGGCCGCGAGGCAGGAACGGAAACGGATCTGCAGACCAAGCTCGCGGAAGGCAGCGTGGAGAAGGTGATCTTTGATCGCCTGCTTTCCAGATTCCGTGGTGAGGCTGCGCCTGCTACGGATGCTTCCACGTCGGCTGCCGAAGCGAGCGTTGATGCCAGTGCTCTGACGGCTGCTGATCTCATTCCTGCGGAAGCCAAGCAAGGCGGCGGCAAGATCGTGCTTGCGACGGTGAAGGGTGACGTGCATGACATCGGCAAGAACATCGTGGGTATCGTGCTGGCTTGTAACGGCTTTGAAGTCACGGACATGGGTGTGATGGTGCCATGCCAGAAGATCCTCGACAAGGCGGTGGAAGTGGGCGCGGATGTCATCGGCCTCAGCGGTCTGATCACGCCATCACTCGATGAGATGGTGCATGTGGCGAATGAGATGGAGCGGCTGGGCTTCAAGCAGCCGCTGCTGATCGGTGGTGCCACCACGAGCGCGGCGCACACGGCCATCAAGATCGCGCCGAAGTACAGTGGCAGCATCGTGCATGTGCTGGATGCTTCCCGCAGCGTGCCGGTGACGACATCTCTGCTCTCGGATGACCAGCGCGCGGACTTCGTGAAGAAGAACGAGGAGCGTCATGCGAAGCTGCGTGAGGAGTATGGCAAGAAGAAGGACCGCCAGCTTCTGAGCATCGCCGAGGCCCGTGAGAAGGGGCAGGAATTTGACTGGAACACGCAGGACATCGCCACGCCGACCTTCCTGGGCACGAAGGTCTATGAAGGTCATGAACTCATCGCGACCTTGCGCCCGTTCATTGACTGGTCACCCTTCTTCCACTCGTGGGAGCTGCGTGGCCGCTGGATCCCGGCGGAGCAGCGCTTTTCCTCCTCGCATGAAGATCCTGAGATGAAGGTGAAGGCGGAAGCCGAGGCGCTGAAGCTGTATGCTGACGCGAACAAACTATTCGACCAAGTCGTGGCTGAGAAGCGCTTCCTGCCGCGCGGCATCATCGGCTTCTACCCCGCGAATGCCGTGGGTGATGATATCGAGGTCTACACGGATGAGTCGCGCAGCACGGTGAAGACTGTCTTCCACACGCTGCGCCAGCAGGTGATCAAGAAGGACACGGCGAACTACGCGCTGAGTGACTACATAGCGCCGAAGGACAGTGGTCGTGCGGACTATATCGGTGGCTTCACGGTGGGCATTCACGGTGCTGACGAGTTTGCGAAGGAGTTCGATGCCATCCCTGATCCGTACAACGCGATCATCGCGAAAGCGGTGGCGGACCGTCTGGCAGAAGCTTTTGCTGAGTACCTGCATCAGCAGGCGCGCTTTGAGTGGGGCTATGAGAAGCCCGGTGACTTCGCGAACGAGGAGCTCATCAAGGAGAAGTATCGCGGCATCCGTCCGGCACCGGGTTATCCCGCGCAGCCGGACCACACCGAGAAGCCGATCCTCTTTGATCTGCTGGACTCTGCTGCGAAGACCGGAGTCGAGCTCACTGAGAGCATGGCCATGCATCCGGGCAGCGCGGTGAGCGGCCTGTACTTCGCGCATCCTGAGTCACACTACTTCGGCATCAGCGTGCTGGGCAAGGACCAGGTCGAAGACTATGCGCAACGCAAAGGCATGACCCTCGCCGAGGCCGAGCGCTGGCTGGGACCGTGGCTGGGGTATTGATCTGTCTGCAGATGACTGGCCGTGAGTCTTGCTCACGGCCAGGAAATCAAGGGGCACCGAAGATGACCTGACCGCAGTGAGGATTGAGGTCATTGAAACGGTTGCTGATGAAGAACCCGTACCCTCCGCGATCCGGGCCTTTCTGCGTGATGATACCCTGGAAGGAAGGATTGGTGCTGGCGGCTTGATCCCAGTCTGGACTGAAGGTGCCGCTGAACAGGCCTGTGGCGCTTTTCACGCTGAGGGTGAAGGTGCCGTTGCTGGCAGGGATCTTGACAACCGTATTGCCGGTGATGTTGACCGGGCCGGCCGTCACGTCTGATGAAAGCCCGCCTGCACGAAAGGTAAGCGAGGCATTGCCCATGGTGGCATTGGGCGAGCCAAGACCCAGCCCGTTTTGAAGAGTGACTGATGGACGATACAACGCGCCTATGGCAGAAGAGTCGATTCCGTTGGGCCAGCCGTCTGTGTAGAGCTGGGTCATGCGCGCGGCGTCTGTGTTTCCTGGAAGTTCTGTCACAGCGGGGCGTGTCCAGACCAGATTGTTGCCGATGACGTCCAGTTCCGTGGAATCAGGCTGGAATGAAAGAGCTCCGCTAAAAGTGCCACCGAGGTTGGCGGCGGGCGCACCAGGTGTGCGGAGTTGGGCAAAGAAGGGGGCCTCACTTTCGGCAACGACACCACCGCTGCAGGTGAAGGTGGTGCGGTCTGCGAGGACACCCGTGAAGGTCATGGTTCCAACATTGGTTAGGTTGACCGTGCCGTAGCCATCTCCCAAAGGATAGGTGCCGGGAGCTTTTGCCGGGAACTGGTCTCGTGATGAAATGGAGAGCGTGTAGTAACCTTTGGTGCTTTGACTCAGATACTTGGGAGCCATCTTCCGGCTCGTGCTATAGATGTTTCTCCGCATCGTTGCAGTGCTTTCCACGGTGGTGTTGTTCACGATGGCGATGATGGCGCCGTCGGGAACAAAGGTGAGCGTGATAGTTTGGCCGGTGCTGAGGACCAAGGCTGGCACCAGAGTCGAGCCAACTTTGAAGACACTGGAGCCATCTGGAGCAAAGAGAGCGGTGAAGGACTGGCTGCGTCCGCTGATGAGGATTTTGCCAGTGAACGAACCACCGCTGGTGCTGATGGCCATGGTGCCGCTGATGAAACCGCGAGTATCCACGCTGTAGTCCGCCTCGGGGGCGGGATGGGCAACGCCGGAGAATGTCACGCCCTCGCCCAGGCCGGGAAGGAAAGGATTGGTGATGAAAATTGCGTTGAGCGCCAGATCGGCCGCAGGCATGGTGAAGGTCAGTGTGTTCCCGGTCACCACAGCTCCAGCGGGCTGGCCTTGCCAGCCGCTCAGCACATGACCAGCCTGAGGCGTTGCGGTGAGCTTGATCGTGGTGCCAGGCAGGACGGCACTCGTTTTCGCACCCAGATAAAGCGGTGACTGGGCCAATGCGGTGGCGTTTGCCCCAGGTGTGGCGGCCATCGTCACCTTGCCAGCCTTGTCAGGCACGGCTCCCGGCGGGACCTGACGGTCAAGGGTGAGGACGGCGCGCTCGTTGAAGGTGAAGCTGCGGGTCACGGGAACGGATGGATTTTGACTGAGGTCATACGCCGTGACGGTGACGGTGTTAGGCCCGCTTACTAGAGTGATGTTCAGGCTCCAGGGGACGCTGGTGCTGCTGGTGGCACTGCCGAGAGCGGCATCCACTGGATCTCCGCTGTTCAGCGCGACCGTCACCCGGCTGATGCCGTTGGCATCACCCGCCTTGCCGGTCACCAGATACGGATTAGCGGCGCTCACGGTCTTGGTGCTGGCCGCAGGCGTGGTCACGGTGAGAGTCGGTGCCTTGGTTTCGACTGCCAGGAGACGGACCTCGGCGCTGGCAATGCTGCCGAGCGCAGTGCCCGCGCCTGGATTGCTCAGCGTGATGTTGAATCGTCGGTTAGGCAGGGCTCCAGTGCGTGGCAGGAGGGGAATGGTGACCTCCTTGGAAGTCTCACCTTCGGCAAAATTCACCACCGTGTTCACGGCGGTGTAGTCGGTTCCGGCCAGGGCAGCCTTGAAGGGTGGCACGGTGCCGGCTGTGCCATTGCTGGTGCTCAGCGTGACGCTCATGGGAACCGAGCTGTCGTTCCGCACCACTGTCACTTCATTGGAAGTGTAGATGGAGGCGGAGAAGCTCATGGTTCGCGGGGTGGTGCGGAAAGTGCGGTAGCCGCTGGTGATGGTGCCGCCAGGTGTGATGGCACTGAGGCGGTAGTAGTAGAGTGTGCCTGGCTCGAGACCTGTGAGGTTTGCGCTCACGTCCTGGATCGCGGTGCCATCCGCAGGGGAAAGACTCACGCTGGCGATGCTGCCATAGCTGAGGGTGGTGCCGTACTCGAACTGCGCGCTGATCGCGGTGCCATGCGGATTCACCTGGCCATGGAGAGTGGCGCTTCTGAGGCCCAGGCTGTCTGCTGAAGTGACCACCAGGCTTGGTGGCAGGACGGCCAGCGCCACGGTGTAAGACTTGCCTGCGGTGATGGCAATGACCCCTCCCAGATCTTCAGGTGGTGTGCCTTGTCCGACGCTGGGCGGTGAGTTCCGGACACCAAATGCTCCGGCACCCCAGCAGACCACAGTCCCGTCACTCTTTAGTGCCACGGAGTGATCAGGTCCGGCTGCCACGGAGACGACTCCACCCAGCCCCGCAGGTGGGGTGCACATGGTCCAGTTGTTGACGCCCCAGCAGACCACAGTTCCATCCCCCTTGGAGACCACCGTGTGGCTGCTGCCTGCGGCGATGGAGGTCACGTTCGTGAGCCCTTGGGGCACGGTAGCCTGAGCCGAATTATTCCTTCCCCAAGCGACGACCGAGCCATTCGCCCTCAGGGCCACGGTGTGGTTTTCACCAGCGGCAATGGCGATCACACCGGTGAGATTGGCGGGGACATTGCATTGGCCGTAAATGTTCCATCCCCACGCGGTGACTGTGCCGTCCTGCTTCAAGGCCACGGTGTGCCATCCGCCTGCCGAGATGCGGGTGACGTTCGTCAGATCTGCTGGCACCGTGGATTGTCCGAGGCCGTTTGAGCCCCAAGCCACCACCGTGCCATCCTGCTTCAGGGCCACGGAGTGCCTTTCTCCTGCGGAAACGGCGGTCACTCCGGTCAGTGTTTCGGGTACACTTGTCCGCCCCTCTTCGTTCGGACCCCAGGCGACAACGGTGCCGTTTTGCCTCAAGGCGACGGTGTGCAAGGCGCCCGCATCGATGGCTGTGATGTCATGGAGGCCCATTGGCACGGTGGCACGCTCGTGTGTGCCATTGCTCCATGAAACAAGGTTGCCGTCTGCCTTCAGTGCGGTGCTGGACCACCATCCAGCTGCAATGCTGGTTACGTTGCCAAGTCCTGCTGGAACAGAACACTGGCCATGCTCATTCGAGCCCCATGCGACGACAGTGCCGTCCTTCTTCAAGGCCAGGGTGTGGAAGGCGGTCGCCGAGATGGCGGTCACCTCGCTAAGTCCCACGGGGACTGTTCTCTGTCCGCGGTCGTTGTCACCCCAGGCCACCACGGTACCATTGGCCCTCAGAGCGACCGTGTGATAAGCGCCCGCAGCAATGGCAGTCACATGGTTGAGCCCCGCTGGAATGGTCGTTTGCTTCATGAGGTTATAGCCCCATGAAACGACAGTCCCGTCAGCCTTGAGGGCGACTGTGTGATAGCTGCCCGCAGCGATGGCGATGACATTGCTGAGGCCTGCCGGTACTGTCGACTGGCCTTCCGTGTTTGCTCCCCAGGCAACGACGGTCCCATTGGACTTGAGTACCACGGTGTGCTCGCCTCCTGCGACGACATCGATCACTGTGCCAAGATTAGCTGGCACAGTGGTCTGGCCCTGATTGTTCTGGCCCCATGCAATGACGGTGCCGTCCGCTTTCAAGGCCACCGCATGCCCACTGGCGGAGACATCTGTGATCGTCCCCAAATCAGGAGGAAGAGGGAGTAATCCACCCCAGGCAGCAAGAGTGCCGTCCGTCCTGATAGCCAGCATGCCCAGACCTGAAGAGACGGCTTGATAGGGTCCAAACATCATTCGTGTGTCAAAGTCCTGTGAGCCCCAGCTGACGGGGCCGGTCGAGGCTGCCCGCAGGGGATAGGAAAGGCCGGAAAAGACGATGGCGAGAAGGGGAATCAAGAGGCGCCAGGAGGGCGCAAATGCGACAAGCATGTTGATCAATGCGGGGGAAAGAGACTGAGGGGAACTTCTGAGCCAGAATCCGGTGCTTCCTGAGCCGCAGGGGCAGGAGAGGAGAGTGCAAGGCAGGCCTTCTGGCATCACGGGGCCGCCAGGACTGCCAATGGATGATGGCGTAAGAGGCAAGATACTACGAATCCTGTGTCATTCCAAGCTCATTCAGGAGGTGATGAGTCTGTTCGGAATGAAAAGCTCTTCCGCTCGCCATCGGGTTCGTTTTGACCGGCGACAGAACTTCTTTCATACGTTTATTCTAGGATGTCCATGCCCCCTCCTTTCCTGCTGGTGGACGGCCACAACGTGATGCACGCGTGGCCGGAGCTGGCAAGTCATTTGCGCAGCGCGAGCAAGCGGCATCTGGCGCGGGTGGAGCTGCTGCAAAGGCTGCGGAACCTGCAGGACATGATCGGTGTGCAGGTGGTGGTGGTCTTTGATGGCACCACGGCGAAGATCACCGAGGAACGCGAGCCCAACGGACTGCAGATCATCTATGCGGACGCGGGGCACACGGCGGATGATTTGATTGAAAAGATCGCCGCGAAGTATGCGAAGGAGCGTCCGGTGCGGGTGGTCTCCGCAGACGGACTGGTGTGTGAGACGGTGGCGGCTTTTGGCGCGGACTGGCTGAGTCCGGAGATGCTGAAGGGCATGTGCGAGGACGCGGAACGCGATATGCGCGGGCAGATCGACAAGCTCAAGTCGAGACGTCAGATGCTTATTTGGCTAGGCCTCGGAGGCGCGGGGGCATTCGCTGAACCTTTGCGGGCTGCCGAGGCAGGTGCGCCTCCGCCCAGCGCGGCGGCTTTGCAGGCAGCGGGGAAGTATTGCGCGGCGCGCAAGAGCTTCACGCTGCTGGTGAAGCACCAGGGAAAGGTGATCCATGAGAGCTTTGCCAATGGCGGGAGGCGCGGGCAGCCTAACCGAATCTACAGCGGCACGAAGGGCTTCTGGGGGCTCGCGGCGATGGCAGCGGTGGAAGATGGACTGATCAAGCTGGATGAGCGTGTGGCGGACACGATCAAGGAATGGCAGGATGATGAGCGGCGCACGAAGGTGACGATGGAGCAGTTGCTGGACTTCACAGGCGGGCTTGAGCGCGGGCTGGCGATCCATGAGGATGGACTGAAGAACCGCAACACGATGGCGATCAAGCGACCCATGGTGGCGACACCTGGACGAAGTTTTATCTATGGGCCGAGCCAGCTTCAGGTCTTCCATGAGGTGCTGAAACGGAAGCTGGCGACAGGAGCGCGGAAGGAATCGCCCACACGCTATCTGGAGCGGCGAGTGTTGAGGCCGCTGGGGTTGGGATCACAACGCTACATTCCTGATGCGGCGGGGAATCCGCTGCTGGCAGCAGGCTTCATGATGAGCGCGAGCCAGTGGGCGAAGCTGGGTGAGTGTCTTTTGAATCAAGGAGCGCCAGTTTTGAAGCCTTCATCGTTCAAGGCACTGCTGGAGGGATCGAGCGCGAACGGGGCTTACAGCTTTGGCTTTTGGAACAATCGCGCGGCAGGCAGACTAGGGCGCGAGATCGATATCGAGAACATGCTGGATGTGGACTGGCAGCAGCAGAGCTGGAACCGTGTGTGTGTGTGCAAGAGCGCGCCGGAGGATCTCATCGCCTGCATCGGCAGCGCGTATCAGAGGCTGTATGCCATCCCCTCACGGCAGCTGGTGATTGTGAGGCAGGGCACGAATGTAAGATTCTCTGACGGAGAGCTTCTACGTCTACTGCTGGCTTGAAATGCAGGCTGATTTTTGGATAGCATGCGCGGAATTCCCCCCATGCTTCACCGCTTCCTTTTTCTTCTCGCCGCACTCACACTTCTGAGCAGTTGCGGCTCTGGTCCGAGCCGCTGGAACTACACTTACCAACACGGCAAAACGGCGGTCATCGTGGGAGGCCGGGCGGTGCCGCCGGCAGGGCTGCCGCGTGAGGTGATGATGATGATCAACGCCGGGAACCAGATCGTGGGCAGGCCCTACAAGTATGGCGGCGGGCATCGGAGCTTCCAGGATTGGGGTTACGACTGCTCAGGCACAGTTTCGTATGCGCTGCGTGGCGCGGGCTTGATTTCCTCACCCGGAACCTCTGATGGATTTCGCCGCTATGGCAGGAAAGGGGAGGGCAGGCACGTGACCGTGTATGCGAGGAACGGTCATACCTTTATCGTCATCGCCGGCCTGAGGCTGGACACGGGATATCATGGACAGAACGAGGGCCCCAAGTGGTCCACTAACTCACGCCCGATCAAGGGGTATGTGGCGCGTCATCCGGCAGGTTTGTGAGGCTCCCTCATTTTTTAGAGCATGTCTTCCTTAGCCCCCATCCGCATCACGATCTGGAATGAGTTCGTCCACGAACGGCAGAATGATGTCGTGGCGGGGATCTATCCGAAAGGCATTCACGGGGCCTTGGCAGATGCCTTGAGCATACATGCGGATTTCAGCATCCGCACGGCGACCTTGGATGAGCCAGAACAGGGACTGCCGCAATCGATCCTCGATGAAACGGATGTGCTGCTCTGGTGGGGGCACAAGGCGCATGAAGAGGTCCATGATGAAATCGTGACACGGGTGCAGCAGCGGGTGCTCGCGGGGATGGGGCTGATCGTTTTGCACTCCGGGCACTTTTCCAAGGTCTTCAAACGGCTCATGGGAACAAGCTGTGCGCTCTGCTGGCGAGAGGCCGGTGAGCGTGAGCGCGTCTGGGTGGTGAATCCGGGGCATCCCATCGCGACGGGCCTGGGTGACTGCATCGAAATCGAGCATTCAGAGATGTATGGGGAGCCTTTCGGCATCCCGACACCGGACGAACTGATCTTCGTTTCCTGGTTCCAGGGGGGAGAGGTCTTCCGCAGTGGCGCGACCTGGAAACGGGGCAGCGGGCGGATCTTTTACTTCAGTCCAGGGCATGAGGTCTACCCGATCTACCATCACCCGGACATTCAGCGGGTGATCGCCAACGGCATCCGGTGGGCCAGGCCTCAAGGGGTGGCCGCCAGGACGCCGCGTCATGTGCCGGTGGATCAGGCACGGGAGGTTATCGCCTCCCAGGGTGGAACGGTGCACTGATGGCGGCCCAGGCCGCTCACAGGGGTAGTTATAGCCGCCTAAGTGACACATTTTCAAGCCTTTGAGAGGCTTGGAAGGGTGATTGTTAGCATTATTCAACAAAACATTGCAATTATGATAATTATGATTTTAAGTAATGAATTATTCCCGGAATGTCTCTCTCCCGCCTGCAGGCTCAAGCGCCGCCGACCGCTTCTCTACGAGCGGGCGGACAGCTTTTTCCTCTGACAGCCGGTCTTCAGGTTCCCCGGTCGGACAGGCTGGCGCGCGGGCTCACTGCGGTCCTCCTTTCGTCACTGGCTCTCCTGCTTTCCAGTGGCTCCGCCACCGCCCAAACGACCGGGACACGCTACCAGATCTGGCGTGTCGGCCAGAATGTGCTGGGCTCGCAGACTTATGCGAACTCACAGGCACTGCAGTCCATGTCTCCCAGCGGCGACTACGCCTCGGGCGTGCGCTTTGGCAGCATCAGCCAGGGCTTTCTGTTGAGCACCTCAGGCACGCCATCCCTGACCAATATCCCTCCGCTCTTCGGTGGGAACCAGTACGGTACAGGCATGGCGGTCAACGATTCAGGAAACGTCGTGGGCTATCAGCGCTGGACCACAAGCGGCGCCGTGACCACGGTCGGCTGGCTTTACAACCGCCTCGCAAATACCACGACGAGGCTGAACACGCCCTTTGATGCGAATGCCAGCATCACTGCCATCCCCACGGCCATCACGGCGGGCACTACCTATGCGTTCGGCAGTGTCGACAGCGATGGCCCGGCCGGCGCGACGACTCCTGTGGGCGGTTATTGGAATCTCAGCACGAACACTTGGACACCGATCTCAGGCATCCGCGAGGTGCTGGATGCGTCTGCGGACGGTCTCACCCTCCTGGTGGTGACCACCAGCAATGCCGGCAGGATCATCCGCGGCACCACCGTCGGCACCTATCCCAGCACCATCACCACTTTCACAGGCAGGCTGCGCGGAGGCCGGGTGAGTGCCAGCGGGCGCTACATCGCTTCCGCAGAGACGATCTCTGGTGTGCCGACTCCCTTCGTCTACGACACACAGACGAGCACCCGGACCAATCTGCCCCTTCTCTCTGCTGACAACCAGGGCGCGATCCCCGGCGCTGTCAGTGATACCGCGCGTGTGCTCGGCACGGCTTACAGTTCGACGGCTGGCAGCTATGCGGTGCACTGGCTGAACCCCACATCGGCCTACCAAACTTTAGCGAATATTCTCTCCACGGATGGTCACACGACCGCAGACCCGGCTTACTCGGGCTGGAATGTCTACAATGGCGGCGGAGCCATCTCTGCCTCCGGCTTTACCCTCGGCGTCTTCGGGAACAATCCCCTGGCTCTGCAGGACTCGCTGCTCCTGAAGCAGCAGTGTGCCGCCATCACTCTCGCGCCCACCACCCTCAGCGTCGGCATTGTGGGCTCGGGCTACTCGCAGACCATTGTGCCGACAGGCGGAGTGGCTCCCTACACTTACTCGGTCACCAGCGGCGCACTGCCGGCAGGCCTGACTTTAAATGCCTCGGGCTCCATCACGGGCACACCCACCTCGGCGAATGGCACGGGCGCATCCATCACCATTCAGGCTCGTGATTCTTTTGGCTGCACCGGCACTCGTGTCTACAATCTGCAGGTCTGTCCGGTCATCACGGTGAGCCCGAGTTCGCTGCCTGGCGGCACCGTGGCCATCAGCTATGCTCAGACTGTCTCCGCCAGTGGCGGTCTGGCTCCTTATACCTTTGCGGTGTCGAGCGGCGCGCTCCCGGCGGGCCTCACGCTGAATACGGCTGATGGTACCCTCAGCGGGTCTCCCACCACACCGCAGACGCAGGCCTTCACCCTCCGCGCCACGGATGCGAATGGCTGCATGGCCACGCGCGCCTACAGTGTCATCATCGCGCCTAACACCGATTTCGGTGACTACAACGCGCTGGCGTCTGCGTCGAGTGTCGCGAACTCCGCGCTACGCATTGGTGCCAGCGTCGACGTCGAAGCCAGCAACCCGGCAAACAGCACCGCGACGGGCGATGACTCCACAGGCATCGATGACGAAGACGGCGTGGTGGGTCCCTCATCCATCACCGCAGGATCCGTGGGCATTCCCTTCAGTGTCACGGTGACAAACACCACCGGTGCCCCGGGTTTCCTCAGCGTGTGGATTGACTTCAACCGCAACGGTGTGCTCACTGACGCAGGCGAGCAGGTGGTGAGTGGCGTCAGCATCGCCACAGGCCTCGCCAACAGCACCCAAAACTTCACTTTCAACGTCCCTGCGGCCGCCTCGCTGGGGACCGCAGGTGTGCGCGTGCGTCTGGCCAACAGCGGCGGCATCGCCTCCTCAGGTGCCTTTGGCGTGGGTGAGGTGGAGGACTACACACTCGGCATCATCGCACCGATCACTGACTATGGTGATGACATCGATTTCGCGGATGCCTTCTCCACCGTCAACTCCACCCTGCGCCTGGGAGCCACGGTGGATGCGGAAGGGGCCTCCACACGCAACAGCGCCGCCAATGGTGACGACCTGACCGGAAGTGATGACGAGGATGGCGTGACCTTCCCATCTCTGACCGCAGGCCAGCCGGTGGTGCTTCCTGTGACTGTTTTCAACAACCGGGGAAGCACCGGCTACCTCAATGCCTGGATCGACTTCAACAACAACGGCGTGCTCACCGACGCGGGCGAGCAGATCGCCACCGACCAGGCGGTGCTGACCGGCACCAATGGCACGGTGAACGTCAGCTTCAACGTGCCGACGAATGCTGTGACGGCGGCGTCCAGCGTGGGCACACGCTTCCGCCTAACCAATAGCAGCGGAACTCTTGCGACCGGTGGCGCGGGTTCCGGCGAGGTGGAGGACCACCAGGTCGTCATCCTGGCGCCGCTGACGGACTTTGGCGACCACAGCGGCTATGTGGACGTTTCCAACACCGCCAGTTCGAACCTGCGTCTGGGCGCGGCAGTGGACACCGAGTACGCCTCCACCCGCAATACCTCGGCCACGGGTGACAACATCACCGGCAATGATGACGAGGATGGTGTCAACGTGCCTGCCATGACCGCCGGAGCACCGGCCTCGATGGTGGTCAATGTGACCAACACCAGCGGCGGCCAGGGCTACCTCAATGCCTGGGTTGACTTCAACAATGACGGTGACTTCATCGACAGCGGCGAGCAGGTCATGACCAATGGCGGCGTTGCCAATGGCACCAATGGAAGCACGGTGAACATCGGTTTCACCGTACCGGCGAATGCCACGACGGGAGTGAGCACAGGCATCCGTGTGCGTCTGACCGCAGATGTCAGCCCCGGTGTGGGCGGAAGCGGCGGTGTGGGGGAGGTGGAGGACTACATTGTCACCATCGCCGCGCCCACCACGGACCTCGGTGACTTCTCTTCGTTTGCTGATGCCAGCAGCACCGTGACCAGCCAGATCCGTCTGGGTACACTCACGGATGTGGAATATGCCTCCACCAAAAACGCTACGGCCACGGGTGACGACGCCACCGGCAGTGATGACGAGGATGGCGTCACGCTTCCCGCCATGACGGCGGGAGGTCCCGTGACCATCCCGGTGATCGTGACGAACAGCAGCGGGAGCGCCGTGTATCTCAGTGTCTGGATCGACTTTAACAACAATGGTGTGCTCACGGACGCGGACGAGCAGGTGCAGGAGGACATGATCATCCCCAATGGGTCGAGCAACACTTCGCGGAACGTCAACATCTCCGTGCCTGCCACGGCCCTCACGGGTGTGAACGTGGGCGTGCGCGTGCGCCTGACGAGTGCCAACAATGCGGCTCCCATAGGTGCGGCAGGCAATGGCGAGGTCGAGGACTACATCGTCAACATTGCCGCGCCGACCACAGACTTTGGTGACTTCAGCGGCTTTGCGGATGCCTCGCAGGGAGCCAATCCGGCCCTGCGCATGGGTGCCACGCTCGATACGGAGTTTGCCTCCACCCGAAACAGCACCGCCACGGGTGATGACAATACCAAGAGCGATGACGAGGACGGAGTGATCATGCCGTCCATGATCGCCGGGCAGACCGTGGTGATCCCCGTGACCATCACGAACGGCACCGGGGCGAACGGCTACCTCAATGGCTGGATCGACTGGAACAACAACGGCATCCTCACAGATGCCGGTGAGCAGATCGCCACGAACACGTTGATCGCCAGCGGAGCCAGCAATGCGGTGACGAACATCAGCGTCATCGTGCCGCCCACGGCGACGACAGGCGTGGCACTTGGCGCGCGCTTCCGCCTCAGTGCGCCGAGCGGTCTGGGCCCCACTGGTTCAAACGCTCTCGCCGGTGAGATCGAGGATTACACGGTCACCATCGCCGCGCCGACCACAGACTTCGGTGACTATTCTGTTTTTGGTTCGGCCAGCAGCACCGTGGACAGCAATCTGAGGCTGGGCGCCACGGCTGATGTGGAGTATGCGCAGACCACCAACACCACGGCCACAGGTGACGACATCACAGGCACGGACGATGAAGACGGAGTCACCCTCCCGTCCATGACCTCTGGAGCCCCGGTAACCCTGCCTGTGGTGGTCACCAACAACACGGGAAGCGCCGCCTACCTCAATGTTTGGATCGACTACAACAACAACGGCAGCGTCACGGATGCGGGCGAGCAGGTGGCCGACGATGTCAGCATCGCCAGCGGCACCAGCAACATCACGCAGAACCTCGCCTTCACCGTCCCGGCCAATGCGGTGACCGGCATCGCCCTCGGCGTGCGAGTGCGGCTGGTCAGCGTGAGCGGCACCGCGCCCACCGGCTTTGCCGGCAATGGCGAGGTCGAGGATTACCGCGTCACCATCGCCGCGCCCAACACCGACTTCGGTGACTACTCCGTCTTTGGTTCAGTCAGCAATGCGCGCAATGGCAACCTGCGTCTGGGCGCGCTGGTGGATGCCGAGTTCAGCGCCACGACGGATGCCACCGCCACCGGTGACGACAACACCGGCAGTGATGACGAGGACGGCGTGAGTGTTCCAGCCATGATCGCAGGCCAGACCCTGCCGCTGCCCATGACCGTGACCAATCTCACCGGCGTCGGTGCTTTCCTGAACGTGTGGGTGGACTTCAATGGCAACGGCGCGCTCACGGACTCAGGTGAGCAGGTCGTGTCGAACCTGGCTGTGGCCAATGGCAGCAACAATATCGCCATCAGCCCGAACATCGTCGTCCCGGCCGGAGCCTCCACCGGCACCACCCTGGGCCTGCGCGCGCGCCTCGTCACGGTCAATGGCGCGGGAGCCACCGGTGCCCTCGGCACCGCCGGTGAGATTGAGGACTACACTCTCACCATCACCGCGCCGACCACGGACTTCGGGGACGTGCAGGGCATCGCCAGCGCCAGCAGCACCGTGAACAACAGCCTCAGGATCGGCGCCCTGACTGATGCCGAGTTTGCCCCAAACAATAATGCCGCAGCCACTGGGGACGACATCAGCGGCAGTGATGACGAGGATGGTGTGAGCGTGCCGGCCATGATGGCTGGAGCTCCGGCGACTCTGCCGGTCACGGTCACCAACACCAGCGGCAGCCTAGCCTACCTCAATGTCTGGATCGATTTCAACAACAACGGATCGCTGGCAGACAGCGGGGAGAACATTCTTGTCAACCAGGGCATCTTCACCGGCACCAGTGCGGCAGTCCAGAACATCAGCTTTACCGTGCCGGCCAATGCGGTCACGACCACCAATCTTGGCTTGCGCGTGCGCCTGACCTCCACCTCGTCCCCCGGCCCCACGGGCCTGTCCGGGAATGGTGAGGTCGAGGACTACCTCGTCAACATCGCCACCCCACCCCTGGACTATGGTGACACCAACGTTCTCGCCAGCGCCAGCAGCACGGCCAACTCGGCTCTGCGTCTCGGCGCTTTGGTGGACACGGAGTTCAGCCCCATTTACAACAGCACTGCCACGGGTGATGACAACACCGGCAGCGATGACGAGGACGGCGTCAGCATTCCCATGATGACCGCTGGGGCTCCGGCCACCATCACGGCTACTGCCACGAACACCAGTGGTGCCGTCGCCTACCTGAATGCGTGGATCGACTTCAATGGCAACGGCAGCGTGGCTGACGTGGGCGAACAGATCGCCACCGATGTCAACGTGGCCAATGGCACCAGCGCGGGCAGCATCCCCATCAACTTCACCGTTCCGGCGCCAGCTGTGACAGGTGCCACCATCGTCGTTCGCGCGCGCCTGACCTCCACCAGCAGCCCGGGCATCTCCGGACTCTCCGGCTCGGGTGAGGTCGAGGACTATGTGACGACGATCGCTGTTCCCGTGACTGACTTTGGTGACTGGAACGGCCTGGCGAATGCCAGCAGCATCCAGAGCAGCAACCTGCGCATGGGTCCGCTGGCAGACACGGAGTATGTCTCCACTCTCAATGCCGCTGCCAGTGGGGACGACAACACCGCCAGTGATGACGAGGACGGTGTGACCCTCGCGGCAGGTTACAATCTGGGCGCTGCCAGCAGCCTCACGGTGACCGTGACGAATCTCAGTGGTGCGGCGGCCTACCTGAATGTGTGGGTGGACTTCAACAATAACAACAGCGTCGCCGATGCTGGAGAGCAGATCGCCACCAACACCACCATCAACAACGGAACCAACGGCGCGGTCCAGACGGTGAGCTTCACGGTCCCCGCCACCGCCATCCCGGGCTTTAGAGGCGCGCGTTTCAGGCTCAGCAGCACAAGCAATCCAGGTGCCAGCAGCGCGAGCGGCATGGGCGAGGTGGAGGACCATCTGGTCAACATCTACTGCCCCACCATCACGCTGTCTCCTACCACGCTCAACGCCGCCACGGTCGGCTCCGCCTTCAGCCAGACACTTAGCGCCTCGGGCGGCACAAGCCCTTACACCTGGAGCGTGAGCAGCGGCACACTGCCTGCCGGCCTGACGCTGAATGCCAGCACGGGTGTGATCAGCGGCACGCCGACCACGGCCAATGGTGCCGGCACCAGCGTCACCATCACCGCCACCGACGTCAATGGATGTGATGGCGACCGCGTGCACACCATGAAGGTCTGCCCCATCATCACCGTGGGCCCGAGCACACTGGCCACCCCCACGGTGGGCACCGCTTACTCGCAAACCATCGTCCCGGCGAACGGAGCCGCGCCGTACACCTTTGTCAGGAGCAGCGGCACCCTGCCCACATGGGCCACGCTGAATGCCACCACGGGTGTCATCAGCGGCACGCCGAACAGCACCACAAGCGCCTCCTTCACCATCCGCGCCACGGATGCGAACGGATGCACGGGCACGCGCAGCTACCTTCTGACACCGGTGTGCCCCACCATCTCCGCCTCTCCTGCCACGGTGCCGGAGGCGCGAGTGAACACGGCTTACTCCACCACGCTCAGTGGTGTCGGGGGCACGGCCCCTTACAGCGGCTGGACGATTGTTTCCGGCACTTTGCCCGCCGGCCTGAGCCTGAATTCCACCAGCGGTGTCATCAGCGGCACACCTACTGTGGTCACTTCTCCGGGCACGTCCGTGACGGTGCGCGTGACTGATACATATGGCTGCCAGGGCACGCAGGCCATCACTGTGCAGGTCTGCCCTGTGATCACGGTGAGTCCTACCTCGCTCGCCAACGGCATGGTGAACCTGGCATACTCCGCCACCGTGAGCGCCAGCGGTGGTGTCTCGCCTTACACCTTCAGCGTGACGAGCGGCACCTTCCCGGCCTGGGCGACTCTGAATCCTAGCACGGGTGCCATCACCGGCACACCGAGCACCACGACCAGCTCCACCTTCACGATCAGCGCCGATGATGCGAACGGATGCGCGGGCACACGGTCCTACACCATCACACCTGCCTGCCCCACCATCCTGATCTCGGCTTCGGTCTTGCCGCAGGCCACCGTGAGCACGGCTTACTCGCACACCCTGACTCCGAACGGCGGCGTGCCGCCGTATTCAAACTTCACCATCACCTCGGGGAGCCTGCCTCTGGGCCTCAGTCTCAGCAGTGCGGGGGTCATCAGCGGTACCGCAGTCCTGACCAACGGCACGGGCACGAGCATCACGTTCCGCACCACCGACTCGAACGGCTGTCAGGGCACGCAGACCCTGACCTTCAGAGTCTGTCCGTCCATCACCCTGAATCCCTCCTCACTGGCCAATGGCAGCGTGGGTGCCGCCTACTCGCAAACGCTGAGCACCAGCGGAGGCACCTCGCCCTACGTGTATGGAGTGGCTTCAGGTTCGCTGCCAGGCTGGGCCACGCTGAACACCAGCACCGGCTTGATCAGCGGCACGCCGAACAGCGCCAGCAGCAGCACCTTCACCCTTCGCTCCACAGATGCGAACGGCTGTATCGCCACACGCAGTTACACCATCACTCCCGTGTGTCCCGCCATCACCATCACACCCACAAGCCTGACGAACGGCCTTGCGGGCACGGCCTACTCAAGGACCATGGGCGCCAGTGGCGGCACGGCCCCCTACACCTGGAGTCTCACCAGCGGCACGCTGCCTTCCGGCTTGAGCCTGAGCACGGCCGGTGTGCTGAGTGGCACGCCCACCGCAGGCAATGGGGCTGGCACGAGCATCACCTTCCGCGCCACGGATGTCTATGGCTGCCAGCAGACGATCACGCTGGGTTTGCAGATATGCCCTGTCGTCCTCGTTTCCCCCGCATCACTCACGGCGGGTGTGGTGAGCGCGCCTTACAGCCAGACGGTCACCTCCACGGGTGGTGTGGCGCCTTATGTGTATGCGGTCAGCATCGGCAGCCTGCCGCCCGGCCTAACTTTGGATCCGTCAACAGGTGTGATCTCTGGCACACCGAGTTCTGCCATCAGCGCGAACTTCACCATCAGCACCACGGATGCGAACGGCTGCGCGGGCTCGCGTGCCTACACGCTCGCCGTGAGCTGCCCCGCCATCACCATTTCACCGGCGACTCTTCCCGCAGGCCTTGTGGGTGCCTCCTACTCGCAGACTGTCACCGCCAGCGGTGGCACAGCGCCGTATGTGTGGAATGTCTCCGCAGGCACGCTGCCCGCTGGCTTGAGCCTCAGCACGGGTGGCGTGCTCAGCGGTACTCCCACGGCGTCCAACGGCGCGGGTGTGAATGTCACCCTGCGTGCGGTGGACAACACGGGTTGCGCCGTGACGCGCGCCTTCATCATCCAGGTCTGTCCTGTCATCGACCTCTCACCCACGACTCTGGGCAATGGCACGGTCGGCGCCAGCTACTCGCAGACGGTGAGCGGCACCGGCGGCACGGGACCTTACACCTTCAGCCTCGCCAGTGGTTCGCTTTCCTGGGCCACGCTCAATGCCACCACAGGCGCTGTTTCCGGCACACCCACAAGCACCGCCACCGTCAGCTTCACTCTCCGTGCCACGGATGCCAATGGCTGCTCCGGCACGCGTGCCTACAGCATCACACCGGTTTGTCCGGTGGTGAGCATCACACCGGTTTCGGCAAACCGTGGCATCGTGGGCACGGGTTACTCGCAGACCTTGGCAGCCTCGGGCGGCACTGCTCCTTACAGTGGATGGACCGTCGTCTCAGGCTCGCTCCCTGCAGGTCTGAACCTGAACAGCGGCACAGGCTTGATCAATGGCGCGCCGACAACTCCGAACGGACTCGGCACGAGCTTCACCGTGCAGGTCACAGACACTTATGGGTGCCAGGGCACGCAGGTCATCTCCCTCCAGGTCTGCCCGGTCATTGCGATGTCTCCATCCTCCATGCCTGCATCCGTGGTGGGAACGCCATTCAGCACCACCATCTCCGCCAGCGGCGGCCTGGCACCTTACACCTACACCGTCTCCAGCGGCACTCTGCCCGCGTGGGCCACCTTCAATGCCAGCACAGGCGAGATCTCCGGCACACCGAGCAGCTCCACCGCCTCTACCTTCACTCTCCGCGCCACGGATGCGAATGGATGCACCGGCACACGCTTCTACAACCTCGCTCCCGTCTGCCCTGTCATCACCATCAGCCCCACGGTTCACACCGCGTATCTGGGCACATCATTCACCTCCACGCTCACTCCCAGCGGTGGCACGGCACCGTATGGAGGCTGGGCCATCGCTTCAGGCACGATGCCTGCCGGCCTTAGCTTCAACACCAGCACCGGTGTCATCAGCGGCACCGCCACCACGGCCGGGGTCAGCTCCATCACCATCCGTGTGAGTGATGCCTATGGCTGCCAGACCACGCAGAGCATCTCCATCACTGCCAAAGGACTCACGCTCGGCAATCTGGTCTGGCAGGACAGTGACAACGATGGCGTGCGTGATGCTGGCGAGCCTTCCCTGGCCGGTGCCCAGGTCGTGCTCATGAATCCCGGTGCTGACAATGAAGTGGGAGGCAGCAGTGCGGACGTGCAGGTGGGCGCGCTCTTTACCACGGGTGCGGACGGCCTCTACAGCTTCACCAACCTGCTTCCTGGGAACTACTATGTGCGCGTCATTCCACCTGCTGGTTACACCCAGACAGGCGGCACTCCCGCCACGACGGACAATGACACGGATGGCAACAATGACGGCTCCCTGCCTGATGGCGTTGGCATGCCTTTGGTTAGTCCGGTGATCACCCTCAGCATCGGCGGTGAGTCCATCACGGATGGTGACAACGATCCCGACACGAACCTTACGGTCGACTTCGGCGTGTGGTCGCCTGTCGGTGTGGGCAACCTGATCTTCATCGACATCAACGGCAACGGCCGCTTCGATCTCCAGGAAGGCATCGAAGGTGTGTACGTCTTCATCTTCCAGCAGGGTGCCAATGTGCAGACGGATGATGCTGTCGGTATCGCCCGCTCCGATCACAAAGGCCGTTACTTCATCGACGGGCTGCTTCCCGGAAGCTACTTCCTGTATATCCCGCCCAGCCAGTTCGACATCACGGGACCGCTTTACGGCATGATACCGATGACCAGCGTCGTGGCCGGGGATGACAACGTGGGCCAGAACCTCATCAGCACCTCCACACCCGCGACGACGGGGGCCAGCACCGCTGTCTTCACTCTGACACCAGGCGCCGAGCCGACCGGCACCGCAGAGGCCGGCTACGAAGGCACGGTGGATGACGCCTTCATCGATTCGAACAACGACTTCACCATCGACCTCGGTCTCCGAAGTGCCAGCGGCACGGGATATCCGCTGGCCCAGCGTGACCGCAACACCACCAGCAACGGCGGCGGCAGTTCTGCCTCCGGCAGCAGTGGCGGCGCGACCGCGCAGCCCGTGACTTATGCCACCTGGACTGCCCAGCACAGCGCCGCCGATGATGCCGACCTCTACCCAGCCCTGGTCGAATATGCCCTCGACACAGATCCTTCCGATGGCCGCAGTGGTGCAGGCGCGGTTCGCATGGAGGTCACGGCCGCAGGACATGCTGATGTGCTCTTCACCCGCCCGGCCAATGGCCGCAGCGATATCCGTCACGAGCTCGAGACAAGTCTCGATGGCACCACCTGGTCCACCGTCAACATCGCCCCTGCCTTGAGCATCGACAGTGATGGCAGACAGATCGTTCGTTATGCCAGTGTGGATGAAACCACGCTCTCCCCGCGCGCTCTCTTCCGCCTCAAGATCATGCTCGACAGCAATCTCGACGGCACAGCGGAAGCTTCTGCCACCACACCGGAGGTCATGTTCAGCCGCGAGACCTTCCCGGTGGGCCAGCGCACCTTCTCCATGCCGCTGGTGAAGTCTGAGCTGTATGCCGGCAGCATCACTCTCAGCGGCAGCACGGCCACGCTTCCACAGCCTGTCACCCTTCCGGTTCATGCCCAGCTTTACCTCGAGGACACCGCCAGCGGCCTAACCTATGAAGTGGATGAGTCCTCCAGCACTGCGACCAGCATCCATCTGGAGGGTGCCGCTCCCGCCAGCCTCCCACGGGCTGCTTTGCGCGTTCATCACACCCTCAGCGATCTCCTGCCCGCGGATCTCTTCACCACAGATGACCGCGTGCTGACCTTTGATGCGGCGACGAACACCTTCCTGCCATGCACTCTCACGGCGGCTGGTTGGGAAACCAATCTTGTGCTGGCCAGACAGTCCGGCCTGCTCGTGCATCTGCGTCAGACCGAGACCACGCTTCTCCTCACCGGCCAGGTCACCGTGAAGCCTTCTCTCACGCCAGCCACCGGCACGCGCTTCCTGGGCAGTGTGAGCGCTGTGGTCCAGTCGCCTGCCAGCCTCGGCCTTATCCCTGAGTATGGCTTCCGCGCCAGCACACGTCCCACCAGCGCCACCCGCCTGCGTCTGTGGAAGCCGGATGCCGACCTAAGCCAGACTGGCTATGACAGCCTCTTCCTCTCCCCAACCCAGTGGCAGCGCCAGGATGATGCCACGCTGCGCAACCTCACGAACGAGAAGCTCCTGGAGCCCTTCCGTGCCTTCTTCCTCCTGCCCTGAGGTGCCTGACCATGGCGCTTGCGTTCTCCGAGGGTCCCTCTACCCTCGGGACCATGCTTCAAATCGTCTTCAATGAAATCAGCGCCGCAGAGCTTTCCCGTCTGCCTACCCAGATTCAGTTCCAGCTTCTGGAAGCCCTGAACATCCAGCCTGCCGACATTGACGACACCATTTTGACGAAGCGCTTCGGCGTCATCGAGCGCTCCGGCGGCAGGAAACTGCACCGCTGCCGTGCCGGTGACCACCGCATCTACTTTGCAGTCAAAGATGGCAACATCGTGGTGCACCGTGTCGTGCATAAGAACACCTTCGCCGACTTCCTCTACCGCAGCAACCTCCCCGGTGGTGGCGAAGACGAGGCCCTCAGCCAGTCCAAGAACTTCTGGCAGCTCATCGACGAAGGCGCGAAGACGCTGAAGATGGCGTGAGGTCGTACCACCCCATTCCAATGGGGTGGGTGTTGGAGTCCAATGGATGTCAACCTGCCCAGAGGTCAGGCAGGCCCTGGAACTTCAATGCAGTGGACCCGTTCCAACTCGTTCGTCCATCGAGGCCGAACCCCATTGGAATGGGGTTCAACGCCAGCACCATCGTACCACCTCATTCCAATGGGGTGGACAACGGCTCGTGAATCACGAGTGCCCCAGTCGAATCACTTCGACTGCAGCACGAGCATCAGCGCATCCAGACGGATGCGCGCACCGCCGATGGCCTCTTCCAGCGACGTGATCTGCGCCTTCAAGGCCTCGATCTCTTCCGGACGAACGTGATCATTGAGCTGGCGCAAATCCTCCAGACGATCGATCTCCGCCTGAATCTGCGCCTTCATCGTCGCGGTGGCTTCCGTCACCAGCTTCTGCATCTCCGCCTCGGCAATCTTGCGTGAGGCGCTCATCATCGCGGGGAAGAGCTTCTTCCTCACCGGAGCCTTCTCCAGCAGTCGTGTCGGATTGCTCTTGTCCAGCTTCGCATGCAGATAGGATGAGTCTGCGCGCAGGTCCTTGTTCGCATGGTCCACGACAACGCGGATCGGTGCTGGCGCCAGAAAGCGATCCGCATGCAGCGCCGCAGGTGCCACAACCTCGACGACGTAGTGCGTCTCAAGGATCAACCCTTCCGAGCTGCAGCCACGCCACGCGGCAAAGCCTGAGTTGCCCGCCTCACCGCTCAGCAGCAGATCCAGCGCACCGCGCACGATCGGGTGGTCAATGGTGAGGAAGGCAATGTTCTCCCGCGTGATCGCACGCTGGCGGTCAAAGGTCACCGTCAAGCCTTCCTCGGGCAGCGACGGGAACGCATCTGTGATCAGATCGCCGCGCTTGAAGACATAGCTGCGGTTCTCCATCTCCTCGATCTCCAGGCCGAAGTGGTCCGCGAGCCGAACAAAGAATTCCTCAAACTCATCATCCGCGTCTTGTTTGCGGATGACATCGATCACCGTCTCTGCCTGCTCAGGCTTGCAGGAGTTCAGCTCCAGGAGGCGGTCATGACCGCGCTCCAGCTTCTTGGTGACCTGGCTGCGCAGCGTCTTCGTTTCCTTGAGGAAAGCCGTGAGCCCTTTCTCGCTGAAGTCTTCCATCAAAGGCTTCAAGGACTCGCGCAGTCCCTGGGCGATCTCGGTGGCCCCGTGCAAGTTCTTCTCAAAGGCATTCAGCCCGTCATCATACCAGCGGGCCAGCACTTCTTCACCCGTGCCCTTCAAATACGGCACGTGCACATGAATGGTGCTCGTCTGGCCGATGCGGTCCAGACGGCCGATGCGCTGCTCCAGCAGCTCCGGATCCTGCGGCAGGTCAAAGAGCACCAGATGATGCGCGAACTGGAAGTTACGCCCTTCACTGCCGATCTCCGAGCAGAGCAGGATGCGCGCGCCTTCCTCTTCCTCGGCAAAGAACGCGGCCTGACGGTCACGCTGCATGAGCGTGAGGCCTTCATGGAAAAGTGCCGCGGTGACATTGATCTCGCGCACCAGACGCTCGTGGATGTCCTCGGCCAGTTTCTTCGTGCGGCAGATCAGCAGCACTTTTTGTTCGCCATGCTTCTTCAGCAGAGCCGCGAGCCACTTCACCTTCGCCTCGATCGGGTCATCACCGGCCTCGATGGGTGCCAGATGCGCTTTTCGTTCGGGGAAGCCACTCAAGGCGGCGCGCGTGTTGCGGAACATCACACGGCCTGTGCCAAACTCATCCAGCAGTGCTGCCACCAGCTTCTCGCGTGCGCCTTCTGTGCCTGCCTTCGTGGCCACGGCCAGCTCCTGCACATGCGGAGACTTCTTCGCGAAGACCTTCTGGTCTGCCGCCGTGAGGTTCTTGCCACCGAGGAGCTTGTCCACCGCACTGGCGACCTCTTCGTAGTGCTTCGTCTCTTCCAGGAACTGCGCGAGATCCGCATAGCGGTTCGCATCGAGCAAACGCAGACGCGCAAAGTGACCTTCAGGCCCCAGCTGCTGTGGTGTCGCCGTCAGCAGAAGCAGGCCTTGGATCTTCGAGGCTAGTGCCTCCACCATGGTGTAGCTCGGGCTCGCCTCCTTCGTGCTCCACTCCAGGTGATGCGCTTCATCCACGATCAAGAGATCCCATCCTGCTGCCTCGACTTGAGCGGCGCGGTTTGGCGCTTTCGCGAGGAATGAGGTGCTGCAGATGACGAGCTGGCTTTCCAGGAAGGGATTCGCATCCTCCTCGCTCGTCTCGATCTCATCACAGCGTGCTTCATCAAAGATCGAGAAGCGCAGATTGAAGCGGCGATACAGCTCGACGAACCATTGATGCACCAACGCATCCGGCACCAGGATGAGCACGCGCTCCGCACGTCCCGTGAGATGCAGGCGATGCAGGATCAAACCTGCCTCAATCGTCTTGCCCAGGCCCACTTCATCTGCCAGCAGCACACGCGGCACCAGACGGCTTCCGACCTCGTTTGCGATGAACATCTGGTGCGGCAAAAGGTCCACACGACCACCGCAGAAACCACGCACTGCCGACTGACGGATCTGCGCACGGCGCTGCAGCGCCTCCACACGCAGGTCAAAGGTGGTCAGCTCATCGATCTGGCTCGCCATCAGACGGTCTTCGGGCTTGCTGAAGCTGATCGTGTCCGCGAGCTCGGCCTCACTGATCTCACCATCATTGCCGATGTAGAAGAGCATGCCCTGCCGCTCTTCCGTGGACTCGACTTCGATCTGCTTGCCTTCGTGCGTCTTGATCGTGTCTCCCGGCTGGAAGCGCACACGGCGCAGCGGCGCGCCCGTCAGAGAGTACTGCCGCATTTCACCTGCGGCGGGAAAGAAGAGTTCAATGCGGCCATACTGGGCTTTCATCACCACGCCGAGACCCAATTCGGGCTCATTGTTGCTGACCCAGCGTTGTCCTGGAAGTGGTTGGTCCATTATCTGTAAAAAAGGGGCGCGATGGTAGGAGCGCAAGTCCCTTCTGCAAGCGAGATTCCACGCCATTCTGGCCGCTTCAACCACCCTTCACAACATGCTTACAAACCTGCCGGATAGGGTGGCTTAGACGAGCTCTCAAAAACTCTGTCATTTGCTCAGCCGGAGGCGCAGTCTCAATCACTGCGTCAGGCACTTGCCTGTTATTTCCTAGTCGCAGGCTTCCGTGCCATTCAGGCCAGTGCGCTCACCGTAAAACGAGTTTTCCAACTCGTTCAACCGTAGACCGGGTTTTCCAACCCGGTGAAAGCTTTAACCAGCATCCTGAGACCGCCCTGTCACCAGGTCGAAGAAGTAAACGGTCCCTTCAAAGTCCACGACCCTCACTGTCTTCGGACCAAGGGTGAAATCACCGCTGAAAATATCCCCTCCGCTGCTCGACCACAAGATGCGGCCTGCATCATCCAGACGGGCGATCTCGAGTTCGCCATGTGACAAGATATCGGTGCTGCCGGGTAGGGAATAAACTCCAAAACAAGTGACTGTGTCGGCTTGCGTCACGAAAATCAAATCCAGGGCAGGCAGAGATAAACGAGTCACATACGACCCAACGGCCACAAAGATGGAGTGACCGGCAATGACTGCTGATCTCTCGTGAACTCCTGAGGCTCCGCCATCGGCCATCAAGATAGCGTTCGCCAGTTCGCGATCACCTTCATGCACTCGAATCCCATGGCAGGAAGAAGGCCGATGCTCGCCGAACTCGTAAAATCGTTCGTATCTCCGCGCGTTGTCGGCTGACTTCGGATTGTAGCCATAGTTTTCCGCGATGATTTCGACGGTCAGATCTCGTGCAATGAGCTTCATGGTGTCAGGCACCTATTCCACGCTTACGACACGCAGACAAGGCGGGTTCAAAGCATGCCCAGTCCTGTGCTCAACAGTTTCATCGCAAACTGATCCATGTCGGCACGGGATTTGACCTCCTTCAGTCCCGCCCAGCGCATAACGGGACCATGGAACAACCCAAGTGCCGAACGCAAAAAGGCAGCTTCGAGTTCAATGGTGTCATGCACCTTTTCTTCCTTGCGCTCACCTTTCAGTTCCCGTTCATCCAGGCTCCTTGCCATCTGGAGCAGGTAGTGGGTGATCGCTGCCATCTTGTCATAGTTCAGCCGGTCAGGTGTGTCCGTGGGCATGTGGTAATGCGCCCACTGGCCGCAGGAGAGAAACCAGTAGGGAACTCCATGCCGGCGAAACACGCCGTGGTCGCTCACATCGCCAATGTAGTCGTTCAAGGTGGCGATCACCTTGAGATGGTCTGGCTGGCCGATCCCTCGGAGGGCATCAGGCAGCTCTGCATGGCTCTCGCTGCCGGTCACAAACAAGCCTGAGCTCAGATGTGGTACGGAGAAGTCCTTGCCACCGAAACCAGGAAGCAGAAGCTCAAGCCACTTCACACCAGGAAGAATGCCCAGCATGTGTCCAGGAACGGAGATGTCATGCCCAACCAAATCCATGACCACGGCAGCATGGATGGAAGTCTTTCCCTCCACATGGTCCGAGTAGAAGCGCTGGCTGCCCATGGCATCACTGAGGAAGTAGGGCGGCTCTTCCGCATCGAAGATGGCGATGATCACATCTCTCTGGAGGCCGCCACCTTCATGGATGATCCGACCTGCCTGAAGGGCGATGGCTACCGCCGCCGCATTGTCGTCCGCGCAAGGATGAGAAATGACGCTGTCGTAGTGCGCTCCGATCAGCAGTGGTGAAAGGCCGGAGTCCTTTCCCGGAATGCGGCCAATCAAGTTGCAGAAGCTTTGCTTCTTGAACTCGTATGGAAGCTCGAACGAGTCGCCGGAGAAAGGTAAGCAACCAATCTCCGATAGACGCTGCTTCAGATGCACCTTCGCGCGCTCATGCCCTGCCGTGCCGACTTTGCGCCCGTCGGAATAGCAGATCGCTTCCGTGTCGGCACGCAGTTGGCTGGCGAGGGCATTCATCACACAAGTCCTCAATGCTTCACCGAGCAGCCTGGACCCACGCTTTGGAAGAAGTCATTGCCCTTGTCATCCACGAGGATGAACGCCGGGAAATCCTCGACCTCGATCTTCCAGATGGCTTCCATGCCGAGTTCGGCGAACTCCACGACTTCGACCTTCTTGATGTTCTCCTTCGCCAGGATGGCAGCAGGGCCGCCGATGCTGCCGAGGTAGAAGCCGCCATGATTTTTGCAGGCATCGGTGACCTGCTTGCCGCGGTTGCCTTTGGCGATCATGACCATGCTGCCGCCGTGGCTCTGGAAGAGGTCCACATAGCTGTCCATGCGGCCTGCCGTGGTGGGGCCGAAGCTGCCGCTCGGCATGCCCGCAGGGGTCTTCGCAGGACCGGCATAGTACACCGGATGATTCTTGAAGTAATCTGGCAGCGGCTTGCCTGCATCGAGGATCTCCTTCAGCTTCGCATGAGCGATGTCGCGAGCGACGATGATCGGGCCGTTGATGAGCAGGCGGGTGGTGGTGGGGTACTTGCTCAGCTCCGCACGGATCTCAGCCATCGGACGGTTCGTGTCGATGCGCACTGCGTTGGTGTCTTTGCGGTGGCGCAGCTCTTCCGGGATGTACTGAAGAGGCTGAGTCTCGAGCTTCTCGATGAACACACCATCACGCGTGATCTTGCCCTTCGCCTGACGATCCGCTGAACAAGAAACACCGATGCCGATCGGCAGCGAGGCGCCATGACGCGGCAGACGAATCACGCGCACATCCAGCGCGAAGTATTTGCCGCCAAACTGCGCGCCGATGCCGCACTCACGAGCGGCCTGGAGCATTTGCTCCTCAAGCTCCACATCGCGGAAGGCACGGCCGTGCTCATTGCCGGTGGTGGGCAGGTTGTCGTAATACTTCGTGGAGGCCAGCTTCACGTGTTTCATCGTTGATTCGGCCGAGGTGCCGCCGATGACGAAGGTCAGATGATACGGCGGGCATGCAGCTGTGCCGAGCGAGGTCATCTTGTCGCTCAGGAACTTCACGATGCTCTTCGGGTTCAGCACGGCACGAGTTTCCTGATACAGGAAAGCCTTGTTCGCCGAACCACCACCTTTGGCGATGAAGAGGAACTTATACGCGTCACCATCGGTCGCGTAGATGTCGAGCTGTGCGGGCAGGTTCGTGCCTGTGTTCTTCTCGTCATACATGTTCAGCGCCGCGTTCTGGGAGTAGCGCAGGTTGTTTTCCGTGTAGGCCAGATACACACCTTTGGACAGCGCTGCGGAGTCTCCACCGCCGGTCCAGACTTGCTGGCCTTTTTTGCCCATGATGATAGCCGTGCCGGTGTCCTGGCAGAAGGGCAGCAGACCTGCGGAAGCCACATCGGCGTTCTTCAGCATCGTCAGCGCCACCATGCGGTCGTTCTCGCTCGCCTCAGGATCATCCAGGATCGCAGCCACCTGCTTCAGGTGCTTCGGCCGCAGGAAGAAATTGATGTCATGAAACGCCTGGTTTGCCAGCAGGGTCAGCGCCTCAGGATCCACGACGAGCACTTCTTTCTCGCCGAACTTCTGCACGCTGACATGCTCCTTGGTCAGCAGACGGTATTCGGTGTCATCTTGGCCGAGTTCGAAGAGTTCCTGGTATTGAAAGGGGGGCGTTGGCATGGGTGGTGGAACCGAGACATTGAAAGGGATCTGCCTCCCGGCAACGGGGGAAACCCTGATTTTGCGCGTTGCGGCCTTAACTCCGGTGAATAAGTTCTGCCCATGATCCTGGAAACCATGCCCTCCCTGCGGCAACTGCCGCCGAATGAGAAGCGGCTGCTCGCTGAGGAACTGTGGGAAAAGGCTGATGCCGAGGAAGGTGAGGTGACTGTCGATGCCTCAGTGCTGTCTCTCCTGGAACAACGACTGGCAGACCATGCTGCCAACTCGCAATCCGGGTCCACCTGGGAAGAGGTGAAATCCCGAGTCTTTGGTCGCCGTGCCGTTTGAAATCGTCTGGACTCGTGGAGCGGAGGCAGACCTCCTGTTTCTCTATGAGCAGATCAATGACCATGATCTTGCTCTGCAAGCGCTAAGCGATCCTCTGGACCGAGTCCTGGAGCTAATGAAAGCATTCCCTGACTTGGGTCCTCGAGTCAAAGGGACTGAACGCGTACGCAAGCTGCTGGCCGGTCCCAGACGTCGCTATGGGCTCTTTTATGTGCAGGAGGGACCACGAATCTTTATCCATGCCCTGTTGGACATGCGTCAGGATTCAGAACTGATCGCCCGACGTTTGAAGGGATTGTGAATCGGCAGGCTCTTTCGCGTTGTTGCTAGCCTCGCGCTGACGATTTTTGTGGGCCAGTTTCTTCCTCCGGTTGAAGTTGGCCAGTTCATTACGATAGCGAGCCAGGGCGATTTTGTCGTCGGTGCCGTGATAGCCAAGGCGCTCCTTGTTCATCCGGGTAAAGTGGGGCAGTTCAAAAAGCTGCTGTATTTGCTCTGAAGGTGGCAACTTGGAACGCCACTCGTTCAGAAAGTCTCGGGAAGTTTCATCCCCGTAAATCCATAGCGAGATGGGATAGGCGCGGCTGGCTTCGACGATTGCCAGCAGCTCTTGAGCAACTTTCTCGAATGCTGCTTCGTCCCATTCTAACTTCTCCAGCACCTCGTCGTGATGCTTGTAGAACATGGCGACGAGGTTCAGAAGATGTCCTCTCAGGGATTCGGACTGTTCGCTGCAAATGCATTCCCTGCCAAAGAAGCAGTAGTGCAGCCAGTACCATGAATCTGGGAAGAGCAGCCGCACTTCGTCACTCTCGATCGCCTCATCCAGTTTCGTAAAATAACCGCCGTCGAAGACGTGGTCCATGAAGTAAAGCTGGGGCATGGCAGCGCGCTCCTTTTAGCTTCCCGCCAGCGCCTTCTCAATGTCCGCCCACAGATCCTCGACATGCTCAATGCCGACGGAGAAGCGGATGAGGCCGTCGGTGATGCCGGCGGCTTCGCGGACTTCCTTGGGCACGGAGGCGTGGGTCATGGTGGCGGGGTGGCAGATGAGGCTTTCGATGCCGCCGAGGCTCTCCGCCTGGGTGAAGAGATGCAGGCGGCGGATGAAGGCCAGCGCGCCCTCCTGCGTGTGGCCGAAATCAGCCAGCATCATGCCGCTGCCACCGGTCATCTGCTTCTTCGCCAGCTCATACTGTGGATGGCTGGGCAGGAAGGGATAGCGCACGGATTTCACGCGCGGATGGGCCTCCAGGCGTTTGGCGATTTCCAGCGTGTTCGCATTATGCCGCTCCATGCGGAGGGCCTCGGTCTTCACGCCGCGGGAGGTCAGCCAGGTGTCAAAGGGGCTGGGCTGCAGGCCGAGCGCCTTCTGGGCAAAGATCATCTTCTCCTGCCATTCGTCCGTGTTGCTGCATACCGCACCGCCGAGGGCATCGGAGTGGCCGTTCGTGTACTTCGTGGTGCTAAGCAGGGAGAGGTCCGCGCCGAGATCCAGCGGCTGCTGCAGCAGGCTGGAGGCAAAGGTGTTGTCCACCACCACGGAGGCACCCACACTGTGGCCCACATCCGACAGCGCCTGGATGTCCAGGACCTTCAGTAGCGGGTTCGTGGGGGATTCCAGCCAGAGCAGCGCCGGCTTCAGCGCGGCGACCTGGTCGTAGTTCGCCGGATCAGCCAGGTTCACATACTGGATGTTCACGCCGAACTTCCGCAGCACTCTTTCAAACAGGCGGTAGGTGCAGCCATAGATGTTCTGCTCGGAAACGATGGTGTCCCCGCTCTTCAGCCCGAAGGCGATGGCCGTGATGGCGGACACGCCGCTGGCGAAGATGGTGCAGTGCTTCGCATTTTCCAGGCTGGCCAGCGTGGTCTGCAGGTTACGGAAGTTGGGGCTGCCGCTGCGGGTGTAGTCAAAACTGCCGGGGTTCCCCGTCTCGAAGGTCGAGGTCATGTAGATGGGCGGGATGACCGCGCCGGTCTCGCTGCGGTAATCCTGGCCGACGTGGATGGCACGCGTCTCAAAACGCGCGTCGCTGGGCACTGTGGAGTCGTCTCTCATGATGGGGAGGGCAGGCATAGCGCGGATGCGCGTTTTGCGAAACGTGAAAGTGTCGTGAGAAGCCTTCGGGGATTGCATCTAGCTGGACGCCGTTCATTCTTAGGGACCATGGACCTACCCGCTTTGCTCCAAGACACCGTTGCTACGCTGGCTCCTGCTTTGCCGTATCTGTATGAAGGGGCTAAGGAAACTGGAAAAGGGTTCGCCAAGAAAACCGGAGAGGCGGCTTTTGACCAAGCCGTGAAACTTTGGAACTGGCTGAAACCGAAAGCCGAGGCCACACCAGCTCTTCAGAGTGCTGTAGCCGATCTTGCTGAACAGCCTGAAGATGCAGATCTACAGGCTTCTCTTCGGGTTCAGTTGAAGAAGCTGCTAACCGACCAGCCTGCCCTCGTCGGCGAGCTTCAGGCCTTGATCCAAGTAAGCACGACTCAGACAACAACGCAAAACGTGGTTGGCGACGGCAATGTCGTGAGCGGCCGCGATACGCATCTGCGTGACATGAACAACCAAGCTTAAGATCTTAGAACCGCTAATAGGTCATGCCAAAACCCGATCCTGCCCAACAAGGACTCAACACGCAGAACTCTGAAGGAGCGGGAAATGTTCTTTCCGGACGGGATACTCACATTCGCGAGTTTCATAACCACATTCCTGGCCAGAAACCTCTAGAGCCTCCGAAGCGTCTTACGTATGGCCTCAGCACATCCGCGCATGAGGGCTTCATAGGGCGTGCTGATTTGTTGAAGCAGTTGATGAAGGAACTGAAGCCAGGCAAGCGGGCTGTCATTCTTCCTGCGCGTGCGATTCATGCGGACGGCGGCGTGGGAAAGACCTCGCTGGCCGCGCATCTCGGCTGGTTACTCTTTGAAAAGGAAGTCTTCGACTATGTCCTCTTTCTCGGCGCCGCCACCAGGGAAAGCCTGGAGAGTGAGATCTCCAGGCTTTGCGAGCGCGACAATTTAAATCTCCCCTCGCAAGCAGCAAAAGAGCAGGAGCCACGCTACCGCGAAGTCTTGGCCTTCCTCAAGGCCCAGGAAACAGCCCGTCGTACGCTGCTCATTCTAGATGGTGCGGATGAAAAGCCATCGCGGGAGTTTGTCCATGAACTGCGGAAGGAATTGCCCAGCTGCGCTTTCCTCATCACCTCCCGCCATGCGGATTGGGGCAAAGGAATTGACGGCTTTCCACTCGATCTTTTTAGTGAGCCAGAGGCGTTGGCTTTCCTCCGCGACCGCCTGTCGAGCCTAACAGCAAGTGATAAAACGCTAAGTGGTGTCGCCCAGGCCTTAGATCACCTGCCGCTTGGCCTGGAGATAGCCGCAAGCTACATCCGTGACGCCCATCTCACTCCTGCGGCTTGGTTGGCAGAGTGGCAGCAAACTCCCTCTGCCACTCTGTCCCATCACAATCCTGACCACCTTGAATATCCGCTCTCTCTCGCCCGCGTCTGGGATCAATCCGTCGCACGTTTGCCAGGACGAGCGCGGGCACTGCTGCACATCCTTGCTTGGATCGCCCCACGTCCGGCCGCGCTCTCCCTGAAACCCTTCGAGGTCTTGGAAGGCTGGCCGCAGTTGCGGGGCGATCTCGATCTTCTTTCCAAAGCCTCCCTCATTCGTTGGGAAGCCGATCCGTCGCAGGTGCTTGTCCACCGCTTGCTCCAGACCTGTATGAGAGCCGCGTTTTCGACAGAAGAGCGGCAGGCCTCACTTACAGCCTGTTTAAACATCCTGAAGGCCACCCTGCCCGACCCCGACTGGAGCCAGGAGGGCTGGCAGACTTGGACATTGCTCAGTCCCCATCTGCAAACCATAATCGCAGCGACCGAACACCCAGAATTCCAGCCTATAGAGACTTCGTTGACTTATGTTCTGAATCAGTTCGCCCTGTGGCTCAGAAATCGTGCCCAACATGCCGAGGCCGAGCCTCTCCAGCGTCGTGCTTTGAAGATTGATGAAGCCAGCCAGGGCCCGGACCATCCCACAGTCGCCATCCGTCTCAACAACCTTGCCCAGGTGCTCCAAGCCACGAATCGTGCGAATGAGGCGGAGCAGTTGATGCGCCGCGCTTTGAAGATTGATGAGGCCCTGTACGGCCCGACTCATACCACAGTCGCCGTTGATCTAAACAACCTCGCTACGTTGCTCTATGCCACGAACCGGCTAGGGGAGGCTGAGAGGCTGATGCGTCGCTCGTTGAAGATCGTTGAAACCAGCTATGGCCCCGATCATTTTGACGTCGCTCGCGACCTCAACAACCTCGCGCAGTTGCTGCAAGACACAAATCGGCCAGCAGAAGCAGAGCCTCTTCATCATCGTGCGTTGAAAATTGTAGAAGCCACCTTCGGCCCCGATCATCCTCGTGTCGCCATTAGCCTCAATAATCTTGCCCAATTGCTTCAGGCCACGAACCGATTACGGGAGGCTGAGGAGCCGATGCGTCGTGCCTTGAAGATTGATGAGGCAAGCTATGGGCCCGATCATCCCGAAGTCGCTGTCACTCTCAATAACCTCGCTCAGTTACTCAAGGACATGAATCGGCCGGGGGAGGCTAAGGAACCCATGCGAAGGACTGTGGATATTTTTGTCCGGTTCACCGCTCAGACGGGGCATGAGCATCCCCATCTGCGTGCGGCCCTGGATAATTACTTCACTCTTCTCCTCGAGAGTGGCCAGACGGAGGGAAATGCGCTCCAAAGTCTTGTTTCCGCGCTCATGGAAGGTGGGATGTCACACGAACAAATCGAGAACGTACTGCCAGGGGAAGCCAGTTCGCCATAAGTGGTCATTACGGCTGGGGTGGCGATGCGTGACTCTTAGCATTGTCACTTGTATACGTCGCGAACCCGTCACATAACCGCGCCCGGCATGCCTGATCGTATCCCTGTCATTCTGAACCCCGCCGCACGCAGCACCCAGGCGGCGGCCCGTGAGGCCTCCCTCCGGGCGCTAACGCCCTCGCCGGAACTGGTCCTGACCACGGCTCCTGGCGAGGCCCGGGAGATCGCTGAAAAGCTGGCGCGGGAGGGTCACAGGCTGGTCGTGGCAGGTGGTGGTGACGGTACCATGAACGAGGTTTTGCAGGGCATCTGCGCCGTGAATGCCAGCCGTCCGCCTGAGCAGCACACTGCTCTGGGCGTGCTGCCACTGGGCACCATGAACGTGTTTTCCTATGAGCTTGGGCTGCCTTCGGCGGACATCAGCGTCTGCTGGCAGAAGATCAGCAGCGGCAGCCGCCGTGAGATCGATCTCTGGATGGCGAACGACCATTACTTCGTGCAGCTCGCTGGCGTGGGTTTTGATGCCGAGATCATCCAGGAGACCCCCTGGGAGCGGAAGAAGCGCCTGGGACCCCTGAGCTATGTCGTCTCCGCCGTGGAGGTGCTGGGCCGCACCCCGCCGGTGCTGACGGTGAAGATCGATGGCCGTCCGGACCTGCTCGGCAGCGTGGTCTTGGTCGGCGCCGGGAAGCACTATGGCGGTCCCGTGCAGATCTTCCCGAAGGCGGACAACCAGGACGGCCTGCTCGATGTGCTGGTCTTCCGCCAACTCGGCGGCTGGGAGTTCGCGCAGATGATCCGCGCCATCTTGGAACGCGGCTATGATTCCGCCCTCGATCTCGACTACCTCCAGGTGAGCGAGTTCACTGTTACCGCCGAACCTGCCGCCCCCTACGAGCTGGACGGCGAGTTGATCCACGACACCACACCCGTCGTTTTCAAAGCCGCGCCGTTTAAGTTGAACGTGGCGGTTTGAGATCATCAAAATACGACACTTGTCGTATTTTAGTCTTGTCATCTCCGACAAATGTCGTCAAAACATCGGGATATGGTTAAAAATCCATTTCCTGTGCTTCCGGTTGCCGTTCTGGCCGTGATGAAGGGAGGCCGTCCATGAGCGCGGCCAGCATCTCGTTTCTGAATTTTGGCATCCACAGCCTTGCGCTGGCTTTGTTAGGCTGGGTGATCGTGCGCTTTGTGATTCGTGATGCCCTGCGCCGGAGTCACGCGGCATTTCTCGCGGTGTTGTTTTCGCTCATTGGGGCGTTTGACATTGGCTTCTGGTCTTTCCCTTATGTTGCGGAGAAGGCACCGGTATGGACGGCGGTTCATCAGACGCTTGAGTCGAACTGGCGGGTGGTGGTGACACCTTCAACTCCAGAGTCAAAGACAGCATCGGAAGTGGCGAAGGCCAGCACCGCGCCCGCATGGAAGATGGACGATATCATCCAAGCAGCGCGCTGGTTGTATGGGGTTGTGGCCGGCGTGCTGCTGTTGCGTCTCCTCGCGCAGAGTTGCGGCATGCAGAGGTGGGCTTGGCGGCTGCGGTATCTGAAGCAGCAGGAGATTGACGCGCTGCCTGAAGTCGTGCCGCTCGGACGGTTGCGTGTCGTCGAGGGTGATGCCACGCCTTGTGTCGCGGGCTGGTTTCCTCCGGTGATTGCTCTTCCATCGTCCGCGTTTGGCACGCTGCCTCCGCAGCAGTGGCGTTGGATCCTGCGTCATGAGGCGGAGCACTTGCGCCGTGCGGACACTGCCGCCGCCTTGATTCAGGGCATCATTCGGGCGCTACTCTGGTGGAACCCGGTTGTTCATGCGCTGGTCGAATGCCATGCGCGTGCCACGGAAGAGGTCTGTGATGCGGCAGCGCTCGATAGGCCACAGGAGTCGAATGACTATTCGAATTTTTTGTTAGGCTGGGCGGCGAAGCCTTCCTTCCAACCCGCTTGTGTCATGCCCATCGCCAGCTCGGTGCCTGCACGCCGGCTGAAAGCACGTCTCATCGCCTTGATGGAGGCACGCGGTGTCAGGAAGCGCATCGGCGCGTTCTTTGTGCTGGCCTGCCTGATCTGTGTGCTCGCGCTGCCCATGCTCGTGGCCTCGCTCGGCATCACGACCGCCGCTGCGCAGGAGCCTGCGGCCACGAATGAGAAACCGGACAACGGTGAGCTGATTACGCGTGTCTTCAGGGTGCCGCCTGAGATCGCGACGAAGGCCAGGGTGGCCAAGGAGTGGTTGAAGGAGCAGGGCATTGCATTTCCTGAAGGTGCCACAGCCGTGTCCAATCGCGTGACCGCTCAGATCATCGTCCGGAACACGCGAACACAGCTCGACAAAGTTGCCGCAGTGGTCGCAGAAGCATCCACGATCCTGCCGCAAGTTCATGTGACGGGCCGGGTCATTGTGGCGAACCAATTTTATGGTGAGCATGGAGGCACGCTGTCGAGTCTTCAGCTCAGGGATGTCCTGCATTCAGTGTCTTCCACCAAAGGAGTGGACCTTATGTCCACGCCTGCAGTGAGCATGAAGATTGGAACCCAGGCAGTGATGGAGATGCTCTACGAAGGACCGCCTGGAGAGCCACGCAAGTTTGCGGGCACAAGCATCGAGCTGGGCGTGCTGCCTAAGGCGGACGGTCGTGTCGAAGCCAGTATCAAACCCTCGTTTGGAACGCGCCATGGCGAGATCATGCTGAACCTGGAGGATGGCAAAAACGTTGACTGGCCTAGCGTCACCATCCTGAGCTCGGAGGCACGCGCACAGGTGCAGTCGGGTGAAACCGTTGTGACGCATCTCCCGGTCGGCAAGAGATGTGTGACGACCCTGATTACTCTGCGGGCCCTCAGACCTGACGGACAGTTCGCCACCGGTGGCTTTGGTGAGAAGATCAACCTCATGGCCAAGGCGCAGCCAGCCCCGGTCAAATCATCCGCTGATGATTTTGATGCCAAAGCCAAGGAGGCAGACAAGGCCAACGCTGCCATGGATGCGAAGCGTGTGCATCTATCTGTCAAAGTCCTGGATGCGAAACAATCCAAGGACGCTGGCATGCCTTTTGATCTGCTGATCGCAGGTGCTCTGGGCACTCCAGCCAGCGGGGCCGCACCGCCAGCCCCGCCGATGGGAGTCGTGAAACGGCCAGACTTGTACACCGTGCAGGGAGTCTTCACGGATTCTCAGTTTCAAGTCGTCCTCCGTGCGCTGAGCCAAAAGAAGGGTATGACCATGAGCACGCTGAAAAGCGCCTCCGTCAAAAGCGACGAGTTCCAGGATTTCACCATCCCGGATGCTCATGATGGCGGAAGGATGATCCTGGCCCCTCAGATCGGTGCGGATGGGTCAAGCATCGAGCTGACGATCAGGATCCTTTCAACCACTGCTACGCCTGCAAGCCATGCCTTGCGCACTTCCATCACGGTGTGGGACGGCCAGACCGTGGTGGTCGGTGGCATGGTCAAGGAGGATGGCGGGATCAATCAGTCACGCCTTTTCTTCATCACCCCCCAGATCATAGATCCAAGTGGCGAGGCTCAGGACAAGCCCGCATCCAAATGATGCATCCTAGAGCCGGGAGCTCTCTTCCTGTTCATCCATTGACACAACCTTTTCCATCTTTAGCGGCAGGCGCATGGTGAAGGTGGTCTCAATGCCCGGCGTGCTGCTGAGCTCGATGGTGCCGCCGTGGGCATCAATGGCGCGGCGGACGATGCTGAGGCCGAGGCCGGTGCCTTTGATCTGCGGGCTGTGATGCTTGTGACCGCGGTAAAAGCGCTTGAAGACAAAGGGCAGATCATGCGCGGCGATGCCGATGCCGTTATCACTCACGCGCAGCAGGCAGTGATCTGCATACCATTTGCCGCTGACGGTGATGACGAGACCTGGATTCGGGTTTTCCTTGATGGCGTTCTCGATGAGGTTCGTGAAGACTTGGTCCCAATAAAAACGGTCGCCTTGCATGTGACCACCGTCAGGCGGGAAATCGAGGTCGATGCGTGTGTCGCGGCCTTCGAGCATCGGCCCAAGATGATCCAGCGCATCCTGCACACAGGCGCGGAGCGTGAAAGGTTCCACATTCAGCGCGGACTGCCCGTTCTCGAGGCGCGAGATGGTGAGCATGTCCTCGATGATGCGGACGATGCGCTTGCCATGCTTGTCCATGACATCATAGCAGCGCTGCAGCGCCGCCTCGTCCTTTAGCACACCGCTTTTCAGCGTCTCGATATAACCATGAATCAGTGTCAGCGGCGTGCGCAGTTCGTGTGATGCATTGGCCACGAAGTCCTTTCTCACCTGGTCCGCCATGACCTGCTCCGTGATGTCATGCACCATGAGCCAGGCACCGCGCTCAGCCTTGGCAGGCAGAGGGGCGGCCTCAATAAGGAAGTTGCGTGTGCCTCGGCCATTGGAGTTGCCAGCACTGGACATCTCCACCTCGCGCACATGGCGGCGTTGATCCGTCAAAGCAGCATTGACGATGCTGGTGACCTGATGGTCCTGCAGTTCTTCAATGAGCGTGCGACCGCGATGAATGCTGGGCTTGTGAAAGAGATGCGCCAGCGTGCGGTTCACGAATTTGATGCGCATCTGGTCATCCACGATGGCCACGCCCTGGCGGATCTCATTGAGCAGTGATTCGAAGAGCCGGCGCAGATACTCTTCTTTAATCAGTGCCTGGCTGCTCTCGCGCAGGCCGGTGAAGCGCGCGGTGAGCTTGTCGACTTCAGAGGTCTTCAGCCCTGCGGCCTGGGTCACGCTCCCCACACTGCGCCGCCATTTTTTCTCACGACTCCACGCCCAGAGGGCGAGGAGGATGAAGGCAGCGGAGAGAATCAGCGTCATTTGAGCCTCATGCTGCCACGGCGACTGCCGGGGCTTCCATGCTGAATTGATAACCCGTGCCGCGGACGGTCACCACATGCTTGCCAGCATCACCCAGCTTCTCGCGCAAACGCTTGATGTGCGTGTCGAGAGTGCGGGTGGCCACATCATCGGAGTAGCCCCAGACTTCGCGCAGCAGCTCGGCGCGGGTGTGGACAGCGGCGGTGTTTTCCATGAGCACGGCCAGGAGCTTGAACTCCGTGGTCGTGAGGTCGATGGGCTGGCCTTTGTAGAAGAACTTCATGTTTTTCCGGTCCAGGAGGAACTCGCCCGTCTTCACCTCAGAAACGTGGGTCACCTTCTTCGTGCGGCGCAGGATGGCGGTGATGCGCAGGGCCAGCTCACGGGGGGAGAAAGGCTTCGTCAGGTAGTCATCGGCACCGAGTTCCAGGCCGTTGATGCGGTCGGTGGTCTGGGTCTTGGCCGTGAGCATGATCACCGGGATGCTGCGGGTGCGGCTGTCAGCACGGAGACGCTTGAAGCTGCTCAGTCCGTCCAGACCGGGGAGCATCAGGTCCAGGACGATCAGGTCCGGCTGCTCATTCAGGGCCGAGGGCATGACCTCCAGGCCATTGGTAATGCATAGGCATTCGTGTCCCTCCCTCATCATGTGAAGAGAGATCAGTTCGGAAATGTCCGGTTCATCATCGACCACCAGGATTTTGCTCATACAGGGTGCTGGATTACGCGGAGGGGGGGCTTCGTCACAAACTTTTCTTGGTGACGACTGTGACACAAAGGGGAACAAATGAAAGCTCTGCAAGCACCTTCCCATGTGACACATTCGTCACTGTGGGGGCGTTTTCGGGGGCCGATTTCTGCCTTTCTCTGCCACCATCCTATCCACAACTTAAGAACAGACCACGCTACGCTGACATGAGGCTGATGCTCATCACGGACACCTACCCGCCAGATATCAATGGCGTGTCACGGTCCCTGTCCACCTTCGCCACAGGGCTGGCGGATTGCGGCCATGTGGTGGAAATCATCACCACTCTGGCAGCTGGAGACGGCGAGCCGGAGCCGCTGAAACGGCACGTGGTCATGGCCATGCCGCTGCCGGGTTACCCGGGGCTGCGCATCGGCATCAGCACCACCTGGCAGATGCAGGCACGGTTTGAGGAGATGAAGCCGGACGTGCTGTATGTGGCCACGGAGACCCCGCTGGGCATCGCCAGCATCCGTGCCGCGGCCAAGATGGGCATCCCCGTGGTGTCTGGCTTTCACACGAACTTTCAGAGCTACCTGGAGGATTACCATCTGCCTGGACTGGAAACGGTGGCCCAGGGCATGCTGCGCAGCATTCACAATCAAACCGCCCGCACCCTGACTCCGAGTGCCGACACCGCTGCCATGCTGGAGCGCTGGGGCATCCAGAACGTCGGCGTGCTTGGTCGTGGTGTGGACACAGATCTCTTTTCGCCAGCCCGGCGTAGCGAAGCGCTCCGCCGCTCTTGGGGTGCTGACGAGAAGACCCCCGTGGCCATCTATGTGGGCCGTGTGGCGGCGGAAAAGAACCTGCCGCTGCTCATGCGCGCTTTTGCCGCCTTCCGCGAGGTTCATCCCCGGGCGCCCTGCGTGGTGGTGGGGGACGGCCCGCGCCTGAAGTCTCTTCAAGCTGAGCATCCAGAGTGCATCTACACCGGGGCCAAACGCGGCACGGAACTGGCTGAGTGCTATGCCAGTGGTGACGTCTTCCTTTTCCCAAGCTCCAGCGAGACCTTTGGGAATGTCGTCCTCGAGGCCATGTCCAGCGGACTCACCACGGTGGCTTATGACTATGCCGCGCCCCGGCTGGTCATCCAGCATGGCCAGAATGGCTGGCTGGCCCCCTTTGAGCAGGAGGAGCCTTTTCTGCAAACCACTCGCGAAGCGGCGAAAAGCTGGGACAACTCTGCCGTGCGCGCCGCCGCACGCCAGGCCGCCAGTGATTATGGCTGGAAGCGTGTCATCCAGCAGTTCGAGGGCGAGCTGCAGACGGCGATCGACTCAAAGAAAAACATGTCAGGCATGTGATCCCTCCCAATGACGAATGACGAAACCAGAATGACGAATGAAGCCCGAATTCCGAAGGCCGAAGGAGAGCTGTGCGCAGCGCCTTCAGGCAGAAATGTTCGTTATTCGAGCTCCGGCATTCCTTCGTCATTTCCCCGCTCGCCAGCACCCCTAGCCCCAGCTTTTTCATGAGTGACATCATCCTCGCCGACGAGCCCGCCGATGAGCCCGTGGATCCCACGCGGCAGAAGACGAAGCTGCGCGTGCGCACCCTCATCATCTCGGACGTGCATCTTGGCATGCCAGACTGCAAAGCTGCCCAGGCTTCCCACTTCATCCGTCACATCCTGTGTGACCAGCTCATCATGAATGGTGACATCATTGATGCATGGCATCTGCGCCGCCTGGGTGGCTGGAACAAAGGCCACACCGGCTTTCTCCGCACCGTGCTGAAGAAGATGGAGAAGGAGTCCACGGAGATCATCTACCTGCGTGGCAATCATGACGACATTCTGGACCGCTTTGTCCCCATCCAGCTCGATAACTTCCGGATCATCGGTGAGCACATTCACCGCACGGCGCGTGGGAATTACCTCATTATTCATGGCGATGGTTTCGATCATGTGACCACGAACCATCCCTGGATCGCCAAGCTGGGCGGCATCGGGTATAACATTCTTTTGCGCGTGAACAGGCTCTACAACTGGTGGCGCCATGTGCGCGGGAAGGACAGCTTTTCCCTCAGCCGCTGGGTGAAGCTGAAGGTCAAATCCGCCGTCAACTTCGTGGGCCGTTATGAGGAGCAGCTCCAGGAACTGGCGAAGTCCAAAAACTGCGTCGGCATCATCTGCGGGCACATCCACAGCCCGGCGAACAAAATCATCGGCGAGACCCACTACCTGAACTCCGGAGACTGGGTGGAGTCCATGACCGCCATCCTGGAGCATGAGGACGGACGTTTTGAAGTGGTGACCTACCACGACTTCTGCGAGCGCACGAACCGCCAGCCCAAGGGGCCTGCGAAAAGCACTCCGGTCGTGAATGAGGCAAACTTTGGTGTCGAAAATGTCACCTTGGCGATGTAATCTCGACAACGAAGTCCATGCACGATCATATCCTGACCTCCTTCAATCACGCGCTGACCAGCCTTCGCGAGCAGGTGCTCACCATGTCCAGCATCGCCAAGAAGAATCTGGCGGATGCAATGCGCGGCCTGCTCGAGCGCGACACCGACCTGTGCAATGCGGCCATCGCCGCAGACCAGGACGTGAATGAGCTGGAAAAGCGCATCGACCAGCTCGGCATGCAGATCCTGCTGAAGTTCCAGCCCACGGCGCATGATTTGCGCCAGGTCATGGGGACGATCCGCGTGGCAAACAACCTGGAGCGCATCGCCGACCAGGCCAGTTCCATCGCCAAGCGGGCGCGCCACATCAACAACCTCCCCGAGATCGCCGAGGTAAAGCTCATCGAGCCGGTGTACCAGCTCTGCCTGCGCAATCTGGCTGCCAGCCTTCAGTCCTTCGCGGACGCGAACGCGGATGATGCCGCCGCCGCCCGTCTGATGGACAAGGAGCTGGATGCTGCGGAGAAGGCGCTGGATGCCTCGCTGCTTCAGATCATGGAGACCCGGCATTCGCCGCTGGAAAGCTATCTCCACCTCATTTTCGTGGCCCGGTTCCTCGAACGCGTGGGTGACCACGCCAAGAACATCTGCGAGGACACCATTTTCATCGAAAAGGCGGAGGACGTGCGCTTCACGAAGCATAAAAAAACGGATCTCACGGCCCCTGCGGCCCCCTGATTTTCATTCCGGGCTGGATCAATTTGTGCGGATACGGTAGCTCCGTGGTCAGATAATCCCGCATGAAACCTCTGACCCTTGCTTTAGCCGCCTCCACCCTCGCCTGCGTCCTCGCCCTTGCCTGGGTGCTGGGCACCCCCGCGCCCTCCGATCCGCGTGTCGCGAAACTGGAGTCGGAACTGAAGGAAGCGCGTGATATGATTTCCCAACTGCGCCGTGATTTGGCGAACAAGCCGGTGGCCTCCCTGCCGTCCACCACGAGCCCGGACACCTCCAGCCTTTCCGCCAGCCGCCTGCAGCTCGGTGCCCCGGCCGCCCCAGCCGCTCCGCAAACCACCAGCGGTGCCTTGCGCGAGATGCTGAAGAACCCTGCGATGCGTGATCTCCTGGGCCAGCAGCAGGCGGTGCAGATCGAGACCAGCTACGCCCGCCTCATCGAGCAACTGCAGCTCAATGACGAGGAGAAGGCCCACTTCAAAAAACTGCTCACCGAGCGCGCCAAGCTCGAGGCCGATCTCGGCCTGAAACTGCTCGACTCCAACATGACCCCGCAGCAGCGCCAGCAGCTCCTGGCCGAGGCTGAGAAGAACAAGGTGGCTTATGACGAGACGATCCGGAAGTTCATGAACAACGACGCCGACTGGAACAGCTTCCAGTCCTATGAGGCCACCCGTCCGGAGCGCATGCAGTTTGAGACCATGGGCCGCAGCATGTTCAGCGCCACCGGCGATCCTCTGAATGCGCAGCAGGAAGACCAGCTCATCCAGCTCCTGGCCCAGACCCGACAGAATCCCACTCCAGAACAGGCGGCGCTGATGAAGAACATGACCAACCCCGCGCAGATGAGCGAGGCCAACCTGCAAACCTATCTGGAGTATCAGCGTGCCACCAATGCCCGTGCGCTGCAGCAGGCCGCCGGTTTCCTGTCCCAACCTCAGTTGAAGGCCCTGCAGAATTATCAGGAGCAGCAGATGAACCTGATCAAGAACGGGTATCAGATGGGCAGCATGCTGATGGGCGGGAAGTGAGGTTTGAGTGTTGAAGTCGCGAA
>NZ_BKAG01000051.1 GCF_007992435.1 Prosthecobacter gellanilyticus | reverse complement strand
TATGTTCATCAAGCGCGGGCTCGTGGTCCCCATGCTGGAGACGCTGGACCTTGCCGACACGGTGAGCAGCTGCCCGCAACGCCAGGTGACCACCGTGGCTCCGCAGGCGCTGACGCTGTTCAACAGCGATTTTGTGAATGAGCAGGCCCGGTATTTTGCCGCGAGACTGAAACGTGAAGCGGATGATGACGCCGAACAACAAGTGCGACTGACTTGGCGGCTGGCGCTGTGCCGTGAACCTTCCCAGGATGAGATGGCGAAGATGCGGGCGTTTTTGCGAGAGGAGTCTCTGGAGCAGCTTTGCCGGGTGGTGCTGAATCTGAATGAGTTTGTTTATCCGGAGTGAGGTGACTTCCGTCCTGCAACAATCACACTCTCGAATCAGGCGATAAAATCTCGCGTTCGGATCCACGCAAGTATCGATAGGATTGAGGTGGATGGAATCCTCTAACCTGCTTTCTGAGAGACTTTAATTCAGCCTCTTCGTTCAATGTCCATGCCTTAGCTATTTGGATGCCGTAAGCTGTTTTACAGCCACTGAAATAGGAATCAAATTCTGCCTGGGTTACCCCGGCGTCTTTGCCATGACTGCGATAAACACTTCGTGGAGTTCCTGAGACAATGCCAGCAACCTCAAACCCGCCGACCAGTGCCATTCGGGGCCCTGAAGCATATACCATCACAAGGTCTCCAGGCTTCAACTTCGGGCACACCCGCCGCAACTCAATCGTCTTCACTCCCGAGAAGATCATTTCAGAGTATCTGGGTTTGATAGACATCAATACGGCATTTCGGGTCATGGTGTGGCTCCTGTTCCTAACTCGTATATCCGCTTAAACGCTTCGTGATCAACAGACATTGGGCCTTGGAAGGTTCCCTTGATTCCCAACGCCGAAAGCTGCGACCTAGTCACAGGGCGCCTAAATCTCTCAGTATGAGAGAAACGAAGCGCAGTGATTTTCTTGTTCACATCTTCATTTGCGGTTTGATACACCTGCTTCCAGCTATAGACGCCCAACCTCTGAAACTGTCTGAACAGTTGTTTGGGGCCATCTCGCACCCAGGAACGCAGGCGAGACACAGCCTTCACAGTCATACTACCCAAGTCTTCACATCCCAGGCTGACATACCAGAGAATGTGTCCCGGCGCGGAAAACTTGTTCCGGCTGGCGCTATAATAGACGCCTTCAACGCCCAAGTGTAGCTCACTACGAATGTCTGAGATTCCCGGCAGCCTTAACGAGGCCAACTCATCATCAAAAAAGTGCTCTGCCCACTGCGCTTGGATTGGAACAAGATAACAAGGTAGGGATTCGGCGTCTATCTTGGCTGGCCAAATCAACGTGCCAAGTTCATCCGGCGTTCGCCAGCCTTCATAAATACCTCGAGATCGAAGAAGTTCCGAGATTTCCTCCATAGGTTTGAATCCATGAAGCAACGGCTTTATCCACTGCTTACCCGTCGCGACAAAGCCAAGTTCTATGAGAGCTTGCACGGCATCACAGCTCAGGTGCGTGTCGTCTAACGATATCAATTCCTGCGCGGAAAATGCCCCTTCTCGGATCAAATTCATTAATATGTGCCTGGCAACAGTAGGAGCAATCGAGTGCCCGCTGATACGCAGCATTCTAATAAGCTCGCCGCCGTCGGCCGTCTCTATCCCGGCTAACAAAAGGGGATCGCCTCCCTGCTCGACCAGACGAACACTGCACCTACGGGGATGCGTCAACAACTCGCTAAGCCCTGAACGAAATTGATGCATTTTCTCATTCGCCTTATCACGAAATGCATCACAAACTCTCTCAATGTCGGAGGCCTTCAAATTCGAAGTTACGAGTTTCGTTCCCAACAATTTCTGTGGCTGATATTCCGATTCACGATCGATAACATCATGCATGCTTATGAGCTCAACTGGGCTGAGCACCTGAATATCGAACGACTGCAATAACTCAGGAGCGAGGGAAAGGACTAACTCGTCACGGGTGACAAAGAAACGCACGCCTGCCGTAACTGTGTACGCAATGTGCTTTAAATCGGACCGGCCACGATCTGTCTTAGCAAGTTCGGGGTATATCCCAGCTAACCTCGATGCAAGTTCAGACACTTCCGCAGTCGGGGCGCGGATCATTTCATACCTCAAAAGAAGATCACGTGATGCCTTGCGCTGCGCATCATCCTCACAGCGGTCAATATCATTGTATATCTCCGGTGTAACAACCAGATCTAAAATATCATCAAGCCATGAAGCGGTTAGACCTGTTGCTTTCAAATGGTGCTCACGCCTGGGATACGAAAGATCCAAAAATACATTGGTATCGATAACCACTTTAGTCTTCTCATTCTCAGCGCCAACCACTGATAACAAGTCTTGGTGGCCATGATCATAATGCCAAATCGTGAGTTCTGCACCATCAGCGCCACGCCCTCTGACGCTTGCAAGTGGAAGAAAATCGAGGCGTGGCCAAAGATCATTTGCCGAGTAATCGCGTCGGCATCTCAATGTGATGCAATCGAGGTGCGCTGAAATTTGTTTTAGTCGGTTAACCAGCAGCTTTGCAACCCCTTGCCCACGAACCTCGAGTACTGTGCATAAATGCACGACAGCGGCTCTCCCTCGCGCGATTCTAAAAAACAGATAGCCAACAATGCGTCCCTCTTTGCTTGTGGAAATGAGGATTCGCTCCGTTGCGATAGCCTGCTCAAAAGCCCCTTCCGGCATAAAACCGAGAGTCGCTGACTCTTTACGGTAAAGTGCAAAGATCTCGTCCCGTCGCGTCTGATCCGACAATAATGAAACTTCGAAAGTCATGACTGAAAGGACCTCCCTGAAGCTCCCAGTTTGACCTCGAAGCTCAGACTTGAATCCGTGGAAGATATTCTCAACGGCGTCGAGAAAATCTCTTCTGGCAAGACATAGGAAGGAGCAATCAGCATAACATTTACAATTCGACTAAGCTTACAGCTTATAATGATATCCAACACTCATCAAAACAAGTAAAGGCTCGCCTGTCCACAGTTTATACAGAGCAAGAGCGTGTGCGTGATGTCTGTATTGGACTCATCTCACCATGTCACGCTTCATTCCGAACCGCACGCCTTGTGGGCAGACACGCCGGGAGTTTCTGTGGCAGGTCGGGGGTGGGTTTGCGGGGATAGCATTGACGGATTTGATGGTGGCGGAGGCGCTTGCGGCATCGACTTCGCCGATGGCGGAGAAGAGGGCGCATCATGCGGCGAAGGCGAAGCACTGTGTGTTCCTCTTCATGAATGGCGGGCCTTCGCAGGTGGACACGTTTGATCCGAAACCAATGCTGAAGAAGCATGATGGCAAGCCGTACACGGGCGATGCGAAGGTGGGATCCAACGGACGGGCGGTGGGGCATCTGATGGCATCGCCGTTTGAGTTCAAGAAGCATGGGCAGAGCGGACTGGAGATCAGCAGCTTGTTTCCGCACACGGCGCGGCATGCGGATGATCTGTGCGTGATCCGGTCCATGCATGCGGACACGGCGGCGCATGCCTCCGGCTGCCTGCAGATGAACACGGGCAGCATTTTTATTGGGAAGCCGAGCCTGGGCTCGTGGTTGAGCTATGGGTTAGGCACGACGAACCAGAACCTGCCAGGGTTTGTGGTGATGACGGATCCGCGTGGCGGACCGATCGGCAGTGCTTCGAACTGGACGGCGGGCTACATGCCGGCGGCGTATCAGGGCACGCTGTTTCGCAGTGGTGGATCGCCGCTGCTGGATCTGGCGACGCCAGAGGGGACGAGTGATCGCACGCAGCGCAGGAGCCTGGATCTGCTGAGGTCACTCAATGAGGAGCATCTGAAGATGCATCCGGAGGAGACGGAGCTGATGGCGCGCATCGAGTCTTATGAGCTGGCGTATCGCATGCAGACGGAGGCGATGAGCACGGTGGATGTGGAACTTGAAGACGCGGTGACGCGAGAGATGTACGGGCTCAATGATCCGCGCACGGCGGACTTTGGCCGCAAGTGCCTGATCACGCGGCGGCTCATCGAGAAGGGCGTGCGCTTCATCCAGCTCTACTCGGGCGGTGGGCACATCGAGGACACGTGGGACGGGCACAATGACTGCATCACGAATCACACGCTGCATGCGGGTGAGACGGACAAGCCGATCGCGGCACTGATCGCGGATCTAAAGCGCACGGGACTCTGGGATGAGACGCTGCTGGTGTGGGGCGGTGAGTTTGGCCGCACGCCGACGAGTGAAGGTGTGGGCAAGCCGGGGCGTGATCATGACTGGCACGGCTTTTCCATGTGGATGGCCGGAGCGGGTGTGAAAGGTGGACAGGCCATCGGCGCGACGGATGAGCTGGGCTTCAAGGCGGTGGAGGATCGCTGCCATGTGAGTGACCTGCATGCGACGGTGCTGCACCTCATGGGCATCGACCACACACGACTGAGCTTTCCGCATCAAGGCCTGAACCAGCGCCTCACGGGCGTGGAGGAGCGGCATGTGATCACGAAGGCTCTGGCGTGAGGAAGGAAGGCTTCAGATCGACAGTAAGATCAGGAACAAACGCTTGGTTAGGCGAATCTGGATAGGCTCGTGGATTCGAGAGAACTCGAGTTTCACCAATCTTGTAGTCGTTGCTGTGATGAATGTGGCCGTGGATCCAAAGCTGCGGCTGATGCTCGGTGATCAGAGCATCCAGATGCGAGGCATAGGCGCAACTGATGTCCTCCGTGCGGCGGCGCTCGGGCAATGAGAGGATGGAGGGCGCATGATGAGTCACGATGACGGATGATCTGGCATCTCCTGCGGCGAAGAACTCTTTCAGGGCCTCTACGGAAATCAGGTGTTTGTGGCGCGTCTCCACGGGCCTGAGACGGCGGTTACCGCGGTCCGAGTTCCGCACGCGTTTGTAGTCATTCATCACGCCTGCGGCCTCAATGGCACCCATCTGCCAGTCACCCATGAGAGCCATGTCTGTCCAGAGCGTGGCCCCGAAGAAACGAACGCCCTTGATGGTGACAGAGTCATTCTCCAGGAAATGCACGTTCGTGCCTTGGGCCTTCTCGCGCAGCTTCTCGATGAGGCGTGGGAACCTTTCGCCGTAGAACTCGTGATTGCCGCAGATGTAGATGACGGGGACGTCAGTGATGTTGCGCAGGATCCAGTTCAGGCCGCTCATCTTGATCGAGACATCACCGGCGAGCACGACGCAGTCACAGTCCACCTTGGGCAGAGGGATCTCGCCGAACTCCTGATGCAGGTCACTGACCACATGGATGCGCATTTGATTCCGTAGCATGATTTAAAGAGAGCGCCAGCGTTCCGCTTTTCGAAGGATCGCAAGCACGGTGGCGAGATGGGCGTTTGTCATCTCTCCCGCATGAAGTCGCTTTTACTTTTCCTTTCGTTCACAAGCAGTGCTCTCGCACAAGACTGGGTGCTGGAGGGGAACGCGGCGTGGCAGGCGAGGGACTCGCAGGCGGAGTGGGTGTTTCGTGAGCAACTTTGGATAGGCGGGGGATGGTTTCAGTCGTTTGCGGATCCGCCGAGGGATGTATGGTCATCGGCCAATGGCAAGGACTGGACGCTGGTGGAAGGCAACGCGCCGTGGGTGCACAGTGATCTGCCGATGAATGTGACCTTTGCGGACAAGATGTGGATCATGGGCGGCTGGTATAAAGGCAGGCTGCCGGGGCATTCAGCGAGCAACCAGGTGTGGTCGTCCAACGATGGAGTGAAGTGGGATCAGGTCACGAAGAGCGCGGAGTGGTCGCCAAGAGTCGCGGCCGGGCTGGTGGTGCATCGCGGGAAGATGTGGATGCTCGGGGGGATCGAGGACTACTATTTTGGCACGGACAAGAGTCTGAAGAATGATGTGTGGTCGTCTGATGATGGGAAGACTTGGAAGCTGGAAGTGGCGAGCGCGCCGTGGTCGGCGAGGGCCTATCATCAGGCGGTGGTTTTGAATGACCGGATTTATGTGATGGGCGGTGGTAACTACACGCCGGCTTATCATGCGAAGAATGATGTGTGGTCCTCCAGCGATGGTGTGAACTGGAACGGCGAGACGGAGTCGGCGCCGTGGGAGGCGCGGCTGTGGTTCAGTGCAGCGGTGTATCGCGGGCAGATGTGGGTGCTGGGCGGGTGGTCAAAGGAGAAGGACAACTACGGCGATGTCTGGCATAGCGCGGATGGGAAGACGTGGAAGCGGCTGGAGACGAGGACCTGCTGGAAGGCTCGGCATGAGCATTCGGCGTTCGTTTTCCAGGACAAGCTCTGGGTGGCGGGAGGGCATGCGCGGCCGCTTTCGAATGAAGTGTGGTCCCTTCAGCTGACCAAGGATTGGCCATAGCGAAATGGAAAGGCACTGCGGAGGCAGCGCGTACTTTGCCCCCGTATGCTCACCATCAACGGCACCACGCGCACGAACTGCTCCGGCATCTCGCGCCGGGAGCTTTTGCAGATCGGCGGGGCGGGTTTGTTTGGCATGACTCTGCCGGGCGTGCTGGCCGCGCAGGAGGCTCAGGAAGCTTTTGCAGGTGGGAAGGCGAAGTCGGTGATCTTTCTGTTTCTCTTTGGCGGGCCGAGCCAACTCGAGACGTTTGATTTGAAGCCTCAGGCGAAGCCGGAGATACGCGGACCATTCAAACCGATCCGCTGCCGCACTCCGGATTTGCTGATCAGCGAGCATCTGGCACGGCTGGCGAAGATCTCGGACAAGTTCACGGTCATCCGGTCGATGACGCACAGCTACAATGACCACAGCGGCGCGGGGCACTATCTGCAGACGGGGCATCGCTGGCATCTGCCGGTGGGAGGTGGTTTCTCGGCCACGCCGCAGGACTGGCCGTCTATCGGCTCGGTGGTAGAGCATCTGAGTCAGAAGCAGCCGGGAGGCATGGAGCGTGATCTGGCCTCATATGCGGTGCTGCCAAACCGGCTGGGGCGCTTGCAGGATCGCGGGCAGTATGTGCGGCCCGGTGAATACGGCGGATGGTTAGGCCAGGCCTACAACCCGATGACGACGGTGATCGACAAGCAGAGCCTGAAGGACAACCCCTACTGGCGTGCCTGCGCGGATGGTGAGCTGAGCTTTGAGATCGAGGGGCTGAAGCCGGTGATCCCGGTGAGCCGAATTCAGGAGCGCGTGGGGTTGCTGGATCAGTTCGAAGCGGTGCGCACGAGGCTCGACCTCGGTGATGGCGATGCGATGGATCTGCATCGCAAACGGGCGATGGCCCTGATCTCTTCGGACAAGACGAGCAGCGCGCTGAACATCCGCGCGGAGTCTGAGAAAATGCGGGATCGCTATGGGCGGCATCTGTTTGGCCAGAGCTGCCTCATGGCGCGGAGACTGGTGGAGGCAGGGACGCGCTTTGTGACCGTGCATTACGATACTGCAGACGGCTTCGGCTGGGACTCACACCGCACGAGCGATGATGTGCGGGACCATTTGCTGCCTACCTTTGACCAAGGCTGCGCAGCGCTGCTGACGGATCTGGATGAGCGCGGTCTGCTGGATGAGACGCTGGTGGTGGCACTGGGCGAGATGGGACGCACGCCCACGCCGAACGCGACGTGGGGTCGTGGTCACTGGAGCACCTGCTTCCCGGCCCTGATCGCGGGTGCAGGCATTCGCGGCGGCATTGTGTATGGAAAGTCGGACAAGGAAGCGGCTTATCCGGATGACAAACCGGTCTCGCCAGAGGACCTGGCGAAGACGCTGTATTGGTCGCTCGGCATCAATCCGGATCTCATGCTGATGAACCGCGAGAACCGGCCGATCCCGGTGGTGGATGGCGGAAGGCCGTTGCTCGATCTTTTTGGGTGACCTGGATCGTGATGCATCTGCCCAGGCCTAATATGAAGCATCTCATTTACTTGATCGCGTGCCTGCTGCTGTCAGTGGTGTTGCTGGCGCAGGAGGGCAAAGAAGCGGCGGTACCAGCAGCGCCTGAAATGCCGGTCATCACTTTGCCGGTGAGGATTCATCTGATGCAATCAAGCTCGATGCCGGACATGCACACGACGCTGGTCGAGGCGGATGTCCGGAGGGTCATGAGCAAGGTGAACAAGGTATGGGCACAGGCGGGGATTCAGTTTGAGATCGAGTCCATCAAGACTGCGGAGGCGGTGCCAATGCCAGAGGAGAACCGGCTGAAGTCTGAGTTTGTGCGGGTGAAGTCGATGGTCCCGAAGAGCGTGCTCAGCCCGACCGGGATCGACATCTGCTATGTGAAGACGGTGAAGCCGAACGGCTTCTTCTATGGGGAGCCGATCGTGGTGAAGGACACGGCTTCTCTCCGTGAGGTACCAGGAGGTCTGGACGAGCCGCTGCCGAGGGTGACGTCCCATGAGATCGGCCATGCGCTGGGGCTGAACCACCGGCAGGACACCACGAATCTGATGCAGTCCGGCACCACGGGCTTCAGCCTGAACGCGGAGGAGATCACCACGGCACGGGCGAAGGCGCAGGAGTATCTGGAGAAGCACGGAGGCGGTGCGGCGGAAGCAGCGACAGCGGCCCCTTCTATTAAGTAGTGAGCCGGGACGAAGGTGTTGACAGTCGTTACCCCATGCGTGGTAGTAGACTATGATCCAGACGATCACCAAAATTGGCAATACTCAGGGAATCATCCTTGATCCAACATTGCTCGAACAGGCTGGGCTTGAACTTGGTGATGAAGTGAATGTGGAAGTGCTTGGCAATGGGATCATCAGCATCAAGCCCATTAGCATTGGTTCGAGGCGTGCAGGTCAAGAGGCGCGACGCTTGATTCAAAAGAATGATGAGCTGTTCCGTCGGCTTTCTTGACGGCGACAACATCTTCCAACCAATCACTGGGCTCAGTGAGGAAACAACGTCCAGGTCCGAAGATGCGGGACCCACGTTGGGGTCCGACATGGAGATAGCGGAGGCGGGACCGGTTTCCAGGGTAAGCTCGCTATGGCTCGCCAACCCTTCGCTATGGTGCGGAAGGCCGTTGGCCTTCGAACCAGAGGCAGCAGGCAGAGACAGGGCTGACCTTGTGGGGAGCCACCTTGCTGCGTGCTCGCCAATCGGATGAATTTCGGCCAGTCTGGATGGAAATTCCCTGGATCAACGTTTTAAGCCGTCATGGACTTCCTCCCTGCCCTGTCACGCCGCCGGTTTCTCGGAGGGGCAGGTGTGGGGTTGTCGGGCATCGCGTGCTCGCAGTTGCTGGGCAGCGAGGCGCTGGGGGGTGAGGGTAAGTCCCACTTTCCGGCGAAGGCGAAGCGGGTGATCTGGCTCTTCATGCATGGGGGGCCGAGCCATGTGGACCTTTTTGATCCGAAGCCGGACCTGATCCGCCATGCAGGCAAGCCGTTGCCGGATAGCTACGGGACGGTGGAGACGCGGCGGAAGGTGGCGAAGAATCCGCTGCTGGGGCCGGTGAAGGCTTTCCGCCAATATGGACAGAGTGGCATCGAGGTGAGTGATTTCCTGCCGCACATGGCGGAGCTGGCAGACGAGATGTGCGTGATCCGGAGCTGCCATGGTGACAGCGTGAATCATCCGCAGTCCGTCTACCAAATGAACACGGGATCCATCCAGATGGGCAAGCCGAGCATGGGGAGCTGGGTGTCGTATGGCCTAGGCTCTGAGAATGCGGACATGCCTGCGTTTGTGGTGATGCCGGATCCGGGTGGTGGTCTGAAAGGCGGTCCGCCGGCCTGGGGCAGCGGCTTTCTGCCTGCAACTTTCCAAGGCACGACGATGCGGGCAGGTGAGCACCCTATTTTGCATCTCAACAGTCCGATGAGCAGTGCCCGTCAGCGGGCGACGCTGGACCTGATCCAGCAGATGAACGCGGCACATCAGGCCCGGCATGAGGCAAACAGCGTGCTGGATGCGCGCATCCGCGCTTATGAGCTGGCTTTCCGCATGCAGTCCGCGGCGCCTGAGGCGGTGGATATCTCGCGCGAGACAGAGGCCACGAAGAAGCTTTATGGGATGGATGATCCGACGACGAAAGAGTTTGGCACACGGTGCCTGCTGGCTCGTCGCATGATTGAGCGCGGGGTGCGCTTTGTGCAGCTTTATTCTGGCGATACCAATGGCTGGGATGCGCATGAGGATGTGCTGAAGAATCACACGGAGCACTGCGCGCGCACGGACAAGCCGGTGGCAGGTCTGCTGCGTGATTTGAAACAGCGCGGGCTGCTGGAGGACACGCTGGTGATCTGGGGCGGTGAGTTTGGCCGCATGCCGATGAGCGAGAAGGGTGTGGGCCGCGATCACAATCCCTGGGGCTTTACCACGGTGCTCTTCGGCGCGGGTGTGAAGCACGGCCATGTGCATGGGGCCACGGACGAGTTCGGCCTGCGCGCCGCCGTGGACAAAGTACACATCCATGATCTGCACGCGACGATCCTGCACACGCTGGGCATTGACCATGACCACCTCACCTTCCGGCTCAATGGGCTGGATCAGAAGCTCACAGGGGTGGATGAGTGCCGGGTGGTGAAGGAGATCCTCGCGTGAGGAATGACGAAATCCGAATGTTCGAATGATGAAGAAAGTCCAGACTGCCGCGATTTTGCTAAGCATGCTGTTAGGCATGAGGCAGAGCCATGCTGTGGCGATTCATGCTTCGGCGGATCCGGTGAAAGATGAGCCAGCGATCACGGAGAAGGATCGTGAGCACTGGGCCTTTCAGCCGCTGGCGAAGGTGGATGCGAAAGCGGGCATCGCCACCTGGATGCCGCCGCAGTCTCCGGAGGCGGATCAAGCAACGTTGATTAGGCGTGTTTATTTTGATCTGGTGGGCTTGCCGCCACCCATTTCAGACGCGGAGACGCGGAGAGGGGGAGACACGGAGAAGGATTATGAGGCGCTCGTGGATGAGCTGCTGGCGAGTCCTCGCTATGGGGAGCACTGGGCGCAGTGGTGGCTGGATCTGGCGCGGTTCGCGGAGACGGATGGATTTGAGTATGATGCGGAGCGTGGACGCGCCTGGCAGTATCGGGACTGGGTGATCAAGGCGCTGAATGATGACATGCCTTTTGACCAGTTCATGCAGCAGCAGATCGCCGGGGATCTTTTGCCGAACGGCGAGGCTGCGGCGACGGGCTTTTTGTTCGCGGCTCCAGACATGCCGGATCTGAACAGCCAGGACGAGCGGCGCCATGTGCTGCTGAATGACATCGCGTCCACGGTGGGCTCGGTGGGACTCGGCCTAACCGTGGGTTGTGCACAGTGTCATGACCATCCTTATGATCCGGTGAGCCAGGCGGATTTTTACCGGCTGCGCGCTTTCTTTGACAACACGGTGCAGCCGAAGAATGGCAAGCAGATCGGGCCCTCAGTGCGTATCTTCACGGAAGGCGTGCCCGTGAGCACGGTTTTTGTTAGGGGAGATTTTAAGCGCCCAGGACCGGAGATCAAGCCAGCCTTTCCACGCATCCTCGGCAAGCCTGCGGAGAGTCCGGACCGTGCAGCTTTAGCGATGTGGCTGACTTGTGAGGACAATGTTCTTTTTCTGCGCGCCACGGCGAACCGGCTCTGGCAGCAGCATTTTGGTAAACCGCTGGCGGCGATTCCAGGTGATCTGGGCAAGCAGGGAGAGGCGCCGACGCATCCGGAACTGCTGGACTGGCTGGCGGCGGAACTGCCAAAACAGGGCTGGAGCCTGAAGAAGCTGCACAAGCTGATCGTGATGTCGCCGACCTATCGGCAGGCGAAGCTGACACCGCGCCGCCTCACAGGTGAGATGCTGCGGGATGCGATGCTCTCTGCCTCCGGGCAGCTCAATCTCAAGGCCGGAGGTGCCAGCGTGCGCCTGCCGATGCCGAAAGAGGTCAGCGAGACGCTGCTGAAAAAACAGCTGCAAGTCACGGAGGATGTCACTGAGCACACGAGGCGGAGCATTTATACCTTCGCACGCCGCAATGCGCGCCACCCGCTGTTTGACCTCTTTGACCGGCCGGATGCGCTGATGTCCTGCGCGCGCCGGAATGAATCCACCACGGCGCCGCAGGCGCTGATGCTGCTGAACTCCAGCTTTGCCCATGAGATCGCGGGGAAGATCGCGAATGATTTGACGGAAGCGCATCAATCCGAGACAGCCAAACTGGTGGCTGCGGCCACTCAGAGCTGCCTGTCACGTCCGGCCACAGCGGCTGAGATTGAGGTGGGGAGCGCATTTCTGGAGAAGCACACCGCGATCGCGGGTAGCTTTAGCGCAGCCCTGGCGGACTACTGCCTGGCCCTGCTGAACTCGAACGAGTTCGTGTTTGTGGACTGAGGCATCCCAAGCGGATGTTGGCTGCGATTTTGGAGGTGAGGACAGAATTCGTCCCATGAGTGCCTCTAACCCGTAGAGGTCAAAGATTTGCCTTGCGCTTTAGTAATTGAGATTCATTTTCATCTCATAAGCTGAGAATGAATCGCATTTTCGTCTTCGTTTGATTGTCGCACTTCAACAACCGCCGCCCTCTCATCCCATGCGTCGCCGCGCTCTGATCAAGAAATTTGCCCCAGCCCTCCTCCTGGCCCCAGGCGGGGTGCATGCGCAGGTTTATCTGAGCCGTGAGCAGGCCCGGCAGATCCTCCTGCCCGGGAAGACTGCCACTCAGGTGGCGGTGCATCTGAGCAAGGACGAGCGGAAGGAGATCGAGAAGGCTTCCGACGTGAAGGTGGAGACTCGCGACTTGGACGCCTGGAAGGGCAAGGATGGCTCCTGGCTCATTTTCGACACCGTCATGGGCCGGTATGAGGCGATCGACATTGCGGTGGCCATCGATTCCGATGGCGAGACGAAGGGCGTGGAGATCCTGACTTACCGCGAGATGTATGGCTATGAAGTGCGGAGCCCGAAATGGCGGAAGCAATTTCACGGCAAGAGCGCTGACTCGAAGCTGAAGGTGAACAAGGACATCTCCAACATCTCTGGAGCCACGATCAGCAGCAAGGGCATCACCGCAGGAGTGAAGCGCCTGGTGCACACCTGGGAGATCGTGCTGAGAAAACTCTAAATCATTCGTTATGCCTGCCACGAACACCATCCAGCGCTGCCAGCCTCTGCTCGGGACGTTTGTCGAGATCACTCTCACGGGAGCGAGGTCCGAGGCGAAGCTGCATGAGCAGGCCGGGAAGGCTTTTGAGATGATCCGCAGCGTGCAGCGCATGATGAGCTTTCACGACACGGACAGTGACGTCAGCCGGCTGAATCGCTGCGGGCATGTGGCACCGCTGCAGGTACATCCGTGGACCTATCATGTGCTGGAGCAGGCGGTGCAACTGAGCCGCGAGACGGAGGGTGCCTTTGACATCACCGTGGCTCCAAGACTGGTGCGCAGCGGCCTGCTGCCACGTCACACACAAGTTTCCTCGCTCGTCGAGGCAGGCCGTTGGGAGGACATCGCGCTTCTGGGTGGTCGCGCGGTGTCCTTCCGACAGCCGTTACAGGTCGACCTGGGTGGAATCGCCAAGGGTTTCGCCGTCGACAAAGCGGTGGAGTATCTCAGCACGCTCGGTTTGAGCGGAGCGATCGTGAATGCTGGCGGCGATATGCGCGTGCTCGGTCAAGCTGACAGCCGCGTGGCCATTCGTGATCCAAGGGATCCGCACCGCGTGGCTGTGCCGGCGGTGATGCTGCGACCTGCGCTGGCCACGAGCGCGGCGTATTTTGTGAAAGCGGCGAGCGGTCTGCAAAAGGCCTCTGCGATCATGCATCCACGCACAGGCAAGCCGATGAAGAGCAACCTGAGCGTGAGTGTGTTTGCCAAAACGTGCATTGAAGCAGATGCGCTGACAAAAGCGGTGCTGCTGGCTCCGCAGAAGCTGTGGAACCAAGTGCTGGCAGCGCGTGACAGCGTGGCGCTGCTGCTGACCAAACAGGGTGAGCAGGTGATGTTTCCCGTCTGACAGGCAGCGAGCCATCCCCTGTCTTTGATGCAGCTCCCGTTTGCCGCTTTTGAAAGCCGCTGGCTCGGCGCCGATCCCTCCGGGACGGGTGACGGCCGCCGGGTGGAGATCATGATGACCCGGCCGGGCATCTGGGCGCTGCTGACGCTCTCCGGCCGTGTGCGCGCGCAGACCGAGGACGGACGTGGACATGATGTGCTGGCGAACCAACTTTTGTGGATGCACCTGCCAGACAAAGGCCAGGCACTGCCCGACTGGCAGCTGCATGCCTGGGAAAAGCCACATGCCCTCCTGCTCTGCTTCCCGGGTGAATGGGTGCAAAATACGTTAGGCAATATGCGCCAGCAGCTCTCGCCTGATTTTGAGACTCTGCTTCTGGGGCCGCATGTGGCACTGCCGGTGCTGCAGAGGCCGCTGGAGGCGGAGGACCGGGCCTGGGCGCGTGCGCTGATGGCTCCCACGCTGTGCACGGAGGCGCGGCAACTGCTCGAGGGCAGCCGCATGGCGGAGTTTTTCTTTCGCAAAGTGCTCACCGAGACGCGTGGCGAGGAGCTTTTCTGCACACGAACGAGGCGGCTCTCCATGGAGCGTGTGGCCCGCGTGCGGGAGGCGCTTTTGAAGAATCTGGAGAATCCACCTTCCCTGGAGGAGCTGGCGCAGATCTGCGGCTGTCATCCGCAGTATCTTTCCCGTACGTTCTCGGAGACTGCGGGAACGACGATCAGCCTGTATCTTCGACGATTGAGGATTGATCGTGCGGCGACACTGATGGGCAGCGGGCGCATGAATGCCAGCGAGGCGGCGCTGGAGGTGGGGTATCGGAGCCTCAGTCATTTCAGCCAGGCTTTCCGTGCGGAGAAGAACATGACGCCGAGCCAGTGGATGCGGGGTCAGGGGAGGGAGATGAGGGATCAGGGATGAGAGATAAGGGATGGCAGAAAGATTAGGGCAGAAAAATTTGGGGCTTTTTTGGACGCGAGGTGATGCGATGCATGAGGTGGCATCGGGGGTGCGAACTGACGGAACGATGGTCTCAGCGCGTTGATGTGCGCGCACAGCGGTGTCGCGCTTGAGCGCTTCCCACCGCACTCCACGACGCTATCGCGACATTCGGCACCTAACGAGTTATGCCACTTTCTCGTCGAGGCAGGACCAGCCGGAGGTTTTGAGCATTTCGTTCCAGAGGGTGCGCTGCCAGTCGGCGGCTTCGGAGCGGACGCCGAGGCCGGCGGCGAAGTTTCCGCAGTCGTCGTAGAACTCGACGCAGATCACTTCCTGATCGCCACGGGTGAAGCGTGTGGCCCAGGTGTCTCCGCCGACCTGGCTGCCGCGCAGGGTGAACTGGGAGGTCTCGCCAAACAAGGTGATGCCGCAACTACACTCACCGCTGTGCGTGGGCCAGAAACCCACGGGCAGGAAGACGGCTTCATTGCGCACGGCACCGCCGAGGGGCACCGAATGCTCAATCATCGATTGGAGCGTCTGCCGCACCACCCAGCGCGCCAGACGCCAGGCCTTGTCCTGTCCGACGGCGGCGAGCGCATCGTGGCGCGACACACCTTCCAGCCCGGGGAAGCTGGAATCGGGCAAAGACCGCGAGAGCCCGTCCCAGACGGCCCGGACCATCTCCGTGTCGGGCACGGATTCGGGACGTTGGCTGGCTCGCGTTTTAAGGCCAAATTGGGTCATCCGACGTCCGCAGGCATGATCGCGGACGAGGGATTCAAAAGCATCAAGATCAGATCCGTTGGTGAGCAGGAGCTTCAGGCAGCCGCGACCATTGCGATCAAAGAATTGCAGACTGGCGAGCTGCTGCCCGGTGGCGGCGTGCTCGATCACAGCCATGCCGCCACCAAAGGCGGAAGGTGTGAGCTCCACACCAGACTCCAGGCACAGCAATGCACTGGAACCGGGATAACAATCAAACTGCGGCGCGGCCCAGGCGGAGGCCATGCTGACGGGTCCATGGCCTGCGCAGGCGAGGATGAGATCCAGCTCAGGCAGGCGCGGAAAAAGCTCAGGCCAGCGGCCGTCCAACTGCACGGCCAATGCCGTGCCGCCATCTGCCTCGAAAACATATCTCGGGCAGAGCGCCTCAAGATCGAAGGTGCTTTCAGGGAAGCTGTAGGAGATGCGGGACTCAGAGCTTGAGTGATGCATGAGGGGCAGGAATCAATGAATGACAACTGGTTAGGAAAGGCGCGGGGCGTGTGCTCAAGCGGCCATCAGTATCCGGTCCTCGGCCAGCGCGGTGAAGACTCCCTCCACCCACGTGTCACTCGCATCATCGAAGTCCCAATCGCAGTCGGTACGCGGATGAATGCGTGTGGCACCGAGCAACTCGAGCGCGTCATCGTAGTCTTTGCCGGTTTTGCAGAACTGGTCGTAGTTCTTGTCACCCAACGCGAGGACGGAGAAGCGCAGATGAGTGAGCAGCATGTTTTTCTCCTGCACCACGGCACGATAAAAGTCCTCGGTGCCATCGGGCGGATCACCATCGCCATAGGTGCTGGTGACGATGAGGACGGTGCTGAAGTCACGCAGCACTTGAGGGGATGAGCGGGCCATGTCCTCGACCGTCACATCATAACCGCGACTTCTCGCGACATCCGCGGCCTTGTCAGCGCAGTGTTCAGAATTGCCAGTGACGCTGCCATAGAGAATGAGGATTGGCTTGGACATGGAAGTCAGGTGCAGTTGAGCGTGTACCATGATGCACAGCCCGCCTTCACGCCGCTGCCGATGGTTTGACGCAAAGTGTGGATGAAATGCCAAAGGCTGGATTGGATGAATGCGGCGAGTCTGCGCATTGACGTGAAAGCGCAGCACCGGCATCTTTCAGGCAGTGACGCCACCCTCCCAAGCCCTGCAGACCCTCAGCCAAGAGCTGGCGCGGCTTGCTGCCTCCGGGGGTAGTGATGGCGAGGTGCTGCAGTCCGTGCTCACGCGCCTCATCCATGCCACGGATGCGCTCGGTGGTGCTATCTGGATGGTGGTGAAGCGTGAAGGCAATGACATGTCTCTGAAACTGGCCGCAGGCACGAATGTGGAAGAGGCCGCAGGAGCTGCGGACAGCGCGCAACGCCAGCAGGTGCTGCGTGCGGCGACGGAGGTCATTCTTTCCTCCCAGCCGCTGGTGCTGATGCCAGCGTCCCCCGGTCAGGAAGTGGTGACGCCGGGTGTGCTGGTGAACCTGGGACCGCATGGCATCGTGGGTGTCCTGCTGCGCAGTGGTGATGATCATCTGGGCTCGGTGCAGCTTTGGTTCCCGCGCCACAATGATCCCAAGAAGCTGGCTGAGCTGGCGCTGATGGTGCAGACGCTGATGGTAGAGCTGGGGCCGCGGTTGCGCTCGCGACACATTCGCGAGCTTGGCGCCCAGAGCCGGAGACAGCAGCAGCTTTTGCAAATGGCGCTGGACGTGACGGGCCAGCTGGACACGAAGCAGGCGGCAAGGCTGGCGGCGGCGCATGCACGTGAATTGTTAGGCATCAACCGTGTGAGCTTCCTCATTCATGAGGGGGATCGCTGGCGTGTGGTGGGTGTGTCCGGACAGGCGGAGGTGGATGAGCGCTCCGAACCGGTGACACGCATGATCAAGCTGGCTTCCAAAGAGGTACGTGACCATGCCTGGGTGATCATTCGTGGTGAGGGCACTCCACCCGTGGACTGGTATTTTGAGGACACGCAGATGCAGTCCGCTGTCATGATCCCTTTGCGCGATGGCGCGGAAGGTCGTGTGATCGGCCTGATGCTGGGAGAGAGCATTGAATCCGCTACTTTTGGTTCGGCAGGAATGCCGGGGGATCCTCGGCCTCCGGCACTGGCTTTGGCGCAGTGGCTGGCGGATCTGACTGGCAAGTCTCTGTGTGCGGCGCTGGTGCATCAATCATTGCCGCTAGGTCCTACTCTGGCGAAACTTGGGCGCTGGCGCACGGAGGCGATGGCGACGCACAAGCGGAGGTGGTGGACTTGGACACTGGCTTTTGGCCTGCTGATTCTGGCGGGGTTCTTCTGGCCGCTCACGGCGAAGATTGAAGGTGACTGCACGCTCCTGCCCCGCAAGCGTGCGCTCATCACGGCAGAGGCTGCGGGGCGTGTCGATGAAGTGCTCGTGCGTGAAGGTGATCGCGTGAAGAAGGATCAGATCATTGCGAAGCTCGACACGCGGCGTTTGCAAACCGAGCTCGAGAGCACGGCGCAGGCGCGCAAGCGACTCGAGGCCGAGGCGGAGCGGCAGCGTGGTCAGGGGAAGGAGGCGCTGGCACGCATCGCCACGCTTGAGGCGCAGTCGACAGCGGAGATGGAGAAGCGTTTGCAGCTCGAGATCGATCTGGCGCAGATGCGCGCACCAATCGATGGCGTGATGATGACGAAGGACATTCATCTGCGCACCGGCACTTTTTTACAGGCCGGCGAGGCGCTGGCGGAGATCGCCACGATTGATGGCTGGGATCTGCGCATGGATGTGCCGGAGGCGGACATTGCCGAAGTGGAGGAGGCTTTGGAGAAGAAGTCGCCGCGGGAGGTGCGGTATCTGCTCTACACGCAGAGTGCGCGCGAACTGAGCGCTTCACTGAAGGACAAGAGCCAGATCAGTCCGGCGCTGCAGGCCAGCAAGGATGGTGGTGTGTTTAGCATCACGCTGCCGGAGGTGATGCTACCGGAGGAGCTGCTGCCGCTCATGCGGCCGGGTTTGACGGGGAGAGCGAAGATTGAGCTGGAGAACCGTGCGGCGGGACGTTTGCTGCTGCGCAAGTTCACGCGGTGGTTGAGGATGCATTGGTGGTTGTGAGGTTTTGGGCAGACACATCTTATGAAGGTGCGTGATGAGTGGAGAAGCGGAGGCGCATTTAAAGATACGGGACCCACGTTGGGGTCCGACGTGGGAGGAACTTATGTCCCGCATGATTCCAGGGTAGGCTCGCTAGGGCTCGCCAACCCTTCGCTATGATGCGGAAGGCCTTTGGCCTTCCATCCATTTTGACGATAATGAGATATGCTTGTGTGAGCCTTGATCCATCAGGGGCATCCTTTGTGCTCTGCCTGCAAACTCACGCTGTTCATGGGATGGGAATCCTGTTAATGCTGCGATCTCGTTAAATCCATCTTCCAAACTCTGCTCCCCTTCCCGACATGAAACTCAAAATTGATCTCGATGACTTCCGGGTGCCGGATGGTGGCCACTTTCGCATCTCGAAGGCGAAGACGAAGGTGAAGAAGCTCTACGCGGATGACACGCACTATGAGGAGCTGATCGCGCAGTTCCGGGAGGAGATCGATGATCTGCAGCAGAAGATGTATGCGCAGGACCAGCAGGGGCTTTTGGTGATCTTCCAGGCGATGGATGCGGCGGGCAAGGACAGCACGATCAAGCATGTGATGAGCGGGGTGAACACGCAGGGCGTGGAGAGTCATGCCTTCAAGCGGCCCACGGATGATGAGCTGAACCATGACTTCCTCTGGCGCACGACGCGGGTGATGCCGCCGCGCGGACGGATCGGCATTTTCAATCGCAGCTACTATGAGGAGGTGCTGGTGTGCCGGGTGAACCCGGACATCGTGACGAAGATCCAGCGACTACCTGCAAAGACGACGAAGAACCTGGACAAGCTTTTCAAGGACCGGCTGAAGGACATCCGCAACTTCGAGGAATACAGCGACCGCAACGGCATCCGCATTGTGAAGTTCTTCCTGCATGTTTCTAAAGAGGAGCAGAAGAAGCGCTTCCTGGCGCGCATTGACACGCCGAGCAAGAACTGGAAGTTCGAGGAAGGCGACGTGAAGGAGCGCGGCCACTGGGATGCCTACATGGAGGCCTATGAGGATGCGATCCGCAAGACGTCCACGGAAGAGTGCCCGTGGTATGTGGTGCCGGCGGATGACAAGAAGAACATGCGGCTGATCGTGAGCGCGGCCATCCTCGAGGAGATGCAGGGGATGAAGCTGAAGTATCCGGAACTGCCGGCGGAGCAGAAGGCACATCTGGCGGCGGCCAGAGAGTTTTTGATGGCGGAGAAGGAGTGAGTCCGAGAGGATTGACCACGGAATGCACTGAACACACGGAAGGGGCAGATTCACGGGACTTGGCAAGTCCCGCTCCTTGAGAGGCGCGAGTCACTTCCTGCGGGGGTGAGGTCTCTTCTGTATTGTTAAACTGGGGGGCTCTGCGGCGTAGATATGGGTATGTCGTCCCCCCTCGACCGTCGCCAATTCCTCTCCAGCGCCTATGGCATGGGCACCATCGCCCTGGCCACGCTGCTGCGTGAGCAGGGGCTGCTGGCCAATCCTGCGCTGGCAGGCGGGCAGCAGCATTTTGACCTGACGCCGAAGCCTGCGCACGGGTTTGGCCAGGCGAAGGCGATGATCTCCATGTTCATGCAGGGCGGGCCGAGCCACATTGACCTCTTTGAGCCGAAGCCGGAGCTGATGAAGCTGGATGGCAAGGATTTCCCCGGTGAGGTGAAGTATGATGATGCCGCCGGTGCGAGCCGCGAGGTGATGGGTCCGCAGTGGAAGTTCAAGCCGCGCGGCCAGAGCGGCATTGAGATGAGTGATCTGGTACCTTACATGGGCAGCATCGCGGATGAGATGACGCTGATCCGCAGCATGCACACGGGGGTGAACAATCACGGCCAGTCGATCTATGCGCTGCTGAATGGGCAGGTGGTGGGCGGCCGGCCGACGCTGGGAAGCTGGCTGACCTATGGTCTGGGCAGCGAGAACCAGGATCTGCCGGCCTATGTGGCGCTCACGGACCCGCGTGGTCTGCCGGTGCTGGGCGTGGACAATTTCTCCAATGGCTGGCTGCCCTCCATGTTCCAGGGCACGGTGATTCGTGCGAAGGAGCCGCGCATTTTGAATCTGGATCCGCCGATGTCCCTGAAGGGCGAGGCGCAGTCACGCTACCTGAGTTTTGTGAACCGGCTGAACCGCGAGCATGCGGATGCCCGGCCGGGTGAGAGTGATCTGGAAGCACGCATTCAGAGCTTTGAGCTGGCGGCGCGCATGCAGACAGCGGCGAAGGAAGCGCTGGATATCTCCCAGGAGAGCGAGGCGACGAAGAAGCTCTATGGCATCGACAAGCCCGCGACGGAAGAGTTTGGCAAGCGCTGCCTGATCGCGCGTCGTCTGGTGGAGCGCGGGGTGCGGTTTGTGTCCCTGTTCACGGGCAACCAGACGTGGGATCATCACAGCAACATCATGACCAGTCTGCCGACCGCTTGCATGCAGGTGGACCAGCCGGCGGCAGCGCTGGTGATGGACCTGAAGCAGCGTGGTCTGCTGGACAGCACGATCGTGCACTGGGGCGGTGAGATGGGACGTCTGCCGGTAATTCAAAACCGCGCCGGGGCCAAGGGCCGCACAGGCGTGGGCCGCGACCATAACACGTATGGCTTCAGCATGTGGGTGGCGGGTGGTGGTTTCAAAGCTGGTTATGCCCACGGAGCCACGGACGAGTTCGGCCATCATGCGGTGAAGGATGTGGTGAACCACTTTGATTATCACGCGACATTGCTGCACCTCTTCGGCCTTGACTCCAAGAAGCTCAGCTACAAGCGCAACGGCACGGAGCAGGTGCTGGTGGAGAATCCGCAGGCGCGGGTGGTGAAAGAACTTCTGGCGTAATTGGTTAGGCTCACTCCCTGGCCTTTGACTTGGTCTGGATTTTTTTCTCCACGGCCTCTCTTTCCTTGCCGGTGGTCTTTTCGGCGAGGCCTTGGAGGTGCTCTAGTTCCTTGGTTTTCGCGGACTGCTGATCAAAGGTCTTCAGGTCTTTGTCGAGCTTCTTGTCAGGTTCGTGTTTCATGATGAAACATGAACCCCATGGCTCGTGAGAACCATGGGGTGTTTACTCCAGCCGAGTCCTTGAGTTGAGGGTCTTCTAGACGGAGTTTCCGCTGATGACGCCAGCGGTCTCGCCGGGTGGTTCTACGGGTGGCACTTCGGTGCCTTGTCCTTTGGCTTCTTGTTGGGATCCCTTGGTTTTCACCAGGTCATCCTCGTGGATTTTTTCGGGGATGAGTCCAACTCCGGCGGATTGCTGGTCGGCTTCAGCGACATCCTCGTCGACGGGTTTGGTGGCAGGCTCGTTTTGTGGTTTCATGGAGTGAACATGGCAGATGAGCCGGGACGCAACCATGGGGTCTTCCCCTCCTTTTCCCCTGGATGAGGCATCACTGCTTGCGCTCAGGCCTCAGGGCGGCACTCTGGGCAGACATGAAGTTGATCATCGCCTCCCTGCTTGCCGCTCTTGTTTCCTTCACCTGGGGGTATGTTTCATGGATGCTGCTGGGCTGGCATGAAGCGGGCTGGCATGACTTCAAGGATGAGAAGGTGGTGGCCCAGGTGGTGCGAGACAATGCCACCAGCGGACGCGGCATTTACATGCTGCCCTTCACGCAGGAAGCGCTGGAGATTGACTCACCAGAGGAGCAGAAGGCGAAGATGGAAGCCCATGCGACGGCGCATGAAAAAGGCCCCTATGTGTATGCCATCGTGCGTCCCGGCGAGGCTGAGCTGAACATGCCTCAGAACCTGCTCCGCAGTTTCATCCGCTCTTTGATCGTGACGATTTTGATCGGCGGGCTGATGACGCAGCTGACGATGAGCTACCCGGGGAAGCTGGCCTTTGCGGCGGCGATCGGGGCGATCATCGGTCTGGGATCTGAGGCGCAGATGTGGATCTGGTTTGAGCTGCCGACTCGGGAGCTGATCGTGAACATGACGGACCATTTTATTGAATGGACGCTGGCGGGGAGTGTGCTGGCGCTGTTCCTCGGCACGGAGCCGACGGTGCGGGACCGGCATTGAGAGGGCGGAACAAGCGACGTGAGTGCCGTTACCAGAGAGGTATGTAGAAAGATTTCTGGAAATTTTTCTACCTCAATCTTTCTACCCTTTCTGGCCTTGATGCTTGGCGATCATGGCTTTGTGCCATGCGCTGTGAACATGCCTCACGAGCCCTTTTGAAGGACCAGGACGAAGAGGAGCTGGCCGCCGCGCCATTTGGGGCCGGCGATGAAGAGGGGGGTCTCGGCTTTCAGGACGGCATCGGTCTTCACGATGACCTGCTGGTCACGCCAGAACTGGAGGTGGAGGTTCATGCCGCCTTCTTTGGCGGGGCCTTTGGAGTCGACCTTCAGGAAGAGGTCCTTCGTGGGCACGACCCAGGATTCATACTCGCGAAAGACATCCTGCAGGTGCTGGCCGATGACGTCGATATGCTTGTAAGGGAAGACTTTGCCGAGACGCGCCGGGATGTCCGCAAACTCAGGCGGGACGTCCACCTTGGGCATGGAGGCGGCTTCCTTGGGGTCGTTGCTGGCGAAGACGAGGGCGCCCCAGACCTTGGCATCGGTATCAGGCTTTTTCGATGGCAGGGGCTGGACGGGCGGGGTGCCTTGACCATGCGTCACAGGTGTCGAAAGGGACGCCAGCAGGGCGAGCCCGGCGAGCAGGGCGCTCCGACGAGTGTGAGAGGGCACGGTAAAGGCAGGTACGGGCTTCATCAGATCAGCGCGCGGGCGAAGAGGTGAGCAGCACGGGCTGGCTGCGGGCATCCTTGGAGATGACGGCGACGGCGTTGTCCTCGGCATCAAAGAGGGTGGTGGCGGCCACGTCCTGGTCCACCTCACCGCGGGTAATGTTAAACCCCACGATCTTGCGGTCGGCAGGCATCTCCTCCAGGCCATCGAGCATCAGCACGGTGGCCTTGGCATCGGTGGAGTGATAGGTGCTGGCGTGGACGGCAGTGTTTGGCACGTAGATGCTGTGCACGTAGGTGTCCGAGCCGCCCTCAGGGATGCCGATACCACCCTGCTTCAGGGTGGTGAGGCCGGCGGCGATGAGGACCGCAGCGAGGCCCACAGGAGCCAGCCACTGGAGGCGCAGCCAGCTGAGCCAACCTGCGGAGGCGGGGACGCGGACCGGCGCTTGGTCCTCCTCCTGGGCCAGACGGCGCTGGATCTGACTGTTGAAGAAGTCCCCGTAGGGCACGGGCATCTCAGCGGGGAGGTGCGTGCGCAGATCGGCACTGAGACGCTGCATCATGTCGGCCTCTGCCTTGAGGGCGGGGTCGGCGGCCAGGCGTGCATCGAAGCGCTCGCGTTCAGCGGCGCTCATCTCTCCATCCAGCCAGCGGAGGAGGTCATGGTCTTCAGGCGGCGTTTTCATAACAGTCTTTCAGAAGTTCCTGGAGTTTCTTGCGAGCGTAGAAAAGGCGGCTCATGACCGTGCCCAGGGAACACGGGATGGCGGCAGCGATTTCCTCATAGGCGAGCCCCTCCACCTCACGCAGCAGGATGATCTGCTGGTGCTCGGGGCTGAGCTTGGCGATGGCCTGCTGGATGCGCTTGCCCAGCTCGGCATTTTTCATGGCAGTGTCCGGGGCCTGATCCCCGTGAGGCACCGCCTCCGCACCTGCGGCGATCCGATGCTCCGTGCGCGAATCGTCGAACTCACCATCTCCCTGGATCTTCTTTTTACGCAGCCAGTCGTAAACGACGTTATGCGTGATGCGGTAGAGCCAGGTGTAGAAGGCCGAATCCATCTTGAACGACGGCAGGGCTCGCCAGGCTTTGATAAAAGCCTCCTGCGAGAGGTCCCAGGCCTCGGTTTCATTCTGGATCATGTGGTAAGTCATGGCGTAAATCCGCCCTTTGTAACGACTCACGAGCACGTCAAACGCACGCGTGTCGCCCGCCTGGCAGCGCTTGACCAGGTCGATGTCCGGGACTTCGCCAGGCTCAGGCGCAGTGGAGGCGGGCATGTGTTACAAAAGATGGCAGAGTTACAGACGGGAGCAGGGCCTGCTCCATTCACAAGAAAATGAGCCTTATTGTGGATGGGGTGCGCTTTGGCGTCAAAGGAATGGTCATTCGGTGCGGGTTTGACCTGATTTCAGGGCTGCCGGGCATTGATTTTCCGGCCAAACTCCCCTTCCCTCCCGCCCATGGACTGCTCCCGCGCCAAAACCCATGATCCCGACCAGTGGCTGACCCAGACGCCGGCCTTTTCCCAACCGCTGGCGGAGCAGGTGCGGGAGTGGATCCTGCGCTGGGAGCCGGACCTGACGGAGTCCATCAAATGGAACATGCTGTGTTTCAGCGGGCGGAAGCTGGTCTGCGGGCTGAGTGCGTGCAAGGGGCACCTGGGGATCAGCTTTTTCCGGGGCACGGAGCTGCGGGAGATGACGACGCTTTTCAATCCCGGCGGGGAGAGCAACACGAGCATCCAGAGTGTCCGTGTGACGTCGCTGGATGATCTGGATCAGCGTGCGCTGCGGAAGCTGCTGCATGCGGCGGTGCAGGTGGATGCGAATCCGGAGCTCCCGCCACCGCCGCAGGTGAAGCGCGAGGAGTGGCCGATGCCGGAGGCTTTGGCGAAAGCGCTGAAGAAGAACAAGGCCGCGGCGGCGGGTTTTGAGAAGATGAGCAAGACCTGCCAGCGGGAGTACAAGGTGTGGGTGAGCACAGCGAAGCAGCAGGAGACGATTGATCGGCGGGTCGCGGAGACGATGGATGCCCTCACCCACGGCCGTAAATGGGCCCAGCGGAAAGGGTGACACTGAAACCTGCCCAACCCACCAGGTCGGATCTGGTCGGATTGACTCGGATCACCCCGTGTAGCGGCCGCCCGCGATCTTCGAAGCCTTGGCGAAGGAGATGCGTAAGCCTGCCGTTCTCCGAGCACGCCGACACCACCACTCTCCATCCAACCCACCAGGTCGGATCTGGTCGGATTCACTCGGATCAACCCCTCTGACGAACCACCGTAAACAATCCGTTCTCCGAAGCAGTCTGCGAAGGACGAACTGCAAACAACCGCAACCCATCGCAAACGGCCTAGGCCTGATCCAGTCGGATTCACTCGGACCGCCCTCCCCCTCTGAAAACCACCGTAAACGACTGTCAACCACGGTAAACAACTGTAAACGGCTCCCGTCCCATCTCTGAAACCACCGCCAACCATCGCAAACGGCTCCCGCATTCCGCGCCTTGGTCATCGGTTCCTGGTCCTTGGTCATTCCCCACATAGCGCTCGCACTCTCCACCATCACCCCGCATCTAGAAAGTGACCCAAGCGGACCCTTTGGACACCGCGAACCTGCCTGAGCCGCCAAGGAAGACCACAGGCCTCGCCACATGCGATTGCTAAGCGGTATCGCATGAAGTTTCTCAAAGAGCATTGGAAGGTGATCGCGGGGCTTCTGGCCTTGGGTGGGTTGATTCTCGCAATGCAGAAACTGCCGGTGATTGACTGGCTGCAGCAGGTGGCGGAGCCGCTGAGAGACATGGGCTGGGCTGGGGTGGCGCTGTTTGCGCTTCTGTATTTCATTGCCGGGCTGCTCTGTGTTCCCTGCATGCCGCTGGCGTTGACGGCGGGTTATGTTTTCGGGACGGTTCAGGGAGTGATCGCCGTGCACACGGCGGCGGTGTCCGCTGCGGCGGCGGGCTTTCTCCTGGGCCGAATGTTGGGTCGGAGAAAGGCGGCGACCTGGTTGCGCAAGAGCGAACGCTTTCATTTCCTCGATGACGCCATTGCGAAGGAGGGCTGGAAGATCGTGGGCCTGCTGCGCATGCAGGCCCTTCCCTTCGGCGTCAGCAACTATCTCTACGGCCTAACGAAAATTGACTTCTGGCAGTACCTCCTGGCCACCGCCATCGCCATGATGCCCGGGCATTTTATTTTAGTTCACCTGGCCTCGGTGGGTGGCAAGCATCTGTCGGGTCGGGGAGAAATTGGCGCTGTCGAATGGGTTTCTCTTGGGCTGGCGATCTTGAGCAAGATTGCTTTGGTGATGCTGGCGACGCGGATGTTTCGGAAGCACAAGAGGGCGGGTTCCAAGGCTCCTGCCGCGAGCTCGGTTTGAGGAGTGCCAACTGCGTCTTCACATTGAAGTTGAGAAGCCAATGCATAGCGTCTTTTAGTCTGTGAGTTGCCAGTTTCTACATAAAAACTCTGTTTCCGGTGAGGTCCCTTCTGTGCGCTGATGAGGAGAGCTTGAAGAAAAGCCCTTTGCATGTGTGCGATTGATTGATGCGACGAGCCGAAAGGCATCCTATTCGTTGAATGATTCGCTAGTCTCTGAGGGAGTGTTTTCTTCCAAGCCCTCAAGAAATAGCAATCCGTGGAAACAAAGACGTAAAGTCAGCCACCAGACACCCAATCCGGCATCCGAGTAACATGCATTGTCACTAACAAATCCGTGGGCTACTTGATTGCGAAATGCAAAGCCGCTTTTCTCGATCAGGTGCCCCCGAAGCTCAAAACACATATCAGGACCGAAAATCTCCAGTGTTTGAGGAAGATCAAAAAGAGGGCCTAAGACCTTAACAGGTTGGGTCAAGTCGGCATTGATATTTGAGACGTCGACACCATGTCGCTCCAAGACATACCGAAGCGAATTTTCAATCTGTGGAGCTAGAAGATGAGACGACAAAATAAGGTCTCCCGCCAAGCCATAAAATAGCCCTAGAAGGAAGATTTGCTCATGGCCGGGCGGAATGAACGGATTACAGGTCACGAGAAATTCCAAATCTCGGTGGGTGGGCCGGTGGTCATACCAAATCTTCACTCGCGCGGGTTCAATAAACGTCGCGGCCCTAAAGCGCCAATCACCTCTCGCAGCTTGCTGAAACATGTGTGACTCCAAGCTCTTTTCGAATTCCACACCTTGTTTCATGAGCAGCCCATCCACTTTTGCCTCTGTTCGTCCCTGACTGTCCATTAGGCCATTTGTCATCAAAAACATAATTGGCGTGGTGTCAGCGAGCTTGAGCACGTATTCACGAAATTCCTGAACATTCGTGATTGGGTGTCCGAAGGCCATTTGCCTCAACGCTTCGATCAATGTATCAGCTTCTACGAATTTCTGTGCAGCTTGTGCTTGTTCAGAAATATCCACTTTTGGAAACTTTATCAGACTTAACTCGTTTAGAGCTGCTGACTGATACGTGCGCAGTTTCTTTCGCAGATCTGCAATGACTTTGGGATCTCCATTGGCTTGCCTAATGGCATCTATGCCTTTGATCAACAGGCCGCTCGCAGCCATGTAGCTAGAGTGCCCTGTAGAAATCTGCATTTCGGACTCCACAATGTAGGTGAGTGCTGCTGTAAGACGTGCTGCCTTTTCTTTTTCAGGTTCTTTACTGCGCCTCCAAAACTCGGCCTCCAGAAGGCAAAAGTCTCTCTCAATACCTGGCGGATGTTTTGTATGTGCCTCTTTTGCTAGATTGCCAACTTTCACTGCAAAGGCAGCTGTATCGCCGACCCCCATGTCGAGAGCAATATTGAGAAAAGACACAAGTATACAAGCTACTGAATTGCACGCAGGGTGATCCAAAGCGGCCAGGAAGGCAGCACTCGCAATCTCCCATCCATCATTCTTTCTGCCTAACGAATTTCCTAATTGCAGAGCCCTTCTAAACAAAGAACAAGCCCTGCTCCAATCGCCTTCGATCAGCAGCTTGGTTGCTGTATCGAGATAGTCTGGAATGATTAAACGGGCGACTCTATGATCGCGTTTTCTTACCCAGAGAATGTCACCAAGACGCGCGCGGATCGCTTGGCTTTTCGAACGGTCAAACAGGCACCTAACACTAATTAGGTCGTCCTGAGAGAGATCAGCAGGCACCAGTGATCGACGCCCGTCGCTATACTGGATTTCGGGCCTATACGGTTCGGCCGGGTTTCCATAGTTCGGGTGAAAGGAACATAAAATGCCCAATGAACGAAGCAGAGCTGCGTCCACCGTTCGCTCCTCGCTGTCAGCTACCTTTGCCAATTGAAAGTACCGATCACAGTAAACTCTACATGTATGTCCTCTGACACCCTCCAGAAGATCCTCAAAGTCCATCTCCGGTATCGTCATACCTGAAATCGGCAAGACATTGCTGGAAACGGTGCCTTCCTTTTTTGGGCCGACTTCATTTTCTTGTGAGTCCATGGAGATATCTTCAATGTTATTGCGATTTGCACAGGTGGCAAATGTGACAACGCAATCCTGTATCCCGTTTTGGGTTGTACAGGCCGCTGTGACCTGGATGCTGAGACTCGCGGTGTCCAAAGGGTCCGTTTGGGTCCGTTGGATGGGGGATTAGGTGGTGGAGAATGGAGGGAGCCCGTTTCTAGACGGGGCTTTGTTGGTTCGGTTCAATTCAACTCACTCTACTCTTTTTATGAATGCATTTTTTGTTATGCCTGGTGAAGGCTTTTGGGAACCGTTTACCGTGGTTTACAGTTGTTGACGGTGGTTTGCCCGAGAGGCCGATCCGGTTCACTCCGACTGGCTCAGGCCTGAGCCGCCTACGATGGCTTGCGGTTGTTTACGATGGTTGACGTTTGTTTCTCAGAAGGGGCGATCCGAGTCAATCCGACCGGATCCGACCTTGGGGCGACAAGAGGGGTTGGCGAGCATGGGACGCGCTTTCAGCGCTTGGCGCTGTGTGGCGTCCCGGGAACCTAGGGCTGGACGCCCTAGGCTGGTATGGGGTGCGCACGTTGGCGCTGGGGAGTTCAATCCCACGCTGAAGCGTGAACAACGTTCGGCCTGAAGGTGATCAAGGTGGGACAGGAGCCGTTTGCGATGGTTTGCGATGGTTTGCGATGGTTGGCCGTTGTTTGCGATGGTTGCCAGAGGAGTCCGATCCGGTTCAATCCGACTGGATCCGACCTGATGGGATGGAGGAGGTGGGGGGAGCTGGCGGGATCGGTGGCTCATCACACGGAGTGGTGATGGCTACTTTGCTGGCGCGCTTCGGAAGGAACCGTTTGCGATGGTTTGCAGTGGTTGGCCGTTGTTTGCGGTGGTTGCCAGAGGAGTCCGATCCGAGTCAATCCGACTGGATCCGACCTGAGGTGGTGGCGCGAGCGGTCTTCTCGTTCTGGCGAACGAGCTTACGGGCTGAGGGTGATCCAGGTGGATCGCAGTAGATCAAGGCTGGTTTGCTGGCGAGGGGGCACCTCAGGCGAGACCCTTGGAGGCCTCAACATTCAGGGAATCTCAAGCCCGTAATGGCATGAAGAAAGTCATACCCTTGCTCGGGACTTTTGTAGCAAGAATGGTCATTCCCGAAGTAGGCTCGTTCGACCTTAAGTGATGAATCCCAGCGTCGCAGGTATCGCTGAACTCGCTCTGGTTTGACGCCCCAGATTCGGTTGAGCTTTTCGGCGTCGCCGAGCTTGGGCTCATCCAAGTCCCAGATCTCGGGGGCAGGCACAAACTCATCCACGAGAGTCGAACCTTCATACATCTGGTACTCCCATACGATATGCTCCAGAAACGACACTACGATCCAGGGACATTGAAGCTCGGCTCCCAGCCGGGTGTAGATCTGATAGGGATCGTGTTGGCGTGAGCGTATCCAGACGAGGGCCGACGTTGTGTTGGATTGGATTTGAGCTTCCGCCTCATAGTCAAACTGGGGGCTGTTCACCGTGACCTTCCCATCATCACAAATCTCCAGAAGCCAACGCTCAAGCGACTCATGCCCTGGGGTGCGAAACGCGGCGATGTAAGCGTTGCTCATCGTGCAGATGGAAGACGATGGTGAAGCCCCTGACTACTGGTCCTCGCCGAAGTATTTTTTGCGGAGTTCGTTGCCGACGCCTTGCTCGGAGAGCTTGAGGAGGGCTTGGTTAAGCTTTTCGCGGAGGGGACTGTCCTGCTGGAGGGCGAAGGCGTAGTTCTGGCGCATGAACATCTGGCCGACCATCTGGAGCTTTTCGTCGTTGAGCTTGCCGGCTTCATACTGGAGCACGGGGGCATCATAAACGACGGCTTGGACTTTGCCGTCCTTGAGAGCGAGGACGCAGTCGGTGACGGTGGCGAGGGGCTCGACCGTGGCGCCTTTGGCGGTGAGCCAGGTCTCGGCGGTGCTGCCTTTCACCGTGGCGACTTTGCGGCCGGGGAGATCGCCAGGGCCGCTGATATCGCCCTTGAGAGTATTGATGGTGAGGGTGGTGGTGAAGGAGGCGGTGAGGAGGGAGACGAGGACGATGCTGAGGAGCATCCAGACGATGGCGATGATGCGGCCACCGACGCCGACGGGGCCTTTATTGTCCGCGCCGCCGACGAGGAGGGTGCTGATGGTCCACCAGAAGGATTCCCAGAGGCCGGCTTTGTAGCTTTCGGGCCATTGGTCGCCATTGATCTTATGCTCATACCGCCAGACGAGATGGGAGATGATGAGCATGGTGAACAGCAGCAGCAGGAACATGCCGATGAGCTCGAGATTGAAGAGGTTCTTGATGAGGGCGAGCATGCTGTCTGCAAAGCTGCCGCTGCCGCCGGAGGTGAGGATCTGCAGGCCGGACTCGTAGAAGGGCTGGGAGAAGTCGATGATCTCCTCACGCTGGGCGGTGACGCTGATGGCGCCGACGCCGACATCGGCGGTCTTGTTTTTGAGGGCGTCGATGACGTCGGCGGCGGTGTTGACCACCTGGACTTCGTATTGCAGGCCTGTTTCACGGGAGAGCTGGTCCCACAGCTCGGCGGCGTAACCGACACGGCGGCCGTCTTTCTCAAAGGAGAAGGGCTCGAGATTGCGGGTGGCGACGCGGAGCTTGGTGCCGGGAGCCTGCGCGGCAGCCGGGGTCACACAGCCGAAGAAGAACGAGGCGACGAGGAGCAGCGAGAGAAGCAAGCGCATGGTGCGTGTCATACTAAGCGCCACAAAATCCGTCAACTCAGGAAAGCGGCGGGCTGAGCGCACCACCCGTTAGTCCCAGCACTAGAAAGGGACCAGGAAGAGATGGTCGATTAGCCGGCAGACAGGCGCTCCTCACGGAGAATCGCGGTCTGCCAGCCGTCTTCAAAATCTTCCATCCCCTCGCCTCAGTTCCCTGCCCCGTATCCCAAGTCTTTGAGAGCCGCTGCCAGACGCTGGAGTCGCTCGCCGATGCGTTCGTCTTCCTTGTTCAGGCAGTCGCGGAACAGCTTCACATCTTCATCGATCATCTCGTTGTTGGTGTTGATCGACACGGACATCGCCGCGCCCTGAAGATCGATCCGACCAATCTGCGGGGCTTTAGGATCATAGAGCTTCTCGAAGCGGTAGGCTTCTTTCATATGCTTCTTCGCCTCACAGATCAGCAGGGCCAGGTCCAGCACCCGGTGGAGCGGAAGCTCTTCCGACTGGCGCGACCACTTTTCACCCGTGTGGCGCCAGACCTTGGCGGAGATGTCCACCTTGCCGCGCTCATTCCACTGGGCCAGCCCGAGGGAGAGCCCCATGGCGTCGGTATCGCCAGCGTATTGGCCGTCAATCTGGTTGTAGTTCTCGGCCACGATGACGGCCTTGTGCTTGAGGTGATTGGGAATATCCATGTGCGGTTCGATTTACTGAGTTAGTAATTTACTAAATTAGTAAACAACTAAATTTAGACTCAGCAAATGGTTTTGTTGTTTGGGGATGGCGTCCCCCTTCCTTGCCTAGTGCTCTCGGGATCTTAGAGCGGTGCTAAACCTTCAGAATCAGTCATCTGTGATCTCTGCGTTATCTGCGGTCCAATTCTGGGAGGTCCCCAGCCCACGAAAAGGCGGGTGACCCAGCCGAAGCTGAATCACCCGCCTAAAGCAACCAACAGTCAAAAATCAGTCAACTACCCAGCCAGCGATCAGGCGATCGCGTCCAGCTTGCTGGCGAGGGCAGCCTTGGACTGCACGCCGACGACGGTGTCCTTCACAGCGCCGTCCTTGATGAAGAGCAGCATGGGGATGGAGCGGACGTTGAACTTCTGCGCCAGGCCTGGGTTCTCATCCACGTTCACCTTGGCCACCTTCACAGCGCCGGCTTTCTCGGTGGCGAGCTGGTCCAGCACCGGGCCGAGCATGCGGCAAGGGCCGCACCATTCAGCCCAGAAGTCCACGATCACGGGCACGGTGGAAGAGGAGATTTCAGCGTCAAAGTTTGCTTCGTTCAGGTTCAGGACAAGTTCAGAGGCCATAGAGGTGGGGTTTGGATAATGAGTTACGCGGGGAGATCCAAAAAGGAGACAATCAGTGGGTAGGCACTCCGGACGGAGGCGCAAACTTTTTCCATGCCAGGGGCGGTTTTTCGCGCTAGCGGCAGGGCATGAGTCTCGATCACCCCGACGGCCTGACCCGCCTCCGTCACATCGTCCATCGCCTGCGTGCTCCGGGGGGCTGCCCCTGGGACATGGAGCAGACCCACGAGACCCTGATTCCCCACGTGCTGGAGGAGGCCTACGAGGTGGTGGATGCCATCAAGAGCGGCAATCCGGAGCTGATCTGCGAGGAACTCGGGGACCTGCTGCTCCAGCCTGTGCTGCACGCCGAGATCGCCAGCGAGACCGGTGCCTTTGACCTGGACAAAATGGCCCACGGCCTCTCGGAAAAGCTGATCCGCCGGCATCCGCATGTGTTTGGCGAGGCCAGCGCGGCCACCTCAGACGCAGTTTTGACCCAGTGGGACGCCATCAAGCGCCAGGAAAAAGGCACGCAGAAGGAAGGCATGCTCCACGGGGTCGGCTCCGGTCTGCCTGCGCTGATGCGCGGCCAGAAGCTGCAGAAAAAGGCGGCGCGCGTGGGCTTTGACTGGCCGGATGCCGGGCCTGTCTTTGGCAAGCTGCGCGAGGAGATCGCCGAACTGGAGGAAGCCGTGGCCAAGGGTGAGACGGCTGCGATGGAAGAGGAGCTGGGCGACCTGCTTTTCAGCGTGGTGAATCTGGCGCGCAAGCTGGGGATCGACTCCGAGCCGGCACTGGCTGCCGCGAACGAAAAGTTTGTTCGGCGCTTCCACGCCATCGAGGAGAAGCTCACCAACGCGGGCAAGAAGCTCGGGGAGTGTACTCTTGAGGAGATGGACGCGGCGTGGGATGCGGTGAAGCGCGAGAGCAAGGGAAGCTGACTTACCACTGATAGACACTAATGAGCACTGATACTGATCAAGCCCTCTGAGGCTTGGTCATCAGTGACTATCAGTGTCCATCAGTGGTAAGAATGGTTAGGCTTCAGGCAGGCGTGCTGAGTTCCTTCACCTTCGCCATGGACTTGCGCTGAAGTTCGTTCACGAGATCGCGCGCCTTCTCCGCCTTCGCTTTCGCTGCCGCAGGGTCTTTGGCCATCGCGAGCACGGCAGGGAGGATGCCGGGGATCTCGCTTTCCTCGTCGATGTTGAAGAGCCATTCGCCGAGACCGATGTCACGCCACATGAGGCCCTTGCTCGTTTGCTCAGCCCAGCGGCAGACGATGGCGGGGATGCCATTGCCGATGCACATGATGGGGCTGTGCATCTCCGCGCCGAAGAGCCCGGCGCTACGCACGTAGGTGCTCAGGGCTTCATCGGTGAGCCAGTAGTTAGGCCGCCAGACCACGCGGTCCTTCACATCTGCGGGCAGTTTGTCGATCAGCATCTCTTTGCCGATCTCCATCTGGCTGGCGTCTTCTGGACAGACGAGCACTTTCATCTCGGTCTGCTTCACGACTTGCACGATGGCCTCGCGCAGGGGCGCGAGATCATGCTCCTTCATCGCTTCATTCCGGGCATGCTTCTTCTCGTCAAAGGCATAACCTTTTTTGATTTTCCAGTAGGGGGTATTGCGGTAGCGCGGGATGCAGCAGAGGAACTTTCCTTTTTCGAGCTGATGCTCTTGGAGAAATGCATCTGCCGCTGCATCGTTGCGCAGATCCACGGCGAAGGAGCCTTCCGGACAGAACTCCATGAGTGCTGAGGTCACGCCATGATCCTTGGCAAACTTCAGCGACACGGAATCGCGGAAATAGACGAACTTCGCGCCGCTGAGGAGATCGCGGGATTCGTCGTCCTTCGCGGCATAGGTGATGCAGTAGATGCCATAGGGCTTGCCGGTTTCTTTGGCCCACTTGGCCACATCTTTCTTCGCCACGAAGCCCGGTCCGGAACCATGCAGCAGGAAGTCACACTCCTTCAGCGCGGCGAGGATGTCCTCGCGCCCGTTGATGATCTTCAGCTTTGGAAAGCGCTTCATCAGCATCTCCTCCACGCCATTGCTCACACTGCTGGGCCAGAGGCGGATCTCGGCCTCCGGCAGATGCTGCTCCAGCAGATGCAGCACGCCGGGGGTGTGGGCGATGTCGCCGATGTTCACTGTCTGCCAGGAGGAACGCAGGACGATACGGGGCGCGCGCTTCTCCTGGGCGAGCACGGGAGCGATGGCGGCAAGAATGGCAGAGGAGAGAAAGTGGCGGCGGTCCATGGTATGTGAAGTGCAAGGGTAGACTGAAACCGCGAGGCTTTGGACAGCTTTTTCTTCGGGCGGAGCCCTGATGAAGCTGTCAGTGGCAAAAGATGCCTCCCGCGGAACGTTTTGCAGGATCATCATGCCCCGCCTCCTTTTTCTCCTGTTTGCTTCCGCCTTGCTTTCCTCCTGCTCCATGGCCTTTAAAAAGGAGTGGCGGCAGGCTCTCCAAGCAGGCCCCAAACCCGGGGTCGAGGGAGCCTGGTCAGGCACCTGGAAAAGCGATGTGAACGGCCATCATGGCCGTCTGCGCGCCGTTGTGGGCCCCGTCAAAAATGCCGAAGGTGACCATAATTTCCGCTACCATGCCACCTGGGCGAACATCATCAGCGGCTCCTATCTGGCCGAGCATCGCGTGAAGCCTGCCAAGGACAAAAGCGGCAGCACCTTCACCGGCCAGCATGACATGCCGGGATGGGCTGGCGGACGCTACACCTACTGCGGCACGGTGAAGGGTGATGAGTTCAGCGCCTGCTACCAGTGCTCCATGGACAAAGGCACCTTCACCATGAAGCGGGTGAGGTAGACCCGTTTACTGAATGAGCTTCTGACCCGGAGTGTGCATGATCTGCTGCCGGGTGATGGTGATCACACGGGCGGCACCGCCATCCGCAGGCTGGATGCGCAGGGACACCGCCGTGCCTGCCTCCCCCCGGATCAGGCCGACGACATCGGCGAGATTGGTGTCCTTGGCATCCACCCACTGCCCGGCACCATCACTCACCGCCAGGATGCGATCCCCCTTTTGCAGCGTGCCCGCGCGTTGGGCAGCGCTGCCATCCATCAGGCCACTGACCACGGGCAGGCCCTGCTCAGTCCCTAACGCAGCGCCGATCCCCACCGGGGCAGAAGCACGGATGCCTGTCTGGGTGGCATTGCGCTCCGCCTCGTCGGTCAGCGTGGCGGCCCACTGCATGGCCGCACGAGTGTCCTTCGCTGCCCACTCCCGGGCCACGGCCTGCAGGATTTCCACTCTTCCCGGCGTGTCGGCTGGCAGTTGCTGGGCATGCCGGGCCGCGCCCACGGCATCCCTTTCCGCCTGGCTCTCGATGATGCTGGCCTGGAGCTCCGCGCGCGTGACCAGATCCGGGACCGTGGCAGCCCATTTCATGGCCGCTTCCGGATCCTCAGCGGCCCAGCCATCGGCAAACCGGTGCATGAAGGCCATCTGCTGCTGGCCCGTCAGCTCATTGCCGAGCGCAAAAGCCGCCGCCGGATCAGTCTTCACCAGAGTCGCCGCGACCTCCGCCAGCAGGGACCCACGTATGCTTCCCTTTATAAACTCCCGTGCGAAAGCAGCTACCTCTTGAGGACTGACGTCCTTGCTCCTGCTCTTCAGCAGGTGCAGTCCGAGCGCTCCGGCGATGCCGAGCTCGCTGCTCACCGTCAAAACCTCAGGACTATGCCGCCAGCTTCGCAAAAGCGCCCCCATCGCCGCCTCACGATCCAGTACTCCCGGAATGCGTTTGAGCAGCGCCAGCGAATCCGCAGGCTTCTGGCTGAGTGCCAGTTGCTCAAACATGCCCCGGATGAAGGCCGTTCGATTCTGGAGATCGGTATATCCATTCAACTGCTCCATCCGGCTCATCGCTGCCTCGGCACCCATACCCGCCAGATCCCAGCCCTCCCGCTCGAAGCGATGACGGTTCGGCACCCCGTTGTTAAGGAGGTCCCTGGCCGCCACTCCAGGCGACCTCGGATCCACAGCTTTCCCGGAGGACGACAGCGACCCCGCTTTTTCGACCTTCGCCACCCGGTCCTGTGGCGGTTTTTCAGCCTTGGGCTTTTCTACACTCACCTCCGGCGGCTTCGTCATCAGATAGGTCACCCCTGCCCCGGCACCAAAGGCCAGGATCAAAACCATGACACGCGGGAGAGATGTGGCGGAGTTCATGACAAGGGACCTTGGAATCCACAACGTGTGAACTGTTCGAAGATTGGGAAGGCACGCAGGGAAAGTCACGCATTAAGAAAAGACTAAACGGCAACCACCTGAGTCCGCAAAAATAGACACAAATCCTTGTGCCCCGCATGCGTATGTCTGAAGCTATCTGTCTGCTACCGCCTCATGCGCGACTATTTCCTCCGACGTTTCCTTCTCATCCTTCCGACCTTGCTCGGGGCGACGTTGGTTGTTTTTGGTATCACCCGCATCGTCCCCGGCGGTCCCATGGAGAGGGCCATGCAGTCCGCCCTGGCCAGTGAGCGCGGCGGCGGCTCTAAGAATGCTGGAGCATCCATGACCGACGAGCAGAAAGAGGAGATGGCTGCTTACTACGGCTTCGACAAACCTTTCCTGCCTGCCTACGCGGCCTGGCTCGGCGTCTGGCCGCGAGAGGAGTCCAAGCAATGGATCAAGTTTGAAGAGGGCAAAGACGAGATGCCCGTGACCCTGAAGATGCTGCTTCCGCGTGACCAGTGGACCGCCACGAATGCCTACAAGGTCACCCAGGCCACCATGAAGCGCGATGGCACCCTGAATGGGCCGGATGCGGATGTGGTGGCCCATTACAAAACACATCCCGAGCCTGAGAAGCAGCGCGTGGCGGTGTTTCATCCCACCTTCAGCGGCCTGCTGCAGGGGAACTTCGGCCTCTCCACGAACTACAACATGGATGTCCTGGACATGATGATCTCCAAGATGCCCGTGTCCCTCTTCTACGGCCTGCTCACCTTCTGCATCGCCTACATCGTCTGTATCCCTCTGGGCATCCTGAAGGCCATCAAGCACCGCACGGTGATCGATAACGTCACCTCCATCCTCATCTTCATCGGTTACTCCATCCCCGGGTTCTTGCTCGGCAGTCTGGTCGTGGTGTATCTCGCGGCGCGCATGGGCTGGTTCCCCACGGAAGGCTTCACCAGTGAGAACTTTGCCTCCCTCACCCTTGGCGGAAAGATCTGGGACATCATCCATCACGCCATCCTGCCGCTCGCCTGCTACATGATCACCAGCTTTGCCTTCCTGACCATGCTCATGAAGAACAACCTGATGGACAACCTCGCTGCCGACTACGTGCGCACGGCCATCGCCAAAGGCGCCAGTTACAAGCACGCGGTGCTCGGTCATGCACTGCGGAACTCGCTGATCCCCATCGTCACCACGCTCGGCAGCATCACCACCGTGTTTGTCGCAGGCTCGCTCCTGATCGAGCGCATCTTCAACATCGACGGCTTCGGCCTGCTCACCATCCAGAGCATCACCGACCGCGACTACCCGCTGGTGATGGGCATCCTCACGCTGGACGTGATCCTCATCATGTTGGGTAACATCCTCTCTGACTACCTCGTCGCGCTCACGGACCCACGCGTGCGCTTCCATTGACCCATGTCTCCACGCACCACAGGCATCCTTCTCATTGTCTTCTCGCTGCTCTCCCTGGTGCAGCGGCTGGCCGGGCTGCACGTGCCGGTGATCAAGATCCCGTTCCTGGCTGGCAGCATTGTTGGTTATGCCCTTGCCACTCTTTTACTGACCCTTGGAGCGTGGCTGGTCCTGCGCGGCAAAAAGGAGTGGAACATCTCCCCGCTGACCTTGAAGAAGCTGCAGCGCTTCACCCGCATCCGCCGCGGTTATGCCTCCTTTCTCATCCTTCTGTCCCTCACCGGCATCGCCTCGCTGGACAGCCTGCTCGTCGGCAAGCGCGCCTTGATCGTGAGTTACGAGGGCAAGCTCAGCTTCCCTTTTGTGCATGGTGTCATTCCTGCCAGCACCTATGGGCTCTCCGGAGATGGAGAGGCGGACTACCGCGAGATGAAGAAGAGCTTTGAAAAGGAAGCCAAGGGCAACTGGGTGGTCATGCCGCCCGTGCCCTATGATTCCTCGCTCGATACTCCAGAAACGATCGAAACGCTGGAGATGAAAAACGGCAAACTGCTGCGCCATGGCCAGCCTTACAATGGCGCCGCCTACACGGTCTTTGCCACGAACCCGACGCTGAAGCGTCAGGAGTTCCAGTTCCGCGGCGGTGTGAAGCATGGTGATTTCCGCGGCTACGATGACAAAGGCCAGACCATCGAACAGGGCATGTATGCCCAGGGCAACCGCACCAAGTACAGCGACTTCATTGAAGGCAAGGCCGCCGCCTTTGAAGGCCAGGCCAGTGATGTCTGGCAGCGCCTTGTGTATCCGCCTGCGGCCCCCTCGATCGCGCAGAAGCATTTCCTCGGCACGAACACGACCGGAACTGATGTGCTGGCCAATTTGTTTGGTGGCTTGCAGCAATCGTTGATCGCATCAGTTCTCTTCGTGACGTTCGTGTTCACCGCAGGTGTGATGATCGGCGGCACGCTGGGCTACTTTGGCGGCTGGGTAGACATGCTCGGGCAGCGATTGATCGAGATCTGGCAAGTGCTGCCCTTTCTTTTTGTCGTGATGATCATCGGCTCACTCGTGGGTCCCACTTTGCCATTGCTTGTCGTTCTCCTTGCAGCGTTCAAGTGGATGGAAACCACGACCTATCTACGCACCGCCACCTTCAAAGAAAAGGAACGGGACTATGTGGCCGCCGCACGACTCCTTGGCATGGGAACCCAGCGCATCATTTTTCATCATGTGCTGCCCAACGTGATCGCCATTCTTGTGACACTCGCACCCTTTGTCGTCGCGGATGTCATCACTGCGCTCGCCGCTCTGGACTTCCTCGGCTTCGGCCTGCCGCCAGACCTGCCGAGCTGGGGCCGCCTCCTCCATGAGGGCGTGGATAACTTCAACTACCCCTGGATCGTCACCAGCGCCTTCGTGGCCATGGGCTTGGTCCTCGTGCTCGTCACCTTCGTGGGTGAGGCCGTGCGCGAAGCCTTCGACCCGAAAAAATTCACCACCTACCAATGATCGTAGAACCACCAGTGAAGTGCGAGGAACGACGCAGCATGAAGCGCATCGCTTTGTGGGCTTGGGCTCTTTGCTCTCTGCTCTTGGCTCTTGGCTTGCCGTCCTGCTCCCGTGACGATGACGAGCGCTTCCCGCCCTATGACAACACGGCGGAAGTGGAGGCCGAATGGAAAGCGCATCCCGAGGTCTACCAGTTCAAGACTCCCGCCGACCTTCCGCCTAACCTAAAGTGGGAAACAGGCGCGGACTATCCGGAGCTCGGCGATCCAGCAGCGAAGAAGGGCGGCACCTTCCACTACGACATGCCGAACTTCCCGCCCACCCTGCGCTTCATGGGTCCGGATGGCGGCAACACCTTCCGCAGCGAGCATTGGGACAACATCGAGATGTCCCTCGTCCAGCTCCATCGCAATGTGGGCAAATGGATGCCCTGCATCGCGGAAGCCTGGGCCATCGGTGATGACCGCAAGACCGTCTATTTCAAGCTGGATCCATCCGCCACCTATTCGGATGGCGTGAAGATCACGGTCGAGGACTTCTTCATGACGCTGTACATCGCGCGCTCGAAGTACACCAAGGACCCCTACTCGTATGCCTATGCGCATGAGCACTACGCCTCCATTGCCAAATACGATGACCGCACCTTGTCGATCTCGCTGGTGGAGACGGCGGCAGATCCTGTGCTGCTCACCGGTGCCCCGCAGGATGGTCTCGGCGGTCCCATGCCACGCCATTTCTTCCGCGAGTTTGGCGATGACTTCCCCGCCCGCTACCAGTGGCGCAAGATGCCAACCACCGGCGCTTATGACATCCTGCCTGAGGATGTGAAGTATGGCCGCAGCGTCACGCTGACCCGCGTGAAGAACTGGTGGGCCAAGGACAAAAAGTATTATCGCTACCGCTACAACGCCGACCGCTTCATCTATCAGATGGTGCCGAATCTCGACACCGCGTTTGAGCTCTTCCGCCAGGGCAAGATTGACCTCTTCAGCTCCGCCGCGCAGATGCTGCCACCTAACTACTGGTATGACAAAGGAGACATCCCCGAACTGCTGAACGGTTACGTGGAGCGCTACACCTTTTACAATGACTTCCCGCAGATCCCGCGCTGCCTCTATATCAACCAGAGCAAGCCCTTCCTGGACAATCTAGATGTCCGCACCGGCCTGCACTACGCCATGGATATCGAGAAGGTCATCGCGCTGGTGCTGCGTAGTGACCCCGTGCGCATGCAGAACAGCTGGTCAGGCTTCGGCCGCTTCATGAATCCGAATCTGCGCGCGCTGCCCTATGATCCCGTGAAAGCGCAGGAGCACTTTGCCAAGGCAGGCTTCACCAAGCGCAATGCTGATGGCATCCTTGTGAATGCCGAGGGCAAGCCGCTCTCCTTCACTCTCACGATCGGCACCTACCCCGCCTACACGCAGGCGGCCCTGATCTGGAAGGAAGGCGCGCGCAAGGCCGGCCTGGATCTCAAGATTGAGTCCATCGACTTCACCCAGCTCTTCAAGAAAGGTGAGGAGAAGGAGCATGAGATCATCATGGCCGGTTTCGGCGCCACGCCGCCCTTCCCGGAGATGTGGCAGTTCTTCCACTCCAGCAACGCTTACGAGATGAAGGACGGCAAGAAGGTGAAGAAGGCCAACACCACCAACTTCACCATGACGGACAACCCGGAGCTGGACAAGCTGATCGACCTGCAGCGCAAGGCCCCAAATGAAGATGAGATGCAGCGCCTGTGCTGGCAGATCGAGGAGATCGCGCACAACAGCCGCTGCCAGATCACCACCTGGGAGACACCGCTCTACCGCTACTTCCACTGGCGCTGGCTGCGCTGGCCAAAGGATGGCAATTTGAAACAGACCCGCGAGGGTCTGGACTCCTTCACCTGGTGGATCGATGAAGACATCCGCAAAGAGACCATGGATGCCATGCGCGAAGGCAAGAGCTTCGGTGAGATGTCCCGCGTGTTTGACCAGTATCGCATGAAATGATGAGCAGCACGGCCCCCATCCTCCAAGTCCATGATCTGGTGACGGCCTTCGACACCGACGCAGGCCGAATGACGGCGGTCGATGGCGTGTCTTTCGATGTGCCGCGTGGCAAGACGCTCGGCATCGTCGGCGAATCTGGCTGCGGCAAAAGTGTCACCGCGTTCTCCATCACACGACTCCTCCCCCAGCCGCATGGGAAAATCCTCGGCGGCCGGATCGAGTTTGAAGGGAAGGACCTCGTCACCCTGCCGCATGAGGACATGCGCAATCTGCGTGGCAATGACATCTCCATGATCTTCCAGGAGCCGATGACGGCGCTGAATCCCGTGCAGACCGTGGGCAAGCAGCTCGCCGAAGCCATTCTGTTGCATGAGGATGCAAACCTGGATACCGTGCGCGCACGCTGCCTGGAGATGATGAAAAAGGTGCGCATCCCGGCGGCCGAGCAGCGCCTGAATGAATACCCGCACCAGCTCAGCGGCGGCATGAGGCAGCGCGTGATGATCGCCATGGCGCTGATCAACACACCCAAGCTGCTCATCGCCGATGAACCCACCACCGCTCTCGATGTGACCGTGCAGGCGCAGATCCTGGACCTGATCAAGGACCTGCAAAGTGACCTCGGCATGAGCGTGATCCTCATCACCCATGACCTCGGTGTCATCGCTGAAGTGTGTGATGAAGTCGCTGTCATGTATGCCGGCCGCATCGTCGAGCGTGCCAGCGTCTACGATCTCTTTGCCAACCCGCGTCACGCCTACACACGCGGCCTGCTGGACTCCATCCCGAAGCTCGACAGCACGCCAAAGACCAAGCTGAAAGCCATCCCCGGCAACGTCCCCTCCATCGCCGACTTCAAACCCGGCTGCCGCTTCGCCGAGCGCTCCGGCCGCGAACATACTTTGCAGGAGCTCGGCACCCGGCCTGCGTTCGTTGAAATCGCTCCTAACCACTTGGTGGAGAACTGCCCGGTCTGCGTCTCATGAAGGTCCGACAAGTACTGCAACGCCTTCACGAGGAAGGGTGGACTCTCAAAGCCACCAAGGGCAGTCACCGTCAGTTCGTTCATGCTCTGAAACCGGGTAAAGTGACACTCCCCGGGCATCCATCGGACGAAATTTCCCCTGGAACGTGGAACAGCATCCGCAAACAAGCAGGTTGGAAATGAAGCCCGCTTCTGCTATCATCAAGTCATGAAATATCTCTTCATCATTGAGAAAGGCACCCGGAACCTCTCCGGCTATTTTCCGGATGTCTCGGGCTGCGTCACAACAGGCAGGACCGTTGAGAAAACACTCACGAATGCACGAGAAGCCTTGGATTTGCACTTCGAGAACGAAACCAGGTTTCCACGTGCCAAATCCTTGTCCTGGCACCTCGATAAGGGTGGCCTAAAGCTTGCCCCCACGGATCTTGTGACCTGGGTTCAGTATGAACAGACGCCTAGCGTGACTGCACGCGCTTGATTGCTGCCTCCATGTCCCTCCTCACCGTCCAAAACCTCCAGCAGCACTTCCCCGTCCGCGGCGGTGTGCTCAGGCGCGCTGTAGCCTCCTGCAAAGCGGTGGATGGTGTGTCTTTCGAACTCGGCAAGGGCGAGACACTCGGCCTCGTGGGTGAATCCGGCTGTGGCAAGACGACGCTGGGCAAGGCCATCGCGCGACTGCTCAAACCAACCTCCGGCCAGATCACCTTTGACGGCCAGGACATCACTCATAAGAGCATGGGCGAGCTGCGCCCCATGCGGCGGAACATGCAGATGATCTTCCAGGATCCGGCGGAATCGCTGAATCCTCGCCACACGGTGCGGGACATCCTGGAAGAGCCCTTCATCGTGCAAAAGATCGGCACCAAGGAAGAGCGCCGGAAGTGGGTGCTGGACCTGCTGGACAAAGTCGGCCTAGCCAATAGTGCCGCAGAAAAATTCCCTTTTGAGTTCAGCGGCGGGCAGCGTCAGCGCATCGGCATTGCCCGCGCCATCGCCTTGAAGCCGAAGCTCATCGTCTGTGACGAACCTGTGTCCGCGCTGGATGTGTCCGTGCAGAGCCAGGTGCTGAATCTCCTGCTCGATCTCCAGCGTGACATGGGCCTGAGCTATCTCTTCATCGCCCATGGTCTCAGCGTGGTGAAGCACATGAGTGATCGCGTGGCCGTGATGTACCTCGGCAAGATCATGGAGCTGGCTCCGGCTGAGATGCTTTATCACAGCCCGCGCCATGCCTACACAAAGGCTTTGCTGGATGCCATTCCGGTCCCGGATCCCTCGCTGCGCCGCTCACGCAAACTGTTGCAGGGAGACGTGCCATCTCCCATCAATCCACCGCCCGGCTGTGCCTTCGGCCACCGCATGAAGCATCCGAACTGGGAGCAAAGCGTCGGCATGGATCTCTCGCTCAAGGAAGTCTCGCCCGGTCACTGGGTGCAGCTCTGCCCTTGCTGCACGTGACTCATCGACATCACGGCGCGCGGCCTGAATGCAACCGCCCGAGCTCGTCTGCCATATGTGATGCACCTTCGAGGAAGGTCTCAATCAAAGGGGTCGGCTTCCCCTGCCACATGGCCACATAGGTGAGCGGCGGAAAGTCCGTCAGCCTCAGACGCCGCGTGCCCTTCGGAGGTGAAGTGTCCGGTTGATCGACAATCAGCCCAACCCCAAACCCCTGCGCCACATACTCGGCCACTAGATCCAAAGCCGCGAGCTCCAGCGCCGGATACCACTCGATCTTCCGCCTCTGCAGCTCATGCTGAAACGTCCGGCACAGCGCATCTCCCTCCTCCACGCAGATGAGAGGCTCCTCGATGCGGTCCTGCTTCCAAAAATCATCCGCGCTTTTGATGCGGCTTTTCTCACGCACCAGCAGCGCCATGGGCAGGGACAGCAAATCGCGATGACGCATGCCTGCCGAGGGCTTGCCAAACATGCTCGTCACCACCAGGTCCAGTTCACCGGATAATAAGCGAGCCTCAAACTCACCCTGCCAGCCCGTGAACAGGGAGAACTCCAGCCTCGCGAACCTCTGCTTCAGTGCCTTCAGAAGCCTGGGCAGGTAGCAGTATTGGATGGCGGCAGGCGCGCCCACGCGAAGGTGCACTTCATTGCCACCGCGCAGCCTCTCCGCCATCTTCGGCAGGCCGGAAAAAAAGGGCTCGATGAAGGCAAAGAGCTCCCTGCCATGGTCCGTCAGTTCAAACGGCCTGCGCTGAAACAAGGTCACCCCCACGCTGTCCTCCAGCTGGATGATCTGCGCGCTGATGGCAGGCTGCTGGATGCCATACGGAATGTGGCGCGCGGCAGCGCTCACGCCCTGGTGCTTCGCCACATAATAAAACAGTTCCAGATGGTGGATGTTCACGCGCTGATCCTAGCGGCTTCGCGAAACCGGCACAACGCCAATGAGAGATGCCTCGCCCGGTAACAAGTACTTGAACAATTCCAGTCTGGCAGGAGCGTTCCGGCTCTCTCTCTTGAAAAAGCACCTCCAGCGTTCACCCTTCGCCCGATGCCGCGCCGCCTTCAGTGTGGTCGAGATGCTCATCGTCGTCGCCATCATCGGTGCCCTGTCCGCGGTGGTGATCTCCTTCTACGGTCGCTATCACCGGGACGTGGTCCTGCGCGTGCGTGACCAGCGCAATGCCCAGGAGATCACCTCTCTCACCATGGGCGCGAATGCTGCTGGCGCGGAGGTCATCGCGCCGGATGACATGGAGCAGACCATCCTCAATCTGATCGAGGGACGAAACGGCAAGGTCGGTGCCTTCAAAGGACATCACTTCGGCCTCAGCAAGCTCACCGCGGAAGAGATTGCGGGAGCCATGAGGTATCTGCGGTGGCATGCAGGCTTCCCTTCCTACGTCCCGGAAGGCGTGCCAGCCGTAGATGCAGGTAACTGACATGACTGACTGGGACCAACTCTACGTCGAGGGTGAGACACCCTGGAACAAAGGCCTGCCATCGCCCCCCATGAAACAATGGGTGACGCATAACAAACCGTCTGGCAACGCTCTCGTCCCGGGCTGCGGACTGGGACATGACCTGCTCATGCTGGTGAAGCATGAGGTGGATGCCCTGGGCCTCGACATCTCCGAAACAGCCGTGGCTCGGGCCAGGGAGACCCATCCGGCCATCGCCGATCGCTTCGTGCTCGGGGACCTCTTTGCCACACCTGCGGATTGGAAAGGCTCTTTTGACTATGTCTTTGAGCACACCTGCCTCTGCGCCCTACCACCGGAATGGCGCGGGAAGTATGAACAGGCCGTCCATACGCTTTTAAAGCCCGGCGGCCTGCTGGTGGGAGTGTGGTACATGGAGCCTGACATGGAGCCCGGCGAGTCCGGACCTCCCTTCGGCATCTCCGTGCCTGAGTTGGATCATTTGTTTGGCGCCCCACGCTGGCAGCCTGTGGAGGATTACATCCCCACCACCGCCTTTGACGGCCGCATGGGCCGTGAAAGGCTGCGCGTGCTGAGGAAGACAGCGTGACCTCGGCTCACACCAGGCCTTCCTTCACCGCCTTCGCGATGGCGCTGCCACGACTGCGCACCTGCAGTTTCTCATACACCCCGCGGATGTATTCATCCGCCGTGTAGTAGCCGATGCCAAGATCTGCCGCCGCTTCCTTGATGGTCTTTCCGGCCACCAGAAGGTGAAGGATCTCCAGCTCACGCGGTGTCAATCCATAGTCCTTCTGCGGCGCTGCCGTGTTCGCCTTGGAAAACATCTCCAGCACGCGCCGCGCAATCGTCGGGTTGATTGGCGATCCTCCTGCCGCCGCGCTGCGAATAGCTCCGGCAATGTCTTCCGGACTCGAGGTCTTCAAAAGATATCCCGCTGCTCCTGCGCAGATGGCGCGGAAGATTTTATCATCCTCCTCAAACACCGTCAGGATCACGATCGCCATCTTCGGCGCCAGTTGACGAAGTCTCGCGATGGCATCAATCCCATTCATCCCAGGCAACCCCACATCCAGCAGCAGCACCTGCGGCGCCACCTCAGATGTGAGTGCCGCAAACGCATCCTCACAAGCTGTGAAGCGCTTCCCACAAGCAATCCCTTCCACACGATTCAGCGCACGCGCCAGTCGCTCGCCATACGTTTTGTGATCTTCAATGAGCCAGACTTGGATGGATTCAGGCATGCAGTGGCAAAGTAAGTGTTAGCGTGGTGCCTTGCGGCGAAGAAATGATCTCAGCAGACCCTTGGTGCTTCTCCGCACGGCGACGAAGATTCATGAGGCCCATACCTGACGTGATGACCGTGGTGTCAAAGCCACGACCATTGTCATGGATCGTGAGCACGACCGCATCCTGAACCTGCGCAAGCTTGATCTTCACCTCGGTGGCAGCGGCATGACGGGTGATGTTATGCAGCACTTCTTTAAACATGAGGATGAGGTCACGCTGCCGGTCCACGGAGAGGCGCTTGGTCTGCACATGCTCATCCAGATCCAGCGTGTGCGAGATGCCGCGCAGCATGCGGTCGGCGGTGTCACGCAGAAGAGTCGGCAGATCATCCGCGCCATAACGTTCGCTCTGCATGAGACGGGTGATATCACGCATGGCGGCCACGGTTTCATCCGCGATGTCCTTGATCTCCACCAAGTCGTCACGGCTCTGCCCGCTCTGACCACCCACCGCCAGAATGTCCTGCGCGATAAGCGCGATGCTTCCCAAACTGCTGCCTATCTCATCATGCAAATCCTGGGCGATGCGCTGGCGCAGCCGCTCCATCTCTGCACGCCGTTCACGACGCTGACGATGCAGCCAAAGCCACACGCCAATCATAACCACAAGTGCAACAACAATGAGCACTCCAAAGCCAAGCCGCTGCATGCGTTGCGTGATCTCAACTCGTCTCCCCTCGATGAGCACGAGCTGATGCTGTATCTCTCTTCGCTTCGACAAACCCGCCAGCCACTCCGGCCAGTCGACGATGTCTGCACCACTCGCAAAGCCATCCACCAAGGCCGCGCGCGACCAGCCCTCCGCCTCGGTGGTGTCCGAGGAACCCACAAAGCTCCCTGGCGCGATGTTCTTGTCTCCTGACCAGACCTGCATCTCCGCCATCGCCAGCACCACGCTGCCATTGCTGACATGCGGGTCCAGCACATTGAGCCGCACAAAACGCGCCTGACGTCCACCCGCTGGAATGGTCACCACATTGTCTCCAGGCACCGCATCGTAACTACCCGACTGCGGCGGTGAGAGCACACGCGGCGGATCATTGTCCTCCTCACGCAGCTCGATCTGATAATGCACCGGAAAGCCATAGCCCTGGCTGTGTGCGAACTGCGGCGGGTGCGATGGGAAGAGCCTGATTTCATCAAGGGTTGCCGGATTCCCGAGATCAATCTCCACCCACGGCAGATAGGTCATCTTCCGCTCACTCACCGGCTTGCTGCGAAAGCCGAGTGTCGAGCTGCTGCGCGTGCCCAGGGGAGGTCCGAGCACCGTGTGACCATCCACGAGATTGATGCGGCCCCAGTCCGGTCGCGTGCCCTGGCTGCTGCTTGCGCGCACCGCCGGAGGTCCCATGACCTCGATCTTTGCCGCGAGGTTCTCCTTGCCCTGCAGCAGCATGATCTCGCCGAGTGCGAAGAAAAAACGTCCCTTATCACCAGCGAGGCGCGTGGCTGTGACGCGCACCTTTTGCACCTGCCTGCCGCCCGCAGGAATCACCACCGGCAGCAGACCAGGATTCGGATAATCCTCGCTCGTATGATCCGCGATGATCGTGCGCTGGTTGTCCTCGCCCTCGCTCAGCAGCTCGACAAAAAACCTTCGCGGAAATCCATACCCTTCGCCGACCGAACTGCCATTCGGGGGCGGCGCAATGAGTACCACCGCATCCAGCGCCTGCGCCTGGCCGAGATTCAGTTCCACCCACTCCGCCTTGGACTCAGAGGTGGCGTATTCCGTATGCCAGCCCAGCCGCTGCGTGAGCTGCACAGGTGGCGTTGCAGGAAGATCCGCCAGACCTTGCTGCAAAGAAGCGCGCTCCGCCTCCAGCGCCTGGATCTCCGGCACCCAGGCCAGCCCATCAGCACAGGCCGCCCGCCCCCAAAGCAGCAGGGCAGCAGCAAACCATGGATGGAAGGGAAATCGCACGAGCCACGCACCCTAGCGAGTCCACGCTGAAACCGCCACCGCCTTCTCCGAATGAAGCT